>QFOD01000030.1 GCA_003241055.1 Roseateles depolymerans
GAATGGAGCCTTTGGAACGCATCGAGCGACCGAATTCGAATGCATCAATGTGGTCCCGCCGGTACTCGCACTGGATGTGAATTTTTCAGACCTTCCTTAAGGAAATCCGTCTCCCTCTTTAGCCAAGGCATGCACCGGGTATCGCACAAGGACGAGAGGGCGTCGTTGGACCTAGGAAGCTGACGTGCGTAGATGGCCGCGATGACAGACTCCTTACCCTTAAAGGCCGCCTGCATGTCGCCGCAAAAGGAGCGCATTAGCCGGGCGTACTCTGTGAGAGCCTCTTTGAGCGCGTCGTTTTCGGAGGGCGCAGACTTGAGCCTTTGGGACCATCGCGAGATGAACACTGGACGCAGCACCGCCTCCGTATAGGTTCCACAGGCGTATTCAGCGACCAGGGGCGCAGGGAGTACGGCCCCGGCCACTTCGCTGATTTCCCCCGTTGCTGTCTGAGGCACAGAGGCCGCAACCGCCAGCGGCGCGACCATACAGAGTCTGTTCCAAGCCTTCACGCGCACTCCAAGATAGGCCATTGCCCGCGCCCGGCAAAGATTCTGGCAGGCGTTTGGCTGCCTAACCGGATATTGCAGGAGACCACCGATGCGGCAACAGCTCTGCGATGTCACGCGCCCGCTGTGTCGGCTGCCGATGAAGCACGTCCTTGAGGTACTGACATGGGTCATGCCCGTTCAGCTTGGCCGTCTGAATCAAACTCATGATGGCCGCGGCACGCTGGCCAGACAGCAGCGTTCCGGCGAAGAGCCAGTTCTTCCGTCCCGTAGCCCATGGCCTGATCTGCTGTTCGTCGAAATTGTTGCCGATGGGCAAGGCGGGGTCGCCGAGATAGCGCGTGAGCGCCGCCCAGCGGTGCAGGCTGTAGTACATGGCCTTGGCGGTCGCCGAGCCATCCGGCACCTTCGGCCGCTACTCCAGCAACCACCCGTGCAGGGCCCGAGCCACTGCCGCCGCGCGCGTTCGTCGCTCTCGTAGCCGATCCTCCGCTGGCAGGTCCTTCACTTCCCGCTCGATGCCGGATAGCTGTCTGATGAACTCGATGGCGATGGCCGCCAAGGTGCTCTTGTTGGCCAGGTGCAGCTCCACGAACTTGCGGCGCGCGTGGGCCATGCAGCCCACCTCGGTGATGCAGCGGTCGAGGAACAGCGCCTTGTAGCCCGAATAGTCGTCGCACACGAGACTGCCCCTCCAGGCGTTGTCGGTGCCGTGACCGAGAAAGGTCCGTGGATGCTGGCCCGAGCGGCTCTCAGTGAAGTCGTAGACCACGACGCGCATCTGCTCGAAGGCGCCGCTGGCGTAGGCCCAGAGATAGGCGCGATGCGTCTTGCCGGTGCCGGGCGCGAGCATGGCCACCGGCGTCTCGTCGGCGTGAAGCACCGGCAAGCGCAGCAGGTCGGACTTCATGGCATCCACTAACGGCTGCAGCCGCACACCGCACACGCCCACCCAGGCCGCCAGCGTAGAGCGCGGGATGGCTAGGCCGGTGCGCTCGAAAATAGCCTCCTGGCGATAGAGCGGCAAGTGGTCGGAGTGCTTGGCGACCAGGACATGGGCGAGCAGGCCCGAAGTGGGCAAGCCCTTGTCGATGATCTCTGCCGGCACCGGCGCTTGGGTCAAACTGCGGCACTTCGCGCAGGCCCACTTGCCGCGCACATGGCGCTCCACGGTGAAGCTGCCGGGCGTGTAGTCCAGCTTCTCGCTGACGTCCTCGCCGATGCGCTTCATTTGGCAGCCGCAGGCGCAGGTCGTGTCGCTGGGTTCGTGGTGCCGCTCTACGCGCGGCAGGTGGGCCGGAAGTGCGTCGCGCTTGGGGCGCTCGGGCGCGGGCTCGGCGTCCTTGCGCTTGGCGACCTTCAGCTCGGCGAGCTGCGCTTCCAGCGCGGCTAGGTCAGCGTCCACCGCTTCGTCGAAGAGCGCCTTCTGCTCAGCGTCGAGCTGCTCGCTCTTCTTGCCGAACTTCACGCGGCGCAGCTGCGCCATCTCAAATTTCAACTTCTCGATCTTGGCGTCGCGCCACTCAATCTCGTGGCGGTCGTGCGCCTGGCGGTCCAAGAGCGCTCGCACCTTGGCACCGATATGCCCAAGCCCCGCAGCTTCCAGCGAGGCTACGTCTTCGGCACTGAGGGGCGCGGCGACTGCCATGTCGGCAGCGTGGTGCGAGCGCGGGCCGCGCGCATCGGCGCGAGCACTAATTGCGTCACAGCAACCGGATCGCGCCGTCGTCTTCCACGCGCTGCCATGGCAGGCCCAGCACAAGGGCCTGCAACTGCGGCTGGGTCAGCGGCATCTGTTCCAGCGAGACGTCGCGAGGCCACACGAAGCGGCCCTGGTGCAGGCGCCGCGCTGCGAGCCACACGCCGATGCCGTCATGCACGAGTACCTTCATGCGCGTGGCACGCCGGTTGGCAAAAAGATAGGCATGGTGCGGCTTGGCCCCGCCGAAGACCTGGACCACGCGGGCCAGTGCAGTCTCGGTGCCGGCGCGCATGTCCAGTGGAGTCGTGGCAAGCCACACAGCGTCGATGCGGATCAACGTAGCAGCTCGCGCATCCACGCCGCACACGCATCGGCGGCGCCCGCCGGCCACGTCACCGAGATGGTGGTCGAACCGCGGCGGACCTCAATGCGGATGGGCTAAGCGCTTGGCGAAGGCGCTACTGCCGGCGCCGGGATCGGGAGCGCGATGAAGCCAACGGGCTGGTCGCTGACGGTCACTGCGGCAGCAGGCGGCTGTGCCATCTCATGGACCCAAGCCGCAACAGGTTCGCGTTGATGCCGTGAGCCATCGCCACAGAGGCCATCGAGACGCCGGGCTGCTGCGCGGCTTGCACTGCCTGCGCCTTGAACTCGGCGCTGTGAACTCGGCGACGGCGACCTGGCGCTGCTTGCTCCATAGTGCGTACGTACCCATCAAGTCGTTGATGGATACGAGCATCCTAGGCGCGGCTCAGCGGATCAACATGACTTGCCAGGACGCTTACGGATCTGCTCCAGCACCTGAATCCCGGTGACGCGCTGCCGTCGGCGCGGTGTTCGCTCACCCGGGCCTGACGCATTTCGGGCTGTTCGACGGTGCTGCGCTGATCGCCAGCTGCAACCTGGCTGTCGTGCCCAACCTGACGCGCGGCGGGTAGGCCTACGGCGTCATCGAGAACGTCGTCACGCACGCCGACCACCGTGGCCGGGGACATGGGCAGGCCGTCATCCGTCCGGCCATCGAGCGTGCCTGGGAGGCCGGCTGCTACAAGGTCGTGCAACCACCAGCCGCGAGGACCCCGCCGTGTGGGCCTTCTACGAACGCTGCGGCTTCGACAGCGGCGACAAGCGGGCCTTTGTGATTCGGCGGCCTGCCTGAGCGCCTGGCTCAGAAATTCACGGCCTTGGTCTTGAGCCCGCGGGCCACCATGAAGGCGTTCACCAGCTGCGCCTGTTCACGGGTGGTGAAGGGCCAGACGGTGGCGCGCCAGCCGGATGGCGTCTTGATCACATCGGCCTGGAGCTGATCCGGCCGGCCGTCCACCTCGGCCAGCACCTCGCGCATGCGCTTGAGGTGGGCCTCGGCGTCTTCCTTGCTGCCGGCAGGCCCCACCAGGGCCACGACGGCGGGGGCGCCCTGCTGTCCGAGGCGCTTCAACTCCTGCTGAGCCTCGGGACTGGTGCTGCTCACCGGAGCGCCCTCGTCAGGCTTGGTCGGCCTCCCGGGCTGGGCCGGCGCCGTGCTCTTGCCGCCTGCGCCATGCGTGGCGTCGGGGGCTTCGGAGGGCTTGCTGCCGGCCGAGTCTTCAGCCGCCGGCTTGTCCTTGAGCGTGCTGCCGAGCGACGGCGTCTCGCGGCCGCCGCGATCCACCAGCTGCGGCCGGATGTCCGGCGGCGGTGCCGCGCTGGCTGCCTCGGCTGCGCTGGGTGGCGCACTGGCGGCGTCGGCGGACGAGGCGGGCTGCTGCACGGCGCTGGCCGCAGCCGATGCGACCGACGAGGGCTCGCTGGCGGAGGCTGACGCGGGCAATGCCGCTGACGCGGGCGCCGATGCGGCCGGCGCGGGGCCGTCTGCCTCGGCGGCAGGCGTGCGGGGCCAGGCCAGCCAGATCAGGCCGGCCAGCAGCGCGAGGCCGACACCGGCGGCAATGCTCATGCGCCGCGGGTCCAGCAGGCGACGCCCGGCGAGCCGGGGCGGGTTGCCGCGGCCGGCCACCACGCGGGTGCGCAGCGGGCCGGCGTCAACCGCGGCGCTCATCAGGTAGAGCGTGTAGGGCCAGCCGCCGCGCGCCAGTGCCGGCTCCGCGGCCACCTGACGCGACGGCAGGGCCTCGCCGCCCGGCGGCAGCTCGGCAAAGCCGTGGGCCAGCGCGAACCGGGCCATGCGGGCCGGGCTCAGACCATCCAGCAGGTCTTCGTCGAAGCCGGGCCATTCATCACCGGGCGAGCGCCTGAACCGCGCCAGCAGCGCCTGCAGGGCGCCAGGTTTGGCGGGCGCGGCTGCAAGCGCGGGTGGTGCGGCTGGTGTGGGTTCAGGAGGCGGTGCCGCTTCGGTCGCCGCCGCCGGTTCGTCGGCCGCAGCCTCGGCGGGCGGCGCGTCGTTCGGCTCGGGCGACGCTGGAGGTGCGATCTCCTCCGGCTTGATCTCGTCGGTCAGCACCGGTTCGACCAGGCCGCCACCCAGGGCCGAGGCACGGTAGAAGGGCAGGGCGATGACGCCGGCCGTGTGCACGTCGGCCAGGGCGATACGACGCGCCAGCGGATGGCGGTTGTGCCAGGCAACGATGTGTTCGGCGAGACGGTCCATGCCCGGCGCATCTTCCCTCAGCCCAGGCCCCCTTCCCGCCGAATCAGGGCGCAAAACCCGGCCCAGTTGTGCAGCACGCCGCGGCCGGCATGCTCAAGCGAGATGACGCAGGCACCAGGCGTTCAGGTCGTTGATCTCTTCCAGGCAGACCGAATGGTCCATCGGGTATTCGTGCCAGGCCACCGGATGCCCCAGGGCCTGCAGCGCGTCGCGGGCGGCGCGCCCGCGCGGTGGCACGACGACCGTGTCCTGCGTGCCATGGCCGAGGAAGAAGGGCAGGTCGGCATTGACGGCCGAGCGCTCGGTCGCCGTGGTGGCCGCCAGCGGCAGGTAGCCCGATAGGCCGATGGCACCGCCCAGGCGCTCGGGGTAGCGCAGTGCGGTCATCAGGGTCATCGCGCAGCCCTGCGAGAAACCCATCAGCACGATGCGTTCCGACGCGACGCCGCGCTCGCGCTCGCGGGCGATCAGCGCCTCGATGCGGGCCTGCGATGCCCGCAGGCCGGCCTCGTCCTCGGCCGGTGCGGGGTAGGGGCCGAGGATGTCGAACCAGGCCGGCATCGCGTAGCCGCCGTTCAGCGTCACCGGCCGCACCGGCGCCTGCGGCAGCACGAAGCGCACGTCGCCCAGCGGCTGCAAGCGCAGGGCCTCGCAGACGGGCACGAAGTCGTCGCTGCTGGCACCCAGGCCGTGCAGCACGATCAGCGTGGTGCGCGGCTGCGGGCCGGTGGCGAATTCGAGGATCTCAAGCATGGGGAGCTTTCCAGTCGGAGGCGAGCAGCTCGAAGCGCTGCTCGCCGTGTTCATCGAGAGACAGCGGACGCCACCCGGCGCGGCGGTAGAAGGCCTCGGCCCGCGAGCCGGGCTGCGTGCCCAGGTTCAGCCGTGTGAGGCCGGTGGCAAAGAGCCAGTCCACCATCACGTCGTGCAGCCGTCGCCCATGGCCCAGGCCCTCGCGGGCGGGGTCGACGAACAGCGCCCAGATGTTGCCGTCGCGCGCGTCGCCGATCGCGAAGCCGGCGATGCGATGCGGCGCCAGCTCCACCACCCAGCCGCGGCCGTACTGCTCCAGGTAGGCCCACAACTCGGCATCGCCGATGCGGCCCGGCGTCAGCCGGTTTTCGGTGACGGCATAGCGCACGCGCCAGAGTTCGGCGGTGTCGGCGCGGGTGGCTTGGCGTAGCAGCATGGGCGCATTGTTGCAAGCCGGCCTGCCGGGGCTCAGGGCCGGGCCAGGCTCGCGCGGATCTTCTGGCGATAGGCCAGTGCGTCGCGCTTGATGGCGGCTTCGTCCAGCGTCAGCAGCCGGCGGTCCCGCATCAGCACGCGGCCGTCGACCAGCACCGTGCGGACGTCGCTGGCCTTGGTGGCGTAGACGAGCTGCGAATAGATGGCGTTGGCCTCGACGGCCGGCGAGCCCTGATCGCCGGGCCAGCTGTGCAGCGCGTCGATGTCGACGATGACGAGGTCGGCGCGCTTGCCAGCTTCGAGCGATCCGATCTCCTGCTCGAGATGCAGCGCACGTGCGCCCTCGATGGTGCCCATCGCGAAGGCCTGCTCGGCACTCAGCGTGCGCGCGCTGTGGGTGGCGTGCTTGTGCAGCAGGGCGGCGAGGTTCATCTCTTCCCACAGGTCGAGATCGTTATTGGAGGCCGCGCCGTCCGTGCCGAGCCCGACCGCGACACCGGCCGCCTGCATCTGGGGCACCGGCGACAGACCGGCGGCGGTCTTCATGTTCGAGGTGGGGTTATGGGCGACGCCGACGCCCCGCTCGGCCAGCAAGCGGATCTCGTCGCCGTCGAGGGCGACCACGTGCGCGGCGATCAGATTGCGTTTGAGTGCGCCCAGGCCGTCGAGGTAGGCGACATCGCCGCGCGCCGTGGTACGGCCCACCACCGGCGGGACCGGGAACTCGGTCTCCGCCACATGCATCAGCACGGGCACCTTCATCTCCTCGGACCAGGCCTGGACCTGCTGGAGGTGGGCCGCCGTGACCGTGTAGGGCGCATGCGGCGCGATCGCCGGCACGATCAGCGGATGGCCCTGCCAGCGCTTCACGAAGCGGCCCGTGTAGGCGAGGGCCGCGTCCCAGGTCTTGTTGTCGGGGGCCGGGAACTCGAGCACCGTCTCGCCGAGAACGCCGCGCAGGCCCGCCCGGGCCGTCTCGTCGGCGATCGCGTCCTCGAAGTAGTACATGTCGCAGAACGTCGTCGTGCCGCCACGAATCATTTCCGCCAGGCCGAGGCGCGTGCCGGCCCGCACGAAGCCTTCGTCGACATTCCGTGCTTCGGCCGGGAAGATCCATCGGGTCAGCCATTCCGACACCTCGAGGTCGTCGGCCAGGCCGCGGAACAGGGTCATCGGCACGTGGGAGTGGCCGTTGATCAGGCCCGGAATCACCAGCCGACCCTTGGCCGCCAGCACCTGGCGGGCGCGGTAACGGCTGCGCAGCTCGGCCGCCTCGCCCACTGCGACGATGCGGGCGCCGTCGATGGCGACCGAACCGTGCTGGATCACCCGACGCTCTGCATCCATCGTGACGACGATGCCGTCGTCGATGAGGGTGTCGACCTTCACCTGTGCGGCGGTGGCGGTCAGCGGGGCCCAGCCCAGCAGCGCTGCGGGAAGCAGGGCAGCGAGACCATCGAACAGCTTGCGAAAAGGCATGGCGGGGTGCTCCGAGGTGGCGGGCGTCGACGTCGACGAGGAGGCGGCGCCGATGGTAGGGGATGCCCAACGGGCAGCCCGCCGCCCCGGGGCCAGTCATCACCGTGACAGGCCAGCGCGGCTATCGCAGGGATGATGGCCGCATGGGAAGCCTTCATCTCGTCCGTCACGGGCAGGCCAGCTTTGGTGCCGCCGACTACGATCAGCTCAGCCAGCGAGGCGCCGAGCAGTGCCGCCGTCTGGGCGCCTACTGGCGCGAGCGCGGCCAGCAGTTCGACGCGGTGTTCACCGGCACCCTGCGTCGGCATGCGCAGTCGCTGGCCAGCCTGCGGGAGGGCCTGGACGCGGAGCTGCCGGCGCTGGCCTTGCCCGGGCTGAACGAGTACGACAGCGAAGCCCTGGTGCGCGCTGTGCACCCGGAGCCGCTGGCGCCACCGCGTGATGCCGAGGCCGTGAAGCAGCACTTCCGGCTCCTGCGCCAGGGGCTGCTGGCCTGGATGCGTGGCGAGACGGCCCCGCTGGGCATGCCGAGCTTTGCGGGTTTTTCAGCCGGCGTGGCGGACGCGTTGCAGCGGGTGCTGGACCAGGGCGTGGGGCGTCAGGTGTTGATCGTCTCCAGTGGCGGCCCCATCTCCACCGCCGTCGCCCAGGTGCTGGCGGCGCCGCATGAGACGCTGGTAGAACTGAACCTGCGCATGCGCAATTCGGCCGTCACGGAGTTCGGCTTCAACGCGCGGCGCCACCACCTCGTGACCTTCAACACGCTGCCGCACCTGGACGACGAACAGGGCCGGCGCCTCATCACGCATGCCTGAGGCGCCGCAGGCGCGGCGCGCGGCGGATGACTCAGGCTGCAGCGGCGGGCAGCCGCCCCAGCTTGCGGCCCGCGAGCAGACCAGCCAGTGCCAGACCGGCCAGCGCCATTGAGCCCGGTTCGGGCAGCTGCTGGCCGGGTGTGTCGTTGGGCGTGGTGACGCAGTTGGCCGTGCAGGCGGAGGTGGCCAGCATGTCGGCTGACAGCAGGCTGCCGATGATGTTGTCGCTCAGCCCCTGTGTGAAGCCGACCTTCAGGTGCAGAGGCCCGTCCAGCGCGATCTGAGTTCCCTCGAGATTGAAGGTCAGCATCAGGTCGTTGCTCAGCGCCACATTGGGCGCCGAACTCAGGCACAAGCCGCCCGATTTGGCGTTTGCACTGCAACCCTGGCCGTTCAGCTCGGTGATGCGGTAGGACCAGGTGGTGTCCGCCGCATTGCTGCTGACGGTGATGCCGCTCAGGCCGGTCAGCGGGCCCAGGCCCTTGAAGGCCAGGAAGCCGAGGTGGTCTGCCGAGGCCCAGTCGCCGGTGGCGTCGAGCGCGTGCTGGATGCGCAGCGTGAAGCTGTCGGCGTCGATCTGGTGAAAGCTGAAATCCACGCCCTGGGCGCTCACGACATAGTCCGCATGGGCGGAGCCCTGCCAGCCGAGAAACAGTGCAGCGACGAGGGCGAGGGGTTTGAGCATCACGAAAGACCGCAGCAGGCGGGTTGTGCAAGGTTGGCTTGATTCTGGACGGGCACATGCCCGCAGACAGCCCCGCGGTAAGGTGGCAAGACCTGGCACTGTCTTGATTAAGCTCCCCGTGACCGAGGGGTAGGGGCGTGTTTCGGTCGGTGTGCAGGGTCGGGTTTTGCAAGCTGTGCTATATTCGGGGAATAGATTCGCACAAGACCGTTTTTCACAGGTCTTATCTGCAGCCCCGCCGGCCTTCCCCAGGCCCATCTCGCGAGCGGCTCGCTCCAGCTTCCACCCCGCTGATTGCTCTTGAGTGTTTCTGTCTCCGGCCGTGCATGGCGCCGGCGGAGGGCGTTCGCCATCTTTTTCATTTTTCCAACGCAATAAACACCATGGCTATTCAAACCGGCATCGTGAAGTGGTTCAACGACACCAAGGGCTTCGGCTTCATCGCTCCCACCGATGGCAGCAAGGATCTCTTCGCCCACCAGAGCGAAATCCGCAACAACGGCGGTTTCCGCACGCTGGCCGAAGGCGCCCAGGTGGAGTTCGAGGTCAAGGAAGGCCCCAAGGGTCTCCAGGCCGCGAACATCCGCGCGATCTGAGCGTTCACCACTGCCGACCGGGGCGCGGCCAATCGCCCCATTCCCGAAACCGCGCCAAGACGGTTCTGCCGATCAAGGCGCACACCTCAAGCCATATGCAAAAGAACAGCATTGAGGTGGGGCGCTTCACAGTCTCACCCATGACCCAAACCGATGCCGACGGACAGTTCGTCGCCTCGGTCTCCATCCGTTCCGGCAAAGGAACGGCCACCACCGACCGCGTCTGGCGTTTCGTCCAGCGCTTCACCAGCCGGGAATCCGCGCTGAGCTACGCCGCCAACGAGGGCGTGGCCTGGGCACACCGCCACTGAGCGCGGGCCTGCGCAGCGGCCGGGGCGCGGCTCGGGGACAATCCGTGCCCTGATGTTCACGTCCCTGATCACCCCGCCGCCGGCAGTCGATGCGCCGGCCCATGAGCGTTTTCTGCACCTCGTCCGCCTGGCGCTGGCGGGCGGACAGTTCGGCAAGCTGCTGCTGTCCGGCCCCGTCGGCGACGACACCGATGTGGAGCGCCTCACCGTTCGCCGCATCGAACTGCGCGGCGAGCCGGCGCTGAGCTTTTTGTGGCGGCACACCACCCGCGACATCACGAAGAACCATGCACCCGAGGCCGGGCTGGCCGAGATCGCGTCCCTGCTGGGGGCGCGCTTTCGCAACGCCCACCTGCACACCAGCGCCGAAGAGGTGCAGTTCGCGGTAAGCCGCAAGGGCCGCGAGACGCTGCGCGTGACGCGGCTCGATGCGCCGGCCGATGCGGCGCCCGCTCCGGCCGGGCACGACAAGGCCAAGCACCGCCCGCTGGAAATGCGCCACCCGGTCTGGTCCGCGCTGGGGCTGACCCATCTCGTGAAGGGCGAGCCGGCCCTGGTGCCAGCGATGGCGCGCAAGTGGAAGCAGATCAATCGCTTCGTCGAGATCCTGTCCGGCGCGGTGCACGAGGCGGGCCTGGATGCGCCCGGGGCGCCGGTGCGGGTGGCGGACTTCGGCTCGGGCAAGGGCTACCTGACCTTTGCCGTGCACGACTGGCTGCGCGCGCAAGGCCTGGCCCCACGGGTCACCGGCATCGAGCTGCGCGACGACATGGTCACGCTGTGCAACGGCGTCATCGAGGGCGAGCAGCTGCAGGGCATACGCTTCGACCAGGGTGACGTGCGCACCCAGCCCGTCCAGCCGCTGGACGTGATGATCGCCCTGCATGCCTGCGACATCGCCACCGACCATGCGCTGCACGTGGGCCTGCAAAGCGGCGCCCGCGTCATCATGAGCTCGCCCTGCTGCCACAAGGAGTTGCGCCCGCAGATGACGCTGCCCCACGTGCTGCGGCCCATGCTTCAGCACGGCATCCACCTGGGCCAGGAGGCCGAGATGGTGACCGACTCTCTGCGCGCGTTGCTGCTGGAGAGCCAGGGCTATCACACCCAGGTGTTCGAGTTCATCGCGCTGGAGCACACCAGCAAGAACAAGATGATCCTGGCCGTGAAGGCGCAGGGGCCGGCCGCCGAGGCGCTGGCCGCGAGGCGGCCGGAGCTGCTGGCGCAGATCGCCGAGATCAAGCGCTTCTACGGGCTGCGGGAGCAGCGCCTGGAGCAGCTGCTGGCGGCCTGAGCCCACCCGCAAGGGCAGGCTTGCCCTTTGCTCAGGGGACACGGCGCCGGTGGCGGTGCATTTGCCGCCGCAAGCCGGGGGCTGCTCCCTATCATCGGCCGTCATGGCCATCGCCCACACCAAGATCCGCCCGCCCCGGCCGCGTGCCGGGCAGCTGATCCAGCGCCCGGCGCTGCTCGCCCGGCTGGAGCGGGCACTGGATGCCGGCCAGTCGCTGCTGCTGTGTGCGCCGGCCGGGTTCGGCAAGACGGCGCTGCTGAGCCAGTGGCTGGCGCAGCTGCCGGGCGACGTGGCGCTGGCCTGGGTGGCGCTGGACGAGGGCGACGACCTGGCCCGGCTGCTGGATTGCCTGTTCGCGGCGCTGGAGCCCTTCGACCTGCCCTGGCGCACGGCGCCGGAGGGTCTGCGCGATGCGGCGCTGCGCGGTGGCGACGAGCTGCTGCGCGTGGCCGATGTGATGCTCAACACGCTGGACGCCAGCGACGCGCCGCGCGGCCTGATCGTGCTGGACGATGTGCACCACCTGGCGGATGCCGCCTCGCTGCAGTTTCTCGACCGCTGGCTGGCGCGTCTCGGCGAGCGCTGGCACCTGGTGCTGAGCGCACGGCAGGAGCCGGCGCTGCGCCTGGCCCGGCGGCGCGCCTCGGGCGGGCTGGTGGACGTGGCCGCGACGCAGCTGGCGCTGGACGCGATGGAGGTGGCCCAGATCGCGGCGGCGCTGGGCCAGGACACGGCGACGGCGCAGCGCCTGTTCGAGCGCAGCGGCGGCTGGCCCGCCGGCCTGCGTCTGGCCCTGGGCGGTGCCGGCGCCGGCGCGATCGACCGGGCGGCCTTCGACTACCTGGCCAGCGAGGTGCTCGACCGGCTGGAGCCTGGGCTGCAGGGCTTCCTGCTGCGCTGCTGCGTGCTCTATGAACTCGATGCGGCCCGCTGCGAGGCGCTCGGCGAGCCGCCGCAGCAGGCCGCCCACTGGCTGCGCGAGATCGAACGGCAGGCGCTGTTCGTCACGGTGGTGGACGTGGCGCCGCTGACGCTGCGCCTGCACCAGCTGTTCCGCGACATGCTGCGTCAGCGCCTGCAGCATGAACAGCCGGTGCTGCGGGCCGAGCTGCTGGCGCGTGCCGCCGCGCTGGAAGCCGACCCGGGGCGGCGCCAGGGCCTGTTGCTGGCCGCGGGTCAGCCGCAGCGCGCGGCCGAGCTGCTGCTGGCCGAGGCGCCGGTGCTGATCAGTGGCATTGGCGCTGCGGCCCTGCTGGAGCTGGTGCAGCGCTTCGCGCCGGACTTTGCCGACGCCAGCCCCGAGCTGCACCGCGCCCGTGCGATCGCGTTGTGGCGGGATTGGGAGGCGGGGCGGGCGCACTGGCACCTGGAGCAGGCCGAGCAGCTCTATGCCGCGCGGGGTGACGAGCCCGGCCTGCTGGCCACGCGGGTGCATCGCGGCGTGCTGCTGATTGCGCAGGGGCGGCTGGCCGAGACGGAACAGCTGCTGCAGGAGGTGGACCTGTCGCGCCTGACCGGCGAGGCCCTGCGCACCGCACAGCTGGTGCAGATCTGGCACGCCCTGGAAACGGGGCATTTCAACGCCGTGGCCGGGCTGTTCGAACAGCGCCTGCAGGCGCTGCTGCAGGTGCCCACCGTAGAGGCCTGGTACGACGGTGTGCCGCCGCCCCGCCAGCTCTGCTGCCTCGGCATGGCGCCGCTGGCGGAGCGCTGGTTCGCCGGCTCGCAGGTGCTGCGCGGCGAACGCACGCTGCCGCTGGCGCGCATGTGCCAGGCCTGGAACCTGTGCTGGCAGGGCCGGCTGACCGAATCCCGCGACATGCTGGCCCGCGCCGAGGCCGACGCTGCCTGGGTGGGCCAGCAGGTCATCCTGCGCAACCATGGGCTGGCGCTGCGGGCGCTGCATGCCATGCTGGCCGGCGATATCGGCCAGGCGCTGGACCTGGGGCGGCAGCGCATTGCCGAGCACGTGCCGGGCTATGGCGCCTGGGCCCTGTGGCAGAACCTGTTCTTCTCGGCGCGGGTGGCGGCTTCCTGCGGTGCGGCCGATCTGCTGCAGCAACTGCTGGACAGGCTCACCCGGCTGGCCGCGGAGCTGCCCGATCTGGTCACCGAACACCGTCCCGCGCCGCTGCTGGCGTTGCAGGGCCAGCTCGCCTGGCTGCAGGGCCGCCCCGACGCGGCGTTGCAGGCCTGGCGGGAGGTGCTGCGGCATGAGGAAGGGCACGACCTGCTGGGGCATGGCGCCGAAACGCGGCTGCGCCTGGGGGCAGCCCTGCTGGCGCGTGGGGAGCCTGGCGATGTCGACGAGGCCCTGACCCTGCTGGTGCCTGCCCTGTCCCGCCGGGAGCCCGGGGGGCTGCTCTGGGCGCCGGCGCTGCTGGCCGAGCTGGGCGGGCGCGATTGGCAGGCCTGGCTGGAGCCCGCCGCCCAGGCCCGGCTGAGGCATTGGCTGGCGGAACTCGGCCCGCCGCCCGAGCCCCCCGCGGCGGCGCCGGTGGATGAGCTGCTGTCGGGCCGCGAAGCGGAGGTGCTGGCGCACATCGCTGCGGGCGCCAGCAACAAGCACATCGCCCGTGCGCTCGACATCAGCCCGCACACCGTGAAACGGCATGTGGCCAACATCCTCGACAAGCTGGCGCTGGACTCGCGCGGCCAGGCCGCGGCCTGGTGGCGCGAGCGGCTGCCCGCCACGGGGCCGGGCCAGCTGGCCTGAGGGCCGGGCGCGTCAGGCGCTCATCAGGCCGGGCGCCGGCGCCTGGCCCAGCGCCCGGCACAACTTGGCCCAGGCGGGGTCGTCCAGCAGCGCGCGTGCCGAGCCCAGCACGGGGGCCTGGGCGGACGGCGGCATGCCCTGCACCACCAGGGCGCGCTCCGACGGGCTCAGCGCGGGCAGCATCCAGCGCAGCACCTCGGCCATGGTCTGGGGCTTGACGTGGGCCAGGATGCGACCGTGCACGGCCTCCAGCTCCGCGTCGCTGTAGTGAGCCCACAGCACCTCGTTGTGGCGGCTCTCCTCCACCTCCATGTGCTGCAGCTGGTGGGCGACGAAGGCGGCGTAGCGCCGGTACAGCCGGTGGGCCGCGGCGGCGCCGGGCAGCGCCCGCAGCGCAGCCGCATCGGCCCGCAGCGCGGCCAGCGTCTCGAAGTGGTCGTCGTGCTCGACGGCGATTTCCAGGCTGGCGCCGCGCTGCCGGCCTTCCAGCGCCGGGTGCACGAACTCGTTCTCGTGCTCGACATGGGCCTGCAGCAGGTCCAGCAGGCGTTCGAACTGCTGCAGCGTGGCGTCGAGGTCGGCGGCGTCGTCGACGTCGAGGCACCCCAGGCGCAGCAGGGTGTCGCCGAGCGCATGGCGCAGGCCCTTGTGGATATGGGCGTAGAGATCGTGTCGGGTGGTCGTCATCGTGGGCTCCTGAGCGGGCCGGCCCTGCTACCGCAGCCTTGGACCGGATGACGACAGTGTTCCGGGCGCGGGGTGGCGTCACATCGCCTGGATGGGCCATGCCGGCGGGCCACGGGTGGGTGCGCGGCATGGCTCCAGGCCGGGTGGATCACCCATGAAAAGGCCCCGACCGGGATGGACCCGGTCGGGGCGCAAGAGCGCATCACGCCGCCCGGGACGTGCACCTGTCGGCGCACATGGGGCTGCGGCGTGCATCACAGCGCAGGCGGCCGTTCGCGAAGCGGCACCCGTCAGGGTGTCGCGGAGCGGGCCGATCTTTGGGCTTGGTGTCGCGGGCGCTCTCGAGTGGCGCCTCGCCAGGGGCCGCAGCGTTGCCGGGGGCCGTGCACTGGTGACGGGATGGATCATCGCCGTGCCCCCGGCCAGGCAAACCGGCGATCAGGCGGTCACGCCGCCCCTTAATTCGCGGCCTTGTTCACGTCGGGCGGCCCAAGTCCTTGTTCCGCCGGGGTGAACCCCATTGGGGCCGATCCGGCCCCTCAGCCGCGGGGGTGGTCGGGAACCTGTGCCGGGTTTTGCCTTTAGCCTTCTTTACAGCTAGACACAGCCCCGTCGGCCGCGCGGATTGCGGCCTCTGCCCCGGAGTTCCGCCCATGTCCTTCCCGTTCCGCCAAGGCCTGTTGGCCGCCGCCTTTGCCGCCTTCAGCGTCGGCGCATCTGCCGACGTCGTCTTCGACAACATCTCGGCGCCCCTGAACGGCGACGGCGGCACGCTGAGCGCCACCAGCAGCACGCCCAACACCTTCATGGGCGGCGGCTACATCCTGTCGCCCGGCACCACGCAGATCACCGGCTTCGACCTCTTCCCCTACAACAACACCGGCACCAACTTCACCGACCTCAAGCTCAACATCTACGTGTGGGGCGGCGTGAACACCGGCACGGTGAGCGCGGCCAGCCCGGCCTTCAGCAATCTGCTGGGGTCCTACAGCTTCACGTCCTCGGGTGATTTCAGCACTGGCTTCTTCTATTCCTTCCAGGACCCGGACGCCCCGGGCACCACGCCGGCCCTGAGCCTGAGCACGCCGCTGAACATCAGCAGCAACACGGTGGGCATCTCGGTCAACGTGCAGGGCTCGACCGATGGCGGCGCGACCTTCTCGTCGGTGAATTCGCTGACCTCCGTGCTGACCTACGGCACCGCACCCAGCGTCGGCGGTCTGGTGTTCAACGGCTACTTCCGCAACGCGGCCGGTGAGACCAACGGCAACTTCACTTCCAACGTTCGCAGCCTGGGGCAGACCGATCAGGGCGTGGCGATGCGCATCTACGGCAACGTGAGCGCCGTGCCCGAGCCGTCCTCCTGGGCGCTGATGGGCCTGGGCATGATGGGCCTGCTGGCCTGGCGCCGCCGCTCGGTCTGAGGCCGGGGCTGCTCAGCCGACACGCCGCCTTCGGGCGGCGTTTTTCATGGGCTCGACCGGTCGCCCTGTTGCCGGTGCAGCCTCTGCGCTATCGATGGGCGGGCCAGCGTCAGGACGCCAGAATGACGGTCCATGAATCACGCCGTTTTTTCTGTGAACCGCGTCGCCGGGGCGGCCCTGTGCTGGACGCTGGCCGCGGCGCCAGCCCTGGCGCTGCAGGTGTCGCCGCCCGACGCGGCGACGCGCTATGCCTGCGGCGGCATCGGGCAATCTGAGCAGCTGCAGATGAAGGCGCTGCGGCCCGCCTACAGCCTGTGGGTGAGCACCGTGTCCCAGGTGGGCGGGGCCTTTCTGGCGGATGCGCGGCTCAGGGTCAGTGCCGAGGGTGAGGCCGTGCCGCGGGTGGACCTGCGCATGGACGGGCCCTGGTGTCTGCTGGCACTGCCGGAAGGCCGCTACCGCATCGAGGTGACGCTGAACGGCCAGAGCGCACCGCCCCAGACCCTGGCCGTGCCGGCCGACGGGTTGGTGGAGGCCCTGTTCCGGCTGCCGGCGGCGGTGGACCTCAGTCCGGAGCGCGCAGCTTCGGGCGCAGCCGCCGCCAGCCCAGCACCGCGCCGCTGATCGACAGCACCAGGCCGGCCCCGCCAAAGCCCAGCATCCAGGCATCCCAGGCCGGGCGGGCGTTCAGGAACACCGGCAGGTCGAAGCTGTGCAGGAAGGCGAACAGCCAGCGGGATGCGCGCTGCCCGCGGCTGCTGATCTGCACCAGGGCGCCGGTGGCCGGGTTCAAGACCACCTCGTGCGCCGCGGCATCGTCGAAACGCAACCGCAGCGCCGGCAGCGGGCGTTCGCGCTCGCCGGTCATGGTGTGGGCGGCACGGGCGTAGTAGTGGGCGTCGTAGGCGTTCAGCCACTCCCGCCTGACGATGTGCGCCGCCGGGAGTAAGCGCGCGGCGGCCGCAACGAGCGTGGCCTCGTCCAGTGGTGCCAGGGCTTGCCCCTGGGCATCCACCAGCCTCTGGCCACCGGGCGTGTGCACCAGCACCACGGCGCGGCCAGCGACGCGGCGCCATTCCAGCAGCCGGGGCCGTTGGCCTGCGGCTAGCAGACGGGCCAGCAGCGGGCCTGCAGCCGGCGCGTCAGAGGCGCTCAGCGGGCCGCCTGCGAACGCGACCAGATCGGGGCGCGGCCCGGTCGCGTCGAAGATCTTCCACGGGTTCATCGAGAACAAGCCGCTGAGCACCCAGGTGAGCGCCAGCGTGCCGCATGTCAGGCCGACGAGGTGGTGCCAGCGCATCAGCCCGGCGCGGTAGGGCGAGCGCGAGCCCGACTTGTAGGGCCGGCGAAAGCGCCAGCGCCACAGGCCGACCACCAGGCCGCTGAGGGCCAGCACGCCGCCGGCGATGGACAGGCCGATCACGAGGTCGGCCCACCAGGCGTTCAGCGCGCCACCGCGGAACAGGTAGAGCCAGTGCAGCCAGGCCCCCAGCCAGCCCCAGGTGCGCTCGGTGCGGCTGGCATCGCGCACCACCTCGCCGGTGCGCCCGCTGACGTAGAGCCAGCGGCCCTCGGGCTCGTCCAGCGCCACGCGGTGCAGCGGGCGGTGGGCATCGAGCGCGCGGGAATGGGTCCAGGCGTCTTCGCTGACTTCGGCCAGCCAGTGCACCGGGGCGCCGCCGGCGAACTCGGCGGCGCTGGCCAGCGCCGCCTGCGGCGTGGTGGCGGGCAGGCGCTGGCCGCTGAGGGCGTCCACCGCGACCGCCGCCTTGCGCCCGTCTCCAAACAGATAGCGCGGCCGGCCGCCCAGCTGCATCAGACGCCATTGCGTGGGCTGGCGCAGGCCGGCGGCGGCCAGCGCCGCGTCCAGCGGCACGCAGCAGTCGGCGCGGGCCTGCAGCGGGGTCAGGCCTTGCATCTGCTCCTGGGCCGTGAGCCGGGGGTAGCCCACGTAGAGCATCACCAGGCCGGAGGCGAACCACAGCGCCATCACCAGGGCCAGCGCGATGCCGGCCCAGCGGTGCAGCAGGTAGAGGCTGCGCTTCATGCTCAGAAGTTCCAGTCCAGCGCGGCGCTGACGCTGCGGGGTGCGCCCAGATAGGGCAGGCTGGAGCTGAGGCTGGCCACGTAGCGGGTGTCGGTGGCGTTGTCCACGCGCAGCCGGGCGCTCAGTTGCGGCGTCACGCGCAGCGTCAGGTTCAGGCCGAGCAGGTGGTAGCCGTCGTCCCAGATCGTGTTGGCCGTGTTGGCAAAGCGCCGGCCCACGTAGCGCCAGTCGGCGCCCAGCGTGAGGGCCTCGGTGGCGCGCCAGTCGGCGCTGCCGCCCAGCACCACGGCGGGCACGTTGGCGGGGCGATTGCCGGCGCGCGAGACCGTCGCCGTGCCCACCGTTTCGACGAAGGTGTCGTAGCGGGCCTGGGTCCAGCTGGCCTGGGCGTTGAGCGTCCATTGCGGCGAGGGGCGCCAGTGGGTGTTGAGCTCGATGCCGCGGCTGCTCTGCGCGCCCACCGGGATGACCTGGGTGCGGTCGTTCGGGTTGGTGATGGAGAGGTTCTTGCGCGTGATGTCGTAGACCGCCACGGTGGCCCAGCCGCGGCCCTGGTCGTAGCCCCACTTGCTGCCGATCTCGAACTGCCGGCCCTTGGTGAGGTCGAAGTTGCGCAGCGCCGAGTAGCCGGCCGTGGCCAGCACGCCGGACGGCGGATCGGCGGCGGTGCTGGCCTGGGCATAGACCTGCCAGTCGGCGCTCAGGTCTTTCACCAGGCCCAGGCGGCCGGTGACGGGCGAGTAGCGGGTGCTGAACAGCGCCGGGTTGGTGGGCGTGACGGCGCGGTGATTGCGCACGTCCAGCCCGATACGGTCGGCCCGCAGCGCGCTCAACACCGACCAGCCCGCGCCGAGCGCCGTGCGGTTCTCCAGGAACAGTGCAAAGCTGTGCAGCAGATTGGTGGCGCCCGGCGTGTAGGTGGCGCTCATGCCGGGCGTCTGCAGGAAGTAGCGGTCGGCCGGCGCGTAGGGCGAGGTGGTGTCGAAGGGGCCGGCGATGGACAGCGGGTAGCGCGTCTGCCTGTTGAAGCTCCAGTCCCAGCCGGCGGAGAAGTCTGAGCGCAGGCCGGCCAGCGTCGTGCTGTGCGTGGCTTCCAGGCGGCTGCCGCTGACCTGCTGGTGGTGGCGTTGCAGCAGGGCGCTGCTGCGCTCCACGGCCGTGTTGCCGGCGGTGAAGCTGTAGACCTCCACGTTGTCGTAGTCGCGCAGCGCCTTGTAGTGGTAGAGCGTGTGGCTCACGCGGGTCTGCGGCGAGACGGTCCACTCCAGCATGGAGCGGGCCCAGTCCACGTCCTGCTCGTAGCGGCCGTCCACCACGTTGTAGTTGACGCCGTAGGTGCCGGGGTCGAAGGCCAGTGCGCCGCTGACGCTGCCATCGGCCGCGCGCAGCATGGGCGTGCCCCAGTAGGGCTGCACCACCTTCTCGTGCTGGCGCTCCAGCGCCAGCGTGTGCACCAGGCCCGGGGCCAGCGGCGCGCGCCACGAGGCGCTGGCCTGCCAGGCGCTGCGGTCGCGCCCCTGGGTCCACAGCGCGCCTTCGCTGCGGTTGAGCTCCACGCGCAGCACCTGGTCACCCAGGCTGCGCTGCCAGCTGGCGGCGATCTGCGCGCGGTCGCCCATGGCGGTGTAGAGGCGGGTCAGGTCGCCACTGGTGTCGGCCACCTTGGTGATCACGTTGAGCGTGCCGCCCACGGCGCCCGAGCCGTTGAGAAAGCTGGACGGCCCGCCGATGGCTTCCAGCCGCTCGACGATCCAGCTGTCCACCGGCCGCGCGGCGATGGCGTCGTACTGCACGCTGATGCCGTTGTAGAGCTGGGCCAGCGAGCTGGAACCGAAACCGCGGTAGTAGACGCTGCCGGCCGAGCCCGGCGGGTCGGCAAATGTGACGCCGGGCACGCCCTTGAGCAGGTCTTGCGTGTTGGCCGCGCCACGGGCCTCGATGGCCGCGCGGTCGATGACGGTGACGCTGGCGGGGGTCTGCTGCAAGGTTAGGCCCAGGCGCGAGCTGCTGCCGGCGCTGGTGGCCAGGCCGCCGGCCGTGCCGCTGACCTCCACGCGTTCGAGTGAGGTGGGTGGCGCATCGGGCTCGGCGCTCGCAGGGCGAAGCAGCGCGATCGTGCAGGCGAGCGGAATCAGCGCCAGCGCCGGATGGCGGGCGTGGAAAAGGTGTTGCTTCATGATGTGTTGGAGCCGGCCACGGCGCCGCCTCCCGCGGCTCGATGCGAGCGGCGGGAGGCGGAGCGGCCGTTGGCTCAGTTCAGTGGTGTGCGGGCGGGGTGGGCTGTGCCGGGGCCGTGGCAGGCTGCACGATCAGCCGCACGGCGGGCGCGCGGGGCTTGGGCGTGGCGGCGCTGGGCAGTTCGGCCCAGTTCCATTCGCCCTTGGCGCAGACCTGGCGCACCGCGAACCACAGCTCGCCGGGCTCGGCGGGCAGGCTGGCGCGCAGCACGAACTCGTCATACCAGTCGTCGGGCAGCCAGTTGGCCTCGCTGCTGGCCGTCCAGCGCACCTCGGCCAGCTCGTCGGCAATGGTCTTGCCGTGGCTCTCGTAGGGCGTGGCCAGCGGCCGGCGCCGGGTGCTCAGCGTCCAGCCCGGTTTGGGCATGGGCTTGGCACTGCGCAGGCCCGCCGGCAGCGTGATGACGATCTCGCGCGTCGGCGAGCCCTCGCAGCCGTGGCCCACCTTGAAGGTGGCGCGGTAGCTGCTGCCGGCGGCGGCCGTGGGCTGGTCCAGCAGGATGTGGGCCTGGGCGCCGGCGGCCAGCGCCAGCAGTGCAAGGGTGAACAAGGTTTTCATGGCCGCGCCTCTCACAGGTCGAACTTCAGCTCAGCCGAGTAGCTGCGCTGCGGGTAGGGGTGGAAGTTCCAGTACTGGTAGTTGTTCAGGTTGTCCACACCGAAGGCGGCGCTCCACTGCTTGTCCATCTGCCAGCGCACGCGCACATCGGCGGTCGCGTACTTGCTGACGCCCATGTAGGCAAAGCCGTTCACGTCGGCGTTGTTCAGCGTGCGGTACTGGCGGCCGCTGTAGCGCGCCGCCAGCGTGGCTGACCATTGCGCGTTGAAGCGATAGCCGGCCATCGCGGTCGCGCGCCAGCGCGGGATGTTGGGCTGCCACTTGCCGAGGGTGTCGCCCGGCGCGCTGACGAAGCCGGCATTGGCCTTGATGCGCGAGTCGGCATAGGTGAGGCTGGCCGAGAGGTCCAGCCCCGGCAGGCCCCAGTCGCTCGCGGCCAGCGTCGCTTCCGCGCCCGTGGTGGCGATCTTGCTGATGTTCTGCACCCGGCTGATGTTGCTGTTGGCCAGCGGGTCGAACAGGGTCTGCGAGTAGATGGCGTCGTGCGTGGTCTCGGCGAACAGCGTCAGGCGCGACTGCAGCGGCCCCCAGCTCTGCTCTGCGCTGAGCTCGCCGGTCCAGGATTTCTCGGGCTTGAGGTTGGGATCGTTGATGTACTGCGAGTTCGCGGTGGACGTGGCGCCATAGAGCTCGCTCACCGTGGGCATGCGCACCGCGCGGCCCACCGAGGCCTTGAGCAGTGTGTCGGCCGTGGCCTGCCAGGACAGCGCCGCCTTGGGCGACAGGTGGTTCTCGCTGCGCTCAGCGTAGGCCTTGCTGCTGCTGGCCGAGAAGTTGGTGACGCCGTCGCGCGCCTGCCAGTGTTCGGCCCGCAGGCCCAGCACGGCCTTCCAGTCCGGTGCGATCAGCCAGGCATCCTGCGCATAGGTGCTCTGGAGCCGGGTCTTGCCACCGACGAAGCTGGCCAGCGCGCCGGGGCCGTCGCCGAGGTAGTTGCCGCTGATGCTGGAGCTCAGGTAGCTGAGCTTGTAGCTGTCCTGTTGCAGCCCGAAGTCCACCACGTGATTCGAGCCCACGGGGCGCCAGATGCCCTTGACGGCCAGCGTGTTCCAGCCGGTGCCGCTGCCGTCGGCCAGCGTGCCGGCGCCGCCGCTCCAGGCGGCGGGCTGAGCGTTGCCGGCCGCGTTCTGGCGCTTGTCATCGGTTTGGTAGTCGTAGAGGCTGGCGGCCAGCTCCCAGTCCCATTCGCCGCCGCTGTGGCTCTTCAGCGAGACGCCGTGCATCTGGTGCTGCAGGGTTTCGCGGGTCAGCGCGAAGTCGCCGCCGGTGAGGTTGGCGAACTGCTTGCCGTCGATGACGATGGGGCCGCTGGTGACGGTCTTGCCCTGCGCGTCCTTCAGGTAGCTCTGCGAGTCGCCGTCCGCGTCGTTGCGCCACAGGCCCAGCACATAGCTGGCGCGCAGCGTGGGGCTGAGGTCGTAGGCCAGCTTGATCTTCAGATGATCCTGCACCGTGTGGTACTGCGTGCCTGCGCCCAGCAGATACCAGGGCTGGCCGCTGCTGTTGGGCTGCAGCACGGCGCCGGTCACCGGCGTGCCAGGGTTGCTCGTGGACGGGGCCGTGCCGGTACTGACCAGGCGCGACGCGAAGGTCAAGGGCTGTCCCTCGCTGTCGGTGCGGTTCACATTGATCCACCACGACAGGTCGCCGGCCCGGTTGCCCACCGAGGCGCTGGCCTGCCAGGCGTTGTAGGTCGTCTTGGTGCCGTAGAGCTCGAAGGGCTGGCTCACGTAGCTCAGCCCGGCATGCGCCTCGAAGCGGGTGGGCATGCGCGTTTGATAGTCCACGACGGCGCCTGCCGAGTTGCCGGGATAGGCGGCCGAGAAGGGGCCGTACATCACGTCCACGCGCTCGATTTCCTCGGGCGTGACCAGCCCCCAGCGCGGCGGGAAGGACAGGCCGCCCACGCCGTTGCCCAGGTAGTTGGACAGCAGGATGCCGTCCGCATAGACCGCCGAGCGGGCGCTGTTGCCGGTGCCCGAGGCGCGGCTGGACAGGATGGCGTGGTTGTAGTCGCCGATGTAGCGCTTGCGCACCAGCAGGCTGGGGAAGTACTTGAGTGCGTCCTCGGCGTCGGTGGCATTGACCGTGCGGGCCAGTTCCTCGCGCGTGATGCCTTCGCGCGTGGTGGGGATGTTGGTGGGCAGCGAGGTGGGGGAGGCGCCCTGCACGCGCACCAGCTGGAGCTTGTTGCGTGCGGGGGTGGACGGCGTGCCTTCGTCGGCCGAGGCTGCGGCGACCGTGGAGGCCGTTACGGCTGTAGCAACCGGAGGGGCGTCGTCGCAGTCGCAATCGTCGCAGGCGAAGGCGGGCAGGGCGAACAGGGGCAGGCAGGCCGCAACGGCCCGCGCAATGACGGTTTTCTTCATGAGGTTCTGGAACTGGGTCGGGCCGCACGCGCGGGGCAGGCCCGGGCGCGGCAACACGCACGCGGCCCCAGGCCGCGCGCACGCAAGGCGATCAGCTCAGAACGGGGGGCGCGCGCGCCTCGGCATGCCGCCAGGCGTGGGCGGTGCGGGGCGCGCTCCAGAAGCGCTCGGGGGCGCTGAAGGTCAGGTCGCTGCGCAGCGCCAGCTGGGGCACGGGCGGTGGGCTGGCCAGATCGGTCCAGCTCAGGTGGCAGGCCGGGCAATGGCCCTTGGCCAGCAGATCCAGCGCCGCATCGGCCGGGCCGCGCTCGGGTGTGGACTGCAGCGCGCGCGACGACGGCGAGCGGCAGATGTCCTGCCAGGCGCTGTAGTCACCCCGCGCATGGGCCAGCGCGGCGCTGATGCCCGGCGCCAGCAGGCCCAGCACCAGCACGGCCAGCAGCCACCAGGACTGGCGGCGTGCGCGGGTGCGAGCAGATGCGGGCATGTCAGGATTCTAGGTGGCCCGCGGCCTGCCTAGCATTGATCTACATCGTGCACATGCGCGGGACAAGGGAGAGGCAATGTCTTCAAATGGGCGGCCGCCAAATGCGGTCAGACGTGGACTGCTGGCCTGGGGAAGCCTGGGTGCGACGGGGCTTGCGTGGGCAGAGCCGGCTGCTGAACCGGGTTCCGAAAAAGCTCCCGTGCTGGACAACGTGCCGGCCGATGCGTCTTTGGGGCAGACGCTGGACGGACAGCGGATCAAGCTATCGGATCACGCAGGCAAGGTAGTGGTGGTCAGTTTTTGGGCGTCGTGGTGTGCGCCGTGCCGCGCCGAGTTTCCGTACCTGGATCGCTTGCAGGAGGTGGGCGGCGAGCGCTTGAAGGTCGTGTCCGTGAACATCGAGGAGCGCAAGGTTTTCGTGCGCTTGCACAGGGCGCTGTCCGAGCAGGTGAAGCTGACGCTGACCTACGATCCTGACAAGGCTTGTGCGACGGCTTTCAAGCGGCCTTCGTCCATTCCCTACACCGTGGTGCTCAAGCGCGACCACAGTGTGGCCGGCATCAGCACAGGATGGGGCGGCACGCAGCATCTGGTGGACCTGGTCAACCAGGCCATGGCCTGACGCCGGGAAGACTCAGCAGGCAAGCATCTCGGCCAGCGCGTTGGCAATGACGCGCGTCGCTCGCTGCAGGTCGGCCAGCTCCAGGTGCTCGTCGGCGCGCTTGGCATTGCTCTCCAGCACCGTGCGCGGCCCGGCGCCATAGATGGCGGCCGGGATACCTTGTGCCGTGTAGAGCCTCACATCGGTGTAGAGCGGCGTGCCCGAGGTGGGGATGGGCTCGCCGAACACCGCCTCGCCCTGCTTTTGCAGCGCGGCGATCAGCGGCGCGGCGCCGGGCAGCGGCGTCATCGGGTGGGCCAGCAGCAGGCGCTTGATGTCGAGCGTGATGCCGGGCGACTGCGCCACGGTGCTCTCGATGAGGGCGCGCACCTCGGCCTCGACCTCGGCCGGGTGTTCCTCGGGAATCATGCGGCGGTCCAGCTTCAGCACCACCTTGCCGGGCACGACATTGGTGTTGCTGCCGCCTTCGATGCGGCCAACGTTCAGATAGGGGTGGGTGATGCCGGCCACCTGGGAGCGCCGCGTCTTCAGCACCTCGTTGTGCGCGTACAGCGCCGTCAGCAGCTTGTTGGCAGCCTGCAGCGCGTCCACGCCGGTGTGCGGATAGGCCGCGTGCGAGGCCAGACCATGCAGCGTGACCTCCAACTGCAGGCAGCCGTTGTGGGCCGTGACCACCTGGTAGCTGAAGCCGGCCGCGATCAGGTAGTCGGGTCGGGTCAGGCCTTGCCTGAGCAGCCAGCCCGGGCCCAGCTCGCCGCCGAATTCCTCGTCATAGGTGAAGTGCAGTTCCACCGCGCCCTTGAGCTTGAGGCCCGAGTTCTTCAGCGCCAGCAACGCGAAGGTGTAGGTCGCGAAGTCGCTCTTGCTGACGGCAGCGGCGCGGCCGTAGAGCTTGCCGTTTTCAATCTCGGCACCGTAGGGATCGTGGGTCCAGCCTTCGCCCGGCGGCACCACGTCGCCGTGGGCGTTCAGCGCAATCGTCGGACCGTCTTCGCTGAAGCGATGGCGAACGATGAGGTTGGTGATGGACTGCATGCCGGCCGCTTCGACCTCAGCGGTCGGCACCACATGCTTCTCGACTTCGAAGCCGAGTTCGGTCAGCAGCTCGGCCGTGCGCTCCGCGTGCGGTGCGTTGTTGCCGGGTGGGGTGTCGGTGGGGATGCGGACCAGCTGCTGCAGAAAAGCAATCTGCTGTGTCGTGCGGTTTTCGATGAGTTGATCGATAAGGGTCATCTTGTTCAGTCCTTGGCGTTCTCAAACGCAGCAAGCATTTCGGCCGCTGATGCGTTGGTCGCGACATGCAGAAGCAGTGTGTCGTTTAGCGCGACCGAGGGGTGGTTGGCCAGTTCCTTGGCGAACCAGAAGACTTCAACCAAAGAGGCGTCTTCGTGCCAGGTGGTCATCACGAACTTGTCTTCGGGGATCTCGCCGTAGTCGAACCGTGCCAGGTTTGCATCGTCCACGGCGTCATCCCAGCGGCTGCACTCTGAGCCCCAGGCCATCATGTACAAGCAGCCTGCGTCGACCATCCATGCGCTGAGCTTGGATCGCCAATCTGGCGACACGTCCGCCTGGACGATGACGACGCAGCGGAACGGCCCGTTGGCAAGCCAGCGCGGCAACTCACCATCCGGGAGCAGATGCAGATAGGTCGGGACGCGTTGCATCGGCCGCAATGCGCGTTAGCGCCTATGCTGAAGTTGCTCAAGCAGTTGCGTGAAGGACCGCACCGCCAACTCCGCATCATCCACCGTCACCGACTCCAGCGGGTTGTGGCTGATGCCGCCATTGCCGCCGCGCACAAACAGCATGGCTTGCGGCAGCAGCTCGTGGAGCTTCATCGCGTCATGGCCGGCGCCGGAGGGCAGGCGGTGGAGGGGCAGACCCAGCTCGGCCACGGCGGCCTCCCAGCGGGCCTGCCAGGTGGCGTCGCTGGGCGCGGCATTGGCGGCCAGCGTCGGGTGCAGCGAATAGCTCAGACCGCGGCGCTGGCAGATCGCGTCGAGCTTGGCGCGCACGTCGGCGTCCAGCGCGTCGCGGGCGGCGTCGGTGGTGGCGCGCAGGTCCAGGCTGAAGCGGCAGCGGCCGGGGATCACATTGGTGGAGCCCGAGGGCACTTCCAGCATGCCCACCGTGCCGACCACATCGGGCACGGCGGCGGCGCGCTGCTCCACGAACAGGACGAGTTCGGCCACGGCGGCGGCGGCATCGCGGCGCTGGCCCATGGGCGTGGTGCCGGCGTGACTGGCCAGGCCGACCACCTCGCCGGTGTAGCGGCGCGAGCCATTGATGCTGGTGACGATGCCCAGTGGCAGGTCCAGGCTGTCCAGCACCGGGCCCTGCTCGATGTGGACCTCGACAAAGCCGAGGTACTGCGACGGGTCGCGCCTGAGCACTGCGATGGACTCCACCGTGCCGGGCAGGCCGGCGGCCTGCATCGCGTCGCGCAGCCTGATGCCGGCCGCGTCGGTGCGATCCAGCCAGGCCGCATCAAACGCGCCGACCAGCGCGCTGGACGCGAGGAAGTCAGCCGGGAAGCGCTGGCATTCCTCTTCCGAGAAGCCCACCACCTCGATGCCGAAGGGCAGGCGCTTGCCTTGCCGGTGCAGCTCGCGCACGGCCAGCATGGGCACGAAGATGCCCAGCCGCCCGTCGAAACGGCCGGCACGGCGCACGGTGTCGTAGTGGCTGCCGGTCAGCAGGCGGCGGGGTTCTGCGCCGGTGCCGTGGTAGACGCCCACCACATTGCCCACCGCATCGCGGCTGACCTCGTCGAAGCCGCAATCGCGCATCCAGGCCATCAGCTGCTGGGCAACCGCCGTGTGCGCGGGCGTGGCATAGGTGCAGGTCAGCCATTCGGGGTCGTCGCTGTGGCGGGCCAGCTCGGCCGCCCAGTCCCACAGCTGCTCGCCCAGCGCGGGCCGCAGGCCGAACTTGTCGTTCAGGCGGATTTCGGCAATGCGGTGGATCTGGCGCAGGCACTCGGCGCGCTCCAGGTCGGCGTGGGCGCGCAGCCGGCGCTCGAAGGTGGCGATGATTTCTTGGCGCGTGAAGCCCGTCCCGCGCGGGCCGCGCACCGCCAGGATGAAGGGCCAGCCAAAGCGCGCGTTGTAGTCGGCATTGAGCTGCTGCAGCTTCGCAAACTCCTCGGGCGTGCAGGCGGTGAGGCCGGCCTTGCTCTGCTCGTTGCTGGATTCCGCCGTCAGCTCGCCCGCAATCGCCGCCTTGCCGGCCAACTCGGGGTGGGCGCGGATCAGGCCCAGCTGCTCATCCACCGTGGCCTCGCGCACGACGCGGGCCAGCGCCACCTTCAACGCGGCCAGACTTTTGAAGGGCCGGGCCGCCGCGGCGCGCTCGGCAATCCAGGGCGAGTGCTCGTAGGTGCCGTCCAGCAGCGCCACGAAGTCGGCCGCGCTGGCGACATTGAGTTGGGCTAGCGTCATCATTCCCACACGAACGCCGTCTTGGCGTCAAAAGGATGGGTGGCTTTCCAGTGCCGCGCGATGTCCAGCCGCCGGCACACCCACACGCGGTCGTGCGACTCGATGTGGTCAAGAAAACGTTGCAGCGCTCGCATCCGCCCCGGGCGGCCCAGCAAGCGGCAGTGCATGCCTATGCTCATCATCTTCGGGCTGTCGGCGCCCTCGGCATACAGCACGTCGAAGCTGTCCTTCAGGTATTCGAAGAAGGGCTCGCCATGGCTGAAGCCCTGGGGCAGCGCGAAGCGCATGTCGTTGCAGTCCAGCGTGTAGGGCACGACCAGGTGCGGCGCGAGTTCGCCATTGGTCTTGCGCACCTGCAGCCAGAAGGGCAGGTCGTCGCCGTAGTAGTCGCTGTCGTATTCGAAGCCGCCAAAGTCGGCCACCAGGCGGCGTGTGGCGGGGCTGTCGCGGCCGGTGTACCAGCCCAGGCCGTGCAGACCGTCGCGCGGGCGGCCCAGGGTCAGGCGTTGCAGGCTGGCCATGGCCTGGGCCATGTGGGCGCGCTCGGTGGCCTCGTCCATGCCCTGGTAATGAATCCAGCGCCAGCCATGGGACGCGATCTCATGGTTGAGCTCGAGGAAGGCCTGGGTCACGTCCAGGTGGCGTTCCAGCGCCATGCCCACGCCGAACACGGTCAGCGGCAGCGCACGCTGCTCGAACTCCTTCAACAGCCGCCACACGCCCACGCGCGAGCCGTATTCGTAGATGCTCTCCATGCTCAGATGCCGCGCCGGGTAGCTGGCCGGGTTGAACATCTCGGACAGGAACTGCTCGCTGCCGGCGTCGCCATGCAGCACCGAGTTCTCGCCGCCCTCTTCGTAGTTGAGGACGAACTGCACCGCCACGCGGGCGTTGCCGGGCCATTGCGCATGCGGCGGGTGTTCGCCGTAGCCGATCAGGTCTCTGGGATAGCGGGGCGTGGTCATGGCGGCTTGATGGCGTTAGGGCTTCAGCGCAAGGGCGAGATCCTGCACACGTGGGTGCAGGCGCAGATTGGCCTCGACATGGCCGAGGTGGGCGGCCATCAGGCGCTGGGCGGCGCGCGCGTCGCCGGCCTCCAGTGCATCGACGATGGCCTCGTGCTCGGCCTGCGACTCGGCGGCCGAGTGCGAGCTCTGGTACATCAGCGAGATCAGCGAGCTGCGCGACAGCAGGTCGGCCAGCAGCTGGGCCAGCACCTCGTTGCCTTGCATGCGCGCCAGCAGGCTGTGGAAGTCGGCCAGCAGCCGGGTGCGGCCCGGCACATCGGTACGGGCCACCGCCGCGCGCTCGGCTTTCAGGTGGGCGCGCAGCTCGGCCACCTGGGCCGGCGTGATGCTCTTGGCCAGCCGGCCCAGCAGCGCGGCCTCCAGCATCTGGCGTACCTCGAACACCTGACGCGCCTCGTCCACGCTGGGCTGGGCCACGAAGGCGCCGCGCGCGGGCTCCAGCGTCACCAGGCGGTCGCGGCTGAGCTGGTTCAGTGCCTGGCGCACCAGCGTGCGCGAGACCTGGAAGATGTCGGCGATCTTCTGCTCGGCCAGCTTGGTGCCCGGCATCAGCCGGCGCTCGACGATGGCCTGCGTGATGGAGGCCACGATGCGCTCGGTGGCGGAACCGCTGTCGGCGTCAGAGGCGGTGGCGGGCATGGTGCGGCGAAGTGTATACACTTTGGCATCCAATCCTCAGGCGTGCAAAGGCGCGCTTCCGATCCGATGGGCAAGCTCACCACCCATGTGCTGGACACCATGCACGGCAGCCCGGCCGCCGGCATGGCCGTGTCGCTCTACCGCCTGGGCGGCGGGGAGCCGCAGCTGATCAAGGCGCTGCAGCTCAATGCCGACGGCCGGGCCGATGCCCCGCTGCTGGAGGGCGAGGCGCTGCTGGCGGGCCGCTACCGCCTGGTGTTCGGCGTGGCGGCCTATTTCAAGGCGCGTGGCGCGGCGCTGCCCGAGCCGCCTTTCCTGGACGAGGTGCCGCTGGACTTCGGCATTGCCGATGCCGGCGCGCACTACCACGTGCCGCTGCTGGCCTCGCCCTGGAGCTATTCGACCTACCGTGGCAGCTGAAGCCGGCAGCATCCTCGTCACGGTCGCGCGCACCGAGGGCAGCGTGCCGCGCGAGGTGGGGGCCTGGATGCGGGTGAACGTCGAGGCCGTGCAGGGTACGGTGGGTGGTGGGCATCTGGAGTTCGACGCCATCGCCAAGGCCCGCGCGGCGCTGGGCGGCGCGCCGCTGCCCGACGAGCTGCGCTATGCGCTGGGCCCCAGCCTGGGCCAGTGCTGCGGCGGCGTGGTGTGGCTGCGCTTCGAGCGCCTGGCGGCGGGCGAAGACCCGGCCGCGCGGATCGCGCCGCAGCGGCTGCGGCCGCTGGCCTTGTTCGGCGCCGGCCATGTGGGCCGCGCGATCGCGAAGGCCGCCGTGGACCTGCCGCTGGCCCTGCACTGGCTGGACAGCCGCGACGAGATGTTCGACGGCGCCTGGAGCGGGCCGCTGCCGCCGGGCTGGCGGCTGGAGGTGTCGGAGCCGGCCGAGGCTGCGGTGGCCGCGCTGGCGCCGGGCTCGGTCGTGCTCATCATGACGCACAACCATGCCGAGGACTTCGAGGTGCTGGCCGCCTGCCTGCGCCGCCAGCGCCAGCAGCAAGACCTGACCTTCATCGGCATGATAGGCAGCGCCACCAAGTGGGCGAGCTTTCGTCAGCGGCTGGAGGCGCGCGGCTTCTCGGGGGCGGAGCGGGCCCGGGTGTGCTGCCCCATCGGCGTCCCGGGTGTGCAGGGCAAGCAGCCCGCCATCATTGCGGTGGCCGTGCTGGCGCAGATCCTGGCGCTGCCGTGCTGGGTGCCGTCGCCGGCCTGACTAGCATGCTGCGGCCGGGCTGAAGCTGCACCCGCGGGCGGGCGCTCGCGACGGTGCGTTCGAAGGCCTGCCAGGCGGCGTCGATCTCGCCGCGCTCCTGCATGCCGGCCAGGGTCTTTTCAAGCGCGGCCTGTCGACCTGCCACCCGCGGGCCGAGGGCGTGATACAGCGGCACGCTGGCCAGCGGGCGCGCGATGCCGCAGACCCGCTGCAGCGGCTGCTGATGCAGCAGGCCGGCAAGCGCCGGCGTGCCGTGCAGCAGCGCATAGTCGGAGACGCCGTTGACCACATTGAGCAGCGCGTCCGCGGGCGTGTTGACCGCCAGGCGCGCCTCGGGCGGCGCGATCTGCTCCAGCACGGCCGAGCCGCGCTGGTAGCTCACGCGGTGGCCACGCAGCGAGGACGGTTCCAGGACGTCGGGGCAGGGCGGCCGGGCGAAGGCGTAGACCTCGATGGTCATCAGCGGCACTGCCACCTTGTGCATGTCCGGGTTCAGCTCGAAGAAGCCGTCCGAACGCAGGCTGGCGGCATCCATGCGGCCGCTGCGCATCTCGGCCAGCGAACGCAGCAGTGGCAGGCTGACGAACTCGACGCTGAGGCCCAGGCTGGCATAGGCGCGGCGCAGCAGGGTCTCCATGGGCTCGGCATAGAAGCGGTCCACATTGGTGGCGATGCGTACCGGGGCCGACGCGCCGGCCGCCTGGGGCGGCGGGCTGGCCTGCGCCGCCATGCGGGGTGCGGCCGTGGTAGGGGATGACGCCGCTGCGGCCAGTGCGACCAGCAGCATCGCGAGCAGGGCCCCGAAGTCTTTCTTGTTGTCTCCCATGGGGCGCGCATTGTTGTGGTCGGGCCCTGGGTTGGCAAGTTAGCACGTGCAGTTCGTGGGGCTGAATACACTCGCGCGCTGTCGCAGCGGTGTCGGGTCCGTGTCGAGCGGGCCTGGAGGCGCGACGCCATGGGCCTCACAGCACCCGCCGTGGTGGGGCCTGCGAGAACTGCGACATGGATCTTTACCTGCTCGACTGGGCCAACCTGCTGCTGCGCTGGCTGCACGTCATCACCGTCATCGCCTGGATAGGCGCGTCCTTCTACTTCGTGTGGCTGGACAACCACCTGCAGCCGCCCGGCGGTGCCGACCTGCAGGCCAAGGGCGTCAGCGGCGAACTCTGGGCCGTGCATGGCGGCGGCTTCTACAACCCGCAGAAATACATGGTGGCGCCGGGCGACCTGCCCGAGAAGCTGCACTGGTTCTACTGGGAGAGCTACTGGACCTGGATGAGCGGCTTCGCGCTGTTCACCGTGCTCTACCTCTTCAACGCCGGCCAGATGCTGGTGGACCCGCGGGTGCATGCCTGGGGCGCACCCTGGCAGGCAGGGCTGGCGGCGCTGGGCTTTCTGGTGGCGGGCTGGCTGGTCTATGACCTGGCCTGCCGTCACTTGGGCCGCACCGCAGACGGCCAGATCGGGCATGACGGCCGCGTGATGGCGGTGGTGGCGGTGTTCGTGGTGGCCGCGGCCTGGTTCGCGGCCCAGCTGTTCCCCGGCCGCGCGGCGTTTCTCATCGTCGGCGCGATGCTGGCGACCCTGATGACCGCCAACGTGGCGCACTGGATCATCCCGGGCCAGCGCAAGGTGATCGCGCAGATGCGTGCCGGCCAGAAGGCCGACCCCATCCATGGCCAGCGCGGCAAGCAGCGCAGCGTGCACAACACCTACTTCACGCTGCCGGTGCTGATCGCGATGCTCAGCAACCATTACGGCCAGCTCTACCAGCATGCGTGGAACTGGCTGTTGCTGTGCGTGCTGATGGCCGCCGGCGTGGCCATCCGTGTGTTCTTCGTGAAGCGCCACAAGGGCGTGAACAGCTGGGGCGCCGTGGTGCTCGTGCTGGCGCTGCTGGCAGCCCTGATCGTGGCGCTGGCGCCGCGCGGCGGCGCGACCGTGGCGGGCGCCCCGGCGGTGACGCTGGCGCAGGCCGAGGCCGTCGTGCAGCAGCGCTGCCTGGCCTGCCACAGCGGCGAGGCGGCGCAAAAGGGCGTCCGACTGGATTCGGCCGAGGGCCTGCTGGCCCACCGTGCCCAGATCTACCAGCAGGTGGTGGTGCAGCGGACCATGCCGCTGAACAACGCCACCGCGATCACCGACGACGAGCGGGCACTGCTCGGCCGCTGGGCGTTGGCGCGTTGATGTGATGACGAAGCCAGGGTAAGCCCGGGGTCGCGGCGCTCGGTGCCGACGCTGCGTGATGCAGCACTGGACGCGGATTTCAAGTGCCCTTGGTGCTGGAGCCACGCATTCGCGGGGGGACTCCGTATTCACCCTCGCGGCGTGAAAAATGCCGCATGCGATAAACCTGACACCGCTGCCAAACGGGCCCCGTGCCCGTGCCTGGCACCGCGATTCGAGCCAGTGTTTCTCCAATCCAGGGGCATCGTCATGTCGCTTTCCATTGCCATCCGCTCCAGCCTGCGCCGTGCCGGCGTGCTGGGCGCCGTCGCCGCGGCCAGTCTGGCCGCATTGGCCGGTCAGGCTCACGCCTCCACCTATACCGAGGTGGGTGATGCCGGCCAGACCCTCGCAACCGTGCAGGACACCTCGTCCGCCGGCCCGCTGCAGAGCCTCACCAGCATCTCGGGCTCCGTGCTGTCGTCGACCGACGCCGACCTGTACCTGATCCACATCGCCGACGCCGCCAGCTTCATGGCCAGCGCCGACGCCGGCACCCAGCTGTTCGACCCGCAGCTCTTCCTGCTGACGCTGAGCGGCACGGCTGTGGCGCTGAACGATGACGCGGCGGGTGGCCAGAGCACGCTGCCCACCTTGAGCGGCATCACGGGCCTGACGGCCGGCTTCTACATCCTGGGCATCTCGCAGAGCGGCTACGACCCGGTGAACGCGGTCAACCAGCTGCTGTTCGCCACGGGCCTGCCCACCGACATCCGCTACGCCGCCACCGGCCTGCAGCCCACCACGCTGGGCGGCTTCTCGGACGGCACCTTCTTCGCCGACAGCGGTACCTACACGATCAATCTGGCCGGGGTCGACAGCCTGAGCGTCTCCGCCGTGCCGGAACCGTCCACGGCCCTGCTGTTCGCCGCCGGTGGCCTGCTGGCCGCGCTGCGCCGCCGCCGCGCCTGAGTCATCGCGTACCGCCGGTCACGGGTCGCCCGAGGGCGGCCGCCGCGTGGTGCTTCCAATCTCTTTCCAGGGTTTTGTCATGAACAAGTTCACCCGCAATATGTGTGTGCTCGCGGCCCGCTGGTGGCCGATGGGCGTCCTGACCGTCTTCACCGGCACGCTGCAAGCCGGCCCCATCCCCGCCAAGCTGGGCTCCGGCCTGGGTGAGGTGGTGCAGCAGCAGCTGGCGGCCCGCACGGTGATCGGCAAGGGTCAGAGCAGCCGTTCGGCGGCCGACAACGGCATGCTCACCTTCGACACCAGCAGCAGCCTGATCCGCGATGCGCAGGGCCGGGTGCTGGTCAACGTGATCGTCGATGGCCGCTTTGCCCACGACCTGGTCAAGACCCAGGCGCGCTCGGTGGCGTCCATGCTGGTGACCGCCGAGGACCGCAAGTACCGCGCCGGCGTCATCGAAGGCTTCGTGCCCGAGAGCTCGCTGATCGCGCTGGCCAAGATTCCTGGCGTGTCGGCCGTGCACGGCGTGAACCGCCCCGAGCTGCATGTGGGCGCCGTGACCCAGCAGGGCGTGGTGCAGCACCGCGTCGACCAGCTGCCGGCCAACCTGACCGGTGCCGGCATCACCATCGGCGTGCTGTCCGATTCGTACGACAAGTCCACGGGCACCATCAAGGAAGCCAACGACATCGCCAGCTGCGACCTGCCGGGTGCGGCCAACCCATGCGGCAACACGACGCCGGTGACCGTGCTGGAAGACGCTGCCAGCGCCACGTCCGACGAAGGCCGTGCCATGCTGCAGCTGGTGCACGACATGGCGCCCAAGGCCCGCCTGGGCTTTGCATCGGCCTTCAACGGCGACGTCTCGTTCGCGAACAACATCCGCGCGCTGGCCGGCGTGCAGGGCCTGCCGAACTCGCGGCCCGACTTCGCCGCGCAGGTCATCGTGGACGACGTGCAGTACTTCAACGAAGGCATGTTCGCCGACACCATCGTCGCCCAGGCGGTGGACGACGTGACGGCCATGGGCGTGTCCTACTTCTCCTCGGCCGGCAACACGCCGCCGACCCAGGGCTACGCCTCCGACTTCCGCCTGGTGCCTGCGGGCGCCAATGCCACGGCGGGCACCAACATCAACCTGAGCGGCGTGCCGGCCAACCTGTATGCCGGTGGCTTCCACAACTTCCGGACCGATGGTGGCCAGGACATCGCGCAGACCATCACGCTGGGCACCAGCCGCCAGCTGCGCATGACGCTGCAGTGGGACGACCCGTATGACGTGACCCCGTCCACGGTCGGCGCCCTGGTCACGCAGACCAGCGGCTCGCTGACCAGCAGCACCTCGGCCCCGACCTTCACCTTCAGCGCCACGGCCGGCGGCCAGTACGTGATCGACGTGCACGGCGACTCCACCACCGCGGGTACGGGCAACCTGGACGTCATCGTCACGGTGATCCAGCCCGATGGCACGACGCTGTCCACGACGGACACCGGCGCCGGCGAGAACTTCTCGTTCTTCGCCCCGCAGGGCGGCACGTACACGGTGCAGGTCACGGGCTACAACGGCGACACCGGCAACTTCGTGGCGACCGTGAACCAGGGCTCCGGCGTGTCGCAGATGACCAGCGACTTCAACCTGCTGTTCTTCCACCCGACCACCGGCGCCTACCTGGGCTGTTCCTGCGAGAACAACCTGGCGACGAACCGCCCGGTCGAGCTGCCCAGCTCAATCACCTTCCCGACCTCGGTGACCACCGGCCAGGTCCAGCTCGTGATCTCGCGCGCCAACACGCCGACCGCGCCGCAGCCGGCCAGCCGCCTGCGCTACAAGATGCTGTCGTCCACCAACGGCACCACCGGCGCGCCGGCCGAGTACTTCTCGTACAGCACGCCCATCACCTACGGCCACAACTCGGCCGCCGGTGCCAATGGCGTGGCGGCCTACGGCCCCTTCAAGCCGGCCATTCCGGAGGACTTCACCTCCAGCGGCCCGGTGCGCATCGTGTGGGACCGCAACAACCAGCGCATCCCCGAGGCCCAGCAGGTGCGCCTGAAGCCCGAGATGGCGGCGATGGACGGTGGCAACACGACCTTCTTCACGTCGGACACCAACCGCGACCTGGACACCTATCCGAACTTCTTCGGCACCAGTGCCGCTGCGCCGACCGCTGCGTCCATCGCCGCGCTGGTGCTGCAGGCCAAGGGCGGCCCGGGCTCGGTGACCCCGGCCCAGATGCGGACCATGCTGCAGCGCAGCGCCTTCCCGCATGACCTGGACCCGTACTCGTCCAAGGCCCAGGCCATTGCCACCAACCGCGGCAAGGTCACGATCACGCTGGACGGCGACAACTCCGCCACCGCGCGCACCGACCCCAACGCGTTCAGCATCTCCTACACCGGCCCCAGCAGCATCACCAGCATCACCTTCGATGCCACCAACGCCAACCCGGGCGGCGGCAACGTGACGGTGGCCAGCACGCCGGGCCTGGTGTTCGACACGCGCTCGGCGGGCCAGCCCTTCGTGGTGGGCAGTGGCAGCGTGGGCCTGTCCTCGGCCAACGTGACCGCCACCAGCCTGAACCAGGCGCCCTCGCCCTCGGTGACCGGCCAGTTCTTCGGCCTCAAGCTGGACTTCACCTCCGGCAGCTTCACCGGCGGCAAGACGCTGCGCTTCGGAGTCGGCCGTGCGACCTACCGCTCGGCGTTCGCACCGCCGACGGGCGACTCGCGCGCCGCGAACTCGGCCGATCTGGCCGGCTCGCTGACGCGTCTGCCGGAGGGTACGCTCGCCTCGGGTGGCATCAGCTTCACCGGCACGCTGGCCGACGGCTCGACCTTCTCGGGCACGCTGGTCAACCGCATCGGCACGGGCTGGACCTTCCTGGATGGCTGGGGCTTCATCAACGCCCAGAGCGCGGTGAACCAGCCGCTGCCTTGACGCGCGCCTGAGCACCTCGAGAGGCCGGCCCCGTGCCGGCCTTTTTGCTTGTGCAGCCCCGATACTCGCCGCACCTCAGCCTGCCTGCCTGACCGTGGACCCTCGAGCCCTGTTGCGCCATCTCTACGACACCGCCGTCGCCCAGGCCCTGCCGGGCGAGGTGTTGGCCCGCCTGTTGCCTGCAGCGCCCGACCCGACCCGCGGCCGCACGCTGGTGCTGGGGGCTGGCAAGGCGGGGGGCGCCATGGCCCAGGCGCTGGAGGCGGCCTGGCCGGCGGACGCACCGCTGTCCGGCCTGGTCATCACGCGCTATGGCCATGTGCCGCCGGGCTACCGGCCGCGTCGGCTGGAGGTGGTGGAGGCCGCGCATCCGGTGCCCGACCAGGCCGGCCTGGCCGCCAGCCAGCGGCAGCTCGCGATGACCCAGGGCCTGAGCGCGGACGACCTCGTCATCTGCCTGATTTCCGGTGGCGGCTCGGCGCTGCTGAGCCTGCCTGCGCACGGCCTGACCCTGGCCGACAAGCAGGCGGTGAACCGCGCGCTGCTGATGAGCGGTGCCTCCATCGCCGAGATGAACTGCGTGCGCAAGCACCTGTCGGCGATCAAGGGCGGCCGGCTGGCCGCGGCCTGCGCGCCGGCGCGGGTGGTGACCCTCCTGATTAGCGACGTGCCGGGCGATGAGCCGGCCGTCATCGCCTCCGGGCCCACGGTGGCCGATGCCAGCAGCTGCGCCGAGGCGCTGGCCATCTGCCGTCGCTATGGCGTCGAGCTGCCGGCGGCCGCGCGTGCCGGGCTGGAGAGTGGCGCCTTCGAGACGCCCAAGCCCGGCGACCCGCGGCTGGCGCAGGGTGAGACCGTGATGCTGGCCACGCCGCAGATGAGCCTGGAGGCGGCAGCGCAGGCTGCGCGCGCGCAGGGGCTGGCGGTGCATGTGCTGAGCGACGAGATCGAGGGCGAGTCCCGCGTGGTGGGCGGCGTGCATGCGGCGCTGGCCCGTGCGGTTGCGCGCCGCGGTCAGCCGTTTGCGCGGCCCTGCGTGATCCTGTCCGGCGGCGAGACCACGGTGACGGTGAACCCTGCGCGTCCGCCGGGGCAGGGCGGGCGCGCCACCGAGTTCCTGCTGGGCTGCGCGCTGGCGCTGCAGGGCGAGCCCGGCGTGTGGGCGCTGGCGGCGGACACCGACGGCATCGACGGCGTGGGCCCGCACGCCGGGGCGCTGCTGACGCCTACCAGCCTGGCGCGCGCCCGTGCGCTGGGCCTGAACCCGCAGGCGCTGCTGGACGCGCATGACAGCGCGTCCTTCTTCGGGCCGCTGGGCGATCTGCTGGTGCCCGGCCCCAGCTATACCAATGTGAATGATTTCCGCGCACTGCTGGTGATGTGAGGCGATCGGGCCGCCTGGCGCGGCCAGCGCTTCGCGCCGCAGCGCGACGATGAGGGAGGAAGAACCAGATGAGCCCCATGGACAAGCCGCGTGCGCTGAGGGCGCCGACGCGGGTCTTGCTGCTGGCCGCCTTGGCGGCATGCCTGGGCCCCATGACGACGGGCGCGCTCGCGCAGACCGCGGCCCGGTCGCGCCCGGCGGCGTCTGTACCCGGTGCGGCGCCGGCCAAGGTGAGCAAAACCAGTGGGGCCAAGCAGGCCAAGGACGCCAAATCCGTGCCCGCCTACCCGGCGGTGCCGGCCGATGCGGGCTACCGTTTCGGCCCGACGCCGGCCTGGGTCAAGCCGCTGCCGCCGGCTGAGGCCGGTGCCGGTGGCGGCGCGCCGGCCGGCGCCAAGGCCCTGCGTGAGCCGCTGGCCGATGTGCAGATCCAGGTGGCGCCGCAGTCGCGCACCGCCAGCTATGTGCACCTGCAGCGGGTCGCGCTGGACGCCTCCGTGCTGCGCGAGGTGTCAGAGCCCCAGATCGGCTTCAACCCGGCCTACCAGCAGCTGGTCATCCACCAGGTGGCGGTGCTGCGCGAGGGCCGCCGCGAGGACCGGCTGAAGGGCGCCCGCATCGAGATGATGCGCCGCGAGCAGGGCCTGGAGCGCCAGATGATCGACGGCGTGCGCACCGCGCTGGTGGTGATCAGCGACGTGCGCGTGGGCGATGTGGTGGAGGTGGCCTACACGCTGGAGGGCGAGAACCCCATCTTCGAGGGCCGCTTTGCGACCCTGCTGCACCTGGCCGACGACGCGCCCATGGACCGCCTGCACCTGCGGGTGGAGGCGCCGCTGGACCGCCCGCTGCAGGTGCGCGGCATCGCGACCGACTTCGTGCCCGAGCGTTTCGAGGAGGGTGGGCGCCAGGTCTTGCGCGTGCAGCGCAGCCAGGTGCCGGCCGTCGTCGACGAGGCCGGCACGCCGCCGTGGTTCAAGGTGTTCCCGGCGTTGCAGGTCAGCGACTATGCGGACTGGGCCGAGCTGGATCGCTGGGCCCAGCGCCTGTTCGCGCCCGAGCCCGGGTCGGCCGAGAAGCTGGCCGCGCAGCTGACGGAGCTGCTGCCGGAATTCAAGGACGCCACGCCCGAGGCCCGCGTCGCGGCGGTGCTGCGCTTCGTGCAGGACGAGGTGCGCTATTTCTCGGCCTCGCTGGGCGAGAGCTCGCATCGCCCCAAGCCGGCAGCGCGCACGCTGGCGGAGCGCCTGGGCGACTGCAAGGACAAGGTGCTCCTGTTCAACACGCTGCTGGCCGGCCTGGGCGTGCAGGCGCAACCGACGCTGGTGTCGAGCTTCCGCAACCGCGGCGTCCGCAACTACCTGCCGGGGCACGATCTGTTCGACCACGTGATCAGCCGCGTGCAGATCGGCGAGGCGGTCTACTACCTCGACCCCACGCTGACCGGCCAGGGCCTGTCGCTGGAGAAGCGCGGCTACTTCCCCTACGGCGCGGGTCTGGTGGTGGGCGCCGGTGCGCAGGGGCCGGTGGCGATCGCGCCGCCCGGCTTTGCGCAGGACGCCCTGAGCTTCTTCCAGGACTGGGATCTGTCCGACCTGAAGCGGCCGGCGCAACTGCACACCCGCTTTCGCGCCAGCGGTCTGGCGGCCGAGCGCTGGCGCGCCGTGCTGGCGCAGGCCGGGGCCGACAAGCTGGCCGAGGCCATCGGGGGCAACTATGTGAAGTCCGTGCCCGGCCTGGTGAGCGTGGGCGCGGCGGAGATCAAGGACGACCGGGCCAGCAACGAGTTCGAGCTGGGCCTGCGTTTCGAGCACCCGGCGCCGGGCCGCTATCAGCGCGGCGTGCTGGAGCTGGAGCTGCCGACGCTGGAGCTGGGCGAGGTGCTGGTGGTGCCCGCCGAGGCGCGCCGCCGCTATCCCTACTGGCTGGACCTGCCGCGCCGGGTGGATCTGCGCATCGCGGTCAAGGGCCCGCGGCCTTTCGCGGCGACGCCACCCGCGCCGCAGCAGTTGGGCGACAAGCATTTCAGTTTCTCCAGCCGGGTCGAGGCCGAGGGTGGGGCGATGGTGTCGGTGGTGCGCTACGAGCGTCGCGGCGACGAGGTGCTGCCGGGCGACCTGGAGGGTTATCGCGAGCGCGTGGCGCGGGCGCACCAGCTGGTGAACAACCGGGCCCGGCTGGCGCTGCTGGACTTCCGCGCGCCCGGGCTGGAGCCGGAGTTCACGGCCATCGACCGCCGCCTGGCGGCCTACCGGGGCAGCAAGCCCGACGAGCTGTATCAGATCCTGCAGGCCAACGAGATCACGCGCCTGATTGGCAGACAGCTGCTGCCGCAGATCCAGCCGGGCAGCCGGCTGGCGGCCCGGGTGCTGGCCGAGCGGGCGCAGGCCAGCAATCTGCTGGGCGATTTCGACGGCGGCCTGGCCGACGCCGAGCAGGCCCTGAAGATCCAGCAGCCGCCGGAAGATGCCGCCGCGGCGCTGGAGGCGCGTGGCGTGGCGCTGATCGGCCTGGGCCGGCCGGCCCAGGCGCTGGCCGCCTTCAGCGAGCAGGCGGCGCTGGACAGCAGCAACCCGCCCGGCTCCTGGCTGGGCACGGCGCACTACCTGCTGGGCGACTACGCCCGGGCCGAAGCCGCGGCGCGCGACAGCGCCGCGCAGGCCAGCGGCGAGCCGCGCCAGTTCGCACTGCTGTGGGTCTACCTCGCGGCGGAACGCCAGGGCGGGCGCGGGCGTGCGGCGATTGCCGACGAGCTGGCCGGCCTGGATGCGAGCACCGACAGCTGGGGGGCGTCGCTGCTGCGTTACCTCGGTGGTGCGCTGGACCGCGACGGCCTGCTCAAGCTGGCCAAGGCCCAGCCCGCGCAGGAGCGGCTGCGTCTGGCCGAGGCCTATTTCTTCATCGGCCAGCAGCTGGCGGCTCAGGGGCGGGCCGGCGAGGCGCGGCCGTGGTTCGAGCGCACGCTGAGCACCCAGGCCTTGCCCTACCGGGAGTTCACGCTCGCGCAATGGGAGCTCAAGCAGCGCTGAAGGCCCGCAGTACGGGTCGGGCCGGCCCGCCAGTTACCATGCCGGCCCCATGCCCAGCTCTCGACGACCCCTCCATGGCGTTGCCTTTTGAACTCCAGGTCGGCCTGCGCTACACGCGCGCCGGCCGCGGCGGGCGGCGCAACCGCTTCATCAGTTTCATCTCCGGCGTGTCCATCCTGGGCATCGCACTGGGCGTGGCCGCGCTCATCATCGTGCTGTCGGTGATGAACGGCTTCCAGAAGGAGGTGCGCGACCGCATGCTGAACGTCATCTCCCACGTGGAGCTGCTCAACTACTCCGGCGAGGCGCTGCACGACTGGCGCGCCACGGCCGCGCTGGCGCGGCGCAACCCGGAGGTGGTGGCCGCCGCGCCCTTCATCTCGGCGCAGAGCCTGATCGCACGCGGCGACGACATGCGCGGTGCCATCGTGCGCGGCATCTCGCCGGCCGAGGAGGCCACCGTCACCGGCCTGGGCGCGCAGCTCAGGGACGGCGTGCTGTCCAAGCTGCAGCCCGGTGCCTGGGGCATCGTGCTGGGGTCGGAGCTGGCGCGCCAGCTGGCCGTGGGCGTGGGCGACAAGATCACGCTGGTGGCGCCCGGCGGCCAGGTCACGCCGGCCGGCGTGACGCCGCGGCTGCGCAGCTTCACGGTGGTGGGCACCTTCACGGCCGGCCACTACGAGTACGACTCCGGGCTGGCGATGATCCATGTGGACGACGCCGCCAAGCTCTACCGCACCGAGGGCCCGACCGGCGTGCAGCTCAAGCTGCGCGATGTGAACGAGGCGCGCCGGGTGGCGGCCGAACTGTCCCAGAGCCTGGGCCCCGAGGTGCTGGTGCGCGACTGGACCCGCTCCAACGCCAACTGGTTCGACGCCGTGCAGATCGAGAAGCGCATGATGAGCATCATCCTGACGCTGATCGTCGCGGTCGCGGCCTTCAACCTGGTGTCCACGCTGGTGATGACCGTCACCGACAAGCAGAGCGACATCGCCATCCTGCGCACGCTGGGGGCCAGCCCGCGCTCCATCATGGGCATCTTCATCGTGCAGGGGGCGCTGTCCGGCGTCATCGGCACGCTGGCCGGCGTGGGCCTGGGCCTGCTGGTGGCCTGCAACATCGACGTCATCGTGCCCTTCATCGAGCACCTGCTGAACGTGAGCTTCCTGCCCGGCAGCATCTACCTGATCAGCCAGATGCCCAGCGACCCGCAGCGCGGCGACATCGTCCCCATCGCGCTGATCTCGCTGGCGCTGGCCTTCGTGGCCACGCTCTACCCGAGCTGGCGGGCCAGCCGCGTGCAGCCGGCGGAGGCGCTGCGCTATGAATAAGCCCCTCGAATCTGGCGGCCAGCCGGTGTTGCAGGCCACGGCGCTGACCCGCCGCTTCAGCGAAGGCGGCCTGGACGTGACCGTGCTGCGCGGCGTGGACCTGACGGTGGCCCGCGGCGAGACGCTGGCCATCGTCGGCGCCTCGGGCTCGGGCAAGAGCACGCTGCTGCACCTGCTGGGCGGGCTGGATCTGCCCAGCACCGGCTCGGTCACGCTGATGGGCCGCAACCTGGCCAGCCTGGACGAGGCCGAGCGCGGCCGTTGGCGCAACCAGCACCTGGGCTTCGTCTACCAGTTCCATCACCTGCTGCCCGAGTTCTCGGCGCTGGACAACGTGGCCATGCCGCTGCGCATACGCCGCGACGCGGCGCCGCAGGCACGTGCCGAGGCGCAGGCCATGCTGGCGCGCGTGGGGCTGAACGAGCGGGTCAACCACCGCCCGGCGGAACTCTCCGGCGGCGAGCGCCAGCGCGTGGCGATCGCCCGGGCGCTGGTGACCCGGCCGGCCTGCGTGCTGGCCGACGAGCCCACCGGCAACCTCGACCGCGAGACCGCCGGCGTGGTGTTCGACCTGATGCTGGAGCGCGCCCGCGAGCAGGGCACGGCCTTCATCCTCGTGACCCATGACCGCGAGCTGGCCGCGCGCTGCGACCGCCAGCTGCGCCTGGTGGCGGGCCAGTTCGCCGCCGATTGATCAGACCTGACCCTCCGAGCCGACCATGACCCCGCGTTTCGTCCTCAAGCTCTCCTGCCCGGATCGTGCCGGCATCGTCCACGCCGTGACCGGCGTGCTGCTGCAGCAGGGCGGCAACATCCTGACCTCGCACCAGCATGGCGATCCCGACCACGCGCGCTTCTTCATGCGCATCGAGTTCGAGGCGCAGGCGGACGAGGCCGCACTGCAGACGGCCTTCGCGCCGCTGGCCGGGCAGTTCGACATGGACTGGAAGCTGGTGGCCCGCAGCCGCAAGACCCGCGTGCTGCTGATGGTGTCCAAGCTGGGGCATTGCCTGAACGACCTGCTGTTCCGCGTGCAGACGGGGCACCTGCCTATCGAGATTCCGGCCATCGTGTCCAACCACCGCGACTTCTATCAGCTCGCGGCCTCGCACAACATTCCCTTCCACCACTTCCCGCTGCTGGGTGCCAGCGAGGAGCAGAAGTCGGCGCAGGAAGCCAAGGTGCGCGAGGTGATTGCCGAGCACCAGGTGGACCTGGTGGTGCTGGCCCGCTACATGCAGATCCTGAGCCCGGCGCTGTGCCGCGATCTGTCGGGCAAGGCCATCAACATCCATCACAGCTTCCTGCCCAGCTTCAAGGGCGCCAAGCCCTACCACCAGGCCTACGAGCGCGGGGTGAAGCTGATCGGCGCGACGGCGCACTACGTCACCAGCGATCTGGACGAAGGCCCCATCATCGAGCAGGAGGTGGCCCGCATCGATCACAGCTGCACGCCCGAGCAGCTGGTGGGCATAGGCCGCGACATGGAATGCGTGGCCCTGGCGCGCGCCATCCAGTGGCATGCGGAGCACCGCGTGCTGCTGAACGGCAACCGCACGGTCGTGTTCCGCTGAGTCAGGCGAGGCCGGCATGTGGGTGGACACGCATTGCCACCTCGACGCGCCTGAGTTCGATGCGGACCGCGAGGCGGTCGTGGCGCGCGCGCGGGCCGCAGGGGTCAGCCAGATCGTGCTGCCCGCGGTGGAGGCGGCCAACCTCGGCACGGTGCGCGAGCTGGCCCATCGCCATGGCTACGCCTACGCGCTGGGCATCCATCCGCTCTATGTGATGCGTGCCCAGCCGGCCGACCTGACCCGGCTGGCCGAACAGCTGCAGGCCCACGCGGCCGACCCGCGACTGGTGGCCGTGGGCGAGATCGGGCTGGACTTCTTCGTGCCAGGTCTTGATGCCGCCACCCAGCAGCGCTTCTATGTCGAGCAGCTCAAGCTCGCGCAGCGCGCCGGCCTGCCCGTCATCCTGCATGTGCGCCGCAGTGCGGATCAGCTGCTGGCCGGTCTGCGCCGGGTGGGCTTCTCGCACGGGGGCATCGCCCATGCGTTCAACGGCAGCGAGCAGCAGGCCCAGGCCTTCATCGCGCTGGGCTTCAGGCTGGGTTTCGGCGGCACGCTGAGTTTTGAGCGTTCGCTGCAGATCCGCCGCCTGGCCGCCGAACTGCCGCAGACGGCGCTGGTGCTGGAGACCGACGCGCCCGACATCCCGCCGCAATGGCTCTACCGCAGTGCGGCCGAGCGCGAACAGGGGCAGGCGCAGGGGCGCAACGAGCCCGGCGAGCTGCCGCGCATTGCGCAGACGCTCGCTGAGCTGCGGGGCTGGACGGCGCTTGAAACCGCCGAGGTCACGCGGGCCAACGCCCTGCGGGCGCTGCCGCGGCTGGCGGCGCTGGCATGAGCGCGGCGGGCGAGCGCCTGCAAGGGCTGGCGCCCGTCGTGGATGCGAGCACCCGCGTGCTGGTGCTGGGCAGCTTTCCCGGCGTGGCGTCGCTGCAGGCCGCGCAGTACTACGCCCATCCGCGCAATGCCTTCTGGCCGGTGATGGGCGCCGTGCTGGCCGACCCGGCGCTGCCGGGCCTGCCCTATGCCGAGCGTCTGCAGCGGCTGAAGGCGGGCCGCATCGGCCTGTGGGATGCCGTGGCGTCCTGCGAGCGCGAGGGCAGCCTGGATACCGCCATCACCGCGGCGGCCGCCAGCGACCTGCCCAGCCTGTTGCGCCAGCTGCCCGCGCTGCGCGTGATCGCCTGCAATGGTGGCAAGGCGCATGCGGAGACGCTGCGCATCCTTGGCGCTGTGGCCCTGCCGGTGTTGCGCCTGCCGTCCACCAGCCCGGCCCACGCCGGCCTGCGGCCGGCGGACAAGCAGCTGGCCTGGGTCGCCGCCTTGCAGCCTCATCTCGCCTGAGCGCGGCCGGGCTGGCTTATCCTGCCTGGCCCTTTCCAAGAAGAACGCTCATGCCGCCGCGCACCACCGAATGGACCGAAGCCACCCTCAGCGAGTTTGACGGGGTGCGCTTCCTGCACCTGGACTCCATCTGGGTGCAGGGGGCGATGCGCATCCGCAAGCCCGATCAGATCGAGCTGGAATATGTGCAGCGCATGTGTGCCTGGATGCTGTGGCGCGACGCCGCCGAGCTGGGGCAGGGGCACGCGGTGCAGCTGGGCCTGGGCGCGGCGGCGCTGACCCGCTTCTGCCATTCGCAGCTGCGCATGCAGACCACCGCGGTGGAGATTAACCCCACGGTGATCGCGGCCTGCCGCCAGTGGTTCCGCCTGCCGGCCGACGATGCGCGACTTAGCGTGGTGAACGAGGATGCCGCCCGCTGGGTGCTGGACGATGCCCACCTGCAGACGGTCGATGTGCTGAATGTCGACCTCTACGACCACGAGGCCGAGTCGCCGGTGCTGGACGACGAGGACTTCTACCGCGCCTGCCGCGGCGTGCTGGCCGATGGCGGGCTGATGACGGTGAACCTGTTCGGCCGCAGTGCCAGCTTTGCCCGCAGCGCATTGCGCATCGCACGCGCCTTCGGCTCGGACCAGGTCTGGAGCCTGGCGCCCACCAAGGAGGGCAACACGGTGGTGGTGGCAGCGCGTGGCGTGCAGGTGCCGCATCGTGAGGTGCTGGAGCAGCGCGCGGCTAACATCGAAGCGCGTTTCAAGCTGCCGGCGAACAAATGGCTGCGCCTGGTGCGTCCGCTGCCGATGAGCATCCTGAACGCGGTCTGAACCAATCGAGTCGTCGATGAGCTCCAAGCCCAAGTCTTCTGCATCGCCCGCCCCGGCACGGACCGATGGCCGCCTGGAATGGCGGCAGTTGCTGCACTGGCTGCTGGAGGACGGCCTGATCGACGAGCCTCAGGTGCAGCGCACCGAGGCGCGCTTTGCGGCCGGCGACAGTTCTTTGCATCCGTTGGTTCGGCTGGGGCATGCCAACCTCGTGCGCCTGTCCAATGGCAAGTCGCTGGATGTGGATGCGCTGTCGGAGTGGCTGGCGGTGCGGGCCGGCATGCCTTACCTGCGCATCGACCCGCTCAAGGTGGATGTGGGCCGTGTGGGCGACGTGATGTCCATAGGCTATGCCGAGGCCAAGCGCTGCCTGCCGGTGCAGTTCGGCATGATGGACGTGACCATCGCAACCTCCGAGCCCTTCGACACGAGCTGGGTCGCGCAGATCGAGTCCCATGTGCGCAAGCCCGTGCGCCTGGTGGTGGCCAACCCGCTCGACATTGCGCGCTACACGACCGAGTTCTTCACGCTGGCCCGCTCGGTGCGCCAGGCCGCCAAGGCCGGCGAGCAGAGCCAGGTGGCCAGCTTCGAGCAGCTGGTGGAGCTGGGCAAGAGCAACAAGCAGCTCGACGCCAACGACCAGGGCATCGTCCAGGTGGTGGACTGGCTGTGGCAATACGCCTTCGACCAGCGCGCCAGCGACATCCACCTGGAGCCGCGCCGCGAGATGGGCGTGATCCGCTTCCGCATCGACGGCGTGCTGCACACCGTCTATCAGCTGCCCCCCACCGTGATGAGCGCGATGACCTCGCGCATCAAGCTGCTGGGCCGCATGGACGTAGTGGAAAAGCGCCGCCCGCTGGATGGGCGCATCAAGACGCGCAACCCGGCCGGCGAGGAGGTGGAAATGCGCCTGTCCACGCTGCCCACGGCCTTCGGCGAAAAGATGGTGATGCGGATCTTCGACCCGGAGACCGCGGTGAAGGATCTGTCCTCGCTGGGTTTCTCCCAGCACGACGCGGACCGCTGGGAGGGGCTGGTCAAGCAGCCGCACGGCATCATCCTGGTGACGGGGCCGACCGGCAGCGGCAAGACCACGACGCTGTACTCCACGCTCAAGCGCATCGCGACCGACGAGGTCAACGTCTGCACCATCGAAGACCCGATCGAAATGATCGAGCCGGCCTTCAACCAGACGCAGGTGCAGGCGCAACTGGACTTTGGCTTTGCCGAAGGCCTGCGCGCGCTGATGCGACAGGACCCGGACATCATCATGGTCGGCGAGATCCGCGATCTGGAGACCGCCGAGATGGCCATCCAGGCCGCGCTGACCGGCCACCTGGTGTTCAGCACGCTGCACACCAATGACTCGGTGTCGGCCATCACGCGGCTGACCGATCTCGGGGTGCCGAGCTACCTGATCAGCGCTACCGTCATCGGCGTGCTGGCCCAGCGGCTGGTGCGTACGCTGTGTCCGCACTGCAAGCAGCCCGACTCGTCGGTCACCCGTGAGAGTCTCAACGAACTGGTGCGGCATTGGCGGCTGGGTGGAGGCGTGCGCCCCTACAAGCCGGTGGGCTGCCTGGAATGCCGCAACACGGGCTTCCGTGGGCGAGCCGGCCTGTATGAGCTGCTGACCATCAGCGAAGGCGTCAAATCGGCGATGCACCCCTCGCCCGACCTTGTCGCGCTGAGGCGCCAGGCCGTTCAGGAGGGGCTGCGTCCGCTGCGGCTGGCCGGAGCGATGAAGGTGGCCGAGGGGGCGACAACCGTCGAGGAAGTGCTGCGCAGCACGCCGGCCTGGGAGGGTTGAGCACTCCATCCTCGAGGCTGCCGCCAGTCGCCGGCCCGGGGTAATCCACAGGCCGGCGGCGAAACCGGCACTGACAGAATCGCCTCAACAATGACTGCGCGCCTTGCGGGCGCGCACGGAGGCGACAAGCGATGAAGATCAAGAGCCAGCGGGACTTCTGTTCCGGGCTGCTGTTTCTGGTGGTGGGCGTGGTGTTCGCCTGGGGCGCGACCGAGTATTCGTTCGGCAGTTCCGCAAGACCTGGCCCCGGCTACTTTCCCTTCGGTCTGGGCATCCTGCTCGCCATACTCGGCGCCCTGGTGCTGTTCAAGGCTCTGACACTTGAATCCGAGGGTGGAGATCCCATCGGACACATCGCGTGGAGGCCTCTGCTCGTGATCGTCGGATCCATCGCGATGTTCGGCCTGCTGCTGCCGCGCCTGGGTCTGGCCTGCACGCTGCCCCTGCTGATTGCTTCGGCCTCGCTGGCGGGTGATGAGTTTCACTGGCGCGATGTGCTGCTGAGCAGCGTCGTCCTGACCGTGGGCAGTTGGGCCCTGTTCATCCTGGGCCTGAAGCTGACGATTCCGCTGTGGCCCGTCTTCATCACTGGTTGAGGCCCGGCTCATGGATTTGTTGAACAACCTGGCGCTGGGTTTTCACACCGCGCTGACCCTGCAAAACCTGGCCTACGCCTTGTTCGGTGCCGTCCTGGGAACGCTGATCGGCGTGTTGCCGGGGCTGGGCCCGGTCGCGACCATCGCGATGCTGCTGCCGTCTATTTATTCGCTGGATGCGACGCCGGCGTTGATCATGCTGGCCGGCATCTATTACGGCGCCCAGTACGGCGGCTCCACGACGGCCATCCTGATCAACGTGCCGGGCGAATCCAGCTCGGTGGTGACGGCGATCGACGGCTACCAGATGGCCCGCCAGGGGCGGGCAGGTGCTGCCCTGGCGGCAGCCGGGCTCGGTTCGTTTTTCGCGGGCTGTGTCGGCACCATCATCATTGCGGCGTTCGCCCCGCCGCTCACTGAGCTTGCTTTCAAGTTCGGTTCGGCCGAGTACTTCTCGCTGATGGTGCTGGGCTTGGTGGGTGCCGTGGTGCTGGCCTCCGGCTCCTTGGTGAAGGCCATTGCGATGATCGTGCTCGGCCTGCTGCTCGGCCAGATCAATACCGATGTGATCACCGGCACGGCCCGTTTCTCGTTCGACATTCCCGAACTGACGGACGGCATCGGGTTCGTCGTCATCGCGATGGGCATCTTCGGATTCGGTGAAATCATCGCCAATCTGGGCCAACCGGCCGAGCACCGCGAGGTGTTCACGCGCGAGGTCAAGGGCTTGTGGCCGACCCGGGAGGACTTCCGGGAGGCCTGGCCCAGCGTGCTTCGTGGGACGGCGTTGGGTTCCGTGCTGGGCGTGCTGCCCGGCGGGGGCGCCCTGCTGGCGTCGTTTGCGTCCTACACGCTGGAAAAGAAGGTGGCCAGGAATCCGCGCAAGCCCTTCGGCAAGGGGGCCATTCAGGGCGTTGCAGGGCCGGAGAGTGCGAACAACGCGGGCGCCCAGACCAGCTTCATCCCGATGCTGACGCTGGGCATTCCGCCCAACGCCGTGATGGCATTGATGGTCGGAGCGATGACGATCAAGGGTATTCAACCCGGCCCGCAGGTCATGACCAGCAACCCGGAACTGTTCTGGGGGCTCATTGCGTCGATGTGGATCGGCAATCTGATGCTGATCGTGTTGAACCTGCCGCTGATTGGCATCTGGATCAAGCTGTTGACGGTGCCGTACCGCTTCCTGTTTCCCGCCATCGTCGTGTTCTGTTGCATCGGCACCTATTCGCTGAACAACAACAGCTTCGACGTCTACCTCACGGCACTGTTCGCGCTGGTCGGCTATGTTTTCTACAAGCTCAGTTGCGAGCCTGCGCCGCTGCTGCTCGGATTCATCCTCGGGCCGATGATGGAGGAGAACCTGCGGCGTGCGCTGCTGTTGGCGCGCGGGGACTGGACCACCTTCTTCACGCGGCCGTTGTCAGCGGGCCTGCTGATTGCAGCCGCACTGATGGTGGTCGTGGTGATGCTGCCCTCCGTGAAGAGCAAGCGGGAGGAGGCCTTCCAGGAAGAAGGCTGATACCGCCTGCGATCGGAACCCGATTGCAGTGAAACGGCGCCTTCGATGGCGCCGTTTCAACTTTCCGAAGCGAAAGTGCCGCTCGAGAAACCTGTGCTACAGTCTATGGCTTCGCTGATCACAACGCAGCGCGACGAACTGAAGAGTTCTCGGGATGCGGATTGGTGGAAGGCTGAGTCGAAAGACTTGGTCGATAGGGAGGTCGGCAATAGCTTCGAGAAGATTTAAAAAGAATTTTCAAAAAGTTGTTGACGACAGCGAGAAAAGTAGTTCATAATCTCGCCTCTCTGCTGATGACAAGTCAGCGACGCAAACGAAGCGAAGAGCCGATAAGCGTGGGCGTTTGAGGCGAAGTGATGTTGTCAGGTGACTGATGACGGTCCTTCGGACTTTAAACGCTCACGGAAGAAAGAATGAAGCTATGCAAATAGTCTTTGTTCGATTCCGTTGAGTAAATCAAGATCGAACTGTAGAGTTTGATCCTGGCTCAGATTGAACGCTGGCGGCATGCCTTACACATGCAAGTCGAACGGTAACAGGTCTTCGGATGCTGACGGATAACTGCTCGAAAGAGCAGCTAATACCGCATACGACCTGAGGGTGAAAGCGGGGGATCGCAAGACCTCGCGCGATTGGAGCGGCCGATATCAGATTAGGTAGTTGGTGGGGTAAAGGCCTACCAAGCCTACGATCTGTAGCTGGTCTGAGAGGACGACCAGCCACACTGGGACT
>QFOD01000045.1 GCA_003241055.1 Roseateles depolymerans
TTCTCGTTGTCGCCCTTGTCGTTGGGCACCAGCTTGACCTTGACGTTGAGCGTCAGGGTGCGAAGCGTGCCGGTGAAGCCGTCTTTGTCTGCGGTGAAGCTGCCGATGTTGGCCATGATGGATCTCCTTTTGGTGGAACAAGGTTCGCGCCCATCGCGTCCTTGTTGTGATCCGGCCGGCGGGGGACGGGCTGGCTGCACCGCTTGCGGCCGCAACGCAGTGGAGGGCCGGGAGGCGAAAAGAATTTGGCCCGCGAGGAATGCGCGCAGCGCAGGGGAAATTGTTTTCGCCGGACGGTTGCAGCCATGAAGCCCGAGGCGCAGCCGCGCCACCGCCAGGGTTCACAACAACACAAGGACGCCTTGGGCCGAACCGCATCGAAAGGAGACAGGGCTGGCTCGGCATCCCCGCATGAAGGCTGCACCGGCTCGCCCACTGACGCGGGCCAGGTCAACCACCCGACGACAGGCGAGAAAGCCCCTGCCGCACCTTGCGGCGCCGGTCTTGAGGCGTGGCGTGGAAGCTCCATAGCGATGCCGGGCGAGATGCCCGTGAACCGTCCTTCGTGACGTGATGGGCGAGAACCACCAGCGTTGAGGACGGCACGCATTCGCACAACCTGCCGCAGCAAGCTCCAACGTGTTCGCCAGCCCCGTCCATTGCGGCGGGGGAAAGCCCGCAGGGCTTTCCCCTGGAAGCAAGCGCAGCGCGCAGCGCCGCAGGCGCGAAGGCGTGAGCGGATTGAAGCCGAATGGCCGTGACGGCGAAGTCGGCACGGGGCACAGCCCGAAAGCCCGGCGGCGCTGCGCGCCGACACGCCCCCGCTAGTGAGTCAGCGTGGCTTCGGGCAAATCCTGCCCACTCTGGCGCCACCGTCCTGGGGGCTGTCCATGATGTCGGCGGAACGCCGTCGCAAAAGCGTACAGAGACGAGTACCCGACCCGTTCCGCCACTTCCGTCAGCGGAACGTCCTGCGTCCGCAAGAGATCACGTGCCACGGTCATCCGCCAGTCGGTGAGATACCGCATCGGCGTATCGCCCAGCACCTCCTGGAACACGCGCGCAAACGTGGCACGGGACATATGGCTCATCCTCGCCAGTTCTTCCACCGTCCACGGCTTGCCGGTGTCCCCGTGCATAGCCTGCAATGCTTTCGACAGACGTGCATCCGACGCACCTCGAACCCATGCGGGTGCATTCGGGCTTGATGTCAGCCCTGTCCGAAGCCCCAACACGACGAGAACATCCAGCAGTCGATCCAACACCGTCTGACGACCCGGCTCCGACTGGGACAGCTCTCTCGACAGCAGAGCGACCACCGCTTGGATGGGGTTGTCCATACGCGAGGGAATCAGGAACACCGGCGGAAGCGCATTGACCAGCCCTACACCGATGTCCCCGGCAAAGCGATAAGCCCCGCAAAGGAATGCCGACGCTCGCGGATCGCGTTCGGCCTCGTCAGAGGCGTGCGCAACCTGGAAATCCTCCGGCAAGACGCAATGCGCCCCTGGTTCGTGGGCGATGAAGTGGTCAGGCCCACCGCGAACCAGTGCCAGGTCTCCCGGCCTGAGTTCGACAGGCTCACCCCCGCCATCGAGCCACAGCCACGCATGACCCTGAATCACCGCGTGAACGGCCAACTGGATCGTGCCCGGTAGCCGAAGCCCCCAAGGTGCGACGGCGATGGATCGCGCGAACACGCCGCCAGCAGCGCGGGCGCGCACCAGATGCTCTTGCAATATGTCCATGTTGTGAGCGTATCACGCAAATTATTGAGTGCATAGATTATTGATGCTCTCATTCGATGCGCCTAAATTCACTTCATCGACCCACCTACCGGAAACCCCGACATGAATAACCTTAGCGACCACCTCACCCTGGTGCTCGGCGCCACCGGCAAGACCGGCTCCCGCGTCGCCCAGAAGCTCAGCGCCCAGGGCATTCCCGTCCGCACCGCAGCGCGTAGCGGCGCGGACGTCCGATTCGACTGGAGCGACCCATCAACCTTCGCCGGTGCTCTGAACAAGGTCTCGGGCATCTATCTCGTGTCGCCCGTGATGCGCGTGGACTTCGCCGACATCGTGGCCCGATTTCTCGACGAGGCGGAGCGCGCTGGTGTGGGCCATGTCACCTATCTCAGCGCCTACGGCATGGAGCACGCGCCTGCCGAAGTCGCGCTGCGCGCTGTGGAGCTGGATCTGGCTTCGCGTGCCTCGCTGTCCCATTCCATCGTGCGTCCCGCCTGGTTCATGCAGAACTTCAGCGAAACCTTCGTCAAACCCGTGAACGATGAAATCGTGGTGCCCTGCGGCACGGGGGCCGAAGCCTTTGTCAGTGCAGAGGACATCGCATCCGTCGCGGCAGCAACGCTGAGCGACCCCGCACGGCACGCTGGCCGCGCTTATGCACCCACCGGCCCCGAGGCGCTGACTTTCGAGGAAGCCGCAGCGCATATCTCGAACGTCACCGGCCGCAAGATTGCGTACCGGGACGTGGATCGCAGCGCCTGGGTCAACGCAATGATCCAGGCCGGCGTGCCTGCCGAATATGGCGAGGTGCTTCGCATCCTGACCGAGACGATCGCCAGCGGCCGAGGCTCCCGGCCGAATAACGATGTGCTGGCCGCCACTGGCAAGGCACCCACCCACTTTACGGACTTCGCCGCAGCGACTGCCGTCGCATGGCGCCAATGAAGCCTGCCCCACGAATTGAGCTAGGGAGCACAGAAATGCCAAATCAGAAATATTCAGTCTTCCAACCCGCCAAGCCTTACTTCGATCTGGTGCGGAGCGCCTTGGGCGACCTTGTCGATGGTGAGCACTTCTTCGACATCGTCACCGATGACACCATCTACGAAGTGCTCTACGACCTCGGCTGGCCGCGCATCATCCAAGGGCGGACTGACCTGATGGCAGCATTCCGGGGCTACGTGGAAAACATCGCGCTGCAATCGGCCGACAACTTGATCGCCCACAAGACCGGCGACGGCTGCGTCATCGAATACGAGGTGCATGGAACCATCCTCGCAACGGGCACGAAATACAACAACAGGTTCTGCTCGATCATCAAGATCGAGAACCGGAAGATCGCGCACTGGAGGGACTACATGGACTCCCATGCGGCCTGGAAGGCACTGACGCCAGGCGCGACCTAGGCCGAGCGCAGATCGTTTGTTTACCAAACCAAAGGCATCGCGGCTGCGCGATGCCTACGACGCCGCCTTAGCGAGAGCGAAGGCAGCGGCGTTCTGATTCGGCTGTTGGCCTTGAACACCGGGCGCGGCCACTGCCGCGCCCGGATTTTTGAAGTTCACCGCGCCCAGGGCGGAACGGCCTGGGCGCGGTGTTGACGACGGTTATTCCTTCGTCTCGATGATCCACCACACGGCGCGCGCCAAGGCGCGGCCCGTGATGGGATGAATGTCGGTGAGGTCTGCGCGGGCCGTCCAGCCCGAGGGCGGACGGTAGCCGCGCACGTCGCCATCGCCGTGCCAGCGGCGGGCGCGCACCGTGCCGGGGGCGTCGATCGCCGCCATGCGCGGGCGGCTGGTGATGGTGCGGGTCATGGGGGCTTCTCCTTGCGGCGAAGCGCCCCGGTCGAGGCCGGAGCGCTTGCCTTCGGCGCGGGTCAAGCAGCCAGCGCCTCGGCGGGTTCATCCGCCATTTCTTCTGCATCGTCCGGGGCGTCCTGCTCCGGGCTTTCCTTCTGCGCGGCATCCTGCGGGCCTGCGGCCTTGAAGATGGCGGGCATCCAGCCCGTGCCATCGGCCAACCGCTCGGCCTCGCCGGCAATGTCGGCCTTCTTGAGCTTCGCCAGCCGGGTGACGGATTCCGGTGCAAACGCGCCCACGGCATCCAGAATCACAGCCTTGGAAACGTGCTTGAAATAGCCTTCTGCGGTCGGTTTCCACCATGCGGCCATGTCGAGGCCTACGGCCCGCGCCAGTTCCGCGCCGGGCTGGTGCGGCGTAGCGCGGGGTGTCACCACGTCCACCGTGGATGCCACGCACACGGCCAGCAGCCACACCAGTTCGTCTTGCGGCTTCGCCAGCAGCGCGGCGAACAGTTCGGCGCTGTCCTCCGGCAAGGCTTCGCCCGCCACCTGTTGCAGTTCGCGCAGCGCCACGGCGGCGGACGACTCCGGCCAGTCCGGGGCCATGCCTTCCAGCCGATCTTGCACTTTCAGGCTCACGCCCAGCAGTAAGGAATCACGGTTGAGGCTGTAGCGGCTTTCCTGCAAGACGGTCTGCACCATGCCATGCACCACGGCGGCCAGCGCGGCTTGCGGATGCCGTGCGACTTCGATTTGCAGCGCGGCGGTGCGGTGGGCGCTCAACCGCTGCGCCAGCCGGTCGGACATGGCGGCGCTCTTGGGTTGCTCGTCGTCCTCGCCTTCGTCGTCGTTCTCGGCATCCTCGCCGGTGAACCCTTGGCGCAGCCGTTCCAGTGTGCGCAGCGCCTTGGCCTCGGCCTCGCGCATCAGACCGCGATGAATGACCGCCTCGCCGTTGCGGTCGATGCTGACGATGGCACCGGCTGCGGCCTTCACGTTCGCGCCATAGTCCTGCAAGCCATCTTCCAGCGCCTGCAACTGCTCGCCCAGGGTTTCGCCTTCCTCCTGCAAGGCATCGGCCTTTTCCTCGTCGTCGGCGTCCATCGCGGCGTCCACGGCTTCACCGATGGCCCGCATTTTCTCTTGGAGCTTTTCGATGCGCTGCGCTTCGCGCTTGTTTGGCTCGCGCCGTTCCCTCGGCGCACGCTGGAAGACGTGCAGGTCGGCATGGGTCACGCCCGGCGTGGCATCCACCCACGCCCAACCCTCGGCGCGGACAGTGGCGGCAATGCCTGCCAGCTTGTCTTGCGCCAGCCGTTCCAGCAGCGCGGCGTCGTTGAGGTACACGCCCGCATCGCCCTCCGCGAACAGGTCGCGGCGGATGCCGCCGCCTTCGGCTTCGTAGCTGTCCAGTCCGACGAAGCGCACCAGCGGATGCCGGTAGGCGTCGATTTCCCGCTCGGTCAGGCGCTCGCGCAAGTGCGAGGGATGGCGCTGCCACTGCGGCGCATCGTAGAACGCGGCTTCCTGCGCGGCGTGGTCGTCGGTGATGGCAAGGGCCATCAACTGGTCAAGGCTCACAGCATCGGCGCGATAGTCCGCCATCAGGCGCGGGGAGACGTTCGCCAACTTCAAACGGCGCTGCACCACCAGCGGCGTGACGGAGAAATCCGCCGCAATGTCTTCGATGGGGCGACCTTCGGCCACCAGCGCCGCAAAGGCTTCAAACTGGTCTGCGGGATGCATGGCTTCGCGCTGCACGTTCTCGGTGAGACTGGCTGTGCGTGCGGTGCCATCGGCCACTTGCAAGCAAGGCACGTCCCAATCCTTGGCGATGCGGTGTTTCTTCGCCAACAGCTTCAACGCGGCAAGGCGACGGCCACCGGCCACCACTTCGTAATGCTCGCCATCGGCGGCGGGAATCACGATCAGGTTTTGCAACAGGCCCACGCGCTGGATAGATGCTGCCAGCTCCGGTACAGACATGCGCGGAACGGTCTTGCGCACGTTGCGGCCCGTGGGGCGCAGCACCAGCCGCGACAGTGGAACCAAAATCAGGTTCTTGGTCGGGTCGGCAGCTTCCAGCGGGATAACTGCGGCGGTATTGACGGCGCGGGCTTCGGTTTGGGTGATGGCGTTCATGGTGTATCTCCAATCGAGTGAAACAAGGGAATGGAGGGGAAACCGCCCCTCCGGCGGGGGAGCGGTCAAGCCTTGAGGGAGCGCATGCCATCGGCCAGCAGCCACAGGGCGCGGTTCAGGCGAATGTCGGAATCAATGCCCTGCACGGGCCGGGTGCTCTGGCGGCGTCCATTGCTGCTGCGGCCATGCAGTCCGCCCTTGGTCAAGTTCTCCTGCGTGCGGTTAAACACGCTCCACAGGTCGGGGCGGCGGTCGTCGAACCGGCGCGGCATCAGGATTTGCGATTCGGTGATGGGCGCGGGCTTGTCCGGGTCGTCGTACTTCAACGCCAGCGCAGCCCGGGCGAACACTTCGGATTCGCCATCGTCCAAAGTGATGCTGCGCATCAGGTCGCGCGATTCCTTCACGCGCTCGAAGCCGCTCAACACCTCGAAAGCGCCTTCGATGACGGAACCGGCCACGTCGCCCTTGTGGGGCACGCGCACATCGGCCACGGTGTCACCACACACAAGGCCATTGCTGCACACGAAGCGGAACATTCCGGCCAGCATCTGATAGCTGCTCGTGCCGTCGTGCGAGTTCAGCAGCACGATTTCGTTAGCCTCCGCGCCGTTGATCTGGCTGGCGTGGCGCAGGCGCAGCATGTGTTTCGTGTGCTCGCGCTTGCCTTCATCGCGCACGCGGGTCTGCGTCACCATGAAGGGCTGGAAGCCTTCTTTGCGAAGCTCGGTCAGGACGGCAGCGGTCGGGATGTAGCTGTACCGTTCGGAACGGCTCTCGTGCGGGGCGTCCGCGAAGATGGACGGGGCCACGCTGCGAATCTGGTCATCGGACAGCGGGTAATCGCTGCGCAGCGAAGGGGAACGGGAAGCGAAACGGGATGCGAGTTGCATGGTCTTTCTCCTGACAAAAAGAGGTTTGCTGTTCACACCGCACACCGGATTCCTAGATTCGGAG
>QFOD01000010.1 GCA_003241055.1 Roseateles depolymerans
ATCGGTCACGATCAACCAGAACGGCCGGTCACGATCGACCAGAACCGTCGGTCACGTTGGGCCAGAACGAGCGGTCACGTTGGTCCGGAATACCCAGCAGGACGGGACCGACGACCGTCGCCGTCACGTCGATCCGCAGAATGCACCGAAGCATCCGACGCTGCCGATCCACAAGCACGATCCAAAGAAGAAGTAGGCTTTGGACCTGAGCGACTGCCGTCGAGGAGTCGCTCGGCGCGGTATGGCTACGCCACCGGAGGTGCTGACCGCAAAACTGCGCTGCCGCAGGCTACGCGCCGTGCTGAGGCTTCATGGCCCCGCATCGAGGTGCGTCCAGATCACTGAGCCCCACACCAAGGCGGTCAATGTCAGCGCGAGCAGCACCGCGGCACTTCCCATGTCCTTCGCACGTTTGGACAACAGGTTGTGTTCGAAGGAGATCCGATCAACCGTCGCCTCGATCGCGGAGTTGAGCAACTCGACGATCAGGACAAGCAGCAACGATCCGACCATCAGGACGAGCTGCACTTCGGTCTTCGCCAGCCAAAGCGCCAGTGGCACCAAGAGGATGCCAAGCACGACCTCCTGGCGAAACGCGCTTTCGCCCTTGAACGCGGCGACCAGTCCGTCCACGGAGTATCGGAACGCATAGACGATGCGCTCGATGCCCGTCCGCCCCTTGTGAGGGTTGCCAGTTTTCATGTTTTCCTCACGGGCACGTCGACAGCATTTCCAACGCTGGCTGGTAGACATCCGCCCTCACCCCCACCCACCCCATCACGGTATGGAGAAGGTTGTCGTGAAAGGCTGGACTGTCGCGTAAGAAGGTCAGGCAGCCAGGTTTCAGCGAGCGGTCGAGCTCGCCGCCCGCCGGCGCCTACATGATCATCGGCACGTGCGTTTGTTCCCGCGGCGCCATCGCATATGGCATTGAACCACTCGACGACGCGCCTCACGACAGGGGGCTTCGCGTTGCATCGCTGGCGTGGGATATGCCCCGCTCCTGCCATGCCTTCACTGCGTGCCAGCTGAGTGCGCTGACGGTCCAGCAGATCCACGCCGTCCACAACGAATGGCTCAGGTAGTGCGCTCCTCGCATCATCTGGACCCATGCGAGGCCCGCTCCGCAGACCACGACGATGAAAAGGTAGATACGACCTGTCCTGGGCAGCTTGTCCCGCAAGGCAAACCAGCCGGGCAACAGCGCGAAGGCCGTCGAGGCATGCCCTGAGGGGAAACATCCCCCTGGCCCGCCATCCCGCAGGCCCAGCACCCAATGCGGCACGTAGCGCGCAAGCTCGCCGCCGAATTGGATCAACGACCACGGACAACTGGTGCTGCTGGCACGCTTGAGCATCGGAATGAGCGCTACGCAGATCAGCGTGGTGGCGATCCACCAGATCCTGTCTCGTCGAAGTAGCCCAGCGGCAAGGACTTTTGGCCTCCAGATGCTCAACAACAGCAAGGCGAAGAACGTCCACCCCACCAGACGTGCGCCGTCATGCAGGATCTTTGCGGTGAGCCAGTGGTCTCGCCAGGGAAAGCCGGCGGCAGAACCATAGAGCCTGATCAAAGGAAGGTCGAGGCGAGACCACTCCCACAGGGCCAACAATGCCAACCCGACAAAGACTACTGAGGCGTCCTGCGATGCTCGAGTGATGACGCTCGTCCCGAGCGACCCCCACGGTGCATCAACATTGCGGGGCCGGTACGAGGAGGAATTGCGAGAAGCTTGGAACACGAACACTGCTGGCGCCGTTGAAAACCGGCGGCAGTGTTTGGGCGCGGAGCTTAAGGAATGCTTAAGCCTGCTCGTCGCGAACCCGACCTGCATGCGTCGAGCATGACCTCCGCTTTCCGTACGCTCGGCCTCGGAAAAGTCCGTCAACGACTGAACAGGGGGCGGTGCTTTGACTTGATCGCTGAACGGCTTTGTCCGCGAAGGGCATGCACCTTGGCGCACATAAATCCGGCGAGCTGGCAGACCCCTTGGTTGCGCGAGCGCTCGCCGAGCGCGCACGGCCGCTTGGGCTCAATGGGAGTGCACCGAGCGCAAGTGCGATGCCGCGGAATCTGAAGTCGCCTGACTTTCCTGTGACGCTACCGACAGGCCCTGCAAGATGCCGCACTCGCTGGCACTCGGGGCCTCGCAGCAACGATGACACAGTTCCTTGAGCTGCTTCTCCAGCGCCCGCAGCTCTTTCACGCGACGCGACACGTGGTCGATGTGCTGGTCCAGCAGCGCGTTCACGTCGCCGCAGTCCGCGCACGGATCCCACGCTCTGTCCCACGCCCCCCCCGCCCTGCCGATATTTTTTTGTCTGCTGCAACCCACAACCAGCGTGGCGGAGCAAAAAAAGCGGCAGCTATCACCAGATGCTCAGAGGTCAGCCGAGTTCGTGGTTGTCCCTAGGGTTGTCCCCAAAGACCAAAAATAGGACTTGGAAAGAAAAACGGGCTACAGCCGCCCAGCTGTAACCCGTTGATTTCTAAGGAAAAATTTGGTCGGGGCGGCGGGATTCGAACTCGCGACCCTCTGCTCCCAAAGCAGATGCGCTACCAGGCTGCGCTACGCCCCGACGAAGCTACGCATTCTAGCCGCATTCCACGAAGCGTCCGGTGCCGCTGATCAACGCGGCCTTCACGGGCTCGCCCGGCTGCAGTGCGCGCACCGCGCCCACGTAGTCGCGCAGCTGCTGCTGATAGGCCGGCTCGTGCTCGGGCGTGGCGCCCAGCTTGTAGTCCAGCACCCACCAGCAGCCGTCGTCCAGCAGCACCAGGCGGTCGATGCGGCGATCCTCGCCGGCCACGCCTATCGCCACCTCGTTGCCGGCCCAGCGCAGCCGCGCCGGGTCGAAGAAGGGCTGGCAGGCCGGGCTGGCCAGGATGGCGGCCACCGCCTCGTCCAGCCGCTTGCGGGCCGGCGCATCCAACCCGAAGGCCTGGGCCGACGCGGCGATCAGCAGCTCGTGCGGCTGGCGCTGGCCGGGCGCGCTGATCCACTCCAGCGCGCGGTGCAGCGCCTCGCCCAGGCGGGCCTGGGCCGCGTCGTCCGCCGCGCCGCGGTCGCGCTCAGGCATGGCCTGACCCCGCCAGCGCGGCAGCTCCAGCGCCCGCACCGGCGGCAGATGCGTGGGCAGCGGGCCGGCCTGCGTCGGCTCCGGCGGCGCCAGCGGCTGGGCCAGCGGCGCCATGCGCGCCCACCAGCTGCCGTCCGACGCGCCACGGCGCGGTGGGGTGCGGCTCAGAATCAGGCGGCGGCGCGCACGCGTCATCGCCACGTACAGCGCATGCAGCTCCTCGCGGTCGCGCAGTTCGCGCTCGGCCGCCACCAGCGCCTGCAGCGACGGTGGCGGGCGCCGCTCCGACGCCATGAAGGCCAGGCAGGCAGGGGCTGCCGCATCCACCGGCCAGTCCACCGCCAGCGACAGCGTCTCGGCCTTGGGCGGCGCGGCATCGGCATCCAGCAGGATCACCACCTCGGCCTCCAGCCCCTTGGCGCCGTGCACGGTCAGCAGCTGCACCGCGTCGTCGCCCGGCAGCGGCGCCACCTTGGGCGGCCGGGCGCGCAGCGCGCGCACAAAGCCGTAGAGCTCGGCAAAGCGCCCGCCGTCCAGCGCCAGCGAGGCCTGCAGCAAGGCCTGCACCGCCTGCACGCGGTGCGCGGCCTCGGCGGGCGGCGCCACGGCCAGCAGCCGCGCGATCAGCTCGCCCTCGTGCACGATGCGGTCCAGCAGCTCGTGCGGCGTGCAGCGCGCGGCCTCGGCCCGCCAGGCCGTCAGCAGGCGCTGCGCGCGCTGCAGGGGCGCGCTGGCGTCAGGTCTTGCGGCCACGGTGGCCAGCGCGGCCCACCAGCTGCTGCGCTCGGCCGGCGCGGCGCGGCCCAGCCAGGCCACGCTGCCCGCAGCCTCGGCCAGCTGCAGCAGCTCGGCCTCGCCCAGGCCGAACAGCGGGCTGCGCAGCGCGCGCGCCAGCGACAGCGCGTGGCCCGGCGAGGCCAGCGCATCCAGCAGCGCGATCAGGTCCTGCGCGTCCGGCAGCTCGGTGAGGCGGTTGTCCTCGGGTGCCAGGTGCGGAATGCCGGCCGCCAGCAGCGCCTCGGCCAGCTGGCGCAGCGGCTCGCGCTTGCGCGCCAGCACGAAGACCTGGCCCGGCCGCGTGCCCTCGGCCAGCAGCTGGCGCAGCAGCGCCACCACGCGCTCGCACTCGGGCGCGCGGCGGGTCTGCTCGGCCTCGTGGCACGGCTCGGTCAGGCTGGGGCGCCAGCGCAACGGGTCGGCCGCCTCGCCCTCGGCCGCCGCCAGCGCGGGGCCGTCGAGCGCGAACAGGCCGCAGCCGGCCTCAGGCGCCCGCTCGGTGGTGTGGGCCCGAAAGCCCGGCAGCTGGCCGTCGAACACGCGGTTCACGGCGTCCAGCACCTCGGCGGCGTTGCGGCGCGTGTGGTCGCAGGCCAGCGTGACGCCGGCCAGGCCCTCGCGCACGAACTCGGCGGCGGCCGCGAACACGCGGGGCTCCGCCCGACGGAAGCGGTAGATGCTCTGCTTGGGATCGCCCACGACAAACACCGCGATGCTGCTGGAGCCCGCGCCCGCATAGGCGCTGAGCCAGCCGTGCAGCGCCTGCCATTGCAGCGGGCTGGTGTCCTGAAACTCGTCCACCAGCAGGTGGCGGATGCGCGCCCCCAGGCGCTGCTGCACCCAGCCGGCCAGCTCGGGCCGGGCCAACAGGGCCAGCGCACCGCGCTCCAGGTCGTTCATGTCCACCAGGCCCCGCTCGGCCTTCAGGGCCTCGAACTGCTGCACCAGCACCACCGCCAGCCGCGCCATGCGGCCATGCTCGACAGCGGCCTCATGCTGCGCAATGTCGGCGGCCAGGCGCTCCAGCGCCTCCACCGCGTCCAGCTGCTCGGGCGAGTCGCCCAGCCCCTTCTTGGGCGTGCCGGTCTTGGTGAACAGCGCGGCCCATAGCGCCGCAAAGCGGGCGGCGTCGTCGCCCAGGCCCAGCGCCTGCTCGATGGCGGTGGCGGCATCGCGCGCCTTCACGCCCTTGGCCTGGCCCAGCTGCTGCGCCAGCGCGGCCAGACGCGGGCGCAGGGCGGCCAGCGGGGCCAGCGGCTCGGGCACGTCGGGCAGGCTACCGGCCAGCACGCCGGCGCGATCGGCCAGGCGCAGCTCCACGCGGCGCGAGAACGCGGCCAGCAGCCATTCGCGCAGGCTGTGGCGGCCGCGCGCCAGCGTCATGGCCTGGTAGTCCGCGCGCAGCTCGTCATCGGCCAGCACGGCCTCGTGGAAACGCCGCCACAGCGGCGGCAGCCACTCGGCCTCGTCCTCGATCAGCTGCAGCTCGGCCGACAGGCCCTCGGCCTGCAGCAGGTCCAGCGGCGCAGCCCGCAGCAGCTGCGAGAACCAGCCGTGGAAGGTGCGTATCTCCACCGGCCGGCCGCCCTTGAGCAGCGCTTCCTGCAGCCCGACCAGGCGCGGTGCGGCGACACGCGCGGCGGCCTCGCCCATGCCGCGCGCCACCAGTGCCTCCACGCGGTGGTCCTCGTCGGCGGCCGCGAACTCGGCCAGCCACTCCAGCAGGCGCTCGCGCATCTCGCCTGCAGCCTTGCGGGTGAAGGTGATGGCCACGATCTCCTCGGGCGCGGCGCCGTCCAGCAGCGCGCGCAGGATGCGCGACACCAGCATCCAGGTCTTGCCCGCGCCGGCGCAGGCCTCCACCACCGCGCTGCGCGCGGGGTCGCAGGCGAACTGGTAGAAGTGCTCGCGCGGCACCCGTTCGCCATTGGCGTAGTAGGCGTACATCGTCGTCATGCTCATGCCGCCTCGTTGGGCAGTTGGCTCGCTGGCTGGTGCCAGTCGTCGCGCCGGCACAGGCCGCGCGCCTCGCAGAAGTCGCAGGCGCTGCCCTCGCCCAGCGCCGGCAGCGGCGCGCCCTGCAGCGCGGCGCCCAGGTCGGCCTGCAGGCCGTCGCGCAGCGCGATGGCGGTATCGGCCACCGCCTCGTGAGGCACGGTCACCACGCCGTCCGAACTCTCCAACGCGAGGTAGGCGGCGGCCAGGTCGGGTGTGGCGTCCATCAGCAGCGCATAGACCGCCAGCTGCGCATCCTCCAGCGGCTCGGCCACGCGGGCCTTGAGGCCGGCGAGGCTGCCGGTCTTGTAGTCCAGCAGCCAGCGTTGCGCACCGGCCGTGTCGATGCGGTCAATGCGGCCCTTGATCTCCAGCGCGTCCAGCGGCGCCGCGAACGGCCGGCAGCTGCGCTCCACCTCGCCGTCCACAAAGGTCTGCCCCTGGGTCTGCACCTCGGCCCACCAGCGCAGATAGTGCGGCAGCACGCGCTCGAAGGCGGCGCGCCAGGGCAGGAAGTCGGCCGCATCCAGCCCCTGGCTCTCGGCATCGGCAGCGGCGCGCAGGCGGGTCTCGTCGTCGCCTTCGGCCGGCGTGGTGTGAAAACGGTGCAGCACCGCGTGCAGCCAGGTGCCGTAGTCGCGCTTGTCCAGCTCGCCCTCCAGCTCGTCGGCCTCGCGCAGGCCCAGCACATGGCGGGTGAAGAACTGGTAGGGGCAGCGCCGCAGCGCCTCCACCGCGCTGGCGCTGAGCGCCGCCGGCAACGGCACGCCGGTGGCCGCCGCGCGCGGCACGGCAAGACCCGGCACCGCGCGGGCCTCGCGCGGGTCCGTCCAGGGCTGCAGCGGCGACGGCCGGCCCGCGCGCTGGGCGGCGGCGGCCAGGCGGCCCAGCAGCGGGCTGGGCGCCAGCGGCTCGGCGCCGGCGCGGGTGCAACGCAGCAGGGTCAGCACCGGCGCGCGCAGGGCCTGGGCAAAGGCCTGGGCCTCGGCCTCGCGCTGCGCGGCCGGCGTGGGCAGGCCCAGCGCCTCCGCGTCGGCATCGCTCAGCAGCGCCAGGCCACGGCCGCCACGGCCCAGGGTGTCGGCGTCGGCACCCGGCAGCACGATGGCGCCGAACGGCCGCGCCATCGCGCGCACCAGCGGCGTGATGACCACCGGCGCGCCCTGCCCTTCGCCAGGCACGAACTGGCCCGCCTCCAGCACCTCGGTGGCCCAGTGCAGAAAGCCCGCGCCGTCCAGCGGCGTGGCGTCGAACAGCGCCTCGTGCGCGCTGCCCGGCCAGGGCGCACGCGACAGCCACAGCGCCTCCAGCACCTCGGCCGCCCCCTCCAGCCCGGCCAGCGGCTCGGGGCCGAGCGCGCGGCGCAGGTCCAGCAGCCACTGGCCCAGGCGACGGCGCCCGCCCGCCAGCGGCGCCAGCGCCTGGCGCCGGGCCCGCCACAGGCCGGCGCCGGGCAGTCGCTCCAGCCCGTCCAGCGACTCGGGGCGGCGCAGCTGCCAGCGCCGGCAGTAGGCCTCGAGCGCGTCGAGCACCCCGCCTGGATCCGGGGCGCCATCGGCGCCATCCTCACGGCCCGGCGCGCGCTTGAGCCAGGCCAGCCAGTCGTCCAGGCTGCCGCCCAAGGCGGCACGCAGCAGCGCCATCAGCGTGGAGGCGGCGGGCGTGGTGGCCAGCGTCCAGCCGGTTTCGTCATGCAGCGGCACCTGCTGGCGTGCCAGCAGCGCGCGCACGCGGCGCACGGCCACGCGGTCCTGTGCGATCAGCGCCACGGGCGCCCGGCCGGCCGCCAGATGCTGCAGCACGGCGGCGGCACTGCACTGGGCCAGCTCCTCGAAATCGGCGCAGCCGGCCTCCTCGACCTGGGCGGTGGGCGCAACCAGGGCATCCAGCGGCAGGTTGGCGTCCAGCCACAGCGCGGGCACCTCGGCGCGCTCCAGCAGATGGCGGGCCAGCGGGTCGACCGGGCCGAGCTGCAGCGCCATCCAGGCGCTGGGGCGATGTTCAAACAACGTGTCGGTGGCAGGCACACGCTCGTCGGACTCGGCCCAGGCCAGCGCCACCAGCAGCAGAGCCCGTTCGGTGCTGGCCAGCGGGTCGGCGCCCAGGCGCTCCCGGGCGTCGGCAAAGTAGGCGGGGCGGTCGGCCGGCGCGCGCTGGGCCGCGGCGCGGGCCAGCGCATGCGCGGCCTCCACGAGCCGGGTCAGCGCCAGCCGGTAGGCACGCGGATCGGCCCGGCGCAAGGCCTGGGCCCAGCTCTGCCCGGCCAGCAGCGCGTCGGCCGCCAGCGCATCCACCGGCGCATCGAAGCTGATCTGGCCCGGCTGGGCCAGGCCCGTCGGCCCCAGCGCGGACGCCAGGCTGTGCGTGGTGGCCAGGTGGGGCATCCAGCCCCCCTCGGCCAGCCAGGCCCGGCGCGCCAGCACCAGTTGCTGCGCAAAAGGCAGCAGCAGCACCGCGTCACGGGCACTGGCCCCCAGCGACTGCAGCCAGGTGTTGCATTCGCGCGCCACACGGCGCCACAGCGCCGCGATGTCTTCGCCGGGCACGAGCCCGAGCTCCAGGTGTTGCAATTCGGGCCTCCCGCCCCAAGTACGGCCTCCAACGCGGTCATCCCCAGCGGCCGTCCGGTCAAAGGCTCTATGTCACAATGATTTTGCCTTTCAGGACGGCTCCGGGCGGCAACCGCCTCCCTCCCCCAAAGGCCAAGGATCTTCCATGAGCAGCGAACTGATCAAACATGTTTCCGACGCGTCGTTCGACAGCGATGTGATCCAGTCCGGCAAGCCGGTGCTGGTCGACTACTGGGCCGAATGGTGCGGCCCCTGCAAGATGATTGCCCCCATCCTGGACGACGTGTCCAAGGACTACGACGGCAAGCTGCAGATCGCCAAGATGAACGTCGACGAGAACCGTGAAGTGCCGGCCAAGTTCGGCATCCGCGGCATCCCGACGCTGATGATCTTCAAGGATGGCCAGCTGGCCGCCACCAAGGTCGGTGCCCTCTCCAAGGCCCAGTTGACCGCCTTCATCGACGCGAACCTATAATCGCGACAACTGCTGCGGCGCCTCTGGCGCCTCTCGGCTCCCCGCCGCAGCAGCAAAGCCAACACGCCCCGGGCGCCACCAGCGCCTCTCAGCGTGGACTCGGCAGCCCCTCCCAACGTATTTCGTGCCCTGTCTGCTCACCGCTGGTGAGCTTTGTCGCTTAGGGCCGCCCACGGGACCGGGCTCCGCAGTGTCAGTCGTTGCGCCTTGGCAGGCCCTCGACCCCTCACGGGTGTTCACCCATGCATCTTTCCGAACTCAAAGCGCTCCACGTTTCCGCCCTGATCAAGATGGGCGAGGAGCTGGAGATCGACAACGTCACCCGCCTGCGCAAGCAGGAGCTGATGTTCGCCATCATGAAGAAGCGCGCCAAGGCTGGCGAGCAGGTCTTCGGCGATGGCGTGCTCGAGGTGCTGCCGGACGGCTTCGGCTTCCTGCGCTCCATCGAGGCCAGCTACATGGCGTCGACCGACGACATCTATCTGTCGCCCAGCCAGATCCGCCGCTTCAACCTGCACACCGGCGACCTGGTGGAAGGTGAAGTGCGCGTGCCCAAGGACGGCGAGCGTTACTTCGCTCTCGTGAAGGTGGACCGTGTCAACGGTCAGACACCTGAGGAGAGCAAGAACAAGATCATGTTCGAGAACCTGACGCCCTTGTTCCCCAAGGAGCAGTTCAAGCTCGAGCGTGAAGGCTTCAAGGGCGAAGAGAACATCACCGGCCGCATCATCGACCTGATCGCCCCCATCGGCAAAGGCCAGCGCGCGCTGATCGTGTCGCAGCCCAAGACCGGCAAGACCGAGATGATGAAGAGCCTGGCGCATGCGCTGGTGGCCAACCATCCGGACTGCCACCTGATCGTGCTGCTGGTGGACGAGCGCCCCGAGGAAGTGACCGAGATGCTGCGCACCGTGCGCGGCGAGGTCATCAGCTCGACCTTCGACGAGCCCGCCGCCCGCCACGTGCAGGTCGCCGAGATGGTGATCGAGCGCGCCAAGCGCCTGGTGGAGCTGAAGAAGGACGTGATCATCCTGCTGGACTCGATCACCCGCCTGGCCCGCGCCTACAACAACGTGCTGCCCAGTTCCGGCAAGGTGCTGACCGGCGGCGTGGACGCCAACGCGCTGCAGCGCCCCAAGCGCTTCTTCGGCGCGGCGCGCAACATCGAGGAAGGCGGCTCGCTGACCATCATCGGCACGGCGCTGATCGACACCGGCTCCAAGATGGACGAGGTGATCTACGAAGAGTTCAAGGGCACCGGCAACTGCGAAATCCATCTGGATCGCCGCATGGCCGAGAAGCGGGTCTACCCGTCCATCCTGATCAATAAGTCCGGCACGCGCCGTGAAGAGCTGCTGCTCAAGCCCGAGATCCTGCAAAAGAGCTGGATCCTGCGCAAGCTGCTCTACAACATGGACGAGATCGAGGCGATGGAGTTCATCCTCGACAAGATGAAGGCGTCGAAGAACAACCTGGACTTCTTCGACATGATGCGGCGCGGCGGGTAACTTCAGCCTCAACTAGCCAAGCCGCCGGGAAGCCCGCTACAATCGCGGGTTTTCCGCCCAGACATCTTCGGAAAGTGCACCAGCGCGGTTGCTGATGTGGCTCCCGACAAATCGCCCCAGAGGCCAAGAGGTTCCCATGAAAGAAGGCATTCACCCCAACTATCGCGACGTGGTGTTCGTTGATCAATCCAACGGCTTCCAGTTCGTGACGCGCTCCACCGTGCAGACCAAGGAAACCATCGAGTTCGATGGCAAGACCCTGCCCCTGGTGAAGCTGGAAACCACCAGCGAATCGCACCCCTTCTACACGGGCACGCAAAAGAGCGTGGACAACCTGGGCGGTCGCGTCGAGAAGTTCCGCAACAAGTTCGCCCGCATCGGCATCAAGAAGTGATGGACGCGGCCTCAAGGGCCGTCGTCATCCGCAAAGGGCAGCTCAGGCTGCCCTTTTTCGTTTCGCGGCGGGCTTCCGACCGCCACGCCCAGCCGCTCTGCTGACAGCCTTTTGCCATGAGCGCCACCGTTTGGCGGCATCATGCCCTGCAGCACAACCTGCCCTTCGCGTGTGAACCTCCCGACCCCCGCCATCGTGGCCGAGCGCAGCGTCGAACGTCTGCCGCGTCTGGCGCTCATCCTGCTCTGCGCTGCCTATGTGCTACCGGGCGTCTTCGGCCGTGACCCCTGGCGCAATGCCGACCTGACGGCCTTCGGCTTCATGGCCGGCATTGCGCAAGGACGTACCGGCTGGTGGCATCCGGCCATCGCCGGTGTGCCTGCCGACGGCGGCCCGCTGCCGTATTGGCTGGGCGCCCTGGCGATCAAGGCCCTGCCCTTTCTGGACGCCCCGGTGGCCGCCCGCCTGCCCTATGCCCTCGTGCTGGCCGGCGTGCTGATGGCGGTCTGGTACGCCTGCTTCCACCTGGCCCGCACCGAGGCCGCACAGCCGGTGGCCTTCGCCTTTGGCGGCGAGGCCCAGGTCAGTGACTACGCACGCGCGTTGGCCGACGGCTCGCTGCTGGCGCTGATGTCCACACTCGGACTGCTGCAACTCGGGCACGAGACCACACCCGAGCTGGTGCAACTGCTGGCGGTGGCGGTCTTTCTTTACGGCCTGGCGGCCGCACCATTCCGCGCCGTGCATTCTCGCGTAGCAGTACTGGTGTCGCTGCCCGTGCTGGCGGCCAGCAGCGCACCCACCCTGGCCTGCCTGCTGGGCGGATTGGGCCTGTTGCTGAACCATCGCTCCAGCTACGACGAGGCCAAGGCGCTGAGGCCGTGGCTGGCGGCCTCGCTGGCGCTCGCCGCACTGGCGGCCTGGGCCTTCAACAGCTGGGCCTGGCGGCTCAAGGCAGGATCTGATTTCACGTCGCTGCTGAGCCTGCTGGCCTGGTTTTGCTGGCCGGCCGGCCCGCTGGCGCTGTGGACACTCTGGCGCTGGCGCCGCCACGGCCTGCGCCGCCACATCACGGTGCCGAGCATCGCACTGCTGGTGCCCCTGGCCGCCTGCCTGCTGATGGACGGCTCCGACCGCGCACTGCTGCTCGCGCTGCCGGCGCTGGCCATCCTCGCGGCGTTCTCGCTGCCTACGCTGAGCCGCGGCTTCTCGGCCGCGGTGGACTGGTTCTCGGTGTTCTTCTTCAGCGCCGCGGCCCTGTTCTTCTGGCTGTACTACGTGTCCATGCATACCGGCTGGCCGGCCCAGCCGCTGGCCAATCTGCGCCGGCTGGCCGTGGGTTTCGAGCCGCAGTTCGGCGCGTTCTCGCTGCTGCTGGCCGTGCTGGCCACCGCCGCGTGGCTGGCCCTCGTCAGGTGGCGCACCGCGCGGCACCGGCACGCGCTGTGGAAGAGCCTGGCCCTGCCCGCCGGTGGCGTGGCTCTGGGCTGGCTGCTGGTGATGACCCTGTTGCTGCCGCCGCTGGACTACGCCCGCAGCCTGGCCCCGCAGGTGGCGCGCCTCAAGCCCTATGTGCCGGCCGGCACGCATTGCATTGCCGCGCCGGGACAGAGCCTGCCGACACTCGCCGCCCTTGAGTGGCATGGTGGCTGGACGATCGACGCCCGGCAGCCGCTGCAGGCCAGCCGCTGCGACATCGCCGTGCTGACGGGCACACCGCCCACGCCCCCCGGATGGGAGGCGATTGCCCAGGTCCGCCGCCCCACGGACCGCAGCGGCGCCGCGCCGCTCACGGTGCTGCGGCGGCTGAACACGCGCTGACCGGTTCGGCAGCGCCTCCGGGTCGATGCCGGGAACGGCCGCCGCTCAGTGGCCGACCAGCGTCGCGCCACCGAAGGCGGCTTCATCGCCCAGCGCAGCGTCACTCTGCGGACGCACACGAGCAGCCGGGAAGACGAGGCGGAACCTGGAGCCGCGCCCCAGTTCGCTCTGGATGAGCAGTTCGCCACCGTGACGCTGCATCACATGCTTCACGATGGACAGGCCCAGCCCGGTGCCCCCCGTCTCGCGCGAACGGCTGCCGTCCACCCGATAGAAGCGCTCGGTCAGCCGCGGGATGTGCTCGCGCGCAATGCCCAGGCCGGTATCGACCACGCAGAGCTCGCCACTGCCATCCTCCAGGCGCCGCCAGCACACCTCCACCTCGCCGCCATCGGGCGTGTAGCGCACGGCATTGGTGACGAGGTTGGCGATGGCGCTGAGCAGCTCGCTCTCGATGCCGGCCAGCTCGACCCCGGTCGCCGGTTTGAGCTTCAGCGTGTGCCGGCCTGCGGACAGCGCCTCGGCGTCGGCCGCCACACGCAGCAGCAGAGCGTCCAGCGCCACCCAGCGATCGGGCGAAGGCCGCGGGCTCCCCTCCAGCTGAGCCAGCGTCAGCAGATCAGCCACCAGGGTCTGCATGCGCTGCGTTTGCTGGTTCATCAACACGAGCACACGGTCGCGCTCCACCGCGGTCAGCGGCAGGCTGTGCAGCGTTTCAATGAAACCGGCCAGCACGGTCAGCGGCGTGCGGATCTCGTGCGACACATTGGCCACGAAGTCACGCCGCATCGCCTCGGCACGCACCCGCTCGGTGATGTCCAGCGTCAGCACCAGCCGCATGCCGTCGCCGTACTCACGCACGATGATGGACAGCGTGCCCGGACCGCGGCCATTGCCCAGCACCAGCGGCTCCTTGAAGCGACCGGCCTGCAGATAGGCCACGAAAGCCGGTGCGCGTACCAGGTTGGTGATGCGCTGGTACAGATCGCGCTGCGGATCAAGCGAGAAATGGTCGGCCGCCGACCGGTTGCACCAGCGGATGTGCTCCTGGGCGTCTAGGATGATCACGCCGTTGGGCGAGGCCTCGATGGCCGACAGGAACTGCTCGAGCTCGACCCGCTCGCGGGCAATGACGCGCTCACGATCCCGGACTGCGCGCTCGATGCGGTAGCCCAGCTCGCCCCACAGGCCGGTGTCGCGCGGCGCGTTTTCCAGTTGCTGTCCACGCAACCAGCGCAGCAGCCGATGGCCGCGCACCGCATCCACCACCAGCAGCGTGGCCACGCCGCTCGCGATGCCCAGCGCCAGCGCCAGGGCCTCCAGATGGGTGGCGGCCAGCACCGACACCCCGACAACAAAGCCCAGCAGCATCGCCCCGATGGCGAGCAGCAGGCGAGGCAATAACCAGCTCATGAGATGTCAGGAACGCTCAGGCAGATACGGCGTTGCTCTGGGTCAGACGATAGCCCGCACCACGAACGGTCTCGATCATGCGTGCGCACTGCACGCGCTCCAGCGCCTCGCGCAGCCGCTTCACGTGAACGTCGATGGTGCGCTCCTCGATGAAGACATGGTCTCCCCAGACGCGGTCCAGCAGTTGCGAACGGCTGTGCACGCGCTCGGGATGCGTCATGAGGAAATGCAGCAGGCGGAACTCGGTGGGGCCCAGCTTGACCTCGACGCCCTCGCGGCTCACGCGGCGCGTGGACGGGTCCAGCAGCAACGGACCGACCTCCACTGCGCTATCCAGCGCCTCGGGCGCCTTGCGGCGCAGCACCGCACGGATGCGCGCCAGCAGCTCGTTGGTGGAAAACGGCTTGGTGACGTAGTCGTCCGCGCCCGCATCGAGACCGGAGATCTTGTCGGCCTCGTCCGCACGCGCGGTCAGCATGATGATGGGCAGCTCCTTGGTGCGCGCCGCACCGCGCCAACCACGCGCGAGCGCCACGCCGGACTGCCCCGGCAACATCCAGTCCAACACGACAAGATCCGGCAACACGCGATCCACTTCATATTGGGCCTGCGTGGCGCTGGAAGCCAGCGTCACCTCGAAACCCGCGTGACGCAGATTGATGGAAATCAGTTCGGCAATCGCCGATTCATCTTCCACAACCAGAATTCGACTCATGGAACAGCTCTTTCACAGATGGTGCCTAGCCGTGAGCGCCCCTGGAGTCGGCTGTACCGCCCCCATGACGACGCCCCTCGAGGGGACTGCGACCGGTGGCCAGGGCTTGCGGGCCTCTGGCTGGCGCCGAACGCCGGGGCCAACGGCCCGGGTTCGACAGCCCCGGTCGGCGGTGGGTCATCACCGCACCATGGTCTCGACGGCTTCGGGCGAGTTGTGGCGCACGTCGGTGCCCTTGACCACGTAGATGATCACTTCCGCCAGGTTCTTGGCATGGTCGCCCACACGCTCGATGGCCTTGGCCACGAAGACCAGATCGATGGACGAGGAGATCGTCCGCGGGTCTTCCATCATGTAGGTGATCAGCTTGCGCAGCAGGCCGTCGAACTCCTTGTCGATCTCGTCGTCGTGCTTGAGCACGTCGAGCGCACGTTCGACGTCGAGACGGGCGAAGGCGTCCAGCGCCTTGCGCAGCTGGCCGGTGGCCAGCTCGGCCTCGAAGGCCAGGTCCGACATCGGCACGCGCAGCCGGCTGGACACGCCACTGGACACCAGGCGCTGCACGGTGCGGGCGATGCGTGCAGCCTCGTCGCCGACGCGCTCCAGGTTGGCGATGGTCTTGGAGATCGCGATCAGCAGGCGCAGGTCGCGGGCCGTGGGCTGGCGGCGCGCGATGATGGTGGAGAGATCGCGATCGATCTCCACTTCCATCGAATTGACGCGCCCTTCGCGGGCCAGCACCTCATCGGCCTGATCCGCACTGAACTCGCCCAGCGCCTGCACGGCCTGCGCCACCTGGGCCTCGACCAGCCCGCCCATCTCGAGCACGCGCGTCGAGATACCGCTCAGTTCGGCGTCGAACTGGGTCGAAAGATGCTTGTCCGTCATAGTCACTCCGCTGCAGTCTTGTGAACGCTGGGTCCGGTGCTCATCATCAACCGAAGCGGCCGGTGATGTAGTCCTCGGTGTCCTTGCGCTTGGGCTTCATGAACAGCTCAGCCGTGGGGCCGAACTCGATCAGGTCGCCCAGATACATGTAGGCGGTGTAGTCGGAGCAGCGCGCCGCCTGTTGCATGTTGTGGGTCACGATGGCGACGGTGTAGTCGCTCTTGAGTTCGTGGATGAGCTCTTCGATCTTGCCGGTGGAGATCGGGTCCAGCGCCGAGCAGGGCTCATCGAGCAGCAGCACCTCGGGCTTGATCGCGATGCCGCGCGCAATGCACAGACGCTGCTGCTGACCGCCGGACAGGCCGGAGCCGCTCTGGTTGAGCTTGTCCTTCACTTCGGTCCAGAGCGCCGCCTTCTTCAGCGCCCACTCCACGCGCTCGTCCATCTCCACACGCGGCAGAGTCTCGAAGAGGCGCACGCCGAAGGCGATGTTGTCGTAGATGGACATGGGGAACGGCGTGGGCTTCTGGAACACCATGCCGACCTTGGCGCGGATCAGGGACACATCCTCGCCGCTGGAGAGGATGTCCTCGCCATCCAGCAGGATCTGGCCTTCCGCGCGCTGCTCGGGGTAGAGCTCGAACATGCGGTTGAGCGTGCGCAGCAGCGTCGACTTGCCGCAACCCGACGGACCGATGAAGGCGGTGACCTTCTTCTCGGGGATGTCCAGGTTGATGTTCTTCAGCGCGTGGAAGCCGCCGTAATAGAAGTTCAGGTTGCGCACCGAGAGCTTGGCGCGTTCGCCCACGGGCGTTTCGATCTTCGCGTCCATGTGAAGTCCTTAATGCTTGTTCTTGAAGAGCACGCGCGCCACGATGTTGAGCAGCAGCACACCCACGGTGATCAGGAAGACGCCCGCCCAAGCCAGCTTCTGCCAGTTCTCGTAGGGGCTCATTGCAAACTTGAAGATGGTGACCGGCAGACTCGCCATGGGCTGACCCAGGTTGGTCGTCCAGAACTGGTTGGACAGCGCCGTGAACAGAAGCGGCGCGGTCTCGCCCGACACCCGCGCCAGCGCCAGCAGGATGCCGGTGATGACGCCGGCACGAGCGGCCTTGAGCGTGATGCTCATGATGACCTTCCACTTGGGCGTGCCCAGCGCATAGGCGGCCTCACGCAGCGCATTGGGCACCAGGCTCAGCATGTTCTCGGTAGTGCGGATCACCACAGGAATCACCAGCAGCGCCAGCGCAATCGAGCCGGCGATGCCGGAGAAGCTCTTCATCTTGGCAACGATCACCGCGTAGACGAACAGGCCGATCACGATGGACGGCGCAGAAAGCAGGATGTCGTTGATGAAACGCACCGCACTGCCCAGCCAGCTCTTCTGGCCGTATTCGGCCAGGTAGACGCCCGCCAGAATGCCGATGGGTGTCCCGATCAGCGTGGCCAGGCTCACCATCACGAAGGAGCCGAACAAGGCATTGGCCAGGCCGCCCCCTTCACCCTGCGGCGGCGGGGTCATCTCGGTCAGCGTCGCCCAGTTCAGGCCACCGATGCCGAGGTAGATGGTCTGAAACAGGATCCAGACCAGCCAGAACACGCCAAAGGCCATGGCCCCCAGTGACAGCGTCAGTGCCACCGCATTGATGCGCTTGCGCTTGTTATGCATCGCCAGGCGGCGAGCGTCGAGTGCAGTACTCACGAGCGGGCTCCTTCGTTCTTCTTCAGGCGCACCAGCAGCAGCTTGGAGATGGACAGCACGACGAAAGTGATCAGGAACAGCACCAGGCCCAGATACATCAGCGAGGCTTGATGCAGGCCATCGCCAGCCTCGGCGAATTCGTTGGCCAGCGTGGAGGTGATGCTGTTGGCTGCCTCGAAAACTGACAGCGAGTTCAACTGGTTCATGTTGCCGATCACGAAGGTGACGGCCATCGTTTCGCCCAATGCGCGCCCCAGGCCCAGCATGACGCCGCCGACCACGCCGGTCTTCGTGTACGGCAGCACCACCTTGGAGACCACCTCCCAGGTGGTTGCGCCCAGGCCGTAGGCCGATTCCTTCAGCATCGGCGGCGTGACCTCGAACACATCGCGCATCACCGAGGCGATGAACGGAATGATCATGATCGCCAGGATGATGCCGGCTGACAGGATGCCGATGCCCACCGGCGGGCCGGAGAACAGCGAACCGATGATGGGCACACCACCAAAGACTGCCTGCAGCGGCTGCTGCACGAAGGTGGCCAGGATGGGCCCGAACACCAGCAGGCCCCACATGCCGTACACGATGGACGGCACGGCCGCCAGCAGTTCGATGGCGATGCCCAGCGGACGCTTGAGCCATCCCGGCGACAGTTCGGTCAGGAAGATCGCGATCCCGAAGCTCACCGGCACCGCGATCACCAGCGCGATGAACGAACTGGCCAGCGTGCCGTAGATCATCACCAGGCCGCCGAACTTCTCCTGGACCGGGTCCCACTCCGCACTGGTCAGGAAGCCCAACCCGAACGCCTTCAGCGCAGGTGCCGCCCCGGCGATCAGCGAACCGATGATGCCCACCATCAATGCCAGGGTCAGCCAGGCCGCACCCTGCGACAAGAAGGCGAACAGGGCATCCGCCCAGGGGGCGACGCGGCGACGGGTTGGCGGTGGCTTCATCGGTGAGGTCTGAGGTAGCGGATCGCTGCGGTTGCCGGCAGCGTCATCGGCGGGAAGGATGGCAGCCAAGGGACCTCCGGAGAAAGTCGAGGCAAGGGGACTGGGCTTGATACAGCAAGGTCCGGCGCGCTTCTTTTAGCGGGCCGGACCGTCTTCAGGACCTCAGGATCACTTGTAGGCGATGGCCTTGCCGGCGTGATCCTTGATGTCGCCCCACTGCTTGCGCACCAGGTCCTTCACCGAGGCGGGCAGCGGCACGTAGTCGAGTTCGTCGGCGGCCTTGTCACCATTCTGGTAAGCCCACTCGAAGAACTTCAGGGCAGCCGACGCGTTCTCGGCCTTATCCTGCGACTTGTACATCAGGATGTAGGTCGGGTTGGTGATGGGCCACGAAGCCTTGCCCGGCTGGTCCGTCGTGATCTGATAGAACGTCTTGGCCCAGTCAGCACCGGCAGCGGCGGCCTTGAAGGCGTCGTCGTTCGGCGAGACCCACTGGCCTTCCTTGTTCTTCAGCTGAACGAAGGTCATCTTGTTCTGCTTCACGTAGGCGTACTCGACGTAACCAATCGAGTTCGGCAGGCGTTGCACGAAGGCGGCGACGCCTTCGTTGCCCTTGCCGGCCGTGCCGGTCAGCCACTTCACGGTCGTGCCTTCACCAACCTTTTCCTTCCACTCGGGACTGACCTTGGACAGGTAGTTCGTGAAGATGAAGGTGGTGCCGGAGCCGTCGGCGCGGGCCACGGGGGCGATGGCTGCATCAGGCAGCGCGACGCCAGGATTCAGCGCGGTGATGGCTGCATCGTTCCACTTGGCGATCTTGCCCAGGTAGATTTCCGCCAGCACGGCGCCAGTCAGCTTGATCTGGCCCGGAGCGATGCCCTTGATGTTGACCACCGGCACGACGCCGCCGATCACGGTCGGGAACTGCAGCAGACCATCCTTGGCCAGGTCTTCATCCTTCAGCGGCATGTCGGAAGCGCCGAAGTCGACCGTCTTGGCCTTGATCTGCTTGATGCCGGCACCCGAGCCCACCGATTGGTAGTTGATGCGCGCGCCAGTAGCCTTGTGATAGGCGTCTGCCCACTTGGCATAGATGGGGGCCGGGAAGGTCGCGCCCGCACCCGTCACATCCTGGGCCATGGCTGCCTGAACACCGACGAGACCCGCCGTGAGGGCGAGCGATTTGACGAGCGACTTGCTGACCTGAACAAACTTCATCTGAGACACCTTTGCTCCGCGAGCGGGTTGACGGTAGGCGTCATGCTAGGGAGCGAATATGACGCTTCCATGAATATCGACGACACCCGACGAACAGCCCGCGCACTTTACGAGGGCCCCCTCCCCGCCGGAAGCCCCGCCACACCGGACAAAACCGCTTTTATGACAATGTCACAAAGCGGCCCCCGATTTGTCATTTTTCGGGCGAGACTGAACGACGCGCGCTGATCGGACGGTTTTCCCGTTGACCAGCGATTCAGGCGCTCACGGCATCCACCAACTGCTGGGCGCAACGTTGCGCCAGGCCGGCATCGGCGGCCTCGACCATGATGCGAAGCAAGGGCTCCGTGCCAGAAGCGCGGATCAGCACCCGCCCGCTCTGGCCCAACGCCGCCGTCACCGCAGCCTGGGTGTCCGCCAAACGGATGCTGGACTTCCAGTCCTGCCCCGGCTGCAATCGCACGTTGATCAAGGTCTGAGGGAACAGCGTCACCCCTTCCAGTTGCTGCGCCAGGCTGCGACCGCTGCGGCAGATGGCCTGCAGCACCAGCAGCGCACTGACGATGCCATCGCCCGTGGTGTGCTTGTCCAGCGCCAGCAGATGGCCGGAGCCTTCGCCCCCCAGCTGCCAGCCGCGTGCGACCAACTCCTCCAGCACGTAGCGGTCGCCAACCTTGGCACGCACGAAGTCGACATCCCGGGCACGCAGGGCCAGTTCCACGGCCATATTGGTCATCAGCGTGCCCACGGCCCCCGGCACAGGCAGCCCCTGCGCCAGGCGGTCCTGAACCATCACGTACAACAGCTCGTCGCCGTTGTAGAGGCGCCCCTGGGCATCCACGAGCTGCAGACGATCTGCATCGCCATCGAGCGCAACGCCGTAGTGCGCCCCGTGGGCCTTGACGGCCTCCACCAGCGCGCCGGGTGCCGTCGCACCGAAACCCGCGTTGATATTGAAACCGTCCGGCTTGCAGCCGATGGCGATCACTTCGGCACCCAGCTCGTGGAACACATCGGGAGCCACGTGATAGGCCGCACCGTGAGCGGCATCGATCACGATCTTCAGGCCGCGCAGCGTCAGGTCGGAGCCGAAGCAGTTCTTGCAGAACTCGATGTAGCGGCCACGTGCGTCCTCGAGGCGCCGAGCCCGGCCCAGCATGTTCGAGCCAACCCAGCTCGGCTCCTCGTCCAGCGCTGCCTCGACGGCAAGCTCCCACGCATCGGGCAGCTTCTCCCCCTTGGCCGAGAAGAACTTGATGCCGTTGTCACCGAACGGATTGTGCGAGGCGCTGATCACGACGCCGAGATCCTGGCGGAGCGCCCGCGTCAGGTAGGCCACGCCGGGCGTCGGCAACGGACCGGTCAGCAGCACGTTGACGCCTGCCGATGCGAAGCCCGCCTCCAGCGCCGATTCGATCATGTAGCCCGAGATCCGCGTGTCCTTGCCGATCAGGACGGTCGGCCGTTCGTTGCCCTTGCGCAGCACACGCCCCACCGCATGACCGAGGCGCAGCATGAAGTCGGGTGTGATGGGCGCCTGCCCCACGGTGCCACGGATGCCATCGGTCCCGAAATACTTGCGGCTCATCGAGCTCGTCCTCTAACAAATCACAGGGCTGGGATTGTCGCCGTGTCCACGGCATGCCAGACCCTGATCGCGTCGATCGTTTCGACGACATCGTGCACCCTCACGATGCGCGCACCCTCGGCCACGGCCCGCAGCGCCGCCGCGACGCTGGCCGCAACACGCTGCTCGGGCGGCCGCCCGGTCAGCTCGCCGAGCGTGCGCTTGCGCGACCAGCCCACCAGCAGCGGCAGGCCGTCCGCCAGCAACTCGCGCTGGCGTGCCAGCAGAGCCAGGTTTTGCGCCGCGGTCTTCGCGAAGCCGTAGCCGGGATCCCAGGCAATGCACGCGCGCGCCACGCCCGCCGCCTCCGCGGCAGCGGTGCGCTCACGCAGAAAGGCAGCCACATCGGCCACCACGTCCTCGTAGTCGGTCAGCTGGGCCATGGTCGCCGGCTCGCCGCGCATGTGCATCAGGCAGACCCCGGCACCGCTGCCCGCGACGACGGCGAGCGCGCCCGGCCGGCGCAGCGCCTGCACGTCGTTGATGATGTCCACGCCCGCATCCAGCGCGCGTCGCATCACCTCGGGCTTGTAGGTGTCGATGGACACCGGCACGCCCAGCGCCAGCGCCGCCGGCAGCACCGGGGCGATACGCGCCCATTCGGCCTCGGCGTCGACGCTAGGCGCCCCCGGCCGCGTGGATTCGCCGCCGATGTCGAGGATGTCCGCCCCTGCGGCCACCAGCCGCTCGCAATGCGCAATCGCTGCGCACGGGACGTCGTGCCGGCCGCCATCCGAGAAGGAATCCGGCGTCACGTTGACGATGCCCATCACGCGCGGGCGACTCAGGTCGATACGGAAACGGCGGGTTTGCCAGTCCATGGCGAGGGCCTTGCAATGAAAAAGGCCCGACGGGGTCGGGCCTTGCATGGAAATGCGGGGAAGGATCAGGCCGCGGCCGGCGCACCGTCGGTGCTGACCGGGGGCGTGCCGCTCGGGCCGTTGCTGGGGGCGGAATCGCCGCCACCCGGCGCACGCGGCGGGCGGCCGGCCATGATGTCCAGCACCTGTTCGCGGTCGATGGTTTCCCACTTCATCAGCGCATCGGTCATGGTCTCGACCTTGTCGCGGTGCTCTTCCAGAATCTGCTTGGCCAGCGCGTACTGCTCGTCCAGGATGCGCCGCATCTCGGCATCGACCTTCTGCTGCGTGCTCTCGCTGATGTTGGTGGTCTTGGTCATGCTGCGGCCGAGGAAGACCTCGCCCTCGTTTTCAGCGTAGACCATCGGGCCCAGCACCTCGCTCATGCCGTAGCGCGTAACCATGTCGCGGGCAATGCGGGTCGCACGTTCGTAGTCGTTGGAGGCGCCGGTGGAGATGTCCTTCAGGAACAGCTCCTCCGCCACGCGACCGCCGAACAGGATGCTGATCTCGTTGAGCATCTGCTTGTAGTACTTGCTGTACTGGTCGCGCTCGGGCAGTTGCCAGGTCACGCCCAGGGCGCGGCCGCGCGGCATGATGGTGACCTTGTGGACCGGGTCCGTGCCCGGCAGCATCTCCGCCACGATGGCATGGCCGGACTCGTGATAGGCGGTGGCCCGCTTCTCGTCCTCGGTCATCACCATGCTCTTGCGCTCGGGGCCCATGTAGAGCTTGTCCTTGGCGCGCTCGAAGTCGATCATCTCGACGACCCGGCCATTGCGGCGAGCGGCGAACAGCGCGGCCTCGTTGACCAAGTTGGCCAGATCGGCACCGCTCATACCCGGCGTACCGCGTGCCAGCACCGAGGCGTTCACGTCCTGGCCGATCGGCACCTTGCGCATGTGCACGGTCAGGATCTGCTCGCGGCCGCGGATGTCCGGCAGCGTCACGTAGACCTGGCGGTCGAAGCGGCCCGGGCGCAGCAGGGCCGGGTCCAGGATGTCGGGGCGGTTGGTGGCCGCAATGACGATGACGCCCAGGTTGGTGTCGAAGCCGTCCATCTCCACGAGCATCTGGTTCAGCGTCTGCTCGCGCTCGTCGTTGCCGCCGCCCAGGCCCGCGCCACGATGGCGGCCGACGGCGTCGATTTCGTCGATGAAGATGATGCAGGGCGCGCTCTTCTTGGCCTGCTCGAACATGTCGCGCACGCGGGCCGCGCCCACGCCAACGAACATCTCGACGAAGTCGGAGCCCGAGATCGTGAAGAACGGCACCTTGGCCTCGCCGGCGATGGACTTGGCCAGCAGCGTCTTGCCGGTGCCCGGAGGGCCGACCATCAGCACGCCGCGCGGGATGCGGCCGCCCAGCTTCTGGAACTTCTGCGGATCCTTCAGGAAGTCGACCAGTTCCTTGACCTCTTCCTTGGCCTCGTCGCAGCCGGCCACATCGGCGAAGGTGATGCTGTTGTTGTTCTCGTCCAGCATGCGGGCTTTGCTCTTGCCGAAGCTGAACGCCCCGCCTTTGCCGCCGCCCTGCATCTGGCGCATGAAGTAGACCCACACGCCGATCAGCAGCAGCATCGGCGCCCAGTTGATCAGCATGCTGAGCAGGAAGCTCTGTTCCTCGCGCGGCTTCACGTCGAACTTGACGTTGTTGTTGCGCAGGTCGCCGATCAGGCCCCGGTCGAGATAGGTGGCCGTCACGCGCAGCTTGCGGCCGTCCGTCGTCTCGGCCTGGATCTCGGCGCCGCTGGCGCCGCCTTCGGTCAGCGTGACCTGCTTGATGCGGTGCGACTGCACCTCATCCAGGAATTCCGAATAGCCGATCTGGTTGCCAGGAGCGCTGGCCCCGCCGAACTGCTTCACGACCGTGAATAGCACCAAGGCGATCACGATCCAGACGGCGAATTTCGAAAACCACTGATTGTTCACTGCGACTCCTTGCCCCGATATCCGGCGCGGATTCAGGACTGTGGGGGCGATTTTAGGTGACACAAGGGGATATCCCCTTGCGCCAGAGCAGATTCAACGCGACTTCAGCCCGATGCCGACCAGAAAAGTCTCGGAAGAGCGATCCCGGGAGGACTTGGGCTTGAACGGCTTCACGATGCGGAAGTGCGCCTTGAACAGCTCAACCAGCTGACTGTAGCCCCCGCCGTGGAAGACCTTGGCCACCAGCGCGCCGTCCGGGCGCAGATGCTGCTCCGAAAAATCCACCGCCAGCTCGATAAGGTTGGCAATGCGGGCCGCATCGGTCGCGGCGATGCCCGACAGGTTGGGCGCCATGTCCGACACCACCACGTCGACCGGCCGGCCCTCGAGCGCTGCCTCCAGCTGATGCAGGACCACCTCCTCCTGGAAGTCGCCCTGGATGAACTGGACGCCCTCAATGGGCTCGAACTCCAGCAGATCGAGCGCGATGATGGTGCCGTTGAGCTGTCCGACCGCGGCGCCGCCCTGCCCGGCCTCTTTCGGCGCGAAACGCCGGCGCAGGTACTGGCTCCAGGCACCCGGCGCGGCACCGAGGTCGACCACCACCTGACCCGGGCGGATCAGCTTGAACTCCTCGTCGATCTCCTTGAGCTTGTAGGCCGCCCGGGCGCGATAGCCCTCTTTCTGGGCCAGCCGCACATAGGGATCGTTGACGTGGTCATTCAGCCACGCCTTGTTGACCTTCTTGCTCTTGGTTTGCGTTTTCATAGCACGGGATAATACGGAGATGCCTCAAATCAATCTGACCCCAGCCCAGCGCAAGGAACATCGCGCCGACGCCCACCATCTCGACCCGGTCGTGATGATCGGCTCCGAGGGGCTGACACCCGCGGTCGTCAAGGAGACCGATGCCGCCCTCAAGGCTCACGGCCTCATCAAGGTGCGCGTGTTCAGCGACGACCGCGACGGCCGCGAGGCGATCCTGGCCCAGCTGTGCGACCAGCTCGACGCCGCCCCCATCCAGCACATCGGCAAGCTGCTGGTGCTGTGGCGCCCGATACCCGAGAAGGCCAAGGCCGAGCGCGAAGACGCCCGCCCCGGCCCGCGCGTCGTGAAGATCGTGAAGTTCTCCAAGAACGGCAACGGCCGGCCGCAGGTCAGCAAGCTGAAGGTGCTGGGCAACGAGCGCGTTGCACAGGGCGGCGAGATCAAGCGCGCCAAGCGCCGCATGACCAGCGTCAAGAAGAGCCGCGCCGACTGAGCAACCAGGCCAGCGCCAGCACGGCCAGGCCCTTCACCGCGAAAAAGGCCATGGAAATGCCGTGCAGCGTCATGAAGGGCAGCGGGCCGCTCCCGTGGCGGGCCGCCTCCATCAGCGGCTGCAGACCGTAATAGCCGGCCACCGTGCACAGCAAGGCCAGGGCCGGCAGCAGCAGCGCCGCCGTGAACACGCGCGGCGCTCTCCCGGCGTCCTCCTGATCGCGCAGCTGACGACGCGCAAACAGCACCAGCAGCAGCCCTGCCACAACGCTGACCTGCGCGTCGACAGCGAACAAGCGCCCGACAAACAGACCAGCCTGCGACCGCTCCAGGACTGCGAACGCACTCGGCGCCGCCGCGAACGCCACACACAGCAAAAAGCCACCCCAGAGGGCTGCCAGCAGGGCTTGCAATCTCACAAACATCGGCGACAAGCGTTGTGCCTTACCAAGCGGCTGCCGCGGAGCCGGTTTTGCCGGGCCGCTGGCGGCGCCCCCCTCGAGGGAGCCAGCACAGCCGTAGAGGGTAGGTCAAACGTAGCGGACCTCGATGATCTCGTAGCGGCGCACACCGCCCGGCGCCTGCACCTCGGCCGTGTCGCCAGCCTCCTTGCCGATCAGCGCGCGGGCGATGGGGGAGCTGATGGAGATGCGGCCTTCCTTGATGTCGGCCTCGTCGTCGCCCACGATCTGGTAGGTCACCGCATTGCCACTGTCCTCGTCCTCCAGGTCGACCGTGGAGCCGAACACCACGCGACCACCCGCGTCCAGCGCGGCCGGATCGATGATCTGCGCGGCCGCCAGCTTGCCCTCGATCTCCAGGATGCGGCCCTCAATGAAGCCTTGCTTGTCCTTGGCCGCGTCGTACTCGGCGTTCTCGCTCAGGTCGCCCTGGGCGCGCGCCTCGGCGATGGCCTGGATCACCGCATGGCGCTCCACGGTCTTGAGTCGATGCAGCTCTTCCTTGAGCTTTTCGGCGCCGCGCTTGGTCAGGGGAATGGTGCTCATGTCAAATCTTCACTAGGGCAAAAAGAGACCGCCGCTGCGGCCTGGACGCTTCCAGGCGGCGGCGGCGGAATCAATGGGGCCGGAGTTTAGGCCAGTTCGGCGTGCAGTTCCTGGAGGGATTGCACCAGCAGACCGTCCTGGTGCTTCATGCCCTCGACCGCCGCTTCGCAGCCCGCCATGGTCGTGTAGTAGGTGACGCGGTTGGCCAGCGCCGCCTGGCGGATGTAGCGGCTGTCGGCAATGGCCGTGCGGGTTTCGTCCACGGTCGTGAAGACCAGCTGGATGTCGCCGCCCTTGAGCGCATCGACGATGTGCGGGCGGCCGTCCTTGACCTTGTTGATCAGCTTGACCGGCACGCCGGCCTCGGCGATGGCCGCGGCCGTGCCCTTGGTCGCGACGACGCCAAAGCCCAGCGCATGCAGGTCCTTGGCCACTGCAACCGCTCGGGCCTTGTCGCTGTTCTTCACCGTGATCAGCACATTGCCCGAACGCGGCAGGCGCGAGCCGGCACCGATCTGGCTCTTCAGCATGGCCTCGCCGAAGGTGCGGGCCGCGCCCATCACCTCGCCGGTCGAACGCATCTCGGGGCTGAGGATGGGGTCCACGCCCGGGAACTTGTTGAACGGGAAGACGGCTTCCTTGACGCTGAAGTAAGGCGGCACCACCTCGTGCGGCTTCTCGCCCCTGCGGTCCTTCTGATCGGCCAGCTTGACACCCGCCATGCAGCGCGCGGCCACCTTGGCCAGCTGCTGACCGGTGGCCTTGGACACGTAGGGCACGGTGCGCGAGGCGCGCGGGTTCACTTCCAGCACGTAGATCGTGCAGTATTCCAGGCCCTTGGCGACGTCACCCTGGATCGCGAACTGCACGTTCATCAGGCCGACAACCTTCAGCGCCTTGGCCATGGCCGCGGTCTGGCGGCGCAGTTCATCCTGCACGTCAGCAGCCAGCGTGTAGGGCGGCAGCGAGCAGGCCGAGTCGCCGGAGTGGATGCCGGCCGCCTCGATGTGCTCCATGATGCCGCCGATCATCACCTCGACGCCGTCGGAGATGCAGTCCACGTCGACCTCGACCGCGTCCTGCAGGAAGTGGTCCAGCAGCACCGGCGACTTCTCGCTCACCCGCACGGCCTCGCGCATGTAGCGCTCCAGGTCCTTGTCGCCGTGCACGATCTCCATCGCGCGGCCGCCCAGCACGTAGCTGGGGCGCACGACCAGCGGGTAGCCGATCTCGTTGGCCAGCTGAACAGCCTGCTCTTCAGTGCGTGCGGTGCGGTTGGGCGGCTGCTTCAGGCCCAGTTCGTGAAGCAGCTTCTGGAAGCGCTCGCGGTCCTCGGCGATGTCGATGGAATCGGGCGAGGTGCCGATGATGGGCACGCCGGCACGCTCCAGGTCCAGCGCCAGCTTCAGCGGCGTCTGGCCACCGTACTGCACGATGACGCCGGTGGGTTTTTCCTTGTCGACGATCTCGAGCACGTCTTCCAGCGTGACCGGCTCGAAGTACAGGCGGTCGGAGGTGTCGTAGTCGGTGGACACGGTCTCGGGATTGCAGTTGACCATGATGGTTTCAAACCCGTCCTCGCGCATCGCCAGCGCCGCGTGCACGCAGCAGTAGTCGAACTCGATGCCCTGGCCGATGCGGTTCGGGCCACCGCCCAGCACCATGATCTTCTTCTTGCTTGTCGGCTGCGCCTCGCACTCGGCGCCCTCGCCCTCGTACGAGGAGTACATGTAGGCCGTCTGCGTCGCGAACTCGGCGGCGCAGGTGTCCACCCGCTTGTAGACCGGGCGCACGTTCAACGCATGGCGGCGCGCGCGCACCTCGTGCTGGTGGGTGCCCAGCAGCTTGGCCAGGCGCTTGTCGGAGAAGCCGCGGGTCTTGAGCAGGCGCAGTTCGGCCTCGCTCAACGACTCGACCGTGCGGCCCTTGAGGTCGGTCTCCAACAGCACCAGTTGCTCGATCTGGGCCAGGAACCACGGGTCCACCGCGGTTTCCTCGAACACCTCGTCCAGGGACATGCCGACGCGGAAGGCATCGGCCAGGAACAGGATGCGCTCAGGGCCGGCTTCGCCGATCTCCTGCACGATCTCCTCGCGGTCGTTGCTGCGCTCGGTCAGGCCGTCGATACCGGTCTCCAGGCCGCGCAACGCCTTCTGGAACGACTCCTGGAAGGTGCGGCCCATGGCCATCACCTCGCCCACCGACTTCATCTGCGTCGTCAGGCGCGAATCGGCCATCGGGAACTTTTCGAAGGCGAAGCGCGGGATCTTGGTGACCACGTAGTCGATGCTGGGCTCGAACGAGGCCGGCGTGATGCCGCCGGTGATGTCGTTCTTCAGCTCATCCAGCGTGTAGCCCACGGCCAGCTTGGCGGCGATCTTGGCGATGGGAAAGCCCGTGGCCTTGGACGCCAGCGCACTGGAGCGCGACACGCGCGGGTTCATCTCGATGACGACCATGCGGCCGTCCTTCGGGTTGATGGAGAACTGCACGTTGGAGCCGCCGGTGTCCACACCGATCTCGCGCAGCACCGCCAGCGACGCATTGCGCAGCAGCTGGTATTCCTTGTCGGACAGCGTCTGGGCCGGCGCCACGGTGATGGAGTCGCCCGTGTGGATGCCCATCGGGTCCAGGTTCTCGATGGAGCAGACGATGATGCAGTTGTCCGCCTTGTCGCGGACAACCTCCATCTCGTACTCCTTCCAGCCGATCAGGCTCTCTTCGATGAGCAGCTCATTGGTGGGCGAGAGGTCGATGCCGCGCTTGCAGATGGTCTCGAACTCTTCCGGGTTGTAGGCGATGCCGCCGCCCGTGCCGCCCAGCGTGAAGCTCGGGCGGATGACCATGGGGAAGCCGCTGCCGCCGATCTCGGCGTGGATCTGCTTCTGCACCGCCCATGCCTCTTCCAGCGAGTGCGCGATGCCGGACTTGGCCGAGCCCAGGCCGATCTTGGTCATCGCATCCTTGAACTTCAGGCGGTCCTCGGCCTTCTCGATGGCCACCTCGTTGGCACCGATCATCTCCACGCCGTACTTGGCCAGCACGCCGTGCTTGTGCAGGTCCAGCGCGCAGTTCAGCGCGGTCTGGCCGCCCATGGTCGGCAGCACCGCGTCCGGGCGCTCCTTGGCGATGATCTTCTCGACCACCTGCCAGGTGATGGGCTCGATATAGGTGACATCCGCCGTGTCCGGGTCCGTCATGATGGTCGCCGGGTTGCTGTTGACCAGGATGACCTTGTAGCCCTCCTCGCGCAGCGCCTTGCAGGCCTGGGCGCCCGAGTAGTCGAACTCGCAGGCCTGGCCGATGATGATCGGGCCGGCGCCGATGATGAGGATGCTCTTGAGGTCTGTACGTTTCGGCATGGCGGTCTGCGCTCTTGGAACTTAAAGAGTGGCCGTGGCCAGCTTGGCCCCGAATCCAACGAAAAGGGCTCCGACGCCTGCGTTAGCGGCGCCGGAGAGCCGACGCCTCGCCCGGAAGGCCGCCGCAAGGCGTGCACCGGTGAAGATCAGCGTCGAGAGGTAGAGAAAACTCGCGGCCTGGATGATGAGACCCAGGATCAGGAAGGTCAGCGCCGGATGCGGATAGGCCGCGTCGACGAACTGGATGAAAAAGGACAGCAGGAAGGCGATGGCCTTGGGGTTCAGCAGGCTCACCACCAGGGCCTTGCGGAAGGGGTGGCGGGCATCCAGCGTCGGTGGTGCGGCCTGAGCAGGCGACTGACGCCAACCCGTCACGGCAGCGCGCAGCAGTTGCAGGCCCATCCAGCACAGGTAGATGGCACCGATCACCTTCACCGCAAAAAAGACCTGCGGGCTGGAGCGCAGCAGTGAGGCGCCGCCCGCCGCCGCCAGTGTCATCAACACCGCGTCGCCGACGAACACACCGCCAGCCGCACCATAGCCCGCGCGCACGCCGCGCTGGGCAGCGACGGACAGCACGTACAACGAATTCGGCCCCGGCAGCACGACGATGAAGACCACCGCTGCCAGGTAGGTGCCGAGGTCGGTGATGCCGAACATGCGCAGGCTCCGACGCTCGTTCTCAGGCCTTGCTCATCAGGGCCACGAAACGGTCGAACAGGTAGGCGATGTCGTGCGGGCCCGGGCTGGCTTCCGGGTGCCCCTGGAAGCTGAAGGCCGGCTTGTCGGTGCGTGCGATGCCCTGCAGCGTGCCGTCGAACAGACTCACATGCGTAGCACGCAGGTTGGCCGGCAGCGTCTGGGCATCCACGGCAAAGCCGTGGTTCTGGCTGGTGATGCCGACACGGCCACTGTCCAGATCCTTCACCGGGTGATTGGCGCCGTGGTGGCCAAACTTCATCTTGAAGGTCTTGGCGCCGCTGGCCAACGCCAGGATCTGGTGGCCCAGGCAGATGCCGAACACCGGAATGCCGGTATCGATCAGTTCGCGGGTCGCGGCAATCGCGTAGTCGCAAGGCTCCGGATCGCCAGGGCCGTTGGACAGGAAGATGCCGTCGGGCTGCAGCGCCAGCGCCTTGCTGGCCGGCGTCTGGGCCGGCACGATGGTGACCTTGCAGCCCCGCTCGGCCAGCATGCGCAGGATGTTGTTCTTGGCGCCAAAGTCATAGGCGACGACGTGGAACTTGGGCGCAGTCTGCTCGCCATAGCCGCTGCCCAGCTTCCATTCGGTCTGCGTCCACACTGCGCGCTCGGTACGGCTCACCACCTTGGCCAGATCCAGACCAGCCATCGAAGGTGCGCCCTTCGCGGCGGTGACGGCCTGGTCGATGTGCGCCTGAGTGAGCACCTCCCCGGCGGCCAGCGCCAGGATGCAGCCGTTCTGCGCACCGGTGGTACGCAAGAGGCGGGTGAGGCGGCGCGTGTCCAGGCCGGCAATGGCCACCGTGCCCTCGTCACGCAGGTATTGGTCCAGCGTGCGGCCGGCGCGGAAGTTGGAGGCGCGCACCGGCAGATCCTTGATGATCAGGCCGGCGGCATAGACGCGGCCGGCCTCGACGTCTTCATCGCTGACCCCGTAGTTCCCGATGTGCGGGTAGGTCAGCGTGACGATCTGTCGGCAGTAACTCGGGTCGGTGAGGATTTCCTGGTAGCCGGTCAAGGCGGTGTTGAACACCACCTCGCCCACGGTCTGCCCCACGGCGCCGATGGACTGGCCTCGGAATACCGTCCCATCCGCCAACGCCAGGATTGCTTGAGGGGTTTGGAGCAGTTCGGCCAGCACAAAGGTCTCCGCAGTAAGGCAAGGTGCGCGTACCCGACCCGACACCGCGCGGCAGGACCGGCGGGTCGACTGATGGAAACCTGTGGGGGGTTTTCGCTGGGCAGCGGCGCGTTTGAGGTAAACCCATCGAGTATACCCGAGCCCAGGGTCAACCCTAGGAATTCATAGCGCGGACACACCTGCGCGGGCGATCTCCGCGTCCTCGGTGGACTTCACGCCGCTGACGCCCACGGCGCCCACACACTGCCCGTCCACCAGGATGGGCACGCCGCCCTCCAGCAGACCCGCAAGACCCGGCGCGCTGAGGAACGAGGTACGCCCCTGATTGATCATGTCCTCATAGACCTTGGACTCGCGCCGCCCCAGCGCCGCCGTATGCGCCTTGGCCGGCGCGATCTGAGCCGACACCGGCGCGGCGCCGTCCAGACGCTGCAGCCACAGCAGGTGCCCACCGGCGTCAACGATGGCGATGGAGACCGCCCAGCCATGGCTCAGCGCATGGCTTTCGGCCGCGGCGGCAATACGTTTCACGTCGGCAAACTCGAGTTGGGCAACAGTTTTCATGGCTTGATTTCAGAAGAAACAGCCCCCAATGTAGCGCCCGTGGGCCACCTAGAATGTGGCCAGTTTCCAACCGGAGGATCGTCATGAACGACAGCCTGCAAAACCAATACGGCTACGGCGGTTACGCGCTGGCCGCGGACCGGCAGCGAGTGCTGCGCAACACCTACTGGCTGCTGGCCCTGTCGCTGGTGCCGACGGTGCTGGGCGCCTGGGTGGGCGTCTCCACCGGCCTGTTCCGCGCCATGACGGGCGGCATGAGCGCCCTGGTGTTCTTCATCGGCGCCTTCGGCCTGATGTTCGTCATCGAACGCACGAAGAACAGTGCCACGGGCGTTGTTGCGCTGCTGACCTTCACCTTCTTCATGGGCCTGATGCTGTCGCGGCTGATCGGCTTCGTGCTGGGCTTCCGCAACGGCACGTCGCTGGTGATGACGGCCTTTGGCGGTACCGCGGCGATCTTCTTCGCGATGGCCAGCCTGTCCACCATCATCAAGCGCGACCTGTCCTCGATGGGCAAGTTCCTGTTCGTCGGCGCCCTGGTGCTGATGATCGCGGGCATCGCCAACATCTTCCTGCAGTCGTCGGCGCTGATGCTGACCATGCTGGTGCTGTCGCTGGGCGTGTTCTCGGCCTTCATGCTGTACGACATCAAGCGCGTCGTGGACGGCGGCGAGACCAACTACATCAGCGCCACGCTGGCCATCTATCTGGACCTCTACAACGTCTTCCAGAGCCTGCTGTCGCTGCTGGGCATCTTCGGTGGCGATAGGGACTGAAGAGCCCACCCCCTACCGGCTGACGCCGCCCCCTCAAGGGGGCGACCTCGTCGGGCCGGCGGAGCCGGACCCGCGAGGTCCGCTGGATCAAGGAGCCGCATGCGGCTCCTTTTTTTCAGCGGTCGAAGACCGCGATGGACTCGACGTGGGCCGTGTGCGGGAACATGTTCACCGCGCTGGCCGCCGTGCAGCGATAACCCGCCACGTTCACCAGCAGGCCGGCATCCCGCGCAAGCGTGGCCGGGTTGCAGCTCACATAGACGATGCGCCGCGGCGGCGTCCAGCCCGGGGCCAGGGCCGGGTTCTCGGCGATGTCCGCCACCGCCTTGGCCAGCGCGAAGGCGCCCTCGCGCGGCGGGTCGATCAGCCAGCGGTCGGCCGTGCCGTCCAGTGCCAGCAGCTCAGGCGTCATCTCGAAGAGATTGCGCGCGACGAAACTCGTCTTGTGCGCCAAGCCGTTGGCGCGTGCGTTCTCCAGCGAGCGCTGCACCAGCGTCTCGCTGCCCTCGATGCCCAGCACCTCGCGCGCCTGGGTTGCCAACGGCAGCGTGAAGTTGCCCAAGCCACAAAACCAGTCGATCACGCGCTCATCGGGCTGCACAGCCAGCAGGCGCAGCGCCCGCCCGACCAGCGCCGAGTTGATGTGCGGATTGACCTGCGTGAAGTCGGTCGGCTTGAACGGCATGCGGATGCCGAACTCGGGCAAGGCATAGGCCAGTTGCGTGCCGCCTTCATCCAGCAGCTTGACCGTGTCCGGCCCCTTGGGCTGCAACCACCACTGCACGCCATGCCGAGCCGCAAAGTCGCGCAGCAGCGCGATATCACCATCGGGCAGCGGATTCAGGTGGCGCAGCACCAGCGCAATGACCGAATCGCCCATGGCCAGCTCGATCTGTGGCAGGCGATCTCGCTCCGCCATGCTGGAGATCAGCTCGCGCAGCGGCAACAGCATGTCGCTGACCACCTTGGGCACGACGCGGCAGACCTGCATGTCGGCCACATAGCGGCTCTTGCGCTCGTGGAAGCCGATCAGTACCACGCCCTTCTTGGCCACGTAGCGCACCGAGAAACGCGCCCGGTAGCGGTAGCCCCAGGCCGGACCTTCGATGGGCCGCAGCAGCACCTCGGGCTTGACCTTGCCCAGGTGCCAGAGGTTGTCCTCCACCACCCGCTGCTTCACCGCCACCTGCGCGGCCGGATGCAGATGCTGCATCTTGCAGCCCCCGCAGGCACCGGCGTGCAGGCCGAAGTGCGGGCAACCCGGCGTCACGCGGAGCGGACTTTCCTTCTTGATGGCCGAGAGCGTGCCCTGCTCCCAGTTGTTCTTGCGGCGGGCGACGGTCGCCTGCACCACTTCGCCCGGCAGTGCGCCGTCGATGAAAACAACCTTGCCCTCGGCGTTGTGCGCAACGCCCTGCGCTTCAAGGTCCAGCGATTCGACCTTGAGCCAATCCGTAGTCTGAGTCATGGACCGGATTATCCCGGCGGGCGATGTCGTTCCCGGAGGACGGCTTCAGGCGAGGACAACGCCCCCCTCAAAAGATGCTGTCCCGGTCGACGCCATGCCGAAGCATGTTTCGCTTGAGCTTGGCCAAGGCCTCGATCTGGATCTGGCGGATACGCTCACGAGTCAGCTTGAGCCGGATGGCCAGCACATCCAGCGTTTCGGGCTCGCGGTCCGCCAGGCCGTAGCGACCGGCCAGCACCTCGCGCTCGCGATCGTTGAGACTGGCCAGTCCGTGACTGAGCAGAGCCTCGACCTCATGGGTCAGGCGCTGACCCGCAGGATCGATGGCCTGCTCATCGGCCACCAGATCCACCATTGCCTCGCCACCTTCCCCGGTGCGATCAACGGGCGCGTCCAGTGAACTCGGCAGCTCGGCGTAGGCCAGCAATTCGGCCACCTCATCGACCGGACGGCCGATGGCCTGGGCTACTTCATCGACCCGCACGCGTCCGTCGCCCGCCTGTGCGCTCTGCAGCGCCTCAAGTGCCCGCCGCGCCTTCAGCACCTGATTGAGCTCGCGCACGATGTGTACCGGCAACCGCACCAGCCGAGCCTGATGCATCAGGGCTCGCTCGATGCTCTGGCGTATCCACCAGCTCGCATAGGTCGAGAAGCGAAAGCCGCGCTCCGGCTCGAACTTGCCGATGGCGTGCATGAGGCCCAGGTTGCCCTCCTCGATGAGATCGCTCATCGGCAGGCCACGGCCCAGATAGTTCTTGGCGATGCTCACGACCAGCCGCAGGTTGTGCTCGATCATGGCTTGCCGCGCCCGGAAATCGCCGGCCCGTGCGGCCTGGGCCGTCTCGAATTCCTGCTGCGGCGTCAGCAGCGGCGTGCGGCGGATGTCACGCAGGTAGGCCTGCAGGGCATTGCCAACATCGGTCTCCTCGTCGGGGCGTTGCGGCTTCTCCTCCTCCGCATCGTCGACTGCGCGTTCGGGTTCGTCACCATCGCCGGCAGAAATGCCAAAAGACGCCGCAGCATCTCCGCCGTGGCGTCCTGGGACACTGGGTTGAAGTCCGGGCTGGCGCATGACAGATTTCCTGACTGATGGCGCTGCCCGGATCACTCGCCGTGCGCGTCAGCGCGACGGCAGCAGCTTGATGGGGTCGATCGGCTTGCCCAGCTTACGCACCTCGAAGTGCAGCTTGACGGTATCGCTTTCGGTGGAACCCATCTCGGCAATCCTCTGGCCCTTGCGCACGACCTGATCCTGCTCGACGAGCATCGTGCGGTTGTGCGCGTATGCCGTCAGGTAGGTGTTGTTGTGCTTGATGATGACCAAGTTACCGTAGCCGCGCAAGCCCGAACCCACGTAAGCGACGCGACCATCGGCCACCGCAAACACGGGATCGCCAGCCTTGCCGGCGAAGTCCAGACCCTTGTTGCGCTGCTCGTCGAAGCCGGCGGACACGGCATTGCTGACCGGCCACACCCAGGCCACGGCGTCCTCGTCACCCGAAGCAGCCGAAGACGACGCCGGCGCGGACGCGGCAACCGATGCCGGACTGGAGCTGGCCGAACTTGCGCTTGCGGGCACGGGCGGCTTGGCATCCAGTGGCCGACTCTCGATGCGCGGCGCCTGGGCAATCGGCTTGGCCGTCACGGCCGACGGATCGACGCCCGGGGGCACGACACGCAACACCTGCCCCACCTCGATCCGATTGGGGTTGTCCAGGCTGTTCCATTTGGCGACGTCGCGCCAGCTCTGGCCGTTGTCCAGTGCAATGCGAATCAGCGCATCGCCAGGCTTGACGGTGTAGTAGCCGGGTTTGCCGGCGTTCTCCGCACCTGGCGGCAGCTTCACCTCGGCAGAGGCCGCTGCAGCCGGGGGCTGGGCGGTCGCTGGCGTGCGGGTGCCGGCGTTGCGGTCTTCGACCGGGGCGCGGTGCAGCGAGGTGCCGCAGGCGCTGAGCATCAAGGCCGAGCAAACGGCCAGCAGACTATGTCGGGAGCGATATGGCATCGTGGGTGCGTCGCGTTGGGGCCGCCCCATTGTTGGCGCAACGCGCCCGCGGCCGGGTCAGACGACGCCTGATTTTAGAGGGACGAAGAGCACGGCCTCGTGCTCGGTGCGGATCCAGCGGCTCTGGCCGCCCTCGACGACATGGTCCAGCACCACCAGCACCTGGCCGCGGCCGCTCGCGGCCGTGGGCGCCACGAGACGTCCGCCGGGCGCCAGTTGCTCCATCCAGGCCGGAGGAAGGTCGTCCCCTCCGGCCGCCGCGATGATGCTGTCGTAGGGGCCGCCAGCCGCATGGCCGACACGCCCATCACCCCACACCAGCCGAGGCGTCAGGAAGGGACGGGGCAGCACCACGCGCTGCAGGTTGGCCCTGGCCTTGTCATGCAGGCCCTGCAGTCGCTCGATGGACACCACCTGCCGGGCCAGCATCGCCAGCACTGCGGCCTGATAGCCGCAGCCGGTGCCGATCTCCAACACCCGGCCGAGCTGGCCACGCGAATGCGCGCCCCGGCCGGCAAACAGCAGGCCCAGCATGTGCCCAACCACCGAGGGCTTGGAAATCGTCTGGCCGTGTCCGATGGGCAGGGCCGTGTCTTCGTAGGCCTGCGCCGCCAGCGCGCTGTCGACGAACTCATGCCGTGGTACCGCCGCCATCGCCGCCAGCACACGTTCGTCGAACTTGCCCTCGGCACGCAGCCGCGCCACCATGCGCTGGCGCACGGCACCGCTGTCCAGCCCCCGCCCGCTGGGCTGGGCCAGTCGCGCCGCGTCAGCGGCCGCCTCGCGCAGATGCCGCTGAGGCATCAACACCTCGCGCTGCGGCGCGATGGATTTCAGCGTGGCAGGGAAACGCTTGGCCGTGGCCATGAAGGCTGCCGCTCGCCCGGGCTCAAAGGCCCAGGCGCCGGGCCCAGGAGCCCAGCGACGCATGCTCGGTCAGGTCGACCTGCAGCGGCGTGATCGACACCTGGCCGTTGCTCGTGGCATGGAAGTCCGTGCCTTCGCCGGCCTCGCGGGCATCGCCGGCCGGGCCGATCCAGTAGATCGTCTCGCCGCGCGGGTTCACCTGCTCGATGACGCCTTCGCTGGCGTGGCGGCGGCCCAGGCGCGTGATGCGCTGCGGCAGCTGGTCGGCATCGGCCCGATTGGGAATGTTGACGTTGAGCAGGAAGGGCTTGTCCAGCCCGCCAGCGATGACCTGCTCGACGAAACGTCGGGCCAAACGCGCTGCAGCATCCAGATGGCCCCAGCCACGCTCCACCTGCGAGAACGCGATGGACGGGATGCCGAACAGATAGCCTTCGGTGGCCGCGGCCACCGTGCCCGAGTACAGCGTGTCATCGCCCATGTTGGCGCCGTTGTTGATGCCCGAGAGCACCAGGTCGGGCCGGTAGCCCAGCACGCCGGTCAAGGCCAGGTGGACACCGTCGGACGGCGTGCCGTTCACATAGCGGAAGCCGTTGGCGGCCCGGTAGACGTTCAGCGGACGCCCCAGCGTCAGGGAGTTGGAGGTGCCGCTGGCGTTCTGTTCGGGCGCAATGACGTCGATCTCGCCCAGGCCCTGGCAGGCGTTGACCAGGGCTTCGATGCCCGGAGCGAGATAACCGTCGTCGTTGGAGATCAGGATGCGCATGGGTGGAATTGTAGGCAGCGCGTCACCTTGGAGACCGGGTGTAAACGCGCTGATTCCTATCATCCGCCGCCACTGAAGCAGGAGACATCTGATGAAGGCTTGGCTGTGCGAGAACCCCACCGGCGTCGAGGCGCTGCAATGGCTGGAGCTGCCGGCGCCGCCCCTGCCTGCTGGCCAGGTCCGGGTGCGGATCCAGGCAGCCAGCCTCAACTTCCCCGATCTGCTGATCGTGCAGAACAAGTACCAGATGAAGCCCGCCCTGCCCTTCGTGCCGGGCACGGAGTTCTCCGGCGTGGTAACGGAGCTCGGTGAGGGGGTCAAGGCTTTCGGGGTGGGGCAACGCGTGGCGGCATTCGGCGGCCTGGGCGGCTTTGCGACCGAGGTCTGCATTCCTGCCGCGCTGGCGATGCCCCTGCCCGACGCCTTCAGCTTCGAGGATGCGGCCGCCTTCATCTGCACCTATGCCACCAGCCATCACGCGCTGATGGACCGGGGCGCGCTGCAGGCCGGTGAGACTGTGCTCATCCTCGGCGCGGCCGGTGGCGTGGGCACGGCCGCACTTCAGATTGCCAAGGCCGCAGGCGCGCGCGTGATTGCGGCCGCAGGCAGCGCCGAGAAATGTCAGCGCTGCCTCGAACTGGGCGCAGACGCCGCCATCAATTACGCCACGCAGAACCTGCGCGACGAACTGAAGATGCTGACCGACGGCAAGGGGCCCGACGTCATCTACGACCCGGTGGGCGGCGACCTCGCCGAAGCGGCCTTCCGCTCCATCGGATGGCGCGGCCGCTATCTGGTGATCGGCTTCGCCCAGGGCCAGATCCCGGCGCTGCCGCTGAATCTGGCCCTGCTCAAGGGCGCCTCGCTGGTGGGCGTGTTCTGGGGTGAGTTCGCCCGCCGTGAGCCGGCGCGCAACGCCAAGATGCTGGCCGAGCTGGCCGCCTGGTACGCCTCGGGCAGGATCAAGCCTGTGTTGGACCGCGTGCTGCCCATGGACCAGCTGCCCGCCGCATTTGCCCGGATGGCCGCCCGTGAGGTGGTGGGCAAGGTAGTTTTGACAAACGTTTGAAGCCTGAACGGGGGGCGCTCGTCACCTGTGCGCGTTCAGTGATCATGGGCGGCTGAGCTACATTGGCCAAGCTATTGCTCCGCCTCCGCGCATGCCATGACCGTCAAAGTCCTGATCATCGAAGACAACCCCGTTGCCCGCAGCTTCCTGTGCCGGGTCGTGCGCGAGAGCTTCAGTGACGCGATGGAGATCACCGAGGTCGGCGACCTGGAAAGCGCCCGCCGGCAGGCGGCTAAGGTCGGCAGCACGCCCGAGACCGGCGGCTTCAAGCTGGTGCTGGTCGACCTGGAACTGCCGGACGGCAGCGGCATGGAGTTCCTCAGTGAATTGGCTGGCTCGCCCGCCATCAAGATCGTCACCACGCTGTACTCCGACGACGACCACCTCTTCCCCGCGCTGCAATGCGGGGCCGACGGCTACCTGCTGAAGGAAGACCGCTTCGAGGTGCTGGTGGAAGAACTGCAGCGCATCGTGCGTGGCCAGCCGCCGCTGTCGCCCGCCATTGCACGCCGCCTGCTGTCGCACTTCCGCCCCGCGAGCGGCGACAGCGGCCCCACCCCGCTGAACTCCGGCTTCGGTGGCCTGTCCTCCGCCCATGCGCCCTTCTCCAGCAGCCGCAGCGTGGCCCTGGACCCGCCGCCCGAATGGGAGCGCCTGACCCCGCGCGAGAGCGAGGTGCTCACCTACCTAAGCAAGGGCTTCACGATCAAGGAGATCGCGAACCTGATGGGCATCAAGTGGTTCACGGTCAACGACCACATCAAGAGCATCTACAAGAAGCTCAACGTGTCCAGCCGCGCAGAAGCGGCGGTGCTGGCATCAAAGCAGGGCCTGGTCTAGCCAGCGCTCCATCAGCCGCGCCAGCGCGGCCTTCAATCCCTCGGCCTCGCGCGCCATCGCCGCGCGCAACTCGGTCGGCGCGATGCCGGCATGATCCAGCTCGTCGACATGGCCGACCAGCCACTGCTCGAAGCGCGCCGGATCGACCTCGGGATGGAACTGCAGGCCCAGCGCCTTGTCGTGCGGCGCAAAGGCCTGGTGCGGACAGACCGGCGTCGTCGCCAGTGACACCAGGCCAGCCGGCAGCTCGAACTGGTCGCCATGCCAGTGCAGCATGGACTGGCCACCCAGCCCGGCCAGCGCCGTGCCCTGCCCCGCCGCCGTCAACGCCACCGACGCGAAGCCGATTTCCTTGACGCCCATGGGCTTCACACGGGCGCCCAGGGCCCGCGCCATCAACTGCGCGCCCAGGCAGAGACCCAGCAGCGGCTGCTTGGCCTCCAAGCGCCGGCGGATCAGCGCGAGTTCGTCCGCCAGCCACGGGAAGCGCGCCTCGTCCTCGACGCTGATGGGGCCGCCCAGCACGATGAGCAGGTCCAGCGTGGCCAGGTCGACGGCGTGGAAGTCGTCGACGCCGGCCTCGTGATAAGCCACGTCGAAGCCGCGTTGCCTGAGCAGCGGCCCGATGAGCCCCAGGTCTTCGAAGGCGAGATGGCGCAGCGCCAGGGCAGTCTTCTTCATGGGCCGCATCATGCCGCGCCAGGACTCAGGCCGCCGAACGCAGCTTCACGCCGGGGAAGTCCACCGGCACCGCCAGGGCCACGTTGACGTAGTTCGTGAACAGGTTCAGCGCGACATGGGCCAGGATCTCGACGACCTGGCCATCGTCGAAGCCGGCCGCACGCAGCGCCGCGACGTCGGCGTCGCCGACCTGGCCACGCTGCTCGACCAGCTTCAGCGCAAAGCGCAGCGCCGCGGCCGTCGCCGGGTCGGCGGACTCGCCCGCCTGGGCCGCGCTCATCTCGCCGGCCGAGGCACCGGCCTTGCGGCCCAGCGCCGTGTGGGCTGCCAGGCAATAGTCGCAGGCGTTGCGATCGGCCACGGCGACGGCGATCTGCTCACCCAGCTTGGCGGGCAGCGTGCCGCCACCCAGCGCGCCGAAGAAGCCCCACATGGCCTGCAGCGCGGCCGGCGAGTTCGCGACGGCGCGGAACATATTGGGCGTTGCACCAAAGGCGCCGTGCACGGCGTCCAGCAACGCGCGGCTGCCGACGGGAGACTCGGTGGCGGTAACGAGGGGAATGCGGGAGGTCATGATGTCACCTTGGGGTGGCTGTTGCGAAGGACTCCACTGTGCGGCCCAAGCCGGTTCTATAAGTATCATTGCGTCCGGAATTCATACCGATTCGTCCCATGCCTGACGCCACACCGCTGGACCGCCTCAGCCCCCTGCTCGAACGCTTCCGCGTGCACGCCAGCCTGTTCCACGCCGGCCCTCTGTGCGGCGTGACGCACTTCGATGCGCGCCCAGGGCGCGGCTTCCTGCACGTGATGCGCACCGGCGAGATGGAGATTCGCCACGCCGCCGCCAGCGGCCTCGTCGAGCGGCTGGAGGTGCACGAACCCAGCCTGGTCTTCTACCCGCGGCCACTGGCGCACGACTTCCACAACGCGCCGACCGAGGGCTCGGACTTCGTCTGCGCCACACTGGACTTCGATCAGGGCGAGGCCCATCCGCTCGTGCAGGCGCTGCCGCCGCTGGTCGTGCTGCCGCTGGCGCGCGTCGCCGGCCTGAACGAGACGCTGGCTCTGCTGTTCGGCGAGGCCGAGCGCGTGCGCTGTGGCCAGCGCCTGCTGGCCGACCGGCTGTTCGAGGTGCTGCTGATGCAACTGCTGCGCTGGATGCTCGACCAGCACGAGGCCCCGCTGCCGCTGGGCCTGCTGCGCGGCCTGGCCGACCAGCGCCTGGCGCGCGCACTGACGGCCGTCCATGCCCGACCCGGCGAGGCCTGGACGCTGGAGCGGCTGGCAGCCGAGGCCGGCATGTCGCGCAGTCGCTTTGCCGAGGCCTTCCGCACCGCGACCGGCACGACGCCGGCCGACTACGTGGCCGACTGGCGGCTGGCGATCGCGCGCGCCGAGCTGCGCGCGGGCAAGCCGCTGAAGGCCTTGGCCGCCGAGTTGGGCTACGCGAACGCGTCGGCGCTGAGTCGCGTCTTCACCCAGCGCCATGCCGGGCTGTCACCGCGGGCCTGGTTGCAAGGCGGTTAAAGTCCCGCCCATGCGTCGCCCCGGTCGCTTCCTCGTCGTCTGCCTGCTGCTCGTGCTGCTGCCGCTGCGCAGCCTGCTCGCGGCCGGTCAGCTGGAATGCGAGAGCGCCGCAGACGCCTCGGCTCACACGATGCCGGCGACCATGCATCACCAGGCCATGAGCGCCGACCAGGCGGGCCATGCTCCCCACGCGCACGACGAAAGCCATGCGGGCATGGGGCATTCCGGCCACATGATGACGGCCGACACTGGCCACGCAAAGGCGACCCAGGCCGATGCCGGCCAGGGCTGCAAGCTCTGCGCCCCCTGCTGCCTGGCCGCGGCACCGCCGCCCATGCTGATGCTGGACGCCGCCCTGCCGCCCCTGGCCACCCAGGCACTGCCCGCGCCGGCCCAGCACTGGGCCGCCCACGTGCCGGCGCTGCCGGATCCGCCACCTCGAGGCTGACGCGTCATCGCCCCTGCGCCGCCCTGGCGGCCGCGCAGGCCCTGTCGTCGTCATCTGAGAGGCTTGCATGCCCATCGTCATGCCCCCACGCCGCGCGCCTCTGCGCCGGCCCGCCCGCGCAGCGCTGCTGCTGCTGGGCAGCACCACCCTGCTGGCCGGCTGTGCCAGCTTTCGCCCCGACCCGGACGCCACGCTGGCGCCCGTCAACACCCTGACCCAGGCCCGCACCGGCCAGGCCCTGAGCCGGCAGCCGCTTTCGCCCGAGCAACTGGCTGAACGCTTGCGCGAACCGCTGAGCGCCGACGCCGCCGTCCAGTTGGCCCTGCTGAACCAACGGGAGCTTCAGGTGAGGCTGGCCCAGCTGGACCTGACCGCCCTGGATGTGGCGGAGGCCGGCCGGCTGCCCAACCCGGGCTTTCGCTTCAGCCGGCTCAGCCGCGGCAGCGAGCGCGAACTCGAGCGCGAATGGAATATCGATCTGGCCCGCCTGCTGACGCTGCCGCTGGTGCGCGCAGCCGAACAGCGCCGCCTGGCCGCCGCGCAGCAGCGCACCGCAGCCGAGGTGCTGACCCTGGCCGCCGAGGTGCGCCGCGCCTGGGTACGGGCCGTCAGCGCCGAGGAGCAGTTGATCTACAGAAAGCGCGTGATGGACGCCGCCGACGCGGGCGCCGAGCTGGCCCGCCGCATGCAGGCCGCCGGCAACTTCACCACGCTGGACCAGGCCCGCGAGCAGGGCTTTGCCGCCGAGGCCGCCCTGGCGCTGGAGCGCGCGGCGCAGCTGCGCCTGAGCACCCGGGAACGCCTGGTGCGGTTGCTCGGGCTGGAGAACGACGCCGCGCTGCGGCTGCCGGCCACGCTGCCCGCGCTGCCGCAGGCGCCGCGCGAACTGCCGGACGTGGAGGCGCAAGCCCTGACCCTGAGGCTGGACGTGCAGGCCGCCCGCCTGTCGCTGGAGCAGGCCTCGCGTCAGCTGGACCTGAGCCGCGTGAACCGCTGGGTGTCCATGCTGGACCTGGGCGTGGTGCGCAACAGCTCCAACGAGCAGCCCACCCAGCGCGGCTGGGAGATCGCGCTGGAGCTGCCCCTGTTCGGCCCCGGGCCGCTGCCGCGCGCCGAGGCGCTGGCTGCCCAGGCCGTGCACGAGGCGGCGGCCGTGGGCCTGCAGGCTCGCTCGGAGGCGCGTGAGGCCTACGGCCTGTACCGCGGCTCGTTCGAGCTGGCGCGGCGGCATCGCGATGAATTGCTGCCGCTGGCGCGCCGCGTGTCCAAGGAGCAGCTGCTGCGCTACAACGGCATGCTGATCGGCGTGTTCGAGCTGCTGGCCGATGCCCGCAGCCAGGTGGCCAGCACTGCCGCGGCACAGGATGCGCTGCGCGACTTCTGGCTGGCCCAGGCCAACCTGGATCAGGCACTGACCGGCCGGGCCGCCCCGCCCGATACCGCCGGCGATGGCGCCCGCAGCGCCCCCACGCCCGCCCTCGCCACCGCGGCGCCCCACTGAATTCGAGGATCCCATGCTGTTGAACCGACGTTCCCTGATCGGCGCGGCCTCGCTCGCCGCTGCCTCCACCGTGTCGCGCGCCGCGATGGCCGCGCTGCCCGAACCCGTCATCCAGACCTCGCCCGACACGCAGCCGCCACTGCTGCCACCCAATGGCCAACCCTACAACCCCGTGGTCACGCTGAACGGCTGGACCGCGCCCTGGCGCATGGCCAACGGCGTGAAGGAGTTCCACCTGGTGGCCGAGCCCGTGGTGCGCGAGATGGCGCCGGGCTTCAAGGCCCGCCTGTGGGGCTACAACGGCCAGAGCCCCGGCCCCACCATCGAGGTGGTCGAGGGCGACCGCGTTCGCATCTACGTGACCAACCGCCTGCCCGAGGCCACCAGCATGCACTGGCACGGCCAGCGCCTGCCCAATGGCATGGACGGCGTCAGCGGGCTCACCCAGGCGCCCATCGAACCCGGCAAGACCTGGGTCTATGAGTTCGTCGCGCGCCGGCCCGGCTGCTTCATGTACCACCCGCATGCCGACGAGATGCTGCAGATGGCCATGGGCATGATGGGCCTGTGGATCACCCACCCCAAGGGCCGCCACCCCAACATCGACACGGTGGACCGCGACTACGCCTTCCTGCTGAACGCCTACGACATCGCCCCCGGCAGCGCCACGCCCAAGGTGATGACCATGCTGGACCACAACCTCTGGAGCTGGAACAGCCGCGTCTTCCCCGGCATCTCGCCGCTGGTGGCGCGCCAGGGCGAGCGGGTGCGCATCCGCGTCGGCAACCTGACCATGACCAACCACCCCATCCACCTGCATGGCCACGAGTTCACGGTGACCGGCACCGACGGCGGCCCGGTGCCGCGCAGCGCGCGCTGGCCCGAGGTGACCACCGACGTGGCCGTGGGCCAGATGCGCCAGATCGAGTTCATCGCCGACGAGGTGGGCGACTGGGCCCTGCACTGCCACAAGAGCCACCACACGATGAACGCGATGGGCCATGGCGTGCCCACGATGATCGGCGTGGACGCCTCCGACCTGGAGGCCCGCATCCGCGGCCTGGTGCCTGGCTACATGGGCATGGGCGCCAGCGGCATGCACGAGATGGCCGAGATGCAGATGCCACTGCCGGAGAACACTGCGCCCATGATGGCGGGCGACGGCCCCTTCGGGCCCGTGGGCATGGGCGGCATGTTCAGCGTGCTGAAGGTGCGCAGCAACCTGAAGCGCGGTGACTACAGCGACCCCGGCTGGTTCAAGCACCCGGCCGGCACGCTGGCCCGCGAGGTCGAGGGCCTGCCGGACGCCGCGCCGCCGCAGGCGCCCATGCACCACCATCACGGCAGCATGCCCGGCGGCGCCATGCCCGAGATGGAGATGGAGGTGGAGGTGCGCAAGCCCGGCAGCACGGGCCACCAGCACGAGCACTGAGGCACCGCCCGCGGGGTGGCCCGGCCAGGGGCCCCGCGGCGCGAACGCCCGCCGCTCAAGCGGCGAGCGCCGGCTCAGGCCATCTGGCTGATGGTGCGGCGGAAGCGCAGCAGCGCGCCGGTGAACATCGCGCTGCCAATGGCCACGATGGCCAGCAGCTGCGGCCAGACCACCTCGAGGCCGGCGCCGCGGTAGAGGATGGCCTGACCGGCAGCCACGAAGTGCGTGGTGGGCGCCACCAGCATCAGGTCCTGCACGAACTGCGGCATGCTCTCGCGCGGCGTGCTGCCGCCCGACAGCAACTGCAGCGGCAGCAGCACCAGGATCAGCAGCATGCCGAACTGCGGCATGGAGCGCGCCACCGTGGCCATGAAGATGCCCATGGAGGTGGTGGCGAACAGATGCAACGCAGCCGCCGCCATGAACAGCGCCACCGAGCCCTGGATGGGCACGTGCAGCGCCCCCTGCACGATCAGCCCCAGCGACACCGCCACCGCGCCCAGCACCACCGCGCCCATGCTCCAGACCTTGGCGAGCATGATCTCCGCGGGCGTCACCGGCATCACCAGCAGATGCTCGATGGTGCCGTGCTCGCGCTCGCGGATGAGGGCGGCGCCGGTCAGGATGATGGACAGCATGGTCACGTTGTTGATGATCTCCATCAACGAACCGAACCAGGCCTGCTCCAGATTCGGGTTGAAACGCATGCGCACCGACAGGTCCACCGGCAGGGCCTGGCCGCCGCGGTGCCGCTGAACGAACTCGTTCACCTCGTCGCTGATGATCTGCTGGATGTAGACGTTGCCGGTGAAGGCCTGGCTCATCCGGGTCGCATCGACATTGAGCTGCACCGCCGGGTTCCGGCCGGCCAGCACGTCACGCTGGAAGTTGGGCGGGATGTCCAGCACGAAGGTGTGGCTGCCGCGGTCCAGCGCGGGGTCCACCTCGGTCAGCGTGATGAGGTCGGGCGTCTTGAAATGCGGAGGATAGAAGGCCGACACGATGCGCGCGGACAGCGGCGAGCTGTCCTCGTCCACGATGGCGATGGCCGCGTTGTGCAGGCTCTCCGGCATGGCGGTGGCCGCCACGTAGATGGACACGGTGAAGGTGTAGATGATCAGCACGATCATCATCGGATCCCGCACCAGGCTCCACAGCTCCTTCACGCCGAGCCGGTAGACATGGGTCAGCAGACGTCGCATGGGGTCAGGTCTCCTGCTTCTTCAGCAGCACGATGGCCAGCCCGAGGATGACCGGAATGGCCACCAGCAGCGGCCAGATCGACGGCAGCAGGCCCTGCAGGTCCAGCGCCTTGCTGAACACGCCGCGGCTGATCGTCAGGAAATGGCTGGCCGGGTAGACCTGCCCGATCAGCTTGCCCGCCCCCTCCAGCGAGGACACCGGGTTGAGCAGGCCGGCGAACTGCACGCAGGGGATGAGCGTGCCTATCATCGTGAGAAACAGCGCGCCGATCTGGCTGCGCGTGAAGATGGACGCCAGCAGCCCGAAGCCGGTGGAGCAGATCACGAACAGCAACGCCGCCAGCGACAGCGCCGGGAAGCTGCCCTTGACCGGCACGCCGAACACCGTGATGGCCAGCAGCGTGGCCAGCAGGAAGTTGAACATGGCCAGCCCGATGTAGGGCAGTTGCTTGCCGAGCAGGAACTCGGCGCGGCTGACCGGCGTCACGTAGAGGTTGAGGATGGAGCCCAGCTCCTTCTCGCGCACCACGGCCAGCGCCGCCAGCATGGCCGGGATCATCATCAGCAGCAGCGGAATCACGGCCGGCACCATGGCCGGCAGGCTCTTCACGTCGGGGTTGTAGCGGTAGCGGGTTTCCAGATGCGCGGCCGAGGCCAGGCTGGTGCCCAGGCGATGCTCGGCCATGTCGGCCAGCCAGGTCAGGTGCATGCCCTGCAGGTAGCCGCGCACGGTCTCGGCGCGGGTGGGCATGGCGCCGTCCACCCAGGCGGCGATCTGCACCGTCTTGCCACGCTCCAGGTCGCGCCCGAAGCCAGGAGGGATCTCGATGGCCAATGACAGCTCGCCATCGCGCATGCGCCGGTCCAGGTCGGCGTAGTCACGCAGCGGCGCCTGCTCGATGAAGTAGCGCGAACCCGACAGGTTGAGCGCGTAGTTCTGGCTCAGCGCCGACTGGTCGCGATCCAGCACCGCATAGCGCAGGTTCTCCACGTCCAGGCTGATGCCGTAGCCGATGATGAACATCAGGATGGCGGTACCCAGCAGCGCCAGCGTGGCGCGCACCGGGTCGCGCCGCAGCTCCAGCGCCTCGCGCGCGCTGAAGCTCAGCGCCCGCGCCACGCTGAACCCGCGCCGGCGCCGGCGCGGTGCCGCCGCCCCCGAAACCGCCGGGGCCGGTGCGGCGGCGGCCACCGGGGCTTCAGCCTCCTGCGGCGCCTGCTCACGGGCGGCGTCCTGCAGGTAGGCGATGAAGGCCTGCTCCAGCGTCGCGCTGCCGCGCTGGGCGATCAGCCCGGCCGGGCTGTCGCTGACCAGCACTCGCCCGGCATGCATCAGCGAGATGCGGTCGCAGCGCGCCGCCTCGTTCATGAAATGGGTGGAGATGAAGATGGTGACGCCGTCCTTGCGGGCCAGGTCGATCATCAGCTCCCAGAACAGGTCACGCGCCACCGGGTCCACGCCCGAGGTGGGCTCGTCCAGGATCAGCAGCTCGGGCCGGTGCACCATGGCCACGGCCAGCGACAGCCGCTGACGCATGCCCAGCGGCAGGTTCTCGGGCAGGCTGTCGCGCACGCCGCTCAGGCCGAAGCGCTGCAGCATCTCCTCGACACGCGGCTCCACCTCGGCCTGCGGCACCTCGAAGAGCCGCGCATGTAGCACCAGGTTCTGGTGCACGCTCAGCTCGCCATAGAGCGAGAAGGCCTGCGACATATAGCCGACGCGGCGGCGGGTGGCGATGTCGTTGGAATCCACCGCGTTGCCGAACAGCCAGGCCTCGCCCTCGCTGGCCGGCAGCAGGCCGGTCAGCATCTTCATCGTGGTGGACTTGCCGCAGCCGTTGGAGCCGAGGAAGCCGAAGATCTCGCCACGGCGGATGCGGAAGTCCACATGGTCCACCGCGGTGAAGTCACCGAAGCGCATCGTCAGGCCGCGCGCCTCGATGGCGACGGCAGCGTCCGCCTCGGCCTGCAGCGGCGGCACCACCACCTCGCGGTGCTCGCGACGCTTGGCCTCGGGCAGCAGCGCGATGAAGGCCGACTCCAGCGCGGCCGTGCCCGTGCGCTCGCGCAGCTCGGCCGGCGTGCCGGTGGCCAGCACGCGGCCACCGTCCATGGCGACCAGCCAGTCGAAGCGCTCGGCCTCCTCCATGTAGGCGGTGGCCACCAGCACGCTCATGCCGGGGCGCTCGATGCGGATGTCGTCGATCAGGTCCCAGAACTGACTGCGCGACAGCGGGTCCACACCGGTGGTGGGCTCGTCCAGGATCAGCAGGTCCGGGTCGTGGATGAGCGCACAGCACAGGCCGAGCTTCTGCTTCATGCCGCCCGAGAGCTTGCCCGCGGGCCGATCCAGGAAGGCATGCAGCCTCGTGCTGCGGGTCAGCTCGTCGATGCGACGGCGCCGCTCGGCCGCGCCGTGGCCGAACAGGCGGCCGAAGAACTGCAGGTTCTCCTCCACCGACAGCGTCGGGTAGAGGTTCTTGCCCAGGCCCTGCGGCATGTAGGCGATGCTGGGGCAGACGCGCTCGCGGTGCCGTGCGTCGCGCATGTCGCCGCCCAGCACCTGCACCTGTCCCTGCTGCAGCGCACGCGCGCCGGAGATCAGCGCCAGCAGGCTGGACTTGCCCACGCCATCCGGCCCGATCAGGCCCACCATGCGCCCGCGCGGCAGCGCCAGCGTCACGTCGTCCAGCGCCACGCGCGCGCCGTAGCGCAGCGAGACGGCAGACAGCTCGACGATGGGCGCGGCGCTGGCGCCGCCCGTTGCCTCGGTCACTGCGGCACCTTCAGGGCCAGGCCCTCAGGCCAGGCGGCGTTCGCGTCCAGCTTGATCCAGGCCACGCCCGGCAGGCCGGTCTTCACCAGCTTGAGGTGCTTCTGCAGCAGCGCGCGGTCGATCTGCGCCTTCACGCGGAACATCAGCTTCTGGCGTTCGCTGGCGGTTTCCACCGTCTTGGGCGTGAACTGCGCCATGCTGGCCACGAAGCTCAGCTTGGCCGGAATGACGTACTGCGGCGCGGCGTCCAGCACCACATGCACCTCGGAGCCCAGCACCAGCTTGCCGGCCACGGCCTCAGGCACGAAGAAGGTCATGTAGACGTCGCTGAGGTCCAGCACATTGAGCACCTTGCCGCCGTTGCCCACCACCTCGCCCGGCTGGGCGATGCGGTACTGCACACGGCCATCACGCGGCGCGACGAGCACGGCATCGTCCATGTCGGCCTTGATGCGCTTGATGGTGGCGTCCGCCGCCTTCACCGCGGCCTGAGCCCCGCCCACCTGCGTGCGCGCGGCCACGACCGCGGCCGTGGCCGCGGCCACCTGGGCCTTGGCCGCCTCGGCGCCGGCCCGGGCACTGCGCACCCGCGCGCGGTCGTCGTCCAGCTCCTGCACCGAGGACGCCCCTTCGCGCGACAGCGTCTCGGAGCGGCTCAGCCGGCGCTGTGCGGCGTCCAGATCGCTCTCGCGCGCCACCACCTGGGCCTGGGTGGACTGCTGGTCGCTCAGCCGCATGGCCACCTGCGCCTCGGCGCTGGCCACGCCGGTGACGGCCCGCTGGTATTGCGCCTGGGCCTCGTCCAGCTGCGCCTGCAGCGTGGTGACCTGCATGCGCGCCAGCGGCTGGCCGGCAGTGACGAAGTCACCCTCGTCCGCGAGGATGGCCTCGATGCGGCCGCCCAGCTTGGCCGCCACATCCACCTCGGTGGCCTCGATGCGGCCGTTGCCGCTGGCAAAGCCCTCGCCCGGGCCGGTGTGGCGCAGGTTGTACCAGGCGTAGGCACTGCCGGCGGCAGCCGCAATCACCAGGGCGGGCAGGACAAGTCGACGTGTGTTTAGAGCCATGACAACGGATTCAGTGCGTGGACGATGTGGACGGAGCCGCGGGCGCGGCAACGGCGGTGGCAGCCTCGGGGGCGCCGCCGCCCAGGGCGGCGAACAGCGCGACACGGCTGCTCAGCAGGGCGCCGCGCACCTGCGCGCGCTGCTGCTCGGCCGTCAGCAGATCGCGCTCGGCATCGAGCACCTCGAGATACGGCGCGGCGCCGCTGTCGTAGCGCAGCTTGGCCAGGCGGGCCCGCTCCTTCTGGGAGGCCAGCGCGCGGTCGGCGATCTCCAGTTGGTCGGCGAACGACTGGCGTGCGGCCAGCGCGTCGGCCACGTCCTTGAAGGCCTGCTGCACGGTGCGCTCGTACTGGGCCACCGCTTCGTCGCGGCGCAGGGTTTCGAGTGACAGGTTTTGCTCGCGTCGGCCGCCGTCGAAGATGGGCAGCGAGATGCTCGGCGCGAACTGCCAGGCGCGGCTGCCGCGATCGAACAGCCCCCCCAGCTCGGCGCTCGCGGTGCCGAAGGCCGCCGTCAGCTGCACCTGCGGGAAGAACGCGGCGCGCGCCGCCCCCACATTGGCATGGGCGGCGCGCAGCTTGTGGTCTGCGGCCAGCAGGTCGGGGCGGCGCTGCAGCAGCTGTGATGGCAGGCCCGGACGCAACGAGGCCATCAAGGCCGCGTCGTCGAGCGGCACCGCTTCGGTCCGCAGGCGAGGAACCTCGCCCACCAGCAATTGCAGCGCCTGCCACTGGGCCTCGCGCTGCTGCTCGAGCTGCACCTGAAGCGCCTCGGCCTGGGTCAGCAGGGTCTCGACCTGGGTCACCGACAGGCGCGACACCGCGCCCACGGCCTCTCGACGCGAGAAGATCTTCAGCGTTTCACGCCGGCTGGCCACGGTCTGGCGAGCCAGCGCCAGTCGATCGTCCAGTGAGCGCAGTTGCACATAGCCGTCCGCCACCTGGGCGATCAGCGACAGCGTGAACGCGCGGCGCTGCTCGTCGGCCGCCAGGAAGGACTCCAGCGCGGCGTCCTTCAACAGACCCAGACGGCCCCAGAAGTCGATCTCCCAGTTGCTCAGACCCAGCCCGATCTGCACATCGCCCGCCACCAGCGGCCGGCGCGTGAGGTTGAGGTCGGCCGGCGTCAGCGAACGGCTGTTGCTCGCCTGCACGCCCACGACCGGGAACTGGGCCGCGCGCTGCAGCCCGTAGGCCGCGCGGGCCTGCTCCACCCGCGCCAGCGTCACGCGCAGGTCGCGGTTGTTGGACAGCGCCTGCTCGATCAGGCCACGCAGCTCGTCGGCGACGAAATAGTCCCGCCAGGCCGGCAGTTCGGCCGCCGCCTCATCACCGCGGGGATAGCTGGATGCCAGCGGCGCGGCGGGCTGCGGTGCCGGCCCCTGCAGCGACATGCAGGCGCTCAGCGCCGCACTGGCGATGCAGCAGGCCGCCAGACTAGGTCTGATGCTCATTCTCGACTCCCTGACTCCACGGCAGCACACTCCCTCATGACGACCGAGTTCAGCGCAGTCTATGGGTCGCCCCTCGCCCGCCACTTGATCTGAATCAAGTTAGCGACCGACCAGTCGGTTTCTACTCCGCCCCATGATGCCCGCCGCCCTCTCGCCCCAACCGGGCGTCGCGCGCCGCCGCCCGGCGCGCTGCCGCATGCCTGCCGAAATCCGCATCGCGGAGATCCTGGACGCCGCCCTGGCCCTGTTCGCCGAGCGCGTCTACGCGAACACGCGCATCGACGACATCGCGCTGCGCGCAGGCCTGTCCAAGGGCGGGGTCTACAACCACTTCGACAGCAAGGATGCGATCTTCGAAGGCCTGATGCGGCGCGCGCTGACGCCCCCGGCCGACGAACAGCCGGACGCCGAGGTGCTGGCCAATCCGCGTGTGCTGGCCGCCTGGGTGGTCGACCGCATCCACACGGTCATCACACGACCGACTTCCATTGCGGTTTTTCGCCTGATCGTTGCCGAAGGGGATCGCGTTCCCCACCTGCTGCAGATGTGGCAACGCGAGATCGCCGACCCCGGCCATCGCACGCTGAGCGAAACGCTGCGCCTGACGAGCTACGCCCAGAACTCGCTGGCCGCGCGCCTGCCCTGGCTGGTCGTGTCGCCAGCCGTCTATCTGCTGGTACAGCGCACGCTGCACGGTGAACTCGCGCCGCTCACGCTCGCCGAGCATCGAGAGGCCCATATCGAGCTGCTGTGCGCCATGATGGGTACGCCCGCTCCCGCGGACTCGTCAATGCCGCCCCAAGCCAATTGACGGCACCTGCCCGGCACCGCGCGAATGCCGGGTCGCAATGAAAAAAAGCCGCTGAAAGCGGCTTTTTGTGTTTTGGCGGAGAGGGGGGGATTCGAACCCCCGGTACGGGAAACCGTACGCCTGATTTCGAGTCAGGTACATTCAACCACTCTGCCACCTCTCCTGATTCGGTGTGAGCGAAGCCTGCCATTATAGACAGACTTTTGCCCCTGCCGATCAAACTTTCAGAAGCTCCACGCCACCCATGTAGGGGCGCAGCACTTCGGGCACCGTGACGCTGCCGTCGGCGTTCTGATAGTTCTCCAGTACGGCCACCAACGTGCGGCCCACGGCCAGGCCGGAACCGTTGAGCGTGTGCACGAACTCATTCTTGCCCTGGGCGTTCTTGAAGCGCGCCTGCATGCGGCGCGCCTGGAAGGCCCCCATGTTGGAGCAGGAGCTGATCTCGCGGAAGGTGTTCTGCGCCGGCACCCAGACCTCCAGGTCATAGGTCTTGGTGGAGCCGAAGCCCATGTCGCCGCTGCACAGCAGCATGGTGCGATAGGGCAGACCGAGCTTCTGCAGGATGGCTTCGGCGTGCCCGGTCATCTCCTCCAGCGCGGCCATGCTGTGCTCGGGCTGCTCGATGCGCACCATCTCGACCTTGTCGAACTGGTGCTGGCGGATCAGGCCACGGGTGTCACGCCCGGCGGAGCCGGCTTCCGAGCGGAAGCAGGGGCTGTGCGCCGTCAGCTTGACGGGCAGGTCGGCCGCGGCCAGCACCTGCTCGCGCACGGTGTTGGTCAGCGAGATCTCGGAGGTGGAGATCAGGTACTGCTCGGGGTGCTCGGTGTCGCCGCCACGCAGCACCCAGAACATGTCTTCCTTGAACTTGGGCAGCTGGCCCGTGCCCTCGAGGATCTCGCGGTTGACGATGTAGGGCGTGTAGCACTCGGTGTAGCCGTGCTCCAGGGTCTGCACGTCCAGCATGAACTGCGCGAGCGCGCGGTGCAGACGCGCGACCTGACCCTTCAGGAAGGTAAAGCGCGAGCCCGACAGCTTGGCGCCGGTCTCGAAGTCCAGGCCCAGCGGGGCGCCCAGGTCCACATGGTCCTTGACCTCGAAGTCGAAGCTTCGCGGCGTTCCCCAGCGGCGCACCTCGACGTTGCCGGTTTCATCATGGCCGGCCGGCACGCTGGCGTCAGGCAGGTTGGGCACGCCCATCAGCAGGTGGTTGAGCTCCAGCTGGATGGCGTCCAGGCGCTCGGCGCCCGCCTTGAGTTCGTCGGCGATGCCGTTGACTTCGGCCATCAGCGCCGAGGCGTCCTCGCCCTTGCCCTTGGCCATGCCGATCTGCTTGGACAGCGCGTTACGGCGAGCCTGCAGTTCCTCGGTACGGGTCTGCACGCCCTTGCGCTCGGCCTCGAAGGCCTTGAAACGCTCCACGTCCAGGAAGGGTTGGGGGTTCTTGCGCGCGCTCAGACGCTCGATGACGGCGTCGAGGTCCTTGCGCAGCAGCGTGATGTCGAGCATGGGTTGTCCTTGAATATCGAAAGCGAAAGCGGCGCCGGGATCAGGCGCCGCCGTGGATGCGGAACGCCGGGTTCAAGATCGGGACGCGCTGACCTCGGCCATGGACTTGTCGCCCAGGCCCAGCGGCAGCGGGAAGCGCACATGCTCCTCCACGCCGGGCAGGCTGCGCACCGTGGTGGCGCCCAGCTCGCGCAGCCGCGCGATGACGGCCTGCACCAGCACGTCGGGCGCCGAGGCGCCGGCGGTCAGGCCCACGCGCGGCCGACCTTCCAGCCACTTGGCCTGCAGGTCTTCGGCAGCGTCCACCATGAAGCCCGGCGTGTCCAGGCGCTCGGCCAGCTCGCGCAGCCGGTTGCTGTTGGAGCTGGTGGGGCTGCCGACCACGATGACCACGTCCACCTGCGGCGCCAGCAGTTTGACCGCGTCCTGGCGGTTCTGCGTGGCGTAGCAGATGTCCTGCTTCTTGGGCTCGCGCACCTGCGGAAACACGCGCTTGACCTCGGCCAGGATGGCGGCCGCGTCGTCCACGCTCAGCGTGGTCTGGGTGACGACGGCCAGTCGGGTCGGGTCTTGCACCCGCACCTTGGCCACGTCCTCGACCTCTTCCACCAGGTAGATGCCCTCGGTCAGCTGGCCCATCGTGCCCTCGACCTCGGGGTGTCCCTTGTGGCCGATCATGATGAACTCATAGCCCTCGCGGTGCAGCTTGGCCACTTCGACATGGACCTTGGTCACCAGCGGGCAGGTCGCGTCGAACACCTGGAAGCCGCGCTGCGCGGCCTCGCGGCGCACCTCCTGGCTGACGCCGTGCGCGCTGAACACCAGCGTCGCGCCGGGCGGCACCTCGGCCAGATCCTCGATGAAGATCGCGCCGCGTGCCTTCAGGTCATTGACCACATAGGTGTTGTGCACGATCTCATGGCGCACATAGATGGGCGCACCGAACTTCAAGAGCGCACGCTCGACGATCTCGATGGCTCGGTCCACGCCAGCGCAGAAGCCTCGCGGCTCGGCCAGCAGCACCTCGCGCTCAGCGAAAGCAGCCGTCATCACAGCACCCCGATCACTTGCACTTCGAAGCTCACCGGCTGGCCCGCCAGCGGATGATTGAAGTCGAACAACAGCGACTCATCGCCCACCTCGCGCACCACGCCGGCATAGCCGCCCTGCCCGTCCGGGCCGGGAAACTGCACCACGTCGCCCACCGAATACACCTCGTCCGGGTCGCCCAGCTCACGCAGCAGCGTCAGCTTCACCCGCTGCAGCAGCTCGGGGTTGCGCTCGCCGAAGGCCTCGCCGGCCGCGAGCTCGAAGCTCTGGCGGGTGCCCTCGGGCAGGCCGATCAGCCGGGCCTCGATGGCGGGCGACAGCTGGCCCGAGCCCAGCGACAGCGTCGCAGGTTTGTCGTTGAAGGTGTTCACGAGGTCCGCGCCGTCCGGGCCGGAGAGCCGGTAGTGCAGCGTCAGGAAGGACCCGGCCTGAATGGGGTTCATGCGGAATGTAGGGAAGCGCTTGGCTAGACTGCCGCGATTTTAAGCGGCGCCCACGGGTGCCCGCCTCGGCTGCCCCGATGTCATTGAACGACCTCCCTCCCGACTCCCGCCCGCGCGAGAAGCTGCTCGCCCGCGGGCCGCAGGCGCTGGCCGATGCCGAGCTGCTGGCGTTGCTGCTGCGCACGGGGATGCAGGGCCAGCCCGTGCTGCAGCTTGCGCAGGCGCTGCTGGACCGTTTTGGCGGCTGGGCCGGCCTGCTCTCGGCCAGCGTGGCCGACCTGGGCCAGGTCAAGGGCCTGGGGCCTGCCAAGCGCGCGGAGATCGCCGCGGTGCTGGAAATCGCCCGGCGCTCGCTGCACCAGCGCCTGGCCGAAAAGCCAGCGATGGCCGATGTCGCCAGCGTCAAGGCCTACCTGCGGCTGCATCTCGGCACACTGCCTCACGAGGTGTTCGCAGTGCTGTTCCTGGATGCGCAGCTGCGCCTGATCGCGCTGGAAACGCTGTTCCGGGGCACGCTGACGCAGACCACCGTCCACCCGCGGGAGATCGTCAAACGCGCGCTGGAGCTCGGCGCGGCGGCCTGCGTGCTCGCGCACAACCACCCCAGCGGGGTGGCCGAGCCGTCGCGGGCCGACGAGCTGCTGACGAAACGCCTGAGCGAGGCCCTGGCGCTGGTGGACGTGCGCGTGGTGGACCACCTCGTGGTGGGCGCGAACGACGTGGTCTCGCTGGCCGAACGGGGGCTGATGTGAGCAAGCCCACTGACAAGCGCTGGAACAGCCTCGCCGACCTCAAGGGCCTGGGCCGCGAGCTGGCCGCACGCCGCCTGGCAGAAGAGCTGGAGCGCGAGCGCCGCGAGGCCGCCCGACGCCTGGCCGAGCAGGAGGCCCGGGCCTTCGAGCTGGCCGTGGGGCCGGTGACGGCGCTGAAAACGCCACCGCGCGTGCTGCACGACCGAGCGCTGCCCGAGCCGGAGCCCCGCCAGCGCGAGGCCGACGAACGCGCGGTGATGCTGCAGGCCCTGTCCGACGAGATCGATGTCGAGAGCCTGCTCGACACCGACGAGACCCTGTCCTTCCGCCGCGACACCATCTCGCTGGAGGTGGTGCGCAAGCTGCGCCGCGGCCACTGGAGCCTGCAGGCCCAGCTGGATCTGCACGGCCTGCGCCGCGATGGCGCCCGCGAGGCTCTGGGGCATTTCATCTCCGACAGCGCCCGGCTCGGACTGCGCTGCGTGCGGGTGATCCACGGCAAGGGCCACGGCTCACCCGGCCGGGAGCCGGTGCTCAAGGGCCGGGTGCGGCGCTGGCTGGTGCAGAAGCAGGAGGTGCTGGCCTTCGTGCAGGCCCGCGCCAGCGACGGCGGCACAGGCGCGCTCATCGTGCTGCTGAACTCGCCCTGAAGCCGCGCTCCCGACGCTGCCGGACAAGGGCAAGACCCGGCCCGGCACCGCGCTGTCGCATTCGCCCCACGCGGGCCGCCTCCATTGACCTGCCCGGTTAGCGCGGTTTAGTCTGGCCGCCAGCCGCCGCGCATGCGCGACACCCGGTTCCCCACGTCGTCAGAGGAGCAACCATGGTTTCGTCCCGCCCTGCCCCCGTCCGCCCCGGCGCTTTTGGCGCCGGCCGCCCCCGCTACAGCGGACTGCTGGTCGTCGCAGCCCTGCATGGGGTCGCCCTCTGGGCCCTCAGTGCCGGCCTGCTGCAACGGGTGATGCCGCCCAAGGCGCCCGACCCACAGCTGACCCCGGTCGTCGAGGCGCCGCCACAGCGCGCACCGGAGCCCGCGCCCATGCTCAAGCCCAGGCTGGAGGTGCCGGTGATCTCGCTGATTCCGCCGCCCGAACCCTTGATGGACGGTGGGGCCCAGCAGATCGCACCGGCAGCGGCTCCTGCCCCCCTGCTCGCCGGCCCCGCGGGCCCGGCGCAGCCGGGCGCGACGAGCGAGGGCGCGGCATCAGGCGAAGTAGCGGCCAATGCCCGTCGGGCCATCAGCAACGGGCCCCTGTGCGTGGACATGCCCGCCCCCACGCTGCCCACGCTGGCCTGGAGCGGGCAGGCCGTGCTGCAGGCCCAGGCCGTGGTTCAGGGCGGGCGCGTGGTGGCGGCCGACATCCGCGTCCTGCAGGGCAGCCTGGACCCGCGCACCCGCCGCGCGCTGACCCAGGCGGTGCAGACCGCGCTGGCCGGCTATCGCTGCCCGGGTGAGCAGCGCTTCGAGCAGGAATTCAGCTTCAAGGTGGATTGAGGCGTTCAGCCACCGACGTTGCGCATCCAGTCGGCGGTGCCGGCGAAGGACTCGGCCAGCCGCTCACGCAGCGCCGGGTCCACTTCGCACTCGCCCATGGCCTGCGCCATGCAGGCCAGCCACTGGTCACGCTCGGCAATGCCGATACGAAACGGCAGGTGCCGGGCCCGCAGCCGCGGGTGGCCGAAGCGCTCGATGTAGTGATTGGGCCCGCCCAGCCAGCCGCACAGGAACCAGAACAGCTTGTTCCGCGCGTCATCCAGGCTGGGGCCATGCACCTCGCGCAGCCGCGCATAGGCGGGCTCGAGGTCCATCAGGTCGTAGAAACGATCGACGAGCTCGCGCACGCGCGCTTCGCCGCCCAGCCATTCGAAGGCGGTCGCGGGGGTTGCAGGGGTGGTCATGAGGCGTGCTGACGGGGCGCGCGGGCCGGCAAGGCCGGCGCGCGCATTCAACCGATGAGCTTGTTGGCCAGGGCCTTGATGGCCTGGGCCGCATCGCAACCCGGGTAGTTCTCGAGCATCAGCTGGCGCTTGAGCACGGCCTGCCGAACCGCTGGGTCGGCCTTGACCTCACCCCACAGATCCAGCCGGAAGTTCTGCCCCGGCGTGGGGCCGACAAAGCGCTGCAGCACCTGCTGCAACTGGCTGCAGATCAGCTTGCCCTCGCCAACGCGGTTGGCCTGATTCACGACCAGGCCCACATGGCGGCGCTGCTGCTGCGTGGCCAGCACCTTGATGGTGGCGTAGGCGTCGGTCAGCGAGGTGGGCTCGGGCGTGGCCACCACCAGCACATCGGTGGCCAGCGACACCGCGAACAGCACGACGTCGGAAATGCCCGCGCCGGTGTCGAGCAGCACCCAGTCGAAGCGCGGCTTGACCATGTCGATGATGTGCAGCAGCTTGTCGCGCACATCAGGCGTGAGCCGCGAGTACTCCACCATGCCGGAACCGGCCAGCAGCACCGAGAAGCCACCGGGCGCCGGCAGGATGGCCTGGTCCAGCGTGGCCTTTTCGGTGAAGACGTCGTGCAGCGTCAGCTTGGGGTGCAGGTTCAGCACCACATCGAGGTTGGCCAGACCGAGGTCGGCATCGAGCACCAGCACGCGTTCGCCGCGGGCAGACAGCGCGGCAGCCAGGTTGGCGGTGACGAAGGTCTTGCCGACACCGCCCTTGCCGCTCGTGATGGCGAGCGTGCGGGCACCCGCACGGGCGGGACGGCTGGGCGGCGGGGTCGGGGCAGCAGGATCGTGGGTCGTGCTCATGGCGTGTCCTGTTGCGATTCGGTATTCAGTGAGGCAAACAACATGCCCTTTTCCTCGGCGCTGACCAGCGAGTCCACCTGCGGCTCCAGGCAGGCGCGGTTACGGCCCTCGGCCTTGGCGCGGTAGAGCTGGCGATCCGCGCGTTCCATCCACAGCAGGGGCGACGAGCGCACCCACTGCGGAGCGAAGGCCCCGCCCAGGCTCACAGTGACGTTCAGCATCTGTGCCGGCGCGACTTCCACGGAGAGCTCCGCCACACGCTCCCTGACCCTTTGGGCCACGGTGGCGCCGACATGCGGCGAGCAGTTGGGCAGGATGATCGCGAACTCCTCGCCACCGATGCGAGCGACGAGATCCATGGGCCGTACGGTCTGCTGCATGGCCTGCGCGACGGCGCGGATCACCACGTCGCCGGCCGCATGGCCATGGGTGTCGTTGACGGCCTTGAAGTGATCGATGTCCAGCAGCAGCAGCAGCGCCGACTCGCCGGCACGGGCGACGCGGTCCACCTCGCGAGCCAGCGCCATCTCGAAACTGCGGCGGTTGGACAGGCCGGTCAGCGCATCCTTGCTGGAGAGATCGCACAGCGCACTGATCACGGCCTGGAGCCAGGCGGCGCTGTAAGGCGCCTCGTCCGGCAGCAGCGCACCGGCCTGCTGCAGCAGCTGCATGGCCTGATCCAGATCCAGCGCGCGGGCTTCGATCAGGGTCGTAGCGGTGGGTTGGGAGTCCAAAGGCGGGTCGCGGGGTGCGAAATAAAGCAGGCGATCGAGTCTAGCAGCGCGTCCTACCGGCGAAGGACGTGAAACAGGCACGGTCCTGGCGTGATGTTTGCACTATGCTGGATCGGCAACAGGCCCAAGACGGCCTGTGCAGTGCAGAATCGGTGCGACCTGCCCGTTCACGCCGCGAGCGCCCCATCACTTAGAGCATCCGACATGCCCGCTCCCGACCTTGCCCCCGGCGCCGATAGCGTTGACCACGAGTTCAGCTTCAGTCGAACCGACTTCGACCGCGTGCGCGAGCTGATCTACAAGCACGCCGGCATCAGCCTGCACGATGGCAAGCACGCCATGGTCTACAGCCGGCTGTCGCGCCGGCTGCGCGAAACCAACCACAAGAGTTTTGCCAGCTATCTGCAGTGGCTGGAGGCATCGAGCGGCCCCGCCGGCGCGGCCGAGTGGCAGGAGTTCGTGAACTGCCTGACCACCAACCTGACGGCGTTCTTCCGCGAGGACCATCACTTCCACGCCCTCAAGGACGACCTCAAGGCCTTCGTGGGCAAGCCGGTGCGCATCTGGTGTTGCGCCGCGTCCACGGGCGAGGAACCGTACTCCATCCTGATGACCTGCAGCGAGGCGCTGGGGTCGTCGGCCTCGGTGCAACTGGTTGCGAGCGACATCGACACCAACGTGCTGGCCACGGCCAAGCGTGCGGTCTACAACGCCGATGCGCGCGGGCTGGATGCCACCCGGCTGAAGAACTTCTTCCTGCGCGGCACGGGCGCCAATGGCGGCAAGATCCGCGTGAAGCCCGAGCTGCAGCGCTGGGTGGAGTTCCGGCCGCTCAACCTGATGGATGCGCAGTGGCAGCTCGGAGACCCCTTCCACATGGTCTTCTGCCGCAACGTGATGATCTACTTCGATGCGCCCACTCAGCGCAAGGTGCTGGAGCGCATCCATCGCGTGATGCGGCCGGGCGGACTGCTGTTCGTCGGCCATTCCGAGAATTTCACCGAGTCGCGCGACCTGTTCCGGCTGCGCGGCAAGACCATCTACGAGCGAGTCTGAGCATGAGCACCCCTGCGGCATCCACGGGCGGCTCCGCCCTCGGCAATCCGGCCGCCCAGGCCCGGCTCAACGCGCTGAAGGCCCAGCCGCGCAAGTCCGGCGAGGCCTCGTTCTTCTTCTACGACGCCCATTTCAAGAATGCAGCGGTCAAGATCCTGCCGGGCGAGTACTTCGTCGATACCGAGGACCTGCTGGTGATGACCACGCTGGGCTCGTGCATCGCGGCCTGCCTGTGGGACCGCACGGCCGGCATCGGCGGCATGAACCACTTCATGCTGCCCGAGGGCAATGGCGACTCGGGCCGCTATGGCTCGTTCGCAATGGAACTGCTGATCAACGAGATGATGAAGCGCGGCGCCAACCGCGGCCGCATGGAAGCCAAGATCTTCGGCGGCGGCGCCGTCATCTCGGGCATGAACTCGCTCAACGTGGGCGAGCGCAACACCAACTTCGTCATCGACTACCTCAAGACCGAGCGCATCCCCATCGTGTCCAAGGACGTGATGGACGTCTATCCGCGCAAGGTCTGCTTCCTGCCGCACAGCGGCAAGGCCATGGTCAAGCGCCTGGCCCCTACCAATACGGACGCACTGGTCCAACAGGATCGCGCGGCCATCCAAAAGGTGCAGCCGGTCGCCAACAGCGGCGGCTCCATCGATCTGTTCTGAGGAGACTTCTATGGCCAAGACCAAGGTCGTGGTGGTGGACGACTCCGCGCTGGTTCGTTCCATCCTGTCGGAGATCATCAACCGTCAGCCGGATATGGAGTGCATAGGCGCGGCGGCCGATCCGCTGGTCGCGCGCGAGATGATCCGCAACCTGAACCCTGACGTGATCACGCTGGACGTCGAGATGCCGCGCATGGACGGCCTGGACTTCCTCTCCCGCCTGATGCGCCTGCGGCCCATGCCCGTGGTGATGGTGTCCACGCTGACCGAGCGCGGCGCCGAGGTCACGCTCAAGGCGCTGGAGCTGGGCGCGGTGGACTTCGTCGCCAAGCCCAAGATCGGCGTGGCCGATGGCATCCGGCAGCTCGCACAGGACATCACCGACAAGATCCGCATCGCCGCCAAGGCCCACATCCGCCGTGCCCACGCAGCCCCCGCGCCCGGGGCCGCGCCGGCTGCACCGGCGCGGCCGGTCACCATGGCCAGCCTGGGCAAGGCGTCCACCGAGAAGCTGATCTTCATCGGTGCCTCCACCGGCGGCACCGAGGCCACCAAGGACGTGCTGATCAACCTGCCCGCCGACAGCCCGGCCGTGGTCATCACCCAGCACATGCCGCCCGGTTTCACCAAGAGCTATGCGGCCCGGCTGGACGGGTTGTGCAAGATCCGCGTGAAGGAAGCGCAGGACGGCGAACGCATCCTGCCCGGCCACGGCTACATCGCGCCCGGCGGCCTGCACCTCACCGTAGAGCGCAGCGGCGCCAACTACATCGCCCGCGTGCAGGACGGCGAGCCCATCAACCGCCACAAGCCTTCGGTGGAGGCGTTGTTCCTGTCGGCCGCCAAGGTGGTGGGGCCCAACGCGATCGGCATCATGCTGACCGGCATGGGCGCGGACGGGGCCAAGGCGATGAAGATCATGAAGGACGCCGGCTCCTACAACTACTGCCAGGACGAGGCCAGCTGCGTCGTCTTCGGCATGCCGCGCGAGGCGATCGCGGCCGGCGCCGCCGACGAGGTGCTGCCGCTCAACCAGATCGCGCACAAGGTGCTGGAGCGGCTGCGCGCCACCTCCGGCATGTCGCTCAACCGCGTCTGACCTGCGCCGCTCCGGCCCACGGGCCGGGGTGTGGCAGCGGCAGCTTCAGAGAAACAGCTGCTGCAGGTCGCTCAGGAAGTCGAAGCCGCGTGCCGTTGGCTGGATGCGGGCGACATCATCCACCAGCAGTCCGCGGGCCACACCCTGCTGCACGCCGGCCGAGATGCTGCGCGCGGGCAGCCCGGTGCGCTCCAGGAACTGGGCGACCGGCACCCCCTCCCGAAGCCGCAGCGCGTTGAGCATGAACTCGAACGGCAGCTCGCGGGCCGACACCTCCTGCTCGTTGCTCACCGCCTGCCCCGCCTGTGCCTTGGCGACGTAGGCCGCCGGCTCGCGCCAGCGCACCTGGCGCAGCACGCGATGCGCGAAGCTCAGCTTGCTGTGAGCGCCGGCCCCAATGCCGAGGTAGTCGCCGAACTGCCAGTAGTTGAGGTTGTGCGCGCAGCGGTGCCCGTCACGCGCATAGGCCGACACTTCATAACGCGACAAGCCAGCGGCGCAGGTCTTCTCGGTGATCAGGTCCAGCATGTCGCTGGCCAGATCGGCGTCCGGCAGCCCGGCGGGCGTGCGGGTCGCGAACACGGTGTTGGGCTCGATGGTCAGGTGGTAGATAGACAGATGCGGCGGCTTGAAGGAAAGCGCCGTGTCCAGCTCCGCGGCCAGCGCGTCCAGCGTCTGCCCCGGCAGGGCGTACATCAGGTCGAGGTTGAAGGTGTCGAAGGCCTGCGCGGCCTCGGCCAGCGCCTCGCGTGCCTGGCCCGCGCTGTGCACCCGACCCAGCGCTTTCAGCTGGGCATCGTCGAAGCTCTGCACCCCCACCGACAGCCGCGTCACCCCGGCCTCGCGGAAGCCCTTGAAACGCTCACGCTCGAAGGTGCCGGGGTTGGCCTCCAGCGTGATCTCGCAGCCCGGCTCCAGCGGCAGGCGGGCGCGCAGGTCGGAGAGCAGCTGCCCGATCTGCGCGGGGTCGAACAGGCTGGGCGTGCCGCCACCGATGAAGATGCTGACGACCGATCGACCCCAGATCAGCGGTAGCGCGGCTTCCAGATCGGCGCGCAAGGCCGCCAGGTAGGCCTCGGCCGTGTCCGTGCTCAAGCGGCCGTCCTTCACCTCGTGGGAGTTGAAGTCGCAGTATGGGCATTTGCGCAGGCACCAGGGCAGGTGCACATAGAGCGCGAGCGGCGGCAGCGCGGACAGCTGCAGTGTGCCCGGCCGCATCAGCGTGACGACATCAGCCAAGGTGCCAGACCTCGCGGAACTGTTCCATCAGGCTGGCCGCCGCCAGCGCCCGGTGGCTCAGGCGATTCTTGTCGGCCGCCGGCAGCGCCGCCACCGTCTCGCCCAGAGCCGGGATGAGCATCAGCGGGTCGTAGCCGAAGCCGCCCTCGCCGCGCGGCGCCGACAGGATCTCGCCGGCCCAGCGCCCCATCGCGATCAGCGGCTCGGGGTCGTCGGCCGAACGCACCGCCACCAGCGCGCACACGAAGCGCGCACGGCGGTCGGCCACCCCATCCAGTTGGCGCAGCAGATGGGCGTTGTTGGCCGCATCGCTCTTCTCGCCGCCGGCGTCCTGGGCATAACGTGCCGAGCGCACGCCCGGTGCGCCGCCCAGTGCCTCGACCGCCAGACCGGAGTCGTCCGCCAGCGCCGGCAGGCCGCTCAGGCGTGCCGCATGGCGCGCCTTGGTCAGCGCGTTCTCGACGAAGCTGTCGAAGGGCTCCTCGGCCTCGGGGATGCCCAGGCTGCCCTGCGTGACCAGCTCTATGCCCAGCGGGGCAAACAGCGCCTGCAGCTCGAGCAGCTTCTTCGCGTTGTTGGAGGCCAGGACCAGCTTCATGCGCTCAGCCCTTCAGCGCGGCCTGCTGTGCCGCCAGCAGCTCACGGATGCCCTGGTCGGCCAGGTCCAGCAGCGCATTCATCTCGGCGCGGCTGAACACCACGCCCTCGGCCGTGCCCTGCAGCTCGACGAAGCCGCCGGAGCCGGTCATGACGACGTTCATGTCGGTGTCGCAGGCGGAGTCCTCGATGTACTCCAGGTCCAGCAGCGGCGTGCCCTGCACGATGCCCACCGAGATGGCCGCCACCGAATCCTTGATCGGCGAGCGCGACAGCTTGCTGTCGGCCAGCAGCTTGTTGACCGCGTCCTGGGCCGCCACGAAGGCACCGGTGATGGCTGCCGTGCGCGTGCCGCCGTCGGCCTGCAGCACATCGCAGTCCAGCGTGATGGTGCGCTCGCCCAGGGCGGCCAGGTCGAACACCGCGCGCAGCGAGCGGCCGATCAGGCGCTGGATCTCCTGCGTGCGCCCGCTCTGCTTGCCGCGAGCGGCTTCGCGGTCGCCACGCGTATGGGTGGCGCGCGGCAGCATGCCGTACTCGGCCGTGACCCAGCCCTCACCCGAGCCACGCTTGTGCGGCGGCACGCGCTCTTCCACCGATGCCGTGCACAGCACGCGCGTGGCGCCGAACTCGATCAGCACCGAGCCCTCGGCGTGCACGGTGAAGCCGCGGGTGATGCGCACCGGGCGCAACTGGTTGGCAGCGCGTCCGGCGCTGCGCACAAAGCTCTGGGTCATGGAAGGATCTCGAAGAAGGCCGGCGGCGGGGCGCCGCAGCGGCAACGACGGGATTTTCCCGCACCTGGGGCGCCGCGCCGGCGTGGCGGGTCTTGCCGCTCAGGGCCGGGCTGCGCGGCGCCCGGATTGGCGGATGACGTCGTTGATCTCGCGCACCGCACGCTCGATCTCCTCGTCGTCCATGCCGGCCACGGCATCTGCGTCCAGCGCGCCCTGGATGGTGGTGGCAAAGCCGGAATTGCCGAGGTTCTGCGTGCTCTCGGCGTCGGGGTCACCCTCGCCTTCCCACTCGACAGCCAGCGCCGTCACGTTGTCGCAACGCGCACCGCCGTGGCGCAAGGCCTGCTCCACCAGCTCCGGCACGGCCTCGTGCAGCGCCTGCTCGGAGAGCCGCGCAGTGATCTCGCCATCCTCCACATTGCCCCACAGCCCGTCGGAGCACAGCAGCAGGCGGTCCCCGGACTCCATCACCAGCGGGCCCTGCGTGTCGATCATCGGCCGGCCCGGGCTGCCCAGGCAGGTGAACAGCACATTGCGATTGAAGGCCTCGGCCGACGCAGGAGCCCGGCCCAGCGCCTCCTGCAGCTCGGAATAGGAGTGGTCGCGGGTGCGGGCGATCAGCTTGCCACCGCGCACCAGGTAGAGCCGCGAATCCCCGCAATGCGCCCACCAGGCCTGGTTGCCCTGCAGGATGCAGGCCACGACGGTGGTGCGCGGCGTGTCCGACAGGCCCTTGGCCTCGGCATAGCGCAGCAGCTGCTGATGGGCGATGAGGATGGTGTCGTTCAGGAAGCGCTGCGGATCCAGCAGCACCGGCCGGGCGTCCTGCTGAAACAGGAAGGCCAGCGTCTGCAGTGCGATCTGCGAGGCCACCTCGCCCTCCGGGTGTCCACCCATGCCGTCAGCCAGCGCAAACAGGCCAGCCTCGCGGGTGAAGCAATAGCCCATACGGTCTTCGTTGGTCTCGCGTCCGCCCTTGCGGCTGACCTGAAAGACGCTGAACCTCATGCGCGCGCTCCCGGGCACGGCAGGCGGGACGAACCGGCGCGGCGCATCAGGCCTTGGCTCCGGACTTCAGGTTCTCGAGCTGGAGCTTGAGCCGCTCGCTGAACGACAACTTGGTGTAGCGGCGCTCCGTCTCGCGGGCCAGCTCCTTCTGCAGCGCGAACACGCTCTGCGGTCGGGCCAGCGGGTCCAGCGCCATGCACCACTCGGTCACCTCCAGCAGATTGTCCGAGTAGACGTTGCGCAGCCGTGAGAGGCTCAGTGAGAGCCGGTCCTTCTCGATGCGCTGCGGCGCGTCATTGGGCGGGTAGCCCTGCATGCAGGCGTAGATGCAGGCGCCGATGGCGTAGATGTCGGTCCAGGGGCCGAGCGAGCCGTCGCGCCGGTACATCTCCGGTGCGGCGAAGCCCGGCGTGTACATGGGGCGGATGAAGTTGCCTTCCTTGCTCAGCACCTCGCGCGCGGCGCCAAAGTCCAGCAGCACCGCACGGTTGTCGTTGGTGATGAAGATGTTGGCCGGCTTGATGTCCAGGTGCAGCATCTTGTGCTGATGCACGATGCGCAGGCCACGCAGGATCTCGTCGAAGAGGCTGCGTATCGTGGACTCGCGGAACACCTTGTCGCGCTTCATGTCGCGCGCGGTCACGATGAAGTCCTGCAGCGTATCGCCCTGCAGGTAGTTCATGACCATGTAGACGGTCTCGTTCTCGCGCAGGAAGTTCAGCACCGAGACCACGCTGGGGTGCGAGATCTGCGCGAGCGAACGCCCCTCCTCGAAGAAGCTCTTCAGACCCAACCGGTACAGCGGCTGCTTCTCGGGCTTCACCCGGGGGGTCAGTTCTCCTGGCGAACGTTCGGCCAGGGAGGACGGCAGGTATTCCTTGAGGGCCACCAGATGGTGGTCGGGGTCCTCGGCCAGATACACGACACCGAATCCACCGGCCGCCAGTCGCTTGATGATCTGGTAGCCCCCAACCACCGTGCCTGCGGGCAAGGGGGCTGGCTTCGGCTTGGACATAATCGCGGTTTATCTGTCTTGCGAGAGCGAAATGCCAGTCTACAGCATGACCGGGTACGCCAATGCCGTGGCGCAACCCCCCAAAGCCGAGGACGGCAGCCCCCCCGCCCAGGCGGCCGTGAGCGTGGAGCTGCGCTCCGTCAACGGTCGTTTCCTGGACTTCAGTCTGCGCATGCCCGACGAACTGCGGGCGCTGGAACCACAGCTGCGCGAACTGGTCTCTGCCGCCTTCAAGCGCGGCAAGATCGAGATGCGCATCAACACCCAGCGCGACGGCGACGCCGGCTGGCCCCAGCCCCAGCCTGAACAGCTGAATCGCCTGGCCAACCTCGAGGCCAAGGTGCGCTCCTGGCTGCCGAGCGCGGCGCCGCTGTCCGTTCATGAGGCGCTGAACTGGTGCCGCGGTGCCGGCGCCACCCTGCCGGGGCTGGACGCCGCCACGCTGGAGGCCGCCCGCGACTGCGTGCGCGGCCTGGCCGAGGCCCGCGAGCGCGAAGGCGAGAAGCTGGTCAACGTGCTGCTGGAGCGCATTGCGCGTCTGCGCGAGCTGGCGCTGGAGGCCGAGCCCCTGCTGCCGGCCGTCGTCGCCCGCCAGCAGCAGCGCTTTCTCGAGCGCTGGCAGGAGGCTCTGAACAGCACCGGCGCCGCCAGCAGCGTGCCCCAGGAGGCGCTGCAGGAGCGCGCCCTGAACGAGGCCGCGGCCTTTGCGATCCGCATCGACGTGGCCGAGGAATTGGCCCGGCTGCGTGCCCACCTGGACGAGCTGACCCGCCTGCTGAAGAAGGGCGGCGAGCTCGGCAAGCGACTGGACTTCCTGATCCAGGAACTGCACCGCGAGGCCAACACGCTGGGCTCCAAGTCCGCCGCGCTGGAGCTCACCAACATCTCGGTCGAGATGAAGGTCGCGATCGAGCAGATGCGCGAGCAGGTGCAGAACCTCGAATAAGCACCGGCCGCGCGCGGCGGCCGGCCTCGGGTCAGTCGCGCGTCGGGCGCGGTCCGTGGCGCAGCGTCAACAGCGTGCCCAGCACCATCGCCACCAGCGCGAACGCCGGCCCGCCCAGCGCGCCCATGCGGTCCACCAGCAGGCCGCCGCCCACCGCGCCGCTGGCGATGGCGATCTGGAAGCCCGCCACCAGCAGCCCACCGGCGCTCTCGGCCTGGTCGGGCGCGGCACGCACCATCCAGGTCTGGAAACCCACCGGGAAGGCGCCGAACGCGAAGCCCCACAGCGTGACGGCCACCGCCGTCACCCAGGCCGAGCCGCCGCCCAGCAGCAGGCAGCCCGCCAGCACCGCCACACTGCTGCCGCCGAACACGATCGCCAGACGCTCGCTTCGCCCGGCCAGCCAGCCACCGACGAAGTTGCCGAAGAAGCCCCCGACCCCGTAGCCCAGCAGCACCGCCGAGATCGCGCTGACCGACAGATGCGTGACCTGCTCCATCAGCGGCCGGATGTAGGTGAAACCTGCGAAGTGCCCCGAGATGGCCAGCAGCACCGCCAGCAGCGCGACCCGCACCGCCGGGCGGCGTAGCAGTTCGCCCAGCACCTTCAGACTGTTGGCATCCCGCGGCGGCAGCGGTGGCAGCGTCACCAGCTGCACGACCAGCGTGACCAGGCTGATTGCACCGGCCGCCACGAAGGCGCTGCGCCAGCCCCAGACGTCGCCCATCCAGGCACCCACCGGCGCGGCCAGCACCGTGGCCACCGACACGCCGGACAAAATCAAGGACATCGCCCGCGCGAACATCGCATCGGGCACCAGGCGCATTGCCAGCGCGGCCGACATCGACCAGAAGCCCCCCAGCGCCACGCCCAGCAGCACCCGCGCCACCAGCAGCATCGCCAGACTGCCCGCGGTGACAGCCATCACGTTGGACAACAGCAGCAACAGGGTCAGCGCCAGCATCATGTGCTTGCGATCCAGCCGCCGGGCCAGCAGCGGCAGCGGCAGCGACGGCGCAGCGACGGCCGCGACCAGCGCCGTGGCCGTCACCGCCTGGCCCGCGGCCCCGTCGCTGACGCCCAGATCCTGCGACATCGCGGTCAGCAGGCTGGCGGGCAGGAACTCCGCCATCACCAGCCCGAACACTCCCATCGTCAGCGAGGCCACGGCGGGCCAGCGCGCCTGGGCATCCGTCACCGGCTCGACAGCAGCGGGCGAGGCAACGGCAGGGCCGTCATCGAGACAGGTGGAACAGGAGGAAGAAGACACGACGGCAAGACCCCAGTACAGCAGAGCCGGGATGCTATGAATACGCTGCCGGCGTTTGAATGCCTGGAACGCCGAAATGCTTGACCTTTTGTCCGACGCTGCGCGCAAGACCGAACCCCCGGGCAGCGGGCGCGACCTGCTGACCCAGATCCTGCTGGGCCTGAGGCTGGACGGCGTGGAGTACGGCCGCTGCCATCTGCGCGGCCCCTGGGCCGTCGCCTTCCCCGAGCAGCGCTCGGCGCGCTTTCATTTCGTCGGCAGCGGCGGCGGCTGGCTGCGCACGGCCAGCACGGACTGGGTGCGCCTGCAAGCCGGCGATGCGGTGCTGCTGCCGCACGGCAGCTTCCATGTGCTGGCCAGTTCGCCCGATGTGCCCGCGGTGGAGATCGCCTCGCTGTCCCGCGTGGCGGTGTCGGATGACATCTTCCTGGTGGGCGACGACGACGGCTCGGCCAGCGAGCTCGATACCGCCGGAACATCTGCCGATGTGATGTTCTGCGGCTCCATGCATTTCAACCTGCACCCACGCCACCCACTGATCGCAATGATGCCCACCGTGATGCTGGCCGGCGAGCTGGCCCGGCGCGACGCGACCGTGCCGGTGCTGCTGGAGGCGATGGAGCGTGAGGTGGCGCTGGATCGCCTGGGCGCCTGCGGCATCCTCGCCCGCCTGGCCGATGCACTGGCCGCCAGCATCATCCGCGCCTGGGTCGAATGCGGCTGCAGCGATGCCACGGGCTGGATCGCCGCCGTGCGCTGTCCGCGCATCGGCCGGGTCATCGCGGCCATCCATGCCGACCCCGAACGTGACTGGCGCGTGCCCGAACTGGCCGACCTGATGGGCAGCTCGCGCTCCACCTTCAGCGGCGCCTTCACGCGCACCATGGGCGAGAGCCCGGCGCGCTACGTGGCCAAGATCAAGATGTTCCAGGCACGCCGCTGGATCGCCGAGGACTGCATGCGCGTCGCGGTGGCCGCAGACCGACTGGGCTATGAACCGGAGGCCTCGTTCAGCCGAGCATTCAAGCGCGTCATCGGACACACCCCCAGCGCCGCGCGGGCAGCCTGAGCGCGTGAACTCAGGCGCCGCGCCGCTGCAGCGCCAGCGATGCGGCAAACACGCCCAGGCCACCGAGCGCCAGCAGCGCCCCCACCCAGGCCGTCGACGTCCAGCCCAGGCCGGCCGTCACGGCCGCCCCGCCCAGCCAGGCGCCGAGCGCATTGGCCAGGTTGAAGGCCGAATGGTTGAGCGCCGCCGCCAGCGACTGCGCCTCGCCGGCCACGTCCATCAGCCGGATCTGCAATGCCGGGCCCAGGGCCACCAGCGTGCCCACCAGCAGCACGCCGAAGGCCCCGCTCACCGGATGGCCCGCCAGCAGCACGAAGCCGGCCAGCAGCAGCGCCGACCAGACCAGCACGCCGCCAATCGTGGTCATCAGCGAGCGGTCCGCCAGCCGTGAGCCGATCAGGTTGCCGCTCACCGTGCCCACGCCGAACAGCGCCAGCACCAGCGGCATCCAGGCCGCCGGCAGATGGCTGACCTCCAGCATGATGGGCTTCACGTAGCTGAACACGGCGAACATGCCGCCGAAGCCCACCGCGCCTATGCCCAGCGTCAGCCACACCTGCGGACGCGCCAGCGCGCCCAGCTCACGCAACGGGCTGGCACCGCGCGGCGCCGGCAGATCGGGCACGCCGCGCCACACCAGGCCCACGGCCAGCAGCGCGATCAGCCCCACCAGCACGAAGGCCGCCCGCCAGCCCAGCGCCTCGCCCAAGCGCGCGGCCAGTGGCACGCCGGCCAGCGTCGACAGCGACAGCCCCAGCATCACCAGCCCCACCGCCCGGGCGCGCTGGCCATCGGGCGCCAGCCCCGCGGCCACCAGCGAGGCGACGCCGAAATAGGTGCCATGCGGCAGGCCGGTGAACAGCCGCAGCAGGCTCAGCGATGCATAGCCCGGCGCCAGCGCGCTGGCGAAGTTGCCCAGCGCAAACACCGCCATCAACGCCATTAGCAGCGCGCGGCGCGGCCAGCGCGCGGTCAGCACCGCCAGCAGCGGGGCACCGACGACCACACCCAGCGCGTAGGCGCTGATGACATGCCCCGCCTCGGGAATGCTGACGCCAACATCGCTGGCCACCTCGGGCAGCAGTCCCATGATGACGAATTCGCCGGTGCCGATCGCAAAGCCGCCCACGCCCAGCGCGAGCACGACGCGCAGCAGGCCGCCGTCATCCGGCGCCGTGGCGGCCGGCAGAGAAGAAATGGAGGTGGTCATACAGCGGCAGATAGCAACCCGTCAGTATGTCCGCCGCTGGAGCACTTTGCTGCGTCGCAGCAAAATAGCCTGACGGGGCCGGCTAAAATTCTTGCCAATCAAGGATTTAGCTAGATCAATGGAATACCCCGGCAATCTGTTCGTCGTTGCGGCCCCGAGTGGCGCCGGCAAGTCCAGCCTCGTGAAGGCCCTGCTGGAACTGGATGCCAAGCTGGCGGTGTCGGTGTCGCACACCTCGCGTGCACCGCGCGGCCAGGAACAGCATGGCCGCGAGTACTGGTTCATCGAACCCACCGAGTTCCGCGCGATGGTGGATCGTGGCGACTTCTTCGAATGGGCCGAGGTGCATGGCAACCTCTACGGCACCTCGCGCGCCGGCATCGAAGCCCGGCTGCAGAACGGTGAAGATGTGGTGCTGGAGATCGACTTCCAGGGCGCGCTGCAGATCAAGCAGCTGTTCCCGCACGCGGTGCTGATCTTCATCCTGCCGCCCAGCTGGGACGAGCTGCGCCAGCGCCTGAACCGCCGTGGCGACACGGAACCCGAGGTCATCGCCCAACGCATGGAGAACGCCCGCCATGAGGTGGCGCAAGCCCAGCACTTCGATTTCGTCGTCGTGAATGCGGTGTTCGACACGGCTGTTTTCGACCTCAAGACCATCGTCCACGCGCAGCGGCTAAAATACGCCACCCAGCGCCGCAATCGCTCGGCCGTTTTCCAGGCCCTCGATCTGCCCTGACCGGCGCTTCACGCATACAGGAACACCATGGCCCGCATCACCGTCGAAGACTGCCTGCAGAAGATCCCGAACCGCTTCCAGCTCGTGCTGGCCGCGACCTATCGCGCCCGCATGCTGAGCCAGGGCCACAGCCCCAAGATCGACAGCAAGAACAAGCCCAGCGTCACGGCGCTGCGCGAGATCGCGGCCGGCGAAGTCGGCCTGGAGATGCTACGCCGCGTGCCGGTCTGAGGCCTTTACAGCTTCGTCCAACGCCCGACGGGCGCCGAGGGAGACTTCGGCGCCCGTCGGCCTTTTGGGCTTAGGCTAAATTCGCTGCATGGCCCAACGCTCCCTCACTGCCTGGTTCCCCTTCCCCGGCCTGCGCCACGCCGCTGCGCCGCCGACGGACGCCGAGGCCGCCTCCTTCGACGCGCTGGCTCCCAAGCTCGGTTACCTGAGCAAGGCCGAGGTCAAGCGCGTGCGCGAGGCCTACAAGTTCGCCGACGAGGCCCATCTGGGCCAGAAGCGCGCCACCGGCGAGCCCTACATCACCCACCCCATCGCGGTGGCCGGCATCTGCGCCGAATGGCGGCTGGATGCTCAGACGCTGATGGCCGCGCTGATGCACGACGTGGTCGAGGACTGCGGCGTCTCCAAGGCCGAGCTGATCGAGAAGTTCGACGCCACCACGGCCGACCTGGTGGACGGCCTCACCAAGCTCGACAAGCTGCAGTTCTCGACCCGCGAGGAATCGCAGGCCGAGTCCTTCCGCAAGATGCTGCTGGCGATGGCGCGCGACCTGCGCGTGATCCTGGTGAAGCTGGCCGACCGGCTGCACAACATGCGCACCATGGGCGCGATGGCGCCGCACAAGGCGCGCCGCATCGCCCGCGAGACCTTCGACATCTATGCACCCATCGCGCACCGGCTGGGCCTGAACCAGGCCTTCCGCGAACTGCAGGATCTCTCGTTCAAGTACTTCCACCCCTGGCGCTACGACGCGCTGTCCAAGGCCGTGGGCAAGGCGCGCGGCAACCGGCGTGACCTGGTGTCGCGCATCGAGGGCGAGATCCGCGCAGCCTTCATCCGCGCCGGCATGCGGGTGGAGGTGTACGGCCGCGAGAAGACGGTCTATTCCATCTACAAGAAGATGCGCGACAAGTCGCTCACCTTCGCGCAGGTCAGCGACATCTACGGCTTTCGCGTGATCGCCGACGAGCAGCTGCAGTGCTACACCGCTTTAGGCGTGCTGCACCAGCTCTACAAGCCGCAGTCCGCCCGCTTCAAGGACTACATCGCCAACCCCAAGGACAACGGCTACCAGTCGCTGCACACCACGCTGATGGGGCCGCTGACCACGCCGCTGGAGTTCCAGGTGCGCACCGAGGCCATGCACCGCATCGCCGAACAGGGCGTGGCCGCGCACTGGATCTACAAGACCAAGGGCAAGCAGGCCAGCGCGCTGATCGCCCAGCAGGCCAACGCCCGCTGGCTGCAGAGCCTGATCGACATCCAGGACGAGACCCGGGACGCCAACGAGTTCCTCGAGCACGTCAAGATCGACCTGTTCCCGGACGCGATCTACGTCTTCACGCCCAAGTCCAAGATCCTGGCCCTGCCCAAGGGCGCCACGGCGGTGGACTTCGCCTACGCCATCCACTCCGACGTCGGCGACCACTGCGTGGGCGCCCAGGTCAATGGCGAGGCCGTGCCGCTGCGCGCCGAACTGCACAGCGGCGACATCGTCGAGATCATCACCGCGCCCGGCGCCACGCCCAACCCGGCCTGGCTGAGCTTCGTTCGCACCGGCCGCGCGCGCTCCAAGATCCGCCACTACCTGAAGGACCTGGAGCACGAGGAATCCCGCGACCTCGGCGAGAAGATGCTGGCGCAGGCGCTACGCGCCGAGGGCCTGGCCCTGCCCTCGCTCGACGAGGACGCCCCCACGGCCGCGCTCTGGCAGGAGCTGGCCGCCTGGGCCGGCAGCGCGAGCGCCGAGCAGCTACTGACCGACATCGGCGCCGGCCGCAAGATCGCCACCATCATCGCCACCAAGCTGGCCCGCATGCTGGCCGACCAGGGCCAGCGGCCCGACGCGGTCGCGCTGACGCTGGGCCGCTACGTGGAGGCGCCGGCCTCGCTGGGCCGCGTGACGATAGACGGCAGCGAAGGCGCCTCGGTGCAGCTGGCGCACTGCTGCCGCCCCATCCCGGGTGATGCAGTGCGCGGCTATCTCGGCCGAGGTGAAGGCCTGGTGGTGCACACCACCGAATGCGCGGTGGGCCGGCGCCTGTTCCAGCGCGACCGCGAGCACTGGATCCAGGTGGACTGGGCCGAGGAGCTGACCCGCAGCTTCGAGGCCGGCATCGCGCTGCTGCTGCAGAACAGCAAGGGCGTGCTGGCCCAGGTGGCCTCGGCCGTGGCCCAGGCCGAGGCGGACATCATCCACATCGCGATGGGCGACGAAGCCGCCCAGCTGGAGCACACCGAGATGACGCTGCTGATCGGCGTGCGCGACCGCCAGCACCTGGCCGACGTGCTGCGCGTGCTGCGCCGCACCGCGCCGGTGCTGCGCGTCTGGCGCATCAAGCCGGCTTCGGATAGCTGACGTCCACCACCTCGATGCGCTCCACGCCCACGGGCGTGACGAGGTTGAGCTCATCGCCCACACGGGCCTTCAGCAGCGTGCGTGCGATGGGCGAAACCCAGCTCACCTCCCCGGCTAGGCTGTCGGACTCGTCGATGCCCTTGATGGTCACGGTGCGCTCGTCGCCCCGCGCGTTCGCATAGGTCACGGTGGCGCCGAAGAACACCTGCTCGGAGCCGTGGTGGACGCTCGGGTCCACCACCTCGGCGATGTCCAGCCGCTTGGTCAGGAAGCGCAGCCGGCGGTCGATCTCGCGCAGCCGCTTCTTGCCGTAGAGGTAGTCGCCGTTCTCCGAGCGATCGCCGTTCTTGGCCGCCCAGGACACGGTCTCCACCATCTTGGGGCGCTCCTCATCGATCAGCGTCATGAACTCCGCGCGCAGCCGCGCATAGCCGACCGGCGTCATGTAGTTGCGCGATCCGGCCGGCAGCGACGGCAGCGAGGGGCCGTCCTCGTCATCGTCGGCCGCATCGCTTTCCTTGGTGAAGGCTTTGCTCAAGGGACTCTCTCCTGTCTCGGATGCGGGCCGGCCCCGAGGGTCGCGGCGCATCGCTCATGCGAGCATTGTCGCCATGCATGCACCCACCCGCGGCCCGCTGGCGGGCCTCAGCGTCGTCGAGATGGCCGGCATCGGCCCCTGCCCGCTGGCCGGCATGCTGCTGGCCGACCTGGGCGCGCAGGTCACCATGATCGCGCGGCCCGGCCCGCCGGCCATAGCCACCGGGCAGCTGCTGGACCGCGGCAAGCAGCGCCTGGTGCTGGACCTGAAGCAGCCGCAAGACCTGGCCCGCGCACGCGCGCTGATCGCGCAGGCCGACGCGCTGATCGAGGGCTTCCGCCCCGGCGTGATGGAGCGCCTGGGCCTGGGGCCCGAGCAGTTCGAGGCCGCACACCCGCGCCTGGTCTACGGCCGCGTGACCGGCTGGGGCCAGACCGGCCCGCTGGCCCAGGCCCCCGGCCACGACATCAACTATGTGGCGCTCACCGGCGTGATGAGCATTGCCGCACGGGCCGGCACCGTGCCCAGCCTGCCGGCCACCCTGATCGGCGACATGGGCGGCGGCGCGATGTTCCTGGCCTTCGGCCTGATGTGCGCGCTGTGGGAGGCCCAGCGCAGCGGCCGCGGCCAGGTGGTGGACGCCGCGATGGTGGACGGCGTGGGCGCTCTGTCCGCACTGCTGCACTCGCTGCGCGCGGCGGGCCGCTGGAGCGACGACCCGGCACGGAACGTCTTCCTGCATGCCGCCCCCTTCTACGACGCCTTCGAATGCGCGGACGGCCGCCACATCACGCTGGGCGCGCTGGAGCCACCCTTCTACGCCGAGCTGCTGCGCCGCCTGGGCCTGCACGACGTGGACCCCGCCGCCCAGCACGAGCACACGGCCTGGCCCGCGCTGCGCGCGCGCATCGCCGCCCGCATCCGCGAGCAGCCCCAGGCGCACTGGTGCGAGCAGCTGGAGGGCAGCGACGTCTGCTTCGCACCGGTGCTGACGCTGGCCGAGGCAGCACTGCACCCCCAGGCGCAGGCCCGCGGCAGCTACCGGCAGCGCGACGGCTATTGGGAGCCAGCACCCGCACCGCGCTTCTCGCGCAGCGGCTGGCGCGACTGAGCCGCCGGGGGCAGCAGGCCCAAGCCGGCTCAAGCCTGCTTCAGGCCGTCTGGCGGGCCAGCAGCGCCCGCGCCTGCTCGGCGATGACGCGCTCCTCGTCCGTCGGGATCACATGCACGGCCACGCCACTGTCCTCGCGGCTGATGCGCTCGGCATGAGCGAGGTTGGCCGCCTCGTCCAGCTCCAGGCCCAGCCAGGCCAGACGGCTGCACACCATTGCGCGCAGCCGGGCATCGTGCTCGCCGATGCCGGCGGTGAACACCAGCGCATCCAGGCCCTGCAGCGAGGTGGCCAGCCGCCCCACCTCGCCGGCGCAGCGCAGCGCGAACAGTTCCAGCGCCTCGCGCGCCGCCGGCTCGGGGCTGGCCTCCAGCGTGCGTATGTCGGCGCTCAGGCCCGACACGCCCAGCAGGCCGCTGCGGTGGTAGAGCAGGTCCTCCACCTCGGCCGTGCTCAGGCCCTGAGCCCGCTGCAGGTAGAGCACCACGCCGGCATCCAGCGCGCCGCTGCGCGTGGCCATGGGCACGCCGTCCAGCGTGGAGAAGCCCATGCTGGAGTCGACGCTGCGCCCGCCCTGCATGGCGCACAGGCTGGCACCACTGCCCAGATGGGCCGCCACCACCCGGCCGGAGGCCAGCTGCGGATGGCGGCGCGCCAGCTCGGCTGCGATGTAGCTGTAGGACAGGCCATGGAAGCCATAGCGCCGCACGCCCTGGTCATGCAGCGCGCGCGGCAATGCGAAACGGCGCACCAGGTCCGACTGGCTGGTGTGGAAGGCGGTGTCGAAGGACACCGTCTGCGCCAGCGCCGGCCGCTGGCGGCGCAGCGCCCGCACCAGCTTCAGGCTGTGCCCCTGGTGCAGCGGCGCCAGCGGCACCAGGGCCTCCAGCTCGGCCAGCACGGCGTCGTCCACCCGCGCCGGCCCGGTGAAGTGCAGGCCGCCGTGCACGACGCGGTGGCCCGCGCCGGCCAGCTCGCCCAGCGATTCGTGCGCCTCCAGCTGCGCCAGCAGCGCCTCCAGCACCTCGTCCAGCGACTCGGTAACCGGCGCCTCCAGCGGCAGCTCGCTGTGCTGCTCGCCATGCGCCAGCAGCAGGCGCAGCGGCTGGCGGCGCAGGTCGACGTGGCCGCGCGCCACCGGCGTCAGCTCATGATGGCTGAGCCGGTAGATGGCCAGCTTGATGGACGAGGAGCCGGCGTTCAGCGCCAGCCACAGGCCCGCATCCAGCGGCGCGCTCATGCGCCCACCCGCTGGCTGCGCGCGGCCACCAGGCAGGCCAGCGCGGACGAGGCCAGGCGCACGCTGACCGAGTCGGCCCGGCTGGTCAGGATGATGGGCACGCGCGCGCCCACGGCCAGCCCGGCGGCATCGGCGCCGGCCAGGTAGATGAGCTGCTTGGCCAGCATGTTGCCGGCCTCCAGATCGGGCACCAGCAGGATGTCGGCATCGCCGGCCACCGGCGAGACGATGGCCTTGGTCTGCGCCGCGGCCAGGCTGATCGCGTTGTCGAAGGCCAGCGGCCCGTCCACCAGCGCGCCGGTGATCTGGCCGCGCGCCGCCATCACGCTGAGTGCCGCCGCATCCAGCGTGGCGGGCATGGCCGGGTTCACCGTTTCCACGGCGGCCAGCACGGCCACCTTGGGCTGGGCCACGCCCATCACGTGCAGCAGGTCGATCGCGTTCTGGCAGATGTCGCGCTTGTGGGCCAGCGTGGGCGCGATGTTGATGGCGGCATCGGTCACCAGCAGCGGCTTGCGGTAGCTGGGCACGTCCATCAGGTAGACATGGCTGATGCGCCGGCCGGTGTGCAGGCCGGAGTCGGGCGCCACCACCGCGCCCAGCAGCTCGTCGGTGTGCAGGCTGCCCTTCATCAGCGCGGCCACGCGGCCCTGCACGGCCATCTGCACGGCCAGGGAGGCCGCCGCATGGCTGTGCGGCGCGTCGACGATCTCCAGCTCCTGCAGCGACAGGCCCGCCGCGTCGGCCGTGGCCTGGATCCTCGCCGTGGGGCCCACCAGCACCGGCAGCAGCAACTCCTGGTCACGGGCCTCCAGCGCGGCGCGCAGCGCATCGGCCGAACAGGGGTGGACGACCGCCGTGGGCAGCGGCCCGAGGCTGCGCGCCTGCTTCAGGATCTGCGCATAGCCATCGTGGCGCTGCACCGCCGCCGTCGGCACGGGCATGCGCGGCCAGCTGACCGGCTCGCGCGGCGCCAGCACCAGGGCCTGGCCGCTGAGCACCACCTCGCCCTGCTGGTTCACGCAGCGGGTGTCCAGCGAGACGCGGCCCTTGGCCTCGTCCTTGGACAGCACGGTGACGGTCGCGGTGATGGTGTCGCCCGGCGACACCGGCCGGCTGAAGCGCAGTTCCTGGCCCAGGTAGATGGTGCCCGGCCCCGGCAGCTCGGTGCCCAGCACCGCGGACACCAGCGCCCCGGTCCACATGCCGTGCACGATGACATGGCCGAAACGGTCGCCCGCGGCGAAGGCCGGGTCCATGTGGGCGGGATTGACGTCGCCGGACAGCGCGGCGAAGAGGCCGATGTCCTGCTCGCTGGCGACGCGGGTCAGCGAGGCCGACTCGCCCACCTGCAGCTGGTCGAAAGTGCGGTTGCGCAGCAGCTCCTGATTCATCGTTTGCCCCCTCGCTCAGCGTTGCAGCACGTACTGGCCCGGCGCGTCGTCCAGCGCGCGCCGGCCCTTGCCGCCCATCGCCGGCGGCGCCACCTCGCGCCCGCTGCCCTGGGCCACCAGCCAGGCCTGCCAGGCCGGCCACCACGAGCCCTCGTGGCTGGGCGCCGCGGCCATCCACTCGTCGGCGCTGACGCAGTGGCCGCCGGCGGGCCGGGTCGCCAGCCGGTAGTGACGATGCGGGTGGCCCGGTTCGTTGACGATGCCGGCGTTGTGACCGCCATTGGTCAGCGCGAAGGTGACGTCGGCGTCGCTCAGGTAGTGGATCTTGTAGACCGACTTCCACGGCGCGACATGGTCGCGCTCCGTGCCCACCGCAAAGATCGGCAGCTTCAGGTTCTGCAGCTGCAGCGGCTCGCCATCCACCAGGTAGCGGCCGGCGGCCAGGTCGTTGTCCAGGAACAGGCGCTTCAGATACTCGGTGTGCATGCGGTAGGGCATGCGCGTGGCATCGGCGTTCCAGGCCATCAGGTCGATCATGGGCGTGCGCTCACCCATCAGGTAGTCATGCACCATGTGCGACCAGATCAGGTCGCGCGACTGCAGCATCTGGAAGGCGCCGGCCATCTGCTCGGCCTTGAGGTAGCCGCGCTGCCACATCATGCTGTCCAGCATGTGCAGCTGCGAGGCATCGATGAACAGGCCCAGCTCGCCGGGCTCGGTGAAGTCGGTCTGCGCCGCCAGCAGCGTGAGGCTGGCCAGCCGCTCGTCCTCCGCCCGCGCCATGGCCGCCGCCGCGATGGACAGCAGCGTGCCGCCCAGGCAGTAGCCCGTCGCATGCACGCGGGCCTTGGGCTGGATGCGGCCGATCTCGTCCAGCGCCGCCATCACGCCAAGCTCGCGGTAGTCGTCCATGCCGAGCTCACGGTCGGCCTCGTCGACGTTGCGCCAGGAGATGCAGTAGACCGTGTGCCCCTGCGACACCAGCCAGCGCACCAGCGAGTTGTGCGGCGACAGGTCGAGGATGTAGTACTTCATGATCCAGGCCGGCACGATCAGCACCGGCTCGGCCTGCACGCTGGTCGTGGTGGGCGCGTACTGGATCAGCTCGATCAGCCGGTTGCGCAGTACCACCTTGCCCGGCGTGACTGCCACGTCCCGGCCGACCGCAAAGGCGTCGGTGCCTTCGAGGGGCTGCTGGCTCACGGCCCGCTGCATGTCCTGCCCCCAGTTCAGCGCGCCGCGCCACAGGTTGAGTCCGCCTTCGGCCAGCGTGCGCTGCACCACCTCGGGGTTGGCCCAGGGCAGGTTGGACGGCGACCACATGTCCAGCAGCTGCCGGCCCGCAAAGTTCACCAGCGCCTCATGGTGCGCCTGCATGCCCGGCACCGCATGCGTGGCGCCCTGCCACCAGCGCTGGCACTGCAGGAAGCCGTCGGCCCAGGCACGATAGGGCTGCTGCTGCCAGGCCGGCGTCGCAAAGCGCGAATCGGCCGCCAGGGCCTCGTCGCTGGTGGGGCTGCCGGCGCTCAGCAGCAGCTCCAGCCGCTTGCCGGGCGCCGCGGCCAGATGGCTGGCCCAGTCGGCCCAGGCCAGCATCATGGACTCCGGCGACAGCCCGCCGGTCCAGCGGGCCAGCTGGGCTTCACGCCAGCGGTCCAGATCCGCAAAGGGGGCATCCTGTGAAGTGGAATGGGAGGAACCGGCAGCCGTTGAGCTCATCGCTTGGGGAGCGGCGCCGCACCGGCGCTGGGCCAGCGGTGACCGCCAGGATTGGAGACGCCCCCATCTTCGCGGCCGCTCATGTCCGCAACTTGACTTAGCTCAAGGCTCTTCCGACTCGCGAGTCGGTTTCAGGGTTATCCAGCGATTTGGGCGTTATCTACGCCTTTCGACCTAGGCTGGCCACACCCTGAGGCACTGGGGGCACCGCCGGGCCGGGGCCACCATGCGGCGGTCGGAGCCGCGGCGCCGTGCCGTGGCCCTTGCCGGGAGCTGGACCATGAGTGGACTCACGACCCTGGGCATCGCGCACACCGCGATCGCCGTCGTCGCCGTGGCGGCCGGTGCCGCCGATCTGCTGCGCCACCGGCGCATTGCACTCTCCGGCGGCCTGGGCCAGCTGTACTTCTGGGCCACGGTGCTGACCTGCCTGACCGGCTTCGGCATCTTCCAGCACGGCGGCTTCGGCAAGCCCCACATGCTGGGTATCTTCACGCTGCTCGTGCTGGCCGCCGTGCAGCTGGGCGCGCGCACGACGGCCCTGGGCCGCGCCGCGCCCTATGTGACGACGCTGGGCCTGTCCTTCAGCTTCTTCCTGCACTGGATTCCCGGCCTGACCGAGACCTTCACCCGCGTGCCGGTGGAGGCGCCGCTGTTCAGCGGGCCGGAAGACCCTGCCCTGCAGCAGGCCGTGGGCCTGCTGTTCCTGGTCTTCCTCGTCGGCGCAGCCCTGCAGTGGCGCATGTTGCTCGCAGAGCTGCGTGGCGCGGCGCCGCTGGGGGCTGCGGCCGCGCGCTGAGCTGGCTCAAGACCCGACCCCGCCCAGGGTCGGGTCCGGGCCCTGGCCCGCTCAGGCCCAGCCGCCGCCCAGAGCGCGGATCAGCCCCACCGTGAACTGGTACTGCGCGGCCTGCACCTGCAGCGCGCTGCGGCGGTTGCGCAGTTCGCTGCGGCGGGCGTCCAGCAGGTCCAGCTGGCTGATGAAGCCGTTGCGGTAGCGCGAGTCCGACAGCGCGGTGGCACGCACGGCGGCCTGCACCGCCTCACCCTGCACCTGGGCCTGGCGGGCCAGCAGCTGCAGGCCGGACAGCGAATCCTCCACCTCGCGCATCGCCTGCAGCAGCTGCTGGCGGTAGCCGGCCATGGCCAGCTCCAGCCCGGCCTTGGCGCTGTCCACGCCGGATTGGCGACGGCCGCCGTCGAACAGCGGCAGCGACAGCAGCGCGTCCACGCTCCAGGCCCGTGCCGACCACTTGAACACGTCGCTCAACTCGGTGGAGGCATAGCCGCCGTTCGCGGTCAGCGCGAGGCTGGGGAACCAGGCCGCCTGGGCCACGCCCACGCGCGCCTGAGCGGCGAGCAGGCTGCGCTGCGCGGCCGCCACGTCGGGGCGGCGCGCCAGCATGGCGCTGGGCAGGCCGCCGGGAACGGCCGGCAGCGCCGCCAGCTCGGGCCGTTCGGCCAGCCGGAAGGAAGAGGCGGTTTCGCCCAGCAGCACGGCCAGCGCGTTCTCCAGCTCGGCCCGGCGGCGGTCCAGCGCGATGGCCTCGGCTTCGGTGGCCGCCACCTCGGACTGCACGCGCGCCAGATCCAGCTCGGCGACGTCGCCGGCCTGGAAGCGCCGCTCGGTCAGCGCCAGCGTCTCGCGGTAGGCGGCGACGGTGTCGCGCACCAGGCGGCGCTCCTGGTCGGCAAAGCGCAGCGACAGATAGGTCTGGGCCACATCGGCCTGCACGATCAGCCGGGTGCTCTGCAGCAGCGCCTCACGCGCCTGGGCGTCCAGCGAGGCGGCCTGGCTGGCCAGCGAGAGCCGGCCGCTGACATCCAGCTCCCAGCTCAGCGTGGCGCCCGCGTTGTAGAGCCCGCTGGCCGCCGTGCTGCTGCCCAGCCCCAGGGCCGACTGCGTGCCGCGCGCGCCGCCGGCGCTGACGCCCAGCTGCGGCAGGCGGTCGGCGTCGGCACTGCGCAGCAGCGCCCTCGCCTGCGCCAGCCGTGCGGCGGCGGATTGCAGGTCGGTGTTGCTGACCAGTGCCCGGCGCTCCAGCGCATTGAGTTCGGCATCGCCGAACACGGCCCACCAGTCGCCGCGCGGCTCCGCGTCGGCGGGCGGCACCACGGCCCAGCGGCCGTCGGCCACGGCCTGCGGGCCAGCCTTGTAGACCTCGGGCGTGGCCGGCACCGCGCTGCGGTCCAGCGGCGGCGGCGTCGCGCAGCCGGCCAGCACCAGCGCGGCCAGCAGCGTCGTCATCATCGTCTTCATGACTGCAATTCCTCGTTATTCGTGGTCATGGCGCGGGGCGGACGGCAGAGGCCGTGCGTCGCCGCCAAAGGAATGGCCGGCGCCCTGCTCGGGCTGGGCGATGGCCTCCAGGTGGGGCACCTCGCCGTGCAGCTTGAGCGGGCGGTTGCCGCTCAGGCGGCGCATCAGCACGTAGAACACCGGCGTCAGGAACAGGCCGAAGGCCGTCACGCCGATCATCCCGGCGAACACCGCGACGCCCATCGCGTTACGCATCTCGGCACCGGCGCCATGCGCCAGCACCAGCGGCAGCACACCCATCACGAAGGCCATGGAGGTCATCAGGATGGGGCGCAGCCGCAGCCGGCTGGCCTCGATCGCGGCCTGCAGCGGCGTGCGTCCGGCGAATTCGAGCTCGCGGGCGAACTCCACGATCAGGATGGCGTTCTTGGCACTGAGGCCCACCAGCACGATCAGCCCGATCTGCGTGAACACGTTGTTGTCGCCGTGGCTCAGCCACACGCCGGTCATCGCGGCCAGCAGGCCCATGGGCACGATCAGGATGATGGCCACCGGCAGCGCCAGGCTTTCGTACTGCGCGGCCAGCACCAGGAAGACCAGCAGGATGGCCAGCGGGAACACCCAGATCGCGGAGTTGCCGGCCAGGATCTCCTGGTAGGTCAGCTCGGTCCACTCATAGCCGATGCCGGGCGGCAGCGTCTCGGCGGCAATGCGGTTGATCGCATCCTGCGCCTGGCCGGTCGAGTAGCCCGGGGCGGCGCCGCCGTTGATGTCGGCCGACAGGAAGCCGTTGTAGCGCATCGCACGCTCGGGGCCGAAGCTGGGCTCGACCTTCATCAGCGCGGACAGCGGCACCATCTCGCCGGAGGCCGAACGCACCTTGAGCTGGCCGATGTCCTCGGCGCGGGCGCGGAAGGCCGCATCCGCCTGCACCCGCACGGTGTAGGTGCGGCCGAACTTGTTGAAGTCGTTCACATACAGGCTGCCCAGGTAGATCTGCATGGTGTCGAACACGTCCGTCACCGCCACGCCCAGCTGGCGCGCCTTGGTGCGGTCCAGGTTGGCGAACAGCTGCGGCACGTTGACCTGGTAGCTGGTGAACAGACCGGCCAGCTCGGGCGCCTTGGCCGCCTTGGCCATGAAGGCCTTGGTCGCCTGGTCCAGCGCCTCGTAGCCCAGGCCGCCACGGTCCTCCAGCTGCAGCTTGAAGCCGCCGGTCGTGCCCAGGCCCTGCACCGGCGGAGGCGGGAACATCACGACGAAGGCGTCCTCGATCGCGCCGTACTGCTGGTTGAGCTTGGCCGCGATCTCGCCGGCCGACAGGCCCTTGCCGGTGCGCTTGTCGAAGTCGTCCAGCGTCGCGAACACGATGCCGGAGTTGGCGCTGTTGGTGAAGCCGTTGATGGACAGGCCAGGGAAGGCCACGGCGTGGGTCACGCCCGGGGTCTTCAGCGTGATGTCGCTCATGCGGCGGATCACGTCTTCGGTGCGGTCCAGCGTGGCGCCGTCGGGCAGCTGGGCGAAGCCGATCAGGTACTGCTTGTCCTGGCCGGGCACGAAGCCGCTGGGCACGGCCTTGAACAGGCCGGCCGTCAGCGCCACCAGGCCGCCGTAGACCACCAGCATCAGCAGCTTGCGCGAGATCGCCTGCTTGACGCCACCGCTGTAGGCCTTGGCGCCGCGGTTGAACAGGCGGTTGAAGCCGGCGAAGAAGCGACCCAGCACCGCATCCATCGCGCGGGTCAGGCCGTCCTTGGGCGCGTCGTGGCCCTTGAGCAGCAGCGCGGCAAGCGCCGGCGACAGGGTCAGCGAGTTGACCGCCGAGATCACCGTGGAGATCGCGATCGTCAGCGCGAACTGACGATAGAACTGCCCCGTGAGGCCGCTGATGAAGGCCAGCGGCACGAACACCGCAATCAGCACCAGCGCGATCGCGATGATGGGGCCGCTCACCTCGCGCATCGCGCGGTAGGTGGCGTCGCGCGGGTTCAGCCCGGCCTCGATGTTGCGCTCGACGTTCTCCACCACCACGATGGCGTCGTCCACCACGATGCCGATGGCCAGCACCAGGCCGAACAGCGACAGCGCGTTGATGGAGAAGCCGAACAGGTGCATCACGGCAAAGGTGCCGATGATGGAGATGGGCACGGCCAGCAGCGGAATGATGGATGCGCGCCAGGTCTGCAGGAACAGGATGACGACCAGCACCACCAGCGCCACGGCCTCCAGCAGCGTGTGCACCACCGACTCGATGGACGCACGCACGAACTGCGTGGGGTCGTAGACGATCTCGTAGCTCACGCCCTCGGGCATGGACTTCTTCAGCTCCGCCATCGTGGCGCGCACGTTGTTGGAGATGTCGATGGCGTTGGAGCCCGGCGCCTGGAAGATGGGGATGGCCACGGCGGACTTGTTGTCCAGCAGCGAGCGCAGCGCGTACTGCGCCGCACCCAGCTCGATGCGGCCCAGCTCGCGCAGGCGCGTCACCTGGCCGCCCGCACCGGTCTTCACGACGATGTCGCCGAACTCTTCCTCGCTCTGCAGACGGCCCTGCGCGTTGATGGGCAGTTGCAGGTCGATGCCGGTCAGGCCCGGCGATGCGCCGACCACGCCGGCCGCCGCCTGCACGTTCTGCTCGCGGATGGCCTGCACCACGTCATTGGCCGACAGGCCGTGCTCGGCCACCTTCTGAGGGTCCAGCCAGACGCGCATGGAGTAGTCGCCCGAGCCGAACAGCTGCACGTCGCCCACGCCCGGGATGCGCGCGAGGCGGTCCTTCACGTTGAGCACCGCGTAGTTGCGCAGATAGGTCATGTCGTAGCGGTCGTTGGGCGACAGCAGGTGCACGACCATGGTCAGGTCGGGGCTGCTCTTGACCGTGGTCAGGCCCAGGCGCCGCACCTCCTCGGGCAGGCGCGGCTCGGCCTGCGACACGCGGTTCTGCACCAGCTGCTGGGCCTTGTCCGGGTCGGTGCCCAGCTTGAAGGTGACGGTCAGCGTCATCAGGCCGTCAGTGGTGGCCTGGCTGCCCATGTAGAGCATGCCCTCCACGCCGTTGATGGCCTCCTCCAGCGGCGTGGCCACGGCCTCGGCGATCACCTTGGGATTGGCGCCGGGGTAGTTGGCGCGCACCACCACCTGCGGCGGCACCACCTCGGGATATTCCGAGATCGGCAGCACGCGCAGCGCCAGCAGGCCCGCGACGAAGATCAGGACCGACAGCACCCCCGCGAAGATGGGCCGGTCAACGAAGAACTTGGATAGATTCATGAGAAGTCTCCGGGTCGGAGATCAGGACTTGTCGGCCTTGCCGGCCGCGCCGGTCTTGGCCTGAAGTTCGGACTTGGCCGTCATGGGCACGATCTGCGGCTGCACCAGCGCCCCGGGGCGCACGCGCTGCAGGCCGTTGACGACGATGCGCTCGTTGGGCTTGAGACCCTCGGTGACGATCCGCAGGCCATCCACGCTCGCGCCCAGCTGCACCTCGCGGTAGCTGAGCTTGTTGTCCGCGCCCACCACCATCACGAAGCGCTTGCTCTGGTCGGTGCCGACCGCGCGTTCATTGATGAGCAGCGCCGCACGGTTCTGCGGCTGGCCCATGCGCACGCGCACGAACTGGCCCGGCATCAGCGCGCCGTCCTTGTTGTCCAGCACCGCGCGCACGCGCACCGTGCCGCTCTTGGCATCGACCTGGTTGTCCACCAGCTGCAACCGACCGCCGAAGGGCGTGTCGCCGCTGACGCCGGTGCCGATCTGCACCGGGATGCGCTCGATCTGCTGGCGGGCCGGCAGCTCGGCCAGCGCACGCGTGACCGTGCCCTCGTCGGCATCGAAGCTCGCGTAGATGGGGCTGACGGAGACCAGCGTCGTCAGCACCGGCGCGCCGGGGCCGGCGGCCACCAGGTTGCCCGGCGTGACCTCCAGCTTGCCGACACGGCCGGCCACCGGCGCGCGCACCTGGGTGTAGGACAGGTTCAGGCGGGCCGACTGCAGCGCCGCCTGCGCGGCGCGCAGATTGGCCTGGGCCTCGCTGGCCGCGTTGCTGCGCTCGTCCAGCTCGCGCTGGGCGATGGCGCGCTCGCCATACAGGCGGCTGGCACGCTCCGACTCGCTCTTGGTGTAGCTCACGCGCGCTTGTGCAGCCACCACCTGTGCATCGGCGCGGTCCACCTCGGCCTGGTAGGGCGCGGGGTCTATCGTCACCAGCAGCTCGCCGGCCTTGACCAGCGCGCCCTCGCGGAAATGCACCGACTGCACGGCCCCCGCGACCCGCGAACGCACGTCCACGCGGTCCACGGCCTCCAGACGGCCGGAGAACTCATTCCAGGCCCCGACCGACTGGCTGACCACCGTGGCCACCGACACCGGCACGGCCGCCGGTGCAGGCGCCGGCGCATCGGCCTGCACCTGCGGGCTGTGCAGGCCGATGGCCAGCGCCGCAACCACGGCAGCCACGGCGGTCAACGAGGTGGCCGCCAGGGCGAGGCGACGCGTGCCGCGCTGCGGCGCGGCGGGAGAGAAACGTTCGGAACTCATGGCAATACTCCTTGATGGATTCAGCTCAGGCCGGCTGCCAGCTCGGGCCGGCAGCAGGCAGGAAACGGGACAGGAACTCGGCCAGCCGCTGGCGCAGCACCCGCACCCAGGGCGGCGGTGGCAACAGCGGCGACAGCTGGGCAAGTGGCTTCATCAGCGCCTCGGGCCAGCCGCTGGGGCCGGGCAGCAGCGCCTGCTGGACGAGCACGCCGGCACGCTTGAGCGCCCGCGCATAGGCCAGTGACTCGTCGCGCATCGGGTCGTCCTCGGTGCTCACCACCAGCGCGGGCGCCACACCCGAAAGCCGGCTGGCACGGGCCGGGGAGGCATAGGGGTGATCGCCGCCCTCGCACTCGCCCAGGTAGGCGCGCCAGCCCTGGGCCCAGCGGCAGGAGGCGTCCGCCGTCTCGGCGTCGCGCAGCGAGGCGGTGGCCAGGCAAGGGTCCAGCATCGGGCCGATCAGGATCTGGCCGGCCAGCCGGCCGTGCCCCTGGTCACGGGCCATCAGCGCCAACGCGGCGGCGAGGTTGCCGCCGGCCTCCTCGCCCGCCACGAGCAGCGGGCTGTGCTTGCTGGCCAGGCGGCCACGACGCTGGAACAGGCTGTGCAGCAGCCCATCCAGCGACTTCAACGCGGCCGGGAAGATCTGGCCCTGGCCCTTGGGGTAGTCCGCATCGACGACCACCGCGCCGGCCTCGGCCAGCAGCCGCGACACCAGCTCGCCGCTGCCCAGATCCCCGCCGGTGAACGAGCCGGCATGCAGGTGCAGCACCAGCGGCGCCGCTGCATGTCGGGTCGCGCCCTGGTAGATGCGCACCGGCAGGCTCTGGCCGCTGGCGAGGGGCACGATCTCGTCGCGGCAGGACGTGAGCGGCAAGGCTTCCATGTTCAAAGGCCTGCTGACACACGGAGCAGGCGGCTATGTTGCAATGCAGCGAAATTTAGGGATATGCCTCGCGCAGATAAACAGCGGCCGGCGTGCAGCAATGTTTCGATGACGAAACAATGGCGGTGGCAGCATTCGGGTCCGGCCCGAGCCGGCAGCAACAGGAGTCACCCATGGACAAGCTCAACGCAATGCAGGCCTTCGCGCGCGTGGTCGAGACCGGCACCTTCACCAAGGCCGCGGAATCCATGGACCTGCCCAAGGCCGCGGTGACCCGGTTGATCCAGTCGCTGGAGGACCATCTCAAGGTCAAGCTGCTCAACCGCACGACCCGCCGCGTCAGCGTCACGCCCGACGGCGCGGCCTACTACGAGCGGGTGGTGCGGCTGCTGTCGGACATCGAGGAGCTGGAGGGCTCGGTCTCCACCGCGCGGGCCGCGCCGCGCGGGCGCATCCGGGTGGATGTGGCCTCGTCGGTCGCCCGCGTGCTGCTGATCCCGGCGCTGCCGGAGTTCTATGCCCGCCACCCGGACATCCAGATCGACCTGGGTGTGTCTGACCGGCCGGTGGACCTGATCAGCGACAACGTGGACTGCGTGGTGCGCGGCGGTGAGATCACCGACCAGTCACTGGTGGCCCGCCGCGTCGGCTCACTGGGCTTTGGCTGCGCGGCCTCGCCCGAATACCTGCGCCGCCACGGCATGCCGCAGCATCCGCTGGACCTGGAATCCGACGGCCACCGGGTGGTGAGCTACTTCTCCGCCCGCACCGGCAAGCACTACCCCTTCGATTTCAGCAAGAACGGCCAGCGCTACGAGATCTACGGCCGCTACCAGCTCTCGGTCAACGACGGCAACGCCTTCATCACCGCGGGGCTGACCGGTCTGGGCGTGATCCAGGCGCCCTACTTCATTCTGAAGCCCCTGGTGGACAGCGGCGAGCTGCAGTCCTTCCTGTGCGACTGGGAGGTCGACCCGGTCCCCATCTACGTGGTCTACCCACCCAACCGCCACCTGGGCACCAAGCTGCGCGTGTTCGTGGACTGGGTGGCCGAGCTGTTCGAGCGCCACGGCCAGTGGCAACGCCAGCTGATCGCGCAGTGCGAGGCCAAGACAGAAGCCGCCACCGTGGCCCAGATGGCCCGCGACACGACCGATCGCCTGCTGGCGGCGTCGCTGAGCGAGGTGGTGGACTCACCCGCCAGAGAACAGCAAGACCCGACCCCGGTTACCTCCGGTTGACACCCCGCGTTGCCGCATCGCGTCGGCACGCTCCCACTGCTCGCCCGCACACTCACTTTCGGCAGGACGAAAAAAAACCGCCAGCTTTCGCTGGCGGTTTCTCGTGTCTGGTGCGGCTGGCAGGATTCGAACCCACGACCCCTTGGTTCGTAGCCAAGTACTCTATCCAACTGAGCTACAGCCGCAAAACTCTTTCACGATGAGGCGAGGGTTAACAAGCGTTGGAAGAACTTGTGACCCCTCGTATTCTGGTGCGGCTGGCAGGATTCGAACCCACGACCCCTTGGTTCGTAGCCAAGTACTCTATCCAACTGAGCTACAGCCGCTGAAGCCTTGCAGTATAACCAGTTTTTAGCTGGCCTCGCAAGTTTTCTGCCGTTTTTTCAAACCAGCTTCAATAAAGCCGCGCAGCGGCCTCGAAGCAGCGGGCGCGACGCGCCTCGTCGCCGTCGTGTTCGGCCAGCGCCGCCAGCGCGATCCAGCTGCGGCGGCGCGCGATGGCGGGCATGGCGTGGTCATCGGCCACAGATTCCAGCATCAATCGCGCCTTGCCCCACAGCTGCCGTTCGGCCAGCGCATGCCCCAGCGCGTAGGCCAACAGCCTCTCCCGCGGGTAACGGCTCTGCGCGGACTCCAGACGCTGCAGCCAGTCCGGGCCCATGCCGGCCAACACCGGCACCAGCGCCAGCGCCAGTTCGGCGCGGTCATCGGCCGGCACATCGCCCAGGTCATCGAAGAACGGACGCAACCAGCCACGGCCGTCATCCGGCGCCCCCAGCTGGGCTGCGCACTGCGCCGCACGAGCCGCTACCAGCGGATCGCGCCTATCGGCCGGGTCCAGGTGTTGCCAGGCGGTGCGGAGCTGGTCGACATCGCGGGCGCCGTCCAGCGCCTCGAAGGCCAGCGAGCGCAGCAAACCTTGCGCCGCCACCTTGGAGAAGCCCTGGTGCTTGGCCAGCAGACGCGCCGTGCGCAGGGCGTCCAAGGGCTGCCGCGCCAGGCGCGAGGCCTGCAGACGCAGGCGCAGCGCCTGCGTGCGCCGGGCGACACCGGGCGGCAGCTCGCTCAGCACGCTCAGCGCCTTGGTGGCATCGCGGTCATCCAGCGCCCATTCGGCCGCCAGCAGTCGCGCGCCATCCTCGTGAGCGCGTGCGGCACTGCCGCCGCGCCGCGCCAGCTCCAGGGCGCGTGCCAGCTGCTCGTCACGATGACGCCTATCCTGCAGACGATGCGCGCTGGCGGCTGCCAGCAGGTGAGTCAGGGCCAGGAAGGACTGGTCCTGCGCGAGCTCGGGCGTGCCGGACTGGATGTTCAGTGCCCGCTGCGCCGCCTTCTGCGCACGGCTGAAGCGCGCGCCAAACAACTCGGTCAGCGCCTCGCGCAGGGCCAGCTGCGCCGCCCGTTCGCGCTGCGCCAGACGCCATTCACGCGCACGCCGCGGCAGCGTGGTCAGCGACTCCACGGCCTGGATCGCGGTGACCAGCGCAAAACAGCTGCCCAGCAGCAGCAGCAGGAAGAGATTGAGGGAGAGATCGACTCGCCAGCCCTTGAAGTAGAAGCTGGCAAGTCCGTCGTTGCTGCCCAGCGTCAACGCGGCAACCACCGCGACCGCGAACAGCAGCACCAGCCAGATGACCAGACGCATGCGCAGCCCCTTAGCGTCCGGCTGCCGCAGCAGCCAGCGCGGCAAGCGTGTCATCCGGGCGCGGCACCGGCACCTGACGCGACTGCCCTGCCACCTGCCGCAGCAGCTCCGTCACACCGGTCACCTTGCGGGCCCGCCCGTCGAAATAGCGCGCCAGCATGTCCTGCCCTTCGCGCAGGTCGGCCTGCGCGGTGTCGAACTGCCGGCTCAGCAGCGCCAGGCGCGCGTTCAGCAGCCGCAGCTTGAGGTTCTCACGCAGGAAAAAACTCTGGTCCGGGGCAATGAGTGCAGCCTCAGGGTGCTCCACACGCGTCACGCGCAGCAGCGTGCGCGCCTCGCCCCAGACGATGCCGGTCCAGTCGGACAGCTGCTGGGTCGCCTGCCACCACCACAGCGCCAGCTTGCCCTCGGCCGCCGCAGCCGCCGCTTCGCGCTGCAGCCGCGCCGCGCGCTCGCGCTCCCGCGCCGCATCGGCGGCTCGCTCGTCGCGCGGGCGCACCGCGACATCGGCACCGCCCTGGATGGGCAGCTCATCGACGATGCGCACGGCTTCATCCAGCTTGATCGTCAGACTGGACACATCCACGACGCTGACGGCCTTCACGCGGTCCAGATCGCGCGCAACGGCTCGCCGCACGCCCTCCAGGCGCGGCTGCTTGTAGCGCACCAGGCGCTCGTCGGCCTGCTTGAGCGCCGCCACCAGCGGCTCGGCACTGCCGGTAATCTGGGTCTGCTGCAGCGCCACGCGCAGGGCGGCCTCGATGTCGCCCACCACGTTCTCGTCGCGCGAACGGGACATGGACTGGATCAGGTCCTCGAGCTGACCTCGCTGCAACGCCACCTCGGCAAGACGGGCGTCCAGCAGCGACACCTTGGCCGCAGTGTCACGCACCAGCTCGGCAGACTGCTTGGCCGCCAGCCGGGCCTCGGTGGACTGGGCCGCGCTGGCCTCCTGGCGGCGCACCAGCTCCTGCTCCAGCGATTGCTGACGCGACAGGCTCTGCCAGGCCAGGGCCACGCCGACGAGAGAGGCACCGCTGGTCAGCGCCAGCAGCCAGGGCATCCAGGCGGGCATCGCCGTGCGGGCCGGCGAGGCGTCGCCCTCAACGCGGGCCTCGGGCGCCACGCTCACGGGAGATTCGGAAGTAGATTGCTCACTCACAGTGGCAGGGATTCTGTCAGACGCGTCAGAAGGCCTGGAGCGCGGCGGCGATGGCCGCCGGATCAGGTCGCGTCAAAACCACAGGCGCAAAGCCTGCTGCCGATGCCGCCGCCGCGATGCGCTCGTGCGTGGCGATGGCCCGCTGGCCCGAAAGCCCCGCCGCGCCGGAGGGCCCGGCCGCGGCCAGCAATTGCTGCAGGTGTCCGACCGCCTCGGCACTGCTCAGCAGCCACGCATGCGACGCCGGCTCGGCCAGCGCACGAGCGAGGACCAACCGCTCGGCCGCGTCGAGCACCGGAGCCGCCCGGCAGTAGACGCTGACGGCCTCGACCTCGGCGCCCGCCTCCGTCAATCGCTCGGCCAGCCACTCACGGCCACCGTTGCCACGCAGCAGCAGCACGCGCCGGCCCCGCCAGTCGCGCGCCTGCAGCTGCAGCCACAGATGCTCCGAATCCAGGCTGGCCGCATCGGCCGCCGGCTGCACGATCAGCTCGGCCGGCACCCCGCGGGCGGCTAGTGCCCGCGCACTGCCCGGCCCCACGCAGGCGGCCAGCGTTTCCGGCCAGCGGCGATCGGCCGGCTGCAGCGCAAAAAAACCGTCCACCGCGTTGGGGCTCACGAACACGGCCAGCGCACAGCCCGGCAGCCGCTGCCAGGCAGCACGCACGGCATCCGCCGACGCCGGGGGCGCGATATCGATCAGCGGCAGCGGCGCCACCTGCACCCCCTGGGCCTGCAGGCGCTGGGTCCAGTCGGCGAGCTGGGGCCGCGGCCGGGTCAGCAGCAGCGTGATGCCGCCCTGTGACATGACGACGCGTCAGACCGCCAGATAGCTGGCAGCGCCCTGCTCGCGCAGGTGTGCGGCGGCACGCTCGCCCAGCGCACGCGCCGAAGCAATATCGGTCACGACCGCCGCCGCCGCCGCATGCAGCAACGGCGCCGTCGCCTGCTGCGCATGACCCAGCGCGGCGCGCAGCTGCAGCTCGCCGCCCTGCCAGCGCGCGTGAGCGGCCAGCGGCACGCTGCAACTGCCGCCCAGTGCGCGGGACACGGCACGCTCGGCCTCGCAGGCCAGCCAGGTCGGCTGGTGGGCCAGACCGGTCAGCGTTTCAGCCAGTGCGGCATCGGCAGAGCGGATCTCCAGGCCCAGTGCGCCCTGTCCGGCGCAGGGCAGCAGCTCGTCGACCTCGAAGGTCGCCCGGATGCGGTCCCCCAGGCCCAGACGCTTGAGGCCGGCCACGGCGAGCACGATGGCCTGGTAGCCGCCTTCGTCCAGCTTGCGCAGCCGGGTGTCCAGGTTGCCGCGCAGCGGCTCCACCCGAAGGTCGGGCCGCAAAGCCAGCAGCTGCGTCACCCGACGCAGGCTGGAGCTGCCCACCACGGCGCCCTGCGGCAGGTCGGCCAGGCTGGCGTAGTCGTTGGAAACGAAGGCATCGCGCGGATCCTCGCGCTCCAGCACGGCGGCCAGCTGGAAGCCCTCGGGCAGATCCATGGGCACGTCCTTGAGCGAGTGCACGGCCAGATCGGCCCGGCCTTCAGCCAGCGCGCTCTCCAGCTCCTTCACGAACAGGCCCTTGCCGCCGATCTTGGACAGCGTACGGTCGAGGATCTGGTCGCCTCGCGTGGTCATGCCCAGCAGGCGAGCCTGACGGCCCAGCCGGGCTCCCAGCAGCGCCTGCACATGCTCGGCCTGCCAGAGCGCGAGGCGACTTTCGCGCGTCGCGATGATGAGTTCTTGGGTCATGGCGGTCATGCTAGCAGCGGGTCTGCGCTCAGCGCCCGGCCGCCGCGACCTCCGGCACCTTGGGGCCCAGCAGCGCGCAGTCGTGATCCTGCATGTCGTCCTCGGACGAGCCGCTGTAGCGATCCTGCGGGTCAAAGGCCGAGGCCATCAGCACGAAGCCCTCACGGGCGTCCTTGAACTGCAGGCCCACCACGCCGACCGTCAACCGCCCCGGGTCGCCCGCCACGCCGGCCGAACCCGGCAGCGCAGCAGCGGCGTCGGCGAACAGGTTGGTTCGCGCCAGCGTCGCCGCGTCCACCCGACGCACGTACCACGCATGGCGCAGCCAGCCACCGGACAGCGGCGTCCAGCCCGCCGTGATCTCGTCCTGCGCCGCCAGCAGGCGCGCGCGCAGCTCGCGGGTGGTGCAGGAGATATGGATGTGCAGCTGGTCCTGGCTGCGCCGGTACTTGGAGTTGACCGTCAGCGACACCACGTCATGCGGCAACGGCCGGCCATTGCGGCGGTCCAGCAGGCTGCGGGCCTGCCAGGCCTGCTCGGTGTAATTGGGCGTGTCCGGTCGGTACAGCAGCGGGCTTTCGACACCCGGCACCTGGTTGGACGGCATCAGCAGGTATTGCAGCGGCCCCTTCAGATCCTTCAGCAGCACCCAGCCATGGTCACGGTCGGGCTGCAACTGAACCTGGGCACAGGGCTCCGGCGCCTGCCCCGCCTGGGCATGGGGCACGCAGCGCCCCTCGATGAGGTTCCACAGCGCATTGCGGTCTGCCTGGGCAGAGGCACAGGCGGCCGAAAGCGCCAGGCAGGAGAGCGCGCGCAGCAGAAATTTCGCCGACAACGGCGCAGGAGAAATCGCGAACATGGCAGGGGCTGGATGCAGTGGACGGGGAGACGGCAACACCGCCGTTGCCGGGCCCGAAGTCTAGCGATCGGCCCGGCGCCGCCAGGCAACACCGGCTTGGCGAGCGCCGAAGCCGGAGCCGCGCTCCAACGAAGGGGCGCGGGTGAATGCGGGCTCGCAGCGAACGAAGAAACTGCTAGAGTCAGATTCAGGTAACTCAGTTACCAACCCCTTCGCCACCCCACCGGACGACCCGCCATGCCTGCACGAGCCGCCCACCCTCGCAAGCCCGCCGCCCGCGCCGCCGAGGCCGACAAGAACCAGCCGCTGCTGACCGACATCCGCCTGCTGGGTCGCATCCTCGGCGAGGTGATACGCGAGCAGGAAGGGCGGGAGGCCTACGAGCTGGTCGAGCGCATCCGGCAGCTGTCGGTGGCCTACCGCCACAAGCACGACAAGGAGGCCGGCAAGCGCTTCGACAAGCTGCTCAAGGGCCTGTCGGGTGAGCAGGCGGTCAGCGTGATCCGCGCATTCAGCTACTTCTCCCACCTGGCCAACATCGCCGAGGACCGCCATCACGTGCGCCGACGCGAGGTGCATGAGCGCGGCGGCAGCCTGCAGCCGGGTTCGCTCGCCTACTGCCTGGAGCACCTGCACGAGGCCGGCGTGCGGCCCAACGAGATCGCCTCGGTGCTGCGGCGCAGCTTCATCTCGCCGGTGCTGACCGCCCACCCCACCGAGGTGCAGCGCAAGAGCATCCTCGACGCCGAGCGCTCGGTGGCCCAGCTGCTGGAGACCCGCGAGCGCTGCCATACCGAGCGCGAGTGCGCCGCCAACGAGGCGCAGCTGCGTGCCCGCATCACCCAGCTGTGGCAGACGCGCATGCTGCGCTATTCCAAGCTGACCGTGGCGGACGAGATCGAGAACGCGCTGTCCTACTACCCGGCCACCTTCCTGCGCGAGATCCCGCGGCTCTACGCCGAGCTGGAGGAGCATCTGCCCGGCGAAGCCCTGCCCGGCTTCCTGCGCATGGGCCACTGGATAGGCGGCGACCGCGACGGCAACCCCAATGTCGGCGCCGGCACGCTGCGCCAGGCCATGAAGCGCCAGGCCGAGGTGGCCCTGCGCCACTACCTGACCGAACTGCACGAGCTGGGTGCCGAGCTGTCCATCTCGCTGCGGCTCACCGGCGTGTCCCCCGAGATGGATGAGCTGGCCCAGCGCAGCCCCGACCAGAACGTGCACCGGCTCGACGAGCCCTACCGCCGAGCGCTGACCGGCATGTACGCCCGGCTGGCCGCCACTCTGGAGGCCCTGACCGGCACCGAGGCCCTGCGCCATGCGGTGGCGCCGCAGGACCCCTACCTGACCCCCGACGAGCTGCTGGCCGACCTGCGCATCATCGAGGCCTCGCTGCGCAGCCATCACGGCGAGGCGCTGATCCCGCTGCGCCTGGCACCGCTGATGCGCGCCGTGCAGGTGTTCGGCTTCCATCTCGCCACGCTGGACCTGCGCCAGAGCAGCGACCAGCACGAGGCCGTCATCGCCGAGCTGCTGGCCACAGCGCGCATCGAGCGCGACTACGCCGGCCTCGACGAGCTGACCAAGCGCGCCCTGCTGGTGCGCCTGCTCAACGATGCGCGGCCGCTGCGCGTGATTGGCGCGAGCTACAGCGACAAGGCGCTGGGCGAGCTGGCCGTGTTCGAGGCCGCCCGCGAGGCCCTGGCCCGCTACGGCCGCGAGGCGCTGCGGCACTACATCATCTCGCACACCGAATCGGTGTCCGACCTGCTGGAGGTGGCCCTGCTGCTGAAGGAGAGCGGCCTGCTGCGCGGCCTGCTGGCCGAAGAGGCCTCGGCCGACCTCATCATCGTGCCGCTGTTCGAGACCATTGGCGACCTTCGCATTGCGCCGGACATCATGCGCGAGTTCTACGCCCTGCCCGGCGTGCGCGGGCTGGTGCAGCGCTCCAGCCCCGGCGGGACCGGCGAGCAGGACGTCATGCTGGGCTATTCCGACAGCAACAAGGACGGCGGCATGTTCACCTCCTCCTGGGAGCTTTACCGCGCCGAGACCGCGCTGGTCGAGTTGTTCGACGAACTGAACGAATCCGGGGAGCAAACCCTCACGCTGCGCCTCTTCCACGGCCGCGGCGGCACGGTGGGCCGCGGCGGCGGCCCCAGCTACCAGGCCATCCTGGCACAGCCGCCCGGCACCGTGAACGGCCAGATCCGCCTGACCGAGCAGGGCGAGGTGATCGCCTCCAAGTACGCCCACCCAGAGATCGGCCGGCGCAACCTGGAAACCCTGGTGGCCGCCACGCTGGAGGCCACGCTGCTGCATCCGACCCAGAGCGCGCCCAAGTCCTTCATGGAGGCGGCGCAGAAGCTCTCCGATGCCAGCTTCGCCGCCTACCGCGGCCTGGTCTACGACACGCCGGGCTTTGCCGACTTCTTCTTCGCCAGCACGCCCATTCGAGAGATCGCCGAGCTCAACATCGGCTCGCGCCCCGCCTCACGCAAGGCCACCCGTGCCATCGAAGACCTGCGCGCCATTCCCTGGGGCTTCTCCTGGGGCCAGGCCCGCGTGACCCTGCCCGGCTGGTGCGGCTTCGGCTCCGGCGTCGAGGCCTTCCTCGGGCAAGACCCGGCCCTGCGCACCAAAAACCTCACGCTGCTCAAGCGCATGGTCAAGGGCTGGCCCTTCTTCCGCGCCGTGCTGTCCAACCTCGACATGGTGCTGGCCAAGGCCGACCTGGCGCTGGCCGAGCGCTATGTGGAACTGGTGGAGGACAAGAAGCTGGGCCGACGCATCTTCGCGGCCATACGCGCCGAATTCGAGCGCACCCAGGCCGCACTGGCGCTGATCACCGGCGAAAGCAGCCGGCTGGCGTCCAACCCCTCGCTGGCCCGCTCCATCGAGCACCGCTTCCCCTACATCGACCCGCTCAACCACCTGCAGGTGGAGCTGATGCGCCGCTACCGCCGCATGGACGCCGACGACCCGGCAATGGAGCGCGTGCAGCGCGGCATCCACCTGTCCATCAACGGCGTCGCGGCGGGGCTGCGCAACACGGGCTGAGGACTCAGTCGGTGCCGGTGGAGGCCTGGCGCGCCGGCCGCTCCAGCGCATTGCGACTGCCTTCCAGAAACTCACCGGCCCCGCCCTGGCCCGCCTCGCGCAGATCATGGATCGCCTGCATCCATTCACCTCGGCCTGCCATTGCCACCAACAGGGACCGCAGCGCCGACAGTTCGCCACAAGCCGCGGGCGCAGCCGCAGCACCACCCTGGGGCCAGACCCGGGCCATCAGGCGCTGCAGGCCGTCTTCGGCGCCTGCCGTGACGATTGCATACTGGCTAGCTCTCGGCTCCCAGGCAGCACGCAAGGCGGGCGCGTCACGCATCAGCGTCCGAACCGTGGCCAGCGCCACCGACCGCTCCAGCAGGCTGTCCTGACTCCACATCAGCTCCGCCACGGCAGAGCAGCGGGCAGCCCGCGGCGCATCGCGGCGTACCAGCCGACAGCCGCCCAACAGCCAGGAGTACTTCGGCACCACCCAGGCCGCATTCAGGCCTGTCAGCACCTCAAGCTCGGCCTGCGAGGCCAGCCCCGGCGCCAGGGTCAGCGGCAGCGCCAGCAAGGCGGCCAGCGTCTCGCGCTGGTAACTGCGCGAGTAGCGCGCCACGCCGAGGACGCGATCCCAGGCCTCATCCCATGACAGGCCGCCATTGGGGACCTTCTGCATCAGGGTCAGCCAGGCCTGCAGATTGGCCGGCTCCAGCCGTGACCATTGCGAAGCCTCGATGTTGATGCAGTCTCCCGCGTCGCAGAGGCGCTGCAACGCCAGGGCCGTGACCATCGGGTCGGTGCTGCGCCCAGCCAGATCCTGCAATCGGGCGCGGGCTGGCGCGTCACCCAGCAGGTACTCGGCCAAGGCCAGCGAGCGCTGGTCCCGCCGCGCCTGCAGCGCCCGGACGAACCGCTGCGTGGCCTGCTCGCGCGCCTCATCCAGCACCCGCACCCCGACGGCCGCCAGGCGGGCCGCGTGGGCCTTGGCTTCGGCCGGTTCAGCTCCGCGCGCCCGGGCCACCTGGCGCGTTTGCCGCGCCGCGGCTGCGCCGAAGACACACCAGTTTTCCTTCATCCGCGAAGCCAGGTCCTGCTCGGCAGCCTCCGCCACTGACGACGCGGACGGCTGCGCCAAGGCGAAGGAAGCACCGGACGCCGGCGCGGACGCCTGCAACGGCGCAGAAGCCGCCGGGCCGGCCAGTACCACGGACGGCCCCGTGGGCGGTTCCCAGCGCGTGAGCAGCCACACCAGCCCGCCGGCCGTAACCAGCGCAAGGCCGGCCAGCGCGGCCGCCCGGCGTCTCATCGCCCCTGCCCCGCCAGCGCCTCGCGCACCGCCGCCACCTGCCGGCGCGACACCGCCAGCCATTCGTCCACATGCACGATGCGCACCGCCCAGCTGTCGCCGCCGTCACCGCTGCCGTCGTCCAGCTCGCCGAAGTTGGTGACCGCATGGCGCTCCAGTTCGCGCACCGCCCAGCGTGCCACCAGCGCGTTGCGGTGAATGCGCAGGAAGCGCTCGGGCCAGCGCTGCTCCAGCTCCGACAGCGCACCGTCGAGCACATGCGTCTCGGAGGCGGTGCGCAGCGTCACGTACTTGAGCTCGGCCTTGAAGTACAGCACCTCGGCCACCGGGATGCGACGCAGCCGGCCCCGGTCGCTCAGCGTGATGAAGTCGGCCTCGGGCGCCGCGGCGGCCGGGGTCGGCTGTTGCGCCTGGGCCGCCGCACGCTCGGCCAGCCGCTGCGCGGCCCGGGCCAGCGCCGCCTGCAGGCGTTCGCGGCGTACCGGCTTGGTCAGGTAGTCCAGCGCTTCCAGCTCGAAGGCGCGCAACGCATGGGCGGCGTGGGCCGTCACGAAGATCACCAGCGGCGCCGGCGCACCCGCCGCCCGCTGCACCAGGCCATCGGCGAACTGCAGCCCGTCGGCCCCGGGCATCTGCACGTCCAGCAGCACCAGGTCGCAGCGGTGCTCGCGCAGCCAGGCCGTTGCCTGCGAGGCCGTGGCGGCCTCGGCCACGACCTCGCAGCGCGGCTCGGCAATCGCCTCGACCAGGCTGCGCAGGCGCAGGCGCGCGAGCGGCTCATCGTCGACGATCAGGATCTGCAAGCTCATGTTCTTCTCCCCGGTTCTGGCGCCAGCCTAAGCCGCCGCTCAGGCCGGCACGACGATGCGCAGGCTGAAGCGGCCCTCGCCCGGCTCGACCTCGAAGCGCGCTGCCACATCGTGCATCAGCCGCAGCCGCTGCCGCACATTGCGCAACGCCAGGCCATGCCCGGGCGTTCGGGTGGGCGCACCCACGCTGTTGACCAAGCGTATCTCCACCTCGTCGCCGCGCCGCTGCGTGGTCAGCGTCAGCTCACCGCCCTCGTCGTTGGGCTCCACGCCATGCCTGACCGCGTTTTCCACGAGCGGCTGCAGCAGCAGCGGCGGCACGCGCGCGCCCGCGGCGGCCGGGTCCAGCTCCCAGTGCACGCGCAGCCGGTCACCGAAGCGGATCTGCTCGATGGCCAGGTAGCGGCGGGCCAGCTCCACCTCGTCGCCCAGCGTCACCACGGCATCGGCATCGGCCAACGCCACCCGGAACAGCTCGGAGAGGTCCTCCAGCACGCCCTCAGCGCGACCGGGATCGATCTGGATCAGCGCCATCGCGCTGTTCAGCGTGTTGAACAGGAAGTGCGGCCGGATGCGCGCCTGCAGCTCCACCAGCTGCGCCAGGGCGTCCGCCGGACGCTGGCTGTGGGCACGCAGCTTCAGCCAGGCCAGCAGGGCCGCCGCACCGCAGGCGCCGGCCGCCGCAACGGAGCCGATGCGCCAGGCACCGGGCGGCTCGTCCACCCAGAAGTTCAGCAGCGCAAAGCCGACCCAGGCACAGAACGCGCCCAGTGCCATCAGCGCGGCCCACTGCCCGGCTTCCGGTAGGCGCGGCCACAGCTGCTTGGCCGCGCACACCAGCAGCAACCAGGCCAGCACCGCAAACAGCGTCACCGCCGTGCCGTTGGCCAGCAGGGCCGTCCACTGCACGAGACCGTTCGCCACCAGGGCCGTGCCCAGACCCAGCAGCAGCTGCACCCCCAGCACGGCACGCAGCACCAGGCCCACATGGCAGACGTCGAAGGCACGCCCAGGGTCCAGCAGCGCCTGCGGAGCAAGACCCGGCACCTCGGTCGACGCGAAACCCAGCCACTGGCTGAGCTGCACCGAATCGCGCCAGGGTGAATCGCGGCTGACACGCTTGACGCGCTGAAACAGGGGCATGACGGGCGGGCGTTCGATAATCGCGGGCTGCGCCGGATTGTGCGCGTCTCCTGCCTCGTCCTGACTCCTGGTCCGCCCCCATGTCTGACAACCAACTCGCCAACAAAGCCCAAGCCTGGTCCGCCCTCTTCTCCGAGCCCATGAGCGACCTGGTGAAGCGCTACACCGCCAGCGTGGACTTCGACCAGCGCCTCTGGCGTGCCGACATCACCGGCAGCCTGGCGCACGCCGAGATGCTGCATGCCCAGGGCATCCTCAGCGCCGAGGACCACGCCGCCATCCAGAGCGGCCTGAACGCCATCGCAGCAGAAATCGAAGCCGGCCAGTTCGACTGGAAGCTGGACCTGGAGGACGTGCACCTCAACATCGAGGCCCGCCTGACCGAGCGCGTGGGCATTGCCGGCAAGCGCCTGCACACCGGCCGCAGCCGCAACGACCAGGTGGCCACCGACGTGCGCCTGTGGCTGCGCGGCGAGATCGATGAGCTGAGCGGCCTGCTCGCCAACCTGCAGCGCGTGCTGGTGGAGCAGGCCGAACGCCACGCCGAGGTCATCCTGCCGGGCTTCACCCACCTGCAGGTGGCCCAGCCGGTCAGCTTCGGCCACCACCTGCTGGCCTATGTGGAGATGTTTGCGCGCGACGCCGAGCGCCTGGCCGACGCCCGCAAGCGGGTGAACCGCCTGCCGCTGGGCGCGGCCGCGCTGGCCGGCACCAGCTACCCGCTGGACCGCGAGCGCGTGGCCCGCACGCTGGGCATGGACGGCGTGTGCCAGAACAGCCTGGACGCGGTGAGTGACCGCGACTTCGCCATCGAGTTCAGCGCCGCCGCCTCGCTGGTGATGATCCACATCTCGCGGCTCTCGGAAGAGCTGATCCTGTGGATGAGCCAGAACTTCGGCTTCATCGCGCTGCCCGATGCCTTCTGCACCGGGTCGAGCATCATGCCGCAGAAGAAGAACCCGGATGTGCCCGAGCTGGCGCGCGGCAAGACCGGCCGCGTGGTGGGCCATCTGGTGGGACTGGTCACGCTGATGAAGGGCCAGCCGCTGGCCTACAACAAGGACAACCAGGAAGACAAGGAACCGCTGTTCGACACCGTGGACACGCTGCGCGACACGCTGCGCATCTTCGGCGACATGCTGGCGGGCCTGACCGTCAAGCCCGAGACCATGCGCGCCGCGGCGCTCAAGGGCCACGCCACCGCCACCGACCTGGCCGACTACCTCGTGAAGAAGGGCCTGCCCTTCCGCGATGCGCACGAGGTGGTGGCCCACGCGGTCAAGACCGCCACCCAGCAGGGTGTGGACCTGGCCGCCCTGTCACTGCAGCAGCTGCAGACCTTCGACGCCCGGGTGGAGGCCGACGTGTTCGACGTGCTCTCGCTCGAGGGCTCGCTGAACGCCCGCAAGGTGCTGGGCGGCACGGCCCCGGCCCAGGTGCGTGCCCAGGTGGCGCGGCATCGCCTACGATTGGCCTGACCATCAAGAAACAAGGCCGGGCACGACCTCGACCTGAGGGAGGATCCATGAGGCGGTCGATGACACGCCTGGCGTTTGCCGGGCTGCTGGGCTGTGCCTTCACGCTGCAGGCGCAGTCGCAGTCGCAGTCGCAGTCGCAGGACAGTGTCCGGCTCAGGTTCGCCTGGCCGTCCGGGCTGGTGGCCCAGGTGGAAAGCAACAAAACCCGCATGCGTGAGGTTGATGGACAGCCGCCCGCGCGCAGCGTCGCCAGCTACAGCCATGTCATGCGTGCCGCACGGCAGGGTCAGCAGTACACCATCGCGTTCAGCGACCTGCGTCTCGACCCCAAGGGCCTGGCCGCATTGCCGCCCCCGCAACAGGCCTTGATGCGGGTGCTGACGCAGGCTGCCTTGCCCGGCTACCTGGTGTCGGCCGACGGCGACTTCGTCGCACTGGACAAGCCGGAAGCCTTCCAGGAGGCCATGCGCAGTGCCCTGAGCCCGCTGCTGCCCGACGGACCGGGCAAGGCCGCCAGCCTGGCTGCCCTGGACAAGCTGCTCGGCGTCGAGGTGCTGAGCGCGGCCGTGCGGGGCGACTGGGACTGGCTGGTGGGCAGTTGGGCCGGCGGCGAGCAGGCCATCGATCTCGGGGAAGACTACGTGGCCCAGACCCAGGGCGTCGCCCCGCTGATCAACCAAGCCATCGCCTACGAAACGCACTTCAAGGTCACCCGGCGGCTGCCCTGCGATCGAGAGGGCCGGACGCTTGAGTGCATCGAGCTCAAGGCCAGCACCCGACCGGACAGCGCCGCGCTGAAGCAGGCCGTGGCCGGCATCGTGGCGCAGCTTGCACCGGAGGCCGCCGCCGGCATGGAGAAGACCCTGTCGACACTGGACCTGCTGGTGGAGCTTGAACTGGTCACCGAGCCGGACACCCTGGTGCCCCATCGCTCCAGGCTGACCAAGACAACCGTGCTGCCTGGCCTCCAGGGGCAGCCGTCCAACCGCCAGGTCGAGGAAACCGTCCAGACCTTCCGCTACGAAGCCGGCCGCTGAGCCCTCGGCGCGGGCCGGCCTTTGTGCTGGGTCAACGCATGCCGCACCCGGTTTCACTACCATTCATTCATGACCACGCTCGCCTGGACCGACTCCCTCGTTCTCAAGCAACCGCAGCTGGACCACACGCACGAAGAGTTCGTCGAACTGCTGAACCGCTTCGGCGAGGTGCTGGATCGCGGCGAAGACGCGCTGCCCGCTTTCCGAGAGCTGCTGACGCACACCGAGGCCCACTTCGCGATGGAAGAGGCTTGGATGGCGGACAACGGCTTCGAGGCCCAGAACTGCCACACCAGCCAGCACAACATGGTGCTCAACGTGATGCGCGAGGTGGTGCGCTACGCCACCGAGCTGAACGACCTTGAGCCCATGGCCATCGTGCGGCGCGAACTGGCGCAATGGTTCCCGGGCCATGCCGAGATGATGGATGCTGCCCTGGTGTTCACGATGGAGCAGCGCGGCTACGACCCCGCCACCGGCCAGTCGCGCGAACCGGTGCTCGCCGAGGCGGCCCCGGCCCACAGCTGCGGCGGCGGCCACTGCGGCTGAGCCTCGGGGCGAGCCCCGGCCACAGGCCCGAGGCGCCAGGCGGCAGGGGGCGAGTCCCGTGCACGCCCAGGCGTGCAACGGGAGTTCGTCAGTTCCCCAGCAGCGCCTTGACCTGGGCCAGCGCGCCCGGGTCGTCCAGCGTGGTGAGGTCGCCGGGGTCACGCCCCTCGGCCACCGCCTGCAGCGCGCGCCGCAGCAGCTTCCCGGAGCGGGTCTTGGGCAGCACGTTCACGAAGAGCACTCGCGCTGGCCGGGCCACCGCGCCGAGCTGGCCGTCGACCTGCTTCATCACCTGCCCCTCCAGCGCCCGCGCCAGCTCGGGCGTGGCGGCCTGGGCCGGATCACGCAGTACGGCGAACGCGATCGCCACCTGACCCTTGAGCTGGTCGGCCACGCCCACCACGGCCACCTCGGCGATGGCCGCATGGCTGGAGATGCTCTCCTCGATCTCGCGCGTGCCCAGCCGGTGGCCGGCCACGTTGATGACGTCGTCGGTGCGCCCGAGGATGAAGGTGTAGCCGTCCTCGTCGCGCAGGCCCCAGTCGAAGGTGGAATAGACCTGACGCCCGGGCACGCTGCTCCAGTAGGTGCGCACGAAGCGCTCGTCATCGCCCCAGATGGTCTGCAGGCAGCCCGGCGGCAGCGGATGCTCGATGACCAGCACGCCCTTCTGGTTGGGCGCCGTCAGCGCCTCGCCTGTCTGCTCGTCCAGCAGCTTCACGTCGTAGCCGTACATCGGCATGCCGGGCGAGCCGAAGCGGGTGGGCACCGCATCCACGCCGGGGATGTGGTTGGCCACGGTCAGCAACGGCCAGCCCGTCTCGGTCTGCCAGTAGTTGTCGATGATGGGCACGTTCAGGCCCTCGGCAATCCAGCGCGCCGTGGGCTCGTCCAGTGGCTCGCCGGCCAGGAAGAGCGCCCGCAGCGAGGACAGGTCGTGCCGCTTGAGCAGGGCCGGGTCATGCTTCTTCAGCACCCGCACCGCGGTCGGCGCACTGAACATCACGGTGACCTTGTACTTCTCGACCAGGCTCCACCAGATGGCGGCATCCGGGCTCACCGGCAGGCCCTCGAACATCAGCGTCGCCATGCCGGCGATCAGCGGGCCGTAGATGATGTAGCTGTGCCCCACGACCCAGCCGATGTCGCTGGTGGAGAAGTAGGTCTCGCCCGCCTTGCCGCCGTAGATGTAGTCCATGCTCGTGGCCAGGGCCACGGCGTAGCCGCCGACGTCGCGCTGCACACCCTTCGGTTTACCCGTGGTGCCACTCGTGTACAGCGTGTAGCTGATCTCGTTGGACTCCAGCCAGACGCAGGGCACCGTCTGGCCACGGTACTGCTCGCGCTGGGCGGCGTAGTCCAGGTCGCGGCCGGCCACGGGCGCAAAGGCCGACAGCCCACGGTCCACCATCAGCACCGCCGCCGGCTTGTGGGACGCCAGGCTGATCGCCTCGTCCAGCAGGGGTTTGTAGGGCACGACCTTGCCGCCACGGCTGCCCGCGTCCGCGCTGACGATGAGCTTCGGCGCAGCGTCGTCGATGCGGCTGGCCAGGCTGACCGAGGCGAAACCGCCGAACACAACCGAGTGGATGGCGCCTATACGCGCGCAGGCCAGCATCGCGAACGCGGCTTCGGGAATCATGGGCATGTAGATCAGCACCCGGTCGCCCTGCCCCACGCCCTGGGCCCGCAGGATGGCCGCCATGGTCTCAACCTCGACCTGCAGATCCTCGAAGCTGTAGACCACTTCCTTGCCGACCTCGGTGGACACCCAGATCAGCGCGTTGTCCCCAGGCCGGTGGGCCGCGTGACGGTCCACCGCGTTGTGGCAGAGGTTGGTCGTGCCACCGACAAACCAGCGCGCGAACGGCGGGCGGCTGACATCGCAGATCTGCTGCGGCGGCGTCTGCCAGTCGATGCGGCGGGCCTGTTCGGTCCAGAAACCCTCGCGATCCGCGAGAGAACGGCGGTGAAAGTCGGCGTAGGAACTCATCTGCCCAGTGTGGGCAGCAGGCACTGACGGAAGTCTGACCTGGATCAGTTTGTGACAAGGATTGCGGGTTTTCCCGAAATTCTTACTGGCGTAACCCCGGGTTTGCCCGCAAAATGACGCCCTTTACGTCTGCAACGATTGACCCCGCCAGGGTACCCCCCTACCCTGCGCCCGCCTGACCTTCTGCTACCGCGACCCATCGTGGCCCGCACCGGATTCCGTTACGCCTGAATGTCCCTGGTTCCCGTCGCTTCCCTAGCCCGCCTTTCGGCCGCCTGCTTGGTGGCACTGGCCTGCCATGTGCAGGCCCAGAGCACCAGCCAGCCGGCATCGACGCCTCCGGCGGGCACGATGATGGGCGCCTACGGCCAGAGCCTGCAGCAATCCCCGGCAGCCGGTCAGGCAGACAAGAACGCCGCAGCCAAGCCGGCCCCTGCCGCACCCAATGCCGAGAAGCAGGATCCGGTCAGCCGCTTCCTGAGCGAGCGCGGCCTGCTGAACGCGGCCGAGAACAGCGCCCCCGGACGCCTGCTGACCAGTGTGCGGGACGCGGCGTCGGACCTCGTGCTGTCGGCAATGAATTTCCTGGGCGTTCGCTACACGCGCGGTGGCAATTCGGTCGAAAACGGTTTCGACTGCAGCGGCTTCACCCGCCACATCTTCGAGATGAGCGTGGGCCTGGTGCTGCCCCGCCGCGCCGATGAGCAGGCGCGCGACTCCAGCCTGCTCTCCATCCGCCGCGAAGACCTGAAGCCCGGCGATCTGGTGTTCTTCAACACCATGCGCGCCACCTTCAGTCATGTGGGCATCTACGTGGGCGAAGGCAAGTTCATCCACGCCCCGCGCACCGGCAGCGCCGTGCGGGTGGAAGACATGCGGGACGCCTACTGGGCCAAGCGCTTCACCGGCGCGCGCCGCGCCAACCTGAAAGACTCGCAGGCCAAGGCGGCCGCTGGCGACGCCAGCAGCACGAACTGACCCTGCGGATCGGCGCGGCCCTCGTCGCGCCGCCGTGCCGTCCGGCCACCGCCCACAGGGCTGGCAACCTTGAAGGCCGCCAGCCGCTTCAGCCGGCCCCGCCGCGCTTGGCCACCAACGTCAGGATCTCGTAGCTCGCGCACAGCTCGCCGCGCTGGTTGGTCACGGCCACATCCCAGCCGATCACGCCTTGCGCGGGTTGGTCATCGCGCAGCGGGCGGTCGATCTTGCGCTTAGCGGTGAGGCGTGCCTGGATGGTGTCGCCTATCGCCACCGGCGTCACGAAGCGCAGGTTCTCCAGGCCGTAGTTGGCCAGCACCGGGCCCGGCGCCGGGCTCACGAACAGGCCGGCCGCGGCCGACAGCACGAAGTAGCCATGCGCGATGCGCCTGCCGAAGGGCGACTGCGCCGCCGCCACCTCGTCGAAGTGCATGTAGAAGTAGTCGCCCGACAGGCCGCCAAAGGCCACGATGTCCGCCTCGCCCACGGTGCGGCGATGCGTCAGCAGACTCATACCCACCTCCACGTCCTCGAAGTGGCGACGGAAGGGGTGGATCTCGCTCTCGGTGACCGCGCCACCGCGCTGGTACTCGCCGGTGACGGCCGAGATCATCGTCGGCGAGCCCTGCACCGCGCAGCGCTGCAGGTAGTGCTTGACCGCGCGCAGGCCGCCCAACTCCTCGCCGCCGCCGGCGCGGCCCGGGCCGCCGTGCTTGAGCTTGGGCAGCGGCGAGCCGTGGCCGGTGTTCTCCAGCGCGGCCTCGCGGTCCAGCACCAGCATGCGGCCGTGCCAGGCGGCAAACGTCGGCACCGCCTGCGCGGCCAGCGCCGGGGTCTTGGTGCAGACCGTGCCGACCAGGCTGCCGCGGCCCAGCGTTGCCAGATGCAGCGCCTCCTCGAAGTCGCCATAGGGCATGAGCGTGGTCACCGGGCCGAAGGCTTCCAGGTGATGGGCCTCGCTGCTGGCCGGATCGCGCGCCAGCAGCAGCGTGGGGGCGTAGAAGGCGCCTTCGGCCACGCCCTCGCCGCGCGGTGCGAAGCCGTCGCGTTCGCTCAGCAGCACCTCGCAGTGACGGGCCAGCTGGGCCACGCGCTCGGTCACGTCGGCCTGCTGGGCCTTGCTGGCCAGCGCCCCCATGCGCACGCCCTCCACCGCGGGGTCGCCCACCACGGTCTTGGCCAGCCGCGCCTTCAGCGCGGTGGCCACCGCATCCACCAGGTGGCGCGGCACCAGGGTGCGGCGTATCGCGGTGCACTTCTGGCCGGCCTTGGCCGTCATCTCGCGCGCCACTTCCTTGATGAAGAGCTCGAACTCCGGGTCGTCCGGCGTCACGTCGGGCGCCAGGATGGCGCAGTTCAGGCTGTCGGCCTCGGCGTTGAAGGGGATGCTCTTCTTGAGCAGATTGGGGTGGGCCTTGAGCTGCAGCGCGGTGTCGGCGCTGCCGGTGAAGGTCACCACATCGGCCTCGTCCAGGCGCTCGAACAGGTCGCCCGTGCCGCCGATGATGAGCTGCAGCGCGCCGGCCGGCACCAGGCCGGAGTCCACGATCAGCCGCACGCAGGCCTCGGCCACATAGCTGGTCGCGGTGGCCGGCTTGACCAGGCAGGGCATGCCGGCCAGGAAGCTGGGCGCGAACTTCTCCAGCATCCCCCACATCGGGAAATTGAAGGCGTTGATGTGCAGCGCCACGCCGCGCTTGGGCACCAGCACATGGCTGCCGATGAAGTGGTTGTCGGCACCCAGGCGCATGGGCGGGCCCTCGTGCAGCACATTGCTGCTGGGCAGGTCCTTGCCGCCGATGGAGGCATACGCGAACAAGGTGCCTATGCCGCCCTCGATATCTATCCACGAATCGGCCCGGGTCGCGCCGGTGTGGGCGCTGATCGCGTAGAGCTGCTCCTTGCGTTCGAGCAGGTAGGCGGCCAGCGCCTTCAGCACGCGGGCGCGATCCTGGAAGTGGGTGCGCAGCAGGCCCGGCAACGCCGTGCTGCGCGCGTAGGCCATGGCTTCTGCGAAGTCCAGGCCCTCCTCGTGCGTGTGGGCGACGACGCGGCCATTGATGGCGCTCGCCAGCGGCTTGGCCGCCGTGGCGCCGACCCAGCGGCCAGCGATGAAACTCTGAAGGGTAGCGACCGTCATCTTTGATCCTCAAGGCCTCGCGAAGCGACGGCCATTCATCCAGCGACTGCCGTGGAACCGGCTCCGCCGGGCCACTGGCAGTGCCCCCTTGAGGGGGCGCGCGAAGCGCGTAGGGGGTGGGCTACTTCAGCAGCACCCAGGCACCATTCTTGATCTCGACCATCACGCGGGCGCGCTGGTCCAGGCCCAGGTGGTCCTGCGGCGACATGTTGAAGACGCCGTGCGCGCCGGCCACGTTCTTGGCGTTCTCTATCGCGTCACGCAGCGCGGCGCGGAAGGCCGGCGTGCCGGGCTGGGCCTTCTTCAGCGCCTCGGGCGCGGCGGCCGCCAGCAGCAGGCCGGCATCCCAGGCATGGCCGCCGAAGGTGGACACGCTGCCCTTGCCGTTCGCGGCCTCGTACTTCGTGATGTAGTCCAGCGCGCTCTTCTTCACCGGATGGTCGGCCGGCAGCTGCGAGGCCACCAGCACCGGGCCGGCGGGCAGCAGCGTGCCTTCCACGTCCTTGCCGCCCACGCGCAGGAAGTCGTTGTTGGCCACGCCGTGGGTCTGGTAGATCTTGCCGGCGTAGCCGCGCTCCTTCAGCGCCTTCTGCGGCAGTGCGGCGGGCGTGCCGGAACCGGCGATCAGCACCGCGTCCGGCTTGGCGGCAAACAGCTTGAGCACCTGGCCGGTGACCGAGGTGTCCGTGCGGTTGTAACGCTCGCTCGCCACGATCTGCAGACCCTTGAGCTGGGCCAGCTTGCTGAACTCGCCCCACCAGCCCTCGCCATAGGCGTCGGCAAAGCCGATGAAGGCGGCCTTCTTCACGCCGTGGTCCACCATGTGCGTAACGATGGCCAGCGTCATCATGATGTCGTTCTGCGGCGTCTTGAAGACCCACTTCTTCTTGGCGTCGATGGGCTCGACGATGCGCGCCGACGCGGCCATCGAGATCATCGGCGTGCCGGACTCGGCCACCGCGTCGATCATCGCCAGCGAGTTGGGCGTGACGGTGGAGCCGATGACCAGATCCACCTTGTGCTCGGTGATGAACTTGCGTGTGTTGGCCACCGCGGTCGTGGTGTCGGACGCGTCGTCCAGCACGATGTAGTTAACCTTCTGGCCCGCGATGGTGGTGGGCATCAGCGCCACCGTGTTCTTCTCCGGGATGCCCAGCGACGCCGCCGGCCCGGTGGCCGACACGGTCACGCCGACGTTGATGTCGGCCTGGGCGGCCGACAGTGCCAGCGCGGCGCCGCAGGCCACGGCCAGTTGCTTGAATGCTGCTTTCATGCCTTGTCTCCTCTTGGTGGTTGTCAGATTCAGGTCGAAAGGGCCGGCTCGCGCAACTGCACCGCGCCCAGGCCGCCAAAAAACAGCTGGCTGACCAGCATGGCGACGGCCTCGTGAGACAGCTCGCCATCCGGCCGCAGCCAGGTGAAGGTCCAGTTGATCATGCCGAACAGCAGCATGGTCAGCGGCTTGTGCAGCTTCTCGTCTCGCAGCTCCGGTCGCAGCCGGCACAGCGTGTCGGCGAAGGCGGCCACGACGCGCCGCTCCACGGCCACGATGCGCTCGCGCGCGTCGTCGGGCAGGAAGCGGATCTCGCTGGTCAGCACGCGGTGCTGATCCTGCGCGCTGGCATAGGCCAGCGTGAAGCGCTCGATCAGCCGGCGCAGCTCGGCCTCGGCCGGCAGCCGCTCGGCCTGCACCTGTTCCACCAGCTGCAGCAGCCCCTGCACATGGGCGTCGCAGATGTCCACCAGCAGCTGCTGCTTGTCCCGGAAGTAGTGGTACAGCGTGGGCTTGGCCACCGAACAGGCCTCGGCAACCTGGTTCATGGACGCGGCACTGAAGCCCTGCTCCGCGAACAGGTGGGCGGCGGCCGCGAGGATGTCCTCGCGCTGGGCCTCGAAGCCGGGGGCGCGCGGGCGGGCCATCTCAGCGGGCCGCGCGGTCAGGTGACCGCGACGGGCGAGGGTTCGGGCGAATGCCCGGACGGATGTTCGGACCAAGGGGCGGCATGCGGGATGTCAACGCTCGTCGAAGGAGATGACCACCCGCTCGGTCAGCGGATGGGCCTGGCAGCTCAGGATAAAGCCCGCAGCCAGGTCGTCGGCGTCGAGCGCGAAGTTCCTGTCCATGCGCACCTGCCCCTCCACCAGCTTGCAGCGGCAGGTGGCGCAGACGCCGCTCTTGCAGGAGAAGGGCACATCCATGCCTTCGCGCGCCGCCGCATCCAGCAGGCTGGGGTCGCTGGCCAGCATCTCGATGTCACGCGACAGCCCGTCCCGCACCACGGTCACGCGCGCCTGGGCCGCGTCGCCGGCACGGTGCTGGTGCGGCGCCTGTCGGCCCTGCTGGCTCTCGGGCGTGCCGAAGCGCTCCACATGCAGGCGCGCGGCCGGCAGCCCCGCCCCCCGCAGCGCCGCCTCAGCCTGGTCGTTCATCTCGAAGGGGCCGCAGACGAAGGCCTCGTCCACACCCGCCACCGGCACCGGGCCGGCCAGGAAGGCACTGAGCTTGCCGGCGTCCAGCCGCCCGCCGTACAGCGGCGCATCCACCACCTCGCGGCTGAACACCAGGTGCAGGGACAGCCGGGTCATGAAGCGGTTCTTCAGGTCCTCGAGCGGCTCCTTGAACATCGTGGACGCCGTGCGGCGGTTGGCGTAGATCAGCGTCGCACGCGACTGCGGCTCCTGCTCCAGCAGCGCCGTCATCAGGCTGAGGATGGGCGTGATGCCCGAGCCCCCGGCGATGAACAGCACATGGCGCCCGGCCTGCCGTGCCGGCGGCATCACGAAACGGCCCTGGGGCGGGTAGGACTCGATGAGGTCGCCCACCTTCAGGTGCTCATGCGCCCAGCTGGAGAACGCGCCGCCGTCGACACGGCGAATGCCCACCTTGAGCTCGTGCGCCGAGCAGATGGAGTAGCTGCGGCGCAGCTCCTGGCCACCCAGCGTGGTGCGCAGGGTCAGGTATTGCCCAGGCTCGAACGCAAAGCCCTCGGCCGGGGCGTCGAAGCCGACCACCATCGCGTCGTCGGTGTCGCGCTCGACCGAAGTCACGCGCAAAGCATGAAAGTGAAGTGCCATGGTGCTCTGGTCCCTAATTGCTCGCCGCGAAGCGCGCGAGCCCGTCCAGCGACTGCCGCGGAACCGGCTTTGCCGGGCCGCTGGCAGTGCCCCCTCGAAGGGGGCGCGCGAAGCGCGTAGGGGGTGGGTTCATAAGGGTTTGAAGTATTCGAAGGGTTCGCCGCATTCGATGCAGCGCCAGGTGGACTTGCAGGGCGTGGAGCCGAAACGCGACAGCTGCTCGGTCTTGCCGCCGCTACAGCGCGGGCAACGCAGGCGCGGCACGACCGAGATGGCCTGCTCCGACCCGCATTGAGGCGGCACGATGCCGTAGCGCTGCAGCTTCTCGCGGCCGTCGGCCGTGATCCAGTCGGTCGTCCAGGCCGGCACGCGCTGCAAGGTCACCGTGACCGGGCCGAACTCGGCCAACGCCGCACGCACGTCGTCCGCGATCAGCTCGGTGGCCGGGCAGCCGCTGTAGGTGGGCGTGAGCACCACTTCCAGGCCCGCGTCCGTGGCCCGCAGCTCTCGGACTATGCCCAGCTCCATGAGGCTGACCGCCGGGATCTCCGGGTCGGGCACGGCCGCGAGCCGGGCGCGGGCGGCGTCCAGGTTCACCACACGCCCCCGGGGTATGCGCGCTGCAGGTATTGCATCGTGGCCAGCAGGTGGCCCAGGTGCTCGCTGTGCATGCCCAGATGGCCTTGCGGCTGCATCGCGCTGTCGCGTGGCAGCGCCAGCGTGGCCTCGGCCATCAGCGTGGCCCAGCGGGAGCGCCAGTCAGCCTCGATCTCGCGCCAGGCCGGGCCCACGCCCTCGACGCCCTCTGCCGCGAATAGCTCGTTGAAGTAAGGCGTCAGCACCGCAAGCGCCGCCTGCATGCGGGCCTGGGACTCGGCCGTGCCGTCACCCAGTCGCACCACCCAGTCGCTGCTGTGCTGGCGGTGGTAGCGCACCTCCTTCAACGACTTGGCCGCGATGCCGGCCAGCTCCGCGTCTGCACTGGCCTGCAGGCGGTCGAACAGCAGCTCCAGCCAGATGGCGACGGCGGCGTTGCGCAGCGTGGTCAGCGCAAAGTCGCGGCCGCCGCTGCCGTCACTCGGGCTGGCCGCCGCGTTGGGCAGCTCCACCAGCACGACATTGCGGTAGTCACGCTCCTCGCGCAGGAAGGCGAGTTGGTCTTCGTCCCGACCGGCGCCTTCGAGCTGGCCCGCATGGGTCAGCAGCGCGCGCGCCTGGCCCAGCAGGTCCAGCGCGATATTGGACAGGGCCAGGTCTTCCTCCAGCACCGGCGCGTGGCCGCACCACTCGCCCAGGCGCTGGGCATGGATGAGGCAGGTGTCCGCCAGTTGCAGGACGTAGGTGAGCTTGGCGTCCATCACATGTGGTTGAGTTGCTCGGGCAACTCGTAAAAGGTGGGATGGCGGTAGACCTTGTCGTCGGCCGGCTCGAACAGGCTGCCCTTCTCCACCGGGTCGCTGGCCACGATCTGCTCGGAGCGCACGACCCAGATGCTGGTGCCCTCCTGCCGGCGCGTGTAGACGTCGCGCGCCATCTGGATGGCCATGGCGGCGTCGGCCGCATGCAGGCTGCCGCAATGCTTGTGGTCCAGGCCCGCCTTGCTGCGGACAAAGACTTCCCACAGTGGCCATTCGTTCTTGGTATTGCTCATGCTGCTTCTGCCTTCACGGCTTGTTTGCGGGCGTGGGTCATCGCCGCGTCGCGCACCCAGGCGCCGTCGTTCCAGGCCTTGTTGCGCGCGGCCAGGCGCTCGCGGTTGCAGGGGCCCTCGCCGCCCACCACGCGCCAGAACTCGCTCCAGTCGATCGCGCCGAAGTCGTGGCTCTGGCGGGCCTCGTTCCACTTCAGGTCGGGATCGGGCACGGTCACGCCCAGGATCTCGGCCTGAGGGATGGTCGCGTCCACGAACTTCTGGCGCAGCGTGTCGTTGGAGACCCGCTTGATGCCCCAGCGCATGCTCTGCTCGCTGTTGGGCGAGTCCGCATCCGCCGGGCCGAACATCATCAGCGCCGGCCACCACCAGCGGTTCACCGCGTCCTGCACCATGGCCTTCTGCGCGGCCGTGCCCTGTTGCATCATCACCAGCAGGCTCTCGTAGCCCTGGCGCTGGTGGAAGCTTTCCTCGCGGCACACACGGATCATGGCGCGCGCATAGGGCGCATACGAGCAGCGGCACAGCGGCACCTGGTTCATGATGGCCGCGCCGTCCACCAGCCAGCCGATCACGCCGATGTCGGCCCAGCTCAGCGTGGGGTAGTTGAAGATGGAGCTGTACTTGGCCTTGCCCGACAGCAGCGCCTCGGTCATCTCGTCGCGGCTGGTGCCCAGGGTCTCGGCGGCGGTATAGAGGTAGAGGCCGTGGCCGCCCTCGTCCTGCACCTTGGCCAGCAGAATCGCCTTGCGCTTGAGCGTGGGCGCACGCGTGATCCAGTTGCCCTCGGGCAGCATGCCGACGATCTCGCTGTGCGCATGCTGGCTGATCTGGCGCACCAGCGTCTTGCGGTAGTGGTCGGGCATCCAGTCCTTGGCCTCGATGAAGGCGCCCGCATCGATGCGGGCCTCGAAGGCCTGTTCGCGGGCCAGCTCCTCGGCGCTCTTGACGACCTTGGGCTTGCCGCCTTCCCTGGCCTCCTTGGCCATCAGGTCCATGGCTTGCGTGTACATCGCGATGCTCCTTACTTCTTACGCTGGTCCACCACACGGCGGGCCTTGCCCACCAGCGTGCGTTCTATGGACTCGGGGTGCTCGACGCTGACCCGGGCGCTCACGCCGATCAGCGTCTTGATGCGCTCGGCCAGGCGCGGGCCTATGCCGTCGTCGCGCGCGCCCAGCGCCAGCTCGCAGCGGATCACCAGCTCGTCCAGCGGCCCCTCGCGCGTGACGACCAGCTGGTACTGGCCGCCCAGGCCCGGCTCCTGCAGCACCAGCTCCTCCACCTGGGTGGGGAAGAGGTTGACGCCGCGGATGATCAGCATGTCGTCGCTGCGGCCCACGATCTTGCCCATGCGGCGCATGCTGCGCGCCGTGGGCGGCAGCAGGCGCGTGAGGTCGCGCGTGCGGTAGCGGATCACCGGCATGGCTTCCTTGGTGAGCGAGGTGAACACCAGCTCGCCCTCGCTGCCGTCCGGCAGCACCTCGCCGGTCTCGGGGTCGATGATCTCGGGGTAGAAATGGTCTTCCCAGATGACCGGGCCGTCCTTGCTTTCTATGCACTCGTTCGCAACACCTGGCCCCATCACTTCAGAGAGACCGTAGATGTCCACCGCATCAATGCCCGCACCCTGCTCGATATCGCGGCGCATCGCCTCGGTCCAGGGCTCGGCGCCGAAGATGCCTATCTTCAGCGACGACTCGCGCGCATCCAGCCCCTGACGGCGGAACTCCTCGATCAACACCTGCATGTAGCTGGGCGTGACCATGATGATGTCGGGCTTGAAGTCGGTGATCAGCTGCACCTGCTTCTCGGTCTGGCCGCCACTCATGGGGATCACGGTGCAGCCCAGGCGCTCGGCGCCGTAGTGCGCGCCCAGGCCGCCGGTGAACAGGCCATAGCCATAGGCCACATGCACCAGGTCACCGGCGCGGCCGCCCGCGGCCCGGATGGAACGCGCCACCAGGTTGGCCCAGGTGTCGATGTCCTTCAGCGTGTAGCCCACCACGGTGGGCTTGCCGGTGGTGCCCGACGACGCATGGATGCGCGCCATGCGCTCGCGCGGCACCGCAAACAGGCCGAAGGGATAGTTGGCCCGCAGATCCTGCTTGGTAGTGAACGGGAACTTGGCCAGATCGGCCAGCGTCTTCAGGTCGGACGGGTGCACGCCCTTGGCATCGAACGCCGCCTTGTAGTGCGGCACATGGCAGTAAGCATGCTGCAGGCTCCAGCGCAGACGCTCCAGCTGCAGCGACTGCAACTCGTCGCGGCTGGCGGTCTCTATGGGCTCGAGCTCGCCGGGCTTGGGCACTCGGGGGGCGGCCTTGGGGCTCATTCGTCTCCTCCTTCATCGAAGACACGGCGTTCGCCCAGTCGGTACGAACGCCCGCGGAACGCGGCGATCAACAGGTCGTCCTGATTGCGCACCTCGACGTCGTACAGCCCGGTGCGCCCGGCCAGCGAGGTCTCGCTCGCGGTGGCGGTCAGCACCTCGCCGGCCTTGGCGCTCTTCACGATGTCGATGCCGAAGCCCGACGCCACCGTCAGCGCATTGCGGCTGTTGCAGGCGAAGGCGAAGGCCGAATCCGCCAGCGTGGCGATCAGGCCGCCGTGGCAGATGCCGAAGCCGTTCAGCATGTCGGGGCGCACGGTCATGCGGGCCACGGCACGGCCCGGCGACACCTCGATGATCGCGATGCCCAGCATGCGGCTGGCCGCGTCGTCGGACAGCATCAGGGCCCTGACCTGCTCGGCGCGTTGCTGCTCGTTCATCCGCGATCCTTGAACTGTGGGCTGCGCTTGGCAAAAAAGGCGGCCACGCCCTCCTGGTAGTCGTGCGCAAAGCCCAGGCGGCTCTGCAGCGCGGCCTCGGCCCGCAGTGCGGCGTCGAAGTCCAGCTTCAGCGCCTCGTCCATCGCGCGACGCGTGGCGACCAGTGCCTGCGTGGGCATGGCGGCCAGGCGCTGGGCCAGCGCCATCGCGGCGTCCAGCAGCTCGGCATCCGGCAGCACGCGGGCCACCAGGCCCAGCGCAGCGGCGTCGGCCGCCTTGAGCTTGTCGCCCAGCAAGGCCAGCTCCAGCGCCTTGGCGCGGCCCACCAGGCGCGGCAGCAGCCAGGTGCCGCCGCAGTCCGGGATCAAGCCTATCCTGGCAAAGGCCTGGATGAAGCTGGCGCTCTCGCCGGCCAGCACCAGGTCGCAGCCCAGCGCCAGGCTGGCGCCCGCGCCCGCCGCCACGCCGTTGACCGCCGCCACCACCGGCACCGGCAGGCTGCGCAGCCGCAGCGCCAGCGGGATGTAGTGCTCGTCCAGCAGCCGGCCGATGTCCTTGGGTTCGGTGCCCGGGGCCACGGCCGGGTCGCTGAGGTCCTGCCCCGCGCTGAAGGCCCGGCCCGCGCCGGTCAGCAGCACGCAGCGCACCGACTCATCCGCCGCGGCCGCCTCCAACGCATCCAGCAACTCGGACAGCAGCGCCGTCGTGAACGCATTCAGCGCCGCGGGGCGGTTCAGGCGCAGCAGGCGCACCGCACCGTGGAATTCACTCTGGATCAGGGGTTCCGACATGGCTTGGGAATTAATCTACCGACCGGTCGGTCTATATTAAGGATGAGCTGAGCCGGAGGCAAGCCAAGTCTTTGGTCACCCGTCTCGGGACTAACCCTGGCGGGTCGGCCCAGCGAGCCCAACAACTCAGCGCGAGAGCCGGGCCGCAGACTCCAGCGGCCGATCCGACACCACCAGCACGCACACCGGCAGACGGAAGTGCGACCAGTTCTGTTCCAGCACCGCCCGCAGCGCAGTCACCGCGGCCCCATCGGCGGCCCTGACCATCAGCAGCGTGGATCGCCGGGGCCGGAAGGCCTGGGCGGCGGCGATCGCGCCGTCTCGCCACCAGCCGCAGTCCCATGGCAGGCCAGCAGGGGCTCCCTCCACCGACAGGCACTCCCGCGCCAGGATCTGCAGCCGCCACAGCAGGCCGCGCCAGAGGCCCAGGCGGGACAGCTCGTGGCTACCGTCCAGCGCGCAGGCTGCGCCATCCAGTCCGGCCGCCGACGCGATGCTGGCCACGCGCAGCGATGCCCCTGGCTCGGAAGAAGCATCACCCTCGCACCAGGCTCGCAACGCGGCCAGCACGGCCGGGTCCACGGCCGCACCGGCATCGGGCGGGGACATCAGCTCATCATCAAATCGGCGGGGTCGGCGCATGGGCGGGGCATGGGGCGTGGGCCACCATTGCAGCACGGCCCCGACCAGCCGGCGCTCCCGCCCTCAGCGCTCAGACCCAGCAACTGCAGCCCAGCGCGCCCCAGAAGCCGTGGGTGTCGGCCGTGGGCAGCTCGGCGCGGGCCACGGCCGCGTGGTCATGGCCGTGCAGGCCGCAGGCGCTGCTGCAGCCACACATCGCCGCATACCTGGGCGAGGCGCCCAGCGCCTGCCTGCCCGCCGACTTGCGCGCCTGGTAGCCGCCGAACTGCCGCACCGGCGACCAGCTCGGCGACGCCGGCGGCAGCGGCGGCGCCAGCGGCGCATAGGCCTCGCTGCCATGCACGACCCGGCCGGCCACCACGGTCAGCACCGAGGTGATGTCCTGGATCTGATCCTCGGGCACGCCGAAGTAGTCGCGGTCCAGCACCGCCAGGTCGCCATAGGCGCCGGGCTTGAGCACGCCCTTCTTGCCGGTCTCGCGCGAGAACCAGGCGCCATCGGCCGTCATGTGGCGCAGCGCGGTCAGGCGGTCCAGGCGCTTGTCCTCGGGGTAGAGCAGCGTGCCGCCTATGCTGCGGCCCGACACCAGCCAGTACAGGCACTGCCAGGGGTTGTAGCTGTTCACCCGGGTCGCGTCGGTGCCCAGCGACACCGGCACGCCCATCTCAATCATGCGCTTGACCGGCGGCGTCTCGGCCGCGGCCTTCTGGCCGTAGCGGCGGATGAAGTACTCACCCTGCATGGACATGCGGTTCTGCACCGCGATGCCGCCGCCCAGCTTCTTGATGCGCTCCAGGTTCTGCGGCGTCACGGTCTCGCAGTGGTCGAAGAACCAGCCCAGCTGGTCTATGGGATGGTCGCGGTGCACCTTCTCGAACACGTCCAGCGCGCGGCTGACCGTCTCGTTGTAGGTCGCGTGCATGCGCCAGGGCCAGCCGTTGCCGGCCAGGAAGCGCACCACGCCCTCCAGGTCGCCCTCCATGCTGGCGGGCATGTCGGGGCGGGGGAACAGGAAGTCCTCGAAGTCGGCCGCCGAGAAGGCCAGCATCTCGCCGGCGCCGTTCAGCTTGTACATGTCGCTGCCGTCGCCCGGCCGGCCCATCCTGGCCCAGCGCTGGAAGTCCGCCAGCTCCTGCTTGGCCTTTTGCGGGAACAGGTTGTAGGCGATGCGCAGCGTCAGGCGGCCCTCGCGGGCCAGCTGGTCGATGATGGCGTAGTCGTCCGGGTAGTTCTGGAAGCCGCCGCCCGCGTCGCCCACCGAGGTCACGCCAAGCCGGTTCTCCTCGCGCATGAAGTGCAGCGTGGAGTTGATCTGATCCTCGGGCGCCAGCTTGGGCGCCTGGTTCAGCGTGTTGTAGAGCACGAAGGCATTGGGCTCGGCCAGCAGCAGGCCGGTGGGCTCGCCGCGCGCATCGCGCTCGATGATGGCGCCGGGCGGCTGGGGCGTGTCGCGCGTGTAGCCCACCGCGCGCAGCGCCGCGCGGTTCAGCAGCGCCTGGTTGTAGAGGTTGAGCAGGAACACCGGCGTGTCCGGCGCGGCGGCGTTGATCTCGGCCAGCGTGGGCAGGCGCCGCTCCTCGAACTGAAACTCGGTCCAGCCGCCCACCACGCGCACCCACTGCGGCGGCGGCGTCACGCGGGCCTGGGCCTTGAGCATCTCCAGCGCCTGGCCCAGCGAGCGCACACCGTCCCAGCGCAGCTCCATGTTGTAGTTCAGGCCGCCACGAATCACGTGCATGTGCGAATCGGTCAGCCCCGGGATCACGCGGCGGCGCTGCAGGTCCACCTTCTGGGTCTGCGCGTCGGCCAGCTTGTGGATCTCCGCATCGCTGCCCACGGCCATCACCAGGCCGTCCTTCAACGCGATCGCCGTGGCCTCGGGGCGGGCCGGGTCCAGCGTGCTGAGGCGGCCGTTGAACAGCAGCAGGTCGGGCGCGGCGCGCCGGCCTGGCCCCTGGGCCTGCAGCGGCCCGGCCATCAGGCTCAGACCCAGCGCGGCGGCGGCCTCCAGAAAGTCGCGGCGGGCGCCGCTGCGGCCATCAGAGCCATCCATGTCGGTCTCCATGTTCTTCACAGGGCCGACAGTAGAAGGCGCTGCCTCCGGCAGCGTCTAGCTGGCCAAAGGGACTACCGCCGCGGCAAGTGCCTCCACCTCGGCCGGCCGCGGTGGCTGGAATCCAGGGCGAGTGCAGGCCAGCGCCCCGGCGGCCAGCGCACGCCGCAGATGCGTGGCAGTGCCGGCATCCGGCTGCCGCATCAGGCTGTCCAGCAGGCCGGCCAGGGCCGCATCACCGGCGCCCACGGCGTCCACCACGGCCACCTCGGGCGGGCGCGCGGTGCATTCGTCGCTGCCATGGTAGAGCGTGGCGCCGTCGGCCCCGCGGGTCAGCAGCAGCCAGGCGCCGGGGTTCCAGGCCGCGATCTGGGCCAGGCCTGATCGGTGATCGCTGACCCGGAACAGCCCCCGCAGGTCTTCATCAGACACCTTGATGACGCTGGCGATGCGGCACATCGCCTCCAGCGTGTCGTCGTAGCGTGCGTCCATGGGCGGCGCGCGGAAGTTCGGGTCGTAGCTGATGCGGATGCCCTTGCCATGCAGCGCGCGCGCCAGCGTCAGCAGCCGCGCGGCCAGCGGCTCCCGCGCCAGGGCGATGCTGCCGAAGTGCGCCCAACGCACCGCCTTCTGCCAGCCGGCCGGCAGCCCGGCGGGCCGAAAGTGCAGATCGGCACTGTTCTCGCCGATGAACTCATAGCTCAGCGGCTCGGTCGCATGCACCATGGCCAGCAGCGGCGCATAGGGCAGTTGCTGGATGAAGCGCATGTCCAGATTGGCGTCCTGGCTGGCCTGCCAGAGCTCCTGGCCGAAGGGGCCGCTGCCGACGGCGCCGGCAAACGCGCTGAGCTGGCCCAGCGTCGACATGGCGACAGCCAGGTTCCAGGGCGAACCGCCGCAGCTGGAGCGCCACTGGCTGGTGCCCTGGCGAACGAAGTCAGTGAGCGCCTCGCCGAATGAGATGAAATGCGGAAGATCCGGATGCAATACACGAGGCATCCGCGAATTCGACCCCGGCCTAGCCCCGCCCCGCAAGCCCCTGAAGTCATGCGGACGGTGGACGGCTGCGACAATCCTGCCATGCCCACCAGCCGTGTGATTCCCCTGCACGACGCCCGCCGCGCCGTCATGCCGCCCGCTCTGCATCGTGTGCTGCGCCCTGGCGAACGGCTGCTGGACCACCTGGGCCGACCGCTGCGCGACCTGCGCATCTCCGTCACCGATCGTTGCAATTTCCGCTGCGGCTACTGCATGCCCAAGCAGGTGTTCGACAAGCACCACCGCTTCCTGCCCCATGCCGATCTGCTGAGCTTCGAGGAGCTCACGCGCATGGCCCGGGTGTTCGTGGGCCTGGGCGTCGAGAAGATACGCATCACCGGCGGCGAGCCCACGCTGCGCCGCGGTCTGGACGACCTGATCCGCATGCTGGCCGAGATCCGCACGCCACAGGGCCGCGAGCTCGACCTGACCCTCACCACCAACGGCTCGCTGCTGACCCGCAAGGCCGCCGACCTCAAAGCGGCCGGCCTCAAGCGCCTGACGGTCAGCCTGGACGGCCTGGACGACGCGGTCTTCCAGCGCATGAACGATGTGGGCTTCCCGGTGTCGGACGTGCTCGATGGCCTCCAGGCGGCGCGCGACGTCGGCCTGGGGCCCATCAAGGTCAATATGGTGGTGCAGCGCGGCGTCAACGATGACCAGATCCTGCCCATGGCGCGGCATTTCCGCGGCACCGGCATCGTGCTGCGCTTCATCGAGTTCATGGACGTGGGCGCCACCAACGGCTGGCGCATGGACCAGGTGCTGCCCAGCGCCGAGCTGCTGCAGCGCCTGCAGGCCGAGTTCCCGCTGGTGCCGCTGTCGGCCAGCGCGCCGGGCGAGACCGCCGAACGCTGGGGCTATGCCGACGGCGCTGGCGAGATCGGCCTGATCTCCTCGGTCACCCAGGCCTTCTGCGGCGACTGCAACCGCGCCCGCCTGTCCACCGAGGGTCAGCTCTACACCTGCCTGTTCGCCACCCGAGGCCATGACCTGCGCACGCTGCTGCGCGGGCCGGATGCCGCAACGGACGACGAACTGGCCGCGGCCATCGCCGGGGTCTGGACGCAGCGGGCCGATCGCTACTCGCAGCTGCGCGGCAGCGGCGTGGCGCTGCCGGCCGACGAGCGCCGGGTCGAGATGCACTACATCGGCGGCTGATGGCCATGGCCAGGCAGCCCGGCTGGTTCACCCCGACGCTGCGGCGCCGCGCCGTGGCCGCCGTGCTCGCCAGCCTGGGCCTGCCGTGGATGCTGGGCGAGTTCGCCAAGAGCTTCCACACGCCCGGCCTCAGCAACGATCCGGAGCGCGCGCAGCTGCTGATCGACTACATCGTCATCGGCGCTGTGCTGTTCTGCCTGAGCATGGTCGCCACCTGGCTGATGGGCTGCTGGGTCACCGCCGTGATGAAGGGCCCCCGGCGCGATGCCGATCCCTTTCCCGGCGATCCGGGAGAGCCGCCGCCATGAGCAGCGCGCTGCGCATCCGCCCCATGCAGGCGCCCGACCTGCCAGCCTACAAGTCGCTGCGCGACCTGATGCTCACCCGCCACCCCGAGGCCTTCACCTCGGATGCGGAGACCGAGACCCGGCGCGACCTCAGCTACTACCAGAGCCGCCTGCCCGGCGACACGACGCTGTTCACGCTGCTGGCCTGCGAGGGCAGCCAGCTGCTGGGCGCCCTCACCTGCGAGCGCGAGCGGCGCCGCAAGGTGCAGCACGTGACGCACTTGGTAGGCATGATGGTGCTGCCGCGGCTGCAGGGACGCGGCATCGGCGGCGCGCTGCTGGACGACGCCCTGGCCCGGCTGCGCGCCCTGCCCGAGCTGGCGATGGTGACCCTGTCGGTCACCCGCAGCAACGACAGCGCCGTGCGGCTGTATGCCAGCCGCGGCTTCGAGCGTTATGGCCGCCTGCCCGGCGCGATCCGGCTGCCCGACGGCCGCGAGCTGGACAAGGACCTGATGATGCTGCGGCTGCAGCCGGCCGGTGCCTAGCTACGGCTAGACGTCTTTCGGTCGGTCCAGCCGGAACTCCACCACCAGTTCGTCCCGCACAGAAAGCAGGCCGCCCAGCACGCTGAAGGGCTGGAGGCCGAAGTCGCTCTGGCGCACGACGGCACGCCCCTCGGCATGGGCGCCGTCCACCGTCACGGCCAGCCACTGGCGTCGGCGCTGGCCGTGCAGCGCGATCTCCACCTCCACCGCCCGCGAGCGGCCCTCGCCCACCTGCTGCAGCGTGCTCACGGTGACCTCCGGGTGCTGCGCGGCCTCCAGGCTTCGAAGCATGTTGGCGCGTGTCGCGGCCACCGCGGCCTCGTCCAGCCGGCTCGCGAACGCCGGGCCCAGCTGCTCGCGCAGCGCCGGCGGGTCCAGCTGCAGTTCGTCGAGCCGGAACTGCAGCCTGGGGCCGGCCTCGCCCCAGGTCACATGCGCCCTGGGCACCAGCAGCACATGGTTGTGCCCCAGGCCTGCGGCCCGCCCACCGCGGAACACCAGGATGCGCAGCACGGCCTCACCCTCACCCTCGGCCGTTGCCGCGTCCTGCGCAGGCGGCTCGGGCGCCGGGCCCGCGCAGCCGGCCAGCAAGAGGCCGAGCAGCGCCAGCCGGCCCAGCACGCGCCGGCGAGGCCCGCGGGGAAGAGAGTCGGCAATCGAGGGACGAAATGTGGCGCCTTGCACGAGCGTTTTCCTGAGATGGTTCGGTGCCCGGGCTCGCCAGGCGCCGGGCTGGACTAGCATATCGGCACCAGCCCAGCGAGGAGACACTCATGGCCAGCCTGTTCCGACCGGCGCTCGACCTGATGGCGCAATACGCCGCCTACCACCGGGATCGCCGCAACATTGCCACCCATTTCATCGGCATTCCGCTGATCGTGTTTGCGATCAGCACGCTGCTGGCCCACCTGGGGTTCACGGTCGGCGATCTGGCGCTGAACGGCGCGCTGCTGCTGTGGGCGCTGTCCTCGCTGTGGTACCTCACCCGCGGCCACTTCGGTCTGGGCCTGGCCACCGTGCTGGCCAATGGCCTCTTGACGGCGCTGGCACTAGTGGCCGTGCAGAGCGAGCATTCGCTGCTCATCGGCGTCGGCAGTTTCGTGGTCGGCTGGGTGTTCCAGTTCGTCGGCCACTACTACGAAGGCCGCAAGCCTGCTTTCGTCGACGACCTGGTCGGCCTGCTGGTCGGCCCGATGTTCGTTGTCGGCGAGGCGCTGTTCACGATGGGCTGGGGCGCCGCGCTGCTGGCCGAGATCGAGAAGCGCGTCGGCCCGACCCACCTGCGCGACCTGGCGCACCCCGTCTGATGACGGGCAGCGCCCCGGGCGGGTCCCGGGTGAAGCCATGACCGGCGTGCTGGTCATGGGCGCCGGCTCGGTCGGCTGCTTCGTCGGCGGGCTGACGCAACTGGCCGGCGTGCCGGTGCATTTCGTCGGCCGCCCGCGCGTGCTGTCCGCACTGCGCAGCAACGGCCTGCGGCTGACCGATCAGGACGGCCTCGATCGGCACATCCCGGCGCTCGATCTGCGCCTGCATGACGAGCTGCCAGCCGGGCTGAAGCCCGACCTGGTGCTGCTGTGCGTGAAATCCGGCGCCACGCTCGAGGCCGCCACCACGCTGGGCCTGACGCTGCCGCCCGGCACGCCGGTGGTGAGCCTGCAGAACGGCATCGGCAACGCCGCCGCCGCACGCACGGCCGCGCCGCAGCTGCGTTGGCACGCCGGCATGGTGCCCTTCAACATCGCCGAGCTGGCGCCAGGCCATTTCCACCGCGGCACCGGCGGCGCACTCGCGGCCGAGGCGGCGTCGACGGACACCGCCCTGCAGGCCTGGAAGACGGCGCTGGCCCGCATCGGCATGCCGTTGCGCCTGCATGCCGACCTGGCCCCGGTGCAGTGGGGCAAGCTGCTGCTGAACCTGAACAACCCGGTGAATGCGCTCTCCGGCCTGCCGCTGCGGGCCGAGCTGCTGCAGCGGGGTTACCGCTGCGCGCTGGCGGCCCTGCAACAGGAGGCGCTAGATGTGCTGGAGGCCGCCGGCCGGCCGGTGGCGCAGATCACGCCGCTGCCGCCGCGTCGCATGCTCAGGCTGCTGCGCCTGCCGACCCCGCTGTTCCGGCTGGCGGCCGCCCGCATGCTGCGGGTAGATGCCAAGGCCCGCTCCAGCATGGCTGACGACCTGGCTCAGGGCCGGGTCACGGAGGTGGACGCGCTGTGCGGCGAGGTAGTCCGCCTGGCCCGCAGCCTCGGCCGCGATGCCCCGCTGAACGCGCGCATGCAGGCCCTGGTCGCCGACTGGCCGCAGCGCCGGCGTCCCTACGCCCCCAAGGAACTGCTAGCCGCGCTGGAGTCCGCCCGCCCCCGCTGAGGCCGCGGGCGGCGGCGATACCGCAAGAAAAAGCTGAACGTCCCTCAACCCGGGACGGGATGCCGGGCCCAGGCACTCTGACGACAATGCCGGACCTCATCCAACGCGCCGGCTGCCCATGCTCGAACTGCTCTCCAATCCCCAGACCTGGATCGCCCTCGCCACGCTGACGGCGCTGGAGCTGGTGCTGGGCATAGACAACATCATCTTCATCAGCATCCTGGTGGACAAGCTGCCCAAGGCCCAGCAGGAATTTGCACGCCGCCTGGGCCTGTTCATGGCGATGTTCATGCGCATCGGCCTGCTGCTGATGCTGGCCTGGATCGTCGGCATGGTGGAGCCGCTGTTTACGCTGCCTGTCATCGACAAGGGCATCTCGGGGCGCGACCTCATCCTGATCTGCGGCGGCCTGTTCCTGATCTGGAAGAGCACGGCCGAGATCCACGGTTCGCTCGAAGGCGAGGACGAGGTCGAAAGCGTCACGGCGGGCAAGGCGGCCAAGGCCGCGTTCGGCGCCGCCATCGTGCAGATCATGTTGATCGACCTGGTGTTCTCGCTGGACTCCATCATCACGGCCGTGGGCATGGTGGACGATGTGCGCGTGATGATCGGCGCCGTGGTGGCCTCGGTCGCCATGATGATGCTGTTCGCCGGCCCCATCGGCCGCTTCGTGTCGGATCACCCCACCATCAAGATGCTGGCGCTGTCCTTCCTGGTGGCGGTCGGCGTGGTGCTGGTGGCCGAGGGCTTCGGCCACCATGTGCCCAAGGGCTACATCTACTTCGCGATGGGCTTCTCGCTGGTGGTCGAGATGATCAACATCAAGATGCGCAAGAACGCGAACACCAAGGTAAAGCTGCGCCAGCAGATTCCCGGCGACGAGTGATCCCGCGGCCCGGCTGTTGCACCGCCGGGCGCCGCAACACCCTCGCCTACGCAAATGGCCGGCTTTCGCCGGCCATTTCTTTGGACCCCCAAGCCCCCCCTGCCCCTAGCCTGTCGGCCGGTCGAGGCAGAACTTGAGAAGGAAATTGAGAACTCTCGGCCAGGAGTTTTCAGATGTCCGTCTTCACCGGCCTTTCTCCCGAACAGATCGCCCAGCTCGGCACCGCCCAGATCGCGGCGCTGAAGGCCGCCGACTGGCAATCCGTCAGCGCGGATGAGATCGCCGCACTGACGAGCACCCAGGTCGCCGCCATCTCGGCTGCCGGCTGGGGCGGCATCTCCACCAGCCTGGTCGCGGCGCTGAACGTGGCCGCCATCGGTGGCCTGAACGCGCGCACCGTGCCCCTGTTGAGCGCCGACCAGTTCGGTGCGCTGCACGACGGCCAGGTCGACGCGCTGAGCACGGCGGCGCTGCGCGCCCTCACCACCAAGCAGGCGCCTGCCTTCACCGCCTCGCTGTTCGACCAGCTCAGCATCACGCAGGTGCAGGCGATCAACACGACCGCGCTGACGGCGATGAGCACCAGCCAGATCGGCTCGCTGGGCAGCAACGAGCTGCTGGAGTTCAGCAGCACGCAGATTCGTGCGCTCAAGCCCGAGCAGGTCGGGGCCATCGACCCCGCCGGCCTGGCCAGCCTGGACTCCACCCAGGTGGCGGCGCTGAGCTCCGCTCAGATCGGCGGACTGGTCAGCGCCCAGCTCGGCGCCCTGACCCTGGATCAGGCCGCCCAGCTCAGCAGCCTGCAGCTGCAGGGCCTGAGCAGTGCCCAGCTGGGCACGCTGGACCTGGACCACCTGCAAGCCCTGACCCCTCAGGCCCTGGGTGGCCTGAGCTCGGCCGCCGTCGCGGGCCTGAGCAGCACCCAGATCGCCGCGCTGGATGACGACCAGATCGCCAGGCTGTCCGGCAAGGCCATTGCGGGACTGAGCACCACGCAATTGCAGGCCATCAGCTCCGAGCAATGGCAGTCGCTGACGACGGCCCAGATCGCCGCAATGACGACGTCGCAGATCGCGTCGCTGACGGCCGAGGACACGCAATGGCTGTCCACCGCCCAGCTGCGCGCGCTGTCGTCGGCCCAGCTCGGCCGCCTCAGCCTCGACGCGCTGGATGCGCTGAACGCCGAGCAGGTGGGTGCGTTCGCCTCCAACCAGCTGAGCGGCCTGAGCACGGCGGCGATCGGCTCGCTGTCGCTGGAGCAGATTGGCGCGCTGGGCTCCGCGGCCATCCGCGGTCTGGCCAGCGGCCAGGTGGCCGCGCTGTCCAGCGAGCAGGTGGCCGCGCTGGACACCGCCACCTGGGGCGCGCTCTCCAGCGCCCAGCTGCGCGGCATGTCCGATGCCGACATCTCTGCGGTGTCGGCCGGCCAATGGGCCGCCAGCGGCTCCGCCCAGCTCAATGCGCTGGGCAGCCGCCAGATCCAACTGCTGGGCGCCGAGGCCATCGCGTCGCTCAGCACCAACGCGCTGCGTGGGCTCAATGCCAGCACCGCCCAGGCCCTGGGCACCGATCAGCTCGACGACCTCAGCGCCGACCAGTGGAAGGCCCTGAGCACCGCCGCGCTGCGGGCGCTCACCACGCATCAGCTCGAAGGGCTGACCGCCGACCAGGTGGGCGCACTCAGCACGGCGCAGCTCAATGTGCTCACCAGCGCCCAGCTGGGCAGCATGAGCGCCAGCTGGCTGGACGCCCTGCTGCCGGCCCAAATGGCCGGCCTGGGCAGCGCCCAGCTGGCAGGCTTCGGCACGGCCGCGCTGGCCGGGCTGGACATCGACCAGATCGCTGCACTGGGCAGCCGCCAGATGCTGGGCCTGAGCAGCACGCAGATCGCGGCACTGAGCCTGGACCAGGTGGCCGCGCTGTCCACGGCGGCCCTGCGCGCGCTGACCAGCGCCCAGGCCTCGGCACTGAGCGCTGACGAGCTGCAGTCGCTCAGCGAGAGCCAGTTCCAGGCCTTCACCAGCACCCAGCTGCGCGGCTTCAGCGACGCGATCTGGCGCTCGCTCAACGCCAGCCAGCTGGGCGAGCTCAGCTCCGCCCAGCTCAACGGCCTGACCTCGCGCCAGCTGCAGCTGCTGAGCGCCGACCAGATCACCGCGCTCAGCACCCAGGCACTGGCCGGGCTGGGCTCGGCCGCGATGCAGGGCCTGAGCTCCGCGCAGCTGGGCAGCCTGTCGGTGGACCAGCTGCACGCGCTCAGCACCGCTGCTATGCGCGCGCTGCCGACCGAGGCCCTCGCCGCCCTCGACGCCACCCAGCTGGCGGCGTTCACCCCCGCCCAGATTGCCGCGCTGACCCCGGCCCAGTGGACGGTCATCGGCCCGGACAACCTGCAGACGCTCAGCGGCGCCCAGATCGCCGGCATGTCGCCCACGCAGTTCGCCCAGCTCGCCACCGGCGCGGTGGCCGCGCTGCAGCCCGATCAGCTGGTGGCCATCACCGCCAAGCAGCTCGCCGCGGCCACCACGCAGCAGATCGCCGCGCTGAGCGGCGACCAGATCCGCTTCCTGACGCCCACTGCGCTGACCGGCATGACGGTACGCCAGCTGGGCGTGCTGACGGCCGATGACGTGCAGTCGCTCAGCAGCAGCCAGCTCGCCGCGCTGAGCGGCACGCAGCTCAAGGGACTGACGGCCGCCGCGCTCGGCGCGCTGACGCCGGAGCAGCTGGGCGCGCTGAGCAGCCAGCAGACGGCAGCCTTCGGCGCCGAGCAGGTGCGCGCGTTGGGCGTGGACCAGATCGCCGAGATGGGCACCGCCGCCATCCGCGGCCTGAGCGCCGCGGCCATCATCCAGCTCAGCACCGCGCAGATCCAGGCCCTGCATGGCGACCAGCTGTCGGCCCTCAGCACCGGCGCGACGGCCTCGCTGCAGGCTGCCCAGCTGCAGGCGCTCAGCGCCGACCAGATCGCCGCGCTGGGCCCCAACAACGTGGCCGCGCTGACGGCCTCGCAGCTCGCCACGCTGGGCCCCAACGTGCTCGCCAGCTTCACCGGCGCCGAACTCGCGGCCTTGAGCGCCGGCCAGATCAGCAAGCTGGGCACGGCCGCGCTGGTGGCGCTGAGCGCCGACCAGCTCGGGGCCTTGACCTCCAAGCAGGCCAGCGGCCTGGGCAGCGCGCAGCTGCTGGCCCTGAGTGCCGACCAGCTCGCCGCGCTCAGCAGCTCGGCCGTGGCCGGCCTGTCTGCCAGCGCGCTCGGCGCGCTCGGCAGCGCGCAGTTCGCCAACTGGACCACCACGCAGGCGCAGGCACTCAGCGTGTCGCAGCTGCACGCGCTGGGCGACGGCGCGCTGCAGAGCCTGCGGCCCGACCTGGTCGGCGCTCTCAGCAGCACCCAGCTCAACAGCCTCAGTTCGCGGCAGTGGCAGCTGCTGGCCAGCGACCAGATCGCCGCCCTGGGCACGGCCGCGCTGCAGGGCCTGGCCTCCTCGTCCGCCGCCTCGCTGACCAGCGGCCAGCTCGGCCAGCTGGGTCACGACCAGCTCGCCGTGCTGTCCACCCAGGCGGTGCGCGGGCTGCGGACCGACCAGCTGCAGGCGTTGTCGAGCGACCAGGTCGCCGCGCTGTCGCCGCAGGCCATCTCGGCACTGACCACCGCGCAGTTCCAGAGCCTGTCGGCCGCCGACGTGCAGGCCATGAGCTCGGCACAGATCGCCGCGCTGGGCACCGCCGACCTGCGCAGCCTGGGCACGGCCGGGCTCGGGCGCCTGTCCGACGAACAATGGGGCGAACTGCAGGCCAACCAGGTGGCGGGCCTGAGCAGCGCCCAGGTCGGCGCATTGGCCACCAGCCAGCTGGCCGCGCTGGAACCCGGCGCCATCGCCGCGCTCAGCACCCAGCAGTGGATCGCGCTGAACGCTGCGCAGATCCAGGCCCTGGGCACCGCCGCCGTGGCCGCGCTCAGCCGCGCCGAGGTGGGGGCGCTGACCGTCACGCAGATCAACGCGCTGACAACGGCGCAATGGGCCGCGCTCGGAGCCACCCAGCTCAACGCGCTCAGCAGTGCGCAGCTGCACAACCTGGCCACCGACAGCCTGGCCGCGCTGGCCACCAATTCGTTGAGCCTGCTGACCAGCAGCCAGATCTACGGACTGGACTCCCACCAGCTCGCATCGCTGTCCACCGCGCAGATCGCCTCGCTGGGCACGGGTTCCCTGGCGGCGCTCACCACGCTGCAGCTGCACGGTCTGACCCCCGAGCAGATCGGTGCCCTGCAGGCCGCCGCCGTCCAGCCGCTGACCACCACGCAGATGCTGGCGCTGGACAGCACCCAGTGGGGCGCCTTCACCAGCCGCCAGATCGCCGCGATCGATGCCAACGAATGGGGCGCGCTCGCCGGCGTGCTGCCCACGCTGAGCAGCGCGCAGCTGGCCGGGCTCACGGTCGCCCAGCTGCAGGCCTTCACCAGTGCGGACATGACACATCTGGTGAGCAGCCAGATCGGCGGCATCAGCTCGGCCGCCATCGCCGGCCTGAGCATCGGACAGCTGGACCTGCTGAGCACCCAGCAGATCACCGGCATGAGCAGCGCGCAGATGCAGGCGCTGTCGGGCACCCAGCTCGCCTCGCTCAGCAACGAGCAGCTGCATGCGCTCAGCACGCAGCAGCTCAACGCGCTGACCGGCGGCGCGATCGCCGCACTCAGCTCCGAGCAGATCAGCCTGCTGGGCACCGCCGGCACCGCCGCCTTCAACAGCAGCGTGTTCGGCTCGCTCAGCAGCGCCGTGCTGGCGCTGATGACCGCCACACCCGTGCCCGGCCTGGGCACCGAGCAGCTGGCCGCGCTGACCAGCGCCCAGGTGCCGGGCCTGAGCACCGTGCAGATCGCGGCGCTGACCCCGGCGCAGGTCGCCGCCCTCACGCCCTCGGCACTGCAGGCACTGTCCAGCGACCAGTTCGGCGCGCTGCAGCCGGGCCAGATCGCAGCGCTCACCACCGCGCAGATCGACCTGCTCAGCACCGCCGAGATGCGCCTGCTGACGCCGGCCGCGCTGTCCGGCCTGAGCGCGCTGCAGATCCACGCGCTGGAAAGCGGGCAGACCGTCGTGCTGAGCACCAGCCAGCTGCAGGCCATCTCGCCCGAGAGCCTGATGGGCCTGAGCACCGCCGCGCTGCATGCCCTGGGCAGCACCGGCATCGCCGCGCTGCTGCCCGGCCAGGTGGCGGCGCTCACCAATGCCCAGGTCGGATCGCTGGACAGCCTGCAGCTGCAGGCCCTTTCGGCCGACTCGCTGCGCCAGCTCAACGGCGACCAGCTCGCCGCGCTCAGCACGCTGCAGATGCAGTGGCTGAGCACCACGCAGATCCAGGCGCTGCAGCCGCAGCAGATCGGTGCGCTCAGCGATGCCGCCGTGGGCAGTATGTCCATCGCGCAGCTGCAGTCGCTCACGGCGGATCAGCTCTCCAACCTGGACGCGGGCCAGATCTCCAGCATCACGCCCTATCGGCTGGCCGCGCTGTCCACCACCGCGTTCGCCACGCTGCACGGCGACCAGCTCGAGGGCCTGACCGTGTCGCAGGTGCTGTCGCTGTCGACCGCCCAGCTGTCGGCGCTGGCCGTGTCGGCCATGCCCGGCCTCAATCCGGCGGCCCTGCATGCGCTCTCGGCAGCGCAGTTCTCGGTGCTGCGGCCCGAACAGCTGGCCGTGCTGTCCAGCGAGCAGATCGAATCGCTGACCACGCCCGAGATCGCCACGCTCACCACGGCCCACATGGCCGCGCTGGGCGGGCTGCAGCTGCAGGCGCTGACGCCCACGCAGCTGGTGTCACTGACCAGCACCCAGGTGGCCGCGCTGTCGCCCACCAGCTTCGGCGCCTTCGAGACCGACCAGATCCCGCTGCTCAGCCCCGCCGCAATCGGCGCGCTCAGCGGGGCCCAGCTCAACGCGCTGCCCACCGACCACATCGGCATGCTCACGCAGGCCCAGATCAGCGCGATGAGCACGGCCGAGCTCAGCAGCATCGACATGCAGCACGTGTCCGCGTTCACCGGTGCGCAGCGCGAGGTGATGACCCCCGCCCAGCTGGCCGCACTCGCAGGCGTGTCGCCCCTGGTGCTGGACTTCGGCGGCCTGGGCGTGCAGACCGTGGACGCGACCCATGGCGTGATGTTCGACATCAATGCCACGGGCCATGCCCAGCAGATCGGCTGGGTCGGCGAGAGCGCCGGCCTGCTGGCGCTGGACCGCAACGGCAACGGCGTCGTCGACAACGGCGCCGAGCTGTTCGGCACGGCCACCCGGCTGGCCGATGGCCACCTGGCCGACAACGGCTACCAGGCCCTGGCCCAGCTGGACAGCAACCACGACGGCCACATCAGCGCCGCCGACCAGGACTTCGCCCAGCTCAAGGTCTGGATGGGCTCGCATGCCGACGCCAGCGGCCATGCCAGCGGCGGCCAGCTGCTGAGCCTGAGCGACCTGGGCATCGTCGAGCTGGACCTCGGCGCCACCAGCAACGACCAGATGCAGAACGGCAACCTGCTGGGGCTGATCTCGGGCTACACCACCCAGGACGGCGCCCACCACCAGATGGCCGACGTCTGGTTCGGCACCGCGGCCAGCGCCGCCGCCGGCACGCAGGCCCAGGCCGCCACGCCCACGCTGGGCGAGCTGCTGCAGGCTCCCGCCGCCGCGCTGCTGCACGACACGCAGACCACGGCCTCGGCCGCCGCCAGCACGGCAACGGCCAGCGCCGACGCCCCGACGGCCACGGTCGCGACGCCCTGGCTGCATCGCATGCTGCGGGACGACGAGCTCGACGGCCGCGACGCCAGCCTGCGCTGGATCTGAACCATCGGCGCCCTTGGCCGGGCGCCGATTTACATCCGGAAACCGCGCCCGCCCGTCGGCGCGCCGGCCCCGGCCTGCGTTGAGCCGCCAGAATCCGGCCCAACGCTTCCCGAGGACGATCGCGCATGAGCACACCCGCCCGCCCCGCCCGCAGCGCGCTGCTGCTGACCCTGGCCCTGCTGCTGGCCCAGGCCAGCCCGGCGCAGACGCTGCGCGAACGCCTGCGCGAGCGGCTGCAGGGCCACTCTGCCGAGGCCGACGTCGGCGAGCTGTCCGATCTCGGCGGCAGCGTCGGGGCCGGCGCACAGAGCTGTGCCGACTGGGCCCAGCGCGTCAACCGGCTGCAGGAACGCGCCGTCAGCCGCCACCCCGGCCCCACGCCCGACATGGCCGACCTCGCCTACGGCGACCAGCGGCTGCAGCGGCTGGACGTGTTCAAGGCCCGCACCACGGGCGACACAGCGGCCCCCGTCATCGTGATGGTGCACGGCGGCGGCTGGTGCGTCGGCGACAAGGCCGTGCCCGCGGTGACCGAGCACAAGGTCGCCCGCTGGACGCCGCGCGGTTTCATCGTCGTGTCGGTCAACTACCCCATGGTGGCCGACGGCAGCGACGCGCTGGCCCAGGCCCGCCACGTCGCCCAGGCCGTGGCCTACGTGCAGGCCCACGCGCCCGACTGGGGTGGCGACCCGGCCCGCGTCATCCTGATGGGCCACTCGGCCGGCGCCCACCTCGTGTCGCTGGTGAACGCCAGCCCGGCCTTGCGGGCGGCGGCCGGCGTGAAACCCGTGCTGGGCACCGTGTCGCTGGATGCCGGCGCCATCGACGTGGTCAAGCAGATGCCCCAGGTCTACGCCTTCCTGAAGACGCGCTACCTCGAGGCCTTCGGCAAGACCGAGAGCTCATGGATCGCAGCCTCGCCTTACCACCAGCTCGGCGCTGGCGCGTCGCCCTGGCTGGGCGTGTGCTCCACCCAGCGCAAGGACAAGCCCTGCGACCAGGCCCGCGACTACGCCGCCAAGAGCCGCTCGCTGAACATCCTGGCCAGCGTGCTGCCCGAGGCCAAGAACCACGGCGCCATCAACCAGGAGCTGGGCCTGCCCGGCCCCTACACCGACAGCGTCGAGCGCTTCATGGCCGGGCTGGATCCCAGCGTCGCCGGCCTGCTGGAGCGCCGCCCGCGCTGAGACGGCACCGCCCCGCGGCAAAACGGCCCGGCCTTGCGCCGCGTCAAGGCGCCGGGGGGCGGATGCGGCCAGTATGGCCGCTTTGCTTTTGTGCGCCCGGACGCAGCCGCCATGCCGAACACCTCCTCCCTGCTGGACCGCCTGACCCAGGCCGGCCTGCAACCCCTGACGCTGGCAGGCCGCCGGCTGCTGCCCATCGTGCAGGGCGGCATGGGCGTGGGCGTGTCCGCCCACCGGCTGGCCGGCAGCGTGGCCGCCCAGGGCGGTGTCGGCACGCTGTCCTCCATCGACCTGCGCCGCCATCACCCCGACCTGATGGCCCGCAGCGCCGGCATGCCCGACAACGACGCCAAGAAGGACGTCATTGCCCAGGCCAACCAGGAAGCCCTGGGGCGCGAGATCGACCTGGCCCGCGAGACCGCCGGTGAGCGCGGCCTGCTGGCCGTGAACGTGATGCGCGCGGTCAGCGACTACGCCGCCTCGGTGCGCACCGCGCTGGAACGCGGCATCGACGCGCTGGTGGTGGGCGCCGGCCTGCCGCTGGACCTGCCCGACCTGGCCCAGGATCACCCGCGCACCGCGCTGATCCCCATCCTGTCCGACGCCCGCGGCGTGGCGCTGCTGTGGAAGAAGTGGGAGCGCCGCAAGCGCCTGCCCGACGCCATCGTCATCGAACACCCCGGCCATGCCGGCGGCCACCTCGGCGCCGCGCGCGTGGCCGATGTGAGCGACCCGCGCTTCGACTTCGAGACCGTGCTGCCCGCGGTGCGCCAGCTGATCCGCGACGCCGGCGTCGAAGGCCAGGTGCCGCTGATCGCGGCCGGCGGCGTGCGCCGTTGCGAGGACATCCAGCGCCTGCAGTCGCTGGGCGCCGACGCCGCCCAGCTGGGCACGGCCTTCGTCGCCACCGAGGAATGCGACGCCCACCCCGAGTTCAAGCGGGTCGTGGCCTCGGCGCGCGAGGAGGACATGGTGGAGTTCACCAGCGTGGCCGGCCTGCCCGCCCGCGCGGTGCTGACGCCCTGGCTGGCCAAGTACCTCAAGGCCGAGCCGCGTCTGCAGGCGGTGGCCCAGCTCAAGCAGCGCTGCACCATGGCCTTCGACTGCCTCTCGCAATGCGGGCTGCGCGACGGCCTGAAGGGCTGGGGTCAGTTCTGCATCGACCAGCGCCTGGCCGCCGCGATGCGCGGCGAGGCCGACAAGGGCCTGTTCTTCCGTGGCCGCGGCGCTCTGCCCTTCGGCACCCAGATCACCACGGTGCGCCAGCTGATGGAACGCCTGCTGACCCCGGGCGTGCCGCTGGGCACGCCGGCCTGAGCCCCGCTGCCGCGGCAGCGGCAGCCACGCCCCCCACTTTTGGAGCCCCGCAGTCGCGGGGCTTTGTTTCATCTGCCCTGTCGATGGGGTGGCCGGATGGGCGGCATGACGGCCGGCGCAACGGCGCCAGCCCCCTTGGCAAATCGCCTTCCGCGCGTCGGAAAACGCCTCTCAAAGACCTCGCATGAATTGAGTTAGCGGCCTCGCCCGGGGCGAAGCTGTCGCTAACCTGTTCTGTTGCGCACTGCAACAAGGCATACGCGTATGGGCGGGCTCATGAAGGCCCGATGACACTCCGCGCGCACTCGGCATGAGACTCATTCCCATGCTCTGCACCATCTCAACGTTCTCACGAGGAGGGTTCCATGAAGGTGTTACGAGTCGCCGCGGCCATGCTGACGGCGAGTGTCATGACGGCGGCCCAGGCCGACACGTCGTTCAGCGAAGGCTTCGACGACATCACCGCGCTGGGCGCCGCGGGCTGGGTGTTCAGCAATGCCAGCAGCCCCGCCGGGCTCGCCTGGTTCCAGGGCAACGTGGGCGTGTTCAACGCTGCCGAAGGCGCGGCCGCCTCGTATGCGGCGGCCAACTTCAACAGCACGTCCTCATCCACCGGCAGCGTGGACAACTGGTTGATCAGCCCCGAGCTGAGCCTGGCCCCGGGCAGCACACTGAGCTTCTATACGCGCGCCTCCGACGCCGGTTTCCTGGACCTGCTCGAGATCCGCTTCAGCAGTGGCTCCGGCACCGACATCGCCGGCTTCACGACGCTGCTGGGCAGCGTGGGCAGCGCCGGCTCGGCCAGCTATCCCACCGAGGGCTGGATCGCCGTCACGCTGACCCTGCCCAGCGTCAGCTCAGGCCGCTTCGCCTTCCACTACGCCGTGCCGAATGCGCTGGACGCCAGCTACATCGGCATCGACTCGGTGAGCGTCAGCGCCGTGCCGGAAACCTCGACCGCGCTGATGCTCGCGCTGGGCCTGGGCGCCGTGGGCGTGGCCCGCGCCCGCCGCAGTCGCACCAGCCTCTGAAAGGAAACCCCATGTTGATCACCTCCACCACCGCCCGCCTGCTCGCGCTGGCGCTGGCGCTGACGGCCGCCACGGCCGCCCAGGCCGGTAGCGCCCTGCGCGTCGTGCGCGACCCCGTCACCGGCGAACTGCGCGGCCCCACGGCCGCCGAGGCCGCCGCCTTCGCCAAGGCCGAGGCCCAGCTGCGCGCCAGCAGTCGCGCCAAGGCGCCGGCCAAGAGCGGCCCGACCGAGATCCGCTATGCGGACGGCACCGTCGAGACCAAGCTCACCGAGGACGACATGATGTTCTCGGTCGTCTCCGAGGACGCCGAAGGCAAGCTCAACTTCGACTGCCTGCCTGCCGAGCAGGCCAGGAAGTTCGTCCAGGCCAAGGCGCCTGCCAGCAACACCAAGGCAAAGGCCAGCCATGCCCATTAAGCACCTCCTCCGCCGTGGCCGCGCGCTTGCGGCCGTCGCCGCCGTGGCCGGCGCATCGCTGGGCCTGATGGGCTCGGCCCATGCCGCCGCCACCATCATCATCAACAACCTCAACGCCGCCGGCGTGGGCTTCAACGACACGACGCCGGCCGCGCCGGTGGGCGGCAACCCCGGCACGACGCTGGGCGAGCAGCGCCTGTTCGCGTTCACCTACGCCGCCAACCTGTGGGGTGCCGCCCTCACCAGCAGCCAGCCCATCATCATCAATGCGCAGATGACGGCCCTGACCTGCACGGCCACCTCGGCCACGCTGGGCAGCGCCGGCTCCACCAGCACCTTCCGCGATTTCCCGAACGCGCCCTACGCCAACACGCTCTACTCCTACGCACTGGCCAACAAGATCGCCGGCAGCTACCTGGGCACGGCCAACGCGGCGCAGATCAGTGCCAACTTCAACAGCAACCTGGGCATGAACGCCAACTGCCTGCCCGGGCGCACCTGGTATCTGGGGCTGGACGGCAACCACGGCACCAACATCGACTTCATCCCGGTGCTGCTGCATGAGATGGGCCACGGCCTGGGCTTCCAGACCTTCACCAACGGCTCCACCGGCGCACAAAGCGGCGGCCGGCCGTCGATCTGGGATCGCTTCCTGCTGGGCACGGTGACCGGCAAGCACTGGTACGAGATGACCAATGCCGAGCGGGCCGCATCGGCCATCAGCATGGACAAGCTGGTCTGGGACGGCCCGGCCGTCACCGCGGCCGTCCCGTCGGTGCTGGCCTTCGGCCTGGCCAGCGCCACCTTCACCGGCTCGGCCGCCGGCCCCATCGCCGGCACGGTGCGCGTCGGCGAGGCGGATTTCGGCCCCAACGTCGGCACCAATCCCGTCTACGGCGAGGTGATGCCGGTGGTGGAGCAGACGGCCGGTGCCGGCGAAGGCTGCGAAGCCTTCAACGCGGTGAACGCCCGCGCGGTCAATGGCAAGGTGGCCTTCATCACGCTGGGCGTCTGCACCGTGGCCACCAAGGCCAAGAACGCGCAGAACGCCGGGGCCACGGCCGTGCTGATCGGCGACACCGTCGCCGAGACCGCGGTGCAGCCCATTCCGCTGGGCGGCTGGGACAGGACCCTGGTCATCCCCAGCGTGCGGCTGTTCGTGACGGATGCGGCCAAGCTGCGCACCAGCCTGCTGACCCGCTCGCGCACCACCTCGGGCGTGTTCGTGTCGCTGGGCCGCAATGGGGGTGCTCAGTACGCCGGCGCCGACCCGCTGGGCCGCGCGCTGATGTACGCCCCCAACCCCTTCATCAGCGGCTCCTCGGTCTCGCACTTCGACCGCACCATGTTCCGCAACCAGCTGATGGAGCCCAACATCAGCAATGACCTCGGCATCTCGCTGATCCCGCCCGAGGACATGACGCTGCGGCTGCTGCAGGACATCGGCTGGTAAGCCGCTCCTGCCTCCAGCCCGAGCAAGGCGTGGCCCAGGCCGCGCCTTTTTTCTTGGGCTCGCCCGGCGCCTTGCGCCACACTGCCGCCACCATGTTCTCGCACGTCTTCATCGGGACCAACGACTTCGAGCGGTCGCTGGCCTTCTACACCGCACTGACCGAGGCCCTCGGCATCGCGGCCCGCTTCTGCGACGCCAGCCGCCCCTGGGCCGGCTGGCAGTCCAGCCCCGATCCGCGCCCGCTGCTGCTGATCGGCCGGCCGTTCGATGGCCAGCCGCATGCACCCGGCAACGGCCAGATGGTGGCGCTGCAGGCAGCCAGCCGCGAGCAGGTGGACCGCGCCCACGCAGCCGGCCTGGCCCACGGCGGGCGCTGCGACGGCCCACCCGGCCTGCGCCCCGACTACCACGCCCACTACTACGGCGCCTACCTGCGCGACCCCGACGGCAACAAGCTCTGCGTCGTCTGCCACCAGCCCTGACACCATGCACATCGAACGCCTCTACATCGGGCTGCCCGATCACTGCCAGGTCGAACACCAGCGCGTTGAACTCAGCGCCGGTGCCGGCATCGTCGGCGACCGCTACTTCGGCCGCGCCGACGAGCCCGGCCAGAACATCACCCTCATCGAAGCCGAGGTGCTGGAGGCCTTCGCCCTGGCGCATCACCGCGCGATCGACTTCTCCATCTCGCGGCGCAACGTCATCACCCGCGGGCTGCGCCTGAACGAACTGGTCGGGCGCGAATTCCAGCTCGGCGGCCTACGCCTGCGCGGCGTGGAGCTGTGCGAGCCCTGCGCCGGACTGGGGCAGTCGCTGGCATCGGCGGAGCTGCCCGCGCCGGCCATCGTGCGCTACTTCCTGCGGCGTGGCGGCCTGCGGGCCGACGTGCTCAGCAGCGGCACGCTCAGCGTCGGCGACGGCTTCCTGCCGTCGCCTGCACCCGCTGCTGCCTGACCCGGCGCTCAGGCCCCGCCGCAGCTCAGCGGCGGCAGCGTCGAGCCCGTGTCCACCAACGCCAGCAGCGCGGCCGGCGGCGCCACCAGGGCCAGCGCAGCGGCAGCCAGCGCCCGCCCGCCCAGCGCGCTCGCCTGCAGGCCGACGCGCGGCGCCGCCAGCGGCCCCACCACCTCGATGGGCGCGCGCAGGGCCAACGGCGAGAAGTCCTTGGGCCGGGCCGTCACCCGCAGATCCAGCTGCTCGCGGTTCAGGTCCAGCTGCCCGCTGAGCAGCAGCCGGCTGTCGGCGTTGTCCACCACCGCCACGCGCGGGCGCAGCACGCCGCGCGTGAAGCGGCCGTCGAAGCGCGCACAGTCCAGCGCCAGCCCGTCGTCGCCCCGCAGCCAGACGCCCAGTGCCTGCGCCGCATCCAGGCCCGCCGCCTCCATCGCAAGGTGGGAGACGCGCCCCTGCACCAGCTGGGCCTGCACCCGCCCGTCCAGCGATCCCAGCAGCTGGGCCGTGCTGCGCCCCTGGCCATGCACCTGCACCTGGGCGCGCAGCCGGCCGCTGAGCCATGCCGCCGGCTCGCCCGCACGCGGCTCGCGGCGCTGCAGGCCCCGCACCCAGCGCTCCAGGGGCAGGTCTTGCACGCTCAGGTCGACCTGCCACTGGGGCGGGTCCATGCGGCTGTCCAGCACCATGTCGCCCGCCAACCGGGCGCTCTCGGTGCCCAGCTGCAGTCCGTTCAGCGCCAGGCGCCCACGCTCCAGGTTCAGCTCGGCCTGCACCGGCGCGAGCGGCGCCAGCGCGGCGCTGCCGAAATCCAGCTGACTGAGGCGCACGGCCACCTGCGCGTCCATTGCCCCCAGCGCCGGCAGGTCCATCGGCCGATCGGGCAGCACGCGGCCGGGCCGGCCGGGGCGCTGATCGGCCCCCACCGCCGGACCAAGATCAGCCAGCTTCAGCGGGCCGCCGCCCAGCTGACCGCGCAGCTGCGGCCGCGCGCCGCGCAGGTCGAACACGAACTGGCCGTCCAGGCGGCTCGCGCCCACACGGGCCTGCAGCTCGTCCAGCCGCCACAGGCCGCCGTCATGCTGCAGCCGGCCCGCCAGGCGGAACGGCGCGGTGGCCGGCAACGTCACGCCCAGCGGCCGCCCCACCGCCTGCAAAGAACTGCCGCTGACCTGCACCCGGCCGGACAGCGCCCGGGCGTCGAGCAACGAGGCGGCCTCGCCCTGGAAGCTCACCTGGCCGCCGGCACCGCTGAGGCTCAGCGACACCGCCGCCGGCTCTGCCCCAGCGCCCGCCGGCTTCAGCAGCGCCAGCGGCGCGCTGGCCTGGGCCTGCAGCTGCAGGGCCTGACCGTTCAGGCGACCACTCAGTTCGGCGTGCCAGCGCTGCGTGTCGTCACTGCCGAAACGCGCCCGCCCCTGCAGGCGCAGCGGCGTGTCGTCCAGCTGGACCTCGCCCTGCGTCAGCCGCAGCTCCTCGATGACGGGCAACGCCAGCGGCGCGGCCTGCACCGGCTCAGCACTCGGCGTCTGCCAGGGGCTGTGGCCGGCCGCGTCGCGCCGCCAGTCCAGGTCCAGCCGCTCGGCATGCACCCGCCGCAGGCGCAGTGCGGCGCCCTCGCGCTGCCAGCGCCAAAGGTCGCGCCAGCGCCAGGCCAGTTCCAGGTCTTGCGCCTGCGCCAGCGTCAGGCCGCCACGCTGCAGGCTCAGCCACGGCGCCAGCAGCCGCGGCTGCACCAACAGATGCAGCCGGGTGTCGGGCGAGAGCTGCAGCCCCTGGGCCACGGCCACCCGGCCCACCAGCCAGGGCGCCAGCCCCGGCCAGCCCTGCTGCTCCTGGTGGGCGGCCATGCCGGTCAGCGCGATCAGCCCGGCCGCCAGGCCCCAGGGCCAACGGCGGCGAACAACGCGGCGAGGTCTCATCATGCCGGTCCTGGCCATTCAGCCGACGCCAAGGCTCAGCGGCGGCCGGACACCAGCAGCAGCACGCCGCCCGCCGCGATCGCGGCCACGCCGGCCCAGACGGGGATGTTGATGTCATGGGTCTCCTCCACCTTGATCTCCACCGGCCCCAGCTTGGCGGCCGTGTTTTCCTGGGTGTACGAGAACCCGCCGTAGACCAGTGCCAGCACACCGGCGACGATGGCCACGATGGCGGCCCAGCGAATCGATGCCATGGGAAGCTCCTTTTCCGAAGCGGCCGCGTGTGCGGCCCGTGTCCCATTGCAGCGCCGGGCGGCCGCACGCCGTGTAGGCGCGCGCCGGCACGGGCTGTAGGCCTTGGGGGTCAGGTGGCCCAGATGCGCGGATCGCCGCCCGCCAGGCCCCACAGCCGCTCGCGCCACAGGCCACGCACGCGGCGCAGCGCCAGCGTCAGGGCTTCCAGATCACTGCCCACCAGGCGCGCCAGCAGCAGCTCGGCACCCGGCCGCACCAGGTGGGTGATGCCGCCCAGCGGCACATCAGCCAGCAACGCGCGGCTGCCGTCCAGCAGCGGCTGGGCGTCGGCGATGGGCGCGCGCTGCGCATAGACCAGCGTGGCCAGCACGCGATGGCCGGCCAGGCCGCAGGGGCCGTCCAGCAAGGCGGTGTCGGCGGCGTCCAGCCAGCCGCGGTCCAGCCACAGGCCCGGCAGCTCCAGGTGCTGCAGCAGGCGGCCGCGCTCGAAGGCCTGGCCCGCGGCCGGCAGGCCCAGGCCCAGCACCTCGCTGGCAAACAGGCTGGCGCCGGGCGCCAGCGTCAGCCGCAGCTCGTTGCGCGCCTCGCAGCCGCTGTAGGCCAGCGTCTCCTGCGGCAGCCATTCCAGCCGCGCGCCCTCGCCCACCTGGGCCTGCACGGCCTGCGTGGCCGCGCCGGCATTGCTGCGGTAGAAGCGCGTGGCGGCTGGCGTGGTTACCAGCAGGTGGGCGCCGGGCTGCACATCCAGCGTGATGTCCAGGCGGTCACCGCCCACCAGGCCGCCGGGCGGATGCACCAGCACCGCCTGCGCAAGACCCGGCCCCTCGGGGTAGAGCGTCTTCAGCAGCCGCAGCGGCCCCTCGTGCCGGCACAGCACGCGGGTGCGCTCGCCCTCGCGCAGCGCCTGCAGCGCCAGCCGGGCCGGCCAGCGCACGGCGTGGCCGGCCTCAGCCGGCAAGCAGCAGCCCCTTGGTCTCGATGAAGCGCACCACCTCGTCCAGGCCCTCGCGGGTCTTGAGGTTGGTCATCACCCAGGGCTTGACGGGCCGCATGCGGGCGGTGTCGCTGCGCATCACGTCGAGGTCGGCGCCCACGTGCGGGGCCAGGTCGGTCTTGTTGATCACGAAGAGATCGCTCTTGGTGATGCCGGGCCCGCCCTTGCGCGGGATCTTCTCGCCGGCCGCCACGTCGATCACGTAGATCGTCAGGTCGCTCAGCTCGGGGCTGAAGGTGGCGGCCAGGTTGTCGCCGCCACTCTCCACGAACACGATGTCGGCGTTGGGGAACTTCTCCAGCATGCGGTCCACCGCCTCGAGGTTGATGGAGCAGTCCTCGCGGATGGCCGTGTGCGGGCAGCCGCCGGTCTCCACGCCCATGATGCGCTCTGGCTCCAGCGCACCGGCCACGGTCAGCAGGCGCTGGTCTTCCTTGGTGTAGATGTCGTTGGTGACGACGACCAGGTCCCAGCGCTCGCGCATGGTCTTGCACAGCATCTCGACCAGCGTGGTCTTGCCGGATCCCACCGGCCCGCCCACGCCCACGCGCAGCGGCGGCAGCTTCTTGGTTCGGTTCGGGATGGCGTGCAGTGGAGCGGTCATGAGCGGAACAGTCTCGAGTATTGGGTTTCGTGGCGGGCGCCGTACACGCCCAGCAGCGGCGCGAAGGCCAGGGGCTCGGGCACGGCCAGCGCGGTGGCCACGGCGCCGGGAATGGCTTGCACGAGGCGTGCCAGCAGACGCTGGCCGGCCGTCTGGCCCAGCGGCACGCAGCGCACCGCGGCCTGCACCAGGTTCTCGGCCCAGCCGAAGGCGATGGCCTGCAGTGCCGGCTCCAGCGCCGCGCCACGCGAGGCCGCCGCGCAGCCCATCACGACCGGCCAGGCCGGCGCGGGCCTGAGCGCCTGCAGCAGCGGCAGCACCGGCGCATCGGGCATCAGGCCCTGCATCCAGACCAGCAGGCTGCGCCCCATCTGCTGGGCCTGCTGCAGGCTTTCCGCCGTCTCGCGGGTCTGCAGCACCCAGGCATTCAGCCCCTCCAGCCGGGCGGCATCCAGTGCAAGCGCGGCGGCATGGGCAGCCGCCGCCACCGGCAGCTCGGCCCGGGCCTGCCCCAGCGCCAGCTGGTTCAGCAGCCAGTCGCCCGCGCTGGCCTCGTCATGGACGACGCCGGCATCGACCGCCGCCTCCAGGCCCTCGGAGTAGCTGAAACCACCCACCGGCAAGGCCGGCGAGGCCAGCCACAGCAGATGCAGCAGCGCGTTGGTGCTCGCGGGGGCGGCCATGGGCGCCGGCTCAGCAGCGGGGCTCAGCGCGCACCTCAGTGATCGTGCCCGCAGCCGGGGCCGTGCACATGGTCATGGCCGTGATCGTGATCGTGCCCATGGTCATGGGCGCGCACCGGGATGGCCACCGGCTTGCCGGCCGGTGCGGCAGGCGCCGCGGCATGGCCCTCGCCGCCGTGGTCGTGCGCATGGTCGTGGCCATGATGGTGGTGATGGCCGTGGCCCGAGCCCTCGCCATAGGCGCCGCCCTCGGGCTCGAACGCCGCGCTGGCCTCGGTGACGATCAGGTGCTGGCGGCGCAGCATGTCGGCCAGCACCGGGTCGGGTTCGAACTGCAGCAGGTCGGGCTGCAACTCCAGCGGCACATGGCGGTTGCCCAGGTGGTAGGCCGCACGCAGCAGGTCGAAGGGGCTGCCGTGCTCGCCGCAGACGCGCACCTGCAGCACCGGCTGGGGGGCGGCCTTCACGCGCAGCAGCGAGCCGTCTTCCGTCACCAGCACATCGCCGCCCCGCAGCGTGCTGCCCCGCGGCAGCACCACGCCGACCTCACGGCCGGTGGAATCGACGGCCGAGAACCGGCTCTTGCTGCGGACGTCCCAGTCGAGTTCGAGCACGGGCGCGCGCTTGAGCAGCACGGCAGCCAGGCCGGCACCGCCGGCAATGCGTTTGGTGGCATGAATCATGGGCCAAGTATCGGGCCTGGCTGCGCGGCGCCTCCGCCAGACCCGCCAGTCGCCACTTTTGCACGCCGGACAAGGCCGCGGGGCTTGCGCAAATCGATATCGAATCGAAAATATCAAATAAATCGATTTCGACCGTCTATGGCAGGGAGCACCCCCATGAAGTCCGACATGCACAGCCTGGAACAGATGAACTCGCCCCACCCCACCCGCAGCGACGCGCTGCAGGCGGCCGGACGGCTGGCCTCCCTCACGGTCGACGCCCACGGCCTCATCGTGGCGGTGGACGAAGCCATGGCCGCGCTGCTGGGCTACCCGGCCGAGCTGCTGCTGGGCCAGCCCCATGCGCTGCTGTGCCCCGAGGAAGAGCTGGCACTGGACACCCAGCGCCCGGCCTGGCGGCGCAGCGCCCAGCAGCCCGAGCCCCCGCATTGCCGGCGCCGGCTGCGTGCCGACGGCTCCTCCGTGTGGCCCACGCTGCTGCATCTGCCGCTGCCCGCGGGCGATGCGGCGGGCGGCCCGCGCTGGCTGGAGCTGGCCGTCGACAACTCCGCCTGCTGCCAGGCCTTTGACGAACTGGACGCCCGCAACACCGCGCTGCAGCGCTCGCAGGCCGTGATCGAGTTCGATCTGGACGGCCGCGTGCTGTCCGCCAACGACAACTTCCTGGGCCTGATGGGTTACCCGGCCAGCGACATCGTCGGGCAGCACCACCGGCTGTTCTGCACCCCGGAACATGCGGATTCCGCCGAATACCTGCAGTTCTGGGAGGCGCTGCGGCGCGGCGAATTCCGCTCCGGCGAGTACCAGCGGGTGCGGCGCGACGGCGGCAGCGTCTGGATCCAGGCCTCCTACAACCCGGTGCTCGGTGCCGATGGCCGGCCGGTGAAGGTGGTGAAGTTCGCGCTGGACGTCACGGCCGACAAGCAGCGCACTGCCGATACCGAAGGCCGCTTCACGGCGATCAGCCGCTCGGCCGCCGTGATCAGCTTCGACCTGCAGGGACAGGTGCTCGACGCCAACCCCAACTTCCTGCGCAGCATGGGCTACACGCTGGAGGAGGTGCGCGGCCAGCACCACAGCATGTTCTGTGACCCTGAACTCGTGCAGTCGCCCGACTACCGGAACTTCTGGGCCGACCTCAACCTCGGTCGCTTCACGGCCGGGCGCTTCCGTCGCCGTGGCAAACATGGCGCCGAGGTCTGGATCGAGGCCTCCTACAACCCCATCCTGGATCACACCGGCAAGCCCTGCAAGGTGATGAAGGTGGCACTGGACGTGACCGAGCGCGTGCGCTGCGAGCAGGCGGTGGCCTCGCGCATCGAGGCCATGAGCACGGTGCTGGGCGATCTCAGCCGCTCCATCAGCGGCATCGACGAGAACACCCACGAGGCCCACGGCCAGGCGCAGGCCAGCGTCGCCCAGGCCCAGGCCGGCGTGGCCCAGCTGACCCGGGCCCGGGAGGCCATCGACGAGGTGCAACGCAGCTCCAACGACATCCAGCAGATGGTCGAGACCATCAGTCAGATCGCCAACCAGACCCACCTGCTGGCCTTCAACGCGGCCATCGAGGCGGCCCGGGCGGGCGAGCACGGCCTGGGCTTTTCCGTCGTGGCGGACGAGGTACGCAAGCTGGCCGAGAAATCGGCCACCGCCGCACGCCAGATTGCCGTGCTGGTGGGCACCACCACCACCCGGGTGGACGAGAGCAGCCGCCTCACGCACGACGCCGAAACCACCTTCCGCAGCATCCAGAGCTCAGTGGACGCCAGTGGCCAGCTGATCCGCGACATCACCCAGGCCACGCAGAACCAGGCCGACGCCACCCGGCACGCCGCCAGCCTGCTGAGCGAGCTGCAGGCCAACGCCCACGGGGCCTACGCATGAGCGCCGGCCTGCCTGCGACGGTGTCGCAGTGGGTGGTGGCACGGCTCGGCCGCATCACGCTCGCCGTCGATGCCCGCTGGGTGGAGGGGGCCCAGCACGCCAGCGCGCCGCTGACCGAGCTGCCCCGCCGCCGTGGCCCGCTCGCCGGGCTGCTGCCCACCGTGCTGGGCCTGGTGCCGGTGGTGGACCTCGCCCGCTGGGTGCGCATGAAGCCCGCCGACGCCGCCGCCCAGGCGGCCCCCGACAACCCGGCCGAGGGCCGGCCCGAGCCCTACTACCTGCTGCTGCGCGAAGGCGAGCAACGGCTGGGCGTGCGGGTCGACGCGCTGCTGGGTGTGCGCCATCTCGGCCCCGAATGCCTGCAGCGGGTGCATCAGCAAGACGACGAGGAGGAGCTCTTCGACGCCGTGCTGATGCCCGGCGACGACGACACCCCGCTGTGCGTGCTGGAGCCCCAGCGGGCCATGCAACTGCTGTCGGTCTGGATGGACGCTGCGGACCGCGGCAACGTCTCCACCAGCCCATCCTCCAACGCATCGACCGGCACCGCAGCCGCCGCCAGCGCCGGGGCGGGCACGGAGCCCGCCGTCCCGCTGGCGCTGCTGCGGGTGGGCGGGCGGGCCATCGCGGTGGAGTCCGCCTGCGTGGCCGAGCTGTTCAGCATGCCGGCCCTCAGCACCCGGCTGCCGGGCGGCCGGGCCAGCATCGGCTTCGCGCCCTGGCGCGGCCGCACGCTGCCGGTGCTGGACCCGGCCTGGCTGCTGCAGCTCGACGAGCCGGTCGACGGCGCCCCGCTGGCACTGGTGCTGCGCGACGCGCAGGACCGCCATCTGCTGCTGCCGGTGGACGAGCTGGTCGGCACCTGCACGATGCCGGCCGAACTGACACCCCCGGCCGCAGATGCCCCGGCCTGGCGCGGGCGCCGCTGGAACCGCGAGGGCGAGCTGGTCGAGCAGCTCTGCGCGCGCACGCTGCTGGAGCTGCTGCCCGAGGCCAGCCTGGCCCAGCCCGGCGCCGGCGCAGCTGCCCAGCGCCCGCAGAACACCAACACCCTGCCCCACATGCTGCTGCATGCCGGCCGCCCCTTCGCCGTGCCGGCCACCGATCTGCTGGCCGTCGTCGAGGCCCCGGCCAACGACCTGGCCGTGCTGAGCTGGCGCGACCGTCAGCTGCCCGTACGCGCCCTGCCCGGTGCGGACCAGGGCCGCCTGCTGGCCGTGGTGGACAGCGGCGACGGCTGCACCGCCCTGCGCATCGACCGGCTGCTGGGCCTGCTGCCGGCCCATGCGGCCGAACGCTCGCCGCTGCCCGGACGCCCCGGCGCCTACATGCTGTCCACCGCAGCACCGCGCGCCAGCTATGTGGTGCGCAGCGGCCGCGAACTGGCGCTGGACAGCGTGCCCGTGGGCTGAGCTCAGGCCGGCGCCGAACGGGCCAGGCCCGGCTCGCGCCGCAGCCGGCTGCGCTGCTCGTAGTCGGCGGCCAGGGCCAGCAGCCGCGCATCGCTCCAGGCCGTGCCGAAGAAGCTCAGGCCCACCGGCAGGCCGCTGACCTGGCCCATGGGCACGGTCACGTGCGGGTAGCCGGCGATCGCGGCCGGCGAGGTGGCCGAGGGCGTGGTGTCCTGGTCGCCCTTGACCGGATCGGTCAGCCAGGCCGGGCCGGACGTGGGCGCGACGATGGCGTCCAGCCGGTGCTTCTTCAGCATCGCGTCTATGCCCTGGGCGCGTGAGGCCGCCAGCCCTGCCGCCAGCGACTTCAGGTACTTGGGTGCCTTCAGCCCGCCGGCCTGCGCGCTGGCGGCCGAGGCCTCGAACCACTCCTGGCCGAACAGCGCCAGCGTCTCCGGGTGAGCCTGGTTGAAGGCCACCAGATCGGCCAGCGTCTTGAACGGCGCCGTGGGTGCGAACTCGCGCAGCCAGGCGGCCATGGCCGGCGCCATCTCGTAGACCAGCACGTCCAGCTCGCCCGCGCCCATGGCCGGCCAGCTGGGCAGCGGCTCGCGCACCAGCGTGGCGCCGGCGGCCTCCAGCTGCTTCAGCGCCGCGTCGAACAGGGCCACCGTGGCGCGGCCGTGACCCTCCACCAGGTTGACCGCCACGCCCAGGCGCCGGCCCTTGAGCGCGCCGGGCGGCAGCTGCAGCAGCGCGTCGCGGTCGAAGCGGCCCTGCTGGGTGCGCGTGACCGGGTCGCCCGGGTCCACGCCGGCCAGCGCCCACAGCAGCAGCGCGGCGTCGGCCACCGTGCGGCACATGGGGCCGGCCGTGTCCTGCGAGAACGCGATCGGGATCACGCCACGGCGCGACACCAGGCCCAGCGTGGGCTTGACGCCCACCAGCGCCTGCACCGACGCGGGCGAGGTAATGGAGCCGTCGGTCTCGGTGCCCACGCCCAGCAGCGCCAGGTTGGCCGCGATGGCCGCGCCGGTACCCGAGGACGAGCCGCTGGGCGAGCGGTCCAGCGCATAGGGGTTGAGCGTCTGGCCGCCGCGGCTGCTCCAGCCGCTGACCGAGGCCTTGCCGCGGAAGTTGGCCCACTCCGACAGATTGGTCTTGCCCAGGATGACCGCGCCGGCCTCGCGCAGCCGCGTCACCAGCGGCGCGTCCGCCGCCACGGCCACGCCGGCCAGCGCAATGGAGCCGGCCGTGGTGGCCATGCGGTCGTGCGTGGCGATGTTGTCCTTGATCAGCACCGGCAGGCCGTGCAGCGGCCCGCGCAGCCGGCCGGCGCCGCGCTCGGCATCCAGCGCCGCCGCGATGGCCTCGGCCTCGGGGTTGAGCTCGATGATGCTGCGCAGCTGCGGGCCGGCGCGGTCCACGGCCGCGATGCGGGCGAGGTAGGCCTGGGTCAGCGCCAGCGCGGTCAGACGCCCGGCCGCCATCTGCGCTTGAGCACCGGCGGCGGTCAGCTCGGTCAGCTCGAACGCCGGCGGCACGGGCTCGGTGGTGGCCTGGCTCATGGCGAAGGACGAGGTGGCGGCCGACAGCGCCGGCGCGGCAAAGAGGAGATGGCGGCGGTTCATGCGCGCAGCCTACGCCGCCCCGGCGCCTGCCCCAACGGTGACAGCCCTGAGTGCCCGGCCGCGGCATCATGCGCGCACAGAGGAGACTCCCCCATGCAACTCGACACCCTGCTCGTTTCCATCCAGGACCACATCGCCACCGTGCGGCTGAACCGGCCCGACAAGGCCAATGCGATGAACGCCACCATGTGGCAGGACTTCCGTCGCGCCTTCGACTGGATTGACGCGCAGCCCGAGGCCCGCGTGGCGGTGCTGGAGGGCGAGGGCCGCCACTTCACCGCCGGCATCGACCTGCAGATGATGATGGGCCTGGCCCCGCAGATCCAGGACCCCTGCGACGGCCGCACCCGTGAGGCACTGCGCCGCATCATCCTGGACATGCAGGACACGCTGACGAGTCTTGAGCGTTGCCGCAAGCCGGTGCTGGCCGCCGTGCACGGTGCCTGCGTGGGCGGCGGCATCGACCTGATCTGCGCCGCCGACATGCGCTACTGCAGCGCCGACGCGTACTTCTCCATCAAGGAGATCGACATCGGCATGGTGGCCGACGTGGGCACGCTGCAGCGCCTGCCCAAGCTCATAGGCAGCCAGGGCCTGGTGCGCGAGCTGGCCTACACCGGCCGCCGCGTGGAGGCCGCCGAGGCGCGCGAGATCGGCCTGGTGAACCGCGTGTTCGACAGCCGCGAGGCGCTGCAGGCGGGGGTGCGCGAGATCGCCGCGGCCATCGCGGCCAAGTCGCCGCTCAGCATCCGCGGCACCAAGGAACAACTGAACTACGCCCGCGACCACTCGGTGGCCGACGGCCTCAACCACATCGCCACCTGGAACGCGGCCATGCTGATGAGCGAAGACCTCAGCAAGGCGGTGATGGCCGGCAAGGGCGCGGCGCCCGTGTTCCGCGACTGATCGCCGCGGCGCGGGGCGGACCTCAGAACTGCAGGAAGCTCACGCCCGCGCCCAAGCTGGTCTGGCGGAAGTTGTAGTCGGTCAGCGTCTCGCCGTAGCCGCGGAACAGCTGCAGATACCAGCGCAGGCCGTTGGGCTGGTCGCCGAAGACCGGATAGGTCCATTCGAACTGCAGCGCGCCGTAGCGCGCGTCCTTCAGCGTCGTGCGGTAGAGCAGCTGGGCCGTGTGCCGGCCCTGCGCCCAGTTCAGCTGAAACTCGCCACGGCCGCGGTAGCCGACCAGGTCGGGGTTGTTGTCGGTGGCCTCGCTCTCGCGCAGCCGCTTCAGGAAGCGCGCCACCAGCGACCAGTCGCCCCGCTCCACGCCGGCGGACAGGTTGATGCGGTTCCAGCTGCGCGACAGCGGATCGGACTGTCCGTTGGACTGGTGCGCCAGGCCCAGCTGCGCATAGCGCCACTGCCAGCCCAGCGGCAGCGCGCGCAGGCCCTCGGGCACGGGCACCACGTACATCAGCTCGGGCTCGTAGTCGCTGTTGCGAAAGGGCTTGGAGTCCTTGCCGTTCCAGATCTGCCACATCGCCTGCTGCGTGAACGCGGCCCACAGGTCGGCGCCGGGCAGCAGCAGGTCCTGGGCCAGCTTGGTGCGCAGCGACAGCTGGAACTTGGCCTCCTCGCGCTTGTAGTTGGGCAGCTCGACGGCGGCCTGCGTCGGCGACTGCGGTGCGCGGTTGATGCGGCTGGTGCGATGGAACGGGAGCACGTAGTTGGCCCGGTAGCCCACGAAGTTGAAGGTGCCGCGCTTGTCCTGGGGCTCCAGCTCCCAGAAGCGCGACAGCAGGCTGGCGCCCCCCGGCTGCTCGGTGGCCGCCACCGCCTGGGCACCACCCTTGGGCGCCAGCAGCGAGGTGGAGGGCAGCGGCGCCGCCACGGCCGTCGGGCTCTGCGCGGCCGGCTGCAGCACCGGCGCGGCCGCACGTCCCATGGCCTTGTCGTAACAGGCCAGGCGGTCGGCCGGCGGGCCGATCTCCACGCATTGCTGCGGCGTCGGCACCGGCTCCTGGGCCGCCACGGGCAGCGCCATGCCTGCCAGCAGGGCTGGCAGCAGCGGAGAACGAATGACGTGCCGGCGGCGCCGGACGGACGGCTGGTGCATGGAGACTCCCTCACATTCCGGCCCCGGGTTGCGCGTGACCCGCGGGCTCGCGGCGCAGTCTAGGGGCAGCACCCCGGGCTGCCGGCCCCGGCCCGCCAGCCTGGCCACGCGGCAGCAAACGGGTCGGCGCGGCGTGTTGCCCTGCACACCCCCTCACCAAACGCAGCTTCTGCGTGCATTTGTTTGCAATCCATTTTTATCACTTCAATCAAATAAACAGTTTGGCACTATGCTGATGCTCAGCGCGGTGCCCTAATTCGCACCGTTCGCCGAAGGAGCACTGCCATGAAGCTTTCCTCGTTGACCGTTCGGGCCCGGCTCACCGCCGCCTTCAGCCTGATGTCCGCCCTGCTGGCCGTCATCGTGGCGCTGGCCTGGATGGCGCTGGAGCACGAGTCCGACGCCTTCGAGCACTATGTGCGTGGCATTGGTGCCCGGGCAGCCATCGCCGCCAAGGTGCGCCATGCGGTGGACGCCCGCGCGATCGCCGCGCGCAACCTGGTGCTGGTGAGCGCGCCGGCCGATATCGAGGCCGAGCGTCAGGCCGTCACCGCCGCCCACAAGGCCGCCACCGACGAACTGGCCACGCTGGAGCGCATGGCCCAGGCGCCGGAGGTGTCGGCCAAGGCACGCGAGCTGATCGCCGAGATCGCCCGGGTGGAGGCGGCCTATGCGCCGGTCGCCCTGGGCATCGTCGACGCGGCCTTGAACGGCCGGCGCGACGAGGCCATCAAGCGCATGAACGAGGAGTGCCGCCCGCTGCTGGCACGGTTGGTGAAGGCCTCGGACGACTACACCACCTACACCGAACACCGGGCCGAGCAGATGATCGAGGAGTCCGACCAAAAGGTGGCCTGGGAGCAGGCCCGCTTCCTCGCGGTGAGCGCGCTCTCGCTGCTGACGGCCCTGGTGGCCGGCTTCCTGATCACCCGCAGCCTGTCCCGCGCGCTGGGCGCCGAGCCCGATGCGCTGAGCGCCGCCGCCGAGCGCGTGGCCTCGGGCGACCTCAGCGCCACACTGGGGAACGGTCGCGTGCCGGCCGGCAGCGTGATGGCCTCACTGGAGCGCATGCAAGGCAGCCTGGTCAGCATCGTGCAGCAGGTGCGCGACGCGTCGGAGTGCATCTCCACCGGCACCACCCAGATCGCCACCGGCAACGCCGACCTCAGCCAGCGCACCGAGGAACAGGCCAGCGCGCTGCAGCAGACCGCCGCCACCATGGACGAGCTGGGCACCACGGTGCGCCACAACGCCGACAACGCAGCCCAGGCCAACGAGCTCGCCAGCACGGCGCAGGAAACCGCGGTCCGCGGCGGCCAGGTGGTGGGCGACATGATCGCCACCATGCGCGAGATCGATGCCAGCTCCAAGAGGATCGGCGACATCATCGGCACCATCGACGGCATCGCCTTCCAGACCAACATCCTGGCGCTGAACGCCGCGGTGGAAGCCGCCCGGGCCGGCGAGCAGGGCCGCGGCTTCGCCGTGGTGGCCAGCGAGGTGCGCACACTGGCCAAGCGCAGCGCCGATGCGGCCAAGGAGATCAAGGGCCTGATCTCGGCCAGCGTCGCCCAGGTGGAGAACGGCTCGCGCCTGGTGGACCATGCCGGCACGACGATGCAGGAGGTCGTGGCCGCGGTGCAGCGCGTCAGCGGCATCGTGGCGGAGATCAGCGTGGCCAGCCGCGAACAGAGCACCGGCGTGGGCCAGGTGGGCCAGGCCGTCGCGCAGATCGACAACGTCACCCAGCAGAACGCGGCCCTGGTGGAGGAAAGCGCCGCAGCGGCCGAGAGCCTGCGGCGCCAGGCCAGCGACCTGGTGGCCGCGGTGGCGGTGTTCTCGCTCAGGTAAGCGGCGGCTCGCAGGCGACGCGGTCGCGGCCCTGACGCTTGGCCAGGTAGAGCGCCTTGTCGGCACGGCGGATCAGCTCGCGGGCATCGCCGCCCTCCTCCCCCTCATCGGCCTGCATCACCGCCACGCCCAGGCTGGCGCTGACATGGCCACGCGGCGAGGCTGCATGCGGCAGCCCGAGGCCCGCGATGCGGGCGCGCAGGATCTCGGCCAGCGCCAGCGCGGCCTCCAGATCGCAGTGCGCGGCGATCACGGCGAACTCCTCGCCGCCGTAGCGCGCCGCCAGATCGCTGGGGCGCTGCACGTGGGCCTTGAGCACCGCCGCCACCTGCACCAAGCAGTGGTCGCCGGCGAGGTGGCCGTAGTGGTCGTTGTAGGGCTTGAAGTCGTCCACATCCAGCATCACCAGCGCCAGCGGGTGGCCGTGGCGGCGGGCGCGCGCCAGCTCCTGCGCCAGGATGTCGTCGAAGTAGCGCCGGTTCGCCAGGCCGGTGAGGCCGTCGGTGTTGGACAGCCGGGCCAGCTCGGTGTTGGCCCGCTCCAGCTCGGCCGTGCGCGCGGCCACCTCCTGCTGCAGATGGTCGGCGTGGTACTTCAGGTTGTCGGCCATGCCCTGCAGCGCACCGGACAAGGCCTCCACCTCCTTGATGGGGCTGGCCGCCGGGCGCTGCTGCTGCCAGTCGCCCCGACCCAGCCCGGCCGCCCACTCGCCCAGCGCCACCAGCGGCCGCGCCAGCCAGCGCCCGACGACGAAGCTCAGCACCAGGCCCAGCAGCAGCAGACCCGTGCTGAACAGCAGCAGATTGACCGCCAGCCCGCGCGCCGGGGCGTCGAACTGGCTCTGCGGCAGCATGTTGGCGATGGTGATGACCGGCCCGTCGGGCAGCGCATGCTGGCGCCAGTCCAGCAGGTAGGACTCGCCGCCCACCTGCCGCACCGTGCGCCCCTCGGGCTGATGCGATGCGGCAATCACCCGGCTGGCCTCGCGGATGAGCGCGTTGCCGCTGTCCACCGCCTTCGTGCGCACATCCTTGTCGCCCTTGAGCTCGTAGAGACGCTCGGCCGTGGAGGTGGCCAGCAGGTGGCCGCCGTCGTCGTACAGAAAGGCCGTGCCGCCCAGGTCGCGGGTGATGTCGGCCAGCAGCTGGCTCAGCTGCAGCAGCGCGACGTCGGCCGTGACCACGCCGACGAAACTGCCGCCACGGTCGTACAGCGGTGCCGACATGCCAATGCCCAGCGCGTCGAAGGCGGCGTCGGGGTCGTTGATGGCATAGCGGTAGGCCGGATACCAGCGCGGGCTGTTGAAGCCCACCGCGGCCCGGAACCAGGGCCGCTCGCGCGCATCGAAATGCGTGTTGCCATGGGCCACCAGCGCCCCGCGCACATGGCCGGCGTCCACCCGGTACAGCGCCATGCGCCGGCCGCCGGCCTCGGTGGCCTCCAGCAGCCGCAGCGCCTGGTCATCACCGCGCGGCGGGCGGCTGGCCGCGTAGTACTCGCCCCGCGCATTGCCCATGGACACGAAGGTCAGCAGCGGCTGCTGCCCGAGCTGCAGCAGAAAGTTGCGCTGCACGTCGGCCAGGTCGGCCGCATTCAGCGCCCCGGCGCGGAACTGCTCGGCATTGAAGTGCACCACCCGGCTGGGCACCAGGAAGAACTCCAGCACCTTGTCGAACACCCGGGCGCTGACGCCGCTAGCCAGCTGCTCCTGGAAGCGCGCCGACGACTCCTGCGCCGTGCGGTACGAGAACCCCGCCTGCACCAGCACCACCGGCACCAGCACCAGCAGCACGGCCAGCGCCACCAGGCGCTGCAGCGTGACACGGCGGAGGGCGTTGGCGGCTTGCACTGACCGGACTGTAAGCGCAGCCCTGGCGGGGTCAGGCCTTGCACGGCCCCCGGCACCCGGGGTCGCGATGGCTCTGCGTCGTCCCCGCGTTCAGCCCGATGTCAGGCTTTGCATTGACCCACCCTTGCTGCGATGCAACAATCACGGCTTCTCAACAACGGAGTCCGTGCGTGGACAGTGCCAGTAGTTATGCGATGCGAGCCGGGATGGCCGCCGCTCCTCTGACGCGCTGACGCCGACTCGGCGGCGCGTCAGCGCCGCAGGCCTCGCCAGGCCACCCCTGCTCCCATCGCTTCAAGGTGTCCCGACCGCTGTCCGGTCGTCGGGATGCCGGGCCTCTGCCCGCACGAACGCCCCTGCCCAGGAAGCGTTCATGCGAAACATCATTCCGCCCCATCGCCCCGCGCCGCCTGCCACCCCGCAGCCCGCCCCGGCCGACACGCTGCAGCAGCTGCTTCGCCTGGAGCAGCAGTCGCTGTGGAGCACCCGCCGCCTGCGCATCGCCGTGCTGAGCCACGCGCCACGCGTGCCGGCCTGACCCCCGCCGAGGAATACGTCATGGAACCCGCCCCCAGTCGGCGCGACGCCGCGCCACCCGCCCCAAACCGTCATCACGCTCGAACATCATGCGCACCTGAGCGCGCGTGCACGCCCTGAACTGAAGCCTGGGGTGCCCGCGCCCGTGCGCCGGAGACCCCCATGCACTTCGCCCTGCTGGCCTGGCCTGCCACCGGCCACCCCCACCACCTGCCCGACGTCACCCAGCATCGCCCCCACGCGCCTTCGATGGCGCTCGCCCAGCGACTGCCCGCCCTGGCCCGGCTCCTGGCCACCGCCCTCGCCCTGTTGATGCCCTCGGCCAGCCGGGCGGCCGGCGGCCACCATGCGGTGGATGACGCCACCCTGCTCGACCCCGGCCAATGCCAGCTCGAGACCTGGCTGGAAGACGGTGCCGGCCACCGGCTGCAACACGTCGGCCCGGCCTGCCGGCTCGGCGGCGTCGAAGCCGGCCTGAACCTGGATCGCTACCGCCTGGGCGATACCCCGACGACCCGGCTGACCGGAGCCCAGCTGAAATGGGCGCACGAGCTGCAACCCGGCCTCAGCTGGGGCCTGGCCTGGGCTGCCGCCTGGCAGAACGACAGCCCGCGCTTCGCCGGCCAGGCACTGCTGCTGCCGCTGACCTGGGCCCCGCGCAGCGACCTCAACCTGCACCTCAACCTCGGCCGCGACTTCCACCCCGGTCAGCCCGATCACTGGCGCTACGGCGCCGCGCTGGAATGGCAGCCCAGCCCGCAGTGGCAGGGCGTGGCCGAGCACTGGCGCGACGGCTTTCGCCTGCGTCATCGGCTGGGCCTGCGGCATATCGTGAACGATGCGCTCTCGCTGGACCTGAGCCGCGCCCAGACCCGCGGTACGCCGCGCGACGCCTGGTGGACGGTGGGCGTGAACTGGGTGTTTTCACACTGAGCCCCCTGGGCTGGCGCCGCACACGGCCGCGGACAATGGCCGCATGAGCCTCCAGCCCGATGCCCCCGCCAGCGCCCCTTTGCGCGCCCAGGCCCAGGACCAGTTGCAGCGCTACCTGAGCCGCTTCCCCGACGAGGCGCCAGGTCTTGCCGCGCTGAGGCGGCAGCTGGCCGAGCCCGGCGACGCCTTCGCCCGCCAGAACATGGTCGGCCACATCACCACCAGCGCGCTGGTGTGGGACGCTGCCAGCGATGCGCTGCTGATGATCCACCACCAGGCGCTGGACCGCTGGCTGCAGCCCGGCGGCCACCACGAGGGCCAGGACGGCCTGCTGGCCTCGGCCGCGCGCGAAGCAAGAGAGGAAACCGGCGTCGGCGCGCTGACGCCCTGGCCCTGGGCGGGCGCGGCGGAGCTGCCGCTGGACATCGACACCCACGCCATCCCGGCGCGGCCCGCCAAGGGCGAGAGCGCCCATGTTCACCACGACTTCATCTACCTGTTCAGCGCCTCGGCGGATACGCCGCTGGCACCGCAATGGGCTGAGGTCAAGGGCGCTCGCTGGATGCCGCGCGCCGAGTTCGCCGCGCTGCCCGAGGCGCGCTTTGCGCGGCTGGCGGGCAAGCTGCAAGGTTTGCGCTAGCGAGGGGCCAGCAGCTCGATGGCCCAGTCGAACGAGGGCTTGGCCACGCGCTCGTGGGCGACGCCGAAGTCGCGGCGGCGGATCACCAGCCCCTGCCAGCCCCGGCCCCGGTAGCGCGCCTCCAGGGCGTCCACGTCCTCCACATTGCCCGGCGCGCTGGCACTGCTGAGGATCAACTGCACCGGCAGGCGCGGGCTGGCCGCAAAGCGCGCGGCCTCGTCCCGCAGGTTCTGCTCGCTGAGCCCCCAGAAAGCACCGTCGAACAGCAGGTAGTGGCGGAAGAACGGCGTCACCGGGTCCTCCTGGCCCAGCAGCACGGCGCCGAGCAGACCGCCGTAAGACGTGCCCACGAAGCCGCGCTCGTCCGTCGTGCAATAGCTCGCCTCGATCAGCGGGGTCAGCTCTTGCTTCAGGAAGCGGCCATAGGCCGGCGCACCACCGACGGTGTAGTCGATGGCGCGCCGGTCCGGCTCGGGGCCGCCCTGCTCCACATGGACCAGGATCAGCGGCTTGCGGCGCTGGTCCAGCAGGCGCGAGAAGGAGCCGAAGTTCCATTGCCCGTCGGTCGCATAGAGCACCGGGTAGCGCCGGCCCGAGCCCGCATAGCCCACCGGCAGGTAGACGTGGTACGGGTAGGTCGCGCCGGTGCTGCGCGACGTGATCATGTGGCCGCGCTCCACGGTGCCGGCGTAGACATAGGCGGCCGGCACACCGGCCGCCTCGCCGTCGGCGCGGCCATCGACTGCCAGGCCGGCCAGCGCCAGCAGCAGGCTGGCAGCCCGCGTGAAGCCGTGCCTCACTTGGCCGCCAGCAGCGCCTCCATCTGGTCCATGAGGGTGTCCATGCGCTTGATGAGGGCCTGATAGGGCGCGGGGCTGGCCATGTCCAGGCCGGCGTTCTTCAGCGCCAGGTAGGGCGGCATGGAGCCGCCGCTGGCCAGCAGCTTCAGGTAGGTGTCGCGCGCGCCGGGCTTGGCGGCCAGGATGTCCTCGGCGAAGTGCAGCGCCGCGGTGATGGACGTGGCGTACTGGTACACGTAGAACGAGCGGTAGAAGTGCGGGATGAAGGCCCACTCCTGGCAGTACAGCGGGTCGATCTTCATCACGCCGGCCGCGTCGCCGTGATAGTCCTTCAGCAGCTGGCAGTACATCTCGGTCAGGCGCTTGCCGTTCAGCGCCTCGCCCTTGGCCGCGGCGTCATGCGTGTTCAGCTCGAACTCGCCGAACATGGCCTGGCGGAAGAAGGTGCCGCGCAGCCGCTCCAGCTCGTAGCCCAGCTGGAACAGCTTTTCCTCACGGCTCTTGGCCTGGCGCTGCATGTAGTCGCTCAGCAGCACCTCGTTGGCGGTGGACGCGATCTCGGCGATGAACAGCGAGTAGCCGGCCGTTTCATACGGCTGGGCGCGGTTGGCCAGCGCGGTGTGCATCGCATGGCCCCACTCGTGCGCAAAGGTGCTGACCGAGTCGAACTCGCCCTGATGGTTCAGGAACACGAAAGGCGGCGCGCCGTAGACGCCGTCCTGGTAGGCGCCGCCGCTCTTGCCCGGCGCGGGCATCGCATGCATGGTGTTGGCCTGCAGCGTGGTCTTGAGCAGCTGCTGGTAGTCCGCGCCCAGCGGTTTCGTCGCGGCCAGCGTGAGTGCGGCGGCATCGTCCAGGCTGTAGTGCTTGTTCTGCGTGACCAGCGCCGGGTAGATGTCGTAGTAGTGCAGGTCCGGCAGGCCCAGCATCCTCTGGCGCAGCTTGAAGTAGCGGTGCAGCGTGGGCAGGCCCTTGTGCACCTCGGCCACCAGCGTGCGGTAGACGGCCTCGGGGATGTCCTCGGCGCCCAGGCTCATGGCGACGGCGCTGGGGTAGTGGCGCAGCTGGGCCATCACGGTGTCGTCCTGCACCACATTGCCCAGCGTCACGCCGTAGGTGTTTTCGTATTGACCGATGGCCCCGAAGAAGGCGTCGAACACCTGCTTGCGCACGGCGCGGTCGGGGTTCTGGCGCAGCAGGCCGTAGCGGGTGTCGTCCACGCGCTGGGTCTTGCCGTCTATCGTCAGCTCGGGCCAACGGGTATCGGCATTGAACAGCAGCGTGCGCACGTCGCCGGTGGCGCTGCGCACCGGGGCCAGCGCGGCAATCGCGGCCTCGGTCTCGGCGCTCAGCGTGTGCTTGGCCAGACGCAGGCTGTTGCGCAGATGCTCGGCATGCTTTTGCAGGCCCGGCTCGGCCTTCAGAAAGGCCGCCACCTGGGCTTCGCCCAAGGCCTGGATCTCGGGCTCCACCCACGCGATGGCGCTGCCGTAGGCGCCGCCCAGCTGCGCGGCCAGGCCGCTGCGCTGCTGGTTGGCGGTGTCCCGGTTGTCGGTGCTCTGCTTCATGCTGGCGTAGACGCGCAGCCGGTCAAAGCGCAGGTTGGCCGCGCTGAGCGCGTCCAGGCCCGCCAGCAGGCTCTTGGCGTTCTTGCCGAGCGTGCCCTTCAACGCCGCCAGCCTGGGAAGGTCGGCCAGCAGGGACTGGCGCGCGGCCTCCCAGTCGGCGTCGCTCGCGTACAGCGGGCTCAGGTTCCAGGCGGCGGGCAGCGGCTCGGCCTGGACGGTGGCAGTGCCGCCGAAGGCCAGCGCCAGGCTGAGCACCAGGGCGCGGGGAAGGAGGGAAGTGTTCATCACGGCACGGCTTGGAATGACGGAACCCGTGAGTGTCGTCAAAGAGCCAAGGCATGTCCGAAGTGATGGCCTGCGGCGGTGACCATCCCTCCCGGGCGACGCCAGCGGTCGTGACCTGACCCCGCCACCCGGGCCGGCAGCAGCCGGCCCGCGCCGGCCCCTGCCGCTCAGCGCATCACGATCAGCTGCACCCGCCGGTTCGTGCTGCGCCCCTCGCGGGTGTTGTTGTCGGCCAGCGGTGCGGTCTTGCCATAGCTGATGGTGGCCATGCGGGCCAGCGGCAGGCCGGCGCGCGACAGGTACAGGCGCACGGCCTCGGCCCGCTGCAGGCCCAGCTGCTGGTTCAGCGCATCGCTGCCGGTCGCGTCGGTGTGGCCCTGAATCTCGACGAACACCGGCTGGTTGTCGGCCTTGAGCTTGGCAACAAGCTGATCCAGCTCACGGCCGGCCTGCTCGGTGAGCTGCGCACGGCCCGAGCTGAAGCGGATCTTGTCGTCGGTCAGCACGGCGCTCATCAGGAGCCCGGGCGGCTTGGGCAGGTTGTTGGCCGCCTGGGCGCGCGCCGCGGCCTCCTGCTCCAGCACCTGCAGGCGCGATTCGCTGCCCTGCACGCGGCCATCCAGGGCCTTGAGCCCCTCATCCTGTGCCTGCACGCGGGCGCCCAGGCTGTCCACGCTGGTCTGCACCGGCGCGACGGCTTCCTTCACGTAGTCGTGGGTGGCACAAGCGCTCAGCAGCAGCGCACTGCTGGCAACGATCAGGGGCGAGAGTCTCTTCATCGATGGGCTCGTGGATGTTGAAAGAGCCCTCACTCTAGGCAGCGCGCCCGCGGCAAACGTGTCGAGCTGTGAGCAATCCACGCGTCGTTAACCGGGGCCAACAAAGCCTTACCCTTGTGCGCTGCCTTGTGACGAACGCGGCAGCCCTGCGTACAGCCCGCTCCGGCTGGGGTAAAAACCCGTGCAGCCCCCGACGCCCGGCCGGACACAAGCCCAGGCCGCCCATGCTTGACCACCTGCTCTTCTCCACGCTAGTCGCCGGCCTGCAAGACCTCGCGGCAACGCTGGCCATGCGCGTGGCCCAGGCCTGCCGCATTCCCAACACCCGCGGCCTGCGCCTGCTGCTGCAGTTGCTGATCTTTGCGGCGCTGGTGCTGCCGCTGTTCCTGCTGCTGATCGCGGCCCTGCTGTTCGGCCTGCACCTGCTGAGTGCCGGAGGCCAGCGGCACGGCGCTCAGCGCGGCGCCATGGGCCGGTGGTCGTAGCTGAACACCTTGGCGATCTGCCAGCTCGTGCCGTCGAAGCGCCACAGGATGGTGAAGCGCCCCTGCTGGATGCAGTCCGCCTGGCCGGTCAGCACAAAGCAGTGCCGGCCCATCTGCAGCGCGCCGACCTTGGCCAGCGGGTAGACCTCCAGCGTGTCGGGCAGCAGGCGCCGCTGCAGCTTGCCGCATATGTTCTTGCGCACCGCCTGCAGGAACTGCTCGCGGTTCATCACGCGGCCGTTGAGGTCGTGGAAGAACTCCACGTCCGGCGCGTACAGCGCCTGCAGCGCGTCGATGTCGCAGTGGTTGAACGCATCGAAGTGGCGCTGGTCCAGCTGGGCGAGGAGCGCGGGCAGCTCGGCGTCCGGCAGGCTGGGATGGACGGATTGCGCGGACGCGGCGCCGCAGAGCATGGCGGCACCAGCCAGCGCCAGAAGAAATCGGGTCATGAGGGGCGGATTGAGTTGAGAAGCGTCAACGGGCATGAGCACAGCGCGCGCCCTGACCCCAGCCTAAGTGCCCGTGGCGATGGGGAGTCCGAGACGGCGGCAGTGAAAACCCTTCATCAAGTCTTTGTGGGCCTGCCATCGAGGCGGGGGGCTCGCGGCCAGCACGCCTTCTCACACACTCAGCACACCCATTCGAGAGGAGGAAGCTTGCCCATGACCCATCCCATCACCTCGTCGTCAACGCTCAAGGGGGCGGCCGCCGCGGCCGCACTGGCGCTTGGGTTGCTGGCGGCCCAGCAGGCCTCGGCCGACGTGATCTACAGCGGCGCCACCAGCATCGCCATCCCGGTCAGCACCGCCGGTATCTATCTGAACCTGCTCACGGGCGCCACGGGCAGTTCGTCCAGCGCCACGCCGGGCTGGGACCTGAACCTCTGGGGCAGCGGCAGCCTGTTCGCCTGGGCCAACACCGGCGGCGGCGTCGTGACCGGCCTGGGCGGCTCCAGCACGGCGGCCGACAACCTGGCCCCGGGCACGCTGGTCAACGCCAGCCTGGGCACGTCGTTGTCGCCCGGCGGCTTCGGGGGGGAAACCGGCGCCACCGCCTTCCTGTTGAACAGCACCGACAACTACATCGGCTTCTCGTTCCTCAACGAGGCCACGGGCGCCACCAACTACGGCTGGATGCACCTGTCCCTGGGCGCGACGCTCAACAACCCGGCGCGCACCATCATCGGCTACGCCTTCGACAACACCGGCGCCGGCATCGCCGTCGGTGCGATCTCGGCCGTGCCCGAACCCGCGACCACGGTGCTGGCGCTGGCCGGCCTGGCCGGCCTGGGCCTGTGGCGGGGCCGCCGCCGCAGCTGAGCCCGGCATCCGCCTGAACCCTGCCCGCCTCGGCGGGCAGTTTGCTTTCCGGGCGGCGCGCATTTTTCAGGCCGCGGTGACTTCCGGTATGGCCCGCCCGGCGAGCAGGCGGCTATGGTGCACGTTTTGCATTTGTGCCCCGTACGGAGTTCTCTCGTGACCCTTCGCGCTATCACCCTGGCCGCCGCCCTGTGCTGCGCCGGCATGGCCCACGCCGCGGCCGTTCCTGATTTCGTGCCCGATGTCGACCCCGGCCAGTCGGCCTGCACCGACTTCAACGCCTGGGCCAACAACCGCTGGGTGAAGGCCAACCCCATTCCCTCGGACAAGAGCCGTTGGGGCAGCTTCGACGCGCTGGCCGAAAAGAGCCTGAACGCGCAACGCGGCATCGTCGAGAACGCCGCCAAGAACGCCGACAGCGCCAAGCCCGGCTCCATCGAGCAGAAGATCGGCTTCATCTACCGCGCCGCCATGGACGAGGCCGCCATCGAGCGCGCCGGCTACACGCCCATCAAGCCCTCGCTGGCCGCCATCGATGCGCTGAAGACCCGCGCCGACCTCGTCACCTGGCTGCAGCAGGCCCATGCGCGCGCCGAGGGCCGCGCCTTCGGCTTCGGCGTCAGCGCCGACTACAAGAACGCCAAGCGCCAGATCGCGTTCGCCGGCCAGGGCGGCCTGGGCCTGCCCGGCCCCGAGTACTACAGCAAGGAAGAACACGCCAAGCTGCGCACCGCCTATGTGGCCCACATCGCCAAGCTGTTCGAGCTGACCGGCACGCCGGCCGAGGAAGCGCAGTCGCGCGCTGCGCAGGTGATGGCGCTGGAGACCCAGTTGGCCGCCGCATCCTTCCTGCGGGTGGAATTGCGCAAGCCCGAGAACCAGTACAACTTCGTCACCGTCGAGCAGGCCAACAAGCTCACCCCTCACTGGGACTGGGGCCAGTACTTCAAGGTCATGCAGGTGGACGCCGGCATTCAGGCCGCGGGCGGCTTCTCGCTGTCGCAGCCCAAGTTCTTCGTCGCGCTCGACCAGCTGCTGGCCGAGGCGCCCATCGCGCAGTGGCAGGCCTACTTCGCCTTCCACACCATCGACGGCGCCTCGCCCGCGCTGTCCAAGGCCTTCCAGGACGAGAGCTTCGCGTTCTACGGCAAGACCATCAACGGCACGCCCGAGCAGGAAGTGCGCTGGAAGCGCGCGCTGGCCGCCGTCAACGCCAGCATGGGCCAGGCCCTGGGCCAGCTCTACGTGAAGGAGTACTTCACACCCGACGCCAAGGTACGCGCCCAGCAGCTGGTGGACAACGTGCGCAATGCGCTCAAGGCCCGTATCGAGCACCTCGACTGGATGAGCCCCGAGACCAAGGCCAAGGCGATTGCCAAGTGGCAGACCTTCCTGCCCAAGATCGGCTACCCCGACACCTGGCGCGACTGGCAGGGCCTGAGCGTCACCGCCGACAACCACTACGCCAACCTGCGCGCGGCCCGCAGCTTCAACCAGCGCTACAACCTGGCCAAGATCGGCAAGGCCACCGACCGCTACGAGTGGAGCATGACGCCGCAGACGGTGAACGCCTACTACAGCCCCTCCACCAACACCATCAACTTCCCCGCCGCCATCCTGCAGCCGCCCTTCTTCTACGCCAAGGGTGACGACGCGATCAACTACGGCGGCATCGGTGCGGTGATCGGCCACGAGGCCGGCCACGGCTTCGACGACCAGGGCAGCCAGTTCGACGGCGAGGGCAATAACGCCAACTGGTGGACCGCCGAAGACCGCAAGCGCTTCGAAGAACGTGCCAACAGGCTGGTGGCCCAGGCTGACGAATACGCCCCCCTGCCCCAGTACCCCGACAAGCACGCCAACGGCCGCCTGACGCTGGGCGAGAACATCGGCGACCTGGGCGGCCTGAACATGGCCTATGACGCCATGGTCAAGGCCACCGCCGGCCAGCCCGACCCCATGCTCGACGGCCTGAGCCGCGACCAGCGCTTCTTCATGAACTGGGCCAAGGTCTGGGCCGGCGCCATCCGCCCCGAGGCGCAGCTGGTGCGCCTGAACACCGACCCGCACGCGCCGGCCGGCTTCCGCACCAACGCCGCCCCGTCCAACATGCCGGCCTTTGCCAAGGCCTACAGCTGCAAGGCGGGCGATGCGATGGTGCGCCCGGAAGACAAACGCGTCGTCATCTGGTGATGAACGCGACTGCGCTCTGACGCCGAACGAGCCGGGGCCTGCAGCGATGCAGGCCCTTTTTTCATGGTCGAGCGCCGACGCGGGGCAGCGGCGGCCCGGCAAGTCGGGCCACGGGTCATGCCGTCGAAAGGCCAACAAGCTGGCCCCGACCGGACGCTGTTACACAAGTCCGCAGGGAGTGCCCTCTAACATGCGCCCTGCAGTCGTCTGCTTGCATTTGCCCTTGCCCATGATTTCCCGACTTCCCTCTGCCTCCCTGCTTCCCGTCCTGATGGCTGGCGCGCTCGCCGCCGCCCTGCCCACCGCCGCCGTCAGCGCGACGCATGCCAAGCCCCATGCCGCGGCCCAGAAACACAAGGCCAAGGCGGCCGCGGCGACCGAGCCCGCGATGACCACCGACGCCAACGGCCGCTCCGTGCCGGTGCTCGCCAACAAGGCCTGGGTGCTGATGGACTACGACACCGGCCAGGTGCTGGCCGCCTCCAACCCGGACGAGCCGCTGCCGCCCGCGTCGCTCACCAAGATGATGACCAGCTACCTGGTGGAGCAGGCGCTCAAGAGCGGCAAGCTCAAGCCCACCGACATGGTCACCATGAGCGAGAGTGCCTGGTGCCGCGGCGGCAAGGGGGGCGACAGCTGCATGTTCGTGCCCCTGAACACGCAGGCCTCGGTGATGGACATGCTGCGCGGCGTGGTCATCGCCAGTGGCAACGACGCCTCCAAGGCCCTGGCCGAGCACCTCGGCGGCTCGGAGTCCGGCTTCGCGGTGATGATGAACGCCGAAGCCAAGAAGCTGGGCATGGGCCATACCCAGTTCGCGAACGCGGCCGGGCTGCCCGACCCCAACAACAAGGCCTCGGCCCGCGACCTGGCGGTGCTGGCGGCCGCCATCATCCGCAACAGCGCCGAGTACTACCCGATCTACGCAGAGCGCGAGTTCACCTACCACGGCATCAAGCAGGGCAACCGCAACGCGCTGCTCTACACCGACCCCACGGTCGATGGCCTCAAGACCGGCCACACGGAGGAAGCCGGCTACTGCCTGACCGCCTCGGCCAAGCGCAACGGCATGCGGCTGATCTCGGTCATCATGAACGCCGACAGCATGCAGGCCCGAGCCGACCAGACCCGCGTGCTGTTCAACTGGGGCTACGCCAACTTCGAGCAGGCCCGGCCTGCGCAGGTCGGCGCGACGCTGGCCAGTGCCAAGGTCACCTACGGCGTGGCGCCCGCGGTCAATGCCGGCCTGGCCCAGGACTGGGCGCTGCTGGTGCCCAAGGGCCAGGCCGCCGCCGTGCAGACCGCCGTCGCTCTGAATCCCGCGCTCGAGGCGCCCATCGCCAAGGGCGCCGTGGTCGGCAAGATCATCGCCACCGCCAATGGCAAGCCGGTGGGCGAGGCCCCGCTGATCGCGCTCGCGGACGTGGAACGCGCCGGCTTCTTCGAGCGGCTGCGCCAGCGCGTGGTCGGCTGGTTCTCTAAGTAAATGAGGCAGAGCGGCGGCGCCATGCCGCCGCCTGCGGCTTCAGAAGACCGGGATCAGATGCGGTTGGCCGGCCACGAACGCGACGATGCGGCGTGGCAGGTACAGCAGCGGCGTGGTGCCGGCGCGCGTGGCACGCGCCACGGCCGCCTGCGCGGCCTGCAGCAGTGCGGCCAGCGTGGGCCGCTCACCGCGGCATTGCGAACGCGGAATGACGAGGGCGAGGTCCAGGCTGCGGGTTCCGCCAACGTCCGGCACCGCCACGTCGAGCCGGGCACTCACGACCACGGTGGAGGGGGTGCTCAGACACAGATCGAGGTCTGCCGCCACGATGTCGTCATCGGCCACCGGCAGCGCTTGCGGCACCGACGCGTCGGGAGTGAAGTGCTTAGCCATGCGGCCATCATGCAGGCGGCTTGTGACAGTTGCCATCGGGCGCGCGCCAAAGCCTTTGTCGGACAAGACCGACTCAGCCTGGGCGGTGAGTTGCGAGCACGTCGCTTGTGGTGAGCCGGCGAACCCCAGGTGACGATCTGGTGAGGCGCGCGGCATGGACGCGCCGCCGGCCGATCAGCTCTCGGGGTCGTCGCCGAACTCGCGCAACTCCTGCGCACAGCGGCAGGCGCGGGCGATGCGCGCGGCCCAGGAGACCGCGGCCTCGCGCGTGGGCAGGCGCAGCACGCAGAAGCCACCGCTGAAGTCTCTCGTCTGCGGATAGGTGCCTTGGCTTGTCGTGCCGTCGGCAGCGACCTTGATCGGTTCGACCGCCTCGTTGATGCCGCCGGCGAACACATAGACCCCAGCGGCCTTGGCTTCGCGGATGACCTGGCGCGCTGCTTCGCCTACCGCGGCGAGTTGCTCTGGGGATACGTCCATCGCGGGGCTGGGGAAGGAGATCAGGTAGTGCGTCATGGGCAGCTCGGGTGGCGGTGGAGCTGGGCGCAGTGAACCGCAATGGGCGTGGGTGGTCAAACAGGCTGCTTGTGCATTCACTACCGCGCTTCTTTCGGGCTGCTCTTGCGATGGGCCTTTGCAACTCGCAGCACCGCCGCGGGAATCCGCCCCGCGAGGGCGGGTAACTTTTCTCTGTCGCGCCAGAGAAAAGTCACCAAAAGAGAGGCGCCGAACCGCACCGCGCTCGACCCCTACGACTCGGTCCACCACGCCTACAAGCATTCGCCTTGTGCGTAGAGGCGAGCCGCTGCGCTCTCGCGGTGGACTTGTCACCACCCGGTGCCCTCGAACCGCCGGGCCGTTCGACGCGCGGCTGCACGCCGTGCTCACGAGCGAACGCAAATGCTGCGCCGCTCGGGCGGCGCGGCTTGGCGCGTAGCCGCAGCTTGCGCCCGATAGTTTTCCGGTAGGCTCAGATGTCTGAAGTTACCGGAATAGCTTGATGGGTGTCATTCGCTTATGCCTGCTCGGCTGGATTGCCCTGATGGGTACGGGTGCCGGCGCCTCAACGAACCTGCTGACTTTGCCGTGCTACGGATCCGACGGCTCACCACGCGCTGACACCGAGATATTCGCCATCCGAACGACAGACCTTGAGAGCGGGCGGCCACCCATCAAAGCCACCGCACGTGCTGGCAACTGCGCGATTGCGCTTGAACCCGGAATGTATTGGGTCAAGGCGCAGAGCCCCGGCTGGCGCTCCGTCCCCATGCTCGTCCGCTGGCCCGCTGAGTCCCTCCATCGGGCGCTTGTCCTGATTCCCATCAACGGGCGAGATACGGCTCGGCAGGCTGCTCTGCGCGCGATGGTGCAACGTGACCAGAAAGCTCGTAACGCGTTGGCAGATGCTGAGCGAAAGGATGACGCTGACCAGGTGCGTCGACTCGAGCAAGCCATGCAACGGGTCGACACCGACAACACCGCGCAACTGCGACGTTGGGTCGCCGAAATGGGTTTCCCACGCGCCTCTGATGTGGGCTACGAAGGCGTGAGCGATGTGTGGCTGCTGGTTCAGCATTCGCCGCTGATCGCCGACCTGCTGCCACAACTGCGTGCAGCGGCTCAGATCGGCGAATTGGCGCGCAGCAGCCTCGCGCTGAGCGAGGATCGGGCACGCATGCAAGCAGGCCTACCCCAGCGCTACGGGAGTCAATTGAAATCAGGCTCAGATGGCAAGTTGGCGCTGCATCCGCTGGAGTCCGCGGAGGATGTCGACTCCTTGCGCGAGTCCATGGACCTTGAACCGCTCGACGACTACCTCAGGCGATTCAAGCGCTGAGCAAGCGCATTGAAACGCCACGGGTGAATAGGCGGCTCTTGCCAAGAACCTCTACAACTCGTGGCACCGCGCCGGGATTCCGCCCCGGCGGGCGGGTAACTTTCTTCTGGTCGCGCCCAGAAGAAAGTCACCAAAGAAGATGCGCTGAACCGCACCGTGCGTATTCCTGTGATCGTGACCGCCCATTCTGGTCCATCGTGACCGGTTGCGTGGCGTGAGGCGTTGCGCTGTCAGAGTCTAGCGGAGACGGTCACG
>QFOD01000031.1 GCA_003241055.1 Roseateles depolymerans
AGCGCGGCGCGCGAGGCCCCGGCATGGATGAACTCACGCGTGACCACGAGCAGGTCGTCCAGCGGCAGCAAGAGCGTGCGGCGCAGCTCGATGACGATGGCCTCTTGCGCCGGGCTCAGCGTGGTGCTGAGTCTGTTGGGGCGGTGCGAGCGGTCTTGCACGGCATCGGGATCACGGCTGCGCCACTTGCGCACGGTGGCGACGGTGACGTTGAACTGCGCGGCGATCTCGCGCTGCGTGCCGGTGGCCTTTTGAATCTCGGCGCGCACCTTCGGGGTGGTGCGGGCTTGCGGGTGGATGTTGGTCATTGAGGGCGCGTCGCCAGGTCGGTTTGCATCGAAGCAATCACGCCGCGTAGAACATCCTTTGCCCGGAACAACGGCCAGCTGCGAATCGGGAGATGATCACACGAGACCAAACACCTAAGTACCCCAAGCGAGAGACTGCCAGCGCGGTGGACGCTTGGGCTGAGCATCTGGCGTCGGCGCTCAAGGCCGACCAGCACCGGCCGGTGCGCGACCGGCGCACGGTCAAGATGCTGTTCGAGCAGATACGCGCCCTGGGCTACGCCGGCAGCTATGCCCGCGTGACCCGCTGGGTGCGAGGCTGGCGTGCCGAGCAGGACGCAGCTCCGCGGCGTGCCGCCTTCGTGCCGATGAGCTTTGAGCTCGGCGACGCCTTCCAGTTCGACTGGAGCTGCGAGTACGTCTTCGTGGGCGGCTTGCGCCGGCGGCTGGAGGTGGCGCACACCAAGCTCGCCAGCAGCCGCGCCTTCTGGCTCACGGCTTACCCGACGCAGAGCCACGAGATGCTGTTTGATGCTCACGCGCGCGCGTTCCAGGCGCTGGGCGGTGTGCCGCGTCGAGGCGTGTACGACAACATGAAGACCGCGGTCGACAAGGTCGGCGTCGGCAAGCAGCGCTCGGTCAACGCGCGCTTCCAGGCCATGTGCTCGCACTACCTGTTCGAGCCCGAGTTCTGCAACCCGGCCTCGGGCTGGGAGAAGGGCATCGTCGAGAAGAACGTGCAGGACCGCCGACGCCAGGTCTGGCGCGAAGCCAGCGAGCGGCGCTGGCCGGACCTGGCCACGCTCAATGCCTAGCTCGCCGAGCGCTGCCGCGCCTGCTGGGCCGAGACCGCCCATCCTGAGTGGCCGGCATTGACCGTGGCCGACGTGCTGCAAGATGAGCAGGCGCGGCTGATGCCGACGCCGAAGCCCTTCGACGGCTACGTCGAGCAACCCGTGCGCGTCTCCGCCACGGCGCTGGTGCACTTCCAGCGCAACCGCTACAGCGTGCCGACGCGGCACGTGAACGCCGTGCTCAGCCTGCGCGCCTACCCCGATACCCTGGTGCTGGTGGCAGACGGTGTCGAGGTGGCGCGGCACACCCGCAGCTTCGAGCGCGACCTGACCTTCTACGACTGGCAGCACTACATCCCGCTGGTGCAGACCAAGCCCGGCGCACTGCGCAACGGCGCGCCGTTCAAGGCCATGCCCGAGGTGCTGCAGACCCTGCAGCGGCATCTGCTGCGCCACGCGGGCGGCGACCGCGTCATGGCGCAGGTGCTGGCGGCCGTGCCGGTGCATGGCCTGGAGGCGGTGCTTGTGGCCGCAGAGATTGCATTGGAGGCCGGACGGCCCAGTGCTGAGCACGTCCTCAACGTCCTGGCTCGGCTCAAGGACGGCGCGCCAAGCCTGGATGCGCTGAGGGCGCTGATGCAGCCCACGCCGGCGCTCAAGGAAGAGCCCCGCGCTGACGTGCAGCGCTACGACACGCTGCGCACACTCCAGGAGGCTAGATCATGAGCACCGAGATCGTCACGCGCCTGAAGGCGCTCAAACTGCACGGCATGGCCTCCAACTGGCCGGAGTTGCTCGCCCATTGCCGACATGCGGCGCTGGAGCCGGAGCAGCTGATCGAGCAACTGCTGGATGCCGAAGGGGCCGAGCGCAACGTGCGTTCCATCGCCTACCAGATGACGGCAGCGCGCTTCCCTGCACACCGCGACCTGGCGAGCTTCGACTTCCAGGCCAGCGCCGTCGATGAGGCCCTGGTGCGCAAGCTGCACACCACCCAGTTCACCGAGGCCGCGCACAACGTGGTGCTCATCGGCGGGCCCGGCACTGGCAAGACGCACCTGGCCACGGCGCTGGGCATCGAGGCCATCCAGCGGTACGGCAAGCGGGTGCGCTTCCAGTCGACGGTGGAGCTGGTCAACGCGCTGGAAGCGGAGAAGGCTGCTGGCAAGGCAGGGCAGATCGCGCACCGGCTGATGTACGTGGACCTGCTCATCCTGGACGAGCTCGGCTACTTGCCGTTCAGCCAGGCCGGCGGGGCGCTGCTGTTCCACCTGCTGAGCAAACTCTACGAGCACACCAGCGTGGTCATCACCACCAACCTGAGCTTCGGCGAATGGGCCAGCGTCTTCGGCGACGCCAAGATGACCACGGCCTTGCTCGACCGACTTACGCACCACTGCCACATCGTCGAGACCGGCAACGAGTCCTGGCGCTTCAAGCACAGCAGCACGACCGTCACGGCGGCGCGTGCCCGACCCACTCAACGCAAGAAAGGAGACCCCAAGACCTCAGAGATATCCACAGACTCAGGCTCCCTCGGGTAGCCTTCGGGGGTGGGTCAGTATTGAACGAGCGCCCCGGGTCAGTTCGCTGCGAGCCTCAACAAGCTAGTTCTGAGCCGCTGGGAGTCTGTGGCTTAGCAAAGCGTCCGCATCTTGATTATCCCGACCTGGGCTTCGCCTTCTTGCCTGAACATCGCGGAGCGGGATACGCGTGGGAGGCGGCGCGGGCGGTGCTGGGTTTCGCTGTCGCGTCCGGCTTGAAGCGCGTGGCGGCTACCACCCGGCCGGGCAATGAGGCTTCGAGGCGTCTGCTGAATCGACTGGGAATGACAGCGAGTGGCTGCTTCATCTCGCCAGCCAGCGGCCAACCAGTATTGATGTACTCCCTTGATCTCACCACCTGGGCCGGTGCTTCGTAGGCAGTCAAGATGGGTTCACCGGACGGATACGCACCGCTACACGTTGCCCCCTTACATGCGACCGCTGCGGGAGCTGGACCCGCTGCTGCGCACTCTCAATTCGCTCGGCGTGGACGCAGCGGATGAACTAAGGTTCTTCACCCGTCGGCCAAACAGCGAAGAGCTAGAAGGCGCTACGGACGTCGAGAAGCAGCTCTTCGAGTTTGCGGTGGGCATCGATCACGCAGCCAGAGAGTTGATTCGTCACGCGCTAGGCGCGGCCGCCAAGCGATCAGTTGAACTGGTCAACCCTTGGCTGGAAGAGGCTTTTAAAGGCAAGCTGGACGCCACCCTCGAGCTACGGATCGCCAAGTTCGCCGCTGGGGGGCTATTGGAGCGCCAGGAGGCGGCCAGCCAGCAAGCCATGCTCGACAGAATCGAGAAGTTGGAGAACTTTGCCAAAGTGGCCTTGTCTCTGGTCGGTGAGATGCGAAAAACGCTCCCAACGAATTTGAAGATATCAGAGGACTAGGGATGCAGGCTACCAACTCCAGCGCGGCAGCGTACCTCGAGGCGCTTATCGAGAGCCTCTGATGCCCCACTCTCCGACTTCGGATTCACAAAACAGCCCCTTACGGACGGCGGCTCTCAGCCGGGACCCGTAGTTCGACCGAGGACTGCGATGGGCACATTGCTGACTCCCCCCGACGCGCGGGCCGGTGTCAGCAACGGGGCGTGAAACGGGCGAGAGCGGTCGTTCGTGCCTGCCCGGTGGTCGAGCGGCAGTCGAGCGACCGGCTCCGGGAGTGAAGCAGCCGGCCGGAGTCTGCGGGCTTCAATGACCGATATGCGTGGGCGCTGTCGTCGAGGCGCTGGCCCGCGAATGACTCAGACCAGCCTGGTCCTGCCCTTCACATGGTGGCAGGCTGGTCTGCAGCGATCGCCGTCTTCCGCTGCAGGAAGCCGACTGAACGGTTCTAAGCACAAAGCGGACATCGGCGGATTGTGGGCTCAGCCGAGCCGAACGCAGTCTTGTCCAGCGGGCCAGACCTGCCCTCAGTGGGCAGCTGGGTTTCGAGGCGCTGGAGACGCGCCACTTTGACGCTCATCAAGGAGGGGGCCGAGACGGTTCAATAGGATAGGAACTCCACAAACTTAGATCGGCGTCAGCTCAGCGGTTCGTAGCCATGTTGGCTCGCCAATAGGTCAGCACACATCCTCTCCGCCCTTGTCGAGAGACCTACTCGTATTCGCTTCGTGGGGAGTGCGCCAAGAAGCAGGCGATGCCGGTCTTCGCTGCCAATTTCCTGGCGCAGGTGTCAGAAGGGCTTGACCTCAAAGCGTGGCTCGGGACCGTTGCCGCTGCTCCTTCGCGAGCGGTTTGGCGACTGCAAAAGATCACTTACTGACTAATCTGAGAGTGGCAATTTTTCTGAAGCTGAAGGAGCCGCTGCAGGCGCCCCACGGGGGCTTCGCGCTGTTCGCGCTGGGTTTTCGGCCTTTCTACCTGCTGGCCAGCGTGTTCGCGGCGCTGTCGGTGCCGCTGTGGGCGCTGCAGTTCTCGGGCCTGCTCGCGCACCCCTTTCTGGCCGGGCCGATCTGGCATGCCCACGAGATGTTGTTCGGCTTCACCCTGGCCGTCATCGTCGGATTCTTGTTCACGGCCGGCCGCAACTGGACAGACCGAGCCACGCCCACGGGTTGGACGCTCGCCGCGCTGGCCTTGCTGTGGGTGGCGGCACGCGTGCTCGTGCTGACGCCCTATGCGCTGGCTGCGGCCCTCGCCAACGTCGCCTTCCCGCTGGCGGCCGCTGTCGGGCTGGCGCTGCCCTTCCTGAAGGCCGGGAGTCGACGCAACTACTTCTTCATCGCCCTGCTGGCGCTGCTGGCCCTGGCCGCCGGCTGCGTGCACCTGGCGCAGTTCGGCATCGTCGTGGTGCCGGGATGGCTGGGCATCCAGGTGGGGCTGGACGTCGTGCTCTTCATCCTGGCCGTCATGGGCGGACGGGTTATCCCAATGTTCACGAACAACGGCGTGCCGGGCGCCGGCGCCACGCGCGAGCCGCGCGTCGAGAAGGTGGCACTCGGCGGCGTGCTGGCGCTGCTGGCGGCCGACGCGGTCGGTCTGCAGGGCCTGCCGCTGGCCGTGCTGGCCGCAGCCGTGGGCCTGGCGCACGCCTGGCGCTGGGCGCTGTGGCGGCCCTGGCGCACGCGCCGCGTGCCGCTGGTGTGGGTGCTGCACCTGGCCTACGCCTGGGTGCCCCTGCACCTGTCGCTCCGAGCGCTGGCCGAGGCTGGCTGGCTGATGCCGTCGCTCGCCACGCATGCGCTGACCGTGGGCGCAGTCGGCGGGCTGGTGATTGGCATGATGACCCGCACCGCACGCGGCCACACCGGCCGGCCCCTGAAGGCCGACCGCTGGGAGGTGGCCTGCTATGGGCTTATCGCCGCTGCGGCCGGCGTGCGCGTCCTGCTGCCGCTGTTCGCACCAGGCCAAATCGTCCATGCGGCGCTGGCCTCGGCGCTGCTGTGGTCGGCCGGGTTCGGCCTGTACGCGGTGCGCTACTGGCCGGTACTGTCCCGCCCCCGCCTCGACGGCCGCCCCGGCTGACCGGGAAAGACCGCCGTGATCGACGTCTTGCTCGCCAGGCTCGCATGCAGGCATTGCTGCTGGAGCAGGGGCAAGACCACGGGGTCTACATGATCCGGCCGGTTTCGCCGTGCCTGCCGGCCTCACGCGCGGTGCCGGACGCCGCGCCTACCCCGCCATGAGCAAGAAGTTTCCGATCAAGCCGGCGCAGCCCGGGCGTATCTGCTGGGGCTGCGACCGCTATTGCCCGGCCGACGCGCTGCAATGCGGCAACGGCTCGGTGGCCACGCCCCACCCCAGCGAACTGTTCGGCGACGACTGGTTGGAGTGGGGGCTGGATGCCAAGAGCGCTGCCGCAACGCCGCCCGTTCAGGCGGGAACAGAAGCGGAGTAATTCACCGCGGAGCTTGTGCGACGTCAAAGTTGCACATTGCGCAATGGTCGAGAATGCGCGACATGTCTAAGGGCTGGAGCCGCGCACGCCTCGCTACCAAGATCGGCATCCTGGGGGCCACGCTGCTGTGCATCGCGCTCGGGTCCATCGGCCTGACGCTGTGGATAGGCTGGCAGTTGGAAGGCGGCGCCGCTGCGGTCAACGAGGCCGGGCGGCTGCGCATGCAGACCTGGCGCCTGGCGCATCAGGCCGCTTCTGGAAACTCGGCCCAACTGCCCGCCCTCGTGCAGGCCTACGACGCCTCGCTGCAACTGCTGGTGGACGGCGACCCGGCTCGACCGCTGTTCCTGCCGCGCGACGAGCGCACGCTACGGGCCTACCGAGGCGTGCGCGAGGGCTGGCAGCCGCTCAAGGACGCCACTGCCGCGGGCCGGCAGGGGCCCAACGGCACGCAGGCCGAGGCGCTGGTGCGGCGCATCGATGTGCTCGTTGGTGCCATCGAGGCCCGCATGGCCAGTTGGAGTTCGCTGCTGTCCAGCGTGCAACTCGCCCTCGTCGGCCTAGCGATCGCGGCGGCCACAATCTTTCTCTACGCCTCTCACCTCGTTGTCTTCGCACCGGTGGATCGCCTGCGCCGCGGCCTGCAGGCGCTGGAACAGGGCACGCTGGGCGCCCGCATCGCCGAGGACTCGCAGGACGAATTCGGCGACCTCGCTCGCGGTTTCAACCGCATGGCCCAGCGGCTCGAAGCCGTCTACCGCGGCATGGAAGACGAGGTACACGCCAAGACGGCCGACCTGCGCCTCGAGCAGCAGCGCCTCTCCACGCTCTACGAGGCCACGTCCTTCGCGGCCGGCGCTGCGTCCCAGCGGGAACTGGCGGCCGGCTTCGCGGAGCGCATGCGCCGCGCGGCCTGCGCCGATGCCGCGGCCCTGCGCTGGCTGGATCCGAGTCAGCAACGCATGGTACTTCTGGCATCGCAAGGACTGCCGCCAGCGATGGCCGAGGCCGAGCGCTGCCTGGCGCCGGGCGACTGCCATTGCGGCACCCCGGCCCTGCATGCCAAGGTCATTCCCATCGCCCACGACGAGCCTTCGCACTCCCACTGCGCCAAGGCCGGCTTCATCGCCGTGACGGCTGTGGGCCTGACCGTGCAAGGGCGCCTGATGGGAGAGGTGGATCTGCTCTTCCGCCAGACACCGCAGCCCACCAGGGCCGACCGCGAGCTGCTGGACAGCCTGGCCAGCCACCTTGCCAGCGCCATGGACGGCCTGCGTAACGAGGCGCTGCAGCGCGAGGCCGCCGTGGCCGAGGAGCGCGCTATGCTGGCTCGCGAGTTGCACGACTCCATCGCCCAGAGCCTGGCCTTCATGAAGATCCAGCTGCAGCTGCTCAAGAGCGCCCGTCAGGGCGGCGAGGCCGGAGCGGCAGACCGCCTCGTCGAAGAGCTGGAACTGGGCCTGAAGGAATGCACGGCCGATGTGCGCGCTCTGCTGATGCACTTCCGCACCCGCACCGACGGCGACGATCTGCTGCCCGCGCTACAACAGACGTTGCAAAAGTTCCGACTGCAGAGCGGCGTGCCCGCCGAGCTGGAGGTGGACGGCCACGGAGCGCCGTTGCCGGCCGACGTGCAGGTGCAGCTGCTGCACGTCGTACAGGAGGCGCTGGCCAACGTGCGCAAGCACGCCCAGGCCAGCCAGGTGCAGGTGAAACTGACGCACCAGCCGCACTGTCAGATCGAAGTGCGCGACAACGGCCGTGGCTTTGACGCCGCCGAGGGTGCCCCCGACGACAGCCATGTGGGCCTGCGCATCATGCGCGAGCGCGCAGCCAAAGTGGGGGCGGCCGTCGTCCTCGAATCTCAACCCGGCAAGGGCACGCTGGTGCGCCTGTCCCTGCCCGAATACGAGGCGGCGACGCCATGACCGCAGACCCCATCCGCGTGCTCGTCGTTGACGACCACACCCTGTTCCGCCGTGGCCTGATCGCACTGCTGGCCACGCAGTCGCATCTGCAGGTTGTCGGTGAGGCCGGCGACGCGGGCGCGGCCGAGCGCCTGGCCGCTGAAGCGCGGCCGCAGGTCATCCTGCTGGACAACCATCTCCCCGGCGTCAGCGGTGTGCAGGCGCTGCCAGCCTTGAAAGCTGCGGCCCCGGGTGCCCAGGTGCTGATGCTCACGATGAGCGAGACCGAGGCCGACCTCGGCGCCGCGCTGCGGGCCGGGGCCTGCGGCTATCTGCTGAAGACGGTCGACAACCATGAGCTGGCCCAGGCCATCGAGCGCGCCGCGCGCGGCGTGTCCAGCTTCAGCGCCGAGATGGCTGGCAAGCTGGCCACGGCCTTCCGCCAGGAGGCCGTGGCGGCATGCCCCGCCGCTGCCCCGCCGCCCGATCCGCTCGCCACGCTGTCGCCGCGCGAGCGCGAGATCGTCGAGCTCATTGCCCGCGGCGACTCCAACAAGCAGATCGCCCGCGAGCTGGGGATCGCCGAGACGACGGTGAAGATCCATGTGCAGCATCTGCTGCGCAAGCTGGATCTGGACTCGCGGGTGCAGGCAGCAGTGCTCGTCACCCAACAGCGCGCCTGAAAGCTACGTCGACAACCGGATAGCGTCGGGACACTCGGTATCAGGCCTGCAAAGCCTCCTGCCCCCCCCAGACGACACCAAACCTGTAGTTCTTTTGGACGAGGGCACCATGCCGGTCGTCCTCCCAGCGACCGGTGCGCCGCTGATCCTCAGGTGAATGGGCAGCGCGCGCCGCGCGCGGAACAGTGCCTGCATCGTCACTGAGGAGGAATCTGCATGAACGCAGCCCCTGTCGACCGCAAGGCCTGGTCGATTCTGATCGTCAGCACCCTGGCCTTCACCGTCTGCTTCATGGTGTGGATGATGTTTGGCGTCATCGGCATCCCAATCAAGAAGCAGCTCGGCCTCAACGCCACCGAATTCGGTCTGCTGACGGCCATGCCGGTACTGACCGGATCCCTGGTGCGCGTGCCGCTGGGCATCTGGACGGATCGCTACGGCGGCCGCATCGTCATGGCCCTGCTGATGATTGCCACCGTGCCCGCCATCTGGCTGATGGCCTACGCCACGCAGTACTGGCACTTCCTCGTCATCGGCCTGTTCGTCGGCCTGGCGGGCGGTTCGTTCTCGGTGGGAACGCCCTACGTGGCGCGCTGGTTCCCCAAGAGCCGCCAGGGCATGGCCATGGGCGTCTACGGCGCCGGCAACTCGGGCTCGGCCGTCAACAAGTTCGTCGCACCGGTGCTGCTGGTCAGCTTCGGCTGGGCCATGGTGCCGCAGGTCTACGCGGCCATCATGGCCGGCACCGTCGTACTGTTCTGGCTGTTCAGCCACAGCAACCCGGCCCACTTGGTCACCAGCAATGTGAGCTTCCGCGAGCAACTCCAGGCGCTGAAGGATCCCCGGGTGCTGAAGTATTGCCAGTACTACAGCATCGTCTTCGGTGGCTATGTCGCCCTGGCGCTGTGGATGGTGCAGTACTACGTCGGCGAGTTCGGCCTGGACATTCGAGTCGCCGCGTTGCTGGCGGCCTGCTTCAGCCTCCCCGGCGGCGTGCTGCGCGCCATCGGCGGCCTGCTGTCCGACAAGTACGGCGCTCACAAGGTGACCTGGTGGGTCATGTGGGTGAGCTGGATCTGCCTGTTCCTGCTCAGCTATCCGCAGACCGATTTCACCGTGGTCACCATCACCGGCGCCAAGACCTTCCACATCGGCCTGAACGTCTACGCCTTCACCGGGCTGCTGGCCGTGCTGGGCGTGGCCTTCGCCTTCGGCAAGGCCTCGGTGTTCAAGTACATCAGCGACGACTACCCCAAGAACATCGGCGCCATCAGCGGCATCGTCGGCCTGGCCGGCGGCCTGGGCGGCTTCGTCCTGCCCATCTTGTTCGGCGCCCTGCTTGACCTCACCGGCGTCCGCTCCAGCGCATTCATGCTGATGTACGGGGTGGTCTGGGTCTCGCTGATCTGGATGTACTGGACCGAGGTGCGCCGCACCGACGTCATGGGCCACGGCACTCAAGCAGCCTGACATCTAAACAAGGACAGGACATGAGCAAGAACGACATCACGGACTGGCGGCCCGAAGACTCCGCCTTCTGGGAAAGCGCCGGCAAACGCATCGCCTACCGCAACCTGTGGATCTCCATCCCGGCCTTGCTGTGCGGCTTTGCCGTCTGGGGCATGTGGGGCATCATCACCGTGCAGATGTTGAACCTGGGCTTCCCCTTCACACAGGCCCAGCTCTTCACGTTGACGGCCATCGCCGGCATCTCAGGGGCCACGATGCGCATCCCGGCCTCCTTCCTGATCCGCCTGGCCGGTGGCCGCAACACCATCTTCCTGACCACCGCCATGCTGCTGGCCCCGGCCATCGGCACCGGCGTCGCGCTGCAGCACAAGGACTGGCCGCTGTGGGCCTTCCAGCTGATGGCGCTGTGGTCGGGCGTGGGCGGCGGCAACTTCGCGTCGTCGATGTCCAACATCAGCACCTTCTTCCCCAAGCGCCTCCAGGGCACGGCGCTGGGCCTGAACGCGGGCCTCGGCAACTTCGGCGTGACGACGATGCAGATCGTCATCCCGCTGGTCATGACCATGAGCTTCTTCGGCCTGACCGGCGACTCGATGACGCTGGTGAAGGCCAGCGGCTGGATCTTCGGCAAGATCCCGGTGGGCACGGCGACCTGGATCCAGAACGCCGGCTTCGCGTGGGTGGTGTCGCTGGTGCCGCTGGCCTTCCTGTGCTGGTTCGGCATGAACAACCTCAAGACGGTGACGCCCCAGGCGGGTTCGCCTATCGTCGCCTTCCTGAAGATCACCTACCTGTACTCGCTGGCCTTCGTGCCGTCCATCGGCATGCTCTATCTCTACCTGCCGGCGCCCACCGGCCTGGGACTGCTGAACATGTGGGCGGCGATCCCGCTGGACATCATTGCCGCGCTGCTCGTCATGCGCCTGGCGGCCTTCGGTGCGATGAAGGAGAACGTAGCCAAGCAGTTCGCCATCTTCAAGAACAAGCACACCTGGAGCCTGACGGCGCTCTACGTCGTCACATTCGGCAGCTTCATCGGCTTCTCCATGGCGCTGCCGCTGGCGATCACGGTCATCTTCGGCTTCCAGCACGTGCAGGACGCGGCCGGCGTGCTCACCCACACGCTGAAGAACCCGAACGCGCCGTCTGCGTTGACCTATGCCTGGATCGGCCCCTTCGTCGGCGCCGCGGTGCGCCCCGTTGGCGGCTGGATCTCGGACAAGGTCGGCGGCTCCATCGTCACGCAGGTCATCTCGGCGGTGATGGTGTTCGCTTCCGCCGCGGTGGGCTACGTCATGCAGCAAGCCTATGGCTCGGCCACGCCCGAGCAGTACTTCCCGGCCTTCATGGGCCTGATGGTGCTGCTGTTCGCCGCCAGCGGCGTGGGCAACGGCTCGACCTTCCGCTCGGTGGGCGTCATCTTCGACCGCACCCAGGCCGGCCCCGTGCTGGGCTGGACGTCGGCCGTCGCTGCCTACGGCGCCTTCATCGCGCCGGTGCTGATCGGCGAGCAGATCAAGGCTGGCACGCCCCAGCAGGCCTTCTACGGCTTCGCGGCCTTCTACACCGTCTGCCTGGTGCTGAACTGGTGGTTCTATCTGCGCCGCGGCGCGGAGATCAAGAACCCCTGAGGTCGCCGATCCTCTTGTGAATCGCGCCCACCCGGGCGCGATTTCTTTTGCGCAGATCGGATGTGGTTGGGGCACGGGCGGGCCTGATGCGAAGGCAAAGGAGGAGGCCGCGAAGCAGCCGGGGGACACGAGCATCAGGCCAGCCCCGTCGCCTGCGGCCATCCCAACGCCAGCCTCGTCCGAAAGAACGATGCGGGCCAGGCGCCACCTCCTCCTTCCGCGCCGGCCCCACCCGACCGGCGGTGGATGGGCAGGCAAGCCCGCTGCGGGGAGCATGACGGTCATGCACAAGGCTCTCTCCCTCGCACGGCCCTGGAATCCGGAAGATCCGGATTTCTGGACCGGTCATGGCCGGGCGGTGGCCTTGCGCAATCTCGGCATCGCCATCCCGGCGTTGGCGCTGTCCTTCGCGGTTTGGATGCTGTGGTCGGTGCTCGTCGTGCACCTGCCCGCGGCGGGCTTTCGCTACAGCACCAACCAGCTGTTCTGGCTGAGCGCGCTGCCGGCTCTGTGCGGCGCGACGCTGCGCATCTTCTACGGCTTCGCCGTGCCTTGGCTGGGCGGGCGGCGCTGGACGGCGTGGTCCACCGCCAGCCTGTTGCTGCCGGCTGGCGGCATCGCGTTGGCCGTGCAGGATCCCACCACGCCCTATGAATGGATGGTGGTGCTGGCCTTGCTGTGCGGCCTGGGTGGCGCCAACTTCGCCAGCGGCATGGCCCACATCAGCGCCTGCTTCCCGGCGCGCGAGCAGGGCACGGCGCTGGGCCTGGGTGCCGGTTTCGCGCACCTGGGCGTGGGGCTGGTGCAGTGGGGGGTGCCGGCGGTCATCGCCCTCGACCTCTTTGGCCTACCCGCCCAATCGGGCGGACTGTGGCTGGCCAACGCCGGCCTCGTCTGGTTACCGCTCATCGCGCTGGCCAGCCTGACCGCATGGTTCGGCATGGTCGACCTCCCGTCCGATGGTGTCAGCGTCGCCGAGCAGGCCCAGCTCTTCACCCACCGCCACAGCTGGCTGATGAGCTGGCTCTACCTGGGCAGCTTCGGCAGCTTCATCGGCTTCGCCGCTGCCGGCCCACTGCTTCTGCACAGCCAGTTCCCCGCCTTCGGCGGCGCGCAGCACGCCGTGTGGCTGGGCCCACTGCTGGGCGCGCTGGCGCGGCCGCTGGGCGGCAGGCTCGCCGACGACTTCGGCGGCGCACGCGTGAGCCTGGCCTGCTTCGGCGCGCTGGCGCTCGGCGTCGTCGGCGTGGCGATCAGCCTCGGCCAGGCGGGCGGCGCCTGGCTGTTCGCCGCCAGCTTCGCGCTGCTCTTCATCGCTGCCGGTGCGGCCAACGGCAGTACCTTCCGCATGGTGCCGCTGGGCTTCCTGCGCGAGGCCGAGCAGGGCCGCGGCTCGGTGCCCGAGGCGCAGGCCCAGGGCGCGGCGGCGCTTGGCCTGTGCTCCGCCGTCGGTGCCTACGGCGGCTTCTTCATTCCCAAGAGTTTCGGCAGCGCGATCGCGCTGGCCGGCGGCCCGCAGGCCGCGCTCTATTGCTTCCTGGCGTTCTATCTGAGCTGTATGGCCATCTGCTGGTGGTTCTACGGCCGGCAAAACGCACCCCTGCCCTGTTAACGGAGAAATCGATGTCCCACTTTCTGGATCGACTGACCGCCTTCCAGCTGCCGAAGGAAGTCTTCGCGGCCGGCCACGGCGTCACCACCGGCGAGGATCGCACCTGGGAGGACGCCTACCGCAACCGCTGGGCCCACGACAAAGTCGTGCGCAGCACTCACGGCGTGAACTGCACCGGCTCCTGCTCGTGGAAGATCTACGTCAAGGGCGGCATCGTCACCTGGGAAACCCAGCAGACCGACTACCCGCGCACCCGCGCCGACCTGCCCAACCACGAGCCGCGCGGCTGCGCCCGCGGGGCCAGCTATAGCTGGTACCTCTACAGCGCCAACCGCGTGAAGTACCCGATGGTGCGCGGCCGCCTGCTGAAGCGCTGGCGCGAGGCGCTGGCCGTGTCCAAGAGCCCCGTCGATGCCTGGGCGCTGATCCAGGGCGACGAGTCGGCCCGGCGCGACTACCAGCAGGTGCGCGGCATGGGTGGCTTCGTGCGCTCCACCTGGGACGAGGTCAACGAGCTGATCGCCGCGGCCAACGTCTACACGATCAAGCAGCACGGCCCGGATCGCGTCATCGGCTTCTCGCCCATTCCGGCGATGAGCATGGTGAGCTACGCCGCCGGCAGCCGGTATCTCAGCCTGATCGGTGGCGTCTGCATGAGCTTCTACGACTGGTACTGCGACCTGCCGCCCGCCAGCCCGCAGATCTGGGGCGAGCAGACCGACGTGCCCGAGTCGGCCGATTGGTACAACAGCAACTACATCATTGCCTGGGGCAGCAACGTGCCTCAGACGCGCACGCCGGACGCCCACTTCTTCACCGAGGTGCGCTACAAAGGCGCGAAGACAGTGGCCGTGACGCCCGACTACTCTGAGGTAGCCAAGCTGGCCGACCTGTGGCTGCACCCCAAGCAGGGCACCGATGCGGCACTCGCCATGGCCATGGGCCACGTTGCGCTGAACGAGTTCTATTTCAAGGAACGCAGCCCCTACTTCGACGACTACGCGCGCCGCTACACCGACCTGCCGCTGCTCGTCTTGCTGGAGGAGCAGACGCTCCCCGACGGCCGCAAGACGCGCGTGCCCGGCCGCTACCTGCGCGCCAGCGACCTGCAAGGCCAGATGGGGCAGAGCAACAATCCCGAGTGGAAGACGCTGGCCTACGACGTCAGCGGCCGGCTCGTGTTGCCCAACGGATCCATCGGCTTCCGCTGGGGCGCGGAAGGCCGCGACGACACCGGCAAGTGGAACCTGGAGGCCAAGGAGGCAGAGGGTGGCGCCGACGTCAAGCTCAAGCTGTCGCTGGTCGAGGACGGCGCCCAGGCCCACGAAATCGTCGATGTGGCCTTCCCCTATTTCGCCGGCAGCGCCAGCGAGCATTTCACGCCCAACCCGCAGCAGGACGGCGTCAGCCACTGCGCCCGCGTGCCGGCCACCAAGCTGAAGACACAGGACGGCGAGGCGCTCGTCGCCACCGTCTTCGACCTGCAGGCCGCACAGTACGGCATCAACCGCGGCTTCGGCTCGGGCGCCGCAAGCTACGACGACAACGCCCCCTACACGCCCGCCTGGCAGGAGGCCATCACCGGTGTGCCACGCGCCCAGGTCATCCGCGTGGGCCGCGAGTTCGCCGAGAACGCGCACAAGACCAACGGCAAGTCGATGATCATCATCGGCGCCGCGATGAACCACTGGTACCACTGCGACATGAACTACCGCGGTGTCATCAACCTCTTGATGATGTGCGGTTGCATCGGTCAGAGCGGTGGCGGCTGGGCGCATTACGTGGGCCAGGAAAAGCTGCGCCCGCAGACCGGCTGGGTGCCGCTGGCCTTCGCCACCGACTGGGTGCGCCCGCCGCGCCAGATGAACAGCACCAGCTTCTTCTACGCTCACTCCGACCAGTGGCGCTACGAGAAGCTCAACGTGGACGAGGTGCTCTCGCCGTTAGCCACCGCGGCCGAGCGTGCGGAGTTCGACGGCAGCCTCATTGACTGCAATGTGCGCGCCGAGCGCATGGGCTGGCTGCCCAGCGCACCGCAGTTGAAGACCAATCCGCTGCAGGTGGTGAAGGACGCCACCGCCGCTGGCTTGGCGCCCAAGGACTACGTGGTGAAGGCGCTGCGCGACGGGTCGCTGCAGATGAGCTGCGAAGACCCGGACGCGCCACAGAACTGGCCGCGCAACATGTTCGTCTGGCGTTCCAACCTGCTGGGCTCCAGCGGCAAGGGCCACGAGTACTTCTGCAAGCACCTGCTGGGCACCGAGAGCGGCGTGCAGGGCAAGGATCTGGGCGACGACGATGCCAAGCCGCGCGAGGTGCGCTGGCATGCCAAGGCGCCGCAGGGCAAGCTGGATCTGGTCGTGACGCTGGACTTCCGCATGAGCACGACCTGCCTGTACTCCGACATCGTGCTGCCGACCGCCAGTTGGTACGAGAAGAACGACCTCAACACCAGCGACATGCACCCCTTCATCCACCCGCTGTCGGCGGCCGTGGATCCGGTCTGGCAGGCCAAGAGCGACTGGGAGATCTACAAGGGTTTCGCCAAGGCCTTCAGCAAGGTCTGTGTCGGCCATCTGGGGGTGGAGAAGGAAGTCGTCATGTCGCCGCTGATGCACGACACGCCGGCCGAACTCGCCCAGCCTTTCGGCGTGCAGGACTGGAAGAAGGGCGAATGCGACCTCGTTCCCGGCAAGACGGCGCCCACCATCGCCGTCGTCGAGCGCGACTACCCGGCCACCTACGAGCGCTTCACGTCGCTCGGCCCCTTGCTCGACAAGCTCGGCAACGGCGGCAAAGGCATCGGCTGGGACACCAAGACCGAGGTGGCGCAGCTTGCCGAGCTCAACGGCGTGAATGCCGAGGGCCGCGCCCGCATCGTCAGCGACATCGACGCCTGCGAGGTCATCCTGCAGTTGGCGCCCGAGACCAACGGCCATGTCGCCGTGAAGGCCTGGGAGGCGCAGGGCCACGCCACCGGTCGCGAGCACACCCACCTCGCCCTGCACCGAGAGGACGAGAAGATCCGCTACCGCGACATCCAGGCGCAGCCGCGCAAGATCATCAGCTCGCCGACCTGGAGCGGCCTGGAGAGCGAGAAGGTCTCCTACAACGCCGGCTACACCAACGTGCACGAGCTGATTCCATGGCGAACGCTCACCGGCCGCCAGCAGTTCTACCAGGATCACGCCTGGATGCGCGCCTTCGGCGAAGGATTCAGCAGCTACCGCCCGCCGGTGGATCTGAAGACCACGGGCGAGATCCAGAGCATCAAGCCCAACGGAAACCGCGAGATCGTGCTGAACTTCATCACGCCGCACCAGAAGTGGGGGATCCACAGCACCTACAGCGACAACCTGCTGATGCTGACGCTCAACCGCGGCGGGCCGGTCATCTGGCTCAGCGAGGACGACGCCAAGTCGGCTGGCATCGCCGACAACGACTGGGTGGAACTGTTCAACGTCAACGGCGCCATCGCGGCCCGCGCGGTGGTCAGCCAGCGCGTGAACCCCGGCATGACGCTGATGTACCACGCGCAGGAGAAGATCATCAACACGCCCGGATCCGAGATCACCGGCGTGCGCGGCGGCATCCACAACTCAGTGACCCGTATCGTCACCAAGCCCACGCACATGATCGGCGGCTACGCCCAGTACAGCTACGGCTTCAACTACTACGGAACCATCGGCACCAACCGCGACGAGTTCGTCGTGGTACGCAAGATGAACAAGGTGGACTGGCTCGACACCCCGCGTGACGACCACCTCGCCGCAGCCTACCAGTCGCAAGGCGAAAACCCCTGAACACGCGAGGAGCAATCAAATGAAGATTCGCGCACAGATCGGCATGGTGCTGAACCTGGACAAGTGCATCGGCTGCCACACCTGTTCCGTCACCTGCAAGAACGTCTGGACGAGCCGCCCAGGCGTTGAGTACGCCTGGTTCAACAACGTCGAGACCAAGCCCGGCATCGGCTATCCCAAGGAATGGGAGAACCAGGACAAGTGGAGCGGCGGCTGGGTCCGCAAGCCCGACGGCAAGCTGGAGCCGCGCCAGGGGGGCAAGTGGAAGCTCTTGATGAAGATCTTCGCCAACCCAAACCTGCCGGAGATCGACGACTACTACGAGCCCTTCACCTTCGACTACGACCACCTGCAGTCGGCCCCCGAGATGAAGCACGCGCCGACCGCCCGGCCGCGCAGCCTCATCACCGGCCAGCGCATGGAGAAGATTGAGTGGGGCCCAAACTGGGAGGAAATCCTCGGCGGCGAGTTCAGCAAGCGTAGCAAGGACAAGAACTTCGACCAGGTGCAGAAGGACATCTACGGCCAGTTCGAGAACACCTTCATGATGTACCTGCCCAGGCTGTGCGAGCACTGCCTGAACCCGGCGTGCGTGGCGAGCTGCCCTTCAGGCTCGATCTACAAGCGCGAGGAAGACGGCATCGTGCTGATCGACCAGGACAAGTGCCGCGGCTGGCGCATGTGCGTGTCGGGCTGCCCATACAAGAAGATCTACTACAACTGGAAGAGCGGCAAGGCCGAGAAGTGCATCTTCTGCTACCCGCGCATCGAAGCGGGCCAGCCCACCGTCTGCTCGGAAACCTGCGTGGGCCGCATCCGCTACCTCGGCGTGCTGCTGTATGACGCCGACCGCATTGCCGAGGCGGCGGCAACGCCCAACGACAAGGACCTCTACCAGGCCCAGCTCGACCTCTTCCTCGACCCCTTCGACCCCGCTGTGATCAAGCAGGCGCGCGCCGACGGCATCCCGGAGAACTGGCTGGAGGCCGCTCGCAACAGCCCCGTCTACAAGATGGCCGTGGACTGGAAGGTGGCCCTGCCGCTGCACCCGGAGTACCGCACGCTGCCCATGGTCTGGTATGTGCCGCCACTCTCGCCCATCAGCGCCGCCGCCAACGCCGGCCACCTGGGGTCGGTGGGTGAACTGCCCGACGTGCAGCAACTGCGCATCCCGGTGCAGTACCTCGCCAACCTGCTGACGGCCGGCGACACGGTGCCGGTGATGAGCGCGCTGGAGCGCATGCTGGCCATGCGTGCCTACCAGCGTGGCGTGCACGTGGACGGCGTGAAGAATCTTGCCGTGCTGGAGCAGGCAGGCCTCACCGAAGCCGAGGTGCAGGAGATGTACCGTGTGATGGCCATCGCCAACTACGAGGACCGCTTCGTCATCCCGACGACGCACCGCGAGTACGCCGAGAACGCCTTCAACGTGCGCGGCGGCTGCGGCTTCAGCTTCGGCAACGGCTGCTCCGAGGGTGTCACCGAGACCAGTCTGTTCGGCTCGGAGAAGAAGCGCACCATCCCCATCAAGGCGACGATCTGAGGAGGGCCAGCATGTTCAGCAACAAGCCCACCCCCGCCCCGCACAGCCTGCGCGTGCTCGCCGCGCTGCTGCGCTACCCCGACGCCGATTTCCGCGCCGCCATCCCCGAACTCGTGCAGGCCCTGCAGCGCGAGGCCGCGCTGCCCGCCGCCCGCCAGGAGGAGCTGTGCTCGCTGCTGCAGCGCCTGCAGCGCGACGACCCCTTCGCCGTCGAGGCCGATTTCGTCGACCTCTTCGACCGCGGCCGCGGCACCGCCCTGCACCTGTTCGAGCACATCCACGGCGACTCGCGCGATCGCGGCCCCGCCATGATCGACCTGCAGCAAACCTACGAGCGCGCCGGCCTCTACCTCGCGCCCGGCGAGCTGCCCGACCACCTCTCGGTGGTGCTGGAGTTCGCCAGCACCCAGCCGGCCCGCGAGGCGCGCGACTTCCTTGCCGAAATCGCCCACATCGCACGGGCCATCTTCAGCGCACTGCAACGCCGTCAGAGCACCTACGCCAGCGTGCTGGCTGCCGTGCTGGAGCTGGCCGGCGAGCGCGCCGAGCGCGTCGAGATCCCGCCCGAACCCGAGCTCGACGAGGACTGGGCCGAGCCCGAAGCCTTCGGCGGCTGCTCGTCGGCCGGCCAGTCGCGGCCCGAGCAGCCACAACCCATCCACATCGTGCGCAAGACCCGCGCAACTCAACCGGGAGCCCAGGCATGAACGCCGTTCACAACTTCCTGTTCGTCGTCTACCCCTACATCTGCCTGGCCGTCTTCCTGATGGGCAGCCTGGCCCGCTTCGACCGCGACCAGTACACCTGGAAGAGCGACAGCTCCCAGCTGCTGCGCAAGCGCGGCATGAACTGGGCCAGCAACCTGTTCCACGCGGGCATCCTGTTCCTGATGGTGGGCCACACCGTGGGCATGCTGACGCCACATGCGCTCTACGAACATGTCATCAGCGCGGCGAACAAGCAGATGCTGGCCATCGTCGCGGGCGGCGTGGCGGGCACGTTCTGCTTCATCGGCCTGAGCATGCTGATCTGGCGCCGCATGACCGACCCGCGCATCCGCCTCACCAGCCACCGTACGGATCTCGCCATCCTGTGGATCCTGTGGGTGCAATTGAGCCTGGGCCTCATCACGCTGCCCTTCTCACTGGCGCACGCCGACGGCACGGTCATGCTGGTGCTGTCAGACTGGGCCCAGCGCATCGTCACCTTTAATCCCGACGCGAGCGGCCTCGTGCACCTGGCCTGGCCTTACAAGGTTCACATGGTGCTGGGCATGACCATCTTCCTGCTCTTCCCCTTCAGCCGCCTCGTGCATGTTTGGAGCGGCCTGGCGTCGGTGTTCTATGTGCTGCGCCCCTACCAGGTCGTGCGCTCGCGCCGCCTGAACCTGCCCAAGTGAGGTCGCCATGCCGTATGTGAACGACATCGAGATCGCCGTTGCAGATGAAGCGCTGGACGATGAGGCCCTGCGCCAGCGCGCCTGCACCGAGCTGCTGCGCCAGCGTGCCCAGGCCCTCGGCCTGCTGGCCATCGACGACCCGGCGCCCGTCGAGGGCGCGATCAGCGAAGAGGCGAGCCAGGCCATCGAGGCGCTGATCGCCCGCGAGCTGGCCGGCCCCGAGCCCGACGAGACGGCCTGCCGCCGCCACTACGACGCCAACGCCCGCCACTACGCCCGCGGCGAGCGCGTGCAGGTGCGCCACATCCTGTTCGCCGTCACGCCCGGCGTGGACGTGGGCCTGCTGCGCCAGCGCGCGGAAGCCCACCTGATCGGGCTGCGCGCCAGCGACGTGGCGGCCTTCGACGAAGCTGCCAAGACCCTGTCCAACTGCCCCAGCGGCGCCGAGGGTGGCCGCCTGGGCTGGTTGACGACGGAAGACTGCGCCCCTGAGTTCGCCAAGGAGCTGTTCGGCCGCAGCGAGATCGGCGTGCTGCCGCGCCTGCTGCACAGTCGCTTCGGCCTGCACATCGCCGCCATCGATGCGCGCGAGCCCGGCCAGTTGCCAGCCTTCGAGCAGGTGCGCGAGGCCGTGGCCCAGCGCATGCGCCAGCAGCACCAGATCAGCGCGCTGCGCCAGTATCTGCAGACTCTGGCCGCCGATGCGCGGCTGGAGGGTGTCGAGCTCCAGAAGGCTTCGTCGCCCCTGGTTCAGTAAGGCCATGCCTGACGAGCTGCTCGAACGCCTGCGGCGCTTCCAGACGGACGCCTTCCCGCAGCAGCGCTCGCTGTTCCGGCAGCTCGTCGACGACGGCCAGCATCCGCTGACGCTCTTCATCGGCTGTTCCGATTCCCGTCTCGTTCCGTACCTGCTGACTGGCACCGGGCCGGGCGAACTCTTCCTGGTCCGCAACGTCGGCGCCTTCGTGCCGCCCTATGACCAGAGCCAGGGCTTCCACGGCACGGCAGCGGCCATCGAGTTCGCAGTGCTCAATCTGCAGGTGCGCCGCATCATCGTCTGCGGCCACAGCCACTGTGGCGCCATCCGAGCGCTGTACGGCGAAGTTCCTCCGGCGGCGCAGAACCTCACGCGCTGGTTGGATCTGGGCCGCGAGGCCGCGCTACCGGTGGCCGAGCCCGGGCCCGAGGTGATGCGTCGCACCGAGCAGCGCGCCGTCGTGCTGCAGCTGGAGCGGCTGATGGACTACCCCATGGTGCGCGAGCGCGTCGAGGCCCGCGCGCTGACGCTGCACGGCTGGCACTACGTCATCGAGGACGGCGAGGTGCATGTCTTCGACGTGGCCGTCGGCGCCTTCGTGCCCGCCTCGCGGGCCGACAACGCCGGCACCGGGCCCTATCTGTTGGGCGACGACGACAGCATGGATGCCAGCGGCATCCCGAGCGTCTAGCCGATCAGCACGACCTCACCGGCCGGATTGAAGGGCAGCAGGCCGCCGAACTCGCCGGTCTCCACTCGCTTGACCAACAGCTCCAGCATGCGACCGACCTCGCTGGCCGTCGTGCGCCCGACCAGCGCGGCGGTGAACATCAGCTGCCAGGCCGGCCCGGCGTGGCGCGCCTCGGCGGCCAGGGCGTCGAAGTCGACCAGCTCGGCGGGATCCTTGTCCACGCACATCAGCGGGCGCAGCACGCCACCTTCACCAGCGGCATGCGCGGCGCGCTGCGCAGGCGTGGCGTCGGGCTCGCATTCAGCCGTGGCGAAGACCATCAGTAGCCGTTGCGGCTCGGGCTGGTCGCGGGCCATGGCCAGCAGGTCGTTGAAATGCTCGATGTTCATGGCGGGAACAGTAACGCGACAGCCGGGCCGCGTGTGAGGCGGGCGGACGATGCGGCCATCCGCCAAAGGGACTAGATGGTCGGCGGCGCCGTCCTGCCACGGCCGGATGGGACGGGACAGGCCCAATCCGCAAAATGCCGACATGGACGCGAGGACTGCCCCGTTGCTCTGGATGCCCCGCCTTGTGCCCAAGGCCGAGCCGGCCGCGCCGTTGGACGGAAGGCTGCGCGACCGTCGCCACCGCCCCTGGCGCGACCTGCGCATCTCGCTGACCGACCGCTGCAATTTTCGCTGCGGCTACTGCATGCCCCGCAGCCGCTTCGGTCCCGGCCACCGCTTCCTGCCGCACGCTCAGCTGCTGAACTTCGACGAGATAACCCAGGTCGCCCGCGAAGCGCTGGCGCTGGGCGTTCGCACACTGCGCCTGACCGGCGGCGAGCCGCTGCTGCGGCGCGACCTGGCCGTGCTGGTCCGCCAGCTCGCCGCGCTTCGCACGCTGGAGGGCACGCCGCCCGACCTCGCATTGACGACCAACGGCAGCCTGCTCGCCGGCCAGGCGCAGGCGCTGCGCGACGCCGGCCTGTGCCGCGTCACCGTCAGCCTGGACGCGCTGGACGATGCCGTCTTTCAGCGAATGAACGATGTCGGCTTCCCGGTCGCCGAGGTACTGCGCGGGCTCGACGCGGCACAACGCGCGGGCTTCGAGCGCATCAAGGTCAACATGGTGGTGCGCCGCGGCGTCAACGACGGCGAGGCGCTGCCGCTGGCCGAGCACTTCCGCGGTAGCGGGATGGTGCTGCGCTTCATCGAGTTCATGGACGCCGGCTGCCACAACGGCTGGAAGATGGGCGAGGTGATGCCAAGCGACGAACTGCGCGCACGCATCGCCGCGATCTGGCCGCTGGAGCCCATGCAGGCGACGCGCGGCGGCGAAACCGCCCAGCGATGGCGCTATGCCGATGGCGCGGGCGAGATCGGCTTCATCAGCAGCGTCAGCCACGCCTTCTGCGGCGACTGCACGCGCGCCCGCCTCACGGCAAACGGGCGCCTCTTCACCTGTCTCTTCGCGGCGCACGGCCACGAGTTGCGTTCGTTGTTGCGAGAAGCGCGAAATGTCGATGGTCTATTGCGTGCGCGCCTGGCAGAGATCTGGGCTGGACGAAGCGATGCCTACTCCGAGCAGCGCGAGCAGTTGCGCTCGGTTCGGCATGACCGCGCCGACATGAACGTGCTTGGCGGCTGATAGTGCCAAAGCTCGGTTTTCCATCATGAATCTGCGACCGCGTATTTCAACGCCATCTCATTTGCCATTGGCCGACTCCTGAGCGCCACCTGACTACGTGACCGCAGCGCCCGGTAGGTAGGTTCGCCGTCAATCGCTGCCAGTCCGCCACTTCCATTGCGTTCGCCCCCTGCTCTTGGTCCTGATCGCGATCTCTGCATACGACTCCCGGTCGCATGTCCGGTGATGAAACTAGCGGACACTCGCCCCATCGGTGGCGAATGACTCAGTACAGCCTTGACCTGCCGGACGGCGGCCTGAAACGTCCGGCCGCTTGTGGCCGAATCCTCCAGCTCGACTTGTCACTTCAAAGCTGCCCCCCAGCTCCTGGCGCATCCTGAAAGGCCCTCAACTCGATGGGAGACCATCATGGGTAACGAAGGCAACGCCGTGCATCGCGAGCCGTGGAACAAGGGCAAGCTGGTTGGGCAAAAGGCGCCGTTCAAGCTCAAGGACATCTGGGCCCTACGCGTCCGGCTACAGATGGAGGGCCGGGTTCGCGAACTGGCACTCTTCAATCTTGGCATCGACAGCAAGCTGCGAGGTTGCGATCTGGTCGGCCTCAAGGTTCGCGACGTGTGCCATGGCGACCAGGTGGCTGCACGCGCCATCGTGGTCCAGCACAAGACACAGCGCCCAGTCCAGTTCGAGATCACGCAGGCCGCTCGAGACGCCGTGCAGGCATGGATCAAGCGGGCGGGCCTCAGGGCCGAGGACTACCTTTTCCCAAGCCGGCTGCACGACTCGCCGCATCTCGGCACGCGTCAGTACGCCAGGATCCTCGGGCACTGGGTCGACGAACTGGGTCTTGACCGTGCCGACTATGGGACGCACTCGATGCGGCGAACGAAGGCGACGCTGATCTACCGGCGCACAAAGAATCTCCGCGCAGTGCAACTGTTGCTTGGACATTCCAAGCTGGAGTCGACTGTGAGGTACCTCGGAATCGAGGTCGATGACGCCCTGGAGATCTCTGAACAGACGGAAATCTGAAGTCGTCGACCGCGGCTGCGCCGCTTGACCGTCCGTGTTGTCGGCGCGGCCGCCGTAGATGTCGGCTGTGTGATGCCGCGCTGAACTGGCAGTCAGTCCCGCTACGGAGCAGCCACTGGCCCGGTATTCACCACCCATCCGGCCAACACAAGCCTGACGCGGGCCGAACCCGACCAGCTCCGAGCGCGCGTGCTTGTAGGCCAGGCGCACTAACTAGCGACCGCCAGTCGCAGAACTATGGCGCCAGTCGCAATTAACTCGGCGCCCTACGCTACGCGTAAGGCGCCAAAGTAATTGCTCTGGCGCGCAAGGTAGATCAAGGACTTGGCGGGTCCCGCGCCACAGCCTTCAACCAGGCAGTGCACTACTTAGTGCGACTGACCTTCGAGCGCGCCAAAGTTCTTGCACCAGCATCTTGGCGGGTCCTTGGGGCCCCGTTTCGTCCAGACTGGTCGGCATGGCGGACGCTCTTTGAACAGGGCTCAACAGCGGCTCTTCAAGGACGGGTCTTGAACCCGCCCCAACTTCATCGACCTGGCGCGGGGTGCTTTGTGCACCCCGCACGCCCTCCCGCGTCGAGGCGCGCCTCGGAGTTGCTGTTCAAGCCGGGTCGGTGGCCCCGGCCTATGAACTGTCCGGACTTTGTGAACTTGAGTCTGGGCGGGTCATCCGGTCGTTGGCGATGCGCCAGCTCGCCTGGGAACAGCTTTAGCGTGGGTGCTGCTGTTGTGCCCAACTTGTCCGGGCGGGTTTGAGCAACTGTCCGGCTTTTGTGAAGCTGGGAACGGCCGGTCCTGCGACCAGCACAGATGCCTCGTCGATCTCTTCTATGGCGATCGGGAGATTGATTGATCCGCCATACATACTTATGCGAGTAATATAGATAAATGCGCCGAATGCATTTTTATACTTGAGTTACTATACAACATGGCTTGTTGTATAGTAACTCCCCCTGATCGCGGATCGATCTCGATTTTCATTTGCGCTCGCCGCTTGCGCATTCAAAAAGTCCGGTGCAAGTCGTTGATTTAATTGACTCAAAGCTGACGCGCCCGGGATTGAAATTTCTCCCGCAACATATCACCATGCAGCCCTGAGTTTCTGAAGGCTCGCCAGCGGGAACGGCAGTGCGGCGCACTTGTTCGGCACGTCGTCGGGTCAAGGTCGTGACCCTGACGGCCCGCCGGGTGGGCCCCGCAGTTCCCGAGGAGCAGTCATGGCTCAAATGGTCTGTGCTTTCTGCGGCCAGGAGTTCCTGGCGCGCCCTCAAACGCCCAAGCAGACCTACTGCTCGGATCGGGACTGCCAGCGAGAGCGGCGCCGGCGCTGGACGCGGGCCAAGCTCGAATCCGACCCGGACTACCGGGCCAACCAGCTGGCGGCCCAGCGGGCCTGGCACGCCCGCCACCCAGAGTACTGGCGCACCTACCGCGGACGAAAGGGACCGGACGCACCGTCGGCGCCGTCGCGGCCGACGGATGCAACAAGTGACGCGTCAATTTGTGGAGCCGATCTGATCTCCGGCCGCTGCTGGATGGAGATCCTCACTCAGGATCCAGATGGAAAACAGCAGGTCTGGCGTGTCGAGATGGCGCTGACGCGTCCAGCGGCCCTGCAACATGAACGCGTGCAAACAGAGGACTCGTGGCCGGCGCCCGCTACACCGCCTAATGTCCCGTTGCACGGCTTCGAAATCCCGGTGAGCGTTCGGCGGGACGCCTGATCTGCCTCTCAAGGTCCGAGGTGCGTGCCTCCCCATCGCTCAAGGAGCGGAGACGGTCATGCAGCCAGAAGACCCACAACCCGGCGAAGAACGAACCAGCGACTTCCGCGCTGCCGAGTACGTTCGCATGTCCACGGAGCATCAGCAGTACTCGACCCAGAACCAGGCGGACAAGATCCGGGAATACGCCGAGCGGCGCGGCATCCGCATCATTCGGACCTATGCCGACGAGGGGAAGAGCGGCCTGAGGATCGACGGCCGTGAAGCCCTGCAGGCCCTGCTGCGCGATGTCGAGTCCGGCAACGCGGACTTCAATGTGATCCTCGTCTACGACGTCAGCCGCTGGGGGCGCTTCCAGGACGCCGATGAAAGCGCGTACTACGAGTACGTTTGCCGGCGAGCCGGCATCCAGGTCTGCTACTGCGCCGAGCAGTTCGAGAACGACGGCTCGCCGGTGTCGACCATCGTGAAGGGCGTCAAGCGCGCCATGGCCGGCGAGTACAGCCGCGAGCTGTCGGCCAAGGTGTTTGCCGGCCAGTGCCGACTCATCGAGATGGGTTTCCGGCAAGGGGGCCCGGCGGGCTTCGGCCTGCGTCGCGTGCTGGTCGACCAGGCCGGCAACGTGAAGAGCGAGCTCTCGCGTGGCGAGCACAAAAGCCTGCAGACCGACCGCGTGATCCTCACACCCGGGCCGGATCGGGAGATCCGCATCGTGCGAGACATCTACCGTTGGTTCACCGACGAGGGGCTGCACGAGATCGAGATTGCCAAGCGGCTCAATGACCAGGGAGTACTCACTGACCTGGGACGCAACTGGACACGTGCCACTGTGCGGGAGATCCTGACGAACGAGAAGTACATCGGCAACAACGTCTACAACCGCATATCGTTCAAGCTCAAGAAACTGCGCGTCATCAACGGGCCGGACATGTGGATCCGCAAGGACAGCGCCTTCGAGGCGGTCGTGTCGCAGGAGGCCTTCTACACGGCGCAAGGAATCATCCGGGCTCGCGCCCGCCGTTTCAGCGACGCAGAACTGATCGAGAAGTTGCGCGGGCTGTACGAGCGCCGCGGCTTCCTGTCCGGTCTGGTGATCGACGAAACGGAGGGCATGCCGTCCGCGGCGGCTTACATCCATCGCTTCGGCAGCCTTATACGGGCCTACCAGGCTGTGGGCTTCACGCCCGACCGCGACTATCAGTTCCTCGAGGTCAACAAGTTCCTGCGTCGCCTGCACCCCGAGGTCGTCGCTGGCACAGAGCGCGAGATCGCGAACCTGGGCGGGACGCTCGTCCGCGATCCGGCGACCGACTTGCTGGACGTCAACCGTGAGTTCAGCGTGTCCATTGTGCTGGCGCGCTGCCAAAGCCATGACGACGGCCGCAGGCGCTGGAAAGTCCGCTTTGACACCAGCTTGGCGCCAGACATCACGGTGGCCGTGCGGCTTGCTCCGGGCAACCAGAGCATCCAGGACTACTACCTGCTGCCGAGGCTGGATTTCGGGCTGCCGAGGATCAGCCTGGCTGACCACAACGGCATCGAGTTCGAGAGCTATCGCTTCGACACACTGGACTACCTGTACCGCATGGCTGAGCGCGCCAGGCTGAGGAGGGTGGCATGAGCCGTGAGCACCCACCGGGCGAGCTGCAGATGATTCCCATCGAACGCATCCGGGTGCTCAACCCAAGGGATCGGAACACGCAGGTCTTCGAGGAAATCGTCGGCAACATCAAAGCGCTGGGCCTGAAGAAGCCGGTGACGGTCACGCCCCGCACGGACGCAAGCGGACAGTATTTCCTGCTGATCTGTGGCGAAGGGCGCCTCAAGGCGTTCCGCACCCTTGGACAGTCCGAGATCCCGGCCATGGTCGTGCACGTCGCAGACGAGGACGCCTTCATCATGAGCCTGGCCGAGAACATCGCCCGGCGCCAGGGCTGGCCGCTCGAACTGCTGGCCGGCATCGACCAGCTCAAGAAGCAGGGCTACGACAAACGCGAGATCGCGAAGAAGACCGGACTCAGCCAGGAATACGTCTACGGCATCCTGCAGTTGCTGGAGAACGGCGAGGAGCGGCTGTTGGTAGCCGTCGAACGTGGCCACATACCGCTCAATGCGGCCCTCTCCATCGCCGGCGCGGGCTCCAACGACAAGGACATTCAGGCTGCGCTGCAGGAGGCCTATGAGACTGGTCAACTTCGCGGCAGCCAGCTGTTGCAGGCCCGCAAGATCATCGAGCGGCGTCGAACCTTGGGACGGTCTGTGGCCCGGAACGCACCACGCAAAACCACCAACGTCACGTCGGCCAGCCTGATCCGCACCTATCAGGAGGAGGTCGACCGTCAGAAGCGGATGGTTCGGAAGGCGGAACTCGTGCACCAACGGCTTCTCTTCGTGACCGAGGCCCTGCGTCAGCTGCTGACCGACGAAGACTTTGGCAACCTCCTGAGGGCCGAAGGACTCGACACGCTGCCCAAGTACTTGAACGACCGCGTCTGGCCGCTGGGGAGGGCCGCATGAGCAACCCGCTGCTGGGCTTCGTGCCCGACCCGATCACTGTGCCATTCGACAAGTTGCTTCCGTCGAAGAAGCTTCCCCTCGGGTTGAACAGCTCCAAGAAATACCTGCAGATCAAGGCCTCAATCGAGTCGATCGGGCTCATCGAGCCGCTGACGATTGGTGCGGCCGACAAGGCCACCGGCATGCATGTCTTGAGGGACGGGCACATCCGCGCCCATGCGATGAAGGAACTGGATTTCCACGACGCACCCTGCTTGGTCGCCCTGGACGACGAGACCTACACCTACAACAACCGGGTCAACCGGCTATCGACCATCCAGGAGCACATGATGATCCGCCGCGCCGTCGAGCGCGGCGTCACGCCGGAGCGGATCGCGAACGACCTGAAAGTCGATATAAGCCACATCCAAAAAAAGCTCAACTTGCTCGACGGCATCTGCGCCGAGGCAGCCGGCCTGCTCAAGGACCAGCGCTTCTCTCCCAATCTTGGTGCCGTGATCCGCAAGATGAAGCCGACGCGGCAGATCGAGTGCGTCGAGCTGATGGTGGCGGCCAACAACGTGACGACCGCCTATGCGAACGCGCTGCTGGCCGCAACGCCCGCCGCCATGCTCGTCAGTGAGCGCAAGCCTCGAAAGATGTCCGGCGTCAGCGCCGAGCAGATGGCCAGGATGGAGAAGGAGATGGGCAACCTGCAGGGGCAGTACAAGTCCATCGAGCACTCCTACGGGCAGGACGTCCTGAACCTGGTGCTGGCCAAGGGCTACCTGAAGAATCTGCTCGACAACCAGGCGATCTTCCGGTTCCTGTCCATGCGCCAGCCAGACGTGCTGCGAGAGTTCTCCAACCTCGTCGAGGTCGATGCGCTGGACAAGTGATGGACGATTCACCCCGCGGGACGCTGAGCGTTGCTCAAGCCGACGCCCTGCTCCGATGGTCGGATGGCGCGGACTCAAACAGGCCGCAGCCGGTTCCCGACCCGGCTTGTCTGTATGGCCTGATCGGCGAGGTGGCCAGGGAGGGCAGCGATGGGACCGAGACCAATCCCATCGCGATAGCCGGCAATTTCATCGCCTACCTGTCGTGCGCGATCGGGCGCATGCCGTATCTAGCGGTGGGCAACACCAGCCATCACGCGCGCCTGTTCTTCCTGCACGTCGGTCGGTCGGGGCGGGGCAGGAAGGGGGATGCGGTGTCGCTGGTCACGCGTATCGATGAGGCCGTCAGGGCGCAGCGTCCCCAGTTGGCGCCACAGATCCATCGAGGCGGCTTGTCGACGCGGGAAGGCTTGGCTACCCTGATCCACGACGGCTACCGAGTCGGCCAGCAGAAGGTCCCGGCGATCGCGGACAAGCGGCTCTGGGTAGTCGAGTCCGAATTCGCCAACGTTCTGCAGCAGAGCAGGCGAGGCGGCAACACGTTGTCGGCAGCGCTGCGGGACTGCTGGGACGGGGTCGATCTCAAGCCTGCGACCAAGACGAACCGGGTGCATGCGACCGAGCCGCACGTCTGCCTGAGCGCCGCGATCTCCCCTGTCGAGCTCTTGGCGCTGGTGCAGCGACGGGACCTGCTCAACGGCTTCGTGAACCGCTTCCTCATGATCTGGGGTGAGCGCACGCGGATCGAGGCTTTCCCACGCCGGGCACCGTAGGCACGCGTGGAGGGGCTTGCCACAGCGGTCATGGACATTTTGGAGTTCACACGTCCTCGGGCGGAGAACAGCGGGGAGACCGCGTTGATGACAATGACCAACGAGGCTCGCCGACGCTACGCCCAGCTTTACCAGGCTGAACTCAATCAAGACTTCGGGAGCGCGTTGGTCGATAGCGTGCTGGAGAGAAGGGCGCCGATGCTGCTGCGCCTTGCCATGGTCTTCGCGCTGACCGACCGGCAATGGCTCATCGAGGCGCGGCACATCGAGGCAGCGATGGCCTGGATCAACTATGCGACCTACTCGGTAGGCTTCGTTTTGGCAGGTGGCAAGGGGTCGCCATCACAGCGTCAGGTTGAGTGGGCAGCAGAACGTATCTCGGCCTTCTTGGCATCGAAGGGCTCTGCATCGCGGAGAGATTTGGTGGTGGATTGCTTTGGTCGACATCAGCCTGCAGCGGTTGTCGATGCGGCGATCGCGCATCTGATCGATACCGCACCTGCCACCGTCCAAGTTGAGGTGCAGGCAAGGTCGCGATCTGGTCCCGGTCGGCCTGCAACCGTGTACCGCTTCGTGAGGCCGCGAGAGCCGAATTAGTTCGCACCTCATCGGTCTCGCGTAAGTCGTTGTCAGGCGACTAAGTGTAAGCGTCCCGGCAAGTCATGTTGATCCGCTGACCGGTGCCTAGGATGCTCGTATCCATCAACGACTTGATGGATACGTACGCACTATGGACCGAGCAGTGCCAGGCCGCCGTCGGCGAATTCACAGCGACGAGTTCAAGGAGCAGGCAGTGCAAGCCTCGCAGCAGCCGGGCGTCTCGATGGCCGCTGTGGCGATGGCTCACGGCATCAACGCGAACCTGCTGCGGCGCTGGGTCCGTGAGAGGGCTCAGCAGCGTGGCGATGCAGTAGCCGCCAACGACAAGCCCGTTGGTTTCATCGCGTTGCCGATGCAGGTGCCATCCGTGCCGCCTGCGCCGAGCGGTGAGCCCATCCGCATCGAGGTCCGTCGCGGCGCAACAATCATCGCGGTGACTTGGCCGGCAGGCGCTGCGGATGCTTGCGCGGCCTGGATGCGCGAGCTGCTGCGTTGATCCGCATCGACGCCGTGTGGCTCGCAACGACGCCACTGGACATGCGCGCCGGCACCGAGACCGCCCTTGCCCGCGTCGTTCAGGTCTTCGGCGGCGCCAAGCCGCACCATGCCTACCTCTTCGCCAGCCGGCGCGCCACGCGCATGAAGGTACTCGTGCATGACGGCATCGGCGTGTGGCTGGCAGCCAGGCGTCTGCACCAGGGCAGCTTCGTGTGGCCTCGCGAGGTCACGCTGGAGCAGATGTCGCTGACGCAGCCGCAGCTGCAGGCTCTGGTGCTGGGTCTGCCGTGGCAGCGCGTGGAGGACGACGGCGCAATCCGGTTGCTGTGACGCAATCGGTGCTCGCGCCGATGCGCGCGACGTACGCTCGCCCCACACTGCCGCCATGGCAGTTGCCGCGCCCCTCAGTGCCGAAGACATCGCCTCGCTGGAAGCCGCGGGGCTCGGGCACATCGGCGCCAAGGTGCAAGCGCTCCTGGACCGCCAGGCGCACGACCGTCACGAGATTGAGTGGCGCGACGCCAAGATCGAGAAGCTCACCTTCGAGATGGCGCAGCTGCGCCGGGTGAAGTTCGGCAAGAAGAGCGAGCAGCTCGACGCCGAGCAGAAGGCGCTCTTCGACGAGGCCGTGGATGCCGACCTCGCCGCGCTGGAAGCGCAGCTGGCCGACCTGATGGCCGCCAAGCGCATGGCCACCAAGCCTGCGCCCGAGCGCCCCAAGCGCGCCGCGTTGCCCGCCCATCTGCCGCGCGTGGAGCGCCACCACGAGCCCAGCGACACGACGTGCCCCTGCGGCTGCCAGATGACGCGCATCGGCGAGGACATCAGTGAGAAGCTGGACTACACGCCCGGCAGCTTTACCGTGGAGCGCCATGTGCGCGGCAAGTGGGCGTGCGCGAAGTGCCGCACGTTGACCCAGGCGCCCGTGCCAGCAGAGATCATCGACAAGGGCTTGCCAACCTCGGGCCTGCTCGCCCATGTGCTCGTCGCCAAGCACTCGGACCACCTGCCGCTCTATCGCCAAGAAGCGATCTTCGAGCGCGCTGGCCTCGCCATCCCGCGCTCGACGTTGGCAGCTTGGGTGGGCGTGTGCGGTGTGCGCCTGCAGCCGTTAGTCGACGCCATGAAGGCCGATCTACTGCGTCTGCCCGTGCTGCACGCCGACGAGACGCCGGTTGCCATGCTGGCGCCTGGCACGGGCAAGACCCATCGCGCCTATCTCTGGGCCTACGCCAGCGGCGCTTTCGACACCCTGCGCGCCGTGGTCTACGACTTCACCGAGAGCCGCTCCGGCCAGCATCCACGGACCTTCCTCGGTCACGGCACCGACAGCGCCTGGAAGGGCAGCCTCGTGTGTGACGACTACTCGGGCTACAAGGCGTTGTTCCTCGACGGCGGCATCACCGAAGTGGGCTGCATGGCCCACGCGCGCCGCAAGTTCGTGGAACTGCACCTCGCCAACAAGAGCACCTTGGCGGCCACCGCCATCGAGTTCATCGGGCAGCTCTACGGTATCGAGCGGGAAGTGAAGGACCTGCCAGCCGACGAGAGGCTGCGAGAGCGACGAACGCGCGCGGCGCCGGTCGCGCAGGCCCTGCACGAGTGGTTGTTGGAGTTCCGGCCGAAGGTGCCGGACGGCTCAGCCACCGCCAAAGCCATGGACTACAGCCTGCACCGCTGGGCGGCGCTCACGCGTTACCTCGCCGATCCAGCCTTGCCCATCGACAACAATTTCGACGAGCAGCAGATCAGGCCCTGGGCCGCGGGGCGGAAGAACTGGCTCTTCGCTGGGACACTGCTCGCGGGCCAGCGCGCTGCCGCCATCATGAGCCTCATCCAGACAGCGAAGTTGAACGGCCATGACCCGTACGCCTACCTCAAGGACATCCTGCAACGGCTGCCAACGCACCGGGCCTGCAGCATCAATGAGCTACTGCCCTACCGATGGTGCCCTGCGTCCAACGACGGCGAGCAGGCGGTTTAGAGAGGCGGTTCCTTAGACACCATGCGCGTATGCTGCCGGCCAGCAGAAATGCTGGCGTGGCCGGCAGGCCTCTCGAAGCGCATGACGATCCAGGGACATGACAGCGTCTGAACAACGAAAAGAGCAACGCGAGTACATCAGCAGTGCAACGCTGATGGTGCTGGGAACTGATCTGTTGCCGAGCTCAGTTTCGTCATTGCTGCGGATGCGTCCTTCCCAGTCGTGGCAACGGGGTGAGCCGAAGACGTTTCGCGGAAAGCCACTAGGTGAGACCTTGCATGAGTGGGGCGGCTGGAAGAAGTCCCTGCCACCATCGCAAATGGCGCGCTCACTGGAGCGACAGGTGCGCTATTGGGCTCGACTCCTCGAAGGCAGGGCTGACGCGTTTTCTGAGCTAAATGGTTTGGGTTGCCGCTGCGCGTTGAACTGCTACGTAGGCACGTCAGGGACAGCCACCATTGCTCTGGCACCCGAGCTTCAGACGGCAATTGGACGGCTTGGTCTGACTTTGGAACTTGACGTTTGGGCCAGCTAAGTCCTGACGCGTCCAGCCGTCAACATGACTTGGCTGGCCGCTTACCGTGCGAAGTCGGCATTGCGCCACCTGTTCTTAGCAGCGGAACAGACGATGTCCTCGAACTCATCCCAGGACTTGGGCGGAGCCATGTTTAGGTCTGCGTAGGTTGGCATCCTTGGATTATCCGCATATCGATTTAGGCAACTTCAGAGCTTTCCGATCGGCCGAAAGATTCGTCACATAGGCTGTTGGCAGTCGGCACTAAGAAATTCAGCATGACAACTAGCTTGTCTGCTATGTGCATGGACGCTCCAATCCCTCGGCTTATGTCCTCCAGCGTTACGTCCGCATCTGCAAGGTCGACTGCCGAATAGAGAAACTTCTCGGGGTTGAAAACGCGCAGATTGCTCTGTCGCGCCTTAGATATCAGGGCCGCCGGGCGCTCTGCCTTTTTTGTGTGCGGACGAGTTCCCATCAGTTCCAGCGAACTCGGCAACCCCTCGACGGCACCGGAAAACCATGTGTCAAGGAGATGCGTCCTGACGATGAATGCCTCTAGGCCGTCCCACGCCGGCTCAGCCGCTACGAAGCGTCGGAAGCTATAGCCCTGGATCTGGACGCCTATTCGCAGCGTGCCATCGGGCACATGAGCATTTGGCCATTGACGTTCGACGGTGATGCCTGGCTTGGCTCGGGTCAGGAACGCCTCACCGATGGGCTCCTCAAGAAAATTCTTCTTAACGTCGCTGAGCCATTCTGAGTAGGCACGCTTGCCAACCAGGTCAGCAAGCCTTGCCGCTCTAAGTTCTTTGAAGTCAAGGATGGCTTTGACGAAATCGCTGTACTTGTGATTCTTCGACGTTTGATAAAGACGACGTGTTTCCGTTGCGACATGGATCAGCTTTGCAAGACTGCTGCCGTAATCCTCAATGATCCGGACAATCGCGGGCGCAATTTGAATTTTGTCGGCCAGGGCAGCGAAGGACATCACTTCTTCAACAACATCACTCCATCCCACCGGGCGCCAATTCCAGACATCCTCTGGCAGGGCCGGCGGATCCTCTCCCTGCAGGGTCAGTAGGACAAGCAGCCTTTTTGAACGATCGCCTGAAGCGGTGAAGATAGCGCGGCGACACGGCTTGCCATTGAAATCCTCCCAGGGATACGTGGCGCCATTGGCCAGTAGCCGCGAATATTCTTCAAGCTGTTTGGCCGTAGGCAGTGCCTTGAGCTTCGCCTCTATGACGACACAGGGATTGTCGGAAGGCTCATAAAAATCTTCAGTGGCGTCCAGCCCGTCCTGGCGTCTATGTGAGCGGCGACGGACTGGAACGAGAACCAAGTCCAAATTTCGAAGCTCTCTATGCACGAAGCACCATGACACCTCGTCAGCATGCTTTGGACAACCGAAAAGCGAACGAAGCCCGATTTGCAAAGAACTGAGTCCGGGGTCGCGAGACTCGAGCAAAAACGCAAGGAAGTTGGAGTGAAACAGTTCCTTTGCGCCGAGTGACATTGCGAACGTCGGCGACCTGCGCAGCTCGTCTAATGTCTCTCGAACGTTCTTTTGGAAATCGCTCACTTGCTTTCCCCTCTAAAGTATTCGCAGTCCGTTAAAAATCCGCAACTGCTTCTTGCGCATCCCGCTATCAGCCTGCAGTGCCGCCGTAGGATTCAGCGAAAGGGAGAAGGAGATGGCTTCCAAGAGCGCGCAGATTAACGCCGAAATATTCAACATTGGCCCCGCCTTGTTCGAAGCAGTCTGTGAAGACGTTCGGCTACATGCAACGTACGCGGCTTCGGCTGCCGAACACGCTGCTAACCAGAAGCAGTTGGAGCGTGCGGTTAAGGCGGTACTGGACGACGCACTTCCGCGAACTTTGGACCATCGTGGACTCTGGCAGGCAATATGGCCTCGAATCGCCTACGCCGGTACCAGGGCTTCGAAGGCTTCTGCCGAGATCGAATCCATGCGTCGGCTGGTGCCGTTGTTCCAAGATCTCGATCACTATGATCCCCAGCGCTACCGGTTCGATCCCGTCGAGTGGTCGGACTTCGTTGACCATTGGAAGGACCTGCTTCCGGTCAAGTCCCAACAGATCCAATGGCTGCGGCATGCGAAGACTCATCCTGCGTGGAACCCGTCAGCGCACTTCGCCGGCGCGCGTACAACGTCAGAAGTCTGGAAGATCCTGACTCGAGACGAAGGCGCCTATCCCGGTCTACGGTTCTCGGCCCAAAGCAGCAAGGTACTGAAGTACCTTGCTGTGGCCGACTTTCTTCACCGGCATCAAGCGTCTGGTGAGGGGACGCCGTTGACTTATTACACCTTGGGAGCAGTATTTGATGACGAGCATCGAACCGGGAAGCAATGGCAAGAGGAGCGCGAAGCTTTAGACGGCATGCGGACGCGACTCGCTGGGCAGGTCGGAACACTCACCGCCTTGCACACGATGATGGACATGGGCCTCAAGACCATCAAGCCAGACCGAGTGATGACGTATCTCTTTTCTCAGCTGGGGTGGCTGCAGACGCTTCCTCCTTCGTTTTCCAAGGCGCAGGTCATCGCTGGCTATATGCGCGGACACGTCATTGACGAGATGACGGTCCGTGCGGACGTCCTGGCAGCGAGTCTGCACAAAGTGGGTCACACGCAGGCTCACCGCAGACTTGACATTTGGTTGGTCAAGTACGGCCAAGAGCCTGAAGAGGCCTACGGCATTACAAGAAACCTCCAGGATCGTGGAGCGGGCATTCGGGGGCTTCTCGCGCGCGTTCAAGCTTCCCAACAGGCACTCACTAGCGGGGCAGCATCGCTTGCGGCTGAGGAAGCGGGACGGCTATGGCCGGCGGGAGAGTTTGACCCAGTAGATCTCGCTGAACGACAAGAATCCGGCAACGAAGGTCGCGGCAAGAGGCGAAAGTCCATCGTGATGTCTCGTGACGCGGCGGAGCGCCTGTTTGTCGCGCAATGGAGAGAAGGGCACGCAAAGCAACCGGATGTCTACCCGCCAGGTCGGCCCGGGTTGTCAAACGATGACAAGGAATCCATTCTTAGGCTCATAGAGCGCGGCACGGGCGCAGAAGAAGCCTTTCTCTCTGTGCTTCTTGCCGACGAACTCGGTGACGAAGCGTCAGCGATTTGAGAGGCTGCTGCTGCGGCGCCCCGAGATACCTTACCAAGGCGAGACGCGACCGCGCACGAACCCGGATTCCTCTCAAACCCCTACTTGGCGGGCGTTCGAGTCCCGGGTCCTGCCCACTCAGGCTCAGCCGGCGATGGCCGCCAGCGCCGTCTCGATTGCAGCTCGCGATCCCTGGAGCTGGACCGACCGGATGCTCCTTCAGGCTTCTTCATGTTGTCTGCGCCCCCCAAGTCCAGTCCTGCCCTCCGACGACCAAGAAAATCTCGGATCGGAACCCTCGCGCCTTGAAGGCAGCCTGCACCCGTGTTCGGACATGATCTCGAACCGAGGCTGCGCTGTCGCCGTTGTACGAGCCGAGAACTGTCGTAGTTGGAATGACAGTCTCCCCGCCGCTGCTATTGCCTTGCGCGCGATTCAGACCCAACGCCTTGAGATCCGCGTATGCATTCGCGTAGTCAGTGCTTGATGCATTCTTGAGATCGAATGTGCAGACAACTCCGTACGTCATTTCTAGCTCTTCCTATTTGCAGAAAAAGGTTCGGCGCGACCTCGCATCTGTGTGTCGTCAAACCAGCGGCAGCGACTTCGCAGTGAATGCGTCTCGCGCCAGATGGGCCAGGTACGCCGCCCCGCCGACCAGTAGCACCACACGAGTCAATTGCTCAGCTGGATCTTCCGTTTCCCACTGGTAGATTCGGCGCATGACGTCGCCCAGCGTCATGGCGAAGGCAACACTGTGGAAGAACTTCCGGTGGTTGGGGTGCAGCGCGGGTTCCAGCATGTCCGGCAACGAGGGCAGGCAAGCGGAGGCCACTCCCGCCATGATCGTCGACCCGTCAAAGGGTTTTCCTTCCTGCTGCCGCACCATCGCTGCAGCGGTCGTGACGGCCACCAAGTTGAATGCTGCATGGTCTGCTGCGCGAGCCATATGTCTTCCTTCGTCGTTTATCAGTCAGAGGCCGAGTAGCCTCCGGCGATCCTTCCGATACAGCCTGACTGCCAAGAGCAAGAAGCTCACGAGGGCAATCCATGCAGCCTTGTGATATCGATGCAGCAGGCGTTCTCGGATCACGTCGGTCAGCGGTGCCATGACACCGTGCAACTCCATCCGGTCGACGAACACCTGGCCGACCAGCATGAAGCCGACTAACGAGATCACTGCCAACGCAAGCGCGAGCTGCGTCTTGGTGGAGTGGCTAACCACCATCCAGATCTCTTCAAGCCAGTCGCGCATAGGACTCCTATGACGAGCTAGCCTGCAATGGCTGCCCTTGCAGCTTCAATCGCGGCTTCGGATCCCTGGAACTCGACCGTGCGGATGCTCCCGTCCGGCTTTCGGGTGAACCGTACCGTCACACCCCCATGGCGGGCCGCGGCTTCCTTGGCCTTCTTGGTGATCTGCTTCTCGATTTCACCCATGGCGGCCTTCATCAGGTCCGCCTCGCTGGGCATCTTGATGTCGATCTTGAACATCTCTGCTCCTTTGGTGGGTGCGTGCCGCCGCGAGCGGTCGGAAGATGCCTCTGCAGGCCCGTGCGGCCCGCGGATGCGTCACCGCTCACGCATGCGCGCGATCACTCACTTCTTGTGCTCCTTGCGGACGCCCTTGAAGGGATCGCCATCCTTCTTCTGGTCCATGAAGCGGCCGTTGTCCGCATCGCGCTTGGTCCAGTTCTGCGTGACCGGGTTGTAGACCTGCGAACGGTCGCGCACGGCGCCGCGGCGAGCGTTATCCCCAACGGGGTCGTTCTTTGCCATGTTGATCTCCTTGGTTAGGCGTCGATGGTGTGGGTCCAGCGGGGAATGCCCTGCTTGGACAGGTAGTCCACCAGCGGCGGGCTCCCGAAGAACTGGATCCGCCCGCCCGACTCGAACGCCAGGGCAGACTGATCCACGCGCAAGTTGGCAGCGCGCGCCTTGAGGGTGAGCTGGGCGAGCAAGCTCTCGTTGTCAGCGCGGGCCCCAGACGATGCCCTGGCGTCGAAGACAGCAAAATCAATCCAGCCGCCGTCGCGAGCGCGTTCTCGCACATGGGCCAAGTTCACTTTCATCGCGTACTCCAAACCTGGGACCATCCAAGCCTGGAATGCATTCTTGAACCGCTACTGGCTCAAGGAGTGAGCTACTGAACTGCCTCCGGGCGATTTTTTTCGGCGGCTGCCTGCAGTGCTGTCCACAGCCTGTGGCGGAGTTCAGGGGGAGCCAGCACCTCTACCTCTGGGCTGTGACGCATCAGATCCATGACCAACTCCTGGTCGTTGGAGTAGGGGACCTCCATGATGTAGCTGCCGTCAGGGAGGAAGGAACTGGTCTGATCGTGGTGCCACAGTTCCTTGCTGACCCATTGGGCACGCTCGGGCGTGAACTTGAGACGTGCTCGATGGGCAGCAGGCCCGGCAAAGATGCCGTAGCCGGCGCGGAAGTGCTCTTGCATGAGTGCCGGACTCACTTCATGCGCGGCTTCATTGACCACGCGCACGGACTCGATGGCCTCGAGGGCGAAAGAGCGCAGTTGATTCTTCTCATGGCACCAGGAATCGAGGAGCCAGTTCTCGCGATAGTGCACCAGTTTCTGGGGCGAAATCACCCGCTCCGTGCGCTCCTTGCGGTCACGGTTCCAGTACACCAAGTGCAGGCGCTTGCCATCAAGGAGGGCCCCGGCAATCAGCTGGAAGTGCTTGGGCTCAACCTTGCGAGGCGCGAAGTGGATGAGCCTCAGCCTGTGTTCAATAGGCTTGGCAGAGCTCGCGCCAGCGGCGAGCATCTCGCGCAGGCGCGACTTGAGCGGGCCGACGTGTTCTTCAAGCAGGCCCGGTTGGACACCCGCCACGAGGTGAAGCATGGCCAGCAGAGCGAAAACCTCCGACGAATCGAACCAAACCCCAGGAAGCTCGAACTTCCCGCCTTCAGCTAGCTCATCCCGGATCACGTAGCCGCGCTTGCTTCGATCCCAATCGAGGGGGCATCCCATTCGCACTCGCAAGAACTCGATGTCTCGCTTGAGCGAAGCGTCCGATATCTCAAGCTGCTCAAGCAGGTAGGCCTTTGGCGCCGCGCCCTTCTTACGGATGAGGCGCACGATCTTCGTCATGCGCTCGATGCTGATCTTGGTCATCCCTCCACCTCCCCTGACTTGGTATTGCCACTCACAGTAGCAAGGCCTGTGACGGCTTGGCCCACGTCCTGCGGGTGTTTCATCAGTTCTGATGAAAACCCTCGACTACGCTGCTCCAAAACCAGGATACAGCGCAGTTGGAATCTTAGGATTGCCAAATGAGCACTGCACTCAGGTACCTAACCAAATCGCGCTTCAAGCTCGCTGCTGAATGCCCTCGGAAACTCTTTTACACGGGCAAGCGGCAGTATCTGGATAGGTCGCTGGACGATAGTTTCCTGGCGGCCCTGGCCGAAGGGGGCTACCAAGTGGGCGAGCTGGCTTGCCTCGCGCATCCGGGGGGCGTCCGGGTCGACGAGCTCGACCACCGGATTGCACTCGAGAAGACCGCCGAACTGCTCAAGCAGGAGCGCGTCACCATCTTCGAGGCCGCCCTTGCCATCGGGACGCTGTTTGTGCGCGTGGACATCCTTCGCAAGAACGGTGCTGAGGTCGACCTCCTTGAGGTCAAGGCAAAGTCCTATAGCGCCAAGGCCGATGGAGACTTCCGAGGTGCAAAGGGCCAACTGAAGTCCGACTTCCTTCCGTATCTCCAGGACGTCGCATTTCAGCGGTTCGTGGCGCAGCAGGCGCTACCAGGCCAGACCGTGCGGGCCTTCCTTGTGCTGGTGGACAAGGATCAGCGCGCGACGGTCGATGGACTCAATCAACTCTTCAAGGCTGTCGTGGTCGATGGCCGCCTTCGGATCGAGATGCCTCCAGGCATCAGCCATGAGGCGCTCGGCCAAAGCCTTCTGGCGACCGTCTGCGTCGATAGCCAGGCCGACCAGATCCTCGCTGATGGACTCGCCGTCGGTCCGGCGGACGTGCGCCCCTTTGCGGAGGCGGTGAAGGTCTTCTCGGCAGCGTACGCTGACGATCGGGCGCTGGCACCCATGCCTTCTTCAACCTGCAGCGGATGCCAGTTCAAGGCTGCCAGCTGGCCTACGGCAGATGCGCCGCGCAGCGGCTTCCATGAGTGCTGGTCGGAAGCATTTCAATGGACGGCGGAGGACTTCGGCGATGCAACGGTGTTGGATATCTGGAACTTCAGGGGCAAGGACAAGCTCATTCCGCAGGGCGTCCTGAAAGCCAAGCAGGTGACCTTGGAAGCCCTTGGCTTCGATGGCGAGGCCCCTGACAAGGCAGGGATGACGACGAAGCATCGGCAGTGGTATGCCTGCCAGCCCGCATGGCCCGGTGGGGGAGAGTTCTTCTTTGACCGGGAGGGTTATCTCGCGGCATGCGAAGGCTGGAAGTTTCCCCTGCATTGCATCGACTTCGAGACGAGCACGGTGGCGATTCCATTCTTGAGGGGGCGCCACCCCTATGCAATCACTGCCTTCCAGTTCTCGCATCACATGATCCATGCCGATGGCCGGGTCGAGCACAAGACCCAGTGGCTATGCGCAGAACCTGGAGTCGACCCAAGCGTGGAATTCGTTCGAGCGCTCAAGGACGCGCTGTCACAGGACGAAGGAACCATCTTCCGATGGGCCGCGCACGAGAACACAGTCCTGAACAAACTGCGCGAGGAGCTGATCGCGTCCTTGGATCCTCCTGCTGACCGCGACGAGCTTGTCGCGTTCATCGAGTCGGTCACGTCGCGCAGCGTTGGGAAGGAGAAGGTCCACGGCACGCGCTCCATGGTCGACCTGTGCGAGATCGCTTCAAAGTTCTATTTCCACCCGTCGACAAAGGGGAGCAACTCGCTGAAGAAGGTGCTGCCTGCGCTCATGCGCAGCTCGGCCTTCCTTCGAGAAACCTATGGAAAGCCGATTTACGGCGGACGCGGGGTAAGCCTGAATTTCGACGTGCCCATCGCCTGGTGGGAGGAGCGGAACGGCGAGGTCATCGACCCCTACAAGCTCCTGCCCCCCGTCTTCGAGGATGTCTCGAGCGCAGAAACGGACGCTGCCGAGGAGGGGCTCGCCGACGAGCTACGCGAGGGTGGGGCCGCGATGGCCGCCTATGCGCGCCTGCAATTTGAGGACCTGCCGACGGCGCAGCGTACGGCCATCAAGAGCGCCCTGCTGCGGTACTGCGAGCTGGATACGCTGGCGATGGTGATGGCCGTGCAGGCCTGGAACGCCATGGCTCGATAGAGACTATCCCGTGGGACCGAAGACTCGGCAAGCCGCCAATCGAGTCCGCGAGCTACCACCCCATGGCCGGGCGACAACACAGTCGGTCGCCGACTCATGAAGCCTTCGAGAACAGGTTCTTCAACGCAGGGTCGAAGACACCAATCTCATCACGCTGATCCTCAGCCATCAGCCGCTCGAAGGTAAACGTACGGGGAAGTCACCTTCGATATGGGCGCAGGGGAAGAGCTCGGCTACCCTTGTGGACCTGAGGCACTCGCAAGCATCTCCGTAATGGGCAA
>QFOD01000032.1 GCA_003241055.1 Roseateles depolymerans
GCTCTCGATCTCCGACGGTGGCAGGTCATACGTCCTGCTCGCCTCCGACACGCTGGCCTTGCCCTGGATGATCTCCAGCACCAACGCCGTCTTGCGCTTAGCCGTCCAGCGCTTGATCTCTTCGTCCATCAACGTACTCACGGTGTCTTTCTTTCGACGGTAACACCTGAGCAGGTTTTCACTGGGTCAATACAGATACTGGCATCAATGCGTCGGGGGGGGCTTGCGGGTGCAGCCGGCACAAAAAAACCGCCTCATCGAGGCGGCTGTATGGTGAGTTTCCGTTGTTTCAGACGTTGAACAGGAAATTCAGGACGTCACCATCCTTCACGATGTATTCCTTGCCTTCTGCTCGCATCTTGCCTGCTTCCTTGGCGCCAGCTTCGCCCTTGAACTGTATGAAGTCATCGAAGGCAATGGTCTGGGCGCGAATGAAGCCGCGCTCGAAATCGGTGTGGATCACGCCGGCTGCTTGCGGTGCTGTGTCGCCGACATGAATGGTCCAGGCGCGCACTTCCTTCACCCCTGCGGTGAAATAGGTCTGCAGGCCCAGCAGGCTGAAGCCAGCACGAATCAGTCGATTCAGCCCGGGCTCGTCCTGGCCCATCTCCGCCAGAAACATGGCCTTGTCCTCGTCGCTCATCTCCGAGAGCTCAGCTTCGGTTTTGGCGCAGATGGCAACGACCGGCCCATTCTGGGCGGCAGCGTATTCCTTAAGTCGATCCAGGAAGGGATTGTTCTCAAACCCGTCTTCCGCTACGTTGCCGACGAACATGGCCGGCTTGGCGGTGATCAGGCACAAGGGCTTGAGCAGAGCCAGTTCTTCCTTGCTGAAGTCGATGGACCGGACAGGTTTGGCTTCGTTGAGAGTGGGCAGGCACTTGTCCAGCACCTTGACCAAAGCCTGAGCTTCCTTGTCGCCAGCACGCGCCACCTTGCTGTAGCGAACGTGGGCCTTTTCAACGGTAGAGAGGTCAGCCAGGCACAGTTCGGTCTGGATGACCTCGATGTCCGAGATCGGATCCACCTTGCCATTCACGTGGATGACGTTGGGGTCGTCGAAGCAGCGAACGACGTTCACGATCGCATCGGTTTCGCGGATGTGCGACAGGAACTGGTTGCCGAGGCCTTCGCCTTTGGACGCGCCAGCCACCAGGCCGGCGATATCCACAAACTCCACGATAGCCGGCACGATGCGTTCGGGCTTCACCACCTCGGCCAGCTGCTGCAACCGGGGATCCGGCAGTTCCACGACGCCGACATTCGGCTCGATCGTGCAGAACGGGTAGTTCTCGGCGGCGATGCCGGCTTTGGTCAGGGCGTTGAAGAGGGTGGACTTGCCGACGTTGGGCAGGCCCACAATGCCGCATTTGAGGCTCATGAAGATTCCTGTGGGTGGGCGGCCGCGCCGCGCTCAATCGCGTGATTTTAGCGAGCCGCTCGAGTCGGTGCCCCTCGCGGACGAAGGCTTGCGGTGCGCTGCCTACAATCGCGCGATGCGGAAAGTGGATGTTCTGGTTCGAGGGCGTGGCGCGGTAGGCAGCAGCCTGGCGCTGAGCCTTGCGGCACAGGGGTTGACGGTGGGCGTATCGGCATCGCCGTCGCTGTCGAACGGCCCGGATGTCAGAACCTATGCGCTCAATGCGACGTCGGTGGCACTGCTGGACGACCTCAAGGTCTGGGGCGGTCTGCCGGCCGACGCGATCAGCCCGGTCTACGACATGCGCGTATATGGTGACGCGCAAGATGGTGGCGTGGCCGGCCGTCTGAGTTTCAGTGCCTGGCAGCAGGGACAGGGTGAACTGGCCTGTATCGTCGATGCAGCCGAGCTCGATGCCCAGTTGGCGACGGCACTGCGCTTCTCCCCACATGTTCACGAGGTCTCACCTGAGACGCCGGCCGCCTTGACGGCGCTTTGCGAAGGCCGCGATTCGACGGCGCGGCAGGCTCTCGGCGTGGAATTTCGGCCCAAGAGTTATGGGCATCGGGCGGTGGCCGCCAGACTGATTGCTGATCGCCCGCATCAGGGCACGGCACGGCAGTGGTTCCGCGCGGCGGGCGAGGTTCTGGCGTTGTTGCCGTTCGAGCGGCCGACACCCGGCCATGCGTACGGACTGGTGTGGTCCTGCCCGGACGATCGCGCGTCCCAATTGGCACAGTGCACGGCTGTCGAGTTCGAGCAAGAGCTCAACGCGCTCACGGGCGGGCTGGCCGGGCACCTGCAACTGGCTTCTGAGCGCGCCAGCTGGCCGCTGCTGCTGGCACGCGCTTCGGATGTCAGCGGTGATGGTTGGGCCCTGCTGGGAGACGCTGCGCATCTGGTCCATCCGCTGGCCGGGCAGGGCCTCAACCTCGGGCTGGCCGACGTGGTGGCGCTGAGCCGCGTGCTGGCCGAGCGCGAGGCCTGGCGCTCGCTGGGTGACGAGCGCCTGCTGCGGCGCTATGCACGCGCCCGCCTGATGCCCACGCTCGCCATGGGCGAACTGACCGACGCCCTGCAGCGCCTGTTCGCCCATCCGTCGCCGCTGGTGCGCAATCTGCGCAATCGCGGGCTGGACACGTTGGAGCAACTCCCTCCTCTGAAGCGCTGGCTGACCCAGCGCGCACTCGGACGCTAGCGTCCCCTCAACCGCCGTTTGCCGTGAAGCTATCGAACCGTCTGCTGCTGACCTCTTTGATTGCCATTGCCAGCCTGCCTGCGCTGGCCAACGAGGCCGTGATCCGTAAAGCGTTTGCCGAGCGCATGCCCAACGCGCCCAAGATTGACGAGGTGCGCCCCGCTGCCGTGCCTGGGCTTTGGGAGGTGCGGCTGGGCAATGAGGTGCGCTATACGGACGCGACCGGCAGTTTCCTGATCGAGGGCGAGATCTACGATCTCAAGACCAAGAAGAACCTGACCGAAGAGCGCGTCAACCAGATCAATCGGGTGGACTTCGCCTCGCTGCCGCTGAAGGATGCGCTGGTCTGGAAGACGGGGACGGGCAAGCGCCGCATGGCGGTGTTCGCCGACCCGAACTGCGGCTATTGCAAGCGCTTCGAAAAGTCGCTCCAGGAGCTGAAGGACGTCACGGTCTACACCTTCCTCATTCCCATCCTGGGCGGCGATTCGCCTGAAAAGGCCCGCGCCATCTGGTGCTCCAAGGATGGCTCCGGCACCTGGCTGGCCTGGATGCTGCGCGGCGAGCAGCCGCCCAAGCCGGCGGCCGGCTGTGATGACGCTGCCATCGAGCGCAATCTGGCACTGTCGCGCAAGATCCGCGTGAACGGTACGCCGTCCATCCTGCTGGAAGACGGCAGTCGCATCCCCGGTGCTGTGGGCGCCGTGGAACTGGAGCGCCGCCTGCAGCAGTCGGTGGTCAGCGCCAAGTCCTGAGGCATGACGACCGATCATCGTCTGCTGGCCGAGCGGCTGGGCTATGCCGGCCTGCTGCCCTTTGTGCTGGGGTGCGCGCTGGTGTGGCTGCTGGGCGGGTACAGCCCTGAGCAGCATGCCTTCGTCGTCGACGGCCTGTCGCGTTACGCGGCGGTGGTGATCGCCTTCCTGGGCGGCATCCATTGGGGCGTGGGCTTCGTGCGAGGTACGCCCAGCCGGGCCTCGCTGATCTGGGGTGTGACCGCTGCCTTTTTGGGCTGGGTGGCGGCATTGACGCCGGCCTACGCCGGTCTGGCGCTGCATGGTGCGGTGCTGATCGCCTGTTATGTGATGGACAGGCGGCTGTATCCCGCGCTGGGCATTTCCAACTGGCTCACGCTGCGCTTCCGGCTTTCCGCCGTGGCTGCACTGAGCTGCTTTCTGGCCGCGGCAGGCAGCTGATGATGGGTCCGAGCTACCGGGTTGAGCTGGAACAGCCGTCCGCCCACTTGTACCGGGTGGTGCTGACCCTGCCGGCGCCGTCGGCGGCCCAGGAGTTCGCGCTGCCGGTGTGGATTCCGGGCAGCTATCTGGTGCGGGAGTTTGCCAAGCACCTGATCGGTATCGAGGCCAGCCAAGGTGGCAGGTCTTGCGCGATCGAGCAGCTCGACAAGGCGCGCTGGCGGGCGCGCTGCGATGCCGGTCAGCCGCTGGTGCTGAGCTACCGGGTGTACGCCTTTGACGCGTCGGTGCGTACGGCCTGGCTGGACAGCCAGCGCGCCTTTTTCAATCCCAGCAGCCTGTGCCTGCGCGCGATCGGGTTTGAAAGCCAGCCCCATCGCCTGCAACTGACCGGCCTGCCCGATCGCTGGCAGGTGGCCACCGAGATGCGTGCCGTGCAGGCCGGGGGCGAGCCGGTGTTCGAGGCCGCCGACTACGACGAGCTGCTGGATCATCCCTTCGAGATCGGTGCGTATTGGCAGGGGGAGTTCGTTGCCGGCTGCGTGCCGCATCGCATCGTTGTGGCCGGAGCCTGGCCCAGTTTTGACGGCGAGCGCCTGCTGGCCGATGTGCAGCGCATCTGCGAGGCGCAGATCCGCTTCTGGGGCGGGGCGCCGTTCCAGCGCTACAGCTTTCTGCTCTGGGCGGTGGATGAGGGCCATGGCGGCCTGGAACATCGTGCCAGCACGGCGCTGATCTGCGCCCGGCGCGAGTTGCCGACGGCCGCCGAGCCGGCGGTGCCCGGCGATGCCTATGTCCGGCTGCTCGGGCTTTTCAGTCATGAGTATTTCCATGCCTGGAACGTGAAGCGGATGCGGCCGGCAGAGTTCGAACGCTTTGACTACCAGCGGGAGAACTACACCGAGCTGCTGTGGTTCTTCGAGGGCTTCACCAGCTACTACGACGAGCTGCTGCTGCGTCGTGCCGGCCTCATCGATGACGGGCGTTATCTCAAGCTGCTCGCCGCCAATCTCAACGGTGTGCTGGCGTCGCCGGGCTGGCGCGTGCAGCCGCTCGCGCAGGCCAGCTTCGAGGCCTGGACCAAGTACTACCGGCCCGACGAGAACACCCCCAACGCGGCCAGCAACTACTACGGCCAGGGGGCTCTAGTCGCGCTGTGCCTGGACCTCAGCCTGCGTGAGCACCACGCCAGCCTCGATGCGCTGATGACCCGGCTGTGGCGGCTCGCCGATGGCGGGCCGATCAGCGAGGCCGACATCCTGGCGGCTGTCGAGGCGCTGGCCGATGCGACGCTGGCCGAACAGCTGCGGCAGTGGGTGCATGGCACGGGCGAGCTGCCCGTGCGCCGGCTGCTGACCCAGGTCGGGGTGGAGTGGCGCGAGGAGGGCCGCTCCGGCGTGGCCCAGCGCCTGGGCCTGCGCGCACGCGAGAGCGCGCTGACCGGGATCTCGGTCAGCCACGTGTTCAATGGCGGTGCGGCCGAGGCGGCCGGTCTGAGCGCCCGCGACGAGATCCTGGGTGCCAATGGTTGGCGGCTGCGGCGCCTTGATGAACTCGCTGCGCTGCTCCAGGGTGATCAGGTGCGCTGGCTGGTCAGCCGCGATCAGCGGCTGCTGGAGCTTACGGGCCGGTTGCCGCCGACCGGGCCGGCGGCGATCGCCCTTCAGCCTGCCGAACAGGGTGCCGCTGCCCGTCAGCGCTGGCTGGGCGCCTGATCGACGATGAGATCCGCCCGGCCGCCGGCCCTGCTGGTGCTGGTCGTGCTGTTGCTGCATGGCTGGGGTGGCCACGAAATCCAGCGTTTGCGCGAGGGCTGGGCAGATCAGGCCGGCGCCGCCATGCCTGAGCGGCTTCAGGTGGCGTTGGTGCGCGAGATGCAACTCAAGACACCCGTCGCTGCCTCAGGTCGTCCGCCGCCGTCTAGACCTTCTCGCCCGGTGGCTTCGATACCGAGCCATGCTGCGTCTGCTGCCGCCGGTCCGGAATCGCCGGCCAGTGACACGCCGGCGGACCTCGAGCCTGCGCCGCCGGCTGCGTCTCAGCCCTTGGCGGCCGAGCCACCCGTCGCGTCAGCTTCGGATGCACCGGCGGCATCGACCGTCGCCACTGCTGCATCGGCTGCCGCCTCAGCCGTTGACCCCGATGGCGAGCCCGGCCCGGAATGGCCGCTGTCCACCCGACTCAGCTACCAGCTTGGCGGCAACTACCGGGGGCCCATCACCGGGCAGGCCCAGGTGGAATGGCTTCGCCAGGGCTCGCGCTACCAGGTGAACCTGGACGTGCAGATCGGCCCGAGCTTCGCGCCGCTGATCTCGCGCCGCATGAGCAGCCAGGGTCAGCTGAAGCCCTGGGGCATAGCGCCCGAGCGCTATGACGAGGAAACCCGCTTCATCCTGGGTGACCCGCGGCGCCAGGCCGTGCTGTTCCTGGGCGACCAGATTCAGCTGGCCAGCGGCGCGCGCGAGGCGGCCATGCGGGGCGGGCAGGACGCGGCCAGCCAGTTCGTGCAGCTGACCTGGTTGTTCCTGACCGGCCGCGAGCCCCTGCAGGCGGGCCATGTGGTGCAACTGCCGTTGGTGCTGCCGCGCAAGCAGTACGCCTGGCAGTACGAGGTGCTGGGTGAGGAGGTGCTCTACACCCGCCTCGGGCAGATCAACACCTGGCACCTCAAGCCCAGCAGGCCCGCCGCGGGCGGCGACCTCACGGCCGAGGTCTGGCTGGCGCCGGCGCTGCAATACCTGCCGGTGCGATTGCTGATCCGGCAGAGCGAAGACAGCTATGTCGACATGACCCTCAGGAGCGCGCCCCTGCAAGCCGCGCCAGAATCCGCCCCTGGCAGCCCCAGCAGCCCTCGTTGAATCTGGAGACACCCATGACCTACGAATGCATCATCACCGCCGTTCACGGCGATGGCCCGCGCAAGACCGCGCTGATCACACTGAACCGCCCCAAGGCGCTGAATGCGCTCAATGACCAACTGATGGACGAACTGGGTGCGGCGTTGCTCGGTTTCGACGCCGACGACAGCATCGGCTGCATCGTGCTGACCGGTTCGGAGCGCGCGTTCGCCGCCGGGGCCGATATTCCGACGATGGCGCCGCACACCTTTGTGTCGGCCTTCAAGAGCGGCCTGATCTCCAAGAACTGGGAAACCATCCTGAAGGTCCGCAAGCCCGTGATCGCCGCGGTGGCAGGTTTTGCGCTGGGCGGTGGCTGCGAACTGGCCATGATGTGCGACTTCATCATCGCGGCCGACAGCGCCAGGTTCGGCCAGCCCGAGATCAAGCTGGGCATCACGCCGGGCGCCGGCGGCACCCAGCGCCTGCCGCGTGCCATTGGCAAGAGCAAGGCAATGGACATGCTGCTGACCGCCCGCATGATGGGGGCCGCCGAGGCGGAGAGTGCAGGCCTGGTTTCGCGCGTGGTGCCGGCCGACAAGCTGCTGGAGGAGGCACTCGGCGCTGCCGAGGCCATCAATGGCTTCAGTGCACCCTCGGTGGCGCTGATCAAGGAGCTGGTGAACCTGGCCTACCAGGCGCCGCTGACGGATGGCGTCGCTGTGGAGCGCCGCTACTTCCACGCCCTGTTTGGCACCCATGACCAGCGCGAAGGCATGGAGGCCTTCCTGGCCAAGCGGGCGCCGCACTTCGAGAACCGCTGATTCAGGCTGTTTTTCGGTTGTGTTACCGATGTAATGCCGAAGACTATTCCAGCTTTACAAATGGTCAGTTGTTGATAGACCCGTGTTTCTACTAGGTCGGGCTGCCTAAAGTGAAGGCCATGGACAGCGCGGTCGTGCTGCCCAAGCCACCCAAGCAGGATCTCCTGCGCTGTGTACGACTTTAGGAGCCCGTCATGAACAAGCTGTCCGTCTTCGCTGCCACCCTGCTCATCGCCGGTGTGGCCTCTGCTCAACAAGCCACGCCGCTGACTCGCGAGCAGGTCATTGCCGACCTGGTCTCGGCCCGCGCCAGTGGCGAACTGGCCCAACTGCAGGGCGAGAAGGGCATCGACGTGGCCATCCCGGCCAGCGCCAAGGCCTATGCCGCCACGCAGCAGCACCTGCAGGCCGCGCAGGCAGTGAAGGCCGTGGCCACGACCCGCCAGACTGCCGCCGCCGCCGCCGATCACGGTGAGAACGCGGCCCGTGAGCTGGGCGACTTCAGCGCCCCCATCGTGCCGCGCACACCGGCCGTCGCTGGCCGTTGAAGGCGCGGGCCTGCGGGCCCGTGACGAAAAAGGGCGCCCACTGGGCGCCCTTTTGCTTGGCGGCGTGGATCTTCAGGCTTCGCGGCGCAGCGCCGGGAACAGGATCACGTCGCGGATGGACGGCGAGTCCGTCAGCAGCATGATCAGGCGGTCGATGCCGATGCCGCAGCCGCCCGTCGGGGGCATGCCGTATTCCAGCGCGCGGATGAAGTCGGCGTCGAAGAACATGGCCTCGTCGTCGCCGGCCTCCTTGTTGGCCACCTGCGCCTGGAAGCGGGCGGCCTGATCCTCGGCATCGTTCAGCTCGGAGAAGCCGTTGGCGTACTCGCGGCCGGTGATGAAGAGCTCGAAGCGTTCGGTGATCTTCGGGTCGGTGTCCGACGCGCGCGCCAGCGGCGACACCTCAACGGGGTAGTCGATGATGAAGGTCGGCTCCCACAGCTTTTCCTCGACCACCGCCTCGAACAGGCCGAACTGCAGCTCGGCCAGGCTCCAGCGGGCCGGGGCCTGCTCGCCGGCCGCGACGATGCGGGCACGCAGCACCTCGGGGTTGTCGGCCTCGGCCTCGCTCAATCCGGCGTACTTGATCAGCGAGTCGCGCACCGACACGCGGGCGAAGGGTTGGTCCAGCGCCACGGGCTTGCCGGCGTAGGTCAGCGCGGCGCTGCCGGTGGCGGCAATCGCGGCATGGCGCAGTACGGCCTCGGTGAAGTCCATGATGTCGTGATGCGTCCAGTAGGCCGCATAGAACTCCATCATCGTGAACTCGGGGTTGTGGCGGACCGAGATGCCCTCGTTGCGGAAGTTGCGGTTGATCTCGAACACGCGCTCGAAGCCGCCCACCACCAGGCGCTTCAGGTAGAGCTCGGGCGCGATGCGCAGGAACATCTCCTGGTCCAGCGCGTTGTGGTGGGTGGTGAAGGGCTTGGCGTTCGCGCCACCCGGGATGGGGTGGAGCATGGGCGTCTCGACCTCGAGGAAGCCGTTGTCCACCATGAAGCCGCGGATCGACGACACCGCCTTGGAGCGCGCTACGAAGCGCTTGCGGGCGTCTTCGTCGGTGATCAGGTCCACATAGCGCTGGCGGTACTTCTGTTCCTGGTCCGTCATGCCATGGAACTTGTCCGGCAGCGGACGCAGGCTCTTGGTCAGCAGGCGCAGCGTGGTCACCGCCACCGACAGCTCGCCGGTCTTGGTCTTCATCAGCGTGCCCTCGGCGCCCAGGATGTCGCCCAGGTCCCAGTGCTTGAAGGCGTCGTAGACCTCGGGGCCGACGTTGTCGATGGTGACGCGCAGCTGGATGCGGCCGGTGGCGTCCTGCAGCGTGCAGAAGCTCGCCTTGCCCATCACCCGCTTGAGCATCATGCGGCCTGCCACGCTGACCTTGACGCCCTGCGGCTCCAGTTCCTCGTTGGGCGTTTCGCCGTATTGCGCCTGCAGCGGCGCGGCGCGGTGCTGGGGTTTGAAATCGTTGGGGAAAGGCACCGCGGTGGCAGCCCGCAGGGCGGCGAGTTTCTCGCGGCGTTCGGCGATCAGCTGGTTGTCGTCGGCCGCGGGCGACGCGGCAGGGGTCGCGGCAGGAATTTGAGGCTGGGTCATCATGGGCCTTGGTGAAGGGGCGGATTTTAGAATCCGCCACCTCCGAGCCGGCCGTGCGATGTCGCATGGGCCCGACTGAACGCCATGCCCAACGCCTTTTTCCTGCTGTTTTCTGCCGCGCCCGCAGGTTCGCCGCCACTGGCCACCCCTTTCGCAGGGCGCCGCTGACATGGCGTTGTGGCCCTATCGCTTCGAGGCCGCCCTCGCGCGGCTGCGTGCCTGGAGCTGGCGGCTGCGTGGGCTGGACGCCGGCCGCGCGGCGGCCATCCACGCCGGCGTGCAGCTGCGTTTCGGCCGTGGTGCCGCGCGCCTGGGCGCGCGCAGCGTGCTTTATCGCGGCGTGCGCCTGCTGGCCACTGCCGGTGGCCGTTTCAGCATCGGCCACGACAGCCATCTGGCGCCCGACGCCTATGCGTTGATCGCCGGCCAGTCGCTGACGATTGGCAACGACGCCGCCATCGGCCCCGGGCTGATGGTGTTCTGCGAGTCCAACGACACAGGGGCCGACTCCCTGTTCCGCCTGCAGTACCGGCGTGGGCCGGTGTCCATCGGCCACAACGTCTTCATCGGTGCGCGCGTGACGCTGCTGCCCGGTGCGGTCATCGAGGACCATGTGGTGGTGGCCGCGCATTCGGTGGTGGCGGGGCGCCTGGCTTCGGGCTGGCTTTATGGCGGTGCGCCCGCGCGCCCGCTCAAGCCTATCGGGCCGGGAGCCCGCGCATGAAGGCGCTGGCCGCCACCGCGCTGCGCTGGATCGACTTCCCCCGCGCGCTCACGCTGCGCCTGACGCGCGGCGCGGCCTGCGTGGGCAACTTCCGCGCCGCCTTCGCCGCCAGCCTGGGCGTGGCGCCCGAGCGGGTGCAGCTGTTCGGCAGCGGCCGCGCGGCGCTGCATGCGCTGGTGTCAGGGTTGGCGCTGCCGCCCGACGCGGAGGTGCTGCTGCCGGGCTACACCTGCGCGGTCGTGCCTAACGTCTTCCTGCACCTGGGCCTGCCGGTGCGCTACGTGGACATCGCGCCGGGTGGCTACAACCCCACGGCTGAGGCCGTGGCCGCGGCCATCTCGCCGCGCACGGCGCTGGTGCTGCTGCCGCACAACTTCGGCCTGGCGATGGAAGGCCTCGCGGCGCTGCGGGCGCGCTTCCCTGCCGTGGTGTTCGTGGAAGACGCGGCCCATGCCTGGGGAACCCGGCTGGCCGACGGCTCCATGGTGGGCACGCAGGGCCAGGCGGCCTTCTTCAGCTTCGAATATTCCAAGCCGCTGAGCTGCGGCCTGGGCGGTGCGCTGGTGCTCAACGACGATGCGCTGCGGGCGCGTCTGCCCGTGCCCGCGCTGCATATGGCGCCAGCTTCTGCCCTGTTCCGGCAAACCCTGACCCTGGCCTGGCACCGCCTGGTGCAGACACTGCCCGGCCCGGCGCTGGCGCTGCTGCAGGCGCTGCTGCGTGCGCCGTCGCGTCTGCTGGGCCTGGTGGCGGCCACTCCGGCGGCGGAGCTGACCGGCGTGGCCCAGCCCGACTACCGCCTGGGCCTGGCCCCCTGGTCGGCCGCGCTGGGCGTGGGCCAGGCGCGGCGCGCGGCCGGGCTGTGGGCGCTGCGCCAGGCGCAGTGCCGTGTTTACGACGATGTGTTGGCGGGCACGGCCTGGCAGCGGCCGCCGCGCGCACCGGGCGATGTGCTGGTGCGCTATCCGGTACGTCTGCCGGCCGGCGTCGACCGCGAGGCCGTGCGCGCCGCGCTGGCCCGCGCAGGGCTCTTGATGGGCGAGTGGTTTGACGACGTGGTGCACCCGCGTGGCAGCTACCGCCACGGCTACACGGCGGGCGACTGCCCGGTGGGCGAAGCCACGGCAGCCTGCGTCATCAATCTGCCGCTGGGCCTGCATGCGCGGCTGAGTGGCGCGCAGCGCCGCGCGCTGCGCGCGATCGCGCTGGCCCATGGCGGGGCGGCCGCGTGAGCCTGCGCCAACGCTTTGCGCAGCTGGCGGCGGCCTCGGCGGTGAGCCAGGCCCTGCCCATGCTGATGGCACCGTTGCTGACCCGGGCCTTTGGCGCCCAGGCCCTGGGCCAGTGGGCCTGGTTTGCGGCGGTGGCGGCCAGCGTGGCCACGGTGGCCAATCTGCGCTACGAGTACGCGGTGCCGCTGCCGCGTCGGCGTGTGGAGGCCGGCCTGGTGCTGGCGCTGGCATTGGGCCTGAGCCTGCTGGTGGCCTTGCTGGCCGGTGTGGGGGCGGCGCTGGCGCCGCTGCTGCCAGGCGCGCAGCGCTGGGGCCAGCTGGCCTGGCTGCAGGCCTGGGCACCGGCGCTGGCCGGCGTGGTGCTGTTGTGCGGGTTGCAGCAAGGCCTGACCCTGTGGGCCAACCGCCACGGGCGCTTTGCCGTGATCGCGCAATCGCGGGTGCTGCAGCAGGCGCTGCTGGCGCTGGCCCAGCTGGCTGCCTGGGGCCTGGGCTGGCTGAGCGCCGGGGCGCTGGTGGCAGCGCAGCTGCTGTCCGGCCTGGCCGCACCGCTGTGGCTGGCGCTGCGCGGCGAGCCCTTTGCCGCCCGTGCGGCGCGCAGCCCGGCGGCCGCGCAGCGGCGCTGGCGGAGGCTGCGCGCGCTGGCGCGGTGCTACCGGCTGTTTCCGCTGGTCAACAGCCCGCATGCCTTCGTGAACAGCCTGCAGGAAGCACTGGCGCTGTCGCTGATTGCTGCCCATGCGGGCGCGGCGGCGGCGGGCTTTTATGCGGTCAGCGTGCGCCTGGTGAAGGCGCCGGCCAGTCTGGTGGGCGGCGCGCTGTCGGAGGCGCTGCTGTCCACGCTGGCGCAGGACTGGCGCGAAGGCCGCAGCCTGCGCCCGACGCTGGCGCGCGCCATGCGCCTGCTGCTGGCGCCGGCGCTGGGCGGCGCGCTGCTGCTGGCCGTGGTGGGGCCGGCGCTGTTCGAGGCGGTGCTGGGTGCAGGCTGGCGCGAGGCCGGCGAGTACGCGCGCTGGATGGCGCCCTACGTGGCCGCGCATTTCATCGCGGCGCCGCTGACGGTGGCGCCCATGGTCACGCAGCGCCAGACCGGCGCGCTGGCCTTCAGTCTTGTGGGTAATGCGCTGTATGTGCTGGCACTGGCGCTGCTGCTGGGCGCGGGGCGGCCGGTGACCGAGGCGCTGGGCGCGATCTCGGTGCTGATGCCCTTGTACTTCGCCGCCTACCTGGCATGGTTGTACCGCGGCGCGGTGCCGCCGCGGGCCTGATGTTCCTGAGGAGATCCTGAGTTGAAACTGGTGCTGATCGGCGATGGCGAGAGCCCGCACCTGCTGAAGTGGGCGCGGCAGCTGGCGCCGCGGGTGCGGCTGTATGCCGTGTCCTCGCGCGGCTTTGCGCCCGGCTGGGAACTGCTGCTGCCGGACGCCAACCGCCTGGCGCTGAACACCGCGCCCGACCATGGCGGCGGCAACGTGGCGCTGCTGAAACAACTGCCCAAGGTCGGCGCCTGGCTGGCCGAGGTGGATGCCGACTGGCTGCACGCCCACTACCTCACGTCCCACGGCACGCTGGCCTGGGCCGCGCGCACCGGCTGGCGGCTGCGCGCGCGCATCGCGGGCTCGGCCTGGGGCAGCGACATCCTGGTGACGCCGCAGCGCGGCGCGGCCTGGCGCTGGCTCACGCGCAAGGTGCTGGGCGCCTGCGCGGTGACGACGTCCGACTCCGAGTTCATGGCCGGCCGCATGCGCGAGCTGGGCGCGTCCGAGGTGCTGGTGTTCCCGTTCGGACTGGAGTCCCTGCCGCGCCAGAACGTGAAGAAGACGCCCTGGCTGTGCTTTGCGAACCGGGGCCTGGAGCCCGTCTATCGGCCGCAGCGCGTGATCGAGGCCTTTGCGCAGATTGCGGCGGCCCGGCCCGAGGCGCGGCTGGTGGTGGCCAACGACGGCTCGCTGCGCGCCGCGCTGGAGGCCGACGTGGCCGCGCGGGGGCTGGCCCAGCGGGTCAGCTTCTTGGGCCGGCTGGACGCCCAGGCGCAGGCGTCGCACTACGCCCGCGCGGCCTGGTTTCTGAGCCTGCCCGAAAGCGACTCGGTGTCGGTGTCGGTGCTGGAAGCGATGGCCCATGCGGGCGTGCCGCTGCTGTCGGACCTGCCGGCCAACCGCGAGCTGATCGGCGATTCCGCGCGCGGCCTCATTGTGGGCGACAGCGATGCAGCGCTGGCCGACCTGCCGGCCCGCATGGCCGCGCTGGACGCCGAGCGGCTGGGCACGGGCAACCGCGAGTGGGTGTCTCGCCACGGCCTGTTCGAGCCGGGCGTGCAACGCTTCCTGACCCGGCTGCGTGAGCTGGACGACGCGGGGCGCGCATGAAGATCCTGCTGGTCAACCACTACGCGGGTTCGCCGCGTCACGGCATGGAGTTCCGGCCCTTCTACCTGGCCCGCGAGTGGGTGAGGGCAGGGCATGAGGTGCTGATCGTGGGGGCGTCGTACTCGCATGTGCGGGCGGTGCAGCCCGAGGTGCCGGGTCATGCTACCGAGGAGCTGATCGACGGCGTGCGCTACCGCTGGCTGCCCACGCCGCGCTATGGCGGCAACGGCGTGGGCCGGCTGCGCAACATCCTGTCGTTTCTGCGCCAGCTGCGCGCCGATGCCTGGCGGCTGACGCGCGAGTTCCGCCCGGACGCGGTGATCGCGTCCAGCACCTACCCGATGGATGTGTGGGTGGCGCGGCGGCTGGCTCGTTTGGCCCGGGCCAAGTTGGTCTACGAGGTGCACGACCTGTGGCCGCTGTCGTTGATCGAGCTGTCGGGCATGTCGCCGCGTCACCCCTTTGCGCTGATGTGCCAGAAGGCCGAGAACGATGCCTACCGGGACGCGGACCGGGTCGTCTCCATGCTGCCCAAGGTGCAGCAGCACATGGCCGCGCACGGGCTGGACCTGGCCAAGCTGCACATCGTGCCCAATGGCTTCTCGCCGGAGGAATGGTCGGGTGAGGGCGCGCCGCTGGGGGCGGAGCTTGCGGCCCATCTGCAGGCCGAGCGCGCGGCCGGCCGCGTGGTGGTGGGCTATGCGGGTTCCATGGGCGCGCCCAATGCGCTGGATGTGCTGCTGGATGCGGCCCAGCAGTTGAAGGGCGAGGGCTTGAGCTTCGTGCTGGTGGGCAGCGGCCACGAGGCCGCGCGGCTGGCCGAGCGGGCGCGCAGCGAGGGACTGGAGCGGGTGCGCTTCTTCCCGCCCATCCCCAAGGTGCAGATCCCCACGCTGCTGCGGCACTTCGACATCGCCTACATCGGCTGGCAGCGCACGCCCATCTACCGCTTCGGCATCGCGCCCAACAAGCTGATCGACTACCTGATGGCCGAGCGCGCGGTGCTGCATTCGGTGGAGGCCGGCAACGACCCGGTGGCCGAGGCCGGTGCCGGCCTGACTGTGGCGCCGGAAGACCCCGCCGCCGTGGCGGCCGGCCTGCGCCAGCTTGCCGCGCTCAGCCCCGCGCAGCGGGCCGAGATGGGCGCGCGCGGCCGGGCCTACGCGCTGGCTCACCATGCCTACCCGGTGCTGGCGGCCCGCTTCATCCAGGCGCTGCAATGACGAACGAGCTCGACGCGATTGCCGCCCGCTACGCGCGTCGAGCCGGGCGCGGCGAGGCCGACCGCTACAGCCTGCTGCGCCCCGAGGTCTGGCAGATCTGGCAGGAGCGCGAGCGCGCGCTGCTGCACCTGCTGGCCCGCCGCCCGGGCCGCCCGGCCGACTGGCGGGCCACCGAGGTGGGCTGCGGCGCCGGCGGCAATCTGCTGGACCTGCTGCGCCTGGGCCTGGCGCCCGACCACCTCAGCGGCATCGAGCTGCTGCCCGAGCGCCTGGCGCTGGCCCGCGCGGCCCTGCCCGAGCGCGTGACGCTGCTGGGTGGCGACGCCAGCCAGGCCCCCATCGCGCCGGCCAGCCAGGATCTGGTGCTGCAGTCCACCGTGTTCTCGTCCATCCTGGACGACGAGCTGCAGCAGCGCGTGGCGGCGGCGATGTGGGCCTGGCTCAAGCCTGGCGGCGCGGTGCTGTGGTACGACTTCGTCGTCAACAACCCCCGAAACCCGGACGTGCGCGGCGTGCCGCTGGCGCGCGTCCGTGCGCTGTTCCCGCAAGGCCGGCTGCAGGCCCGGCGCGTGACGCTGGCGCCGCCGCTGGCCCGCATGGTGTGCCACGTGCACCCGGCGCTCTACACGCTCTTCAACGCGCTGCCGCTGCTGCGCACCCACCGCCTGGTGCTGATCACCAAGCTGGACGCGCGCTGAGCGTCCATGCCCGAAAATCCCGAAGATGACTGCCCCCGAGCTTCCCTTTCTTCCCTTTGCCCTGCCCCAGATTGGCGACGACGAGATCGCCGAGGTGGTGGACACGCTCAAGAGCGGCTGGGTGACCACCGGCCCCAAGGCCAAGCGCTTCGAGGCGGCGTTCGCCGAGTTCCTGGGCGACCCACAGATCGAGTGCATCGCGGTGAACTCCGCCACCGCCGGCCTGCACCTGGCGCTGGAGGCCATAGGCATAGGCCCGGGCGACGAGGTCATCACCACCACCCACACCTTCACCGCCACCGCCGAGGTGGTGCGCTATCTGGGCGCCGACGTGAAGCTGGTGGACATGGACCCGGCGACGATGAACATCGACCTGGCCGCCATCGAGGCCGCGATCACGCCGCGCACCCGCGCCATCATCCCGGTGCACTACGCCGGACTGGCCGTCGACATGCTGGCGGTGCTGGACATCGCCCGCAGGCATGGCCTGCGCGTGGTGGAGGACGCGGCCCATGCGCTGCCCACCACGCTGGAGAAGGAGCTGATAGGCACGCTGGGCAGCGATGCCACGGTGTTCAGCTTCTATGCCAACAAGACCATGACCACCGGCGAGGGCGGCATGCTGGTGACGCGCAATGCCGAGCTGGCCAAGCGCGCCCGCGTGATGCGCCTGCACGGCATGAGCCGCGACGCCTTCGACCGCTTCACCGCCAAGGTGCCCAGCTGGTACTACGAGATCGTCGCGCCGGGCTTCAAGTACAACCTTACCGACATCGCCGCCGCGCTGGGCCTGCACCAGCTCAAGCGCCTGCCGGCCTTCCAGGCGCGGCGCGAGCAGATCGCGCAGCGCTACTTCGATGCGTTTGCGGATCTGCCATTGATCCTGCCGCCCGATGCACCCGAGGGCGACACGCACAGCTGGCACCTCTTCGTGCTGCGCCTGGCGGACGACGCCGGCCTCACGCGCGACGAGTTCATCGAGGGCATGTATGCAGCCGGCATAGGCTGCAGCGTGCACTATGTGCCGCTGCACCTGCACCCCTACTGGCGCGACCGCTACGGCCTCACGCCCGAGATGTTCCCGCACTCGCAAAAAGCCTACGAGCGCAGCGTCAGCATCCCGCTCTACACCGCGATGAGCGATGCCGACGTGGAGCGCGTGATCGCCGCGGTGCGCGGCCTGCTGGCTTGAACCTGCGGGCCTGAACACCTTGGCCAAACGCCTGTTCGACATCCTGGCCGCCGCGGCCGGCCTGCTGCTGCTGAGCCCGCTGCTGCTGCTGGCCGCGCTGTGGGTGAAGCTGGATTCGCCCGGCCCGGTGCTGTTCCGCCAGACCCGCGTGGGGCGCCATGGCGTGCCCTTCAGCATCCACAAGTTCCGCACCATGCGCGTGGCGCCGGGGGCGGCCATCACCGTGGGCGAGGACCCGCGCATCACGCGCTCGGGCCGGGTCTTGCGCCAGACCAAGCTGGACGAGCTGCCCCAGCTGTGGGACGTGCTGCGCGGCGCGATGAGCCTGGTGGGCCCGCGGCCCGAACTGCCCAACTACGTGGCGCTGTACCCGGCCGAGCTGCGCGCCGTGGTGCTGTCCGTGCGCCCCGGCATCACCGACCCCGCCTCGCTGGCCTTCAGCCACGAGGCCGAACTGCTGGCCGCCGCCAGCGACCCCGAGCGCGAATACCGTGAGGTGGTGCTGCCCGCCAAGCTGCGGCTGTCGGCCGACTACGCCGCGCGCGCGACGCTGGCGACCGATCTCGGCCTCATCCTGGCGACGCTGGGCCGGGTCTTCCGTGGGTGAGCCGGCGGCGCGAGACAATTGAGCTTCTGATGATCTGGCAGCAACTCGATACCCTCCTGACCCAGCTGCGTCCGCAGCGCGAGCGCCTGGCTCTGGCGCTCGATGCCCTGGTCGTGGCGCTGGCCTGGCAGTTCACCTACCTGTTCCGGCTGGGCTTCGAACGCTGGTTTTCCGCGCGGCCGGACTACGACGGCTGGGTGCTGCTCGGGCTGGTGCTGGTCTATGCCGTCGTGCTGCAGCTGTTCCGCGTGCCCAAGGGCATGTGGCGCTTCTCCGGTTTTGGTGAGGTCAAGCGCCTGTCGGCGGCGTGTCTTCTGGCTGGGCTGATCGTGGCGGTGGCGGTCCAGATGGCGCATCTTCACGCGGTGCCGAGGGCGGTGCTGGCCCTGCATCCAGTATTTGCTTTGATGCTGCTGGCGATGATGCGTATGGGCTACCGCATGCTTTACGAGCACATGCGCAGTCGTCTGAGCGGCAGTGCGCAGGAGCAGCGGCGGGCGCTGGTGATGGGGGCCGGGCAGGCGGGGCGCCTGCTGTTGGCCGGCATTCAGCACCAGGGTTGGACTGTCGTGGGCTGGTTGGATGACGACCCCCACAAGCTCGGCGCGCGAGTCGCCGGTGTTCCCGTGCTGGGGCGTCTTCAGGACGTGCAGGCGGTGTGCGAGGCACAGGGCATCACTCATTTGATCGTGGCCATGCCGTCTGCGTCGCCAGATCAGCGGCGTCGTGCCCTGGAACTGGCAGGGCAGATGGGGCGTCCGGTACTGACGGTGCCCAGTCCGACCGAGCTGGAGGCCGGGCGTCGGGTCGAGCAATTGCGAGACATCGAGCTCGAAGACCTGCTGGGCCGCGAGCCGGTCCGTCTGGATGAGGCGGGGCTGGGCGAGTTTCTGGGTGGGCAGATCGTGCTGGTGACCGGTGCTGGCGGCAGCATCGGGAGCGAGCTTTGCCGGCAGATCGCACGGTATCGACCGCTCAAACTGGTGCTCTTCGACATCAGCGAGGCGGCGCTCTACGCCATCGAGCAGGAACTGCTGAAGAGCCATCCGGGGCTGTCGGTGGTTCCCTTGGTGGGCGATGTGAAGGAGGAGGCTCGGCTGACGGTGCTCCTGGCGCACTACCGGGTTCAGCTGATGTTCCATGCCGCGGCGTACAAGCATGTGCCGATGATGGAGGGCGACAACGCCTGGACGGCATTGAGCAACAACGCGATCGGTAGCTTCCATGCGGCGCGGGCGGCTGCCACGGCCAAGGTGCAAAGGTTTGTGCTGATCAGCACGGACAAGGCCGTCAATCCAACCAATGTGATGGGCGCCAGCAAGCGCCTGGCCGAATTGGTGGTCTCGGCGTTTGCAGCCGAAGTCCCCAGGACGCGTTTCGTGACCGTTCGCTTCGGCAATGTGCTGGGTTCCAGCGGCAGCGTGATTCCGAAGTTCAAGTCGCAGATCCTGGCCGGGGGGCCGGTGACGGTCACCCACCCGGACATCATTCGCTACTTCATGACGATCCCTGAGGCGGCGAGACTCGTGCTGCAGGCCGCACTGATGGGCGAGAGTGGGCAGGTGCTGTTGCTCGATATGGGTGACCCAGTGCGTATCGTCGATCTGGCTCGCGACCTGATTCGGCTGAGCGGCCACACGGAAAAGGAAATTCCCATCGTCTTCACCGGCCTTCGGCCTGGCGAGAAGCTCTACGAGGAACTGCTGGCGGACGCCGACACCACGCTACCAACCTCCCTCAAGCAATTGCGCCTGGCGCAGTTGGCCCCAGGGCCTGGATTGGCGGTGATTCTCGACTGGGTTGCAGAAATCGAGGCCTGCCCGGCCTTCGAGGATACTTTCGCCCGAGCCCAGCTCAAGCGCTGGGTGCCTGAGTTCGAGGATGGCCGGCTTCCTCGTTTGAACCCATCACATTGAGCATGTTGCTGTCCTACCGTGCTGTCCGTGTCGCCGCAGGCGCGACCTTGCTGGCTTTTGCCGGATCGAACTTTGCGCAGTCCACGACCGATGAGGCGCTCGACCGGGCCAAGCAGGCCAAGACGTTGACCGATGCTCTGGCCGCGTTGGGTGTGACCAATCCAGAGCCGGGTAACAAGGTGCTCCTCGAGGCTCCCGATATCGTGGTGATCGACCGCAAATTCCCGGTGAAAGTGACCAGTCGAATGCCCGGGACGGATTGGGTTGCGCTGTTTGTGGAGCGGGGCACCGAACCGTTTGTGAAGTTGGAGGAGTTCCCTGCGGGTGCCGACCGCGAGTTGAGCGCTGAAGTCCGGCTGCCTTTGACTGCCAAGCTTAGAGCCGTGGTTCGCAGTGGCGGCAAGTACTACCAGGTGTCTCGGGAGGTGAAGGTCGCCACCCCGGCTGGGAAGTCCAAATGAACCCGATGAGTTCGTCGGAGCGGCTGCCTCTGGGGCAATTCCTGCTTGAGCGGGGCCTGATCAATGCGGCAGATCTTGAGCGTGCATTGGCTTCGCAGCAGATGGCTGGGCTTCGCTTGGGGCGTTTGCTCGTGCGACTGGGGGCGATCTCCGAGGACAACCTGTTGCCTGCGCTGGCCGAGCATCTCGGGCTGAGCCTGCTCGGCGAGGCCGAGTTGCAGGCAGAGTCGGCCAACATCCTGCGTACTGTAGAGATGCTGGGCATACCGCGGCCCTGGTTTGCAGAGCGAGGGTTGGTGGTGTTCGAGGCAGCCGACGGCGCGCTTCACTGTGCGGCGCGTTACCCGCAGGATTCCTTCCTGCAGGAAGTGATGAGCGCGCAGGCGCAAGGACATCAGCTCGTCTGGCATCTGATGCGCAGCCGCGACGAGGAGTGGCTCGCCAAATTGCTGGCGCCGCAGTCGGACGACGGCATCGGCGGTGATGAGACGGCGCATCTGCGCGAGCTGGCCGAAGAGGCCCCGGTGATCGAACTGGTGAACACGGTGTTCGCCCAGGCAGCGGATGAAAACGCCTCAGATATTCATATCGAGCCCGAGGAGCATGAGTTCTTCGTGCGACTGCGCGTGGATGGCGTGCTGCAGACGCGGGCGACTTTGCCTTCGGAGCGGTTCGCGGCGGTGGCGTCGCGCATCAAGCTCATCGCGGGCCTGGACATCGCAGAACGCCGTTTGCCGCAGGACGGGCGTATCACGCTGCGGGTCAGCGGCGTCGATCTGGACGTGCGAGTATCAGTAGTCCCCGGCGTGCATGGCGAGTCGGTCGTGATGCGGCTGCTGCCCAAGAACCAGGCCGAGTTCCGCCTGGATCGGCTGGGGCTGGAGCCCGACCACCTGAAGCTGTTCCTGCGCTGGGCGCGCGAGCCCAACGGCATCATCCTGGTGACCGGTCCGACCGGCTCGGGCAAGAGTACGACGCTGTACGCGGTGCTCTCCGAAGTGAACGACCGCCAGAGCAAGATCATCACGGTCGAGGATCCGGTCGAGTACCGGATGCGCGGTGTCACGCAGATCCAGACGCAGGCCGAGATTGGCTACACCTTCGGGCGTGCGCTGCGTGCCATCCTGCGGCAGGATCCGGACATCATCATGATCGGTGAAATTCGCGACCTGGAGACGGCCGAGATCGCCGTGCAGTCGGCACTGACCGGGCACACGGTGTTTTCCACGCTGCACACCAACGATGCTCTGTCGGCCTTCACCCGTCTCGTGGACATGGGCGTCGAGCCCTTCCTGGTGGCCTCATCGGTGAGGGCGGTGCAGGCTCAGCGATTGGTACGGCGGCTGTGCCCTCACTGTGCCAAGCCTGCCGAGATGCCTGGCGGCATTGCGCCTCTGCTCGACGACCTGCGCGAGCGAGCGCCGGGGCTATTTGAGAATGCGCCAAACTGGCGTGTAGCCGGCGGGTGCGAGCACTGTCAGCACACGGGATATCGTGGCCGACTGGGCATCTACGAAATGGTGGACGTGAGCCCGGACATCCAGACGGCCATCATGCAGCGGCAGCCTGCGCACCACCTCGCTGCGCTCGCCCGAGCGCAGGGGTATCGGACGCTGCGTGAGGATGGCCTGGTCAAGGCGTGGCAGGGGTTGACCAGCGTGGAGGAGGTGCTTCGGGTGACTGGTACGTCTGACGCGGTGGCCGAGGAGGCCTGAGGTGGAGTTCCGCTACGAGGCCGCCAACGCGGAAGGCAAGGTGCTGAGCGGTGTGCTCAGTGCTGACAATGAGCGGGCGCTGATCCAGTTGTTGAAGGATCAGAACCTGACGCCCATCCTGGTCGAGGCGCTGTCGACCAAGGCTTCCCGGTCATGGCTGCCGCGCCGTCAGCGTGCGGCGGGTATTGAGGAAACGGTGCAGGTCGTACGCGAACTGGCCACGCTGCTGGCGGCAGGTGTTCCTCTGGCAGAGAGCGTGGACTCCACCGCTCAAGCACATGGGGCCAGCAATATCGGCGAAGCCTTCACGAAGATCTATGCGCAACTCCGTGGCGGCGAACCGTTGTCCGTTGCGTTGCGGGCTGCCGAGCTCGAGCTGCCGGAGTATCTCTACCAACTGGTGTCCGCTGGTGAGCTGACAGGCAAGCTAGCCCCCGCACTGCATAGTGCCGCAGATCAGATGGAGTACGAGCAGCGTGTGCGCTCGGAAATGCGCAACGCGATGATTTATCCGAGCGTGCTGGTCGCATCCGGTGTTGGCGCGACGTTGCTGATCTTCATCCTGGTCGTGCCCAAGTTCGCCAACATGCTGAAGAGCACGCGGGGCAATCTGCCGGACATCTCTGTGTGGGTGCTGAGGTCAGGCTTGTTCGTGAAGCAGAACCTGCTGTGGTTCGGCCTCGGTGCCGCGGGGCTGATCCTGGGTGCTGGCGTGCTCCTCTCGATGCCCGTCGTTCGCCAGCAATTGCGTGAATTTGCATCGCGACTCCCCGTCGTGGGCGAGTGGTTGATGAACGCCGAGTTGGGCCGCTGGGCGGCCATGCTCGGCAGTCTGCTGTCGAACAAAGTCCCCATCGTGCGTGCCATGGAACTTGCCGAGGGCAGTGTGCAACTGGGTGCGGTATCGTCCCGGCTTCAGTTGGCCTTGAGGGACTTGCGAGCAGGTAAGAAGCTGGCCGACTCACTCGCGCTGCACCGCACGGTGAGCCCTATGGGCGTTAATCTTGTCCGGGTCGGGGAGCGTACCGGTGAGCTTCCTGAAATGCTGCGTACGCTTGGGCGCCTGTACGAAACTGCCAGTCGCGATCGCATGAAGCGATTCCTGATCTTGTTCGAGCCTCTCGCCATCCTGGTGGTCGGCGCGGTCATCGGTTTCATCATGGTGGCCATCATGCTGGCCATCACGAGTTTCTCCACTACTACGATATGAACTCCCTCTCGATTCAATCTCGCCCGCGCAGTGCAGGTTTTACGCTGCTCGAACTGCTGGTTGTTCTGGTCATCATTGGCTTGCTGGGCAGCTTGGTCGGGCCGAAGCTATTCGGCAAGGCTGACGCTGCAAAGATCCAGACGGCCCAGACCCAGGTGAAGATGTTGAAAGGTGCGCTGGAGACCATGCGCCTGGATATCGGGCGCTTCCCGACGGCCAGCGAAGGTCTGGCCCTGCTGAATGAGGCGCCTAAGGATGAGCGCATCGCGGCGCGTTGGAAAGGCCCCTATCTGGACGAAACCCTTCCGCAGGATCCGTGGGGGAATGCGTACCAGTACGCTGTGCCGGGGGCCAACGGCCAGGCTGTCGCGATCTACTCGTTCGGGGCGGACGGCAAGCGTGGTGGCGAAGGTAATGATGCGGATATCGGTATCCTGCCGCCCTGATTGGCTTCGACTGCGCAGCAACGGGTTCACGTTGCTCGAATTGCTTGTCGTCATGGCTGTTATCGGTTTGTTGACGGCCTTGGTTGCCCCGAATTTGCAACGATTGGTTGGTGCCACGGAGCGGTCTACGCGTCGTGATGCAGTGATCGCAGACCTGGCAGGACTGAGCTACAGGGCCTACGTTTTGGGCGAGAGCTTTGAGTTGCGCAATGGACATCTTGCGGAGTTGCTGCGTGATGGCAACCCGATTCTTGCGGTACCCGAGGGGTGGCGCGTCGATCTCCCGGAGTCGATACGCTTCAACTACAGCGGCTGGTGCAGCGGCGGCGTTGTCCGCCTGATTCCTCCGGACCAGGGGCCGGAGGTCGTTGAATTGCTGCCGCCTGCCTGTGACCTCAAGCGGAGTTGAAGCGTTGAGGCATCGTCAGACTGGTTTTTCGCTGCTTGAGGCTGTGGTCGCAATGGTGATCCTGGCGTTGGCAGGTATGGCGCTATTTGATTGGGTCAATGCCAGCGTGGTGTCGTTGCGGCGCGTTGAAGACGCGAATGCTCGAAACGAAGCGACCACCAATGCTGTCGAGTACATGCAGTCGATCAATCCAATGCTGCGCCCGAGTGGTGAGATGGATCTGGGGCGGTATCGCATCGCTTGGCGGGCGCAGCCGACGACTGCGGTGATCGACAGCAGTCAGTACCCGCGTGGCGTAGGCCTGTATCAGTTGGCGTTGTTCGAGACGGTGGTGCGAGCCTACCGGGAAGGCGAACTTGCTGACGCGGGCCTCTGGTTCGAGTTCAAGATGAAGCAGGTTGGGTACAAGAAGGTGCGCCAACAGGTTGATCTTGGTGCGGCCGGAGGTTGATGTTGGCAAGGCAGCGTGGGTTTACGCTTCTTGAGGTGCTGGTCGTCGTGGTGATCACGGCGCTCGTTTCCGGGCTGATGTTCCAGGCGTTGGCCTATGTCGGTCGTCTTCAGGCGCGGTTCGGCGAGCAATTGGCGCGCGGGCAACAAGGCGCGATGCGGGCGGACTGGTACAGACAATTGCTGCAGGGAGTGCAAGCGGATTTCTCGGATGCCAAGCGGAAGTTCAGCGGGCGGGCCGATCACCTGGAAGGGCTGAGTTCAACGGGCCTGGATATTGCGCTGGGTGCAATGAACTGGGTTGAACTGGATCTGCGGGCGCGTCGTGAAGGTGTCGGGGGCGAGGTCATCCTTCGGGTCGATGGCAAAGAAGTCCAGCTGCTTGACTGGCGTTCGGAGGGGGCGGCTGCCTTCTCGTACGTGGATGACGCCGGGCAGGTCTACTCAAGCTGGCCTCCGGAGAGCTTGGTCACTGCCAAGGCTGGCGCCCCTGTACCGCAGCTGCCCTCAGCCATTTTTCTGAACGTGCCCGATCAAGCGGGTGCGCGCGTGATCGTCGCTGTGCCGCGGGGGAGCCGCGAATCCAGGCCGCGCGACGCTTCTGAAGTGCGGTTCTGATGAGTAAACCTGCACGCAGACGCGAACAGGGCTTTGTCCTTGTCCTGACCATCGCTGTGTTGGCAACGCTAGCAGTCGCCGCAGCGTACTTTGGGGTGCGCGTACAGACAGCGCTCAGGCTGGCAGAGTCAACCCAAGATTTGGCTGAGGCGCAGATCGCCTTGAGTGATGACCGTGCCGAAGTGTTGTTTCGTTTGGCCACGACGCCGTTCAGCCGCAACGGGCTGGGCGACCTTCCGGACGTGATTCGTCTGGATGACAGGCCATACGTTGACGGTCGCACCGTGCTGCGTCTCCAGGACGACGCAGGATTGATCAATCTCAACGCGGTGCCTGACGATTTCCTGGGCCGCTTTCTTGGCACGCTCGGTGTGCCAGTCGAGCGCCAACCCTCGCTCGTTGATGCGCTAGGCGATTACACGGATGCGGACAATTTGCGCCGTCTGAACGGCGCCGAGGCCCCGCAGTATCAGGCGATCGGTCGCCCTGATCTGCCTCCGAATCGACCATTGATATCGCCCTATGAATTGCGCGACGTGTATGGCTGGAAGCAAGAAGCGTCGTTGTGGCCGCTTCGGGGCGGTGTGCTGGAGTTCGTCACGGTGCGACAGGTTCCTGGATTGAATCCGAACACTGCACCTTGGCAGGTCCTGACAGCACTGCCGGGAGTGACCAAAGATATCGCGCAAGCCATCATCGATCGGCGAGAGTTGGAGCCGATCAGTGTCGAATGGCTGGATGCGCTTCTGGGTACCCGGTATGCCGCGCCGCCGTCCCCGTTGCGAGGCTTCCCGGCAGACTCCGTGCGCGTTACACAGTGGGTGCCCGGCCTTCCATGGGGCTATCGCTACAATGTCCGGCTAACGCCAAATGGGGTTTCGGCCCCCTGGATCATCAGCTACTTCTATCGACTCGAGCGAGTTGATGACCAGAAGTTGTCTGCGTCCGACTCCAAGCCGCCGGCCCATGCCAAAGAAATCCCGAGTCTTCCTCCAAGACCTGCTTTTTCGTCCTCCGCGCCGAGCATTTTGGCGAACTGACGGGCTGGAGTTGGCGCCAAATGGGGGCGGGGAGCTTGTCGTCTCCCGCGGGCGTTGCCGTTTCGGGCGCTTTGACCTGAGCAGGATTCCTGGCGCCAAGCGTGTGAGTGCGTTGCGACTGCAACTGCAGGCATGGAGTCCTTTCGTTGAGCCGGAATTCGCCGTCGCATGGCTGGAATCCGGCTGGGCGATGGTGTGGTGCTGGGATGCCGGAGCGCTGCGTAGTTCGCTTGAGAGTTCGTCATATAACCGAGCGATGCGGTGCATACCTGAGGCAGCGCTTCGCTCACGCGGGGCGGACGGTTTGCGGCTGATACGTGTTCTGGACGGGTTCGAGGCTCAACACTGGGGTGATGGGGAACTGCTTGCCAGTCGTTGGTGGGGGGGGCATCCCACGTCAGCTGATCTGGTGAATTTTCAGCGGGACTGCAGCGTGCCGCCTGATTCAATCGCCTCGACGCTGACGGCCGAGGACTTGCCGTTGCTGGAACGGCCGTGGGCCAGCCTCGTATCTGCTGAGGCGTCGCGCGGTGATGTGTCGCCGCAGGAACGACGGTTCTACGCCGTTGCTGTCCTTGTGCTGGCGATACCTGCGCTCGCTCTTGCGGTCGATCACATTCGCCTTGCGCAGGCCCAGTATTCGATGTCGCAGCAGATTCAGGCGGCCGACGAACGCGCCCATGGCGTGCTGGCGCAGCGTGAAGCAGCCATGCTTGCTGCGGAACAGCTGCGAGCGCTTGCCGAACTTCAGCCGTACCCTCAGCCGCTCGTACACATGGCGGCGATCGCACGGGCGCTGCCGTCTAGCAGTCCGGCCTCGCTACGGGAGTGGGAGCTGGCTGACGGGCGTTTGCGAGTGCTTTTTGCCGTGCCCGAGGGGGAAATTGCGGGTGGCGAACTGGTCCGTGCGCTTGAGGAGACCGGACTGTTCAGTGATGTGAAGATCCTTGCGCAAGGAGACCCCAAGCAGATGGCGTTCAGCATGCAAATCAAGCGGCAGTCTGAACTTGTTTTGAGTCCTGCGGCTGCGTCCGCTCCTGAGGTCCGGTAACGATGGCGCTCTGGGATGAGTTGCGCGTAAATCTGCGTCTGCGAGCTGGGTTGGCGGCCATTGTTGTCATTCTGGTTCTGTATGCATTGCTGGAATGGCGAGACTATTTGGGTACGCAGCGCAGCCGGTACAGGCAGTCGCTCGGACAAATGGCTCGCCTTCAGCAGCAGCAGCGTCCGGACCTCTGGGCCATGCGCGCTAGCGATGCCCAGGCGGAACTGCTGACAGCGCGTTCGGCGCTGTGGCGCAATGTTTCGGCGGGGCAGGCGCAGGCGGAGGTCCGAGATTGGCTGACCAGTTTGCTTCGGCAGGCTGACGCCAAGGGTAGTAGTGTTCGAGTGACTGAGCCTGAGGCTGCCATCGATGCAGCGTCCGTGCAGGACAGGCTGCCGGAATCGTTGAAGTCTCTACGTCCCCTGCGAGCTCGCGTGGAATTCAATTCCGACGCGTCGGTGTTGTTGGCTGTTCTTGCCGGAATGAATGACGCCGAGCATCGGGTTGTCGTCGACGGCTTGAATGCGAAGCCTGCTCGTACTGAGATGACGCTGACTTTTTGGTTTGATCTGAGCGCCACCGAGAAACCATGAAGTTTCTGCTGATTCATGCGTCCATTCGGCAACTCGTTGTCGGCGTGCTTGCAGTGCTGGTCGTTGCGTTCCTGATGATCTTGTTGCTGCCGGCCGACCTGCCGACGCTGAAAGGGGCAAAGGTTCAGGATTTGCCTTGGACTTTGCCCGGAGCTACCTCAATCGAAAGCGATGCCGCAGTGAGTGTGATCAGTCAGCGGCACCTCTGGGGCGCGCCTGCAGCCGTTCCAGGTCAATCGGTGTTCGTTCCGCCGCCAGTGGAGAAGCCTTTGACCCCGCCGGACTGGCGCATCAGGGGTGTCTATGCTGTCGGGAACGAGTACGCGGCGTTGTTGCTCGTGCCAGGCCAGCCGGTCAAGGTTCTCGCCGTCGGTGATGCACTGCCGGGCGGTGCCAAGATCGTCGCCATCTCGCCCTATCAGCTCACGATCCAATTGGGTCGCCAGCGCCTGCACCTCAGTACCTACGAAGAATGAATGCCACGAAGCGCCTTGATTTGAATCGCCTGCAACGGGCTTCGGTTGCGGCCAGGTTCGGGATCGCCCCCGCAGTCGTTGCGGGCGTGCTGAGTGGCTGCGCTTCACCAGAGGCCCCGCTCATTGCGCCGCCACTGATGACCAAGTCGACGTCTGCCGTGGCCGTAAGCAGTTCGGGGGGCGGCGGGGCGGACGGGGCCAAGGGCATTCAGGTGGTTGATACGCCGCCCATTCCGGCACCAAAGCGAGAGAGTACGGTCAAGGCTGCTGTGCCTGCAGCAGCAGAAGGTGCGGCCGATACGTCGCTGATGTTTGATGGGTTGCCCTTACCCAGCTTTGTGCAGGTGGTATTCGGGTCGGTGCTGAAGAAGAACTACAGCATCGATCCGGTCGTGCTGTCGCGGACTGACCTCGTCACTATTCGGACGGGGCCACAGACCGCTGCGCAGACATTGGACACGACGCGCATGTTGTTGAAGACCTATGGCTTGGCGGTCACCGAGCTTGGGGGCTTCTACCGCATTGCGCCCGACAACAATCTGAACGCCTATTCCCCCGAGATCCGTCGCGGCCGGGCTCAGCCGGAGGTGCCGCTGCCTTTGCGGCCGGTGTTCCAGCTGGTTGAGATGACTTCGGTGAAGGCGGTGGAGGTCTCGGGCTGGCTGAAGACGATGTTCGGTCAGAAGATCACCATTCAGGAGGATCCGTCGAGAAATGCCCTGTTGCTCAACGGGCAGCCGGCAGACATGGTGGCCGCGCTGGAGGCTCTCCAGGTGCTGGATCAACCTTTGATGCGCGGGCGGCGCAGCAAGTTGCTGACCCCGTCCGCACTGTCAAGCGAAGACCTTGCGCGCAAGCTCGCCGAAATCCTGTCGACGGAAGGCTACGCCGTTTCGGTCGGCTCAGGGACTCAATCAGCGATCAGCCTGATCACCATCCCGGCGTCCAATTCGGTGCTCGTATTTACGGTCGACGAATCGGTGCTTCAGCATGTGATCTCTTGGTCCCAGAAGCTCGAAGCGCTGGACAACGACAGTCGCCGCGTCGGCAGCTATTTCAGCTATACGGTCAAGTACGCTGATGCGCAGAGCCTGGCCAAAACGTTGCAGGAGTTGCTGAGTACGCCCGCCCAAACAGCGGCTCCTGGTGCGATCGGCGTGACCCCCAAGGCGCCGGGACGTATCGTCGTCAACGGCGCGACGAACACGTTGATCTTCACAAGCACTCAAAGTGAATACCAGCAATTGCTGTCGATACTTCGTGAGCTGGATCAGCCCTCCAAATCGGCGCTGATCGAGGTGACGGTGGCTGAGGTCCGCGTCAGTGACACCTCCCAACTTGGCATCGAATGGGCGCTGCCCAGCGGAAACCGTGTGGTCGGCGGCACGAAAGGTGGCCTGGGCATTGGCACCGGCGGGCTGACGCTCAACTACCTGAGCAACGCAGGTGTCGTCAAGGCACAACTGAATGCACTGGCAGCGGCCAGCAAAGCCAACATTTTGTCTACGCCGCGCATCATGGCTCGCAATGGCGAGACTGCCATGATTCAGGTGGGTCAGGAAGTTCCCATCGTCACCAGCCAACAAAGCAACGCGAACAGTGGCGTGGTGGGCGGCAGCAACGGGACCGTCGCCACAGGCATTCTTCAGACGATCCAGTACAAGAACACGGGGGTCATTCTCAAGGTCAAGCCAGTGATCTTCTCGGGCGATCGGATCGAGTTGGATGTTTCTCAGGAGGTCAGTTCGGCTGCGGCCACGTCGACCGGTGTGACAACCTCCCCGACGATCAGTACACGCAAGGTTGAAACCAAACTGTCGATCAAGGATGGCGCGACCTGGCTGCTCGGCGGATTGATGTCCAGCTCCGATACCAAGACCGATTCAGGGATTCCTTTGCTGAAGGACATTCCTATTGCCGGTCAACTCTTTCGCACCAACACCGGCTCCGTCGACAAGACCGAACTGATCGTGCTGATCACGCCCTACATCATCAATGATGACAATGTGGCGGAGCAGCTGACGCAATCGTTCCGATCTCAGCTCGGGGGGTGGGCCCAGGCGCAGCCGGCCACAGCCCAGAAGCAGAGCGATGGCCGTGCTGCGGCAACCAGTAGCCCGGATGTGGGTGCGCCTAACGCAGCTTCCCCGCCCGCGTCACAGCCCCAGGCGCCCGCTGTGGAGGCGCCGGTTTCAGCGGTTGTTGCTCCAGGTACGGGCAAAGGCGGTTCGTCACCGAATGAGCCGGAAGCGCCTTCCAAGGCGCCAGAGGCCAGCAGCGTTCCGGCAGCGTCAGCGGATTTGGGTGCCATTTTGTCCGGCAGCAACAGCACGCCGGTAACGGACCCCAAACTGCTTGACGAGTTCAAGCGTGCCCAGAGCGGGCCGGCCATGACTGAGCATGTCGTCCCGGCCGGCGTAGCAACGGTGCCGTCGAACAAAGGCGCTGCAAAGCCTGTGGCGAAGAAGGCCAAGCAGCCCGTCAAACCCGGCGCCGCGGCCTCATCGGCATCTCGTTGACCGTCGCCAGCATTGAGGGCGACGTGGCGGCGTTGTGACTAGATCTGGGGTGACCGCGCGCAGAAGTACTCGCTGACGCCTGTGTTGGCGAGGCCGAGCCCGGCAAGAGGGAGACACCTCTAGAGCTGATTCAGCATCTGGAGTGTGCACATTGTCACTGTGCACCAAAAAGTCGGGAGTTGGCCGATCAGTTGCCCCTAGAATCCGCCGGCTGACCGTAAGGAGGAACGTTGACGGTAAAGCCAATTGCATCAGCATGACTGTTGCGAAAATGGCTCATGCTACGGGTCTCTACCCGGTTGCCTACCGTAGACCGCCCTTCTTTTTGAGATAGCATACGTCGTCCTTCGGGCGGCTCATGCTGAACGGGCGCAAGGATGTGGACTACCATCCAATCAATCTTTCTTTGAGGTGAGTAAATTGATTAAGCAAAGCAAATTTGTGAAGACTGCCATCGCAGCCGCCGCTCTGGGCTTCGTGGCCTTTGGCGCGCAGGCCGCTACCATTTCGGTGGCGCCCGCCAAGTTCGCCGTTGAGGTGTTCGGCGGCTCGACGCCTAATGCCGCCGTGACGCTGCCGAGCATCAATGTGGTGACGGCTACTGCCATCCCCGTTGGCTCCACGGTGACTGTGGCCGTCCAGCTGTCCGGCGCCCGCTTCTCTGCTACGCCGGCCGTTACCTCTGCAACGGTAACGAATGCTGGTAATCCTGGTGGTGGCTCCATCACCACTGCTCTGGGTTCTACCCGCGCAACCGCCACTGCTGTCACGGCAGGTACCGGTACCGCGACGGACACGACCAACAACGTCGACGTGATCTACGTGACGCTGGTTACCGACACCGCAGTCGGCATTGGCGGCACGCTGCTGACCGTGACCACGCCGGCGGTGACCGCTGCTGGCCTGGCCACGCTGGGCGCGACGGTGAGCGCGACTTCGTCCACCATTATTGGCGGTGCTCCTTCGAAGATCATCGGCGCTCCGGTGCCGACGGCTGGCCTGCTGGAAGCCGCTTCGCCGGCCACGACCGTGGCATCGTCCGTGCAAGGCGTCACTCTGTCCGCCACGGCTGGCAAGAGCACGCAAAAGATCAACGTCAGTGCTGCCAAGCCCTCGACGGTGTTCTCGACCGTGGCTGCAAGCGCTACCGATACTGGCTCGTCTACCCTGATTCAACTGGGTACGCTCGACCAGATCGAGAACGCTGATGCAGTGAACGCCGCTGGTACGTCCTACACGATCGCTGGCAAGGCGGGCGCTGACAACACCAAGACTGTCGTGACTCTGACCGCGCCTGCTGGTTACTTTGCCGCGCTGGAAAACACGGGCGTTATCACGGTCCGTGCCAATGCCGCGAACGCGTGCGCCGGTGCAGCACTTGCTACCTCCCCTGTGTTCAGTACCTCTGCTGCAGCTGCAGCTGCAACGACGATCACGCTGCCGGCTATCGCATTCGGTGCGACTCCGGATGATGGCTCTGCGCCGCTGCACATCTGCATGAGCGTCAAGGGCAACCAGCCGGTGGTGGCTGGTGCAGCTCAGGTTACGGCCAAGCTGGGTGGTGCAACTGCTCAGACGCAAGACTCGGCTGAGAACCTGGCCGCCACGGGTCTGCTGGCATTGTCCAGCAATGGCGCGACTGCTGATGTGGCGTCGTTCTTCCCGAACGCCCTGTCGGCCTACGGCTACAGCACCTACCTGCGCGTGGTCAACAAGGGGGCCGTGTCGGCGCCGATCAGCATTGCCCTGATCGACCCGTCGACTGGCGTTGTTGGTACGTCCGCCGTGCTGGGTACCCTGCCGGCTGGCGCTGCCACCACCTTCACCGCTGCCCAAGTGGAAGCTGTGATCGGTACGCTGGACATCGCCGCTCGCCCCCGCCTGCGCCTGACCGCTCCGACGGGCGCTCTGCAAGTGCAGTCGTTCATCCAATCGCCGAACGGCACGTTCAACGAAGTGAGCGGCGTTACCAGCAGCAACTAAGTAGAACCGGCCCGGGTTTGATCCCGGGTTGTTTCGAAGGGCGTTCACCTCTAGCCCACACAAGCCCGACATCGATGATGTCGGGCTTTTTTCTTGTTTGCTCGCTGATGATGACCGGGCTGCTGCAGCCGGATTCTGTTGTTTGGTGTGTGCGGTTCAGTTCCGCGCTGAGATGGCAGTGGCCTCTTGGCTCATCGTCGGGGTAGAGCGGAAGCTCTCGCGCACTTATTGCCGGACGATCCCCGCCAAATCGGTGGATGCAGCGAAGAGAACTTGATCTGCACCGAAGGTGCCCTGATGGGGGCGCCTCATGCCAATTGCTCGCGGGCAGCGTTCAACGACGAGAGGGCTCCGCGGACGGCGAGGCGTTCACAGGCGAGCGCCGCCGCGCGGGGTTATCGGCTGTTTGAGAATTGGCCTGTAATGCTGCCGTAGTTGGTTGCTGTAGCCCGACAGGCACAACGACGATGTGCACGAAGAGGTGCCCACGTGCAGCGGTGGGCTTGGGTTCAGCCCCCAAAAAACTGCGGAAGCTTGCGCAGATTCTTCGCCATCAAGGTGAACAGCCCGCCCACGTGGTTGCTGCGCATGACGCGCAGGTCTTCGCTGGACTTGCGCACGAGTGCCTGCAGCGAGCGGTTGCTAGCGCCACCACTGCGCATATTCACGACGACTTCGGGTAGATATGCGATGCGGGTGTTTGGACGTTGCAAGCACCTGAGCATGAAATCGTAATCAGCCGCGATGCGATATTGGGTATCGTATTGAAAGCCATCAAGAATATGGCGGCGGGCGTAGAAGCTGGGATGGGGAGGCATCCATCCCAACCGAAGCTGTGAAGGTTTGAATTCACCGCTCTTCCAATGCCTCAATATGCGATCCGGTTGATCGCCGTCAACGTAGCGCAAATCACCATACACGATGTCGGCCTGATGCAGGGCCTGTGTCAGATGAGCAATGGTGTCATCGCTCGCCAAGGCGTCATCCGCGTTCAGGCACCCGATGATGTCGCCGGATGCCAGACGCAGCCCTTTGTTCATGGCGTCGTAGATGCCTTGGTCGGGCTCACTCACCACCCGCGCCACGTGTTGGCCGTGCTTACGCACTTCTTCCAGCGTGTTGTCCCTGGAGGCTCCGTCTATGACGATGTGCTCGATGTTCGAGTAGCTTTGCTGAGCGACGGAGCGCAGCGTGTCTGCAATGGTGCGGCCGCTGTTGTAGGCCACGGTGATGATGCTGACTTTCATTTGGGCTCGAGTCAGTTCTGTGTGCGGCTCGCGGTTGCGAGCCGATAAAGCAAATTGAAGGCAAGCTGCCATCGCCACTTGAGCATGGTCCAGAGCGGCGCGCGGCTGCCCGGGCTCACGTTGCCGCCGTGCCGACGGTAGAGAAGGTACGGGCTCGGAAGATAGGCGACCGAGCCTGTGGCCTTGGCCAGCAGGCCGATCCACATGTCGTGCATTGGCACGGTGGCTGGTATGGGGAGGATGACGCTGCGCAGGCGGGCGCGGAAGGACATGGCACACCCGAGGTACTTGTTGCGTAGCAGGTTGCTGCCGATGCCTGGGTTGAACCCGCCGCGGGTCTGCATGAACGAGGTGCTGGTGACAGCATCCTGAGCATCGATGACCTGTGCGTCGTGGATGACCAACACGCAGCCTGGATCATTCTCGAAAGTCGTCACCACGGCCTGGCGCTTGCCGCGCACCCAGACATCGTCCTGATCGCAAAGACAGATGATCGGATGGCGCGCGAGACCGATGGCCTTTTCAAACGAGCGTCTGACGCCCAAGTTGCGCTCGTTGCGGCAATACCGGACTCTGGCGTCGCCGATGCTGGCAATGAAGCTCGGCGTTTCATCGGTCGAGGCATCGTCCACGACGACCACTTCATCATCGGGGCGGAGGTCGGCGAGCAAAGACTGCAATTGCGGGCCGATGAAGCGCATGCCGTTGTATACGGCCATGACGACCGAAACGTCGAGTGCGGCGGAACTATTCAAGGGAATGCTCGTCATGTGAGAGCGCGCAAAACGTCACGCCACAGCGGCGTGCCCTGACGTGCGTAGTTGATGGCACGTAGCGCCAGCCGGAAGGGATAGGTGATGCGGGCTGCCCAGCCACATTGCGCCATGAAATAACGCTCCCCCGCCAGCACGCTTGCAAGACGTTCCGCGCTGAGGGCCGTCGGTCGCTCAACGGAGAGATCGTGTTGCAGTGTCGCGTCGATCAAGGCCAGTTTGCCGCCACCGCGTTGCACGCGGCAGACCATCCAGTGGTCCACGAAATCGAGCCACAGCTCGGCGGGAAACGCGCCTATGAGCGCGCGTGCGCGTTGGTCCAACAGACAGCCCGACGCGATGCAACTCAGCGCGGAGGTCGTCGGCGTGGTGCCGGGCTTGGCATCGAGTCGGGCAAATCCGCCCCAGCGAGTCCGTCGCGACGGTGAAATGCAACGCACTCCATGCATCACCCAGGGGGCCAGAAGTTGCCCGTCTGTAGCCTGCGCGCGCTGCGCGGCCTCGTATGCGGCCTCAAGATAGATGTCGGGCAGCGCTGTATCGTGGTCCAGCAGCAGTACCCATTCGCAGCCCATGGCATCGGCCATTGCAAACGCCTTCGCGTAGGCGCCGGCAGTGCCTGCATTGCTGGGGTCGTGCACATAGCTGACGTCCGGGGGAAGCGTCGAGGGCGCCTGAGTAACCGGGGAGTTGTCGTAGACGACGATGTGCCTCAGGCGCATCGCTTCGGGTTGTCCACGGTCGCTGGTTTGTGGGGGCCTGATGGCGCGCTGCAAAAAGGGCCATGCCCGCGACTGCTGTGCCGTGGTGCGGTATAGCACCAGCACTGCCAGCACACCGCTGGGTGGCGTCTTGATGGATTTCTCAGTCGTCATGCCTGAGCCTCCATCGCCGGCGCAGGCTGGATGCCCAGTTCAGGCCCAAAGACAGCAGGCCGATGACGGGCCCACCATGCCGGCGGGCAACGCGCGTGATCTCCCGCAGACCATGGCGCGCGCTGACGCCGTCCGGATCGGCAAAGGTCTGGAACGATTCGATGTACTGGGCCCGTGCGCCAGCCTTGAATAGGCGCAGATTGAACTCCCAGTCGCCGTAAACCCTGTAGCCGACGTCAAACGGGGCCGTGGGATGCAGGGTCTTCCTCACCATCATTGCCTGATGATGGGCGACATTGCGCAGGTACATCTCGCGCGTCCATCGGGACTGAAATGACATCTCTCCGACCATGCAGCGGCCGAGCAGAACACTGATGCCTTGTTTCGCGGCTCCGGCCAGTTCATCTGGCGAAGGCAGCGAGCGGATCAAATCTCCGGCTCCCATGTAGAGCACGAAGCTGTCGGCGGGGGCGGCGTGCCAGCCCTTGTTCATCGCGTCATAGATGCCGCGGTCGGGCTCCGAGATAGTGAAGTGCAACTGCGTCTTGATCGACTCAAGATATGCCTGAGTGCCATCCGTGGACGCGCCGTCGATGACGATGAGGCGTACCCGTGGATGATCCAGTGCGAAAACCGAATCGAGTGTCGCCTGCAAAGGCTCGAGCGCATTCCGAACGACGACGATAACGGCGATGGACGGGGCGTGCACGCCACTCAACGTGCTTCTCCCGGCATTGTCGCCTGTGGCGTCTGTCGTGGGCGAGGCATCTCGCTCAGTAAGACGAGCCCCAGAATGGGCGTGACGATCAACAGATTCACCAGCCCGTTGACGGTCAGTTGGGGGTCGACTTCGAGTTTGGTGCACAGGACATAGATGCTGCATACGAAGGAAAAGCGCAGGGCCGTGCGCCCTGTCGAGTGATGTACCGCCCGCCGGGCCAGGTACAGCCCCGCGCCCAATGGCACGGCGAGCAGGATGCCGCCCCAACCGTAGAAGAAGTACAGAAAGACGGGGAGCCGCGCGTTCGGCCCAGTTGTCGGGCTGTCGATACCCAGGACGGCCGTGATCACCTCGTAGCCTGGGTTGACCATGGTCTCGAGCGGGGCCAGACGGAATGTGACCAGCAGGGGCCGGAGCAACGCCAGGGGGTCGAACCGGGCAAGGTCGTCGATGAGGTCGTTCGCATAGAACATCACGTAGCCGTCGCCTTCGGCGGCCACGCGGGTGAAGAGTTGCTCGACAACGCCAGTGCTGCCGTCGCCACCTTTCGTAGCCAACACGGCCAGCGGTGACATGAAGATGAGGCTGACCAGCAACAGCTTTCCCGCACTGAGCCTGAGCCTTACGTTCCAGCGGCGCTGCAGCCCGACCTCGACCAGGTAATACCCAAATACCAAGCTGATCAGCCCGCTCTTGCTTCCAGAGAGCAGCGCATTGACGATGGACTCCAGCACGAGCATGTACCCAAGAGCGCGGGGCCTGCCGCCCAGCCTAAGGCTCAGCATGCCCATCATCAGGCAGATGAAATCAAGGCCGGACGTCAGCCGGGACAACAGGCCCACGCCGCCGCCCTGCGCGAACTGCTCCAACCTGGAGTCGAGAAAGAGCGGGATGCCAAAGAAGACGTAGGTCGCCAACCACAGCGTGGTGTTCACGGCCAGAAGAATCAACAATGCAGCGCTGCCGGGTGCCCGCATGGGAGGCAATTCGGTTTCAGCCGTGCGGCCGCCACGTCGCTGGTCCATCCCGCTGAACAGCAGGAAGCTTCCGTAGAAGACCACGAGAACACTGACCGTCCAGAGCGCCTTGGAGAGTGGCACCAGATCCTGCAACTGCAGCACGAAAAGAAGAATCAGCGTGACGCAGGAGAACGCCAGAACCCAGCCCAACGGGTCGAACAGATGGTGCACCCGGCCGCGAAAGGCGCCGTAGTAGATCAGCGCCAGCCCCAGGGCAATGGCCAACAGGACCGAGAACGGTACCTGCTCCTGCAGCAGTGCCAGTGCGGTAAAGAAGTCCATGGGGCTATCGGCGTTTCAATGCGGTCGGGCGCCTTGCGCTTCGGCGAGGGCGGCCAGCAGCGTATCGCCGCAGGCTCGGCGTCTGCGCAGGCCGTTTGCCAACAGCTCGGAAGCCGTTGAGGCCGGGGCCGGTCCTTGACGAAGGCGCGCCTGCATCCGCTCTGCGAGCGAAGTCGGCTCGGAGACGTGGAAGAAGCTCACGTTGGGCTCGTCGATCTCTCGGTTGACCGGAATGTCGGAAACGATGGCCGGAATGCCCAGCGCAACCGCATCGAACACGGCACCGCCACCCGGGCCGCCTTCGAACAGTGTGGGTTGCACAACAGCGAGTGATGCCCGCATCAACGCAATCTGGTCCCGCTTGGGGATCAGCCCGAGCACACGCAGTCGATCCTTGATGCCCAGCGATGCCGCTTCCCGCATCAGCATCGGGAAATGGTCGGGATTGCGAAAGTCGTGCGGCTCGCCGGTGCAGACCAACTGAACCTCTCGAGAAGACTCGCCCAGCAATGCGAGCGCTCTGAATGCGGTCAGATGATCCTTGTGCTGCCAGAACTGGTTGCTGATGATGAAGTACGGCGACTCAATGCCGTAGCGCTCAAGAGGCACCTCATTCCATTCAAGCCATTCCGGGCGCGGCGCTGCGGAGAAGGGCAGCGCGACAACGCGCGCCCGCGCCTCGGGGAACAGCCGGGCGATGTCATGGGCCACGGCGCGTGCATTGACGATCACGCTCGGCGCATGCTCGAGCATGCTCTGGTAGGCCTTGTTGCGAACGTCGATGTCTTCGGGGGCGAAGAACTGAGGCAGGTGGGCATGCTGCAGGTCGGCGATGTAGCCGAGCCAGGGCGTGGCAGGAAGGTCGAATACCTGTGAAGCCGGCAGCACGGCATCGAGCTTCAGTCGTCGAACGGCCGTCTGGATGGCTGCGCTGCCGCTGTCAATCTGGTGGACATGGAGAGCGACGCCCGACGAGCGTGCGAATTCCGCCAATATCGCCGCATCCGGCGTGACGGCCCGCTGCATGGGGCGCCCCTGCAGTTTCCTGGCCGTGAACTTGACTTGGTTGAGCAAACGCCTAGCCATCAGACGCGGGCCGCGCGTTGGAAGCAGCAGGTGCAGTTCCGGCGCCTTCTCACTCACGGCTAGGCTGCCGATGATGAGGCGCAGAAAGTCCAGGCCGCCGCCCCAATCAATGAAGCCGTGGGCAAGTATGCCGACCCGATTCATTTTGAGGCCAAGAGCTTTGCGGGGACGCCAACGTAGGTGCCGGCATCCTTGATGGACTTGGCTACGAGCGCGCCGCCACCGACGGTGGAGTTCGATGCAATGCTCAGGCCTTCGAGCACTTGGCAACCCGTGCCCAACAAGCAGGCATCTCCGAGCGTGGTGTGTCCGGAAAGGCAGCAGCCGGGGTTGATGACATTGAAGGAGCCGATGTGGCAGTCGTGTCCAACAGTCGAGTTCAAATTGAAGACGTTGTGGTCTCCAATTTCGATAGCACAAGTGAAGACGGTACCCGAGGTAATGATGTTGCCGACGCCAAGACGCACTTGAGTGACATCGATATCTGCACGCGGATGAATGAGATTAGGCGCGTGGAGTCTGATGTTGGCCGACAAGCGCGCAGCAATCTTCCGGCGAACCGAGGGGTTGCCAATGCCTATGACAAAGTCGGCATCAGTGTCCAAGCTCTCCAATAGCTTATCGGTGCCAACGACGGAGCCGAACGGCATGCTGATGCTGATGTCATTGGGACTTTCGCACAGGTACTCAATGCTGGACCATGTGGCGTTCGCCGCTTGAATCGTCGCTGCCAATTGGGCGACTTCCTTTGCAAAGCCGCCCGTGCCTATGACGAATAGTTTCCGATTCATTGGCGGCTTTCGCAGAATTTGCCAATCGCCTTAATGATTTGGTCTTGCTGTTCCGTGCTCAGTCCCGGCCAGCTCGGCAGGTTGATGCCGCGCCAGGCCAGGTCTTCCGCCACGCTGTGCTTGCGGTAGTTGCGCGAATACATGGGCATGGTGTGCACCGGGTAGAACAGTGGGCGGGTTTCGATGCCCTGGGCCTTGAGGTGTTCGCGCAGCGCATCGCGCTGCTCGGCGCGTTCGACCAGGATGGACACCATCCAATAGCTGTGCACGGTGTCCGGCGCTTCGGCATGCACTTCGATGGGCAGGCCGCGCAGACCGGAGCGGTAGCGCTCGGCAAGGGCACGCTTCTTGGCGATGAACTCGTCGGCACGCTCCAACTGGGCCAGGCCGATGGCCGCCTCGATATTGGTCATGCGGTAGTTGTAGCCCACCACGTCATGCCAGTATTCGCGGTGCGCGGCGAGGCCTTGGCCCTTGAGGTGGCGAGAGCGTTCGATCAAGGTCTTGTCGTTGCTGACCACCATGCCGCCCTCGCCGGTGGTGATGGTCTTGTTACCGAAGAAGCTGAACGTGGAGATGTCGCCGAAGGTGCCGACATGGCGGCCCTTGTAGAGCGTGCCGAAGGCCTCGGCGCAGTCCTCGATGACGAACAGGCGATGCTCCTCTGCGATCGCCATCAGCGCATCCATGTCGCAGGCCTGACCGTAGAGGTGCACCGGCATGATCGCCCTGGTTCTAGGCGTGATGTGGCGGCGCACATCGTCCGGGTCGATCTGCCAGGTATCACGCAGCGAGTCCACGAACACGGGCGTGGCGCCGGTGTAGCTGACGGCGTTGGCCGACGCGATGTAGGTCAGCGTCGGGAGTATCACCTCGTCGCCCGGGCCGATCCCGAGGGCCAGCAGTGCGAGGTGCAGCGCCACCGTTCCGTTGCAGACCGAGGCTGCATGCTCGACGCCAATGCGCGATGCGAAGCGGGCTTCGAATTCGCCGACGAAGCGTCCGCGGGACGAGATCCAGGAGGTGTCGAGGCATTCGTTGACGTAGGCCTTGACGTTGCCACCCAGGTCGGGCTGGTACACGGGGATGCGGATGCTGGACATCGGGATGGTCTTGGAAGATCAGGTGCGGGAGGGTCCCACGCCGCCGAGCTGTCGTGATAGCAGCCAGATGAGCGTGGGAACGGAAATCAATAGATAGGCACACAGCGTGGCCGCAACGGCGCCCTCGGCACCCAGCGGTACGACCAGCCACCATTTTCCTGCGAATGCGAGGGCGGCCATCGAGAGGGCTGCAAGCAATTGCGGTCGGATGAGTCCGGCCCCGTTCAGAAAGCTGCCGCAGACGCCGCCGAGCGCGTCGACGGTCACCCACGCTGCCAGCAGCCAGGGGAGCGATGCGGTTGGTGTAGGCAGGTGCAGCCAGTGGGCGGCGAGCCAGGGCATGGCTAGCGCAAGCAGGCAGCCCAGCCCGCCCACCACCAGCAGGCTGGTGAACAGGGCCCGGCTTAGAACGCGCCGTACCCAGGCCAGATCGCCGCGCGTTAGCGCATCACCGAAGGCTGGCCACAGGCCGACCAGGGCGGCGCTGACCAGTGTGGAAACCGCGAGGAAGATGCGCTGTACGGCGGCGTATTCACCATAGGCGGCCTGCCCGAGTTGCGAGCCGATCACGAAAGCGTCGGATTGAAAGGCGAATGCGGCGCAGAGCTGCAGGCCAAAGAACATCAGGCCATCTTTCAGCAGCTGCGGCGCTGTGCTCCAGCCGTCGCGGCGGGGCCATGCCGCGAGGAGGTAGCCCTGCTTGGCGAGCCAGACCGTCCCGGCCACCAGGTTGACCAGCGCGCTCATGCCCAGGCTGGCCAGCACGAGCCAGGGCAGAGAGAGGCGGGCCCAGAGGGCCAGCGGCAGCGCGATGGCGGTCAGCACGGCGGCCGTGGCATGCATCAGGCCGAGCCAATGCCCGTCCTGCACGCCCAGCTGCAGCTTCTGGATGGCCCCCAGCGGCAGGTTCAGTGCGGTCAGCACGATGAACACCGTGAAGGCCAGCTGGGCGTCGTGCCGGTGCGCGGCCGAGATCTGGCCGGCAAAGCGCAGCACGTCGTCGGCCGCCGCTAGATAGACACTCCAGCCCAGCAGCAGTGCCAAGCCCAGACCCATCGTGCAGAGCGCCGTGGCGGACACGAGCTGGAGTTCCGCCCGGCGGTCTCCGGCGGCGCGAGCGCGGTTGATGCGGTTCAGTGCGCCGTTGCCGATGCCGAGGTCAGCGAACGCGAAGAACCCGACCAGGCTGCCCAGCATCATCCACAGGCCAAAGGCCTCGGCGTCCAGTTGGCGACGGGCCAGGGGCAGCGTGATGAGCAGGGTGAGCGCCGAGCACAGTCGGGCAAGATAAGTGGCCGCCGTCGTCCCGAGCAGACGCCTGGAACGAGGGGAGAGTTTGCTCAGCCAGCCGGAGGCCTCCGGCGCCGGGTCGGCAGCGCGGGGCGTCTGCATTCGTGCTCAGCCCTGGCGCTTCAGGAAATCCGCATAGGCCAGGGCGATACCCTCGCGCAGGCCGGTGCGGGCGCGCCAGCCGCGGCTGGCCAGCAGGCTTACGTCCATCAGCTTCCTCGGCGTGCCGTCGGGCTTGCTGGTGTCAAACACCAACTGCCCC
>QFOD01000011.1 GCA_003241055.1 Roseateles depolymerans
CGTGACCGTCTCCGCTAGACTCTGACAGCGCAACGCCTCACGCCACGCAACCGGTCACGATGGACCAGAATGGGCGGTCACGATCACAGGAATACGCACAAGATCACCGCGTGCCTCACGATTGATGAGGGTGGTCAGCCCTACAAGCTCCCGTATGTGGGTAACGCTGAAAACGTGGTGACGGTGGAGGGGCGGTAGGTTGTCACGTCGAAGAACTCCATGCGGCCGCAGGAAGTCGGTAGACCGCTGTAGTGCTTGCGGACGGCCTCTTTGCCGGCAATATGCTTGGGGAAGCCATCGGGTAGTACGGCATCGCCGGCCGATGAGCTCGGTCACATGCAGAGGTGGCCAGCCGTACCGCGGAGCGCAGGGTGCTCAGATTACGGGGCGTTATGCTGATTTGCATAATTATCCTGATTCGCATAATGCCCCGTAATGCCGCCGAGTCGACAGTGCATCGTTCCTTTCCGCCGGGGGCCATCTAAGGCTATGGCGGTCATGTCGGAACATGAAGGTGACCACACGGTGAGGTGACTCGCTTTACACCACGCGCAACCAGGGTCCGAAGGTCTCCCTTAGGCAACCGTGGCAGATGTCGATGTCCAAGCGCTTACTGTCGCCAAAGACATTGCCGCTGCCAGAGTCGAAGCTCAGCTGTAGGAGATTGGTCAATCCGTCATCAGCGCTGTACTGCGCCGCGGCACCGCAGCGGTCGCATCGGAACTGAGGAACCGAGGACGTGAACCTGACGCGTTCTGCGCGCACGACTCCTCCGGACGCCAGCGGAGGCGGGTTGCTGTCGACGTCTATGGAATCGGCCCAGAGCAGCCAATCCTCGTAAAACACCGCTGTGCTCCCTTCCGGTAGAAGGAGCAAGGCGCGCCGGCTGCGGGCAAAAAATTCGCAGTGGTCCTGTAAGCGTCGCGGGATGTCCGACATGAGGACGTACCTCGTTCCCAGCGGCGTCGAATGGACCGGCGTGAAGCGCCGTTCGGGAACATCTTCCATGTGTAGCCTCGCCTCGATCAGATGGCCTTGAAGCAGTCGAGACCGCCGCCTTTGTCACGGTCAGGAGTGTTCTGCGCTACGCACCGACGCAACGCCGGCCAGGTTCATCCGTAGCCTCTTTGGACGGCTTGCGCCACCAGGTCGTTCAAGACTTCCCTCCGGCTTTGCGAGCACAAGAACTCCTCGGGAAGGCGCCCGTCGAGTTCCTTGTTCGCCCTGCGAAGCCAGGTGCTCATCCATAGCCCGGGGTCCACGGCGAGCCTCGCACCCGCGGTGTTCTGGGCCAGTTCTATGCGACCGGTCAACGAGGCGATGAAGAGGAGCACTTCGGTCCGTTCTGCATCCAGAGATGCCCATTTGCGGATGCCAGCAGGTATAGCGTCGGCCTCGAGGTCGACCCACTTGCCCAGCGTTGCGCCGTCGACGCGCAGCCCGCGGGCCAACCTGGTCAACTGGTAGAACGGCAAGCCATCCTGAGAAGCGAGGATGATGTCGCCCGTCGTGGCGTTCGCCCAGTGTGCAAACTGCACCTCAAAAGCGCAGGTCACGGCCGCGGGATAGCCGAACTCGCCAGGCGCGGTATCAGGCGCGTCCGCTATCTGGCGGAACTCGACTGTCCTCGTGCTGCAGAGCGCGCAACGGAGGCGACGCGAGCGGGCTTCCTCGCTGAGCTCCGTGATGCCGGTTGGACCTACAACTTGATGGATAGTCCTGCAGTGAGGGCATAGAGACAGCTTCATGGTGTTGGGCCCTCATAGTTGTCTGATCCGTCTGCCGCGGCTTTCTCGGGGGGCAACAACCGCGCGCGCACTACTCGAGTGGCGTACTCTCCCTCAATGTCGCACTCGACCCTCTGGCCGACTTGCAGTTCGCGCCAGTCAATCCCGGGCGTTCGTTTGCCAATGCTCACGGTCAAGTCACCAGTCGTTTCCAGACGCACAAGTTCGAACTCGGGCACCAAGGCCGCCACGATTGCAATGACGCGTTCAGGCTTGCCAGGCGGCAGCAGCGTTCGCCGCCGTTCCACAGCGGATGGGGGAGGGGTGGCCGGCAGCAATGCCGTTAGCACGGCGCTTCTTTCTCGTGCTGAGCCGGTAAGCCACTCTCGTATTTCGACCAGCGCACGGTCCTCGTCGCCGCGAGAGGGATCGCAGAGGATCGTGTTGTCTGCCAAGGACCCGTCAGGCTCGGCCCGCGAGCTCTCAAGCACGACGAAGTCAGTGACGTCGTGCTCGTGCACGTAGGTCGCAATGGGGCCGGCGAGTTCTGCGGCGCCTGCAATCTCTGTGTGTCGTGTCCCGAGCGCGGCCAGCAGGATTTCTGCGGCCACGATTGGGTACAGCGCGTCTGAGTCGCGGTTGAACACTACCTGCACGTCATGCTGAGCAGCCAGGTCGGCGCCGAGTTGGCCGATCCACTGCACAGCTTCGACGTAGGCGGAATCGCGGCTTAGAGGCGCCAGCACCGTGGCCATGGAGAGAAACAAGGCGCGCATCACCCATCACCAATTGAAGTAGCGTGACCAATTGACGTGCAATACGACCTTACGCTGCACGACGTCATCGGGGTCGATGTTCTCGCCGTCGAGCAAGCACAACCCTCTTGGGCCGCCGAGGTCGTAGAGGTACACGGGCACGCCGTTGACCTTCCCGCGCAGGACGAATTGGACGTTCAGGCGTGACCATTGGTCGTTGAGGGTCGGAGGCCTCATGTAGAGCAAGCTAGCCGGCTGAGCCTTTGGCCGTTCTTTCATGTGGTCCAACAAGGTCTCAATGTCCTGCGCGCAAGCGGTCTCCATGCAGGCGTTGGGCGCCTCACCGGGGAGCAAATAGGTGAGGACCAACCAAGGCCGTTGCGTTGCTCTGCCCGCTCCATTCAGCGCTGCAAGAACTTTCGAATCGAGTCGAGTGACTTCCAGAAACGACGGTGAGCGAGCGACGAAGAGCATTTGGCGAGCGGTTTTGAGTCTCTGCGGAGGAGCGCACGCGCTGGTACGCCCAGAGAGCGCTGTGGAGGCGTGACCGCGTGGAATGCCGTGGGAATCAGGCGGTGTATAGGGAACAATCCAAATACTACCAAAACGGTAGTGTGTGAACTGTGCGTTTTGGACACGATCCGCCGTTTCGCGGAGCGTGCATGTCGGTCATCGGGAAGAGGCTTAAGCAGGCCAGAGTTAACTCTGGGCTGTCTCAGGAGGCGCTTGGCCTCGAGGCAGGGCTTGAGGCCGAGTCCGCAAGCACTAGGATGAACCGCTACGAGGTTGGAACGCGCGCTCCGACTCTCGAGTTGATGGAGCGGGTCGCTAAAGTGCTGGGCGTCCCGGTTTCTTACTTCTATGAGACCGACAACACCATTGCGGAGCTTCTGCTGACGGTCGGGAAGCTGTCGAAGGCGGAGCGAATCAAGGTTTTGGAAGCGGCCAAGAAGGCGGTGAAGCAGTAGCTGCTCGCTGCCGATGGGCGCGCCTTGGTCGGGACGCTTCGGAGATGCCTGATCCACTCTAGGTGGCTCTTTTGCCTGGGGCCGGACTCAAGTTGGAGCTGATTTCGGGAGACCATGGAGGGCCTTCTTTGGCACGTCGCCGAGCGTGGGCTCGGTCGATGGGCGCCACCGGGCTCGGCCAGGTGCTTGCGCTGGTGGGATTTGTGTCGCACAAATGCTACGGAGGCTGCACAGGAGGGGCGGCTACCGCACCTGAACGGGAGCGCGTGCTGGCGGGGGTGATCGGGGCATGGGGCCGGAAGGACCATTGGTTGCGCGGGCGAGGGCACACTGCTGGGGAGCGCGCCAGCCTTGCGCTGCCGGGGCGCCGGGTCTAGGTTGTCTCAACGCGGAAGGGTGTCCGTCGCCCGGCACCCCCTCTACATATATATAGAGAGGACCAGAGAAATGAGACGTCTCAATTTCGTCTTGCGGTTGGCCTGATCGACAGCGACTACCAGGGCCAGCTGATGGTCAGCTGCTGGAATCGCGGCCAGGCCGAGTTCACCATCCAGCCCTTCGAGCGCATCGCGCAACTGGTGATCGTGCCGGTGGTACAGGCCACGTTCCGCCGGGTGGACAGCTTCGAGGCCACGGCACGCGGTGAGGGCGGTTTCGGTTCGACTGGCAAGGCCTGACGCCGTCCGCCGCAGGAAAAACGGGCGCCCCGAGGTGACTTGGGGCGCCCGTTGTCTTTTGGACGATCAGTGCACCGGCTCATCCGGCGGTGCGCCGGTCTGCACCATGAAGATGGGCTCGCCCACCGACCCGGCCTGGATCTCCTCCTCGGTGGCGGCGCGCACGTCCACCAGCTTCATGTGCATGCGCAGGCCGATGCCGGCCAGCGGGTGGTTGCCGTCCAGCACCACATGCTCGGGGTAGACCTCGGTGACGGTGTAGATGGCTTCCGCCGGCATGCCTTCGGTGACGGCGCCTTCGGGCAGGCCTTCGAACTGCATGCCGGGCGCCACGTCCTCGGGGAAGAGGGCGCGGGCCTCGAAGCACACCAGGCCGGAGTCGTAGTCGCCGAAGGCCTCTTCGGGCTGCAGCGCGATGTCGGCTTCGAAGCCGGCCTCTTGGCCCTCGAGCGCAGCCTCGACCTTGGCGAAGAGGTCTTCGCCGCCGAGCAGGAATTCCATGGATTCGGCCAGTTCGTCGATCAACTGGCCCTGGGCATCTTCGAGTCTCCAGCGCAGGGAGACGACACAGGGGCGGGTCACTTGCATAGGATCAATTTTCCCACAGGCCCCCTGGGCACAATGCCGGCATGCTGAAAGATCAACCGACCCCGATGTTTGCCGGCCTGAGCCCGGCCCAGTTCATGCGGCGCTACTGGCAGAAGAAGCCGCTGCTGGTGCGCCAGGCCTTTCCGGGCGTGCAGCCGCCGGCCACGCTGAAGGACCTGGCCGCGCTGGCCACGCGCGACGATGTCGAGTCGCGTCTGGTGACGGCGTTCGATGGGCAATGGAAGCTCAAGCGTGGCCCCATTGCGCGCCTGCCAGCGATGAGCAAGCCGCGCTGGACGCTGCTGGTGCAGGGCCTGGAGCAACACCTGGACCCGGCGCGCGAGATGATGGATTTGTTCCGCTTCATCCCCGATGCCCGGCTGGACGACCTGATGCTGTCGGTGGCCAGCGATGGCGGCGGCGTCGGGCCGCATTTCGATTCCTACGATGTCTTCCTGATCCAGCTGGCCGGCAAGCGCCGCTGGCGCATCGGCGCGCAAAAGGATGCGCAGCTGGTGCCGGGTCTGCCGGTGAAGATCATTGCCAACTTCAAGCCCGAGCAGGACTATGTGCTGGAGCCGGGCGACATGCTCTACCTGCCACCCGGCTGGGCGCATGACGGCGTGGCCGAGGGGCCGGGCTGCATGACCGGCTCGGTGGGTTTTCGCACCATGACCGGCCCGGCCATGGCGGCCGAGCTGCTGCCGCGACTCATCGACGAGCTGGATCCGCGCGCCAAGCTCTATGCCGACCCGCGCCAGGCTGCCACCGATACGCCGGGCCTGGTGCCGCCTGAGCTGCAGGCCTTTGCGCGCAAGGCGGCGGAGCTGGCGCTGAGCCAGCCGCTGGCGCTGGAGCGCGCGCTGGGCGAGACGCTGAGCGAGCTCAAGGCGCAGGTGTGGTTCGAGCCGGGCGAGCCGCTGCCCGTCGGTGCGGGGGCCATGCTCGACCGCCGCAGCCGCATGCTCTACGACGCCGCGCATGTGTTCCTGAACGGCGAGAGCTTCCGCGCTGGTGGCCGGGACGCTCGCCTGATGCGCCGACTGGCCGACCAGCGTCTGCTCAGTGCGCCCGATGTTGCGCGCCTGTCCGATGGCGCGCGCGAGCTGCTCGACCAATGGGCGGAGGACGGCTGGGTGCAGCCGATGCCGGCATGACGCCCGGGGCTTTCAGCGGTCAGCGCGAGGCGCAGGAGGCCATGCGGGAGGCGCTGCTGACGGCCCTGGCGGGCGAGGCACGGCTGCTGCAGGTCTGGGATGTCGAGCCGGCGCAGTGGCCCTGGTCGGACGCCGGATTGCTGGAGGCCCTGTCCCGCTGGGCACGGCCGGGGCGGCGGCTGCAATTGCTGGCGCCGCAGTACGACGAACTGGCGCGGCAGCACCCGCGCTTCGTGCGCTGGCGTCGCGACTATGCGCATTGCGTGCAGGCGCGGGCGGTGGATGAGGGCTTCAGCCTGCAGGGCGCACCGCTGGCGCTGCTGTTGGCGCAACTGCCCGAGAGCTGCCTGACCCTGCGGCTGTTCGACCGGCGTCTGTGGCGAGGCGACCTGAGCCGCGAAACCGCCGAGCATAGGCGCGCGGGCGAGTGGTTTGATGCCGCAGCGCAACACGCCGGCGACTCATTTGCCCCGACGACCTTGGGCCTGTGAAGTTTGGCACTACGGCAAGCCCTATAATTAAAGGCTAGGCGAGGGAAGCGCTCGAGGTTTTCCGCGTCTTTTTGTCGGGGTCGTCGGTCGGTGTATTCCACTGGTGCACGACCCCAAAATTATGGTGTGCACCGTCTTAAACGTCTGAGGACAAGTATGAAAAAGTCGATCCTGTTGGCTTCCCTGCTGGCCGCTGTGGCCCTGAGCGCTTGCAGCAAGAAGGCTGAAGAACCCGTGGCTGCTCCGGCTCCGGTCGCTTCCGAGCCGGCTCCCGTGGCTTCCGAGCCCGCATCTGCCGCCAGCGCTGCTGACGCTGGTGCTTCGGCTGCCGACGCTGGCGCGTCCGCCGCTTCGAAGTAAGCACTTCGTCCCGACGAACGAGGCCGTCGCTGCGCAAGCAGCGGCGGCTTTGTCGTTTCTGGGGCGCCATTTTCGGGTGGCGCCTGTGAGTTGTAGTTTTCGGGCGTCGAATTTCGCAAATTACATAACTTTGCGAAATTCGATGTGCTTATCCAGCCGCTGGCACGGGTATCCAGTCCGTGCCTTCGGTCGGGTCGGCCACGGTGATATCAGCCGGCAGACCATCCAGCGCGCCCGCCAGTGCCTGGGTGGCCAGCGCCGGCGTGTTGTTGCGGTCGCTGAGGTGGGCGGCCACGACAGGCCCCAGACGGGCGTGACGGCAGCGCGCCAGCAGATCCGCCGCCGCCGCATTGGACAGGTGGCCATGGGTGCCGAGGATGCGGCGCTTCAGCGAAGCGGGGTAGGGGCCGTTGCGCAGCAGTTCTTCGTCGTGATTGCATTCAAGCAGTAGCGCAGCGCAGCCCGACAGCGCGGTGGACACGCTCTCCGGGGCGCAGCCCAGGTCGGTCACGATGCCCAGCCGATGCTGGCCGTCCTCCACGACGAGCTGCAGCGGTTCCTGTGCGTCGTGGGGCACGGCGAAGGGCAGCAGGGCCAGGTCCCCCCATTCCAGTCGTGCCTCGCTGGCTGTCAGGTGCAGCAGCTTCGTGTCCAGCCTGTCACTGCCGATGGCGCGCCAGGTGCCTCGGCTGGTGATCAGCGGCAGACGGTGACGCTGGGCGAACGCCACCGAGCATCCGACATGGTCGCCATGCTCATGGGTGATGAAGAGGGCGTCCAGGTCGGCCGGCTCCAGGCCGGCCCGGGCCAGGCGCCGCACCAGTTCGCGCTCGCTGAAGCCGGCGTCCACCAGCAGCCGTGTCTGTGTGATGCCCTGGCTGGCCTCGATCAGCGTGGCATTGCCGCCGCTGCCGCTGCCCAGACTGCGAAAGCGCATCCCTTCTCCTTTGCGCATCCAAAAACAAGGCCCGCGGGCGCGTGCCGGCGGGCCTGGCTGTCGACGGGACGTCGGCTTACTTCACATCGTCCATCAGCAGGGACAGGATGCGCTTGGCATTGTCGTCCGTGACCGATTGGCCGCGATCGTCCAGCACGCTCACGGTCGACTGGTTGCCCTCGGACTTGACCAGCACGCGGTAGCGCACCGGCGTGTAGGCCTTGGCGCCGAACAGGCGCTGGAAGAAGTTCGGTTCGTCCTTGCCCGCCTGCTCCGGGTCGGCGTAGCGCAGGTAGAACAGGCCGGCGGAGCGGTCGCGGTCCTCGATGGTGAAGCCGTGGCGGTCCAGCGACTGGGCCACACGGCGCCAGGCGCGGTCGAAGCCATCGGCCACGCTGAGCTTGTCGGGCACCTGCGACAGCGGGCGCCGCGCGCCGCGCGGGCCGTCGGTCGGCGGGGTCACCGCGGCCACGGCCTTGTCCGGCACCGAAGCACCGGCAGCGACCGCCTTGGCCGCCTCTTCCTTGCCGCCCAGCTTCAGCATCAGGCGCGACAGCATCTCGGCCTCCAGCGACGGATCGCTGGGTCGGTCCTGCCACGCCGTCGCGTCGCGGGTGGTGGTCGTGTAGACCTCCTGCATGCCGCGATGGCTGATGAAGATGTCGGTGCCACTGGCGGCGCGATCGATGCGCGTGCGGTACATATCACGCTCGCCACTCGACCACAGGCCGTCGAAGACCTTGCCGATGGTCGAGCGGATGAAATCCTGCGGCAGCTTGGCGCGGTTTTCCGCCCAGTTGGTTTCCATGATGCCCAGTTCGGGCTGGTCCTTCACGACCTCCAGGCCGCGCTCCTGCCAGAAGCTGCGCAGTTGGGGCCAGAGCTGCTCGGGCGGCAGCGAGCTGTGCAGCCAGCGCTCGTTGCCGCTGCGTTCGAGCCGTACGTCACCGACGCTGTTGAGCGCGACATTGCCGCTGGCGACGGCAGCGCCCGGCGTGTTCTGGCGCGGCGCGGCGGCCAGCGCGGAGGCGCTGATGGCGCCGTCCTGCACCTGGGCGCGGTTGTCCTTGGCGAGCTGGGTCAGATCCGGCGGGATGTCCAGACCCTTGGTCTGGCGCGAGGCGGCCTTGTAGTCGACCTTGTCACTGGAGAAGATGCTGTCGAAGGTGCTGCAGCCGGCGAGCGACAGGACGAAGGCTGCACAAGCCAGACGGGTCGCCGTGGGGCGATGCGAGGAAAGGGACATCACGCTGGAAATCTCCGGGGGAACAGGTTGCCCGCGTGGACGGGCAGCCGCGCATTAGACCAGACGGGGCGGGCCGTCGGCCGCGCCTTTGCGTCAGATCAGGCCGGCCTCGGTCAGGGCTTGCCCGACCCCGGCCTGGCCGGCATCGGTCAGCGGGGTGATGGGCAGGCGCACGACCGGCGTGCAACGGCCCAGGCGCGACAGCGCCCACTTCGTCGGGCCGGGGCTGGGCTCGCAGAACAGCTGCTTGTGCAGGCCCAGCAGCTTCAGGTGGATCTTGCGGGCCTCGATGGCATTGCCTTCCAGGGCCAGCCGGCACATCTCGGCCATCTGGCGCGGGGCCACGTTGGCCGTCACGCTGACATTGCCATGCCCGCCCAGCAGCATCAGCGCGACGGCCGTGCCGTCATCGCCGGAGTACACGTGGAAGCCAGCCGGCGCATGCTTGATCAGGAAGGCCGCGCGCTCGATGTTGCCGGTTGCCTCCTTGACGCCGAACACGCCCGGCAGGCTCGCGCAGCGCAGCGCGGTCTCGGGGGCCATATCGGCCACCGTGCGGCCCGGCACGTTGTAGAGCATCATGGGGATGTCCACCGCCTCGGCCACGGCCTTGAAGTGCTGGTAGATGCCTTCCTGCGAGGGCTTGTTGTAGTAGGGCACGACCGACAGCGTGCAGTCGGCGCCGACCTGCTTGGCATAGCGGCTCAGCTCGATGGCTTCGGCCGTGGAGTTGGCGCCGGTGCCGGCCAGGATGGGGATGCGGCCCTTGGCGTGTTCGACCGCGACACGGATGATCTCGCGGTTCTCCTCCATGCTCACCGTGGGCGATTCGCCCGTGGTGCCGACCACGCCGACGCAGGCCGTGCCCTCCTCGATGTGCCAGTCGATCAGGCGGCGCAGCGCCTCATAGTCGATGCGGCCGTCCTCGTGCATGGGGGTGACGAGGGCGACGATGCTGCCAAGGATGGGCTTCATGTGGGGAGGTCCTGTGAATCGATTGATTTTAGAAGCGGAGCCTGGGCGTTCTCGCCAGGCCGGGGCCGGATCGCCGCAACGCGCTGCACGACGCGCGGGTTGACGCCGGTCTCCTCGATGTCCTCGAAGCCGGCGATCTGCCAGTCGGCCAGGGCGCGCAGCAGCTCGCCGCGCTGCAGCAGGAAGTCAGGCCGGCTGGGTCGCCCGAGGCGCTGATGGCCGTCGGCGAAGGTTTCCCACACCAGCAGGCCTCCTGGCGCGACCGCCGCGCGTAAGGGCTCGATCAGCGGGCGCCAGAGGTAGTTGCACACCACGACGAGATCGAACTGCCGGCCGGTCAGCGGCCAGGGGCCGTTCTCGATGTCGGCGTCGATGATTTCGGCCATGCCGCGCAGTGGCGCCGTGGCGGTGGTGTCGCGGTCGACGCCGCAGACCTGCCAGCCCTGGGCGACCAGCCAGCGCAGGTTGCGGCCGGAGCCACAGGCCAGGTCCAGCGCGTGGCCGGGAGAGGGCGGCGTCCAGCGCCGCAGCCAATGGGACGGGGTCATCAGAAGCAGGACCAGAGCTGGTCGGCGAGCTGGGTCAGCGTGGCGGGTTGCTGGTAGGCCAGTGCCGTGAGCGTCAGCACCACGGCCGCGGCGGTGCCCCATAGCAAGGTGCGCAGCTTCATGCGGGCCGGGCCTCCAGCCGTGCGATGGGGCCTTCGCGCACCGGCAGGTTGGCCAGCAGGGCCATCACGCCCAGCGCGACCGCGAGGCCCCAGACGATGTCGTAGCTGCCGGTGGTGTCGTAGAGCTTGCCGCCCAGCCAGACGCCCAGGAAGCTGCCGATCTGGTGGCTCAGGAACACGAAGCCGCCCAGCATCGACAGGTGCTGTGCGCCGAAGATCTGCGCCACGACGGCATTGGTGGGCGGCACCGTGGACAGCCACAGGAAGCCGATGACGGCCGCGAAGAGATAGACGCTGACCGGTGTCAGCGGCGCGGCCAGGAAGGCGACGATGGCGACCGAGCGCAGGCCGTAGATGCCGGCCAGCAGGTAGCGCTTGGGGATGCGCTGGCCCAGCGAGCCGGCCGCGAAGGTGCCGAAGATGTTGAACAGGCCGATCAGCATCAGCGCGCCGGTGGACACCTCCAGGCCGAGCCCGTGGTCCTTCAGGTAGCTGGGCAGGTGCACGCCGATGAAGACCACCTGGAAGCCGCAGACGAAGTAGCCCAGCATCAGCAGCAGGAAGCTGCGGTAACCGAGGGCCTCGCGCAGCGCCTGGCCGGCGCTTTGCTGCGGGCCGCTGGCCGGCGCCCGGCCCGGTTCGCGCACGCCGAATGCCAGCGGCAGGATCAGCAGCGCCGCGCCGGCCAGCAGGTAGAGGGCGGGTTGCCAGCCGAGGTGGGTGATCAGCCAGGTCTCGACCGGGATCATCACGAACTGGCCGAACGAGCCGGCCGCCGCGGCGATGCCGAAGGCCCAGGATCGCCGCTCGGGCGACACCGTGCGCCCCAGCACGCCGTAGATCACGGCATAGGTGGTACCCGACTGGGCGATGCCGATCAGCACGCCGGTGCTCAGCAGAAAGGCCAGCGGGTGGCTGGACACGGCCATCAGCAACAGGCCCAGGGCATAGAGCAGACCGCCGCCGACCAGCACGCGCCAGGCGCCGAAGCGGTCGGCCAGCAGGCCGGCCAGCGGCCCGGCGAGGCCCCAGGACAGGTTCTGCACCGCCATCGCGAAGGAGAAGGTCTCGCGCGTCCAGCCGCGTTCGGTGACGATGGGCTGCAGCCAGAAGCCGAAGCCGTGGCGTATGCCCATGGACAGCGTGACGATGAGCGCGCCGCACAGCAGCACCTGTCGCACGGACAGGGGGGCTGTGGCGCTGCGTGCTGAACTCATGCGTGAACTGTAGCCAAATCGGGTAGTCGGGCGTGTGCGGCGGAGACCCGTCAGCGATGGGCGGCACCGGCCTTGGTTCCGCTCTTGCCCTTTGCTGCCGGACTGCCGGTCTTGCTGCCGTTGCGGGCGGCGCCCTGGGGCGAGGCCTTCGATGCCGTCTTGGCGCCCTTGGCGGCCGGCTTGGCATTGCCCTTGGTGGTGGCCTTGCCCGTCTTGCCGCCCTTCTTGCCGGTGGTGCGCTTCGGGGGGGCGACGTCGGCGGTGGAGGTGACCAGCTGCGAGCTGGCCGCTGCGACTTCGGCCAGGCGGGTCAGCAGCCGACCCTGCTTCACGCGCAGCAGGGGCTGGTCGATCTGGTTCAGGTCGGTCAGCGGGTCGCCGCCCAGCAGCAGGAAGCTGGCTTCGCAGCCCGGGTCGAAGCAGCCGATCTGCCGCTTGGGGAAGAGCGCGCGGGGGGTGTCCTGGGTGGCCAGGCGCAGCAGTGTGGCGCGGTCCAGCCCGAGGGCATCCAGCGCGTGGATCTCCGCACGCGCCGTGCCGATGAAGACATCGGAGCCGATCAGCAGCTGCACGCCGGCCGCCTGCAGCCTGGCCAGATTGGCGCGCTGTACCTCGCGCAGTGCCGCCAGGGCGTCGGGTTCCAGCTTGAACAGCTCGGTGGCGGCGGTGGTGGTGATGACGGCCGTGTGCTGGCTGGCCGCGCGCGCGGCGGCGGCATCGCTGATCAGGAAGTGCTCGGGCGGCTCGGCCAGCAGGTTGGCATAGCCGGGCAGGTGGGCGATGACGTCGGCGCCCGCCGCCAGCGCGGCGTCGAAGTCGGCGGCGCTCTCGACGTGCACCACGACCTTGAGCCCGTCGGCATGGGCCAGGCGAACGACGGCGTCCGCCACTTCCGGCTTGAGCCCCAGCCGCCCGAACATCTCGGGGCGTTCACGCAGTTCGGGGCGCTCGCTGTGGGCCAGCACCAGGCGCAGCCAGCGGCCGCCGCGCGCCTTGATGGCCGGCCATTGCTGCACGGCCTGTTCAGGGCTGTCCAGCAGCACCAGCTGCTGCTGGGTGGCGGCGGCTTCCTTGCTGGGTTCGCGCAGCAGGCTGGCCAGTGGGTAGCCGTCGCCCGAGGTGATGCAGGCGGTGACGAAGCTCACGTCCGGCGCGGCCGGGTCGGCGGCCAGGGGCTTGACCTCGGCCACGTTGGCCGGGTCGCCGCACAGCATGGCGGCGTAGAGCACGCCCTCGTCCAGGTAGGTGTCGGCGTACTGCTTCCAGCCCCAGGCGGTCTGCAGGTTGTGGTTGTGGGCCTCGGCCAGCGGCGGGATCAGCACCTGCTGGTGACGCAGGTCCATCTTGCGGTTGACCTTGGCCGGCTTCTTCGCGACGAAGACGCCGTTTTCGACGTAAAGACTGCCGCGCTGCAGCTGGTGACCATCGAACCAGCGCGCGTTCTTCAGCTCCCAGCTGAGGGGCGCGCTGGCTTCATAAGGCTGCTGGGCCTGGGCACCGAAGGCGGCCAGCAGCAGGAGTGGGATCAGGAATCTCAAGGGACGGATGCATCGGAAGGCCGCGCATCCTAGCCCGGCCGCCAGCTCTTCTTAGAATCCCGGCCCTATGTCCAGTCGGCCCAATTCTTCGTCCACCGCGCCGTCCACCTACGGCGAAGCCTCGATCCGCGTGCTCAAGGGCCTGGAGCCCGTCAAGCAGCGGCCAGGCATGTACACCCGCACGGACAACCCGCTGCACATCATCCAGGAGGTCATCGACAACGCCGCCGACGAGGCGCTGGCCAACCACGGCAAGCGCATCGACGTGACGCTGCATGCCGATGGCTCGGTGTCCGTCGCCGACGACGGCCGCGGCATCCCCTTCGGCCTGCACCCCGAGGAGGGCGTGCCGGTCGTGGAGATCGTGTTCACGCGCCTGCACGCCGGCGGCAAGTTCGACAAGGGCTCGGGCGGCGCCTACAGCTTCTCGGGCGGTCTGCACGGCGTGGGCGTGTCGGTCACCAATGCGCTTGCCAAGCGGCTGGAAGTGGCCGTCTGGCGCGACAAGCAGGTGGCTGGCATCGCCTTCGAGCATGGCGACGTGGTGCAGCAGGTCGTGACCCGGCCCATGGCCAGCGGCGACCGCAAGCAGGGCACGACGGTGCGGGTCTGGCCCGAGGCCAAGTACTTCGAGAGCGCCGAGCTGCCGCGCAACGAATTGATTCATCTGTTGCGCTCCAAGGCCGTGCTGATGCCGGGCGTGACGGTCACCTTGAAGAACGAGAAGACCGGCGACACCCAGACCTGGCTCTACAAGGCCGGCCTGCGCGACTACCTGCAGCAGGCGCTCAACGCCGACCCGCTGATCCCGCTGTTCGAGGGCGAGGGCTATGCCGGCAGCGGCGAGAGCGAGAACTTCGCCGAGGGCGAGGGCGCAGCCTGGTGCGTGGCCTTCACCGAGGAAGGCTCGCCGCTGCGCGAGAGCTATGTGAACCTCATCCCCACGGTGGCCGGTGGCACGCACGAGTCCGGCCTGAAGGATGGGCTGTTCGGTGCGGTGAAGAGCTTCATCGACATGCACTCGCTGCTGCCCAAGGGCGTCAAGCTGATGCCGGACGACGTGTTCTCGCGCGCCAGCTTCGTGCTCTCCGCCAAGGTGCTGGACCCGCAGTTCCAGGGCCAGACCAAGGAGCGCCTGAACTCGCGCGATGCGCTGCGCCTGGTGTCGGCCTATGTGAAGCCGGCGCTGGAGCTGTGGCTCAACCAGCATGTGGAGCACGGCAAGAAGCTGGCCGAGCTGGTCATCAAGCAGGCCCAGACCCGCCAGCGCGCCAGCCAGAAGGTGGAGAAGCGCAAGGGCTCAGGCGTGGCCGTGCTGCCCGGCAAGCTGACCGACTGCGAGAGCCGCGACATCACGCTCAACGAGCTCTTCCTGGTGGAGGGCGACTCCGCCGGCGGCTCGGCCAAGATGGGGCGCGACAAGGAGACCCAGGCCATCCTGCCGCTGCGTGGCAAGGTGCTGAACGCCTGGGAGGTGGAGCGCGACCTGCTGTTCAAGAACAACGAGATCCACGACATCTCGGTGGCCATAGGCGTGGACCCGCACGGCGCGACCGACAGCCCCGACCTATCCGGCCTGCGCTACGGCAAGATTTGCATCCTGTCGGACGCGGACGTGGACGGCTCGCACATCCAGGTGCTGCTGCTGACCCTGTTCTTCCGCCACTTCCCCAAGCTGGTCGAGACCGGCCATGTGTTCATCGCGCGCCCGCCGCTGTACCGCGTCGATGCGCCGGCGCGCGGCAAGAAGCCCGCGGCCAAGCTCTATGCGCTGGACGACGGTGAGCTGAGCGCGACGCTGGACAAGCTGCGCAAGGAAGGCGCGCGCGAAGGCTCCTGGAGCATCAGCCGCTTCAAGGGTCTGGGCGAGATGAGCGCCGAGCAGCTGTGGGACACCACGCTCAACCCCGAGACCCGCCGCCTGTGCCGCGCCGACTACGGCGCGCTGGACTTCGACGCCACCGTGGACGCCTTCAACCGCCTGATGGGCAAGGGCGAGGCCGCGTCGCGCCGCGAGCTGATGGAGCTGCACGGCGACTCGGTGGAAGTGGACGTCTGATGCTGCGCCTGCGGCCGACCATGCTGTCCGACCTGGACTGGGTCGTGTCGCTGGAGCGCGACCCGGCCAACCTGCCCTTCATCACGCCCTGGGAGCGGCCGCAGCACGAGGGCGCGATCCGCTTCCCGGACTCGCGCCACTTCATCGTCGAGGCGGATGACGAGCCGCGCGCCGGCTATGTGATCCTGCAGGGCTGCCGCAACCCCAATGGCTCGGTGGAGCTCAAGCGCCTGGTGCTGCAGACCAAGGGCCAGGGTCATGGGCGGGCGGTGGTGCGCCAGCTCAAGGCCATGGCCTTCACCCAGCTGCACGCCCACCGCTTCTGGCTGGATGTGAAGGCGCTGAACACCCGCGCGCTGGCGCTCTACCGCAGCGAGGGCTTCGTTGAGGAAGGCTGCCTGCGCGAGAGCGTGCGCCTGAGCGGCGAGGGCGCGGACGGCTACGACTCGCTGATCGTGATGTCGCTGCTGGACCGCGAATACCAGGCCCGCGTGGCCCTGGGGCAGGAGGCCGGATGACGGCCGCGCTTGCCCACCCATTTGTTGAACCTTTTTTCGCGGCCGCTCCGGCGCGCCGCATGACCTGGCACCGATGAGCAACCAGACCACGATGGACTTCAACCCGCCCAGCGACAACGACGCGCTGACGCTGGGTGCCTATGCGCAGCAGGCCTACCTCGAATACGCGCTCAGCGTCGTCAAGGGGCGGGCGCTGCCGGCCTATTCCGACGGCCAGAAGCCGGTGCAGCGCCGCATCCTGTATTCCATGCAGCGCATGGGGCTGGGCTGGAACGGCAACTCTGGCGCCAAGCCGGTCAAGGGCGCCCGCGTGGTGGGCGACGTGCTGGGCCGCTTCCACCCGCACGGCGACCAGTCGGTCTACGACGCGCTGGTGCGCATGGCGCAGGACTTCGCGCAGCGCTACCCGCTGATTGACGGCCACGGCAACTTCGGCAGCCGCGATGGCGACGGCGCCGCCGCCATGCGATACACCGAAGCGCGCCTGGCGCCCATCGCGCGGCTGCTGCTGGAGGAGATCGACGAGGGCACGGTGGACTTCCGGCCCAACTACGACGGCTCCACCGAGGAGCCGGCCGAGCTGCCGGCGCGCCTGCCCTTTGTGCTGCTCAATGGCGCCAGCGGCATCGCGGTGGGCCTGGCCACCGAGATCCCTAGCCACAACCTGCGCGAGGTGGCCGCTGCGGCCGTCGAGCTGATCCGCAATGAGCAGATCAGCGACGATGAGCTGTTCACGCTGCTGCCCGGCCCCGACTTCCCCGGTGGCGGCCAGTTGATCAGCGCGCCCGAGGAGATACGCGCGGCCTACACCAGTGGTCGCGGCAGCTTCAAGCTGCGCGCGCGCTGGAAGATCGAGGACCTGGCCCGCGGCCAGTGGCAGCTGGTGGTCACCGAGCTGCCGCACGGCACCAGCTCGCAGAAGGTGCTGGAGGAGATCGAGGAGCTGACCAACCCCAAGGTCAAGGCCGGCAAGAAGACGCTGACGCCCGACCAGCTGCAGCTCAAGGCCAGCGTGCTGGCGGTGCTGGACGGCGTGCGCGACGAATCCAGCAAGGACGCGCCGGTACGCCTGGTGTTCGAGCCCAAGAGCCGCACGGTCGAGCAGCCCGAGCTGATCAACTGCCTGCTGGCCCATACCAGCCTGGAGAGCAGCGCCTCGGTCAACCTGACCATGATCGGCGACGACGGCCGGCCCACGCAAAAGAGCCTGCGCCAGGTGCTGGTGGAGTGGGTGGGTTTCCGGCAGACCACGGTGCGCCGCCGCACCGAGCACCGCCTGGCCAAGGTCAACGACCGCATCCACGTGCTGGAAGGCCGGCAGCTGGTGCTGCTCAACATCGACGAGGTGATCCGCATCATCCGCGAGAGCGACGAGCCCAAGGCCGCGCTGATCGCGCGCTTCAATCTGAGCGACCGCCAGGCCGAGGACATCCTCGAGATCCGCCTGCGCCAGCTGGCGCGGCTGGAGGCGATCAAGATCGAGCAGGAGCTCTCCAGCCTGCGCGACGAGGCCGCCAAGCTGGGCGACATCCTGGGTTCGCCGGCGGCGCTGCGCCGCACCGTCATCAAGGAAATCGAGGCCGACGCCAAGCAGTTCGGCGACGACCGCCGCACGCTGATCCAGGCCGAGAAGCGCGTGGTGGCCGAGGTCAAGGTGGTGGACGAACCCGTCACCGTCATCGTCAGCGAGAAGGGCTGGGTGCGCGCGCTCAAGGGCCACGAGGTGGACGTGGCGGCGCAGACCTTCAAGGCCGGCGATGCGCTGTGGGGCCACTTCCGCTGCCGCAGCGTCGATCCGCTGATCGTCGTGGGCAGCAATGGCCGGGTCTATTCCGTGCCCTGCGCGGCACTGCCGGGCGGGCGCGGCGACGGCCAGCCCATCACCACGCTGATCGAGCTGGAGAGCGGCACGCAGATCGCGCACTACGTGGCCGGCGCGCCCACGCAGCGCCTGGTGATGGCGGGCTCGGGCGGCTACGGCCTGATCGCGCAGATCGGCGACCTGGTGGGCCGTCAGAAGGCCGGCAAGACCTTCCTGACGCTGGAGGCCGGCGAGCGCCCGCTGCTGGCGCTGTTGCCGGGCGACGACGCCGCACTGCAGCTGGCGGTGCTGAGCGCGGCCGGCCGGCTGCTGAGCTTCCCGCTGGACGAGCTCAAGCTGCAGCCCAAGGGCGGCCGCGGCCTCACACTGATGGACCTGGAAGGCGCAGACACGCTGATCGCGCTGGCCGGCTTCTCCACTCAGCTGCGCGTGCTGGGTAGCGGCCGTGGCGGCAAGGCCAAGGACGAGCTGCTCAAGGGCGTGGCGCTGGCCGCCCATGCCGGCAAGCGCGCCCGCAAAGGCAAGCCGGTCGAGGGCCTGCAGAAGGTGTCGGGGCTGGCGACGCCCTGAGTACACGCCGGGCCCGCGCTAGCGGCTGGTTGCGCCGGTGTCCGTCGTGGCCGCGCGGCAGTCGCGGATCAGCAGCTGGGCCAGCAGCTCGGCCTTGCTGGCCTGCATCCAGGTGGCGCTGCGCAGCAGCAGGCCCAGGCGGGGCGCGTCCGGGCCGGTGCGCTCCAGCAGATGCACCTCGAACAGCTGGGCCTCCTTGTTGAAGCTCAGGCCCGCGTGCATGGCGGGCTGCAGCGCATGCACCTGCACGGCGGGCTCCTCGCCCGACGCTTCGGCCGGGGCGTGCCCCCGCCGTGCAACCCTCAACTGGCAGGCCTCGTCCAGCTCGAAGCGGCGACGTTCGCCGCGCGGCGCCTGGGCGCCGACCGCGTTCAGCGATTTCAGCCGCTGGGCGTTGCTCATCTCGAAGGGGTTCATTGGGGCCAGGTCTTGCCTGGGATAGCCCTCCGAGCAGGCGCCCAGCGCCAGCGCCAGCAGGCCGGCGGCCAGTGCGCGCCAGTGTGTCCGCAGGGCCTCAGCCATCCTCGTCCGGGGACACCGATGGCAGCCGGCTGGCCAGCACCTTGTCGATGGTCTTGCCGTCCATGTCGACGATCTCGAAGCGCCAGCCCTCCCAGTCCACCGTGTCGGCCACGCCGGGCAGGCGGCCGGTCAGCAGCATCATCATGCCGCTGAGCGTGTGGTAGCGGCCGCGCTCCTCCTCGGGTACGCGGTCCAGCGCCAGACGGTCCTTCAGTTCGGGCACGGGGATGTGGCCGTCCAGCAGCCAGGAGCCGTCGGCGCGCTGCACGGCCCAGGCCTGCGCCGGATCGCGCGGCTGGAACTCGCCGGTGATGGCCTCCACCAGGTCCTGCAGCGTCACCACGCCCTGCACCTCGCCGTACTCGTCGATGACGAAGGCCATGTGCACATTGCTGCTGCGGAAGTTCTCCAGCAGCTCCATGCCGGTGAGCGTCTCAGGGATGTAGAGGGGAGCCTCCATGCCGCTGTCGGGCAGCAGCGGCTCCTGGTTCAGCTGGCGGGTCAGGATCTGGCGGGCGCTGACTACGCCGACGATGTGGTCCGGCCCGCCGCGCACCACCGGGAAGCGCTCGTGGTGCGAGGCCGCCAGGATGGCGAGGTTGTCCGCCGCGCTCTTGTCGGCATCCAGGCAGACGATGCTGGCGCGCGGCACCATCAGCGAGCCGATCTGGCGGTCGTCCAGCCGGAACACGTTGCGCACCATGGTGTGCTCGTGCGACTCGATGACGCCGGCGCTGGTGCCCTCGGCCAGCAGCGCGTGGATCTCCTCCTCGGTCACGCCGCTGCCGCTCTGGTCGCGCACGCCCAGCAGGCGCAGCAGGGCATTGGTGGAGCCGGCCAGCAGTGCGACGAAGGGCTTGGTTGCCAGCGCCAGCGCCGCGATGGGCTTGGCCACCAGGCGGGCCACCACCTCGGGGTGGGACTGGCCCAGGCGCTTGGGTACCAGTTCGCCCAGCACGATGGAGAAGTAGGTGATCAGCACCACGACCAGACCGGTGGCCAGGCCACTGGCGTAGGCCGCGGGCACACCCTGAGTGCCCAGCCAGGCGGCCAGCGGGCCGGCCAGCACGGACTCGCCGACGATGCCGTTGAGCACGCCGATGGAGGTGATGCCGATCTGTATGGTGGAGAGGAAGCGGGTCGGGTCTTCACCCAGCTTCACCGCGGCGGCGGCGGCGGAGTCGCCTTCGTCGATATAGCGCTGCAGCCGCGCCTTGCGGGCGGTGACCAGGCCGATCTCCGACATCGCGAAGAGGCCGTTGAGCAGGATGAGGGCAAGTAGTAGGGCGATTTCCATGGAAGGGATGGCGCGCGCCAGGCGCGCGCGGACGGTGAGCCGGGGCACAGGATGGCCCGGCTGGAGGGAAGGGTGGGGCAGGCGGCGCGAGGCGCCGCAGGGTCACACAGCCGAGCGCGGCGGCCGCAGCAGCCGGCCCGGCGGGGCGTCGGCGGCGAACACCACGCCCAGCGCCGCGGGCGCGGCAGGGCGCAGCGTGGGCGATGGGAGGCGTGTGAAGGGCAGGCAGTGGTCGGACATGTCGTCCGAGGTGTCGCCCAGTTCGTCGATGAGGGACTGCACGTCCTGCCAGTCGGCGGGGGCATCCGTGCTGCTGATGGTGGGCCCGGCCTGCCAGTCCTCGGCCACGGCGGCGTTCACCGGGGCGGTGTGCACTGCGGCCAGCGCATAGGCCGGCAGCAGCAGGGTCAGGACGAGAAGGCGGAACCAGCGGGTCACGGCCGGCATTGTAGGTGGCCGGGGTGTCGCGGCCGGTGGCCGAGGGCTATCAGCGGGCCGCCAGCGCCTGGGCGCATTCCGGCACGAGCTCGCCGCCGCGGTAGATCAGGCCGGTGTAGACCTGCACCAGGTCGGCGCCGGCCTCGCGCTTGGCGCGCGCATCGGCGCCGCTGAGCACGCCGCCCACGCCGATGATGGGGTAGTCGGGGCCCAGCGCGGCGCGCAGCGCGCGGATCACGTGGTTGCTGGCCTCGAACACCGGCGCACCCGACAGGCCGCCGGCCTCGTCCGCATGTGGCAGGCCCTGGACCGCATCGCGCGCCAGCGTGGTGTTGGTGGCGATGACGCCGTCCAGCCCCTGCTCGCGCAGCGCGCGCGCGATCGCGGCGATCTGTTCGTCGTCGAGGTCGGGCGCGATCTTCACGAACATCGGCACCTTGCGGCCCAGGCGCTTGGCCAGGTCGTCGCGGCGCAGGCGCAGCGCGCCCAGCAGTGCGCCCAGCGGGCCGTCGCCCTGCAGTTCGCGCAGGTTCTTGGTGTTGGGGCTGGAGATGTTGATGGTCACGTAGTCGGCGTGCGGGTAGACGCCGTCCAGCGCGAGCAGATAGTCGTCGGCCGCGCGCTCCATCGGTGTGGCGGCGTTCTTGCCGATGTTCAGGCCGATCAGGCCGCCGGCGCGGCGGAAGCTGTGGGCGCGCTGCACGTTGGCGACGAAGGCCGACAGCCCCTCGTTGTTGAAGCCCAGACGGTTGATCAGCGCGTTCTTCGCCGGCAGGCGGAACATGCGCGGCTTGGGGTTGCCGGGCTGGCCCAGCGGCGTGACCGTGCCCACCTCGATGAAGCCAAAGCCCATGGCGCCCAGACCGTCGATGCAGCGTCCGTTCTTGTCCAGCCCGGCCGCCAGGCCGATGCGATTGGGGAACTTCAGACCGGCGACGGTCACCGGGTCGCTGACGCGCGTCTGCGCCCACAGGCACTGGGCCGGGGTGTTCTGCAGCCGGGCAATGAGGTCCAGGGTCAGTTCATGCGCGCGCTCGGGGTCGAGCGAGAACAGGGCGGAGCGGGCGAAGGCGTAGGGGACGAGGGACATGGAGGGGCATTGTCTCAGGTGCCCGGCGCTTGCCCGGGCTGGCCGGCCCGCAGTGCCTCGGAGATCCAGGCGTCGAACAGCGCCTGGTGGGCGCGAATCCAGCCGTCAACCTGGCGGCTGACGTCCTGCGCGGAGCCGGCGCCCTGGTTCATGCGCAGGTTCTGCGCGTTGATGTCTGCCATGGGCAGCTTCATCAGCTCGAACAGCCGCCGCGCCGCCGGATTGCGCTCGACGAAGGCGCGGTTGGCGACAATCTGCTGCGCATCCGCCGGGAAGCCGTAATTGCGTCCGTTAGGCAACTGCGTGTCGGGGCCGCCCGCCTGCCTTGCGGAGAACGGCACCTGCAGCCAGACCACGTCGACGCCCGGACGCAGCACCGCGCTGACCCAGTAGGGCGTCCAGGTGTAGTACAGCACCGGCAGGCCCTGCCTGAAGCGCGCGATGGTGTCGGCCATCAGCGCGGCGTAGCTGCCCTGACGATGCGAGACGAAGGGCCGCAGGTCGTAGGCGTCGAGGTGGCGCTCGATGGCTCGCTCGCAGCCCCAGCCGGGGTTGCAGCCGGTGAGGTCGGCGCGGCCGTCACCGTCGGTGTCGAACAGCTTCGCGAGGGCCGGGTCCTTCAGCTGGTCGAGGCGGGTGATGCCGTAGCGTTCGGCGGTCTGGCGGTCGATCAGGTAGCCCTGCACCGCACCCTCGGCGTAGGCGTTCGCGCTGCGGAACAGCCGGGCGTCGCCGCCGCTGTGCTTGTAGAAGTCGCCGTGCAGCAGCTGCCAGTGGTTGGCCATGAAGGTGGCGTCGCCGTTGGCCACCGCCAGATGCTCGGTGGCGGGTTCCAGATCCTTCATGGGCTGCACCGTGTAGCCGAGCTTTTCAAGCGCCCGTGACACCAGCAGCGTCTGGAAGGCCTCTTCGGCCAGCGAGCTCTTGATGGGCTGAACCGTGATGCCTTGGCCGGGTCGCGCCTGGGCCTGAGCAGGGGGGCTCATGGCCAGGCCCAGCGTCAGGCCCAGCATCAGGTCGAGTGCCAGGCTCAGGGCGCGCAGGCCGTGGCGCAGCCGGGTGCCGAGCTGCACGAGGGCTGGGGAGGTGGGGTGCTTCATCGGGCGGCTCCTGGCTGTTCCAGGCGGGTCGTGCTGGTTGGGGTGGCGGGCGCCGGGGCGCACACCAGGCGCTGCACGGCGCGTAGCGCGAAGCCGGCCGGGCCGGTGTGCCACCAGCGGCGGCCGTTGGCGCGGCGGGTGTTGCCCATGGCCTGCGTGATGCGGTCCAGCGTGATGGCCAGCAGCACGATGCCCAGGCCGCCCACGGTGGCCAGGCCCATGTCGAGCCGGCCGATGCCGCGCAGCACCATCTGGCCCAGGCCGCCTACGGCGATCATGGAGGCGATGACCACCATGGACAGCGACATCATCAGTGCCTGGTTGATGCCGGCCATGATGGAGGGCAGGGCCAGCGGCAGCCTGACCTTGACCAGCATTTGCCAGGGCGAGGCGCCATAGGCGCGTGCGGCTTCGATCAGGTCGGGGCGAACCTGGCGCAGGCCCAGGCTGGTCAGTCGGGCCAGCGGTGCCAGTGCGAACACGATGGTGACGATGACACCGGGCACGTTGCCGATGCCGAACAGCATCACCACCGGCACCAGGTAGACGAAGGCGGGCGTGGTCTGCATGGCGTCCAGCAGCGGGCGCATCAGGCGCTGCGCGCGGTCGCTGCTGGCCAGCAGCACGCCCAGCGGCAGGCCGATCAGCAGGCAGAACAGCAGCGAGGTCAGCACCAGCGACAGCGTGACCATGGCCTCGGGCCAGATGCCCAGCAGGGCCACCACCCCCAGCGAGGCCGTGGCGCCCAGCGCGATGCGCCGGCCCGCGAACTGCCAGGCCAGCAGACCGATCAGCGCGATCATGCTGACGGCCGAGAGGCTGCCCAGCAGACCCTGCACCCCGTTCAGCGTGCCGTCGATGGGCAGGCGCACGCTCTGGAAGAAGGGGCGCCAGTGTTCGACCACCCAGCCCAGGCCCTGGTTGATCCAGGCCTCGACGGGCAGGGAGCCGTCCAGCAGCTGGTGCCAGGTCTGGCCTGCGCTGTTGCCGGCGTCAGGCAGCGCGGCTGCCGTGGCGGGCGCGTCCAGCCAGTCGGGCGAAGCACTGGAGCCGGCGGCGTTGGAGATGGCCTGCCAGGGGTCGACATAGGCCGGGGCGGCGGGCGCGGCGATGGCGCTGGCGGCGCTGTCCACCGCAGTGGCGGTATCGGCCAGGTCCAGCGGCATGGGCGTGTTCTCGTTCATGCGGGTCTCCTGTTGTCGGGGGTCAGGCCGCGAGTGCCGGTGCGGCTGGCTCCAGCGGCGGGGTGTCGCGGTCGAGGAACTTCAGCAGCGTGGTCTTGCTGATCGCGCCGCAGAAGCGGCCGTCGGTGCTGACCACCGGCAGTGCGCAGGGCGCATGCGCGACCTGGCCGAGCAGGCCGGCCACCGGCGCCTCGGCGGGTAGCGTGGGCAGGCCGGGCACGAAGGTGTGCTGCAGGCCCAGCGGGCCGACATGGCCGTCCAGCGCGGCGCGCAGGCTGTCGGCCGACACGATGCCCAGGTAGTGCCGAGTGGGACTGACGACGTGGGCGTACTCGCGGTCCTGGTCTTCCAGCCTCTTCAGCGCGGCGCGGGCGCCACGGTCGCTGTGCTCGGCCACCACGGTCAGCGGCTGGCGCGCGATATCGGCCGCCTTGAAGACGGCGGCCGCGTCGACGCCGCGCACAAAGCTGCGCACGAAGTCGTCGGCGGGGTTGCGCAGGATGTCGTCGGGCGTGCCGACCTGCACCACCTGGCCGTCCTTCATGATCGCGATGCGGTCGCCGATGCGCATGGCTTCGTCGAGATCGTGGGAGATGAAGACGATGGTGCGGCGCCTGACCTGCTGCAGCCGCAGCAGCTCGGACTGCATCTCGGTGCGGATGATGGGGTCCAGCGCGGAGAAAGCCTCGTCCATCAGCAGGATGGAGGGGTCGGCCGCCAGCGCACGCGCCAGGCCCACGCGCTGCTGCATGCCGCCGGAGAGTTCGTCGGGGTAGCGGTCGCCCCAGCCGGCCAGGCCTACCTGGGCCAGCGCGTCATTGGCGGCGGCCAAGCGCTGGCTGCGGCCCATGCCGTCGAGCTCCAGGCCGAAGGCCGTGTTGTCGCGCACGTTCATGTGGGGCATCAGCGCGAAGGACTGGAACACCATGCTGATGTCCTTGCGCCGCAGCGTGCGCAGCCGCCGGTCGCCGTAGGCGTTGGTGTCTTCACCGTCGATGACGATGCGCCCGGCGCTGGGCTCGATCAGGCGGTTGAGCATGCGCACCAGCGTGGACTTGCCCGAGCCCGACAGGCCCATGATGACGAAGATCTCGCCGGCCTGGATCTCGAAGCTGGCGTCGAACACGCCGATGGACTGCCCGGTGCGGGCCTGGATCTCCGGCTTGGACAGACCCTGGCGAACCAGGTCCAGCGCCTGCTGTGGCGCGTCGCCGAAGACCTTGAAGACGTGGTCGATGTGGATGGCCTTGGCCATGGACGGGCTCCTTTCATGCAGCACGGGGCTGCGGGTGAACAGGGCGCCACCGCCCGGGGAGGGCGGCAGCCGTCATGCCATCAGCATCAGGAGAGGACAGGCGCGCGCAGGCGCCGTGCAGGCCTGATGGCTGCCGACGGGCACTGAACACGACGTGAAAGACGCCAGCAATACCCGCCGGAGCTCGGATCGCCGCGCCGCGGGCCGGGTCTGGGGGCGCGGCGTGGCGGGAGCATGGCTGGTCGTGGGCGGGCATGAATCACCGCCGCTTGGCCGGGCTGGGCCCGGACCCGGGCAAACGCCCGGGTGACGACATCCGCAACCGCGATGGGGCCGAGGCTGGCCCGCAAGTGGTACGGCGCGATCAAAATAACTATTTGATCGAATTTCAGGTTTGAATCATAACAAACAGGAATTCATCCCGTGCTGAGCGCCGACCCCGCCGCGCGGTCCCAGGGGGGAAGATCGCCCAGCTTCTCCAGCATGAAGTCGATCAGCGCCCGCACCTTGGGCGCGGGCTGGCGGCTGGGCAGGTAGACCGCGTACAGCGCGTCCGCATCGGCCACGCCGCCCCAGGGTTGCCAGCCGGGCAGCAGCGCCTCCAGCCGGCCGGCCTGCAGGTCGGGCCCGATGGCGTAGGTGGGCAGCACGGCCAGGCCCATGCCGGCCAGCGCGGCCACGCGAAGCGACTCGCTGCTGTTGGCCATCAGCCCGCTCTCGAAACGCAGCGCGCCCTGAGTCAGCACCTCGGAGTCGCCCAGCTCGGCATGGCGGAAGCGCCAGCGGTCCTGCGCCTGCAGATAGCCGAAGCGCAGGCAGCGGTGCTGTGCCAGCTCGGCCACCGAGCCGGGCCGACCCATCGCGGCCAGGTAGGCCGGTGAGGCACACAGCACGTAGCGGATGGTGGCCAGCCGCCGCGCCACCAGGCCGGGCCCGGGCTGGGCGATCAGCCGCAGCACCAGATCGAAGCCTTCCTCGGCCAGGTCCACATAGCGGTCGTTCAGGCCCAGCACCACCTGCAGCTGCGGATAACGGCTGCAGAACTCGCTCATCAGCGCCGTGAACTGCAGGTTGCCGAAGGCGGTGGAGGTGGACAGGCGCAGCACGCCGCGCGGCTGGTCGTGGCGGCCGGCCAGTTCGTCGTCCAGCGCCTGGGCCTCCTCCAGCAGGCGCAGCGCGCGCTCATAGACCGCCTGGCCCTCGGGTGTGGGGCTGACGCTGCGGGTGGTGCGCAGCAGCAGGCGGGAGCCCAGCTCGTCCTCCAGCCGCGCCACCTGCTTGCTGACCGCGGACTTGGTGGCGCCCAGCAGCCGTGCGGCGCCGGAGAAGCTGCGGGTGTCGACCACGCGGGCAAAGGTCTGCAGGTCTTCGAGTCGGCCCATTGTGTCTTCTGAGGAAACTCTGAAACGAATGGAGAGCGGATTGTGTCTCCGGTTCGGCGTTTCTAGAGTGGCGCCTCCCCCTTGGATGCCGGAGACCGCGATGAATACCCTGTCCACCCCCTGTGCCGCCCGGCCGCCCGCGGTCGGCCGCGATCCAGCGGCGGCGCTGGCGGCGCTCAGCCTGCCTCTGCTGTTCATCCTGCTGTGGAGCAGCGGCTATGTGGCCGGCCGCCTGGGTTTGCCGCATGCGGGGCCGCTGAGCCTGCTGAGCCTGCGCTTCGGGCTGAGCTTTGCGGTGCTGCTGGCGCTATCGCTGATCGGTCGGGCGCGCTGGCCGCAGCGGGCGCGGGACTGGGGCCATCTGGCGGTCGTGGGCCTGCTGATGCAGGGCCTGCACTTCGGCGCGCTGTACGAGGGCCTGGCGCGCGGGCTGTCGGCTGGCCTGGCGGGCCTGCTGATCGGCCTGATGCCGGTGGCCACCGCGCTGGGTGCGCGGCTGTGGCTGGGCGAGGCGCTGGGCCGGCGTGCGGCACTCGGGTTGGCGGGCGGCCTGCTGGGCGTGGTGCTGGTGCTGGCCGAGCGGCCGCTGGCCGCCCAGGACTGGGCGGCGCCGGCCTGGGGCCTGCTGGCGCTGGCGGGCCTGGTGTCGGGCACGCTGTACCAGAAGCGCTTCTGCGCCGGCATGGACCTGCGCAGCGGCAGCTGCGTGCAGATGGGCACGGCCGCGCTGGCGGTGGCGCCGCTGGCGCTGTGGGGCGAGGGCTGGCGCGTGGACTGGGGGCTGGAGCTGGGCGGCGCGCTGCTGTGGCTGGGCCTGGTGAACTCCATAGGCGCCTTCAGCCTGATGTTCGTGATGATGAGGCGCGGCCAGGCCAGCCAGGTGGCGCGATTGTTCTACCTGATCCCCGGCGTGTCGGCGCTGCTGGGCGGGCTGCTGCTGGGCGAGCGCCTGGGGGCGCTGGCGATCGCGGGCTTCGTGTTGTCGGCACTGGCGGTGGCGCTGGCCGCGCGGGGGCGGTGAATAATCAGGGATTCCCCGAGCAGCAGCCCCGACCCCATGAACAAGACCCCCGCCCTGGATCACGAGAACGGCCCCCGCGACGACGCGACGCAGGACAGCACCCGCACCGACGACACCCGCATCGGTGCGGTGCGCCCGCTGATCTCGCCGGCCCTGCTGCTGGACGAACTGCCGGCGCCGGCGGCCTCGCTGCAGGTGGTGGAGCAGGCGCGCCGCGAGATCAGCGCGGTGCTGCACGGCCAGGATGACCGCCTGCTGGTGGTGGTGGGCCCGTGCTCCATCCACGACCACGACCAGGCGATGGACTACGCCCGGCTGCTCAAGACCGCACGCGACGAGCTCAGTCGCGACCTGCTGATCGTGATGCGGGTGTATTTCGAGAAGCCGCGCACCACCGTGGGCTGGAAGGGCTATATCAACGACCCCAAGCTGGACGGCAGCTTCCAGATGAACGAGGGCCTGCGCCTGGCGCGCCGCCTGCTGCTGGACGTGACCAGCCTGGGTCTGCCCACCGGCACCGAGTTCCTGGACCTGCTGTCGCCGCAGTACATCGCCGACCTCATCACCTGGGGCGCCATCGGCGCGCGCACCACCGAGAGCCAGAGCCACCGCCAGCTGGCCTCGGGCCTGAGCTGCCCGGTGGGCTTCAAGAACGGCACGGACGGCGGCCTCAAGGTCGCCAGCGATGCGGTGCTGGCCGCCAGCGCACCGCATGCCTTCATGGGCATGACCAAGATGGGCGTGGCCGCGATCTTCGAGACCCGCGGCAATGCCGACTGCCATGTGATCCTGCGCGGCGGCAAGGCGCCCAACTACGACGCCGCCTCGGTGGCCGCGGCCTGCGATGCGCTGAAGAGCTCGGGCCTGCGCGAGCAGGTGATGATCGACTTCTCGCACGCCAACAGCAGCAAGAAGTACGAGCGCCAGGTGGACGTGGGCCGCGACGTGGCCGGCCAGATCGCCGGCGGCGACCAGCGCATCACCGGCGTGATGATCGAAAGCCACCTCCAGCCGGGCCGCCAGGACCTGCTGCCGGGCCAGACCCGCGCCGACCTCAAGCCCGGCGTGTCCATCACCGACGCCTGCCTGGGCTGGTCCCAGACCGAGCCGCTGCTGCGCGAGCTGGCCGCCGCGGTGCAGAAGCGCCGCGGCTGAGCCCCGTTCGCGCTGCGGGCTGACCGTTCACGCCCGCGGCTGGCGATTCGTCGCAGCGCCCTCGTGCGCGGCCAGCCCGATTCCTAGAGTGCAGCCATTCCCACTGCACTCGCTAGGAGTCGACGATGACGAACGCAAAGCCCCTGTCCATCCTGCTGGCCGTCTGCCTTCAGGCCCCGTTGCTCGTGCAAGCGGGCGAGCTGCAGCTGGAGGTGCAGGGCCTGGACACCAGCCGCGTGGCCGGGGCCACGCTGATGGTGGCGGCCTACGGTGCCACCGACACCTGGTTGGGCAAGCCGGCATTCGCCCGGCGCCTGGCGCTGGCCGACCTGAAGACCGAGGGCGGTCGTGTCAGCGTGACGCTGGCCGATCTGCCCGACGCACTGCTGGCCCAGCCGCTGGCGCTGACGGTCGTCCAGGATGTCAACGCCAACGGCCGTCTCGACCGCAACGCCTTCGGCATGCCCACCGAGCCCTACGGCTTCTCCAATGACGCGGCCGGCAGCTTCGGCCCGCCCAGCTTCGAGGCTGCGCGCTTCCAGTGGGCGCCGGGCCAGCTTGTGCGCATCAAGCTGAACTGAGGAGCCTCCATGATGCAAGCCATGTTGTCGCGCCGCCAGCTGCTGAGCGGCCTTGTGGCCGCGGGCCTGAGCCCCAGCGCCTTCGCCTGGGGGCAGGATGAATTCCGCACCACGGCGGCCGAGCTCAAGCCCTTCCGGGGCCTGGACGGCCGCGACCTGCAGGCCGACACGGTCGCGGTGGAGGGGCGCTGGCCCGCCGCGCTCACCGGCCGCTACTTCCGCAACGGCCCCGGCCTGCTGCAGCGCGGCGGTCGCCACTACGAGCACTGGTTCGACGGCGACGGCCTGGTGCAGAGCTGGACGATCGCGCCCGGCGGCCGCATCAGCCACCGCGCCCGCTTCGTGCAGACCGAGAAGTTCCGCGCCGAGCAGGCGGCCGGCCGCTTCCTGCTGCCGGCCTTCGGCACCGCGGTGCCGGCGCAGCGGCCGGTGCGCCATGCGGACAGTGTCAACGTCGCCAACACCAGCGTGCTGCTGCAGGGCGAGCATCTCTATGCGCTGTGGGAGGGCGGCAGCGCGCACGAGCTGGACCCGGCCACGCTGGAAACCCGCGGCGTGAAGGTCTGGTCCGAGGATCTGCGCGGCATGCCGTTCTCGGCCCATCCCAAGGTGGAGCCCGACGGCACGGTCTGGAACTTCGGCACTGCCGGCGGCCGCCTGGCGCTCTACCAGCTGTCGGCTCAGGGCCAGGTCTTGCGCCATGGGCTGCTGGACGTGCAGGCGCCGCCCATGCTGCACGACTTCGCGGTGTCGCAGCGCTACCTGGTGTTCCTGATGGCGCCCATCACGCTGGACCGCGCCGCGTTGCCGGGCGGTGCCGCGATGCTGGCGGCGATGCGCTGGCAGGCGGCGCAGCCCACGCGTGTGCTGGTGGTGGACAAGGCGGACTTCAGCCGCTGGCAGATGCTGGAGATGCCGGCCGCCAACGTCTTCCACTTCGGCAATGCCTGGGACGAGGGCGGCCACCTGCGCGTGGACTATGTGCAGGGCGTGCCGCTGCCCGAGTTCAACGGCGCCATCTCGCAGCTGATGCAGGGTCGGCGGCCCGAGCGGGATGTGTCCACGCCGCGCGTGCTGGACATCGACCTGGCCCGCGGCCGCCTGGCGCTGACGGCGCGCGACGAGGCGGTGGAGTTTCCGGTGGTGGACCCGCGCGTGGTGGCGCAGCGCCACCGCTTCGTCTGGTACCCGACCGCGCTGGACACGCGCGGCCGCTGGGGCTTCAACGGCCTGATGCGGCTGGACATCGAGAGCGGCGCGCGCGAGCGCTTCAGCTATGGCGACGACGTCGTGGTGGAGGAGCACGTGTTGGTGCCACGCCCGGGCAGCCGTGGCGAAGGCGAGGGCTGGCTGCTGGGCATGGGCTACGACATCCGCCGCGAACGCAGCTTCCTGGATGTGTTCGACGCCCAGGCCCTCGCCGCCGGCCCGGTCGCGCGCGCCTGGCTGCCCTATGCCGTGCCCTATGGCTTTCATGGGCGCTTCTACGCGGCCTGAGCGCATCGGCCGGCACGGCGCGGCGACAATCACGGGCATGAACCAAGATCAGCTCAAGCAACTGGTGGGCCGCGCCGCCCTGGACTACGTCACCCCCGGCCAGATCGTCGGCGTGGGCACCGGCTCTACGGTGGACTGCTTCATCGACGCGCTGGCCGTCAGCGGCATCCAGGTCGCCGGTGCCGTGTCCAGCTCGGAGCGCTCCACGCAGCGGCTGCTGAAAGCCGGCATCAAGGTGCTGGACGCAGCCGAGGTGAGCAGCCTGGCGGTTTACATCGACGGCGCCGACGAGATCGACGGCCAGGGCTTCATGGTTAAGGGCGGCGGTGCGGCGCTGACGCGCGAGAAGATCGTCGCCGACCTAGCCGAGAAATTCGTCTGCATCGCGGACGGCTCCAAGCTCGTGCAGACGCTGGGCCGCTTCCCGCTGCCGGTCGAGATCATTCCGATGGCCGCAGCGCAGCTGACTCGACACTTCGCCCAGCTGGGCGGCACGGCCAAGCTGCGCGAGGGTGTCGTCACCGACAACGGTGGCCACATTCTTGACGTGACGGGCCTGTCCATCACCGACCCGCTGGCCTTCGAGGCCGAGGTCAACCAGTGGCCGGGCGTGGTGACCGTGGGTGTGTTCGCTCGCCACAAGGCCAGCGTCTGTCTGCTGGGCACGCCCGAGGGCGTGAAGACGCTGAGCTTCTGAGCACCAGCGCCGGCGCACGGCGTATCGACGGGTGATTGTGAAAAGGAAAGGGGCCGCGTCGCGGCCCCTGGTCGTTGCGCAGCCCCGGCTCGGGGCCGGGCTCAGAAGGTTTCCCAGTCGCCGTCGTCCACCGTGGCAGCCGCCACCTTGGGGGCGGGCGCCGGCGTGGCCGGGGCGCTGACCGAGGCGGGCTGGCGCTTGGGGGCTGCATCGGCCACGGCCTTGGGCGCGGTGGCCTTCGCCGTTGTGGCCTTGACGGCCGGCTTGGCTGTGGCGGCCTTGGCGGCAGGCCTGGGGCTGGCGGCCGCGTTGCCTGCAGTGCTCGGCGACGGGCGGCTGACCGGCGAGGCCAGCGGCTTGAAGCTGCTCTTCACGGCCATGGCCTGGCTGCCGTCCAGCCGGAACACGCCGATCGCGCCCGACAGGCGGCCCGACTGATCCTTCAGGCTCTCGGCTGCCGAGGCGGCTTCCTCGACCAGCGCGGCGTTCTGCTGCGTCATCTGGTCGAGCTGGCCGACGGCGGCGTTGATCTGGTCGATCCCGTCGCTCTGCTCGCGCGACGCGGCGCTGATCTCGCCGATGATGTCGCTGACGCGCTGCACGCTGGCGACGATCTCGTTCATCGTGCTGCCGGCATCCGCCACCAGGCGGGCGCCGGACTCGACGCTATCGACGCTGGCGCCGATCAGGCTCTTGATTTCCTTGGCGGCTTCGGCACTGCGCTGGGCCAGCGAACGCACCTCGCCCGCCACCACGGCAAAGCCGCGGCCTTGCTCGCCGGCACGGGCGGCCTCGACGGCGGCGTTCAGCGCCAGGATGTTGGTCTGGAAGGCGATGCCGTCGATGGTGCCGATGATGTCGCTGATCTTGCGCGAGCTCTGGCTGATCTGGTCCATCGTGGACACCACCTCGGCGACCACGGCACCGCCGCGCTCGGCCACTTCGGCCGCGGAGCTGGCCAGCTGGTTGGCCGTGGTGGCGGCATCGGCTGTCTGACGCACGGTGCCGGTCAGCTGCGTCATCGACGCGGCGGCCTGCTGCAGGTGCGAGGCGGTCTGCTCGGTGCGCTGCGAGAGATCCATGTTGCCGGTGGCGATCTCGGCACTGGCGGTGCTGATGCTGTCGGTGGAGCCGCGGACCTCGCCGATCAGCTTCAGCAGCGCGGCCTGCATCTGCTGCAGCGAGCGCAGCAGGCGGCCGGTCTCGTCCTGGCCGTGGGCCTCGAAGCGGCGGGTCAGGTCGAAGTTGGCGATCGCGTCGGCCACCTCGGCGGCCTCGTGAAGCGGGCGGGTGATGGAGCGGGTCAGCCAGACGGCCAGTGCGATGCCGACGCCGAGCGCGCACAGGCTGAACACCACCAGCCCGATGCGGGCCGTGTCGTTGGCCTGCTGGGCGCGCTGGGCGGCAGCATCGAGCTCGTCGCGCTGCGACTGCACCATCACCTTCATCGCGTCCTGGAACTGCGTGACAGCGGGCTGGAACTGCGATTCGAAGATCTGCTGGGCCTTGTCGACATCGCCGGCCTTCTTGGCAGCATAGACCGCATCACGGCTGCTCAGATAGGCCTTGCGCACCTCGCCGAGCTTGGCGAATAGGGCCTTTTCGCTGTCGCTGGTCAGCCGGGTCTCGAGCTGCTTCTGCAACTCGCCGGACTGCTTGCTGGACTCGGTGGAGGCCTGGGTGAAGAACTGCGCCAGGGCCGGGTCCTTGCTAACGGCAACTGCCGTGGTGCGGGCAGCCCCGTTGGTGACATTGCGGTACCAGTCGGACGCCAGCCGTTCGTTGGTCAGCGAGGACTCGTACATGTCCTTGTTTTCCGCGGCCACCCGGCTCAGCGCCCAGTAGCCCATGCCCGATCCCACGAAGGAGATCAGCAGCACCAGTGAGAGAACGATGGTCAGGCGCGAGCCGATGGAACGGCCGGACGACAACACAGAGGACATGCGGGTCTCCTACGCGGCGCGCTCCTCAACGTCACCGCAGTACAGGTTCTTTGACCCCATGGACCATGGGGCCAAAGCATCATCGCTGTGCCAGCGTGTTCTCCCGACGGGCCGGGAGTGAGGATGTGCCAACTTTGACCGCTTGGCCCGTGCTTGTCGACAGCTTCGGGCTCAGAAGGTTTCCCAGTCGCCGTCATCTGCCGCTGGCGTGGCCTTGGGTGCCGGGGCACGGGCCGGCGTGGCCGCAGCACTGCGCTCGACGCCGAGTGCCTTGGCGGCTGGAGCGTTTGCAGCTTGACGGCGGGGCACGGGCGCGACCGCGTGCGCGCGGCTTGCGGCGGCAGGCGCAGGACGCGGCGCCGCGGGCTGGGTCGCCGGGCGTGCTGCGCCCGTCGTCGCGTTCGCCACGATCGCCACGACGCGGGGCGCTGTGCTGGCCTGGCGGTCCAGCCTGAACACCGCGATGGCCTGGGCCAGCCGGCTGGACTGGTCCTTCAGGCTGTCGGCCGCCGAGGCGGCTTCCTCGACCAGTGCGGCGTTCTGCTGGGTCATCTGATCGAGCTGCATGACCGAGCCGTTGACGGTGGCGATGCCCTCGCTCTGCTCCCGGGCGGCGGCGCTGATCTCGCCGATGATGTCGGTGACGCGCTGCACGCTCGCGACGATCTCGGTCATCGTGCTGCCCGCCGTCTGCACCTGCTCCATGCCGGAGTCCACGCGCTCCACGCTGGCCGTGATCAGGCTCTTGATCTCCTTGGCCGCCTCGGCGCTGCGCTGGGCCAGCGCGCGCACCTCGCTGGCCACGACGGCGAAGCCGCGGCCCTGCTCGCCAGCGCGGGCGGCCTCGACGGCGGCGTTCAGCGCCAGGATGTTGGTCTGGAAGGCAATGCCGTCGATGGTGCCGATGATGTCGTTGATCTTGCGCGAGCTGTCGCTGATCTGGTCCATCGTGGACACCACCTGCTGCACGGCCTGGCCGCCGCGCTGGGCGACCTCGGCGGCCGAACTGGCCAGCTGATTGGCGGTCATCGCGGCATCGGCGGTCTGCTTCACGGTGGCCGTCAGCTCGGTCATGGACGAGGCGGCCTGCTGCAGGTTGGAGGCCGTCTGCTCGGTGCGCTGCGAGAGGTCGAGGTTGCCCGTCGCGATCTCGGCGCTGGCCGTGCTGATGCTGTCGGTGGAGCCCCGCACCTCGCCGATCAGGCGTAGCAGGGCCTGCTGCATGGTGTGCAGCGAGCGCAGCAGCCGGCCGGTCTCGTCCTCGCCACGGGTGTCGATCTGCTGCGACAGGTCGAAGTGCGCGATCGCATCGGCCACGTCCACGGCCTTTTGCAGCGGCCGCGTGATGGAGCGGGTCAGCCACAGCGCCAGCGCCAGGCCGGCGGCCAGCGCGCAGCCGGCGAACACCAGCAGGCCCAGGCGGGCCCGTTCGTTGGTGGTCTGCACTCGCTGCGTGGCTTGATCCAGCTGGTCGCGCTGCTGCTGGGCGACGTTCTTGATGCCGTCCAGATAGGCATTGGAGGCGGGCATGAACTGCTGCTCGAAGATCTGTTTGGCCTGCTCGGCGTCGCCCGCCTTCTTGGCCGCACTCAGCGTGTCGCGGGCGCTGATGTAGCGCTTGCGCAGGTCGGCGATCTGGTCGAACACCCGGCGCTCCTCGGGCAGCGAGAGGAGCTTGTCCAGTCGTTGCTGCAGCTCGGTGGATATCTTGGTGGCCTCGGCCGCCTGGGGCGCGAAGAAGGTGGCCAGCGCGGGGTCGGCGCTGACCGCGATCGCGGTGGTCCGTGTGGTGCCGTTGAACACGTTGCGGTACCAGTCCGCGGCCGTGCGTTCGGTGACCAGGGTGTTCTCGTACATCTCATGCGTGTCCCGGGCGACACGCTGCAGGCCCCAGTAGCCCAGCGCGGAGCCGGCCAGTGCGACGAGCAGCACCAGCACCTGGCCGAGCCCGAGGCGTTGGCCGATGGAGCGTTGATTGAAAAGGGCGTTGAGCATGCGGCGTCTCCAGAAGAGGGCCGGAATGCTCGCACGCACCCAGGGTAAACGCTAGGCCCTAGGCGTGGCGGCGCGTGACTTGCGCACTCGGAAGCGCAGCGGATCGAGTGCGTCGACCAGGCCTGCCTCCAGCGGGCGCGGAGCGCCGGTCAGCAGGGCGGCTGCCAGCTCACCGCACAGGCCGGACCAGCCAATGCCGCGCGAGCCTAGCGCGCTGCAGACCACCAGGCCGGGCAGCCGGGGCCAGAAGCGCGCCTGATCGGCGCGGTCCGGCTCGCCCTCGCGGGCTGCCAGGCCGCCGACCGCGGGGAGCCGGTCCGGCAGCAGCAGGCGCCAGCCGACGCGGCCGGCCGGCGGCTGGCCCAGCAACTCGGCCAGCGGACGACCGCTGAGGGCCGACCACTGCGCGAGGTTGGCGCCCTGGTCCTCCAGGCGCAGCGCGGGTTCCGGGTCACCGTCCGCCGCCGTGGCGCCGCACCACAGGCCGCCGCCGCCATCGGCGAGCGCATAGCCGGCGCCGGCCACCGGCAGGCGCGGCGGGGTCGGGTCATGCGCGAGGTGGGTGATCTGGCCGCGTTGCTCGGTCCAGGGCAGGTCGCCATCGGCGGTGCGCAGCGTCTGAAGCAGGGCGGGCGTGCTGTGCCCGGCGGCGATCACCAGCGCCGGCGCCTCGCCGATCAGGCCCCCTTCGGCGTCACGGGCCTGCCAGAGGCCATCGACCTGCCGCAGCGTCTGCACGCTGCGCTGAAGCCTAAGGCGGGCGCCGGATTGCTCCAGCCAGGCGCCCACCAGTGCGCGCGGGGGCAGGGCGCCGCCGCCCGGGTAGAACCACGCGGGCTGGCGCAGGGGCAGCCCGCTGATGGCGGCGGCCTGTTCGGCAGGCCAGGCCTGCAGGTAGTCGCGCGGCAGGCCCAGCCGGTCGATCTGCGCCTGCATGGCGGCGGGTGAGCGTTCGGTCTCCAGCCGCAGCAGCCCGCGCTGCAGCCAGGGCAGACCGGGCAGGTCGCGCAGCAGGGCGGCGGTGCGCAGGGCGGCGGCGCGGTTGAAGCGGGCGTGAATGCCGTCGTCGGGGTTGAGCGTGCCGTGGAACAGGCCGCCGGGGTTGCCCGAGCCGCTCGAGGCGGGTTCGGCCGCCGTGTCCAGCACCGTGCTTGCGACGCCGGCCCGCGCCAGCGCCGCGGCGCAGGCGGCGCCGGCCAGGCCCGCGCCGATGACCAGGGCCTCGCGCGCGCCGGGCGCCAGCGCCGCGCGGCCGGCGGGGGTCTGCGGCAGGTGGCGGGGCTGGTAACTCGCCGCAGTCATCTCGCCCTTGCTGGCAAAACCCGGCACCTTGCGGACCTCGAACCCGGCGGCCTGCAGCCCGTCGCGCACGCTGCGGGCAACGCTCCAGGTGGCGGCCGTCGCCTGCGGCGCGGCCAGGCGACCCAGCGAGCGCAGCAGGTAGGCGTCCCACAGCTCGGGGTTCTTCGCGGGCGCGAAGCCGTCCAGATAGAAGGCGTCGACCTCGGCGATCAGCTCGTGCAGCCAGTCGCGTGCGTTGCCCAGCGCGAGCAGCAGGCGCACGCGGCCCTGCTCGAAGTCCAGCGTGTGCAGATTGGGCGTCAGCGGCGGCCACGCGCCCACCAGCTGGCGGGCCTGTTCTGCCAACGGGCTGTGCGCATGGGCACGCACCAGGTCGTCACGCAGCAGCGGATGCTTCTCGATGCTGATGAACACCAGGCGCTCGGCGCGCTGCGGGTCGTCACGCCAGGCCGCCCAGGTGGCCAGGAAGTTGTTGCCCAGGCCGAAGCCGGTCTCCAAGACCACGAAGCGGGTGCGGCCCTGCCAGCGCTGCGGCAGGCCGTTGCCGCCCAGGAAGACGTGACGGGCCTGGGCCAGCGCTCCGGCGCGGGCGTGGTAGACGTCGCCGTAGTCCGGGGCGCTGGGCGTCGCGGGGTCGCTGAAGTCGACGCGCGCCGGCGTGATGGGCTGAGTCTTCAAACCTCGACCGTCTCGCCGTGCGAGGGCACGCGCACGTTCCAGCCCAGCTCGTGCTGGATGCGGCTGCGCAGCGCGTCGGCGGCCGCAGGCTCGCCGTGGACGACGAAGACCTGCTCGGGCGGCCGGGGCAGGGCGCGCAGCCACTGCAGCAGACCGTCGGCATCGGCATGGCCGGAGAAGCCGTCGAGGTGGCTGATCTCGGCGTTCACGGGCACCCATTGGCCGTGCATCTTGATCTCGCGCTCGCCGGCGATCATGCGCGCGCCGCGGGTGCCGCCGGCCTGGAAGCCGGGGAAGGCGATGTGGTGGCGAGCCTGAGGCGCCATGGTCTCGATGTAGTTGAGCACCCGGCCGCCGGTGGCCATGCCGCTGGCCGAGATCACGATGGATGGCCGGGCGCGCGAGTCGGCCAGCGAGCCCGCCAGCTTCTGGCTCTGCGCCGGCTTGGTGACGTAGCGCACGCCGTCGGTGAGGCTGCGGGCCTCGCTGGGCGAGATGCGCAGCAGCTTGGCGTGCTTGAGCGTGATTTCGGTGGCCTGCTCGGCCATGGGGCTGTCCAGCCAGATGGGCACATCGGCCGGCAGCTCGCCACTGCGGCGCAGGCGCTGCAGCACCAGCAGCAGCGCCTGGGCGCGGCCCACGGCGAAGCTGGGCAGCAGCACCGAGCCGCCGCGCTTGAAGGTGTTGTTCAGGATCTGCGCCAGGCGCAGCTGCACGTCTTCCGCCGGATGCTGACGGTTGCCGTAGGTCGATTCGATCAGCACCACATCGGCGCCGGCCGGCACCTGGGGCACGGGCATCAGCAGGTCGTTGACCCGGCCGATGTCGCCCGAGAACAGCAGCGAGCGACCGCCGTGGCTGACGTGGATGGACGAGGCGCCCAGCAGGTGGCCGGCGGGCGTGAAGCGCACGTCGGTGTCGCGCAGGCGCAGGCGGCCGTCGCGCGGCACGGCCAGGAACTGCTTCAGGCAGCTCTCGGTCTCGCGCAGCGTGTACAGAGGCAGCGCCTTCTCGTGGCGACTGCTGCCGTCTCGGTTGGCGCGGCGGGCGTCTTCCTCCTGCAGGTGGGCGCTGTCGCGCAGCAGCACCTCGCAGAGGTCGCGCGTGGCGCTGCTGGTGTAGATGGGGCCGCGAAAGCCCTGACGGGTCAGCGCCGGCAGGTAGCCACAGTGGTCGAGGTGGGCATGCGAGAGCAGCACGGCGTCCAGCTGCATGGCCGGGGCGCCCAGCGGCGCCCAGTTGCGCTCACGCAGGTTCTTGTAGCCCTGGAACAGGCCGGCATCGAGCAGCAGGCGCTGCTCGCCCAGCGTCAGCAGGTGGCGCGAGCCGGTGACGGTGTCGGCGGCGCCGAGAAAGGTGATTTTCAAGGGGGGCACTCTCGAGGTTGGTGAGTTGTCGCATTCGAGCACCGTTTCGCCCCGGCGAGCTTGCGCGAGCGCAAACGCGCGCCCGGGCGTGCCCAGGCTCAGGCCATCGCGCGGGCCGAGGAGGCCGAGATCTTGAAGACGGAAACCGCCTGGACGAGGTCGTCCGACTGGGATTTCAGGCTGCTGGTGGCCGCTGCCATTTCCTCGACCAGCGCCGCGTTCTGCTGGGTCACCTGGTCGATGGACTGGACCGCCTCGCCGACCTGGGTCACACCCTGGGCCTGCTCTTTGCTGGCGGCGCTGATCTCGCCCATGATCTGCGTGGCGCGCTGGATGCTGTTCACCACCTCGGACATCGTGACGCCGGCCTGGTCCACCAGCGCCGTGCCGCGCTCCACGCGCTCCACGCTGGCGTTGATCAGCGTCTTGATCTCCTTGGCCGCCGCCGCGCTGCGGCCGGCCAGCGAGCGCACCTCGGAGGCCACCACCGCGAAGCCGCGGCCCTGCTCGCCAGCGCGGGCCGCCTCGACGGCGGCGTTCAGCGCCAGGATGTTGGTCTGGAAGGCGATGCCGTCGATGGTGCCGATGATGTCGCTGATCCTGCGGCTGGCCTCGTTGATGCCCTTCATCGTGCCCACCACCTGCGAGACCACCTCGCCGCCCTCGATCGCCACCTTGGACGCGGTGATCGCGAGCTGGTTGGCCTGGGCGGCGTTGTCGGCGTTCTGGCGCACCGTCGAGTTCAGCTGGTGCATGCTGGCCGCGGTCTCCTGCAGCGCGCTGGCCTGGTGTTCGGTGCGCGACGACAGGTCGTGATTGCCATTGGCGATCTCGGAGCTGGCGGTGGACACGCTCTCCGAGCTCTGGCGCACGCGGCTGACCACCTGGACCAGGCTGGCCTGCATGGTCTTGAGCGAGCCCAGCAGTTGCGCGACCTCATCCTTGCCGTGCACGGGGATGTCCGCCCCGAGGTCGCCGCCCGCGACACGCTGGGCGACCTGGTTGGCCAGCGCCAACGGCTTCACGATGGAGGCCGCCAGCAGCCAGGACAGCACGCCGCCCAGCACCACGCTGACGGCACCCAGCGCGACCAGCAGCCGGCTGCTGGTGGCACGCTTGGCCTGGATGCCGCGCGCGAGTTCGTCGATCTGGTTGCGCTCGGCGTCCAGCAGCGCATCGATCTTCTGCAGATAGAGCACGTTCTTGGCCAGATATTGCTCGTCGAGGATCTTGTTGGCCTCTTCGGCCTTGCCGGCGCGTTTCAGCGCGAATATCTCGTCGCGGGCCTTCAGGTAGACCTTGCGAATGCTGTCGATATCCTCCATCAAGGCCTTTTCCTTGGGCGTGTCCATCTGCTTCTGGATATCGGCGAGAAGATCGGCCGAGGCCTTGGAGGACGCGGTCTGCTCGGCCTTGAAGAAATCGACCAGCGAGGGGTCGCTGCTGCGCGCGATGGCCGTGGTGCGCGTGGCGGCGGCACGCACATTGCGGTACCAGTCACTGACGAGCCGCTCGGTCTTGAGGGGCTCGTTCATCATCGTTTCGGTGGCGTCGGCGACGGCGCCCAGCTGGGCGATGCTCAGCATGATGACGCCGGCCAGCAGCGCGAGGATCAGCGCAAAACCAAGCGCCAGCCGTTTGTTGACCGAGATATTCGAAAGCGTGCTCATGTGTGTCCTGGGCCGGGCGACGCGGGGGTGCCTGGATAAGGTGGGATGGCGCCACCATCCGAGTACTTTCGAATCAGAGATATGCGCCGCAATGCCGAGAACGCAGGGCAACGAATGCGGCGTTCCGGGGACTGAGAACAAGTGTTCCAGAACCTCGCGCGCACTCGATTTGTGAATCAGGGAAATGCGGCACTATTTGCGCTTGCCGCGAGCGATGGCCCTGCGGATATCTGGCGTGATATCCAAAGATCTGATTTCGCCGCTGCCGCGGCATGGCGCGGCAGCATCCCGACGACGGCAGGCGCGATGCGATGTCTTTCCCAAGACGGCGGCGAGCGGCGGGCGCGTTGAGCCGAGAGCCCCGGTGCATGCGGACATGCGCCGGGGCTGGATGAGGCTGCGGGATCAGCGCTTGGGCTGGGTCAGGCGCGGGCCGTTGCTTTGGCGCGGGGCTGCGCCGTCGCGGCGCGGCTGGCCGGATGCCGGACGCGGGGCCTGCTGGCCCTGGGGCTTGGCGCCGCCCTGGCCCGTGTGGGCCGGCTTGGCACCACCATGACCTGCGTGCGCGGCCGGTTTGCCCGAGGGGCGGCCGCCGTCGCGCGAACCGCCACGGTTGTCGCCGCCGCGGCCACCACCGCCACCCTGGCCGCCGCGTCCACCACGGCCGGCGCCAGCCGGCGGGTTGGGGTTGCGGCCCCGGCTGCCGTTGGGGTTCAGGATGGTGCGGCCCAGCACGATGGGCTCGGCCTTTTCGTTGGGGTCGGGCGCAAAACCCGGCACCACTTCGCGCGGGATCTCGCGCTTGATCAGCTTCTCGATGTCGCGCAGGAAGCCGTTTTCATCCACGCAGACCAGGCTGACCGCCTCGCCCTGCGCACCCGCGCGGCCGGTGCGGCCGATGCGGTGCACGTAGTCTTCAGGCACGTTGGGCAGCTCGAAGTTGACGACGTGGGGCAGCTGATCGATATCGATGCCGCGGGCGGCGATGTCGGTGGCGACCAGGCAGGTCAGGTCGCCCGACTTGAAGTCGGCCAGCGCCTTGGTGCGCGCGCCCTGGCTCTTGTTGCCGTGGATGGCCATCGCGCTGATGCCGTTGTCGTTCAGGTAGTCGGTCAGGCGGTTGGCGCCGTGCTTCATGCGCGTGAACACCAGCACCTGATGCCAGTCACCCGACTTGATCAGGTGCACCAGCAGTTCCTTCTTGCGCTCGCGGCCCACGGGGTGGACCTTCTGCGCGATCAGATCGTTGGTCTGGTTGCGGCGGGCCACCTCGATCAGGGCCGGCTGGTTCAGCAGCTTGTCGGCCAGGGCCTTGATGTCGTCGCTGAAGGTGGCGCTGAACAGCAGGGTCTGCTTCTTCTGCGGCAGCAGGGCCAGCACCTTCTTGATGTCATGGATGAAGCCCATGTCCAGCATGCGGTCGGCCTCGTCCAGCACCAGGATCTCGATCTTGGAGAGATCCAGGTTGCCGAGCTGCGCGTGATCCAGCAGACGGCCGGGGGTGGCCACCAGGATGTCCACGCCCTTCTTCAGCTTGTCGACCTGCGGCTGCATGCCCACGCCGCCGAACATCACCATGCTCTTGAGCTCAGGCAGGTACTTGCCGTAGGTCTGCACGCTCTCCTCGACCTGGGCGGCGAGTTCGCGGGTGGGGGTCAGCACCAGCGCGCGCACGGCCGGGCGGCCGAACTTGTTGGTGCTGCGCTGGCCCGCCTGCAGGCGATGCAGCATGGGCAGCGTGAAGCCGGCGGTCTTGCCGGTGCCGGTCTGGGCGCCTGCCATCAGGTCACCGCCTAGCAGCACGGCGGGAATCGCCTGGGCCTGGATGGGGGTGGGGTTGGTATAGCCGGCGTCGGCGATGGCCTTCAGCAGCGGTTGTGCGAGGCCTAGGGTGTCGAAACTCATCGAATCAGGGTGAGTGCACGCCTGCCAATGCCCGTGCCCGCCACGCCGCCGGGCGGCGACGCCAGTCTTCGGGCAGGCCGGGCCGCGTGCGGGGGCTCTGGAAAGTAAAACGCCGCGCAGGACTGAAGCGCGGCGTCACGGAGGCCCATTCTAGGCTCGCCCCGTCAATTCCCCACGATCTGCACCCAGTCCATGCTGGGCCAGTTGGCGGGAGAGTGCGGCAGCGTGACATTCGCACGCATGGCCCAGGGGATGACCTGACGGTGCAGCGGGATGAGATTGATCTGCTCCCGGTAGGCCTGCAGCGCGCCCTTCACCAGGGTCTGGCGCTTGGCCGGATCGGTTTCGATGCTGGAGGCGGCGGCCAGTGCGTCGGCGCGGTCGTTGACGATGCCGCCGTAGTTGGCCACGCCCACGCCCTGCTGGCCGCGGTTGCGCAGTACCGGCGTCAGCATCACCTCGGCGTCCACCGTGCCACCGCCCCAGCCGGCCAGGTAGAGGCTGGTGTCGAACTTCTCGAGCTTGGGAAAGAACAGCTGGCGCGACATCGCGTTGACCCGCACCCGCAGCTTGAGCTGGGCCCACATGCCGGCCAGCGCGACACAGATTTTCTCGTCGTTGATGTAGCGGTTGTTGGGGCAGTCCAGCGTGACCTCGAAGCCCTGCGGGTAGCCGGCCTCGGCCATCAGGCGGCGCGCGGCGGGCAGGTCGTAGGGCAGGCGGGTGTCCAGCGCGGGATCGTTGTAGGCGCCGAGCGGCGACGGCGTGAGGCCGCCCGTGGGGGCGGCGAATCCCGCCATCAGCCGGGTCTTGATGGCCTCGATATCGATGGCCTGGTAGAGGGCGCGGCGCACGCGCAGGTCCTTGAGCGGATTGCGGCCGCCCGGGGCGCTGCCGTAGAGCAGCGTGTCGCGGGTCTGGTCCATGCCGATGAAGATGAGCCGGTTCTCCGGGCCATCCAGCACCTTGAGGCCGGCCGTCTTGCGCAGGCGCTCGACGTCGCGGGGCGGCGGGTCCAGCACGAAATCGACCTCGCCGGACACCAGCGCCGCCGTGCGGGTGGCGTCGTTCGCGATGGGGATGAAGCTGAAGGATTGCAGGTTGCCCTCGAAGCGGCCCCACCAATTCGGGTTGCGCCGATAGCTCGTCTTCACGCCGGGTTGGCGGCTCACCAGCATGAAGGGGCCGGTGCCATTCGCGTTGAGGCTGGCGTAGCTTTCCTCCTTCTCCTTGAAATTGAGCGGGCGCGTGACGCGGTGCTGTTCGCACCAGCGGCGGTTCATGATCAGCAGGTTGATCAGGTGCTCGGCGAAGATGGGGTTGGGCCTGTCCAGCTGGAAGTCCACGGTCAGCGGGTCCACGGCGCGGGGCGTGCCCACCGCGTTGGCGTAGACGCGGAACGGCGAGTTGGCATCGCGCAGCCGCTGCATCGAGAAGACCACGTCGTCGGCGCTGAAGGGGCTGCCGTCGTGGAACTTCACCCCGGCGCGCAGCTTGACGCGCCACAGCAGCGGGTTGACCTGCGTCCATTCTGTGGCGAGCGACGGACCGATGCTCTGGTCCCGCTGCCGGCGCACCAGGAATTCATAGACCTGGCTGTTCAGCGCATTGGTCATCAGCTCGTTCTGGGAGTGTGGGTCCAGGGTCTGGAGATCGCCCTGGGCGGCCCAGCGCAGCGTCTGGGCCAGCGGGGCGGTGGTGGTGAGCAGGAGCAGGGCGCAGTACAGCAGGCGGCGCATGGGCGTGAACGTATTGACTCGGCGCCCCAGTCTGGCGCCAAAGCGCCGCCAGGCTTCCCGGACAAACCCCGACCCGGCTTGCCGACCAGCGCCGCGCGAGGGCTGGAACGCAAGCTCTGCGACAATCGGGGCTGTTGCGGGCCTGGCGCGTTGGTGTCAGGGCCCGCGTTCGCTTTTCCGAACCCCAGAACTCCTCGAGCACCATGGCCCAGTACGTCTTCTCGATGAACCGTGTGAACAAGACGGTTCCTCCCAAGCGACACATCCTCAAGGACATCTCGCTGTCCTTCTTCCCGGGCGCCAAGATCGGCGTGCTGGGCCTGAACGGCTCCGGCAAGTCCACGATCCTGAAGATCATGGCCGGCGTCGACAAGGAGTTCGAGGGCGAGGCCATCCCGATGCCGGGCATCAAGATCGGCTACCTGGAGCAGGAGCCCAAGCTCGACCCCGAGCAGACGGTGCGTGAGGCGGTGGAAGAGGGCATTGGTGGCGTGCTGGCCGCCAAGAAGCGCCTGGACGAGGTCTACGCCGCCTATGCCGAGCCGGACGCCGACTTCGACGCGCTGGCCGCCGAGCAGGGCGAGCTGGAGGCCATCATTGCTGCGGCGGGTTCCGAGAACACCGACCTGCAGCTGGAGCTGGCCGCCGACGCACTGAACCTGCCGCCCTGGGACGCCAAGATCGACCTGCTGTCCGGTGGCGAAAAGCGCCGTGTGGCGCTGTGCCGCCTGCTGCTGTCCAAGCCCGACATGCTGCTGCTGGACGAACCCACCAACCACTTGGATGCCGAGTCCGTGCACTGGCTGGAGCAGTTCCTGCAGCGCTTCCCCGGCACCGTGGTGGCCATCACCCACGATCGCTACTTCCTGGACAACGCCGCCGAGTGGATTCTCGAACTCGACCGCGGCCACGGCATTCCCTGGAAGGGCAACTACTCCGACTGGCTGGACCAGAAGGAGAAGCGCCTGGAGCAGGAGCAGAAGTCCGAGGACGCCCGCGCCAAGGCCATGAAGGAAGAGCTGAAGTGGGTGCGCTCCAACGCCAAGGGCCGTCAGGCCAAGAGCAAGGCGCGTCTGGCCCGCTTCGAGGAGCTGAGCGACGTCGAATACCAGCAGCGCAATGAAACCAACGAGATCTTCATTCCCGTGGCCGAGCGCCTGGGCAATGAGGTGATCGAGTTCAAGGGCGTCAGCAAGAGCTTCGGCGACCGCGTGCTGATCGAGAACCTGAGCTTCCGCGTGCCGCCGGGGGCCATCGTCGGCATCATTGGCCCCAACGGCGCCGGCAAGTCCACGCTGTTCCGCATGATCCAGGGCACCGAGACCCCGGACAGCGGCGAGGTCGTGATCGGCAAGACCGCCAAGCTGGCCTTCGTCGACCAGAGCCGTGCCAGCCTGGACGCGAGCAAGACCGTGTGGGAAGACGTGTCCGGCGGGCTGGACAACATCGTCGTGGGCAAGTTCGTGATGCCCAGCCGCGCCTACATCGGCCGCTTCAACTTCAAGGGCAACGACCAGCAGAAGATGGTGGGCCAGCTGTCCGGCGGTGAGCGCGGTCGCCTGCACCTGGCCAAGACCCTGGCCCAGGGCGGCAACGTGCTGATGCTGGACGAGCCGTCCAACGACCTGGACGTCGAAACCCTGCGCGCACTGGAAGAAGCCTTGCTGGAGTTTGGCGGCTCCGCGATGGTGATCTCCCACGATCGCTGGTTTCTGGACCGCATCTGCACCCACATCCTGGCCTACGAGGGCGACGCCAAGTGGGTGTTCTTCGACGGCAACTTCACCGAGTACGAGGCCGACAAGGTCAAGCGCCTCGGCGAGGAAGGCGCCCGCCCCAAGCGCGCACGCTTCAAGTCGATCAAGTAAACGGGCCGATGAAAGCTGGGTTTTCCAGCTTTCACAGTTCTTTACGCGGGTCGCACCAAGCCCCAACAAGGGCTGGGCATCATGAGCTCATTCCCACTCCAACGAAGGAGCTCATGATGCAAACGAACCGTATCTCCCGTCTGCTGCGCCAGGGCGCGCTCGCTGCCTTCATCGGTCTGACCGGCGTTGCTGCCATGGCGCAGGGCCATCCCGGTCGTGGCCCGGGTCCCGAAGGCATGCCGGCGTTTGGGCATATCGGCCACATGCTGAAGAGCGTTGACGCCACGGATGCCCAGCGCACGCAGATCAAGGCGATCTTCGAGCAGGCGCGCAAGGATCTGGCCACCACGCATACCGCCGAGCGCGACCTGCACAAGCAGCAGATGACGCTGCTGACCGCGCCCACCATCGACCCGATCGCGATCGAGAACCTGCGCGTGCAGATGAGCGCCAATCACGAGGTGGTCAGCAAGCGCATGAGCCAGGCCATGATCGATGTGGCCAATGTGCTGACGCCGGATCAGCGCGCCAAGCTGGCCACGCAAATGGCCAAGATGCAGGCGGAGCGTGCCGCCCGCGCGCCCAAGTAAGCCCGACCGACCTGCTGGAGCGACTATGCTGCAAGCCTCCGTGCTCCCGTCGGGTCCGGTTGAAAGCCGGGCTCGCGTTGACACCCTGCCTATGAGTAGTGCCCGACTGCTGTTGATTGATGACGACGCCCGCCTGACCGGCATGGTGGGTGATTACCTGCGTGGTGCCGGCTTCGACGTGTCGTCGGCTGGAACGCTGGCGCAGGCCCGAGAACACCTGGCCCATGGGCGTTTCGAGCTCATCGTGCTGGATCTGATGCTGCCCGATGGTGACGGCCTGGACTTCTGCCGCTGGATGCGCGGCGACCCGCGCTGGCGTCATCAGCCGGTGCTGATGCTGTCGGCCCGCGGCGAGCCCATGGACCGCATCCTGGGCCTGGAGCTGGGCGCCGACGATTACCTCGCCAAGCCCTTTGAGCCGCGCGAGCTGCAGGCCCGCATCAAGGCACTGCTTCGTCGTGCCGAGCCCAAGCTCGATGGCGACGAGGTGCTGCGTTTCGGTCGTCTGGAGATCGACCTGGCCGCTCGCGTGGCGCGCCTGGACGGCAAGATCTGCGAACTCACCAGCCACCAGTTCGATCTGCTGGTGGTGCTGGCGCAGAGCCCCGGCCGCGTGCTCTCCCGCGACCAGATCATGGACGCGCTCAAGGGCCACTCTCTGGAAGCGTTCGATCGCTCCATCGATGTGCACATCTCGCGTATCCGGGCGGTGATCGAGGAAGACCCGAAGAGCCCGCGGCGCGTCCTGACCGTGCGTGGTGCCGGCTACGTGTTCGCACGCAAGCAGGACGCGGACGGCGAATCGGCCTGAGGCTTCCCAGGACTTGAAGACCCTCTACATCCGCATCTACCTGACGCTGGTGGCGCTGCTGCTGGCGTTTGCATTCGGTTCGGCCTGGCTGTTCCAGCGGCACATCGAGCAGGAGCGTGGCAATGTCGAGATCGCGGCAGGCGAGCGGCTGGCCGCCATGGCGGCCCTGCTCAAGCTGGCGCTGCCGGGCGCCGATGCGCCGGTCAGCGCCCAGGCCGAGGCCTTCATCGACTGGGGGCAGCGCCTGCGCATGCCGCTGGCCATGGAGGATGCGCGCGGCCATCGCATTGCGGCCACGCCGGCCTTTTTGCGGCGTGTGGACGAGCCGGGTGCCGTCGTCATCTCCGCGCCCATCGGCGACGGACGCAGCGTGGAAACGGTGCGCAGCATCCGGCCGCCGCCTCAGGCCATCGGCCCGAATGCCCGTCCGCCTGGCGCGCGCCCCGAGGACAGCCCCTGGGGCGGGCCCTGGTTCAGTCGTCAGCCTGTCGTGCCGGGTGCCCCGGCTGTCTCCACCTTGGCCATCGTGCTGATCCTGCTGTTCGTCGGCGTCGCCGCCGGGGCCTTCCCGGTGGTGCGCGGCCTGACGCGCCGGCTCGAGGCGCTCAAGCGCGGCGTCGAAAAGTTCGGCGCCGGCCAGCTGGGCCTGCGGGTGGATGACAGCGGGCGTGACGAGGTGGCCGCGTTGGCCAGCAGCTTCAACCAGGCGGCGGATCGCATCGAGACGCTGCTGCGTTCGCATCAGACGCTGCTTGCCAATGCCAGCCATGAGCTGCGTTCGCCGCTGGCGCGGCTGAAGATGGCGTTTGCGATGCTCGAGGATGCGTCGCCGGCCCAGCGGGACAAGCTGGCGGTGGAGATCCACGCCAACATCGCCGAGCTGGATGCGCTGGTCGAGGAGGTGCTGCTGGCCAGCCGGCTGGAGGCCGGCAGTGCGGTGGGCGAGGTCCATCCGGTGGATCTACTGGCGCTGGGCGCCGAGGAATCGGCCCGCGCCGAGGCCAGCTTCGAGCCCGAGGTGGATCTTGCACGCGTGCAGGGCGAGGAGCGTCTGCTGCGTCGCGGCCTGCGCAACCTGCTGGAGAACGCGCGCCGCTATGGCGGCCCCGACGTGAGCCTGCAGTTGCTGGCGGTGGCCGACGGCTTCGATCTCGTCGTGGCCGACCGCGGCCCCGGCGTGCCCGAGGACATGCGCGAGCGCATCTTCGAACCCTTCTTCCAGTTGCCTGGCCATGCCGAGATGGCGGGTGGCGTGGGCCTGGGCCTCAGTCTGGTGAAGCAGATTGCCGAGCGGGCCGGCGGCAGCGTGCGCTGCGAGCCTCGCGAGGGCGGCGGCAGCCGCTTCGTGCTGCACCTGCCGTTGCGGGTTAGCGCTAGCGGAACTCGTTGAAGACCCGCCACAGCAGCGTCATCAGCAGCGCTGCGGCGGCCAGCAGGCCGGCGGTGGCCGCCTGCCAGAAGCCCAGCGCCTCAGCCTGGGGCGGGCCAAAGGCCAGCCAGTAGCCGCCGCCTATGCCCAGGCCCCAGAGTGCAACGACGTAGATGACCATGGGCAGCGTGGCCACCTGATAGGCTCGCAGCACGTAGGCTGCGACGGTCTGCAGCGCGTCACCCAGGTGGAAGAACCAGACCCACACCAGCAGCGGCAGGGTGGCCGCAATGGTGGCGTTGTCCGAGGTGTAGAGCCCGACGATGGGGGCTCGCGCCAGCGCGACGACCGCGCCCACGCCTGCCGCGGTCAGCGCCGCCAGCGTGATGGCGTGGCGGCCCACGGTGCGGGCGGCACGCAGCTCCTGCGCCCCCAGGTGCTGGGCGACCAGCGTGCCGGCCGCTGTGGCCAGGGCCAGCGCGATCATGAACATCATTGCGACCAGGTTCACGGCGATCTGATGGCCCGCAACCGGAATGGCGCCCAGCCGCGCGATGAAGAAGGCCATGAAGGTGAAGCCGGTCACCTCCACGAGGATGGAGCCGCCCATGGGCAGGCCCAGCCGGATGACCTCGCGCAGTGCCCGCCAGTCCGGGCGGGTCTGCCACAGGCGCGGCACGGCAAAGGGGCGATAGAAGTGGTCGTGGCGCAGCAGCCATTGCGCCACGGCCGCCTGCAGGCACATGGCGGTGGCCGTGGCGATGCCACAGCCGGTGACGCCCAGCGCGGGCACGGGGCCCCAGCCGAACACCAGCAGCGCGTTCAGCGGCACCTTGAGCGCGAGGCCGCCGAGCTGCAGCAGCATCACGGCCTTGGGGCGGCTGACGGCGGTGGAAAAACCACGGAAGGCCGTGAACAGCAGGGCCGCGGGCAGTGCGATCGCCTCGGGGCGGGTGTAGTCGCGCACCTTGGCGGCCTGCGCGGCATCCAGCTGGGCGAGCGCGATGAAGGGCTCGGGGAACCACAGCGCCAGACAGCCGGGAATGCACAGCAGCAGCGCCAGCCACTGGGCCTGCACGAAGTCGGCCCCGGCGCCGGGCAGGTCGCCCGCGCCAAAGCGCCGGCCCGCCAGCGGGCCGACGGCCAGGATCACGCCCATCAGCCCGACGAAGATGCTCACATAGGCCGCCGAGCCCACCGCGAGCGCGGCCAGGTCCTCGGGGCCGACGCGACCCATCATCAGCGTGTCGACCGTGCTGAACAGCATCACCGCGATCTGGCCCACCAGCACCGGCCAGGCGAGCGGCACGAGGCGGCGCACGCTGTCCGCGAAGCGCAGGCGGGGCGTGGCGTCGGGCGGGGGGCTGGCCGTAACGGCCGATTCAGCCACGCTCGGCATAGCGGTTGAAGCGCCAGGCGGTCGCGTCCTGCGTGATGCGGCGCCAGACGGCGCGCTTGTGCAGCGGGCCCAGCGCCAGCCAGTTCTGCACCTCGTCGAAGCTGCGGCCGCAGCCCTTGCAGATGCCGTCGCCCTGGGCCGTGGAGCAGATGGCGATGCAGGGCGAGTCCGGCGTGCTGTCGTACCAGACCAGCCAGGCGTCCAGGGCCGACTCGGGGATGTCGCCCTCGCTGAGGCCCAGCCGGCCCTCGGCGTGCAGCTGCGACCGCAGTGCCTGCAGTGCCTCCAGTTCATGTGCCTCGGGTTCGCGGCCCTGCCACCAGGCGATGGCGGTTTCCAGGTCGCTCAGATGCAGTTCGGCCAGGGGCTGCTCGCTCACGCCACCAGTCCCATCAGACCACGCACCTCGCGCAGCGTCTTGCGGGCCACCGCGCGTGCGCGCTCGGTGCCCACCTCCACGATCCAGCGCACCTGCTGCGGGTCCAGCGCCGCGGCACGTTCGCGCCAGGGGGCCTGTTCCTTCTGGATGGCCTCGATCAGCGGCTGCTTGCAGTCCAGGCAGCCGATGCTGGCGCTGCGACAGCCCTCGGCGCAGGCGGCGCGCGTGGCGGCGTCGGTGTAGATCTCGTGCAGCGGCCACACGGGGCAGCGCGCGGGCTCGCCGGCGTCGTTGCGACGCACGCGCTGCGGATCGGTCGGCATGGTGCGCAGCTTCTCGGCCGTGACCTCGGGCGCATCGCGCATCGCGATCGCGTTGCCGGCGCTCTTGCTCATCTTCTGGCCGTCAAGACCTGGCACGCGGGCGGTTTCGGTCAGCAGCGCCTGGGGTTCGACGAAGACGGGTGCGTCGGCCGCGTAGAGCCGGTTGAAGCGCCGTGCCACCTCGCGCGTGACTTCCACATGCGCCGCCTGATCCTCGCCCACCGGCACGCCAGCGGGCTTGTAGAGCAGGATGTCGGCCGCCTGCAGCAGCGGGTAGCCCAGGAAGCCATAGGTGGCCAGCTCGGGGTCGGCCGCCACCTGGTCCTTGTAGCTGGGCATGCGGGCCAACCAGCTGGACGGGGTGCACATGGCCAGCAGCGTGAACAGCTCGGCGTGCTCCGGCATGCGGCTCTGGATGAACAGCGTGCTGCGTTCGGGGTCCAGGCCGGCGGCCAGCCAGTCGGTCACCATGTCGTAGACCGCGCGGTGCAGCTCGCCGGGCTCGGCGCGGTGCGTGGTCAGCGCGTGCCAGTCGGCAACGAAGTAGAAGCCCTCGTGGTCGGCCTGCAGTCGGACCCAGTTCTTGATGGCGCCGTGGTAGTGGCCCAGGTGCAGCGCGCCTGTGGGGCGCATGCCGGACAGCACGCGGGGAAGGGGAGTGGCGGGGTTGTGCATGGTGAAGAGGGGCGATTGTTACACTGCGCCCCCCCGCCGTCTGGCCGCCGGCCGCAATGGCCTTCCCCGGTCAAAGGCGCGTCTCTTGCTGTCTGCTCCCCCATGAAAAAGCTGGTCATCCTGATCTCCGGACGCGGTTCGAACATGGAGGCCATCGTGAAGGCCTGCGCGGCCGAGGGTTGGCCGGCCGAGGTGGCCGCGGTGATCAGCAATCGGCCGGATGCGGCGGGCCTGGCGTTCGCCGCGGCGCATGGCATCGCGACCGCCGTGGTGGACCACAAGGCCTTTGCCACGCGCGAGGCCTTCGATGCCGAGCTGATGCGCGTCATCGACGGCTTCGCGCCGGACCTGGTGGTGCTGGCCGGCTTCATGCGCATCCTGACCCCGGGCTTCACCGCCCACTACGCGCGCCGGCTCTTGAACATCCATCCCTCGCTGCTGCCGGCATTCACGGGCCTGCACACGCATGAGCGGGCGCTGGCGATGGGCTGCAAGCTGGCCGGGGCCACGGTGCACTTCGTGACGGCCGAGCTGGATCACGGTGCCATCGTGATGCAGGCGGCGGTGCCGGTGCTGGCGAGCGACGACGCTGCGGCGCTGTCGGCCCGCGTGCTGCGGCAGGAGCACCAGATCTATCCGCGCTCGGTGCGCTGGTTTGTCGAAGACGCGCTGGTGTGGGAGGGCGAACGCGTCTTCCACCGTGACGGCGAGCCGCAGCTGCTGCTCAGCTGACCAGTCCGGCGAGCAGGTTGATGGACAGGGCCAGCACGCCGGTGTTGAACACGAAGGCGATCAACGACTGAAGCAGCACCAGGCGCCGCATCGCGCGTGATGACACGCCGACATCCGAGGTCTGCGAGGTGGCGGCCACGGTGATGGCGAAATAGAGAAAGTCGCCATAGTCCGGCGGGCCATCGTCGCCCGGAAATTCCAGTCCATGCGCCCTGTTGCCGTGGCGGTGGTAGAGGCTGGCGTAGGCCAGCGCGAACTCCACCGGCAGCAGCAGCCAGGCGCCACCGACGGTGGTCAGTGCGAACAGCAGGGGGTGGGCTTCGTGGGTCAGTCGGGCGGCGTGCAGCTCGAAGGTGATGGCCATCAGGCTGGCCGTGGCGCCCGCAATGGCGAGCAGCAGCATCACCGGAATGCCCTCGGCGAGTTGCCTGGCCCGGGCCTGCACCTGCTCGGCCGGTAGCGAGCACAGCATCATCCACAGCACCAGCGGCAGGTAGAGCCAGACGGACAGGTTCCAGCCCAGCAGCAGCCGGGTCTGCCAGGCCAGCGACGCCGGCCAGAGTGTGGCGAGCAGCGTGCCGGCCAGTACGGCCAGCATCAGGCGGGGGCGCAAGCGCAGCTGGGTCCAGAGATTCATGCGCTCCGTCGGGATTGGGATAATCGGGCGATGCATCCTAATGCCCTGCTGGAGCTCGGAACCGAGCTGGTCGCGGCGGTCTCCCGTCTCGACGCCCCTGCCGACACGACCGTGTCGGCGTTTTTCAGAAAACACAAGGCCCTGGGCCAGCGTGAGCGTGGCACGCTGGCCGAGACGGTCTATGCGCTGCTGCGCGAACGGCTCAAGTTCCAGAACCTGGCGCAGTCCGGCAGCGGCCCCATGGCCCGTCGCCTGGCTGTGCTGGCCTGGCGCGGCCAGGCCACCTTCCTGCGCGCGGCGCTCAGCCCGCAGGAACAGGAATGGCTGCAGCAGGTGCAGGCGGTGTCGCATGAATCGCTGGCGCCTCGCCTGCGCCACAACCTGCCGGACTGGCTGGCCGAGGCGCTGCTTGCCCAGCTGGGTGAGGCGGAATTCTGGGCGCTGGCCCGTGCGCTGAACGAGCCCGCGCCGCTGGATCTGCGGGTGAATGTGCTCAAGGGCAAGCGCGAAGAAGCGCTGGAGCGGCTGGCGCAGGCGGGTATCCCGGCCGAGCCCACGCCGTTCTCGCCCTGGGGACTGCGCATCCAGGGCAAGCCGGCGATCAATCGGCAGGCGGTGTTCACCGAAGGGTTGGTCGAGGTGCAGGACGAGGGCAGCCAGCTGCTGGCGCTGCTGCTGGCGCCCAAGCGCAGCGAGATGGTGGTGGATTTCTGCGCCGGCGCGGGCGGCAAGACGCTGGCGCTGGGCGCGGCCATGCGCAACACCGGCCGGCTCTACGCCTTTGACGTGTCCGGCCATCGGCTCGACGCGCTCAAGCCGCGGCTGGCCCGCAGCGGCCTGTCCAACGTCTACCCGGCGCAGATCGCGCACGAGCGGGACGACCGTGTGAAGCGCCTGACCGGCAAGATCGACCGTGTGCTGGTCGATGCGCCCTGTTCCGGCCTGGGCACGCTGCGGCGCAACCCCGACCTGAAATGGCGCCAGTCTCCGCAGAGCATCGTGGAACTGCAGGAGAAGCAGCGAGCCATCCTGGCCAGCGCGTCTCGCCTGGTGAAACCGGGCGGCCGGCTCGTCTATGCCACCTGCAGCCTGCTGACCGCCGAGAACGAGCAGATCGCGCAGGAGTTCCAGGCGGCGCATCCGGAGTTCAGGCTGTTGCCGGCTGCAGAGCAACTGGCCAAGGCCCAGGTTGAGCGAGCGGATGAACTCTGTCGCGACGGCATGCTGCGGCTCTGGCCGCACCAGCACGCGACGGATGGCTTCTTCGCCGTGGCCTGGGAGCGTGCGACCTGACGCGCCTCGCCTCCCTTCAAGGGGGGCGAGCGGTGACGCTCAGCCGGCACCCGGATGATCACCCGGGCCTGAGTGACCTGGGGCTCTGAGGCTCGGCGAGGCGGCTTGACGTCTGTCAATCACCTTGCGGAATCCGGCTCAGGCCCTCATCTGAGCTGCAGGGGAGGGGGGTGTATTTTAGGGATGCCCCCCTACAATACGGGTTCCGGCAATGACTCTGACGAGTCGAGGTTTTTGACGCATGAATGATTTTCTGAACTCGCTGTTGACCTGGCTGAGCGAGGGCCTGGTGCACGCCAGCGCCTGGCAGCTGGTGGTCTACACGCTCGTGGTGACGCACATCACGATCGCTGCGGTCACGATCTTCCTGCACCGTGCGCAGGCTCACCGCGCGCTGGATCTCGGCCCCATCCCGTCACACTTCTTCCGCCTGTGGCTGTGGCTGACCACCGGCATGGTTACCAAGGAATGGGTGGCCATCCACCGCAAGCACCACGCCAAGTGCGAGACGCCCGATGACCCGCACAGCCCGCAGACGCGCGGTCTGCGCAAGGTGATGGCTGAGGGCGCCGAGCTCTACCGTGCCGAGGCCAAGAACGAGGAGACCTTGTCCAAGTACAGCCATGGCGTACCCAATGACTGGATCGAGCGCAACGTCTACAGCCGCTTCAGCTGGCAGGGTGTGGCGCTGACGCTGATCTTCAACGTCGTGATGTTCGGCGCGCTGGGCGCGACGATCTGGGCCGTGCAGATGGTGTGGATCCCGTTCTGGGCTGCGGGCGTCGTCAACGGTGTCGGCCACTACTGGGGCTATCGGAACTTCGAGGCGCCGGACGCCTCCACCAATCTGTCGCCCTGGGGCCTGATCATCGGGGGTGAAGAACTGCACAACAACCACCACACCTATCCGACCTCGGCCAAGTTCTCGGTCAAGCCCTACGAGTTCGATCTGGGTTGGGTCTACATCCGCGCGATGGAGATGATCGGCTGGGCCAAGGTTCGCAAGACGGCGCCCAAGCTGAGTCTTGGCGAGGTCAAGCCCGCCGACAAACGCACGCTGGAGGCGCTGATTGCCAATCGTTACGAGGTGATGGCCAGCTTTGGTCGTGATCTGAAGTCGGCCTGCTCCGCTGAGTTGGAGCGGGTCAAGGCCGAAGGGGGCAAGCACAGTGCCCATTGGACCCAGTTCAAGCTGGCCAAGCGCTGGCTGCATCGCGACGAAGACCGCATTCCGGCTGAGGTGCATGGCGACCTCGCAGGTGCGCGTGCTGCGAGCCCGGTGCTGGACAAGCTGGTGACGATGCGGGAAGAACTGCGCCAGTTCTGGACTCGAACGAATGTGTCGGCCGAGCAGTTGGTTGCCGATCTTCAGGCCTGGTGTTCGCGCGCAGAAGAAAGCGGCATTGCCGAGCTTCGCGCCTTCTCCATGCGACTGCGCGCGGCGCACGCCTGAGCGAATAGCGTGCAAACGTAAAGGGCGCCCCTCGGGGCGCCCTTTTTTGCACTTCTCCTAGACTTCAGTCTGGTGGCATTCCCGGAGGTGAGTGATGAGACAGATATTGGTGGGGCTTCTGGCGGGCATGTTGGCGGCGGTGGCCGCTGCCGATGTGACGGTGTCTTTCAAGGAGCCGGAGAAGTTCAGTGACATCAAGGACAACACGGGCTTCAATCGCCTGGAAGTCCTGAAGGATCTTGAGGCGCAGATGAAAAAGCAGGCGGAGCGCCTGCTGCCTGGTCGCGATGTCAGCATCACGGTGATCGATGTGGATCTGGCCGGTGAGGTCGAACCGATCTGGCGAACGGGCCAATGGGTGCGGCTGCTGAGGGACATCACGGTGCCGGCAATCTCGCTGACCTATGAGATTCGTGAGCAGGGTCAGGTGGTGCGCCAGGGTGAAATGGCGCTGCGGGATATCAACTACCGCGAGGGCTTCAATCGTTATCCGGAATCAGACCCGTTGCGCTACGACCGGCGCCTGATTGATCGTGGGTTTGAAAAGGAGTTCGGTGCAGCCGCGGTCGCCGCGGTGCCGGCGAGCGCCGGACGATAAGGCGGACGGGTCTGCGGTACGGGCAACAAAAAACCCGCCGGCTTGTCGCTCGGCGGGTTGTCTTCATCGCGTGGTGCAGCGGCGCGCGCTGCGGGGCGATTACTTCAGCTTGATTTCCTTGTACAGCACGTGCTTGCGTGCCTTCGGATCGAACTTCATGAATTCCAGCTTTTCGGGCGTGGTCTTCTTGTTTTTGTTCGTGGTATAGAAGTGGCCCGTGCCCGCGGTGGACTCGAGCTTGATCTTTTCGCGGCCGCCTTTGGATGCCATGGTCGTGTTCCTTCAGTGGGTCAGTGAGGCGGCGATCAGAGCTCGCCCTTGGCGCGCAGATCGGCGACGACTTGGTCGATGCCGACCTTGTCGATCAAACGCAGAGCAGCGTTCGAGATGCGCAGACGAACCCAGCGGTTCTCCGACTCGACGAAGAAACGGCGGTATTGCAGGTTCGGCAGGAACCGGCGCTTGGTTTTGTTGTTGGCGTGGGAAACATTGTTCCCCACCATGGGCTTCTTGCCCGTGACTTGACAGACGCGTGCCATGACGCTTCTCCACTCTGACGTTTGACCAGTTGCCCAAGGCCGGAATGCCCGGGCAACCCTTTGACCGCATATGCCTGCTAAGCCTGGTGTGCGCTGCAAGGCAGTGCACCAGGCGCGGTCTATCCGGCAGGCAAGCCCGCGAGTATAGGTGAAATTGCGGGTCTGGGGAAGTGCTTGACCCGGCCGGCGCTCAGCCCTGCTCCTGCTCCAGGAAACGCTGGGCATCCAGTGCCGCCATGCAGCCCGTGCCGGCGCTGGTGATCGCCTGGCGGTAGACATGGTCCTGCACATCGCCGGCGGCGAAGATGCCCGGCACGCTGGTCATGGTCGCGAAGCCGTTCAGGCCGCTGCGCGTGACGACGTAGCCGTCCTTCATCTCCAACTGGCCCTGGAAGATCTCGGTGTTCGGCTGGTGACCGATGGCAATGAAGCAGCCATGCACGGCGATGTCGGTCTTGCTGCCATCCTTGATGTTCAGCGTACGTACGCCACTGACGCCGCTGGCGTCGCCCAGCACCTCGTCCAGCTGCTGATGCAGGTGGAGCTCGATCTTGCCGGCGGCCACCTTGTCCATCAGCTTGTCGACCAGGATGGGCTCGGCGCGGAACTTGTCGCGGCGGTGGATCAGATGCACCTTGCTGGCGATGTTGGACAGATACAGCGCTTCCTCGACCGCCGTGTTGCCGCCGCCGACGACGCAGACCTGCTGGTCGCGATAAAAGAAACCATCGCAGGTCGCGCAACCGCTGACCCCGCGCCCCATGAAGGCCTGCTCGGAGTCCAGGCCCAGGTATTTGGCCGAAGCGCCGGTCGCGATGATCAGGGCGTCGCAGGTGTACGTGGCGCTGTCGCCCACCAGCGTGAACGGTCGCTTGGAGAAATCGACCTTGTTGATGTGGTCGAACACCATCTGCGTCTGGAAGCGCTCGGCATGCTGCTGGAAGCGCTGCATCAGCTCGGGCCCCTGAACACCCATCACGTCGGCCGGCCAGTTGTCGACCTCCGTCGTCGTCATCAGCTGCCCGCCCTGAGCCATGCCGGTGATCAGCGTGGGCTTGAGGTTGGCGCGTGCCGCGTAGATGGCCGCGGTGTAGCCCGCCGGGCCGGAGCCCAGGATCAGCAGGCCGTGGTGTTGAGTGGTGGCAGTCATGAGGGCGATGTTGGGTTGAGGGCTGCGAACGCAAGGTCGGCGCTGTCGTTGCCTTGCTGTATGGAGCCAAACCACTATGGGTCAGGTCACGCAGCGTGTGCACAATGCACGGGATTTTAGGTGCGCCCCTTTGGGCGCGTCGGCATTGGCCCACATACCTGGAGATTGAATATGGCGATGATTTCCAACCTGGATCTGATCCGTCGGGTGCCGTTGTTCTCAATGCTGACCACTGATCAGGCCCAGTCCATCGCCGATAGCGTGGTCAAGCGTCGCTTCAAGCGAGGCGAGCTGATCGTGGAGCAAGGCACGAAGTCGAACGCACTCTTCATCCTGCTGAACGGGCGTGCGCGTGTGCTCACGGCCGACACGCGTGGCCGCGAGGTGATCCTCGCGGTGTTGCAATCTGGCGACTATGTCGGCGAGATGAGTCTCATCGACAACGAGCCTCATTCGGCCACCGTGCGGGCCGAGGTCCAGACCGACATGTTGGTGCTGGGGCGTCTGGAGTTCGCTCGCTGCCTGCCGGAAGGCAGCAGCCTGTCCTACGGCATCCTGCGTGGGCTGGTGGCGCGCCTGCGCAATGCCGACCGGCAGATCGAGTCGCTGGCGCTGCTGGACGTCTACGGCCGTGTGGCGCGCACGTTGCTGGACATGGCGGAGGATGAGAAGGGCATCAAGATCATCCGTGGCAAGGTGTCGCGTCAGGACATGGCCAAGGTCGTCGGCGCCTCGCGCGAGATGGTCAGCCGTGTCATGAAGGACCTCGAGGAGCGCGGCGTCATCGAGACGCTGGAGAACGGCTCGGTCGTCATCAAGGAACGCCTGACGCACGACTGAGCTCGCACTTACCGGTCGTTGCAGCCTCCCGGGGCACAATGCCGGCATGAGCTTTCCGTTGGGTTCCATGCTGGGCGGCGAGGCGTCGCCCGGTGAAGCGGTCGCCGAGGTGCGAGCGAGCCGCCGATCCCCGCGCCGCAGCGAAGCGGTCGCCCCTGCGCCCGGCCACCGACTGTTGCGCACGCCGTTCTGGCTGGTGTTGAGCGCGCTGGCGCTCGGCCTGCTGATCCTGGCGCTGGCCACCCACGATCTCCGTGACGCCGCCTTCAGCACCAGCGGTCAGCGCGATGTCGCGGCCAACCGCGTGGGCGGCCTGGGGGCCTGGCTGTCGGATGTCCTGTTGTTCCTGCTGGGCTTCTCGGCCTGGTGGTTGCCCCTGCTCGGGGTGCGTGGCTGGCTGGCGGGGCTGGCCGGCCTGTTGCGTGGCGACGTGGCCGACCGTCCCGGCTGGCCCGAGCGTCTGCGCTGGTGGCTCGGCGTCGCGCTGCTGTTGATGGCCAGCTCGGCGCTGGAATGGAGCCGTCTTTATGCCTTCGAGGCCCGGCTGCCCGGCCATGCGGGGGGCGTGCTGGGGTATTTCCTCGGGCCGCTGGGCATGCGCGCGCTGGGCTTTGCGGGGTCCGGTGCGGTCTGGATCGTGCTGCTGCTGCTGGGCATGTCGTGGGCGCTGCGCTTTTCGTGGGGCCAGGTGGCCGAGCACCTGGGCGAGCGGCTGGAGCGCCTGCGTGAACGCCTGCTGGAGCAGCGCGAGATGGTGGCTGACCAGAAGGCCGGTGCCCGGGCTCAGAAGGAGCGCCAGCACGAGGTCGAGGTCGAGCGCGAGGCGGAGCGTCAGCTGGAGCGCGAGCTGGGCGCCGAGGATGTGCCGCTGGTCATCGAACCGGTGTTGATCGAGGTGCCACAGTCCACGCGGGTGGCCAAGGAGCGCCAGCAGACGCTGTTCACCGATGCGGGCGACGGCAAGCTGCCGCAGGTCGATCTGCTGGACGCGCCGCCCGGCCGCCAGGAGACGGTCACGCCCGAGTCGCTGGAGATGACCAGCCGCCTCATCGAGAAGAAGCTGCGCGACTTTGGCGTGGAGGTGCATGTGGTGGCCGCGTCGCCGGGGCCGGTCATCACCCGCTACGAGATCGAGCCGGCCACCGGCGTGAAGGGCTCGCAGGTGGTGAACCTCGCGAAAGACCTGGCACGCTCGCTGAGCCTCACCTCCATCCGCGTGGTCGAGACCATTCCGGGCAAGAACTACATGGCGCTGGAGCTGCCCAATGCGCGGCGCCAGACCATCCGCCTGTCCGAGATTCTGGGGTCCCAGGTCTATGCCGACGCAGCCTCGCAGCTGACCATGGGCCTGGGCAAGGACATCGTCGGCGCGCCGGTCGTGGCCGACCTTGCCAAGATGCCGCACTGTCTGGTGGCCGGCACCACCGGCTCGGGCAAGTCGGTGGGCATCAACGCGATGATCCTGTCGCTGCTCTACAAGGCCGAGGCGCGCGATGTGCGGCTCATCCTGATCGACCCCAAGATGCTGGAGATGTCGGTCTACGAGGGCATCCCGCACCTGCTCGCGCCAGTGGTCACCGACATGAAACAGGCCGGCAATGCGCTGAACTGGTGTGTCGGCGAGATGGAGCGGCGCTACAAGATCATGTCCAAGGTCGGCGTGCGCAACCTGGCCGGCTACAACAAGAAGATCGACGAAGCCAAGGCCGCCGGCCAGAGCATTCCCAACCCCTTCAGCCTCACGCCCGAGGCGCCCGAGCCGCTGGAGCGTCTGCCCTTCATCGTGGTCGTCATCGACGAACTGGCCGACCTGATGATGGTGGTGGGCAAGAAGATCGAGGAGTTGATCGCCCGCCTGGCGCAGAAGGCACGCGCCGCCGGCATCCACCTGATCCTGGCTACCCAGCGCCCGTCGGTGGACGTGATCACCGGCCTCATCAAGGCCAACATCCCGACGCGGCTGTCCTTCCAGGTCAGCTCCAAGATCGACAGCCGCACCATCCTCGACCAGATGGGTGCCGAGGCGCTGCTGGGCATGGGCGACATGCTCTACATGCCCTCGGGCACCGGGCTGCCGATACGCGTGCACGGCGCTTTCGTCAGCGACGACGAGGTGCACCGCGTCGTCGAATACCTGAAGGAACAGGGCGGCGAGCCCAACTACATCGAGGGCATCCTCGAGGGCGGCGTGCTGGACGACCTGGGCGGCGACGCGCCGGCCGGCGGTGCGGGCGGCGATGGCGAGTCCGATGCGATGTACGACCAGGCGGTGGCCATCGTGCTGCAGCACCGCAAGGCTTCCATTTCGCTGGTGCAGCGTCACCTGCGCATTGGCTACAACCGGGCGGCCCGGCTGCTGGAGCAGATGGAGAAGTCCGGCCTGGTCGGCGCCATGGCCACCAATGGCAGCCGCGAACTCATCGTGCCGAAACGAGACGAATGAAACGCTTTCTGATCACCCTGGCCCTGGCGGCCACCGCCGCGACCGCGGCCCAGGCAGACGCGCTCGATGCGCTGCGCGACTTCGGTCGCGAGGCCAAGAGCGGCCGCGCCACCTTCACGCAGACGGTCACCTCGCCGGATGGCAAGCGCAAGAAGACCTCGTCGGGCAGCTTTGAATTCCAGCGGCCCAACCAGTTCCGCTTCGCCTACACCAAGCCCTTCGAGCAGCTCATCGTGGCCGATGGTCACAAGGTCTGGATCTACGACCCCGACCTCAACCAGGCCAGCTCGCGCAAGCTGGGCGAGGCGCTGGGCGCGACGCCGGCGGCACTGCTGGCCGGCAGCAACTTCGAGCGCGACTTCACGCTCAAGGCCCTGCCCAGCGAGGGCGGCCTGGACTGGGTGCAGGCCACGCCCAAGCAGGCGGACTCCACGCTGCAGTCGCTCCGGCTGGGCTTCAAGGAGAAAACCCTGTCGACCCTGGAGATCGTCGATGGCTTCGGCCAGCGCTCGCGCATCGACTTTGCGGGCCTGCAGACCAATGTGGCCGTGCCGGCCGAGCGCTTCCAGTTCAAGGTGCCGGCCGGCGCCGACGTGATCGAGCAGTGAGCGGTTCGCTGTTCGACGACGAGCCGCCTCCCGCACCGACGCCAGGGCCGGCCGCCACGTCTGCGCGCAGCGCAACAGCGCACGCGCCGCTGCCCGAGCGGCTGCGGCCGCGCACGCTCGACGAGGTCATAGGCCAGCGCCATCTGCTGGGCCCGGGTATGCCGCTGCGCGCCGCCTTCGAGGCCGGGCGGCTGCAGTCCATGATCCTGTGGGGCCCGCCGGGGGTGGGCAAGACCACGCTGGCGCGCCTGGTGGCCGGGGCCTTCGACGCGCAGTTCATCGCCATCTCGGCGGTGCTGGGCGGCGTGAAGGACATCCGCGAGGCCGTGGAACGCGCCCAGGTGGCGGTGGCCCAGGGGCGGCGCACGGTGGTCTTCGTGGACGAGGTGCACCGCTTCAACAAGGCCCAGCAGGACGCCTTCCTGCCCCACGTGGAGGCCGGCCTGTTCACCTTCATCGGCGCCACCACCGAGAACCCGAGCTTCGAGGTCAACTCCGCGCTGCTGTCGCGCGCCCAGGTGCAAGCGCTCAAGAGCCTGGACGCCGAGGAACTGGGGCAGCTGCTGGCGCGTGGCGCTGCCGAACTGGGCATTGCGCCGCCCACCGCTGCGGCCGCCGGCCGCCTGATCGGCTATGCGGACGGCGATGCGCGCCGGCTGTTGAACGCCTTCGAATCCGCGGCCGAACTGGCCGCCGGGGCGCCCATCGACGAGGCGCTGCTGGAGCGCGCCCTGGGTGAGCAGCTGCGCCGTTACGACAAGGGCGGCGATCAGTTCTACGACGTGATCTCCGCGTTGCACAAGTCGGTACGCGGCAGCGACCCCGATGGCGCGCTGTACTGGTTCGTCCGCATGGTGGATGGTGGCGTGGATGCCCGCTACATCGCGCGGCGCCTGATCCGCATGGCCAGCGAGGACATCGGCCTGGCCGACCCGCGCGCGCTGCGCCTGGCGCTGGACGCTGCTGAGGCCTTCGAGCGCCTGGGCTCGCCCGAGGGCGAGCTGGCGCTGGCCGAGGCCGTGGTCTTCCTGGCCGTGGCGCCCAAGTCCAACGCGGTCTACAAGGCCTACAACGAGGTCAAGGCGCTGGTGCGAGGCGACACCAGCCGGCCCGTGCCCATGCACCTGCGCAACGCGCCGACCCGGCTGATGAAGACCCTGGGCATGGGCGAGAACTACCGCTATGCCCACGATGAGCCGGGCGCCTTCGCGGCCGGTGCCACCTATCTGCCGGAAGGGCTGATCGGCCAGCGCTTCTACGAGCCCGTGCCGCGCGGCCTGGAACTGCGCATCGGCGACCGCCTGGCCGAGCTGCGCCGATTGAACGACGAGGCCGCTGCGGCAACCGCAGGCAGCACGGATTGAGTGCGACGGCCCTCGGGGTAATCACGCAAAAGGCGGCCCCGGACGCGACTTCTAGAATTCCAGCCTGCCCCAGAGTCTCTGTCGCCGTGGGGTGAGCGAGAGGCCCGCCGAGCCCTTGTGGTTCACCGGCGGGCATTTTTTTTGCTGGATCAAGAGAGGGCGGCGTCGCGCCCACGGAGTTCGCATCGATGGAAACCTTTCTCCAGCAGATCATCAACGGCCTGGTGCTGGGCAGCATGTACGCGCTGGTGGCGCTGGGCTACACCATGGTCTACGGCATCATCAACCTCATCAATTTCGCCCACGGCGAGATCCTGATGGTCGGGGCCATGGTCAGTTGGACGGTGGTGACCGCACTGGGCGAGACCGGTCTGCCGGGCTGGCTGCTGATGCTCATTGCGCTGGCCTGTGCGATCGTCGTCTGTGCGGCGCTGAACTTCGCCGTGGAGAAGATCGCCTACCGGCCGCTGCGCAACGCGCCGCGCCTGGCGCCGCTGATCACGGCCATGGGCATGTCGTTGCTGCTGCAGGTGATCGCAATGATCATCTGGACGCCCAATCCCAAACCGTTTCCGCTGCTGCTGCCGACCGAGCCCTTCGACCTGGGCGGGCCGGTCATCACCGTGGTCCAGTGCCTGATCCTGGGGCTCACGGTGGTCATCCTGGCCGGGCTGATGTATCTCGTGAACTTCACGCGGCTGGGGCGCGCGATGCGGGCCACGGCTGAGAACCCGCGCGTGGCCGGCCTGATGGGGGTGCGCCCGGACTTCATCATCTCCACCACCTTCGTGATCGGTGCGGCGCTGGCCGCCGTTGCCGGCCTGATGTGGGCGGCCAACTACGGCACGGTGCAGCACACGATGGGCTTCATGCCCGGCCTCAAGGCCTTCACGGCCGCGGTGCTCGGTGGCATCGGCAACCTGGCCGGTGCCGTGGTGGGGGGGGTGTTGCTGGGGCTGATCGAGGCGATCGGTGCCGGCTACCTGGGCGATCTGACCGGCGGCGTGCTGGGCAGCAACTACGCCGACATCTTTGCCTTCGTCGCGCTGATCCTGGTGCTGACGCTGCGGCCCTCGGGCCTGCTCGGCGAACGCGTCGCTGACCGCGCCTGAGCGAAGGAATCTGCCATGCAAGCCAAGAAACTCATCACCTTCCTCGTGGTCGCGTTGCTGCTGCTGGCCGTGCCGCTGTTCGCCCAGCAGTTCGGCAACGGGCCGGTGCGCATCATCGACCTGGCCCTGCTCTACGTGCTGCTGGCCCTGGGCCTGAACATCGTCGTGGGCTACGCCGGGCTGCTGGACCTGGGCTATGTGGCCTTCTACGCGGTGGGCGCCTACATGTTCGCGCTGCTGGCCAGCCCGCACCTGGCCGAGAATTTCGAGGCCATCCAGGCGGCGCTGCCCAACGGCATCCACACGCCACTGTGGATCATCATTCCACTGGGCGCGGGCCTGGCGGCGCTGTTCGGCGTGCTGCTCGGTGCGCCCACGCTGAAGCTGCGCGGTGATTACCTGGCCATCGTCACGCTGGGCTTCGGCGAGATCATCCGGGTGTTCATGAACAACCTGGAGTACCCGCTGAACATCACCAACGGGCCGCGGGGCATCGGGCAGATCGACTCCTTTCATTTCTTCGGCGTGGACCTGGGCCGGCCGCTGCAGATCGGCGACTACACGCTGCCCTCGGTGACGCTGTACTACTACCTGTTCCTGGCGCTGGCGGTCGTCAGCGTGCTGATCTGCTACCGCCTGGAGAACTCGCGCATCGGCCGTGCCTGGATGGCCATCCGCGAGGACGAGATCGCCGCCAAGGCCATGGGCATCAACACCCGCAACCTGAAGCTGCTGGCCTTCGGCATGGGAGCCACCTTCGGCGGCGTGGCTGGGGCGATGTTCGCGAGCTTCCAGGGCTTCGTGTCGCCCGAGTCCTTCAGCCTGCAGGAGTCGGTGATGATCGTCGCGATGGTGGTGCTGGGGGGCATCGGCCACATCCCGGGCGTGATCCTGGGGGCGCTGATGCTGGCGGCGCTGCCCGAGGTGCTGCGCTACGTGGCCGGCGACATCCAGAGCATGACCGATGGCCGCATCGACGCAGCCATCCTGCGCCAGCTGCTCGTGGCGCTGGCGATGATCGTCATCATGCTGATGCGTCCGCGCGGCCTGTGGCCGGCCCCCGAGCATGGCAAGGCCGCGCCCGTCGCGCGTTGAGTAGAGGCATCCCATGAGCAACGAACAGGACATCGTGCTGAACGTCAGCGGCGCCTCCAAGCGCTTCGGCGGTGTGCAGGCACTCTCCGACGTGGGGCTGCGCATCGCGCGGGGTCAGGTCTATGGCCTGATCGGCCCCAACGGCGCGGGCAAGACCACCTTCTTCAACGTCATCACCGGCCTGTACACGCCGGATGGCGGCAGCTTCTCGCTCGGCGGCGTGCCCTACACCCCGCAGGCCGTGCACCAGGTGGCCAAGGCCGGCATTGCGCGCACCTTCCAGAACATCCGGCTCTTCGCCGAGATGACGGCGCTGGAGAACGTGATGGTGGGCCGGCACATCCGCACCCGCTCCGGCCTGTTCGGCGCGATCTTCCGCACGCCGAGCTTCAAGGCCGAGGAGGTCGCCATCGCCCGGCGCGCGCAGGAACTGCTCGACTACGTGGGCATCGGCAGGTATGCCGGCTTCAAGGCCCGCACGCTGAGCTACGGCGACCAGCGCCGGCTGGAGATCGCCCGGGCGCTGGCCACCGACCCCCAGCTCATCGCGCTGGACGAGCCGGCGGCGGGCATGAACGCGACCGAGAAGCTGGTGCTGCGGGAGCTGATCGACCGCATCCGCCGGGACGGCCGCACCATCCTGCTGATCGAGCATGACGTGAAGCTGGTGATGGGCCTGTGCGACCGGGTCACCGTGCTGGACTACGGCAAGCCGATCGCCGAGGGCACGCCGGCCGAGATCCAGAGCAACGAGAAGGTCATCGAGGCCTACCTGGGCGCCGGCCACAAGACACACTGAACAAGCACATGGCAGACGCAAAGCAAACCCTGCTGAAGGTCAGCGGCCTCAAGGTCGCCTACGGCGGCATCCAGGCGGTCAAGGGCGTGGACTTCGAGGTTCGCGAGGGCGAACTGGTCAGCCTGATCGGCGCGAACGGCGCTGGCAAGACGACGACGCTCAAGGCCATCACCGGCCTGCAGCCCGTGGCCGATGGCGAGGTGCAGTACCTGGGCCAGTCCATCAAGGGGCGCGGCGCTTGGGATCTGGCCAAGCAGGGCCTGGTGATGATTCCGGAAGGGCGGGGCACCTTCACCCGCATGACCATCACCGAGAACCTGCTGATGGGCGCCTACAACCGGCGCGATGCCGAGGTGCAGGCCGACATGGACAAGGTCTTCGGCCTGTTCCCGCGGCTGAAGGAGCGCGCCCGACAGCTGGCCGGCACCATGTCCGGCGGCGAGCAGCAGATGCTGGCCATGGGGCGCGCGCTGATGGCCAGGCCCAGGCTGCTGCTGCTGGACGAGCCCTCGATGGGCCTGTCGCCCATCATGGTGGACAAGATCTTCGAGGTGGTGGACAACATCCACCGCCAGGGCGTCACGGTGCTGCTGGTGGAGCAGAACGCCAGCCGCGCGTTGCAGCTGGCCAGCCGCGGCTATGTGATGGAGTCCGGCGAGATCAGCATGCAGGGCGAGGGTCAGGCCTTGCTGAACGATCCGAAGGTGCGGGCGGCCTACCTGGGCGAGTAGGCCGTGGCGGGGTGGGGCGCCGGCAGCGGGCCCAGCGCCGCATCAGTCGCCAAATAAAAAACGCCCGGTGTTGCCGGGCGTTTTGCTGCGCTGAGCGCGCCTTAGCCGATGGTCACGTCGGTCACGCCCGAGGCCACGCGCACGCGCTTCACGCTGGCCACCGGGGTCGTCGGTGCCACGCCGCCGGACTGGCGCGCGACCTTCTTGAAGTCGCAGACCAGCTCGGTCTTGCTGAGCGTGACGACCGCATAGCCCTGGGCATCGCTGTCCACATGCTTCATCCACGGGTTGTTGACCGTGGGGGCAGCGCCGGTGGTGGAGTTGGCGAAGGGGTTCAGGCGCTTGACGATCTCGCTGGCCGGCACGGCCGCGGCCGGGATGCCGAGCGCAGCGGCCAGCTTCTGCTGGATCAGGCCGTACAGCGTCATCGCGGCGACCGACTTGGAGGCTGCCGCCAGTCCGGCGATGGTGCTGGCGACGATGGTGCCCATGGCGCCCGCCTGCGTTTCGTCGAAGGTGTTGATGACCGTGGTCGACAGGCCTGCCGTGGCCGCGAAGGCGGCTGCCGGCACCAGGCCACCGGCGATGGCGGCCTGCACGGCAGCCTGGATGGCGGCCGTGTTGGTCAGGTCGGTTACGCCGGCCGCGGAGGCGATCGCCGCGCTCAGCATCTGGATGGCGATGGCCTCGGCCTCGGCCTCGCTGGTGGCCACGAGGGGCTTGAGCGCGGCGAAGGTCGGCGTGCTGGCCGCGCCGTAGAAGTAGCTGAAGTTGGAGTTGCTGGAGACGCCGGCGGTCACCAGATCCACCATCGCGGGCACGGGCGTGGCGGCGTCGTAGTCGGCCATCACGACGCCGGCATAGAAGGCGTGGATGTCGCCGGTGACGGCCACCACGTTCTTCACGCCCTTGGCCAGCAGCTGGCCCATCAGGTACTTGCGTTCGGCGTTGAAGCCGTCCCACTGATCGGCGTTCAGCACGAACTTGGTCTTGAACGCGGCCGGGGCGGTCGGGATCTTGGCACCGTCGATGCCCATGCGCAGCAGCGACACCTCATTGCCCCAGATCTTCCACTGCGCCGTGGAGCCGGTCATCGTCGACACCCACCACTGTCGCTGCGCCGCGCCCAGCACGCTGACGAGCGCCAGCGGGTCGGGCAGCGAGGCGCCCGCCGTCAGCTTGGCGGTTTCCACCGAGCTCAGCGTGGCCTGCGGCACGAGGTAGCGCGCACCGATGGAGCCTACGGCCTGGCCGGTCAGCGGGCTGGGGGCGGCTTCGGGGATCAGGTGGTCGGCGCGGTAGAGGCGCTGGTCGGTCATCACCAGATGCATCAGCTTCCCGAACTTCAGGTCGCGGTAGATGCGGATGCCGGTGATGCCCTGGCCCGGGTCCAGCGTGAAGCTGATGTCGGCCGGCATGAACTCGAACCAGGCCTGGTTGGCGCCCAGGCGGCGCGAGGTCTGCGCCGTGTTGTCGCCCACCTGGGTGGTCGCGTTGTAGGTGCCGTTGTCGTAGGTCTCACGGTCCTGCCAGCAGTCGTCGCTGAACTCGTGGTCGTCCCACACGGCCACAAAGGCGAAGCGCTCGTGCAGGTTCTGCAGGCGGCGGTCCGTGCGGTAGCGCTTGTACAGGTAGCGGTAGTCGGCGATGGTGGTCGCGTACTTGCCGCCGGTGGGCAGGGTCGTGCCGTTGGGCAGTTGCAGCGTGGCGTGGGCGGTCTCGACGCCACCGGCCTGGTAGTCCGCACCCACGGCCTCGTAGATGTAGTCGCCCAGGTGGACGATGAAGTCCACGTTCTCCTGCGCCAGCGCGTCCATGCCGGCCCAGTGGTTCACGCTCCAGTCCTGGCAGGAGATGAAGGCGAAGTTCAGCGCACTGATGTCGGCGTCGTTGGCGGGCGCGGTCTTGAAGCGGCCGATGCGCGACACGCCGCTGCCGGCGGTGAACTGGTAGTAGTAGACCGTGGCGGGCTTGAGGCCGCTGATGCGGTGGCGCAGCGTGTGGTCGTAGAACTCGTAGACCGGCACATCGGCCGTGGCGTCCACCGTGCCGGACAGTGCGGTCGTCGTGCCGAGGTTGGCGCTGTTGTCGGCGCTGGTGACCTTGAGCGTGACGTTGAAGCTGCCGGCGCCGGCGGCGCTGGTGACGTCGTCGGCGCTGGCAGGCACCACGCGGGCCCACAGCACGACACCGTCCGGCTTCGGGTCACCCGACGCGACGGACTGCGGGAACTTGTAGGCCCCGCTGGCGGCTGCCGTGCTGGGCAGCGGCGTGCTGGTGCCGGGGAAGGTGGCGGGCAGCGGGGTCACCGGCGTGCCGGCGTCGCCACCACCGCCGCAGCCGACCAGGCTGGACAGCGCCGTGGAGGCGGTGATCAGAGCGCCGGCCTGGGCCGCACTGCGACGGAGAAAACTGCGTCGATCCATGATGAGTCGTCTCCTCAGAACTTGTGATTGAGCTGCACACCAAAGATCGTCGCCTTGGTGTTGTAGTTGCCACGGGCCGTGGCGAACGAGCAGTTGCAGACGTGTTCGCCATCACCGTCGTCGGTGGCGTTCATCGCCGCGTCCTTGAGCTTCACGTGGCCCAGCGAGAGGTCCACGCTGGTGTTCAGGTCGAAGGCCCAGTTGCCGCCCACGGCGAACCAGGTGCGCGCGGAGTCGGGCAGGGCGGGGCTGCGGGTGCTGGACGGCACGGGCGAGCGGTCCTTGGTGACGCCGGTGCGCAGCAGCAGGCGATCGGTGGCCTTCCACTGGGCGCCGATGGAGAGCTTGGTGGAGTCCTTCCAGTGCTCGGCGATGATGGAGTCGGCCGTCGTGTTCTTGAAGTCGATGCGCAGCTGCTTCAGGCGGGACTCGTTGGTCCAGGTGAAGTCGCCCATGATGGCGATGGTCGGCGTCAGCTGATGGAAGCCGTGAATGGACAGCGACTCGGGCGTGCGCACGGCCAGGCTGGCGGCGGAGTCGTTGTGGTCCATCGCGCTGGTGCCGTTGTAGGGCGAGGCGGTGATCGCGGCCAGCACGTTGGCGGGCAGCGTGGACGGCTGGGTCCAGTCGGCATTGCCACGCAGCTTGTGCTGGATGGGGCTGCGGTAGGCCACGCCGACGCGGGTGTCGGCGGAGATCTCCCACAGGGCCGAGAAGTTCAGGCCGACGCCCCAGTCGCTGCCCTTGACGCCGATGGAGCCGTCGTACTGCGGGTCACCGAACACCTGGGCCGCCTGCTGCTGCAGTTGCAGCGCAAGGCCGGGCGCGCCCGCCGTGGCAGCCTGGTGAGCGGCCGACAGCAGGCCGGCGGCGTACACCGAGCCATAGGGCACGGCGGGGCGCAGCTTGCCGTCCATGTATTCCAGCGAGAAGCCCGCGGACACCGACAGGCCCTTGGCGACCTTGAAGGCCACGTTGGGGTTGATGTTCAGCGATTGCAGCTCGACGCTCTGGATGTTGTAGCGGCCGCCCCAGTTCGAGGGGTAGTTGATCTTGGTGCCCCAGGGCACGAACACGCCGATGCCGTAGGCGATGTCGTCGGAGGCGCGGTAGCTTGCATACGCATGCGGCACCACCACCGGCTTGGCGGCCGTTGAGGTCTCGCCGACGACGCCGATCGCGCGGGGCTGCAGGCCCGAGCCAGGCAGCGAGATGGTGGAGCCCTGGTCCGTGAAGCGCAGGTCGGCGTCCACGTAGTCCAGCACGCCGGAGAAGTTCCAGCCCTTGGACAGGCGCAGGATGCCGGCCGGGTTGGCGAAGATGGTGCTGGCGTCAGCGGCCTCGGCGCCATTGGCGTTGGCCGTGCCTTCGGCGGCGGCGCTCTGCGTGCCGAAGCGGTAGCCGGCAGCCTGGGCGGTGGACAGGGTCAGCGGCAGCAGCGCGATGCCGGCCAGCAGCGGACTCAGCGCCCAGGCGGCGCGAGAGGTAGGACGCATTGTTTGTCTCCGTGTGGTGATGCGTAATGGGGACGGATTGTGAGCAGCACCCATGGCGGCCGGATGGCGCGAGGGTTCACGAAAACCCTGGATTCGAGAGAGCTCTCTAGAATTTTTGCCCCAGCATGGTGCCTAACCCGGCGTCGGCCGGGTGTGCCTGTGAAGCATTGTGTCTCAGGGCGCGGCCCGCGGGCTGCACCCCGATGGCCCGAGGGTCAGGCCTTGCGCACCAGCTTGGAGCGGGCCCAGTCGTCCGCCACGCGGGCCGGCGTCTGGCCCGACTGCTTGACACGGTCCAGCAGTTCATCCACGCGGTCGGCGATACGGCTCACCTCGGCCATCACGGTCTGTTCCTCGCCTTCGCCACGGTACTCGCGGGCCACGCTGATGATGCCGCCGGCGTTCACCAGGTAGTCGGGCAGGTAGCAGATGCCACGCGCCTGCAGCGCATCGCCGTCGGCCGGCGTGGCCAGCTGGTTGTTCGCGGCGCCGGCAATCAGGCGGGCGCGGATCGCGGGGATGCTCTTGTCGTTCAGGGCCGCGCCGAGCGCGCAGGGCGCCAGCACGTCGGCCTCGGCCGCCAGGATCTCGGCCACGTGCATGGGCGCGGCGCCCAGCTGCGCGACGGCGCGCTGCACCTTGGTGGCGTCGACGTCGGCCACCACCAGCTTGGCGCCGGCCTGGTGCAGGAATTCGGCCAGATGCCAGCACACCGCGCCCAGGCCCTGCAACGCGACGGTGACGCCCTGCAGCGACTCGCTGCCCAGCACGCGGCGCACGCCGGCGCGGATGGAGACGAACACGCCCCAGGCGGTCTTGGGGCTGGGGTCGCCGCCGAAGGCGCCGTCACGCGGAATGCCGCTGACGAAGGGCGTCACGGCCTGCAGGCCGCGCATGTCGGCCGTGGTGGTGCCCACGTCCTCGGCGGTGATGTAGGCGCCGCCCAGCGACTGCACCGCGCGGCCGAAGGCGGCGAACAGTGCGGGGCGGTCGAACTCGCCCTGGGGCTTCAGGATCACGGCCTTGCCGCCGCCGAAGGGCAGGTCGGCCAGCGCGTTCTTCAGGCTCATGCCCTGCGACAGGCGCAGCGCGTCGTTCAGGGCCGCGGCATCGGTGTCGTACTGCCACAGGCGGCAGCCGCCGAAGGCGGGGCCGCGCGCGGTGCTGTGGACCGCCAGGATGGCCTTGAGGCCGGAGACGGGGTCGGTGGCGAGCAGCACGCGCTCGTGCGGGGCCTGGTCGGGCAGGCCGAAGAGGGAGGTCGTCATGTCTGAAGGCGCTTTTGGCGCAGCAGTGGAAAGTGAAGCGGCCGCGCTTTTGGCGCGGCCGCGGTCAGTGTAGCGAGGCGGGGTCAGCGAGCGTCCGGCCCCTGGAAACCCTGGCTTCTCAGCGTGATGACCAGCGTGTCCCGCCAGCCTCGTTCGCCGGCCACCAGCGGCTGGATGGGCGTGGTTTCGTGGATCACGCGCTGGTCGTCGAGCAGCAGCGTGGTCCAGGGGCGGGTCAGCGTGAAGCGCTGGCCGCCCGGGCCCTGGGCGTCGAAGACGCGCGACTCGCCGCCCTTGATGCCCTGGCGGTCCACCAGCAGCACGGCCACCAGGTCCACGCCGTCGCGATGTGCGCCCTCGGGCGTGGGGCGGCCGATGCCGTCGGTGGTGTCGATGCGGAACGGGTGGGTCTCGACGAACCAGGGGCGCGGCCCGCGCAGGGCCGAGGTCACGCGCGCCAGACCCTTGAGCAATGCCAGGAAGGCCGGCGATTCGCTCATCTCGGCCTGCAGCGGCACGAACCAGCGCTGGATGCCGCCGTGCAGTGCGTTGTAGTCCAGCGGCTGCCAGTGCGCGCGGTGCGGCATGGCGCGCACGCCGTCGCCATCGACGACGAAGTTGCCGTGCCGGCGGAAGCGGTAGCGGCCGCCGTCCTTGAGGTAGCCGTCCGGCGGCAGTTCCTCCCAGCAGGGCCGCAGTGCGTCGAGCTCGGCCGCGCTGGTGCCCAGCACGCCCAGGGATTCGGGCGCCAGCACGGCCTGACCGTCGCGCTGCAGCGCGTCAACCACCGCGTCGGCCGCGGTCCAGGGAGGTTCGAACATCGGGGCGGTCATGGCGGCGGTGCGGGGCTGAAGGCGGGAGGGTCAGGGGTTGCCGTGCTTGTCGGCTTCGGAGGTGAAGGCGTCGGCGTAGAACTCGTCGGCGGGCAGCCGGCACTGCGCGCTGAAATCGCGCTGTGCCGCCTCGACCATCACCGGGGCCCCGCAGGCGTAGACCTGATGGCCCGACAGGTCGGGCAGGTCGGCCATCACGGCCTCGTGGACGAAGCCGGTGCGGCCGGTCCAGCCGGCATCCGGCTCGGACAGCACGGGCGTGTAGCTCAGCAGCGGCCATTCGGCGGCCTGGGCGCGCACCCAGTCATCCTGGTAGAGGTCGGCCTGGCGGCGGGCGCCCCAGTACAGCTGCATGGGGCGGGTGGAGCCGGCCTGGCGGGCGCGTTCGATGATGGCCTTGATGGGGGCGAAGCCGGTGCCGCTGGCCAGCAGCACGATGGGCTTGGCGCTGTCCTCGCGCAGGAAGAAGCTGCCGAAGGGGCCTTCCATGCGCAGGATGTCCTTTTCCTTCAGCGCGCCGAACACATGGTCGGTGAACTTTCCGCCCGGCATGTGGCGGATGTGCAGCTCGATCTGGCCGGCCAGCGTCTCGGGCGCGTTGGCCATCGAGTAGCTGCGGCGCGCACCGTCGCGCAGGATGAACTCCACATACTGGCCGGCGCGGAACTGGAAGTTCTGGTTGGCCGCCAGCTGCAGGCGCAGCACGGCCACATCGTCGGCAGGCCTGGTGATGCTGGCGACGCGGGTGGGCAGCTTGAGCACCGGGAATTCGCCGGCGCCCGGCACGGCGCGCGCCTCGACCACGCAGTCGGTCTGCGGGCGGGCGCAGCAGGTCAGCACGAAGCCGGCGGCCTCTTCCTCGGCGCTCAGCGCCTTGGTCTGATGCGGGCCGTGCACCACCTGGCCCTCCAGCAGACGGCATTTGCAGGAGCCGCAGGCGCCGTCCTTGCAGCCATAGGGCAGGCCGATGCCCTGGCGGATGGCGGCGGCCAGCAGGGTGTCGTCGCCCTCGGTGGCGTAGGTGCGGCCCGAAGGCTGGATCGTGATCTGGTGACTCATGGGCTTTAGAAAAGCAAGCGGCCCCGCATGCGGGGGCCGGGGCCGTAGACTGCCCTGCATTTTGCCCGACCCTGGCATGACCCCATCTCTGCTGATCATTGGCTGTGGCGACGTCGGCCTGCGCGTACTGCGCCTGCTGAAGGGTCGTTGGCCCGTGCGTGCGCTGACCTCTAGTCCGGAGCGCCTGCCCGCCCTGCGCGCAGCCGGCGCCACGCCCTTGCTGGGCAGCCTGGACGACGCGGGTACGCTGGCCCGGCTGGCTGGCCTGGCGGGCCTGGTGCTGCATCTGGCGCCGCCGCCGTCGGAAGGCCTGAGGGACCTGCGCACGCATCGGCTGCTGCAGGCCCTGGCGCGCAAGCCGCCGGCCGTGCTGGTGTATGTCAGTACCACCGGGGTCTATGGCGACTGCGGGGGCGCCCGCATCGACGAAACCCGGCCGCTCGCACCGGCCACCGCGCGAGCACAGCGCCGCGTCGATGCCGAGATGCAGCTGCGTGCCTTTGGCCGGCGGCACGGCACGCGGGTCGTGATCCTGCGGGTGCCGGGCATCTACGCGCGCGACCGTGCCGGTGGGCATCCGCGCGAGCGCCTGGCGCGTGGCACGCCGGTGCTGCGCCGGGAGGACGACGTCTACACGAATCACATCCAGGCCGACGATCTGGCCCGTGCCTGCCTGCTGGCGCTGCTGCGCGGCCTGCCGCAGCGGGCACTGAATGCCTGCGACGACAGCGAGCTGCTGATGGGCGACTATTTCGACCTGGCGGCCGATCTGGCCGGCCTGCCGCGGCCCGAGCGCATCTCGCTGACGCAGGCCACCGAGCGGCTCAGTGCGATGCAGCTGAGCTTCTGGAGTGAATCGCGGCGGCTGGACAACCGGCGCCTCAAGCGCGAGCTGCGGCTGGCACTGCGCTACCCCACGCCGCGAGAGGGGCTGTGAGCCTCAGCGCCGGCGGCCGGGCGAGCGCCAGTAGCGGATCATCAGCCAGGCGCCAAGCATGCCGCCCAGGTGGGCGAAGTGGGCCACGCCGCTGCCGCCGGTGATGCCCAGGAACAGCTCCAGCCCGCCGAAGATCGCGACATAGACCTTGGCCTTCATCGGGATGGGCGGGATCAGCGGCACGATGATGCGGTTGGGGAACAGCATGCCGTAGGACAGCAGCAGGCCGTAGAGCGCGCCGGAGGCGCCGACGGTCGGTTGCATGGAGCCCAGCGCGAAGGTGACGAGCAGCTGCACGCCGGCCGCGCTCAGCGCGCTGGCGACCAGGATCTGCGTGTAGCGGCGCGGCCCCCACACGCGTTCCAGCTCGCCGCCGAACATCCACAGGCCCAGCATGTTGAACAGCAGATGCGTGAAGCCGCCATGCAGGAAGGCGTAGGTCAGCAGCTGCCAGGGCAGGAAGTAACCGGATTGCAGGGGCCAGAGTTCGAACCAGGGCTCCAGCCAGGGAAACAGCTCGAACAGGCAGAACGCAGCGACACAGGCCAGCAGAAAGGCCTTGGTGACCGGGGGCAACGAGGGCATGGGATCGCGGGCGACGGCACCGGGAGAGGGCGCCTGCCTCGGAACGGCCGAGGCTTGTCGGGCGAGTGTATGCGACAGGGGAATGACGTCGTCGGAGCTGTGGTGCCCAGGGCCGGACTCGAACCGGCACACCTTGCGGCGGGGGATTTTGAGTCCCCTGCGTCTACCGATTTCGCCACCTGGGCAGCTCGGAAACGACGATGTCGAAGGGGACGCATTATGCACGCGAAGCGCGGCGGGCTTTGCGGTCGCTGCGACAATCTTGCGCCATGAGCTATCCCACTCTCGAAGACGTCATCGGCTCGACCCCGCTCGTGCGCCTGCAGCGCCTGCCTGGGTCCGATGCCGAGGCGCGCGGCAACGTGATCCTCGCCAAGCTGGAGGGCAACAACCCGGCGGGCTCGGTGAAGGACAGGCCGGCCATCAGCATGATCCGGCGCGCCGAGGAGCGCGGCGAGATCAAGCCGGGCGACACGCTGATCGAGGCCACCTCGGGCAATACCGGTATCGCGCTGGCCATGGCCGCAGCGATCCGCGGCTACCGCATGGTGCTGATCATGCCGGAGGACCTCTCCATTGAACGAGCGCAGACGATGAAGGCCTTTGGCGCCGAGCTCATCCTGACCCCGCGCAGCGGCGGCATGGAATACGCCCGCGATCTGGCCGAGCAGATGGCGTCCGAGGGCAAGGGCCGCGTTCTGGACCAGTTCGCCAACCCCGACAACCCGCGCATCCATTACGAGACCACCGGCCCCGAGCTCTGGCGCGACACCGGCGGGCGCATCACGCACTTTGTCAGCGCCATGGGCACGACCGGCACTATCACCGGCGTGTCGCGCTATCTGAAGGAGCAGAACCCGGGCGTGCGCATCATCGGCGCCCAGCCGGCCGAGGGCTCGCGCATCCCGGGCATCCGCAAGTGGCCCGAGGCCTATCTGCCCAAGATCTACGAGCCCAGCGGCGTGGACCAGTTGGTGCTGGTCAGCCAGGGCGACGCTGAGGACATGGCCCGCCGTCTGGCGCGCGAGGAGGGACTGTTCGCCGGCATCTCGGCGGCCGGCGCCTGCTGTGTGGCGCTGCAGATTGCCCGCGAGGTGGAGAACGCGACGATTGCCTTCATCGTCTGCGATCGTGGCGACCGTTACCTGTCCACCGGGGTCTTTCCGGCATGAGCCAGCCGCTGCCGGCCGCATCGGCCTATCCATCGGCTTATCGCTTCTGTCCGCAATGCGCGACCGAGCTGGCCTGGCTGTCGGCGGTGGAGGATGGCGGCGACAAGACGCGGCTGCGCTGCCCGGCCTGCGGCTTCACGCACTGGAACAATCCGACCCCGGTGCTGGCGGCGGTCATCGAGTGCACGGATCGCGACGGGCAGGTGCTGCTGGCGCGCAATGCGGCCTGGACGCAGCGCTTTTTTGGCCTGATCACCGGCTTCATGGAGGCCGGCGAGGCGCCCGAGGATGGCATGCGCCGCGAGATCGCGGAGGAAACGGCGCTGCAGGTGGAGTCGCTGAGCCTGCTGGGCGTGTGGGATTTCCAGCGCATGAACCAGGTGATCATTGCCTACCACGCGCAGGCGCGCGGAGAGATCAAGCTTTCACCGGAACTGGCCGAATACAGGTTGTTCGCGCCCGGGCAACTGCGCTGCTGGCCGCAGGGCACCGGCCAGGCGCTGGCCACCTGGCTGAGGCAGCGCGGCATTGAGCCGCAATGGATGGAATTGAACCGGGATTGAACCCATGGACGCAAAGATGGACGTACAGCGCGAACTCGACACGCGGGGGCTGAATTGTCCCCTGCCCATCCTCAAGGCGAAGAAGGCACTGGCCGAAATGGCCAGCGGCGATCTGCTGCGCGTGGTGGCGACCGACCCCGGTTCGCTGCGCGACTTCCAGGCGTTCTCGCGCCAGACCGGCAATGAGCTGGTGGACCAGCAGACAGCGGGCGCCGAGTTCATCCACGTGCTGCGGCGGCGCTGAGGCGCCGCCGCAGCCGTCACGGCATCAGAGGGTCAGGCCTTGCAGGAACTCGCGGAAGCCCGGGCCCAGTTCGCGGTGCGCCAGCGCCAGTTCCACATTGGCCTGCAAAAAGCCTTCCTTGCTGCCGCAGTCGTAGCGCTTGCCTTCATAGCGATAGGCAAACACCTTTTCACGGCGCAGCAGGCCGGCGATGCCGTCGGTCAGCTGGATCTCGCCGCCCACGCCGCGCGGCTGGTTGGCAATCTCGTGGAAGACGCCGGGCGTCAGGATGTAGCGGCCGGCCACGCCCAGGCGCGAGGGCGCGTCCTCGGGGGCGGGCTTCTCGACGATGCGCGTCACGTCCATCAGGTTCTCGTTGACCTGGGTGCCCGCGACGATGCCGTAGCGCCGGGTGTGCTCGGGCGGCACCTCCTGCACGGCGAGAATGGACGCGCGCCACTCGGAGAACTGGTCGACCATCTGCCGCAGGATGGGCTTCTGGCCCACCATCAGGTCGTCGGCCAGCAGCACCGCGAAGGGCTCGTTGCCCACCAGGCGCTGCCCGCACAGCACCGCGTGGCCCAGGCCCAGGGCCTGGGGCTGGCGCACATAGATGCACTCCATGTCGTCCGGCTTGACACTGCGCACCACGTCCAGAAGCTCCTGCTTGCCGGAGTTCTGCAGTGCGACCTCCAGCTCGAAGGTCATGTCGAAATGGTCCTCGATCGGGCGCTTGTGTCGGCCGGTCACGAAGATCATCTCGCGCACGCCAGCCGCGTAGGCTTCCTCGACGGCGTACTGGATCAGCGGCTTGTCGACGACGGGCAGCATCTCCTTGGGCTGGGCCTTGGTGGCCGGCAGGAAACGTGTGCCGAGACCGGCGACCGGAAAGATGGCTTTGGTAACGCTGGGTTTGGTGGCCATTGGGGGCGCAATGTTGAGAAAAGTCGAATTGATTGTGTCATGGGGTCCGTGACATTTGCCCCAGCCAATGCCTTAGTGGCCGTGTAAGAAGATGTCCGTATTGATACTGGAACCGCTCGAGACCGAGGTCGTTCAATGGCTGGCCGAACGCCATGATGCGCGCTTCGCGCCCGAGCTCGTGGGTGACACCGAGGGCCTGCTGGACGCACTGCAGGACGCCCGTGCGCTGATCGCGCCGCCCGAGGTGCGCATCGACGCCGAACTCCTGCGTGGTGCCCCGCAGCTGCGCGCCATCGGCCGGGCCAGCGGCGGATCGGAGAACATCGACGTCGAGGCCTGCCGCAAGGCGGGCGTGGACGTGGTGCGCTCGCAGACGGCCACCGCCAATGCCGAGGCCGAGTTCGTCATCGGCGCCTTGCTGAGCCTGCTGCGGCGCGTGCCGGTGGAGGGCAGCGATGGCCTGATGGTGGGGCGCGAATTGGGCTGCTCCACGGTGGGCATCCTGGGCCTCACCGCGTCGGCGCGCGTGCTGGCGCAGCTGCTGCCGGCGTTCGGCACCCGCGTCATCGGCTATGACCCGGCGCTGCACCCCAGCGACGCGATCTGGGAGCGCTGGGGCATCGAGGCGGTGGGGCTGTCAGAGTTGGTGGAGCAGAGCGATGGCGTCGTGCTGCTGCTGCCGTTCTACGAGCGCTACCGCGGCCTGCTGTCCGAGCGTCAGCTCGACGGCGCACGCAGCGGCCAGGTGCTGGTCAGCCTCAGCCACTCGGGCGTGTTCGACGAGAGCGCGCTGGCCCGCGCGCTGCAGACGGGGCGCCTGCTGGCGGCCTGGTTCGACAGCCTGGAGCCCGGCTGGCTGGAGCCGGGGCGGCCATTGCATGGCATCACCACGCTGCAGGTGACCCCCAGGCTGGCCGGCACGACCCGCGAGTCGCGCGTGCGTGCCGCCTGGGCCGTGGCGCGCCGTATCGACGAGCTGCTGGGGGTGCCCGTGGCCGTCAAGCCGCGAGCGGAGCCGCGCGCCGTCGGGCGCTACTGAGGCATCGAGCCGACGAGCCGTTCAGCCCTCCGACGATGGCCGGCGTGCCTTTCGGTGTGACGGGCGTCCAGCGGGCGCCCGTCATTCGTGGCCTCAGGCCGGCAGTCGGGCCAGTTGTTCGCGCAGGCGGGTCACGGTGGCCTGGAAGTCCACCACCCGGGCGCGCTCCTGCTCCACGACGGCAGCCGGTGCGCGGGCCACGAAGCTCTCGTTGGAGAGCTTGGCCTCAGCCTTGGTGATCTCGCCTTCCAGGCGCGTGACCTCCTTGCCCAGGCGGGCGCGCTCGGCCTCGACATCGATCTCCACCTTCAGCGCAAGGCGTGCCGCGCCGTGCACCAGCACCGGCGAGGTGGCGCTCTGCTTGGCGAACTCGGCCTCGTCCTCGATCAGCTCCACGCCGCTGAGCTTGGCCAGCACCTTGAGCACTGGCGCGGCCTCGCGCAGGAAGGACAGGTCGCCGCCCACCAGTAGCGGCACGCGCTCGGCCGGGCTGAGGTTCATCTCGCTGCGCAGGCTGCGGCAGGTGCCCACGACGGCCTTGAGCTGGGCCATCCAGGCGTCGGACGACGCGTCGATGCGCTCGGGCTGGGCCAGCGGATAGGCGGCCTGGCCGATGAACTCCGTGCCTTTGCGGGCCGCCACCGGAGCGACCGTCTGCCACAGCTCTTCGGTGATGAAGGGTGCGATGGGGTGCAGCAGGCGCAGCGTGGTCTCCAGCACGCGGATCAGCGTGCGGCGGGTGGCGCGCGCCTGAGCCTCGTTGCCGGTCTGGATCTGCACCTTGGCGATCTCCAGGTACCAGTCGCAGTACTCGTCCCACACGAAGCTGTAGAGGCTGTTGGCGACGTTGTCGAGCCGGTATTCGGCAAAGCCCTGGGCCACGGCCGCCTCGACGCGCTGCAGCTCGCTGGTGATCCAGCGGTCCGCCGGGCTGAACAGGTTATAGCCGGGCGGGCACTCGCCTTCGGCATGGGCCAGGCCGCAGTCCTGGCCCTCAGTGTTCATCAGCACGAAGCGGGTCGCGTTCCAGAGCTTGTTGCAGAAGTTGCGGTAGCCCTCGCAGCGCTTGGTGTCGAAGTTGATGTTGCGGCCCAGCGTGGCGTAGGACGCCATCGTGAAGCGCAGCGCATCCGCGCCGTATGCTGGCATGCCCTCCGGGAACTCCTTCTTCACGCGGGCGGCCACCTTGGGGGCCGTCTCGGGCTTGCGCAGGCCGGTGGTGGATTTCTGGATCAGCGTGTCCAGGTCCACGCCCTGGATCAGGTCCACAGGGTCCAGCACATTGCCCTCGGACTTGCTCATCTTCTGGCCTGAAGAGTCGCGCACCAGACCGTGGATGTAGACGTCCTTGAACGGCACCTTGCCGGTGAAGTGGGTCGTCAGCATGATCATCCGGGCGACCCAGAAGAAGATGATGTCGTAGCCCGTCACCAGCACCGAGGACGGCAGGAACAGCTGCTGTTCCAGCGCGCTCGTGCCGGTGGTCTCGGGCCAGCCCAGCGTCGAGAACGGCACCAGGGCCGACGAGTACCAGGTGTCCAGCACGTCGGGGTCGCGGCTCAGCTCGCCCGTGTATCCGGCGGCCGTGGCACGGGCGCGGGCGTCTTCCTCGCTGCGCGCGACGAAGAGCTCGCCGTTCGTGCCGTACCAGGCCGGGATCTGGTGGCCCCACCACAGCTGGCGCGAGATGCACCAGTCCTGCAGGTTGTGCATCCAGTGGTTGTAGGTGTTGACCCACTGCTCGGGATGGAACTTCACCGCGCCGGTGTCCACCGCGGCGATGGCCTTGTCGGCGATGCTCTTGCCGTCGGCGCCTGGCTTGGTCACGGCCACGAACCACTGGTCGGTCAGCATGGGCTCGACCACCTGGCCGGTGCGCTCGCAGCGCGGCACCTGCAGCTTGTGCTTCTTGACCTCGGCCAGCAGTCCCAGCGCGTCCAGGTCGGCCACGATCTTCTTGCGAGCCACGAAGCGGTCCAGGCCGCGATAGGCCTCGGGCGCGTTGTCGTTGATCTTGGCCTGCAGGTCCAGCACCGAGATCATCGGCAGGCCATGGCGCTGCCCGACCGCGTAGTCGTTCGTGTCGTGCGCTGGCGTGACCTTGACGACGCCGGTGCCGAATTCGCGGTCCACGTAGTCGTCGGCGATCACCGGAATCTCGCGATCGGTCAGCGGCAGCTTCACTTTTTTGCCGATCAGCGCGCTGTAGCGCTCGTCCTCGGGGTGGACCATCACGGCCACGTCGCCCAGCAGGGTCTCGGGGCGGGTGGTGGCCACCACCAGTTCGCCAGAGCCATCGGCCAGCGGATAGCGGATGTGCCACAGCGAGCCGTCTTCCTCCTCGCTGGTGACCTCCAGGTCCGACACCGCGGACTGCAGCACCGGGTCCCAGCTCACCAGGCGCTTGCCGCGGTAGATCAGGCCTTCTTCAAAGAGGCGCACAAAGGTTTCGACCACGACCCTGGACAGCTTCTCGTCCATGGTGAAGTACTCGTGCTCCCACGAGACCGAATCGCCCAGCCGGCGCATCTGGCCGGTGATGGTGTTGCCGCTCTGCTGCTTCCACTCCCACACACGCGCGACGAAGTTCTTGCGGCCCAGGTCGTGGCGGCTCTGGCCCGCGGCCTGCAGCTGGCGCTCCACGACGATCTGCGTGGCGATGCCAGCGTGGTCGGTGCCTGGCACCCACAGCGTGTTGTGGCCCAGCATGCGGTGGTAGCGCGTCAGCGAGTCCATCACCGTCTGGTTGAACGCATGACCCATGTGCAGCGTGCCGGTCACGTTGGGCGGCGGCAGCTGGATGGAGAACGAGGGCTTGGCCGGGTCCAGCGAGGGCTTGTAGATGCCACTGGCCTCCCATTTTGGGCCCCATTGGGCTTCCAGTGCGGCAGGTTCGAAGGACTTGGCGAGTTCGGTCATGTTGGTTTCAAAAAACACAGCGGGGCGACCCCTGGCGGGGGCCGCCCCGATGACGGGATGCGGGATGGGCTGATTGTCCTATATGGACATCCCGGCGCCTCAGCGCCTGGCTCGTCGCCGCAACAGCGCACCGGCACCCAGCAGGCCGCCGAGCATCAGGGCGGCGCTGCCGGGCTCCGGCACGGGGGCTGCGCTTGCGTAGGCATAGGCCTCGCCGTACAGATAGCCCGATATCGCCGTGCCGGAGAGATTCACGAAGCTCACCTGCAAAAAGCTGGGTGCGTTCGAATAGCCCGCGCCATCGGCATTGATGTAGGCCTGGGCGTATGCGGAGCCCTGTGTGCTGCCGTCCAAGGACTGCACCGAGAGGTAGGCGCTGGCCGAGGCGTATTCGCCCAGCGCGGCCGAGACGGTGGCCGCGGGCGAATCCGCCATCAGCACCAGCAGGGTGTGCGGCGCGAGTGTGAATTGGCCGGCGTAGGTCTCGGCGTAGGCGGTCGATCGCACGCCCGCGGTGACGGCGCTGGCTTGGGCGCTGCCTCCCCAGCCAGCGCCCTGAAACAGATCGCCGGCCGTGGACGAGGCGCTGGCGCTGAATCCCACCCCACTGACGGCCACGGCCGGGATGGCGACGCCCAGGCCGGGCGCATATTGCCAGTCGCCGGCTTGGTAGCTGCCGTTCAGAGACCAATAGGCGTTGTTGTAGGTGCTGGTGTCGCCATTGAACGAGATGGCGGCGGTGATGCCGTCGTTCGGGTCCAGGTCGATCAGCTGGAGATGGACGTTGCTCAGCGACGCGCTGGCCGTTGCGGCCTGGGCGCTGATTGCCGTGCAGACACCCAGCGCCAAGCCGGTCATCGTGCGCAAGAGAGGTGATTTCACAGACTGCTCCTCGATTCGCGAATGAATGTCCGAGACGGCGGACATGACCGTTCGAACAGCATGCTAGGAGGTGTTCAAGGTCGGTTTGGTGACAGGCCCAGGCCCCATCCGCAGGGCAGATGAGCCGCAGCGGCCCTGGTTCACGGGGGGCGGGGGCGTGATGTTCGGGAGGCTGCCCCACCCGGGCGGTCGATACAAAACGAAACCCGGCGATACCGCGGCGAGATGCCGGGCGGCGCCTGGATCGGGACCATGGCGGGACGTTGATTTCCAACCCTCAATCCACCTCGGAGCCCTCATGGCCAACGAACCTCACTGGACCCAACACCCGAATTTCCGACATTGGTCGCTGGCGCCTGAGACCGCGCTGCCCTCCATCGGGGCAGGCGAGCGCAGCACGGCGCTGTCGCGGCAGGCGCTCATTCCCGCCCTGGATTCTTCCTGGGCCTGGCCTGCACCGCAGCGCAGGGCGGTTGATGACGCTCATGTCAGGAGCCTGCATGACTGAGTCGGGCAAGCCCGCGCTGGCTCCGCGCATCAATCGCAACCGCTGCGAGGGCAAGGGCGATTGCGTCTTGGTCTGTCCGCAGGCCGTCTTCAGCGTCTCGGTGCTGCCGCCCGAGGAGCGCCGCGGGCTGAGCATCGGGGGCCTGCTCAAGGGCTACGCCCACGGATGGCGCCAGGCGCAGACGCCGCGGCTGGACGCCTGCAATGGCTGCGGCCTGTGCGTGAGCGCCTGCCCCGAGCGGGCCATCACACTGGTGCGGCGTGGGCACAATGGACGGGGCGATGGCACGACTGCTTCTGCTTGACGATGACGAGGCGCTGGCCGGGCCGCTGGCGCAATACCTGGCACGTTTCGACTTTCAGCTCGAGGCCGTGACGCGCCCCAGCGAGGCGCTGAAGCGGCTGGCGGCTGAACGTTTCGACGCGCTGATCCTCGACGGCATGCTGCCGGAGATGGACGGCTTCGAGTTCTGCCGGCGCCTGCGTGCCGGCACCGATCCCTGGCATGCGATGCCCGTGCTGATGCTGACCGCGCGCGGCGATCTGACGGACCGGGTCGTCGGCCTGGAACTGGGCGCGGACGACTATCTCCCCAAGCCTTTCGAGCCGCGCGAGCTGGCGGCCCGGCTGCAGACGGTGCTGCGCCGGCTGCGCCTGGCACCGCCGGCCTCGGCGTCGTCCGGCCGGCTGTGCTTCGAGGGCCTGGAGATCGACACCGTGCGTCGCATCGTGATTGCAGGCGCCCAGCCCGTGGAGCTGACCAGCACGGAGTACGAGCTGCTGCTGATGCTGGCGCGCGAGCCGGGTCGCGTGCTGTCGCGTGACGAGATCCTGAACCGCCTGCGCGGCCAGGAGGCCGAGCTCTACACACGTGCGGTGGACATTCTGATCAGCCGCTTGCGGCGCAAGCTCGAGCCGCTGGAGGCGGTGAAAACGCTGCGCAATGCGGGCTACTGCTTTGCGCTGCCTGTCTGGGAGGGCGCATGAGGCGGTATCCGGCCGGGGCGCACCCCTACGACCATCACGCCCGCGAGCGTTTCAAGCGTCGCATGACGCGCCGCCTGCGGCGGCAGCTGCGTGCCGACTGGAAGACGCGCTGGCGGGTGCGGCAGCGCTGGCATCGTCGCTGGCATCATCATCACGGCCGCTTCAAGCACTCGCTGGGCGCGCGGCTGATCGCCGTGTTCCTGCTGCTGGCGCTGCTGAGCAGTGCCATCCTGTGGGGAACGATGAGCCATGCGCTGAGCCTGTTCCTCGCCGTGCCGGCCCTGCTGCTGGTGACGGGCGCGGCGTTCGGCGCGATCCGCCACATGGTGCGGCCGCTGCACCTGCTGGCGCTGGGGGCCGAGGCATTTGGCCGCGGTGAGCTGGATCACCGCGTGCCCGAGGTGCACCGCGACGAGATCGGCGACCTGACCCGCCGCTTCAACCAGATGGCCTTCGACATCCAGGCCATGCTGGATGGCAAGCGGGCCTTGCTGCTGGCCATCAGCCATGAGCTGCGCAGCCCGCTGACGCGCGCCCGCCTGCACGCCGAGCTGGTGGACGAGGGCGCCTCGCGCAGCGCCCTGCTCGACGAGCTTGCGCAGATGCGCGACCTCATCAGTGCGCTGCTGGAGAGCGAGCGGCTGGGCAGCGGCCACCGGGCGCTTCAGCGGAGCGATTGCAGCCTGGGCGAGCTGCTGCAGGAGCATGCCCGGCCCGGCGTGACGGTGTCGGTCGAGCCTGGGCTGCCACCGCTGAACCTGGACCGCCTGCGGGTGCAGCTGCTGCTGCGCAACCTGGTGCACAACGCGCTGCGCCACAACGATGCGACACGGGGCGAGGTGCAGCTGAGCCTGAGCCGCGACGGCGCCGGGCAGCGCATCACCGTGCGCGACTTCGGGCCCGGCGTGCCCGCCGAGGCGCTGGCCCAGCTGGGCCAGCCCTTCTACCGGCCGGACGCGGCGCGCACCCGGCACGACGGTGGCGTGGGCCTGGGCCTGTGCCTGTGCCGGCTGGTGGCCGAGGCCCACGGCAGCCGGCTGGTGTTGCGCAATGCCGAGCCGGGGTTCGAGGCGTCGGTGCGGTTCTGCTGAGTTCAGCTGAACTTGGGCACGCGGTCGAACCAGGGCTGGGCCAGTTCCAGCTCGGTGGCCAGCTGCAACAGCAGCGCGTCCTCGCCGGGCCGCGCGACGAACTGCAGGCCCAGCGGCAGGCCGTCCGCCGTCCAGTGCAGCGGCAGCGAGATGGCGGGCGTGCCCGTCAGGTTGGCCAGCTGGGTGAAGGGCACATGCCGCAGGCTGTCGCTGGCCATCTGGTTGACCACGCCGTCCAGCCAGCCGGCACGGGCCAGCAGCGACAGCAGGCCGCTGGCGCGCAGGGCGCCCAGCGCGGCCACCTGCAGCGCGGGCGGGTCGCCCGTGCCGTGGGTCACCGGGGGCGAGGCCAGCGTGGGCGTCAGGTAGAGGTCGTAGCGCGCGTGCAGCCGGGCTAGCGCCCGGGCGTAGTCGTTCCAGCGCTGCAGCTCCGCCGTGAGGCGGCCGGCGCTGGTGGCGCGGCCCAGCGTGGCCAGCACGCGGGTCAGCGGCTCGAAGCCGGCCGCGCGCGCGCCGGCGGCCACGGCCCGGTCCACCGCCGCAGGCACCTGGCCGAAGTAGATGTGCAGATAGCTGCGCGCCAGCGCGCGGCCGTCGATGTCCGGCGCGGCGGCCTCCACCTCGTGGCCCAGGCCGCGCAGCAGCTGCACGGTGCGCTCCACGGCCAGCCGGGCCTCGTCGTGCACCGGCTCGCCAATGGGGGAATCGGCGCACCAGGCGATGCGCAGGCGCCGCAGCGGCTGGCGGCTTTGCTCAAGAAAGGACACCGGGGGGCGCGGTAACGCGATCGGATCGCCCGGCTCGGGGCCGCTCAGCAGGTCCAGCGCCAGCGCGGTGTCGCGCACGCTGCGGCTGAGCACACCGTCGCTGCTGGCGCCGAACCACACCTCGTTCAGACCCGGCCCCACCGAGATGCGGCCGCGCGAGGGCTTGAGGCCCACCAGCCCGCAGCAGGCCGCCGGGATGCGGATGGAGCCGCCACCATCGTTGCCGGCCGCCATGGGCACCACGCCGGCCGCTACGGCCGCGGCCGCACCGCCGCTGCTGCCGCCGGGCGTGCGTGTGGCGTCCCAGGGGTTGCTGCTGCGGCCGAAGGCCTGCGGGTCGGTCACGCCCTTGAGCGCCAGTTCGGGCGTGTTGGTCTTGCCGAAGATCACCGCGCCGGCATCCAGCAGGCGGCGCACGATGTGGGCGTGTTCACGAGCGGGCGGCAGGCTGGCCAGTGCGCGGCTACCGCAGGCGGTGGGCGTGCCGGCGTAGTCGTGCACGGCGTCCTTGATGAGCATGGGCACGCCGGCCAGCGGCCCGCGCACACCGCGCGCGAGCTGTTCGCGCGCTCGGGCGGGCAAGGCCTGGCACACCGGGTTGAGCCGGGGCTGCACCTCGGCCAGACGCTGCTCGGCCAGCGCCAGCAGGGTAGGGCCGGTCGTGCGGCCCTGGGCCACGGCCTGGGCCAGTGCGGTGGCGTCGTGTTGTCGGTATTGCTTGAAGTCCATCGCGGTTGGTGGGCGCTGTTGTCTCGGCCGCGATTCTGGCCTGCCCGGGCATGACCGTCGGCAGGGTCATGGCCGGTCTATATATTCCGGCCCCGGTTCATCTCACCACCTGTTCATGTCCACGATTTCCTCTTCGATTCGCCTCGCGCTGGGTGCGCTGCTGGGCTTGCTCGGCGCCGCGGCCCATGCGGACTTCGCCATTCCGGGCTTCGAACTCGTTCACACGGCGCCGGTGGAGGCCCGTCTGGACACGCCTGACCTGCGCGAACCTTCGCGGGTGTGGCGCGAGATGTTCGATGGCGCGCGGGAGGAAATCGCCATTGCGCAGTTCTATGTGGCCGGCCAGAGCGGCGAGGTGCTCGACGAGCAGATCGCCGCGCTGGAGGCGGCAGCCGCACGCGGCGTGAAGATCCGCTTCCTGCTGGAGGACAAGGGGCAGCGCCTCTCGGATGCGGCCACGCTGGAGCGGCTGCGCCGCATCCCCGGCATCGACTTTCGCGTGCTGGCTTACGACAAGCTCAGCAGCGGCGGCATCATTCATGCCAAGTACTTCATCGTGGACCGCCGCGCGGCCTTCGTGGGCAGCCAGAACTTCGACTGGCGCGCGCTCAAGCACATCCATGAAACGGGTTTGCGCATCACCGATGCGACCGTCGTGGCCGAGGTGCAGGCCATCTTCGAGCAGGACTGGCAGGCCCAGGCCCTGCTGGCGGCCGGCAAGCCGGTGACGCCGTTGCCGCAGGCCCAGGCGCCGTTTGACATCACGCAGAAGACCTTCCTGCTCGCCAGCCCGCGGACCTGGAACCCGCCTGGCGTGGGCGACTCCGAGGAGGTGCTGCCGCGGCTGCTGGCCCAGGCGCAGAAGGAGGTGCGGGTGCAGTTGCTGGACTACGCGCCGCTGAGCTTCGCCGCCGGCCGCCGGCCCTTCTATGCGGTGATAGACAACGCGATCCGCTCGGCCGCGGCGCGCGGCGTCAAGGTCAAGCTGATGGTGTCGAACTGGAACACCGAGGAGCCCGCCATACAGCATCTCAAGAGCCTGGCGCTGCTGCCCGAGGTGGAGATCCGCATCGTCACGCTGCCGCAGGCCAGCAGCGGCTTCATCCCCTTCGCCCGCGTGATCCACAGCAAGACCATGGTCATCGACGGCGAGCTGGCCTGGGTGGGCACCAGCAACTGGAGCGGGGGCTACCTGGACAAGTCGCGCAACCTGGAGGTGGTGATGCGCGACAAGGCCATGGCCGAGCGTCTGGCGGCGCTGCACGAGCAGACCTGGAGCTCGCCCTATGCCGCGCCCATCGACGTCAACCGGCACTACCCCAAGCCGGCCAAGGGCACGCCCTGACCCCAGGCGAGGCGGACGTGCGCGGCGCGGGGGGACCCGCGCCGGTTTGCCTTACATGAACAGGTGCTCGCCGGCGTTCTCGCCGCCCAGGATCACGTAGTTCACCTTCTTCAGGTCGGCCAGCTGGGTGCCGCCGGCGTAGGAGATGGAGCTCTGCAGGTCTTCCTGCATCTCGCGCAGCGTGTCGGCCAGCCGGCCCTTGACCGGCTCCAGGATGCGCTTGCCTTCCACGTGGCGGTACTCGCCCTTGTTGAAGTCGCTGGCCGAGCCGTAGTACTCCTTGAAGAGCTTGCCGTCGACCTCGACGGTCTTGCCGGGCGACTCCTCGTGGCCGGCGAACAGCGAGCCGATCATCACCATGGACGCGCCGAAGCGGATGCTCTTGGCGATGTCGCCGTGGTGGCGGATACCGCCGTCGGCGACGATGGGCTTGGTGGCCACGCGGGCGCACCACTTCAGCGCCGACAGCTGCCAGCCGCCGGTGCCGAAACCGGTCTTGAGCCGCGTGATGCAGACCTTGCCCGGGCCCACGCCGACCTTGGTCGCGTCGGCACCCCAGTTCTCCAGGTCGATCACGGCCTCGGGCGTGCCCACGTTGCCGGCGATCACGAAGGCCTTGGGCAGCTTGTGCTTGATGTGGGCGATCATGCGCTGCACGCTCTCGGCGTGGCCGTGCGCGATGTCGATGGTCAGGTAGTCGGCGCCCACGCCGTCGGCGGCCAGCCGGTCCACCAGCTCGTAGTCGGCCGGCTTCACGCCCACCGACAGCGACACCAGCAGCCCCTTGGCGCGCATGCTGCGGGCATAGGCCAGGCTGTCCAGGTCGAAGCGGTGCATCACGTAGAAGTAGCCGTCGCGGGCCAGCTGTTCGGTGATGGTTTCATCCACCACGGTCTTCATGTTGGCCGGCATCACCGGCAGCTTGAAGCGGTGGGGGCCGAACTGCACGGAGGTGTCGCAGTCGGCGCGGCTGTCCACGCGGCACTTGCGCGGCAGCAGCAGGATGTTGTCGTAGTCGAAGATTTCCATGGTTCAAGTTCGCATGTGTCGGTGCGCGTTGAGGCAGTGCGCGACCTCGGCTGCGAGCGCTTGACTTGGCTCTTCCGGCCCTTGCCCGGCGTGTTGCGGGCAAAAAAAACCGGACGCCAAAATTTGGGCCCGGTGATTGATTCTACGCGTTTCGAGGGGTGTGCCAGGGATATCCCTTAGTGCCCGAAGAAGCGGCGGTGTATGCGCCGGGTGGTCCACCACACGCCGGCCAGCACCAGGGGCACGGCCAGGCCGGTGGCCAGCTCGGGGCTGATGGGCAGCCAGCCCTCGGTCTTCAGCGCCTTGAGCCCGTAGGCCACGAGGCTGACCACGTAGTAGGTAATGGCCGCCAGCGACAGCCCTTCCACGGTGGCCTGCATGCGCAGCTGGGTCTGCTGGCCCTCGCCGAGCTGGCTCAGCAGCTGCTGGTTCTGCGCCTCGGTGGCGATGTCCACGCGGGTGCGCAGCAGGGCGCTGATGCGCCCGATCCGCTCCGACAGGCCCGACAGCCGGCCCGCCGCGGCCGACACGGTGGCGATCGCGGGTGACAGCCGGCGCTGCATGAACTCGCCCAGCGTCTGCACGCCGGGCAGCTTGCCCTCGTGCAGCTCGGCAATGCGGCGCTCCACGATGGCGTGATAGGCCTCGGTGGCGCTGAAGCGGTACTGGTGCTCGGCCGTGGCGTGCTCCACCTGGGCTGCGGTGGCGATCAGCGCGTCCAGCAGGGCCGATTCGGACACGTTGCGCCGCTCCAGGCCTTCCGTGATCTCGGCGAGCTGCGTCTCGGCGCGGGAGAGCATGGGGGTCAGGGCTTTCGCGACGGGCAGGCCGCGCAAGGCCATCAGCCGGTAGGTCTCCAGCTCCAGCAGCCGCTGGCAGACACGCCCGGCGCGCGACGGCGGCATGCCGGGTTCGGCGATGACGACGACATGCTCGAAGCCCGTGCCGCGCAGCTGGAAGTCCGCCAGCACCAGCGAGTGCCAGCCGCCCATCGTGGAGGCGAACACGGCGTCGTCATCGAACCAGGCGCTGCCCTCGCGGTAGGCATGGGCCGGGCTGTCCATGGTGCGCTCCAGCATCAGCACCTTCATGGCGGCCACGGTGCGGCCCGGGATCCGGCTCAGCCACTCGGCGCTGACCTCGGGCTGCAGGGCGTCCAGCGTCGCGGCCGAGGGCAGCGTGCCGGCCGGCAGCGGCTGCACGATGGAATAGCGGGTGAACTCGCTGTGACGTTCCCACTTCAGCGAGAAGCCGTCGAAGCGCAGGCGCAGGAAGTTGCCGGACAGCTCATCCAACGCCAGGTGCTGCTGGCCGGGGAGGGCGCTGAGATGGGCATGCTCCTGCGCGCGGCTGATGCCCTCGTTGAGCACCGCCACATAGGTGACGAGGGCGGGCAGGGCGATGCGCGCCGACGGTCGGGCATGCACTTCGTTGTGCAGCACCAGGCGAAGTTCGTCGTTCTGCGGAAGCAGCAAGGCTTGGCTCATGTCGGGCGCAAAGATCGGGGTGGCATGAATCCCTAAAATTGTGGCCCCATTCCAGGGCCTCCTCGGGCGGCCAGAACATCATGCAAACAGCATTCCCGGCAGTCGTCATCAGTGGCACCGGCCTGTATCGGCCGCCGCACGTCATCACCAATGCCGAGCTGGTGGAGGCGTTCAACCGCTACGCCGATCAGCAGAACACCGCGCATGCCGACGCGATCGCCAGCGGCGAACGCCAGCCCGTGCCGCACTCGAGCGTGGAGTTCATCGAGAAGGCGTCCGGCATCAAGCAGCGCTACGTCATCGAGAAGGACGGCGTGCTGGACCCGGCGCGCATGTATCCGCGCTTCACGCCGCGTGCCGACGACGAACTGTCGCTGATGGCCGAGATCGCGGTGGACGCGGCGAAGCAGGCCCTGGCCCAGGCCGGCAAGACCGGCGCCGATGTCGACGCCGTGCTGTGCGCCAGCGCGAACATGCAGCGCGCCTACCCGGCGATGGCCATCGAAATCCAGCAGGCGCTGGGCGCGGGTGGTTACGGCTTTGACATGAACGTGGCCTGTTCGTCAGCCACCTTTGCACTGGAACAGGCGGTCAATGCGGTGCGCACCGGTTCGGCGCGCTGCGTGCTGGTGGTGAACCCCGAGATCACATCGGCCCACCTGGCCTGGAATGACCGGGACTGCCACTTCATCTTCGGCGACGTCTGCACGGCGCTGGTCGTGGAGCGTGCCGAGACCGCCACGGGGGCCGACCAGTGGGAGGTGCTGGGCACCAAGCTGATCACCCAGTTCAGCAACAACATCCGCAACAACTTCGGGTTCATGACCCGCGCGGAAGACCGTGATCCGGCCGCCCGCGACCTGACCTTCTATCAGGAGGGCCGCAAGGTCTTCAAGGAAGTCGTGCCTATGGCCGCCGCGCACATCGAGGCCCATCTGGCCGGCCTGAAGCTGGAGCCTACGCAGATGCGCCGCTTCTGGCTGCACCAGGCCAACCAGGGCATGAACCAGCTGGTCATCAAGAAGCTGGTGGGGGCGGACGCGGGCGACGAGGTCGCGCCGCTGATCCTGAACGAGTACGCGAACACCGCGTCGGCCGGCTCCATCATTGCCTTCCACCAGCACCGGGCCGACCTCAAGGCGGGCGATGCCGGCGTGATCTGCTCCTTCGGTGCTGGCTATTCGATCGGCAGTGTGGTGGTGAAGAAGCGCTGACGGCCTGCCCTCAAAGGGGAGAGGCTCGCGCGTTCAGAAGCGCAACGACAGCCCGACGGTGCCGCTCCAGTCGGGCGTGTTGCGGTTCAGCCCGCGGGTCAGCGCCACGTCCAGCTGGGCATTGCGGCTGAGCAGCCAGGCCAGCCCGGTGCCGGCCGTCAGCACCTTGCCGCCGTTGCGTGAGGACGCCAGCTGTTCGGCGGCCAGCTCGACGAAGGTGCGCAGGGTCTCGTTCAGCGGGATGGCCAGGCTGGCCGAGGCCAGTGCGGCGGTGTAGCGCTGATCGTCCGCGTTGCGGTCGGTCAGCACCCCGCCCATGGCGCCCAGCGACAGCCCCGCGGGCAGCTCCCATTCGGCGGCGATGCGCACCGAAGGGCGCAGCCCGTGGCCCTTGAAGTCGCCGCTGCCGCTGGGGGTGTCCACATGGAAGAGCCAGGCCAGCGTCGGCCGCCCGTCGCCCCCTTCGCTGAATTGCCACTTCACGCCCAGCGAGGCATCGCCGCGACCGCTGCTGCTGGGCTGGCTGGTGCCGGTCTGGCGCAGGGCGCCCTCTGTTTCCAGCCGCAGCTCGAGGTCATGCCCGACGCCCAGACGCAACAGGGTGGGCGTGCTGCGCAGACGGGTGGTTTGGCCGCCGGACTTCTGCTTTTGCCAGGCGCCGCTGGTTTCCAACTGGAAACGGCCGGCATCCAGCACCTCGGGGGACTCGGTGAAGTCCGGTCTATCGGTAGAGATCGCGTCCTCGGCGAGCGTGGGGCCCGCGAGGCCGAACAACATCAGGGACAGGGCCAGCTTCTGCATCGTCGTCTCCCATGTGCCCGAACGGCGGGGCTGACTATAGGGTGCGCTATCGTGCCGGCATGAGCGAGATGAGTTTTTTCTGGCACGACTACGAGACTTTTGGCCGCGTGCCGCGCCGCGACCGGCCGGCGCAGTTCGCTGGCGTGCGCACCGATGCGGAGCTGAACGAGATCGGTGAGCCGCTGATGGTGTATTGCCAGCCGGCACCCGACTACCTGCCGGATCCGGAATCCTGTCTGCTGACCGGCATCCTGCCGCAGCACTGCCAGCAGCGCGGCGTGCCCGAGCACGAGTTCGCGGCCGCCATCGAGGCGGCGCTGGCCGAACCCGGCACGGTGGGCGTGGGCTACAACAGCATCCGCTTCGACGACGAGGTCACGCGCTTCCTGTTCTGGCGCAATCTCATCGACCCCTATGCCCGCGAATGGCAGAACGGCTGCGGCCGCTGGGATCTGCTGGACGTCGTGCGCTGCGCCTACGCACTGCGCCCTGAGGGGCTGGCATGGCCCAAGCATGAAGACGGCCGCCCCAGCTTCAAGCTGGAGCACCTGACCGCCGCCAACGGCCTGGCCCACGAGGCGGCGCACGATGCGCTGTCCGACGTGCGCGCCACCGTCGCCCTGGCGCGCAAGCTGCGCCAGGCCGTGCCGCGGCTGTGGGACTTCTGCCTGAAGCTGCGCAGCAAGCAGGCCGTGTGGGATGAGATCGGCGTGGGACGGCCCTTCTTCCACATCTCCGGCATGTACGGCCCCGAGCGCGGCTGCATCGCACTGGTGTGGCCGCTGGCGCCGCACCCGACCAACAAGAACGAACTGGTGGTATGGGACTGCTCGGTCGCGCCGGACGAGCTGCTGACGCTGAATGCCGCCGACATCCGCGCGCGCATGTTCACCAAGCAGGAGGAACTGCCCGAGGGCGTCACGCGGCTGCCGATCAAGACCATCCACGTCAACAAGTCGCCTATCGTGATCAGCAACCTCAAGGTGCTGACTCCCGAGATGGCCGAGCGCTGGGGCCTGGATCTGCAGGCCCAGCTGGCCCATGCCCACGCATTGGCCGAGCGCGGCCGGCTGTTGGACGGCCTGTGGGGGGAGGTGTTCCAGCGCGAGCCCTTTGCCGCAGTCGATGTCGACGAAGACCTCTACGGTGGCTTCATCGGCAACGAGGATCGCCGGGCCTTGCTGCGGGTGCGTGGCCTGTCGCCCGAGCAATTGGCCGAACGGGCCAGCCAGGGCAAGCTGAGCTTCCAGGATGGGCGGCTGGACGAGCTGGTGTTTCGCTGGCGCGCGCGCAACTTCCCCGCGAGCCTGTCGCCCGAGGAGGCCCAACGCTGGCAGGCCCACTGCGGTGCGCGCCTGCACGAGGGTGAGGGCGGCGCGCAGACGCTCGCGGCCTTCATGGAACGCATCGATCAGCTGGGTGAAACCGCCGACGAGCGTGGCGAGGAGATTCTGGCCGCGCTGTATGACTACGCCGAGCAGATCGCCCCGTGAGTGGCCGGCCTTGCCGGGGTTTTCGGGCTCCGGCGAACCGGCATGGTTTTCGTCGCGCAGTCCTGCGATCATCGGGGCTGATGAGTCCAGATCCTGAGGAGACGTCATGAGTGCATCCACCCTTTCTGCCCCCGCCGACGACGCCGTGGCGGCACGGATGAGGGCGTTGCTGGTGCGAGCCCCGGTCGCCGTGGCTTTCGTGAGCCAGCAGCGCTTCGAGGTGGTCAGCGAGCAGTTCAATCACCTGTTCGGCCACGGCGACGAGACGGATCTGGCGGGGCAGTCCACGCGTGTGGTGCACACCAACGACCTGGCGCACTCCGGCCTGGCCGAGCGTTGCACTGCGGCGTTCGTGGCGGGACGGCCGCTGGATGAGGAGATCGAGTACGTGCGCGCGGACGGCCACCGGTTCTGGGGTCGCCTGCAGGCCACGCCGCTGCACTGGGAGCAGCCCCAGGGCGAGGCGCTCTGGATCGTCGAGGACGTCACCGCGGCGCGCGCGCTGCGCCTGCAGCCCACCTGGACGGCCAAGCACGACGGGGTCACCGAGCTGGCCAATCGCCGCGAGTTCGAGCGCCGCCTGTCGGAGCATGTCGGCAGCCGCCGCAGCGAGCCGGTGTCGGTGCTGTGGCTGGACGTGGACAGGTTTAGCGACGTGGTCAAGGAGATGGGCGCCGAGGTGGGCGACCATTTCCTCTACGGCCTGGGTCAGATGCTGATCGGCAAGGTTCGCGCGTCAGACCTGGTGTCGCGGCTGGAGGATGACCATTTCGCCTTCCTGCTGCCGGATTGCGATCAGCACTATGCGCAGATCATTGCCGAGAAGCTGCGCTCCGCCGTGGCCAGCTACCGGCTGCGTTGGGGCCTGCACCGCACCCGCGTGAAGGCCAGCCTGGGTGTCGTGCAGGTGCAACCCACGCTCACCAGCGTGGATGCGGTGCTCGGTGCGGCGGCGCTGGCCTGCACCGAGGCCAAGGCTGCGGGCGGCGACAGCGTGCGGGTGTTCGTGTCGGCAGGCGGCTACGAGGAACTGGCGGGCTGAGCACGGCATCTGCCGGGCTCCGTGGCGGAATGCGCAGATTGGGTGGGCCTCAAAGCGTGAAATGCACCATGAATCGCGCTTTGTTCTACAGTTCGCCACTGCCCGCCCTTTGGGCGTGACCACTGACCACCGCCATGTCCGTCAACCTCAGCACCCCCTTGTCCGGCATTTCCGCGGCCAATGAGCGTCTGCGGGCGTCTGCGGCCAATATCGCGAACCTGGCCGCGGCCAACCAGACGCGCAGCACGGCCGAGCCCACCAATGTGGACAAGGTGCCGCAACGCGAGATCAACCCGGCCAACGAGGTGGTCGAGCAGCAGTCGGCGGCCTATGCGTTCGTCGCCAACCTGAAGGTGCTGCAGACCCAGATCAACACGACGGGCGCGTTGCTGGACATCAAGGCCTGAGCGGCCGCTGGCGCCCTCACCGAAACAAGCGGCCACAGGCCGCTTTTTTTCATCTGCCAGCCGGCGGGCCAGTGTCCTTTTGAGCCATGCAGCGGCCTGCAGGCCACTCGGCCAGCAATTGCTCGCGCAGGGCCAGGGTTTCGGCGCGCTGGCTGGCCAGGCCGGCGGCCAGTTCGTCGATTTCCTTCAGCCGTTGATCCAGCGCAGCCAGCACGAGGTCTTGGGGCACGCCTTCGCTGCTCTGGGCAAACAGATGGCGCAACTGGTGCTGAGGCGGTGCTGGCCAGCGGTGTCGCGCTGGTCGGCCTGGGCACGGCGCTGGCGATGGCGCCGGACCTGCCGCGCCGCTGGCTGGCCGGCGAGGCGCTGGTGGCGCCGCGGCCTCAGGTAGGCTGGAAGGACAAGGCGATGGCCGGCCTGGCGACGATGGCGCTGGTGCGGCGACAGCTTCGTCTGCTGGCCTCGGGCCGCGAGACGCCGGGCGAGGGTTCGCCGCTGTGGACCTTGCTGCTGGACCAGTGGCGGGCGCGGCGCCTGACCCGCCGCTACCGCGACTGGCGAAGCGCCCATCCGGCCTGAACCGGCGCCGTCGAGCCGGACCAGTCTCAGTCGGCGCTGGCCTCGTCCAGATGGAGGCGGGCAGGGCGCCCACCTGCGCTGCCGTGGGCCCAGTGAGCCGGCAGGCCGCGCAGCACGGTGCGAGCATCCAGCGACGCGATCGGCACCTCCAGATTGGCAGGAATGCGTTGATGCGCCAGCAGCGCCATGTAGCGCAGCGCCGAGACGCGCAGGAAAGAGGCGAAGTTGCCCACCGCCCCGCGCGCCTGCACGAGCTCGTCATGCAGTTTCTCGATGAGCTGAACGACGCTCATGCCGTCACGGGCGGCGATCTCCTCCAGCACCTCCCAATGCAGGTTCTCGAGCCGGATGCTGGTGATCACGCCGTGCAGCCGCACCGAGCGGGTCCGCGACTCGTAGGACTCGGGGTTGGCGCTGACGAAGACCTCGCACATGGTTCACCTCCAACGGCGATTGTGCGTGGGTTCAGTGGCTGATGCGCGTGCCCAGCACGGTCAGGAACTGCGCGAGCCAGGCCGGGTGGGCGGGCCAGGCGGGCGCCGTGACCAGATTGCCGTCGGTGACGGCCTGATCCACCGGGATATCGGCATAGCTGGCGCCAGCCAACTCCACCTCGGCGGCGCAGGCCGGGTAGGCCGATACCTTCTTGCCGCGGATGATGCCGGCCGCGGCCAGCAGTTGGGCGCCGTGGCAGATGGCAGCAACGGGCTTGCCGGCCTTGGCGAAATGCTGCACCAGCGGCAGCACGCCGCTCACCGTGCGCAGGTATTCGGGCGCGCGGCCGCCGGGGATGACCAGGCCGTCGTAGTCCTCGGGCTTGACCGCGTCGAAGCTGGCGTTCAGCACGAAGCGGTGGCCGGGCTTCTCGGAGTAGGTCTGCGCGCCCTCGAAGTCGTGGATGGCGGTGAACACGAAGTCCCCGGCCTTCTTGCCCGGGCAGACCGCATCGACCTGATGACCCACGGCCAGCAAGGCCTGGAAGGGCACCATGATCTCGTAGTCCTCGACGTAGTCGCCCGCCAGCAGCAGCAGCTTCTTGCCCATGCTTGTCTCCTTGTGTGAATGGAGCTTCGATTCTGAAAAGGGCGCAGCATCCTTGGGTAACAGCCGGTTATGCAGGGAGGCTTCAATCCAGCAGCCGGGCCGAGTCGACGATGCTGACGCCTTGCAGCTGGCCCAGCCAGTGATCGAACCAGGGTTTGTGGGAGGCGCCGACGATGCTCAGCACGCGCGCACCGGGCCGTTCGCGGAAGGTCTCGCGGATGTTGGCCACCATGCGCAGGTTGCGAATCTCCCAGCCGGCCACCCACCACTGCGGGTAGCGCTGCGGCGAGGGATCGCGCATGGCCGGGCTGACATTCGACTCGGCCAGGCGCCGCAGCACGTCGGGCCGGTTGAGCTGGCGGTACATGGGCAGCAGGTCGGGTGCCTGCTTGAGCGCCTGGGTCTGGGCCTCATCCCTTTTGGCCTGGGCGCTCTTGCGCTGCCAGGCCGCCTGCAGCTGGGCCCAGAAAACCCTCTCCTCCTCACCCTCGACCTCGATGAAGTCGCCCGTGTGGTTGTCGATCGCGTGGACGCGCTCCAGCCCCAGCCGCGCGGCCAGGCGGGCGCCGATCAGCAGGCTCTCGTCGTTCTGGCCTGCAAGTTTGGCCAGCTGTTCGACCAGTGCCGCATCGAGCGAGTCGCCGGCCACGCGCTCCGCAGGCGGTAGTCGCAGCCACTGCACCAGTGCAGACGGCGTGTCGCCCGAGGCCAGGAAGAGTGCGGCGAGCCCGCGGCGTTGTGCCGGCGTGGGCTGGGCGGGCCAGGTCTTGAGCGTCTTCTCGATCGCCTGCAGTGCAGCCGGGACTTCCAGCCCGGTGGCGGCTTTCGCTGCGTCCGTCTTGGGGCAGTTGTAGCCGTCGCCATATTTCCCGGGCCGGCGCTTTACCAGATCGCACTCCGCCGGCGGCTGCAGCTCGACGGTGATGATCTCCGGCTTGAAGCGGGCGAGCCGCTGCATCAGCGGCTCCAGCGCGTTGGCGTCGAAGCCGGCGGGCATGCTGCGCAGATGGGCGGTGGCCAGCACCAGCACCTGGGCGCGGGAGCCGACCATGCCGCGGTCCAGTCCGGCGAGATCGTCTCGGGCCAGCGCGCTCAGCGGCAGCGCCAGTGCGAGCAGGGTCAGGTGGTGACATCGGGGCAGGCGCATCGGTCGCTCCAGTGCGGGGTGGTTGCAAAACGGCGATTCTTCCGAGCGGCTGCTCGCGTCGTCGTCCTGGATGCGACGGAGTGCAGCCTGGTGGGCATGGCCTGCAACGAGGGGCATTCGTGCTGGCACAAAAAAGCCCGCCGGGCTTGCGCTCGGCGGGCTGCGTGGGGCGAGGCCTCAGGTTCAGTCTCAGCTCAGGCGGTCACGCTCTTGGCCGCGTCCGCGTATTCCTCGATCTGGTCGAAGTTCATGTAGCGGTAGACGCTGGCCTTGTCCGCGTCGATGACGCCCATCTCCTTCAGGTACTCCTCCTTGGTCGGCAGGCGGCCCAGGCGGGACGCGATGGCCGACAACTCGGCCGAGCCCAGGAACACGTTGGTGTTCTTGCCCAGACGGTTGGGGAAGTTGCGGGTGGAGGTGGAGATCACGGTCGCGCCTTCGCGCACCTGGGCCTGGTTGCCCATGCATAGCGAACAGCCCGGCATTTCGGTGCGCGCACCGGCCGTGCCAAAGGCGGCGTAGTGGCCTTCCTTGATCAGTTCGCTCTGGTCCATCTTGGTCGGCGGGGCGACCCACAGCTTGACCGGGATGTCGCGCTGGCCGCCCAGCAGCTTGGCCGCGGCGCGGAAGTGGCCGATGTTGGTCATGCACGAACCGATGAAGGCCTCGTCGATCTTGGTGCCGGCGACTTCGGACAGGAACTTGGCGTCGTCCGGGTCGTTGGGGCAGCAGACGATGGGCTCGGTGATGTCGGCCAGGTCGATCTCGATCACCGCGGCGTATTCGGCGTCCTTGTCGGCTTCCAGCAGCTCGGGCTTGGCCAGCCAGGCCTCGACCTTCTCGATGCGGCGGGCCAGCGTCTTCGCGTCGGAATAGCCGTCGGCGATCATGTTCTTCATCAGCACGACGTTGCTGGTGAGGTATTCCTTGATCGGTGCCGGGTTCAGCTTGATCGTGCAGCCGGCGGCCGAGCGCTCGGCGGAGGCATCGCTCAGTTCAAACGCTTGCTCCACCTTCAGGTCGGGCAGACCCTCGATTTCCAGGATGCGGCCCGAGAAGATGTTCTTCTTGCCGGCCTTGGCGACCGTCAGCAGGCCGGCCTTGATGGCGTACAGCGGGATGGCATGCACGAGGTCACGCAGCGTGACGCCGGGCTGCATCTCGCCCTTGAAGCGCACCAGCACCGATTCCGGCATGTCCAGCGGCATCACGCCGGTGGCGGCGCCGAAGGCGACAAGACCCGACCCTGCGGGGAAGGAGATGCCGATGGGGAAGCGGGTGTGTGAGTCGCCGCCGGTGCCGACGGTGTCGGGCAGCAGCAGGCGGTTCAGCCAGCTGTGGATCACGCCATCGCCCGGGCGCAGGGCCACGCCGCCGCGGTTGCTGATGAAGGCGGGCAGTTCGCGGTGGGTCTTCACATCCACCGGCTTGGGGTAGGCGGCGGTGTGGCAGAAGGACTGCATGACCATGTCGGCCGAGAAGCCCAGGCAGGCCAGGTCCTTCAGCTCGTCGCGGGTCATCGGGCCGGTGGTGTCCTGCGAGCCGACCGTGGTCATCTTGGGTTCGCAGTAGGTGCCCGGACGCACGCCCTGGCCTTCCGGCAGGCCGACCGCGCGGCCCACCATCTTCTGCGCCAGCGTGAAGCCGGCCTTGGATTCGGCGGGGGCTTGCGGCAGGCGGAACAGCGTGGAGGCGGGCAGGCCCAGGAACTCGCGGGCCTTGGCCGTCAGTGAGCGGCCGATGATGAGGTTGATACGGCCGCCGGCGCGCACCTCGTCGAACAGCACGTCGCTCTTGAGCTTGAACTCGGCGACGGTTTCGCCGTTCTTCACCAGCTTGCCGTCATAGGGCAGCACGTCGATGACGTCGCCCATCTCCAGCTTGCTGACGTCCACTTCGATGGGCAGCGAGCCCGAGTCTTCCTGCGTGTTGAAGAAGATGGGGGCGATCTTGCCGCCCAGCGTGACGCCGCCGAAACGCTTGTTCGGCACAAACGGGATGTCCTGGCCGGTGGCCCAGATCACCGAGTTGGTGGCGGACTTGCGGCTGGAGCCGGTGCCGACCACGTCGCCCACGTAGGCCACGAGGTTGCCCTTCTTCTTCAGGTCCTCGATGAACTGCATCGGGCCGCGCTTGCCGTCTTCCTCGGGCTTGAAGGCCGCGTCGGGGCGGGTGTTCTTCAGCATCGCCAGGTAGTGCAGCGGGATGTCCGGGCGGCTCCAGGCGTCGGGCGCGGGCGACAGGTCGTCGGTGTTGGTCTCGCCAGGCACCTTGAAGACGGTGACGGTGATCTTCTTCTCGACCTCGGGGCGCGAGGTGAACCACTCGGCGTCGGCCCAGCTCTGCATCACGGCCTTGGCCTTGGCGTTGCCCGCCTTGGCCTTGGCTGCGACGTCGTTGAAGTAGTCGAACATCAGCAGGGTCTTCTTCAGGCCCTGAGCTGCAACGTCGGCAACGCCGGCATCGGCATCGTCCAGCAGTTCGATCAGCGGATGGACGTTGTAGCCGCCCACCATGGTGCCCAGCAGTTCGGTGGCCTTGGCCCGGGAGATCAGGCCGACCGCGATGTCGCCATGTGCGACGGCGGCCAGGAACGAGGCCTTGACCTTGGCCGCGTCGTCCACGCCCGGCGGCACGCGGTGGGTCAGCAGGTCCAGCAGGAAGGCGTCTTCACCGGCCGGCGGGTTCTTGATCAGCTCGATCAGCTCGGCGACCTGCTTGGCATCCAGCGGCAGGGGCGGAATGCCCAGCGCGGCGCGCTCGGCGGCATGTTGGCGATAAGCGGTCAGCATGGTGTTCTCCTTTGAAGTCATGCGCTGCTGGCCCCAGGCACGATGAGCTTGAGGCCTTTGAAGTAGTCGCGGAAAAAACTGTCGTCGCGGGTGATCAGGCCCTGGCATTGCAGCAGGGCATGGGCGCCGATCAGGAAGTCGGGCACGGCGCGGGAGCCGAGGGCGGCCGACGCCGCGCCGGCGCGCCGTTCCTTGTAGCGGCGCTGCATCTCGCCGGCGCGCACGGCGGCACGGGATTCGATGGGCGAGTAGACGATGCCGACTTCCTCCAGCGCGTCCAGCAGCTCGGCGCCGAAGCCCAGGCCGGACACGACCTCGCTGAGCACCACGTCGCAGGCCACGACCGGGCCGCGCGACAGCGCCTGGCGCAGGCAGTCCTCGGCCGCTTCGGCGCGGGCATCACCGCCGAGCAGGTCGATCAGCACGGAGGAGTCGATGGCGATCACAGGTCCACCGGATCGCCGGGGGCACGGCCCCGCAGTTCGCGCATCACGTCATCGGTGCTGGTGCCCTCGGGCAGCTTGAAGCGGCCGCGCAGCTTGGCCAGCGCGTCATCGACGTTCTTGCGCAGGATGATGCGGCCACCGTCCAGCTCGACCTTGAGCACGCTGCCCTTGGTGAGCCCCAGCGCGTCACGGACGGCCTTGGGCAGGGTGATCTGCCCGCGCTCGGCTACGGTGGCTTCCATGAGGCGCTCCTGTGACGTCGGTCTGCACGCTTTGGTGCAGCCGGTATGCATCAAAAAGTATGCATTGATTCTACGTACTGAAGCCCCAAAAAACAAACCGCGCCGGATACCGGCGCGGTTTGCTCGGGAATGCCGTGGAGGCTCAGCGGGCGGCCGGTGCGGAGATGCCCAGACCGCTGTTGACCGCTTCCGGGTTGGCGGCGGCCGCGGCACGGGCCTCGGCCATCAGGCGGGCCTGCTCGGGGTGCACGCAGTCGTCCACGAGGCGTTGGCCGATCTTGGTGTCCAGCAGCATGGACTTGTTGGCGATCTGGATCATCAGCGTGCGGCCGGTCACATCCTCCAGGCGCAGCGCGCCGGTCGACGACAGCACGGGCTTCATCGTCAGCACCTGCTTCTGGAAGCTCACGTCGATGTAACCCGGCGTCTTGGGGTTGGCAGCGATGTGTACGGTCTGCTTGGCCTCGCAGGCGTAGTCGCCCAGGTAGGCGCGTTGCGCGGCTGCCAGTTGCTCGTCGCTGGCGGCTTCAAGAACGGGTTCCGGCGCGGGCGCGGGCTGCTTCTTGGCGACGGCGCGCGGGTGCTTGACCGACGGGCTGGCCATCGCGTGCTGGAGGGGCAGGGCCGCGCACAGGATCAGGGCGGCGGCTTGGAGGGGGCGTTTCAGCATGGGTTCAATCCTGCGTAGGGAGGCCAAATCGGGCGGCCCGCATCATGGCGGCAGGTCGTGCCCGACGAAGTGAGCAGATGTGTCTGATTGTCGAAGCAGTCGGGCTGCATCAAAGTGGTGCTTTACCTGAGTTTTGGGTAAAGAAGGCTTGCCGTGCCGCATCGGGCAGCGCACGGCCGGTGGCGGCGGCGCGTTCCAGCACGGTCCAGAAATAGCGGTAGCTGGCGCGGTCGTGCAGGCGATCCCTGAAGGACGTGGGTGCCCAGCCGGCCGCCTGCGCGGCCAGCAACAGTTCGCTGGCTTCGGCGATGTCCTCATCGGCGGGTGCAAAGGCCTCGACGATGGGCAGGATCTGGTCCGGGTGGATGCTCCACATGCGCGTGTAGCCCAGTTCGCTGGCGGCTCGTCTGGCGGCAGCGGCCAGCCGTTCGCGATCACGGAATTCGGTGACCACGCAGTGCGAAGGCGTCTTGCCATAGGCGTGGGCCGCCGCCGACACCTCCAGCTTGGCGCGCAGCACCAGCGGATGCTGGAACTGGCCGGGCAACTCCATCGCGCTCTTGGGAATGGCGCCCTGATGGGCCGACACGAAGTCCATCAGGCCGAAGGACAGCGACTCGATGCGAGGGTGCGCCGCGATGCGGAAGGCATCGCGCAGCGCGCCGTGGGTTTCGATCAGTGTCTGCAGCGGCAGCAGCGGCCGGCCGTGGTGGGTGCAGGTGGCGTCGATGAAGGCCGCGGCACGTTCCACATCCTCGGCGCTGTCGGGCTTGGGCAGCATCAGATAGGCCAGCCGGTGGCCTGCGCGCGCAATCAGCGTGTCGACGTCGGCCTCGAAGGCCGGGTGTCCCCAGGGATGGACGCGAGCGCCGACGCGACCGAAGCGATTGGCATCGCTGGTGGCCAGCTCGGCCATCAGCAGCGCATGCTCGGCCTCGCCGCCGACGGGCGCGCCGTCCTCCGCGTCCAGCGTGATGTCAAACACCGGGCCGAGCTCGGCCTGAAGGGCCAGGCTCTTGCGCATGCGGGCTTCGACGCCGCAGTAGTGATCCACCACCGGCAGGCGAGGGCGCAGTGCCTCCTGGCCGAACAGGGCGTCGCGGGGATGAGAGGTTGAGGGCATCACGGTCACGGCGAAAAAAGAAAACGGGCCTCAGCGAGGCCCGTCGATTCTGGCGTCAGTGCGTCATGCGCACGCCGGCATCACAGCAGGTGCTTGACGCCGTCCTTCTCGCCTTCGAGCTCTGCCAGGGTCTTGTTGATGCACTCCTGCGAGAACGCGTCGATGGGCAGCCCTTCGACGATCTTGTACTCGCCGCCTTCGCAGGTGACGGGGTAGCCGAACATGACTTCCTTGGGGATGCCGTATTCGCCGTTCGACGGAATGCCCATGGTGACCCACTTGCCGTTGGTGCCCAGGGCCCAGTCGCGCATGTGGTCAATGGCGGCGTTGGCGGCCGAGGCGGCCGACGACAGACCGCGGGCGGCGATGATGGCGGCGCCACGCTTGCCCACGGTCGGCAGGAACACGTTGGCGTTCCAGTCGTGGTCATTGATGGCGTCCTTGACGGACTTGCCGTTCACCGTGGCGAAGCGGTAGTCGGCATACATCGTCGGCGAGTGGTTGCCCCACACGGCCAGCTTCTCGATGTCGCCCACAGCGATGCCCATCTTGGCGGCGATCTGCGAGGCGGCGCGGTTGTGGTCCAGACGCAGCATGGCGGTGAAGTTCTTGGCCGGCAGGTCCGGGGCCGACTTCATCGCGATGTAGGCGTTGGTGTTGGCCGGGTTGCCGACCACCAGCACCTTGACGTTGCGCGAGGCGACGGCGTTCAGGGCCTTGCCCTGGGCCGTGAAGATCTGGGCGTTGGCCGCCAGCAGGTCGGCGCGCTCCATGCCGGGGCCGCGCGGACGGGCGCCGACCAGCAGGGCGTAGTCGGTGTCCTTGAAGGCGGTCATCGGGTCGCTGTGAGCCTCGATGCCGGCCAGCAGCGGGAAGGCGCAGTCTTCGAGTTCCATGATCACGCCCTTCAGCGCGTTCTGGGCCTTCTCGTCGGGGATCTCCAGCAGTTGCAGGATGACGGGCTGGTCCTTGCCCAGCATTTCGCCGGAGGCAATGCGGAACAGCAGGGCGTAACCGATTTGGCCGGCTGCGCCCGTGACGGCGACGCGAACGGGTTTCTTGCTCATGGAGATCTCCGAAGGCAGTTGTGAAGTCGATGACAGCCGGGGAGTGTACGGGCTTACCCGAGGCCTTGCGGCGTGCTGGAATGCGGGCATGCCCAAGACATTTGTACGAGCCGCTGCGCCGCTTTACGAACAGATCCGTCAGCTCATCGTCAGCGCGATGGCGGCTGGGGAATGGCGGCCCGGCGAGGCCCTGCCCAGCGAGGCGGCGCTGGCCAAGCGCTATGGCGCAAGTCCTGGCACCGTGCGCCGGGCGCTGGACGAGCTGGCGGCGCTGAATCTGGTCGAGCGCCGGCAGGGGGCAGGCACCTTCGTGGCGACGCACACGGCGCCACGCGACTCGTACCGCTTCCTGAGGCTGGTCGCCGATGACGGGGCCAAGGGCTTTGAGCGCGAGCTGCTGCATGGTCGGCGGGCGCGGGCCAGCGCGGCCATCGCGCAGCAGCTGCAACTGCGGCCGGCGGAGCCGGTGATCGAGCTGCGCCGGGTGCTGCGTCGGCGCGGTGTCGTCGTCGTGCAGGATGACCTCTGGCTGCCCGAGCGGCAGTTCGAGGGGCTGACCGAGGCGGTGGCGCGGGCCTATGCCGGCACGCTCTATGCGCTGTTCGAGGAACGCTTTGGCGTTCACATGGTGCGGGCCGAGGAGAAGCTGCGCGCGGTCGCTGCCGGGCCTGACGAGGCGGCGGCATTTGGCCTGCCACAGGGTGCGCCGCTGCTCAGTGTGGAACGCGTGGCCTACACCTACGGCGACCGTCCGGTCGAGGTGCGGCGCGGGCTGTATCGCACCGATGCCGACCATTACCGCAACGAGTTGAACTGAAGCTGACGCGCCCGAAGGGGCATCTCAATCGCAATTGGGGTCAATCTCTGGCCTAGAATCGTTCGGTTTCATTGACATGCAGGCTCGACCATGACGGACAGCGCGAAGACAAGACCGGTTTACCGCAATATCCACATCACTGAGATCGTGTCCTACCGCCTCCCGCCCGCAGGCATCGTGTCCATCCTGCATCGCGTGAGCGCCATGCTGATGTTCGTGCTGCTGCCCTTCGTGGTCTGGATGCTGGACAACAGTCTCAGCTCGGAAATCACCTTCGACTCGTTCACGAACGTGTTCGTCGCCGGCGCCGCCGGACTGCCCGGTGGTTTCATCAAGCTGGTGGCGCTGGCCCTGATCTGGGGCTACCTGCATCACTTCATCGCCGGCGTGCGCCACCTGTGGATGGACGCCACGCACAGCGTCAGCAAGGCCCAGGGCCATAGCTCGGCGGTGTTGACCCTGGTGCTGAGCATCGCGCTGACGCTGCTGCTGGGCGCGAAGCTGTTCGGTTTGTACTGAGGACCCCAAGCAATGACTACTTATGGTTCCAAGCGCGTCGTCGTCGGCGCGCATTACGGCCTGCGCGACTGGCTGGCGCAACGCGTCACCGCCGTGCTGATGGCCCTGTTCACGGTCGTCCTGCTGGTGCAGGTGCTGATGCCGGGTACGCTCGGTTACGACCGCTGGGCGGCGATCTTCTCTCAGCAGTGGATGAAGCTGCTGACCTTCGTGACCATCCTGGCCTTGGCCTACCACGCCTGGGTGGGCGTGCGTGACATCTGGATGGACTACGTGAAGCCCGTGGGTGTTCGCCTTGCTCTGCAGGTGCTGACTATCGTTTGGCTGTTGGGTTGCGCCGGCTGGGCAATCCAGGTTCTGTGGAGACTGTGATGGCGGCGCTTGCGACGCGTAAGTTTGATGTGGTGATCGTCGGGGCCGGTGGCTCCGGCATGCGGGCTTCCCTGCAACTGGCCCGCGCGGGCCTGAACGTGGCGGTGCTGTCCAAGGTCTTCCCGACCCGTTCGCATACCGTGGCGGCGCAGGGCGGCATCGGGGCCTCGCTGGGCAACATGTCCGAGGACAACTGGCACTTCCACTTCTACGACACCGTGAAGGGGTCGGACTGGCTGGGTGACCAGGATGCCATCGAGTTCATGTGCCGCGAGGCGCCCAAGGTCGTGTACGAGCTCGAGCACTTCGGCATGCCCTTCGACCGCAATGCCGACGGCACCATCTACCAGCGCCCCTTCGGCGGCCACACGGCCAACTACGGCGAGAAGCCGGTGCAGCGCGCCTGCGCCGCGGCTGACCGTACCGGCCACGCGCTGCTGCACACGCTGTATCAGCAGAACGTGAAGGCCCGCACCAACTTCTTCGTCGAGTGGATGGCGCTGGACCTAATCCGCGACGCCGAAGGCGACGTGGTGGGCGTGACCGCGCTGGAAATGGAAACCGGCGAGATCCACATCCTGCAGGCCAAGACGGTGCTGCTCGCGACCGGCGGCGCCGGTCGCATCTTTGCAGCCTCCACCAACGCCTTCATCAACACCGGCGACGGTCTGGGCATGGCGGCGCGCGCCGGCATCCCGCTGCAGGACATGGAGTTCTGGCAGTTCCACCCGACCGGCGTGGCCGGCGCGGGCGTGCTGCTGACCGAGGGCTGCCGCGGCGAGGGCGCCATCCTGCGCAACGTCAACGGCGAGCGCTTCATGGAGCGCTACGCGCCCACGCTGAAGGATCTGGCGCCGCGTGACTTCGTGTCCCGCTGCATGGACCAGGAGATCAAGGAAGGTCGCGGCTGCGGTCCCAACAAGGACTACGTCGTGCTGGACATGACCCACCTGGGCGCCGACACCATCGGCAAGCGCCTGCCTTCGGTGCTGGAGATTGGCCACAACTTCGCCAACGTCGACATCACCAAGGAACCGATTCCCGTGGTGCCGACCATCCACTACCAGATGGGTGGTATCCCCACCAACATCCACGGCCAGGTCGCCGTGCCCAAGGGTGACAACGACCGCAGCCCCATCCAGGGCCTGTATGCGGTGGGCGAATGCTCCTGCGTGTCGGTGCACGGCGCCAACCGCCTGGGTACCAACTCGCTGCTGGACCTGGTGGTGTTCGGCCGCGCGGCCGGCAACCACATCGTCGAGTCCCTCACGAAGGCGCCCAAGGAGCACAAGCCCCTGCCCAAGGATGCGGCCGACTTCACGCTGGCCCGCCTGGCCCGCCTGGACAACAGCACGTCCGGCGAATATGCGCAGGACGTGGCCAACGACCTGCGCGCCGTGATGCAGTCGCATGCCGGCGTGTTCCGCACCCAGGCCATGATGGACGAGGGTGTGGTCAAGGTGGCCGAGGTCCGCGAGCGCGTCAAGAACATCACGCTCAAGGACAAGTCCAAGGTCTTCAACACCGCGCGTGTCGAGGCGCTGGAGGTCGACAACCTGATCGAGGCCGCGCAGGCCACGATGGTGTCGGCGGCCGCCCGCAAGGAATGCCGCGGCGCGCACACGGTCAACGACTACGAGCGTGGTGCCGACGACGCGGAGTTCCCGCTGGGCCGCAACGACAAGGAGTGGATGAAGCACACGCTGTGGGACAGCGCGACCAACAGCCTCTCCTACAAGCCGGTGAACCTCAAGCCGCTCACCGTCGACAGCGTCCCGCCCAAGGTCCGGACCTTCTGATCGGGGCCAGGAGTATCACGACATGACCAAGCGCACCTTCAAGATCTACCGCTACGACCCGGACAAGGACGCCAAGCCCTACATGCAGACCATCGAGCTCGAGCTCGACGGTCACGAGCGCATGCTGCTGGACGCCCTGCTGAAGCTCAAGGCGGTCGATCCCTCCATCGCGTTCCGCCGTTCCTGCCGCGAAGGCGTGTGCGGCTCGGACGCGATGAACATCAACGGCAAGAACGGTCTGGCCTGCCTGACCAACCTGCGCACGCTGCCGGACGTCATTGTGCTGAAGCCGCTGCCGGGCCTGCCGGTGATCCGCGACCTGATCGTGGACATGACGCAGTTCTTCAAGCAGTACAACTCGATCAAGCCCTACCTGATCAACGACACGCTGCCGCCCGAGAAGGAGCGCCTGCAGTCGCCGGAGGAGCGCGAGGAGCTGAACGGCCTGTACGAGTGCATCCTGTGCGCGAGTTGCTCCACGAGCTGCCCGAGCTTCTGGTGGAACCCCGACAAGTTCGTCGGCCCGGCCGGTCTGCTGCAGGCCTACCGGTTCATCGCCGACAGCCGCGACGAAGGCACGGCCGAGCGCCTGGACAACCTCGAGGATCCGTACCGCCTGTTCCGCTGCCACACGATCATGAACTGCGTGGATGTCTGCCCCAAGGGGCTGAACCCCACGAAGGCGATCGGCAAGATCAAGGAACTGATGGTTCGCCGGGCGGTCTGATGACGGGATCTGCCTCTTCCGACCTGATCGACGAGCGGGCGCTGTCCAAGCTGCGCTGGCGCTGCCGTCGGGGGTTGCTGGAGAACGACCTCTTCATCGAACGCTTCTTTACCCGCCACGAGCCGACGGGCATCAGCGTCGTGCAAGCCGAAGGGCTGACGATGCTGATGGACCTGTCCGACAACGACCTTTTGGACCTGCTGCTGCGCCGCAAGGAGCCCAGTGGTGAAATCGACACCTTCGCGGTGCGCGAGGTCCTGAGCCAGTTGCGTACCTGAATCGAATCTCTGTAAAAGGACTTCACCATGAACCCGTCTGACGTGAAAGCCACCCTGTCGTTCTCGGACGGCAGCCCCTCGATGGACCTGCCCATCTACAAGGGCAGCATCGGCCCGGATGTCATCGACATCCGCAAGCTGTACGGCCAGACTGGCAAGTTCACCTATGACCCGGGCTTCCTGAGCACGGCGTCCTGCAACTCGACCATCACCTACATCGATGGCGACAAGGGCGAGCTGCTGTATCGCGGCTACCCGATCGAGCAGCTGGCGGTGAACTGCGACTACCTCGAGACCTGCTACCTGCTGCTGTACGGAGAGCTGCCGAACGAGACGCAGAAGGCTGATTTCGAATACAAGGTCATGCACCACACGATGGTGAATGACCAGATGCAGTTCTTCCTGCGTGGTTTCCGCCGTGATGCCCACCCGATGGCCGTGATGACGGGTCTCGTCGGCGCGCTGTCGGCCTTCTATCACGACAGCACGGACATCAATAACCCCGAGCACCGCGAGATCGCGGCGATCCGCCTGATCGCCAAGATGCCCACGCTGGTGTCGATGGCCTACAAGTACACGATCGGCCAGCCCTACATCTACCCGAAGAACGATCTCTCGTACGCCGGCAACTTCATGCGCATGATGTTTGCCACGCCCTGCGAGGAGTACAAGCCCAACGACGTGCTGGTGCGCGCGATGGACCGCATTTTCACGCTGCACGCCGACCACGAGCAGAACGCGTCCACGTCCACCGTGCGTCTGTGCGGCTCGTCGGGCACCAACCCGTTCGCGGCCATTGCCGCTGGCGTGGCCTGCCTGTGGGGCCCGGCGCACGGTGGCGCCAACGAGGCCTGCCTGAACATGCTGGGCGATATCCAGAAGCAGGGCGGCGTGGCCCGCATCGGCGACTTCATCAGCAAGGTCAAGGACAAGAACTCCGGCGTCAAGCTGATGGGCTTCGGTCACCGGGTCTACAAGAACTACGACCCGCGTGCCAAGCTGATGCGCGAGACCTGCCACGAGGTGCTGAACGAGCTGGGCCTGCAGAACGACCCGCTGTTCGAGCTGGCGATGAAGCTGGAGCAGATCGCGCTGGAAGACGAGTATTTCGTCGCCCGCAAGCTCTACCCGAACGTCGACTTCTACTCGGGCATCGTGCAGCGCGCCATCGGCATCCCGGTGCCGCTGTTCACCGCCATCTTCGCGCTGGCCCGCACGGTCGGCTGGATCGCCCAGCTCAACGAGATGATCGGCGACCCCGAGTACAAGATCGGCCGTCCGCGTCAGCTGTTCGTGGGTGCCACGCAGCGCGACGTGAAGCCCATCGGCCAACGCTGATCGTCGGCCCTGACCGGTGCGGGTGGCGCAAGCCCTGGCACCGGTCGCACACTGAGGCCCTCGGCATGTCCGGGGGCTTGTCTTTTGGGGGTCCGCATGGAATCCGGTCCTGAGATCCTGGTGCTCGGCAGCGTCAACCGCGACCTGATCGTGCACGCGCCGCGGCTGCCGCTGCCGGGTGAGACGCTGCGTGGACAGCGCTTCGGCTCCTGCCTGGGCGGCAAGGGCGCCAACCAGGCTGTGGCGGCGGCGCGGCTGGGCGCGCGCGTGGCGCTCGCCGCCCGCGTGGGGCAGCGTGAAGAGGGCGCCGCGCTGGTGGCCCAATTGCAGCGCGAAGGCGTGGATGTGTCGGCGATTGCGCACCCTGAGGACGAGACGCCCGGTGTGGCCCTGATCGTCGTCGGCGCCGCCGATGCGGAGAATCAGATCGTCACCGTGGCCGGCTCCAACGGCGTGCTGCCGCTGCAGCAGGTCGATGCGCTGAGGCTGGACGGCCTGCGCTGGCTGGTGGCGCAGCAGGAACTGCCGCTGGCCAGCGTGGCGAGGGCCTTCGAGCGCGCGCGCGCGGCCGGCGTGAGGACGCTGCTCAATGCGGCCCCGTTCCGTGCCGGCAGCGAGGCCCTGCTGCCGCTGTGTGACCTGCTGGTGGTCAACGCCCTGGAGGCGCAGGCCCTGGTGCTGGAGACGTCTGCACGGACACGCGGTGAAGCCTCGCCGGAAGAGCTGGCCCAGGCGCTGCGCGCGCAGGGCCCGCAGGCCGTGCTGGTGTCGCTGGGCGCCGAGGGCCTGTGCTGGGTGGATGCCGATGGCGCGCGCCGCCAGCCCTGCCGCAAGGTGCAGGCGGTGGACACGGTGGGCGCCGGCGATACGCTCGTGGGCGCGCTGGTGACGGCGCTGTCCGAGGGTCAGCCAGTGGACGCCGCGCTGGCCTTTGCCCAGGCGGCGGCCGCGCTGGCCGTGTCGCGCGCCGGCGTGCAGGATGCAATGCCGCGCCGTGAAGAAGTCGATCAATTGCTGTCGCAAGACTGAACCCTAGGAGAACGAGATGTCCCAGACCCTGCTGCTGCCGCGCTGGCTGCTGACCATGAAGCCCGGCGAGCCGGTGCTGGATCGCCACGCGCTGCTGATCGACGGCGAGCGGATTGCGGCCGTCGGCCCGCGCGAGGCGCTGATCGCCCAGTATCCGCAGGCGGCTCGCGTGGAACTGCCCGAGCAGATCCTGATTCCCGGCCTGATCAATGCCCACGCCCACTCGGCGATGACGCTGCTGCGTGGCGTGGCCGACGACGTGCCGCTGATGGACTGGCTGCAGAACCACATCTGGCCGCTGGAGAAGAAGTGGGTCAGCGAGGAGTGGGTGTATCTCGGCTCCAAACTGGCGGCTGCCGAAGGCCTGCGCAGCGGCACCACCTACATCAACGACATGTACTTCTTCCCGACCGCCATGGCGCGCGCCGCCATCGACTCGGGCGTGCGTGCCGCCGTGTCGATGAACGTCATCGACTTCCCCACCGGCTACGCCTCGGGCCCGGACGACTACATCGCCAAGGGCGTGGCCGCCTACGAGCAGTTCAAGGGCGAGAAGCTGCTGGACTGGACCAGCGCGCCGCACGCGCCCTACACGGTGTCGGACGAGACCTTCATCAAGCTGCGCGACCTGGCCGAGAAGCTGGACATCCAGATGCACTGCCACATCCACGAGACGGCGGGCGAGGTGGCCGACGGCGTCAAGCAGTACGGCGTGCGCCCGATCGAGCGGCTGGACAAGCTGGGCCTGTTCAGCGAGCGCATGATCGCCGTGCACATGGTGCATCTGAACGAGGAAGAGATCGCGCTGATGGCGAAGAAGGGCGTGCACCTGGTGCACAACCCCAACTCCAACCTCAAGCTGGCCTCGGGCGTGATGCCCTTGAAGGCGCTGGAAGCGGCAGGCGTCAACACCATCCTCGGCACCGACGGTGCGGCGTCCAACAACCGCCTCGACATGTTCGGCGAGATCCGTTCGGCCGCGCTGCTGGCCAAGGGCATCACCGGTGACCCGACCGTGGCTTCGGCCCGCACGGCGCTGGAGATGGCCACCATCCGCGCGGCCAAGGCCATGGGCCGGGGTGATGACCTGGGCTCGCTGGAGGTGGGCAAGCTGGCCGACTGTGTGGCCGTGTCGCTGGACAGCATCGAATGCCAGCCGGTCTACAACGCGGCGGCTCAGCTGGTCTACGTGGCCGGCCGCGAGCAGGTCAGCAATGTGTGGATCGGTGGACGCCAGGTGCTGCGCGAGCGTCAGCCCGTGGCCATCGACGTGCCGGCCCTGATGGCCGAGGTGCGCGACGTCGTGGGGCGCATGCAGGCGTCCTGAGTGGGTGCGCAGGGGCCGCGATGGGCGGTCCGTGCATGGGTGCATGGGGCCGGGGAGGGCGTTGCCCTCCTAGAATGCTGGTTTTCCCCTGGCAGCTGATGCGAGCGGCGTGAGCCGCCCGAACCCCATGACCCGCACCCTGCACCTGCAATGTTTCGAGGGCGGCAATGCCCTGTCCGCCTTCCGCGCCCAGGCCCTGCTGGGCCGCCTGCAACAGGTCAATGACCGCATCCAGGCCGTCAGCGCCCGCGCCGTGCATTGGGTCTGGACGGACGAGGCCATGGCCGAGGCCGACAAGCCGCGCTTTGCCGCGCTGCTGAACTACGGTGAGCCGGCCCCGCAGGACGTCGGTGGCGATCTGGTCGTGGTGACGCCGCGCTTCGGCACCGTCAGCCCCTGGGCCTCCAAGGCCACCGACATTGCGCGCAACTGCGGCCTGCAGCTGCGCCGTGTGGAGCGCGTGGTGGAGTACCGCATCGCGCTCAAGCCCGGCCTGCTGGGCGGGGCCAAGCATCTGAGCGAGGCCGAGCTGCAGGCCTGCGCGGCCGAGCTGCACGACCGCATGACCGAGTCCGCCTGCTTCTCGCGCGAGGCCACGGCCCATCTGTTCGACGAACGCACCGCCGAGCCGCTGGCCCATGTGGACGTGCTGGGCCAGGGCCGCGCGGCGCTGGAGAAGGCCAACGTCGAGTTCGGCCTGGCACTGTCGGGCGACGAGATCGACTACCTGGAAACCAACTTCAAGAAGCTGGGTCGCAACCCCAGCGACGTGGAGCTGATGATGTTCGCGCAGGCCAACAGCGAGCACTGCCGGCACAAGATCTTCAACGCCAACTTCACGGTGGATGGCCAGGCCCAGCCGCTGAGCCTGTTCGGCATGATCCGCAACACCGAGAAGCTGAACCCTCAACACACGGTGATCGCCTACTCGGACAACGCCGCCGTGATGGAGGGCCACCTGATCGAGCGCTGGCAGCCCGCGCCCCAGGCCGGCGCGGCCTATGCGGCCCGCGCCGAGCAGGCCCAGGTGTTGATGAAGGTGGAAACGCACAACCACCCCACGGCCATTTCCCCGCACCCGGGCGCATCCACCGGCGCCGGCGGCGAGATCCGTGACGAGGGCGCGACCGGCCGCGGCTCCAAGCCCAAGGCCGGCCTGACCGGCTTCTCGGTGTCCAACCTGCACCTGCCGGGCCTGGCCGAGCCCTGGGAGCGTGACCCGGTGGGCAAGCCGGCCCATATCGCCAGCGCGCTGCAGATCATGATCGACGGCCCGCTGGGCGGCGCCGCGTTCAACAACGAGTTTGGCCGGCCCAACCTGGCGGGCTACTTCCGCGTCTACGAGCAGACCGTGGACGGCGTGCGCCGCGGCTATCACAAGCCCATCATGATCGCGGGCGGCCTGGGGCAGATTCGCGCCGACCTGACCCGGAAGATCGAATTCCCCGCCGGCACGCTGCTGGTGCAGCTGGGCGGCCCGGGCATGCGCATCGGCATGGGCGGCGGTGCGGCCTCGTCGATGGCGGCGGGCACCAACACGGCCGACCTGGACTTCGACTCCGTGCAGCGCGGCAACCCCGAGATCGAGCGCCGCGTGCAGGAGGTCATCAATCACTGCTGGGGCCTGGCCGAGGCCAATCCCATCCTGGCCATTCACGACGTGGGCGCGGGCGGCATCTCCAATGCCTTCCCCGAGCTGGTGAACGACGCCGGCCGTGGCGCGCGCTTCGACCTGCGCAAGGTGCCGCTGGAGGAGTCAGGTCTTGCGCCCAAGGAGATCTGGTGCAACGAGAGCCAGGAGCGCTATGTGCTGGCCATCGCGCCCGAGAGCCTGGCGCAGTTCCAGGCGCTGTGCGAGCGCGAGCGCTGCCCGTTTGCGGTGGTGGGCGTCACCACGGCCGAGCGCGAGCTGGTGCTGGAGGACGGCGAGGGCGGCGAGCGCCCCATCGACATGCCCATGGACGTGCTGCTGGGCAAGCCGCCCAAGATGCATCGCGACGTGGCGCGCGTGGCCCGCAGCGGCGGCACGCTGGACCTGAGCAGCGTGACGCTGGAGCAGGCCGCGCTGGACGTGCTGCGCCACCCGACCGTGGCCAGCAAGCGCTTCCTGATCACCATCGGCGACCGCACCGTGGGCGGCCTGAACCATCGCGACCAGATGATTGGCCCCTGGCAGGTGCCGGTGGCGGACTGCGCCGTCACGCTGGCCGACTTCAAGGGCTTTGCCGGCGAGGCAATGAGCATGGGCGAGCGCACGCCGCTGGCGGCCGTGAACGCGCCGGCCTCGGGCCGCATGGCGGTGGCCGAGGCCATCACCAACCTGCTGGCCGCACCCATCGAGCTCGCCCGCGTGAAGCTCAGCGCCAACTGGATGGCCGCCTGCGGTGAGGCGGGCGAAGACGCGGCGCTGTTCGATACGGTCAAGGCCGTGGGCATGGAGCTGTGCCCGGCGCTGGGCGTCTCCATCCCGGTGGGCAAGGATTCGCTGTCCATGCGCACCAAGTGGGAGCAGGACGGCGAAGCTCGGCAGGTTACCGCGCCGGTGTCGCTGATCGTCAGCGCCTTTGCCAGCATTGCCGATGTGCGCGGCACGCTGACGCCGCAATTGCAGCGCGAAGACTCGGCCCTGATCCTCGTGGACCTGGGCCAGGGCCGCCACCGCATGGGCGGCTCCATCCTGGCGCAGACGCTGGACCAGTTCGGCGCCGAGGTGCCCGATCTGGACGACCCGCAGCTGCTGGTGTCGCTGGTCAATGCCATCAACGAGCTGCGCGGCCAGGGCCGCCTGCTGGCCTATCACGACCGCTCCGATGGCGGCCTGTGGGCGGCGGCCTGCGAGATGGCCTTTGCCGGCCAGCAGGGCCTCAGCCTGAACGTGGACATGCTGATCACCGAGGGTGACGGCATCAGCGACAGCCGTGCCGACCACGGCGACTCCAAGAACTGGGCTGCCCAGGTGGGCGCACGCCGCGAGGAGCTGACGCTCAAGGCACTGTTCGCCGAGGAGCTGGGCGCGCTGATCCAGGTGCGCGCGGCCGATCGCGACGCCGTCATGCAGGTGCTGCGCAGCCACGGCCTGTCCCGCCACAGCCATGTGGTGGGCAAGCCCAACGCGACCCGGCAGATGGAGGTCTGGCGCGATGCGAAGAAGGCCTTCGGTGCGGATCTGGGCGCGCTGCAGCAGGTGTGGGATGAGGTCAGCTGGCGCATTGCGCGGCTGCGCGACAACCCCGCCTGCGCCGACGCCGAACATGCGGCCGTGGGCCAGGCCGACGACCCGGGCCTGCAGGTGCATCTGAGCTTTGATCCGGCCCAGCCTCCGATGATCGCCACCGGCGCCAAGCCGCGCATGGCCATCCTGCGCGAGCAGGGCGTGAACTCCCATGTCGAGATGGCCTATGCGATGGCCCTGGGCGGCTTCGAGAGCCTGGACGTGCACATGAGCGACCTGCAGTCCGGTGCGGTCAAGCTGGACGGCGTGGCCGGCTTCGTGGCCTGCGGCGGCTTCAGCTATGGCGACACGCTGGGCGCCGGCGAGGGCTGGGCGCGCTCCATCATGTTCAACCCGGTGCTGGCCGAGCAGTTCCGCGCCTTCTTCGCGCGGCCCGACACGCTGGCCCTGGGCGTGTGCAACGGCTGCCAGATGCTGGCCGCGCTGGCGCCCATCATCCCAGGCGCCGATGCCTGGCCGCGCTTCACCCGCAACCAGAGCGAGCAATTCGAGGCACGGCTGTCGCTGGTCGAGGTGCTGGACTCGCCCAGCCTGTTCTTCAAGGACATGGCCGGCAGCCGCCTGCCGATCGCGGTGGCGCACGGCGAGGGCTTTGCGAACTTCGCTCGCCAGGGCGATGCGAGCCGCGTGATCCCGGCGATGCGCTTTGTCGACCACCACGGCCAGCCCACCGAGGCCTACCCGTTCAACCCGAACGGCAGCCCTGGCGGCCTGACCTCGGTGACCACAGCCGATGGCCGCTTCACCGCGCTGATGCCGCACCCGGAGCGCGTGTTCCGTAACGTGCAGATGAGCTGGACGCCCGGCGACAAGGGCGCGCACAGCCCCTGGCTGCGCATGTTCCAGAACGCCCGCAAGGCGCTGGGCTGACGCGGGGCCGCCTTGGGCGGGGCTGGGGCGGCTTCAGCGGCCGCGGTCCAGCACCGCGGCCGCCTCGCTGAAGCGGAGATGGTCGATGTGGTCGCGCAGCTCCGCAAAGCGCGCATCGCCCAGACTCTGCCGCAGCGCATCGGCCAGCTGTTCGAAGGTGTCCAGCGCGCCCACGTGCTGTTGGCGCAGCAGGCGGCGCAGTTCGTCGGCCAGCCCGCCGTCCAGCGGCGCCACCTCCGCGGCCGGGCGTTCGGCCGCAGCCTGAAGCCAGGGGGTGGCCGACTCGGCCAGCTGTGCGAGCTGGCGGTTCAGCCGCTGGAGATGTGATTCGGCCTGGCGTGCGTCGCCGTGCCTGCAGGCCTGCTCGGCCAGCGTGGCAGAGGCATGCACGTCGGTGGCGCCGACGTTGCCGGCACTGCCGCGCAGCTTGTGCAGCCGCGCGCACAGGGCTGGCAGGCTGGGGGCGTCGGTCTGGCCCGGCAAGGGCAGGCTGGGGAATTCCTTCAGCAGCAGGTTCAGCAGCGTGCGGAAGAGCACCTGGTCATGGCCCAGGCGGCGCGCCACGTCGGCCGTGTCGATGCCGACGATGGCGGGCCAGTCGCTCACCCCGGCTGACGTCGGCGCGGGCAGGCCGTCGCGGTTCGCCGGCGCGGCGCGCACATGACGTGCGATGCAGTCCACGATCTGTTCCGGCGTGAACGGCTTGACGATGAAGTCGTTCATGCCGGCAAAACGAGCCTCCTGGCGCTGGCTGGCCAGCGCGCCGGCCGTCAGGGCGATCACCGGCAGCGTGTGCTGGCGCAGGTCCTGCCGGATCATGCGTGTGGCGGTGATGCCATCCAGGTTGGGCATGTGGACGTCCATCAGCACGACGTCGCAGTCGGCGCCGTGTTCGCGCAGATAGGACAGGGCCTCTTCCCCGTCCGCCGCCAGCGCCACCTTGGCGCCCACGGTCTCAAGGATGCGCTTGGCCACTTCCAGGTTGATCTCGCTGTCGTCCACCACCAGCACGCGCACACCGGTCAGCGTTTTCTGGATGCTCGACATGTCGGCCTCCGACGGGGGCTGCGCCCGTTCGTTGGCCAGCTGGAAGGGCAACTCCACCCAGAACAGGCTGCCGACGCCGGGCTCGCTGTCCAGGCCGACATCACCGCCCATCAGCTCGGTGAGCTGCTTCACGATGGACAGGCCCAGGCCCGTGCCACCAAAGCGCCGCGTGATGGAGCTGTCCGCCTGGACGAAGGGCTGGAACAGATGGCTGGCCGCCTCCGGGCTGATGCCGATGCCGCTGTCGCGCACCTCGAAGCGCAGCCGGGCCTGGCCGGCCGGAGCCGGAAGGGGGCGTGCGGTGACGGTCACGCCCCCCTGGGCGGTGAACTTGACCGCGTTGCTCGTGAGGTTGGACAGGATCTGGTTCACCCGCAGCGAGTCGCCGATGACCAGTTCGGGCAGGGGCTCGGGCACCTGCAGGCTCAGCGCGATGCCCTTGTGGCTGGCCTGCACCTGCATCACGTCGGACAGGTAGTTCAGCAGCTCGCCGGGATTGAAGGGCTCGGGGGAGATGCCCAGTTCGCCGGCCTCGATTTTTGAGAGGTCCAGCACATCGTTGATGACGCCCAGCAGGGTCTTGCTGGCCCGGGTCATCTTGGCGAGCAGGCCGTGCTGCTGGGTGTCCAGCCGGGTCTGCTCGAGCAGGAAACTCAGCCCGATGATGGCGTTCATCGGGGTGCGGATCTCGTGGCTCATGTTGGCCAGGAACTGGCTCTTGGCCCGGTTGGCCTGCTCGGCGGCGCCCTTGGCCTCCAGCAGGGCGAGCTCGTAGCGCTTCTGCTCGCTCACGTCGTGGGCGATGCCGAGATAGCCCAGCAGGCGCCCGCTGTCGTCGTACATGCCGGTCACGACGAGGGAGACGGGCACGGTCTGGCCATCCTTGCGGCGGTAGATCCATTCGCGCGGGGCCCCGTGGGCGCCGGGCTCGCGGAAATAGCTGGCGGCGGGGATATGCCGGCCCAGCTCCGCCCCCAGCTCCCTGGCGCGCAGCTTCAGCTCGGCCGCGTCGTGGATCAGCGCCGGGGTGGCCTGGCCCACGACCTCGCTGCTCGTGTAGCCGAGCAGCTTTTCTGCGCCGGAGTTGAAGACCCGGATCACGTAGTCCGGATCAGTCGCGATGATGGACACCTCGGAGGCCGACGCCAGCACCGTGCGCAGCAGCGAGGTGGTGTCGCGCAGCTCCAGCTCGGCCACCTTGGCCGCCGTCACATCCCAGTTCACACCGATCATGCGCAGGGCACGACCGTCGGCATCCCGGTGCACCTGGGCCGCCGCGCGCAGATAGCGTCGCTCGCCGTCGCCGCGGCGGATCGCGAAGTCGAGGCTGAAGTCGGCACGTCCGGCGATGCAGTCGCGCAGACGCTGTTCGATGCCGGCGCGCTCGGCAGGATCCAGGCTGTCGGCCCAAAGCTCATAGGGCGCGCGAGTCGGACTCGGTGGGTGACCGTAGAGGCGATACATCTGCTCGTCCCAGCCCAGGCTGTCGTCGACCAGGTCGTAGTCCCACACACCCATGCCGGCGGCGTTGGTGGCCAGCGTGAGGCGTTCGTGGGTGGCGCGCAGTTCGGCGCTGGCCCGCTTGCGCTCGGTGATGTCGAAGCGGATGGAGACGTAGCGGTCGATGCGCCCGTCCGTGCTGACAAAGGGGGCGATGATGCTGTCCACCCAGTAGAGCGAACCGTTCTTGGCGCGATTGCAGACCTCGCCGCGCCAGGCCACGCCCGACGCGATCGTGCGCCAGACCTCCGGCCAGAAGCCCGGTTCGTGGGTGCCCGAGTTGACCTTGTGGTGGGTCTGCCCCAACAGCTCCTCGCGGCTGTAGCCCGAGATGCGGCAGAAGGCGTCGTTGACGTCGGTGATGCGCCCGCTGCGGTCGGTGACCGACATGATGGCGTGCTGGTGGATGGTGTCGAGCAGGAACTCGGTGTCGCGCAGCGCGGCCGCGGCCACCTGGCGGCTCTGCTTGAGCTCGGTGACGTCGTGCACCAGCACATAGAAGCCCTGCACCTCGCCGTCGACGATGTCGGGCAGGTAATGCGCCAGCGAATGTCGCTCGCCCTGGCCGTCCGGCCGCGGGATAGAGCGCTCGAAGGTCTGGGCCTCGCCACGGAGTGCCCCTTCGACGTAGGGGCGGTTGCGCTCGAACAGTGCCGGGCCGAGCAGCTCCTGCATGCTCCGGCCGGCCAGGTCCTCGCCGCGCTCGCCGAACCAGTCTCGATAGGCATGGTTGGCAAAGCGGTTGCGCAGCTCGCGGTCCCAGTAGCCCACCATGGAGGGCAGGGCGTCCAGGATGTTGCGCAGGTCGCGTCGGGCGGCCTCCAGACTGGCGGTACGGTCCTCCACCTTCTGTTCCAGCTCCGCCGTGAGCTGATGCAGCGCGCGTTCCGCATGCTTGGCGGCGCTGATGTCCCGCAGCGTCTTGGCCATGCCGACGATGCGCCCCTGGCCGTCGCGCAGCGGCGCGACCGAGATCGCCACGTCGAGCACCTGACCGTCGCGCGTGTGGCGGGTCGTGTCGTAGGTCAGCACGGGCAGACCCTGGCGTATCCGTTCGGCCATGGGGGCGACGGCTTCGCCATGCGACCCTGGCGGCAGCAGCTCATCGAGCTGCTTGCCCAGGGCCTCGTCACTGCGGTAGCCGAACATGGATTCGGCCGCCGGGTTCCAGGAGGTGATGCGCCCGTCCAGCGAGACGCCGATGAAGGCATCCACCGAAGCCTCCACCATCGCGGCCTGGCGCATCTTCTCGTCCTGCTGTCGCAGGCCCTTGGCCACGCCCTGGCCGTAGAACCAGGCGAGCGCGGAGAGCAGCGCCGTCATCAGGCCGGCTTCGAGGGCCACTTCGGTGGATGAGCGTAGGCCCATCGATGTGACGAAGGCGCGTGTCGGGCGGACTTCGGCCTCCCACTGTCGCCCGAAGACCGTCAAGGGTACGCGTCGGCCAAGTTCCGCCTGCACAGCACCTTGCCCGACCGGCGAGGTGTAGAAGACCGGGTCCTGGATCGGCGCAAGACCTGGCCCCAGGTCTCGCAGGACCAGCTGGTAATCGATCTGCTGGCCGGGCAGGCCGGCCAGGATCTCGTCGGTGCTCAGCGGGGCGTAGGCCCAGCCCAGCGCGGCGGCTTCGCGTGCCTGTGGGCTCCCCGGCGGCGTGGCTCCTTGATAAATGGGAATGAGCAGCAGAAAGGACTGTTGCGGCTTGCCCAGCGCCTGCACCAGCGTGATCGGTGCAGTGAGGATGGCTCGGGCCTCGCGCACGGCACGTACGGCGGCGGCATGACGGTTGGCTTCTGATGCGATGTCGAGCCCGAGCGCGGCGGCATTGCGATCCTCCGGCTCGATGTATTGGATGACGAAGCGTTCGCCGTCATTGCGGCCGAGCTGGCGCAGCGCAAAACCGGGTGCACCGTCACTACGCGTCGCCGCCAGGAACGAGGCTTCGTTGGCAGCAGATACCCGACGAATGAAGCCGAAGCCACGCGCTCCAGGGAACTCGCGGCCGATGTCGCGCGTCAGCGAATAACGCCGGAAGTCCTGCCGGGTGACCCGGTCGGCGCCCACCGACACGATCGCTCCGCGGGCCCCCCGCAAGCCGTATTCGTAGCTGCGCATGCGGGTCTCGACCTGACGCACCACGTCCTGTGCCAGGGCGGCCGTCCGCGTTCGCAGGCTGGCCTCATTGGCATGGTGTTGCCAGGCGACCGCCAGCACGGTCAGCAGGCTGGTTGCCAGCAGGGTGATCAGCGCGTAGCGGCGGGCGAGGGCAGTCTGGGCGTCCGAGCGGTGCATCGACTGCTTTCAGCGGAAGTCGTCGTTCGGCTGCATGGACAGCACCAGGTCGCGCGACGCGGCGCGTGCCCGGCCTGCGGCCTTGGCCGCGTAGAGCGCCTGGTCCGCCGCGCGGACCAGTGCTTGAGCGCTGCCATCGTCCGCCAGCGGAGCAAGGCCTGGCTGGCTGGTCCAGGCCAGCCAGTGCGGATTGGCCGCGTCCATGCTGCTCAGGCCGAGGCTGGCCGTCACGTGTGAACGCGTGGGGGACATGGCGTGCGCGATCTGCTCCACTTCCAGCGCCTCGCCGATGAAGCGGGCCACATGGGCGGCACCGTGCCGGTCGGTCTGCGGCATCAGCAGCGCGAACTCCTCGCCACCGATACGGGCCACCAGGTCGGCCGGGCGCTGGCAGGCCCGCCGGAGGATCTGAGCGATGCTGCGCAGGCAGGCGTCGCCGGCCGGATGGCCGTAGTGATCGTTGAAGCGCTTGAAGTGATCGATGTCGATCAGGATGAGGCTCAGCGGCTGGGCGTCGCGTCGCCCGCGGCGCCACTCCTTGACGATGGAGTCATCGAAGCGACGCCGGTTGGCCACTTCGGTCAGCGCGTCGACATGGGTCAGTCGTCGAAGCTCGGCGGTGGCCTCGGCCAGTCGAAGCTGCGTCCGCACCCGGGCCAACAGGGCGGCTGGGCGGACGGGCTTGGTGACGTAGTCCGCGGCGCCGGCGTCGAACCCGGACACCTCGAAGTCGGCCTCGTCACTGCTGGTGACGAAGATCACCGGGATGTCCGCGGTCGCGGGGTCGGACTTCAGGATGGCGCAGACCTCGAAGCCGCTGAGGTCGGGCATCTGGGCGTCCAGCACGATGACGCCCGGTTGGAATTCTCCGGCCATGCGGATGGCGTCCTGTCCGTTGGTCGCAAAGCGGATTTCGCCCAGGCTTTGCAGCAGGTGGCTCATCAGCCGGATGGCGGCAGGATCGTCATCGACCAGAAGAATGCGCTGACTCATGGCCTTGGCATCAGGCGGACGCAGCCTGGGTCGGCAACGCAGGCGCGCGGTGCAGGATGACGGCGAAGCGGCTGCCTTGCCCAGGCTGGCTGCTGACCTCCAGGTGTCCGCCCATGGCCTCGATCAGCTGTCGCGTGACCACCAGGCCCAGGCCGGTCCCCGGCACCTTGGTGTCGTCCCGTCCGAGCCGGTTGAACGGCTCGAACAGGTGCTGCATCTGAAGATCGGTCATGCCCGTGCCGGTGTCGCTGATGGCGATTTCCAGGCAGTCGTCCAGCGTCCTCAGCGTGACGCTGACCTGCCCGCCACGCCGGTTGTACTTGATGCCGTTGCTGAGGAGGTTGATCAGACACTGCCGCAGGCGGTTGGCGTCGGCCAGCACCCAGTGCTGATCGGCCTCGACGGGCGCGCAGTCGAGCCGGACCTCGACCTGATCGGCCAGGGCCGCTGCGGCGCGCAAGGCCTCGTTGACCACGTCGGCTGCGCGCACCGGCTGCGGCGTGATCACCAGCCGGCCCAGCTCGTAGTGCCCGAGATCGGTCAGATCCTTCATCAGTGCCGTGAGCTGCACACAGCCGGCTTCGATCATCTGCAGGCGGTGGGCCTGGGTGTCGTTCAGCGGCGCCGTGGCGTCGCTGCGCAGCGCTTGCGTGAAGCCGAGGATGCACTTCAGCGGGTTGTCGATTTCATGGGCGACGTACGAGATCATCAAGGCCTTGGTGCGGTTCGAGGCCTCAGCGGCCGCACGGGCGCTGGCTTCGGCCTGCAGTCGCTCGCGGTCGCTCAGGTCGCGCAGCATCAGCGTGGTCAGGCGCATGCTGCCGTCGCCGACATGTGACACCGAGACCTCGGCCGGCAGCGCGGCGCCATCGTCACGGCTGACCAAGACGCGACGTGATGCCGTGGCCTGCGTCAGCGGCAGTCCAGGTAGCCGGGGTGCCAGCAGTGCGGCTGCGGGCATGCCGGGCGTCCGCTGAGGGTCCAGCTGGAGCATGCGGCCGGCGGCGGCGTTCATCAGCACGATGAGGCCCTCGGCGTTGATCGTGACGATGGCGTCGGACGCTCCTTCGATTACGGCGGCCTGTCGCTCGGACGTCAGGCGCTGCCCCTGGGTTGCCGCGGTGGCCAGCTCGATGTCCGAGCGGCGTTTGAGTTCCAGCAGATTGCGGACGCGGGCCTTGAGTATGGGTGGCGAATAAGGCTTGATGACGAAGTCGGTGGCCCCGAGCGCCAGGGCCTTGGCTTCGTACTGGAAATTGGCCAGCCGTGTCACGAAGACGATGGGCACCTGCCTGAGCTGCGGGTCTGCCTGCAGTCGGCTGCAGAGCTCGAATCCGTCCATGCCCGACATGAGCGCATCGATCAGCACCAGATCGGGCTGCCACGAGCGTGCCATGTCCATCGCATCCCGGCCCTGTTGAACCGCGCGCACCTCGCCGACCCCGCTCAGCGTGTGCCTGAGCATCTCGATCGCACCTTCGTCATCGTCCACGGCCATCAGCCGAAACGGGCCGCTGTGGAGCAGGCTCGCCGCGGCCGGGCTGGCCTGTGCAACCTCCTGCTTGGACTGCTTGAGGCGCTCGGCGTTCCTGAGGATGGCGGCCACGCGTGCCTGCAGCTGCTCGCTAAGAAAGGGCTTGATGACGAAATCCGCTGCGCCGAGCTGAAGTGCTTCGACGCGGGTTTCCTGCGTGTCGTCGCTGGTGACGAAGAGCACCGGCACGTCCGCCAGCATCGGGTCGCTCTTGAGCAGTGCACAGAGCTGGGTGCCCGACATGCCGGGCATTTCCATGTCTATGAGCATCAGGTCCGGCGGCTCGGCGCGCGCCAGATGCAGGGCCTGGGCGCCGGACGTGGCGAGTCGCTGATCGCCGTAGGCGGACAGTATCCGACTCAATGCTCTCAGTGTGGTCGCGTCGTCGTCGACCAGCAGAAGCCTTGGCCCGCGCGGATTCATGCAACTCTCCGGGTCAGGTCTTGCCTTTGTCATGCCGCCCTGGCAGATCGGCCGGGGGCCGACTAGTCGAGGCGGTGTATGCGGGTGATGCTAACGCGCCGAAGCGGGGCTGGCGAGCTTGCCCCGGGCAGATTTGCGGTTTCGTCGCGGCAGCGGGTGGCGCCCGATGCTTCTACCCCTCGCAGTGGTACCGAAAGGCACCGCCAGCGAGGGGAGGGCAGTTGGTGCGGTGCCTCAGTCCTGGACGGCGGCTGCGCGCAGCCGCTTGTTGACGCGCAATGCCAGCAGCGTTGTTGCAACGCCAGAAAGCAGGTACAGGCTGACGGCGACCAGGCCGAATCGGGACGACAGGTACAGCGCGATGACGGGTGCAAATGCCGCACCGAGCAGCCACGACATGTCGGCGGAGAGCGCTGCGCCGGTGTAGCGGAAATGCGGCAGGAAGTTGGAGGTCACGGCGCCAGCCGCCTGGCCATAGGACAGCCCCAGCAGCACGAACCCGATCAGGATGAAGGCTGCCTGCCCGGGAGCCCCGCCGCCAAGCATGACCGGAGCGAAGATCGCAAACACGCCGATGGCCACGGCCAGGGTGCCGAGGAAGCTGCGTCGGCCGACCCGATCGGAGATCAGGCCGGACATGGGCATGGCAACGGCCCCGAAGGCAGCGCCGAGCAGTTCGACCTTCATGAAATCGGCGACCCGGTGCTCGGAGTACAGCGCGATCCAGGACAGCGGGAATACGCTGACCAGGTGGAAGAGGGCATAGCTGGCCAGCGCAGCGAAGGCGCCGATCAGAATGTGCTGGCCCTGAGCGGGCAACAGTTCGCTGAGCGGTGCGGGGTCGAGCTCGTGCTCTTCCATGCGGCGTTCGTACTCATGGGTGACGACCAGGCGAAGCCGGGCGAAAAGCGCCACCACGTTGATCGCGAAAGCGGTGAAGAACGGGAAGCGCCAGCCCCAGGAAAGAAAGTCCTTGGCGGGCAGGCTGTCGTAGACGTAGAGGAAGACGCCGGACGCCACAAAGAACCCGAGCGGCGCGCCGAGCTGGCCGAGCATCGAATACCAGCCCCGCTTGTCCGGCGGGGCGTTCAGCGCCAGTAGCGAGGGCAGTCCGTCCCATGAGCCACCGAGGGCCAGACCTTGCCCGATCCGGCACAGGATGAGCAGACCGATCGCGGCCGCGCCTGCCGTTTCGTAGTTCGGCACCAGGGCCATGCTGACCGTGGAGCATCCAAGCAACAGCAAGGCCGTGCTCAGCTTCGCGGAGCGGCCAAATTTTTGCTGAATCGTCATGCCGATCAGCGTGCCTATCGGTCGGACGACAAAAGCTAGTGCGAAAATGAGGAAAGCGTAAAGCGTGCCGGTGAGGCGGTCTGCAAACGGGAAGAAGATGTGCGGGAACACCAGCACACAGGCGATCCCGAAAACAAAGAAATCGAAATATTCGGATGCTCGTCCGATGATGACGCCGACCGCGATATCGCCGGGGGCGAGTTCGTCGTCGTGTGCGACGGATGGGCCGGTTGTCGGGGTGACCAGGGTACTGCTTGCGCTTGTCATAGCCACTTGTCTCCTTATGTCACTAGGACAAAATGTCCTATCGTTGATTTGCATCAATCAACTTACATTTCGGACCCACGTGCAAGATCGTTAACCCTCGCGCGTTTACTCGGATGTACCACAAGTTGCCCTCCCTGTCTCGTGCCCTGGCCTGGGGTTCTGCCCTGGCGACCAGCCTGGCCCTGAGTGGTTGTGACCTGATCGTGATGAAGCCTTTCGGCGACATCGCGGAGCAGCAGTCGCAGCTGATCGTCACTGCGACCTTGTTGATGTTGCTGATCATCGTTCCGGTGATCGCGCTGACGCTGTACTTCGCGTACCGCTATCGTCAGTCCAACACCGAGGCCACCTACACGCCCGACTGGGACCACTCGACGCGTCTCGAGCTGCTGATCTGGGGTGCTCCGCTCCTGATCATCATTGCGCTGGGAGCGATCACCTGGATCACCACGCACAAACTGGATCCCTATCGTCCGCTGGACCGGGTCGCCGAAGGCCGGCCGCTCGCGCCCGAGGTGAAGCCGCTGGTCGTGCAGGCCGTGGCGATGGACTGGAAGTGGCTGTTCATCTATCCGGAGCAGGGCATCGCCACGGTCAATGAGATGGCCGCCCCGGTGGACCGTCCCATCCGCATCCACATGACCGCGACCTCGGTGATGAACACGTTCTACGTGCCGGCGCTGGCGGGCATGGTGTACGCGATGCCGGGTATGGAAACGCAGCTGAACGCCGTGATCAACAAGGCTGGTGTGTACGACGGTCTGTCGGCCCACTACAGCGGCGCTGGCTTCTCGGACATGCGTTTCAAGTTCCACGGTCTGAGCAACGACGACTTCGCCAAGTGGGTCGAGGGCAACCGCGGCGCTGGTGCCGTGCTGTCCCGCGCCGACTACATGAAGCTCGAGCAGCCGAGCATCAAGGACCCCATCCGCCGCTTTGCGAGCGTTGAGGCGGGCCTGTGGGGCGCGATCCTGAATCGCTGTGTCGACGGCCGCAAGATGTGCTCCGACCAGATGATGGCCATCGACGCTGCTGGCGGCGCCGGCAAGGGTGGCGTGGCGGGCACGATGCCCAGCGCCTGGCGCGACATCGAAGGCGTTCGTCGCGAGCGCAAGGTGGTGGCAGCCCTGTGCACGCCGACCAATCCGCTGGGCCTGCCCACCGAAGTTGCCGGCGCGCAAGCGTCCCAGAACTGAGCACCAAGATGTCGTCTGAATCCTTGCATCCCATCCTGGGTCGCCTCAGTCTTGAGGCGATTCCCTATCACGAGCCCATCCTGATCGGCACCTTCGCCGGTGTGGCGGTGGGTGGTCTGGCGCTGCTGGCGCTGATCACCAAGTTCCGTCTGTGGGGCACGCTGTGGCGCGACTGGTTCACCAGCATCGACCACAAGAAGATCGGCATCATGTACATCGTGCTGGGTGTCGTGATGCTGCTGCGCGGCTTTGCCGACGCCATCATGATGCGCGCGCATCAGGCCATGTCCTTCGGGGACAACATGGGCTTCCTGCCGCCGCACCACTACGACCAGGTGTTCACGGCCCACGGCGTGATCATGATCTTCTTCGTCGCGATGCCGCTCGTGACGGGCTTCATGAACTATGTCGTGCCGTTGCAGATCGGTGCGCGCGACGTGGCGTTCCCGTTCCTGAACAACTTCAGCTTCTGGATGACGGCCGGTGGCGCCGTGCTGGTGATGCTGTCGCTGTTCATCGGTGAATTCGCCAAGACCGGCTGGCTGGCCTTCCCGCCGCTGTCGGGTCTGATGGCGAGTCCGGATGTGGGGGTGGACTACTACCTCTGGTCACTCCAGATCGCGGGGGTGGGCACGACGCTCTCGGGCATCAACCTGATCGCCACCATCATCAAGATGCGCGCGCCGGGCATGACGATGATGAAGATGCCCGTCTTCACCTGGACGTCGCTGTGCACCAACGTGCTGATCGTCGCGACCTTCCCGATCCTGGCCGCCACGCTGGCCCTGCTGACGGCTGACCGCTATCTGGGCACCAACTTCTTCACGAGCGACCTGGGCGGCAACCCCATGCTGTACGTGAACCTGATCTGGATCTGGGGTCACCCCGAGGTCTACATCCTGGTGCTGCCGGTGTTCGGCATCTTCTCGGAAGTCGTGTCGACGTTCAGCCGCAAGAAGCTGTTCGGCTACGCCTCGATGGTCTACGCGACGGTGGTCATCACCATCCTGTCCTACCTCGTGTGGCTGCACCACTTCTTCACGATGGGTTCGGGTGCCAGCGTGAACTCGTTCTTCGGCATCACGACGATGATCATCTCGATCCCGACGGGCGCGAAGATCTTCAACTGGCTGTTCACGATGTACCGTGGCCGCATCAAGTTCGACGTGCCGATGCTCTGGACGGTGGGCTTCATGGTGACCTTCGTCATCGGTGGCATGACCGGCGTGATGCTGGCGGTGCCGGCGGCCGACTTCGTGCTGCACAACAGCCTGTTCCTGATCGCCCACTTCCACAACGTCATCATCGGCGGCGTGGTGTTCGGCGTGTTCGCCGGCATCAACTTCTGGTTCCCCAAGGCCTTCGGTTTCCGCCTGGACCCGTTCTGGGGCAAGGTGTCGTTCTGGTGCTGGCTGATCGGCTTCTGGGTCGCATTCACGCCGCTGTACGTGCTGGGCCTGATGGGCGTGACCCGTCGTGTCAGCCACTTCGACGATCCGTCGCTGCAGATCTGGTTCATCATCGCGGCCTGCGGCGGCGCCATCATCGCCTGCGGCATCGGCGCCTTCCTGGTCCAGATCTTCGTGAGCTTCATGCGCCGCGACAAGCTGCGTGATGTGACCGGCGACATCTGGGAAGGTCGCACGCTGGAATGGTCGACCTCGTCGCCCCCGCCGGACTACAACTTCGCCTTCACGCCCATCGTTCACGAACTGGACGCCTGGGACGACATGAAGAAGCGCGGTGCCCAGCGTCCGCTGGACGGCTTCATGCCCATCCACATGCCCAAGAACACCTGGGCGGGCTTCGTCATCGCCATGCTGGCCACGGCCATGGGTTTTGCGCTGATCTGGCACATGTGGCTGATCGCCGGCGTCACCTTCGCCGCCACCGTGATCACCGCCATCGTGCACACCTTCAACTACGACCGCGATTACCACATCCCGGCGGATTCCGTGGCCAAGACCGAAGCCGAGCGCACCCGTGCGCTGTCTGCGGCGGCCTGACCGGGAGATCCAGAAATGACTGCTTCCGTGACTGCCAACGCCTCGGGTGCACCGGTCTTCTTCGACCGCAGCGAGCACCATGCGCAGCCCAGCACCCTGCTCGGGTTCTGGATCTACCTGATGAGCGACTGCCTCATCTTCGCGGTGCTGTTCGGCACCTACGCCGTGCTGGGTCGCAACTATGCGGCTGGCCCGTCGGGTGCCGACCTCTTCGACCTGCCGCTGGTGGCGCTGAACACGGCCCTGCTGCTGTTCTCGTCCATCACCTACGGCATGGCGATGATCGCGATGCTGCACCGTCGCAAGGGCCAGGTGCTGGCCTGGCTGGCCATCACCGGCCTGCTGGGGCTGGGCTTCCTGTCCATCGAGCTGTACGAGTTCGCCCACCTCATCCATGAGGGGGCAGGCCCGCAGCGCAGCGCCTTCCTGTCCAGCTTCTTCACGCTGGTCGGCACGCACGGTCTGCACGTGTTCTTCGGCAGCATCTGGCTGGTGGTGCTGATGGTTCAGGTCAGCAAGGCAGGCCTGACCGAGCCCAACCGTCGTCGTCTGATCTGCCTCTCGATGTTCTGGCACTTCTTGGACGTCGTCTGGATCGGCGTCTTCACCTTCGTCTACCTGATGGGAGTGCTGTGATGGCCGCCGATCTGCATAACGCCCACCACGATGACCACCACGGCGACGACGGCTACCACGCCACCGTCAAGGGCTATGTCGTCGGCTTCGTGCTGTCGGTCATCCTGACCGCCATCCCGTTCTGGCTGGTGATGGCCAAGGTGCTGCCCAACGGCACCACCGGCTTCGTGATCCTGGGTTTCGCGGCCGTGCAGATGGTCGTGCACATGATCTATTTCCTGCACATGAACGCCAAGGTCGAGGGCGGCTGGTCCATGCTGGCGCTGCTGTTCACGATCGCCCTGGTCGTCATCATGCTGGCGGGGTCGATCTGGGTCATGTACCACATGAACACCAACATGATGCCCACGCCCGATCCCGCGGCGATGCGCAATATGTAATCCGCTGATGAAGCAGACCGCGCGTATTGCGTGGGTGGGCGCCGCGTTGCTGGCCATGGCCGGTTTCGCGGCGCTCGGCATTTGGCAGGTCGAACGTCTGGGCTGGAAGCGTGAGCTGATGGCCCGTGTCGAACGGCAGATGCAGGCCGAGCCCCAGCCTTTGCCCACATCGTCTTCCTGGACCACGCCCGCCCGCTCGGAGGAATACCGACGCCTGCGCCTCACGGGCCATTTCGAACCCAAGGAGGTGCTGGTGCAGGCCAGCACCGAACTCGGCGGCGGCCATTGGGTGCTTGCGCCCTTGCGTACGGCAGATGGTGGTGTCGTGCTGGTGAACCGGGGCTTCGTGCCGCCGGAGCATCAGGCACAGGCGGCGCACGAAGCCGCGCCTCAGACATCGATCGAGCTCGTGGGGCTGCTGCGTCTGAGCGAGCCGCACGGCGGCCTGCTGCGCGCCAATGTGCCTGAGCAGGGCCGCTGGTATTCGCGGGACGTGGCCGCCATCGCGGCGCATCTCGGCCTGGCCGGGCCGGTCGCGCCGTTCTTTGTGGACGAGGTGGCGGATCCGGCGAAGCCGCAGCGTTGGCCACGGCCAGGGCTGACCGTGCTGCGCTTCAACAACAACCACGCCGTGTATGCGGCCACCTGGTTCGCGCTGGCGGCCATGGTCGCCGCAGCGGCGGGCTATCTGGTGCTGGACGGCCGGCGGCGCCGGCGCGACGCGGCTTGAGCCCGGACACCACCGCCGCGCCGCTGCTGCGTGCATCTGCCGCGGCGCCCGAGAGCCGTGCCGGGCTGAAGAACCTGCGGCAGCTCATCGAGATGCGGGCGCTGGCCGTGGCCGGCCAGCTGGCCACGGTGCTGGTGGTGGATGGCTCGCTCGGCATTCCGCTGCCGCGCGCGGAGATGCTGACACTGCTGTCCGCGCTGGCGCTGTTCAATCTGCTGTGTCTGTGGCGTTCGCGCTGGCCGAGGCCGGTGTCGCAGATCGAGTTGTGTCTAGGCCTGCTGGTCGATGTGGCCGCGCTGACCGGTCAGCTCTACTTCTCGGGTGGAAGCGACAACCCCTTCATCTACCTGTACGTGCTTCAGGTGGCCATCGCCTCGGTGCTGTTGAGACCCGCTGCGCTGTGGGTCGTGGTGGTCAGCGCCGTGGCGGGCTTTCTGGCGCTCACTCAGTGGCATCGGCCCTTGCTGCTGGACCCGCAGTTCTCCGGCTCGCTGCCGCCCAACTACGTCGGCGGGCTGCTGCTGTGCTTCGTGCTCAACGTGGTGCTGCTCAGCGTGTTCATCGTGCGCATCAGCCGCAATCTGCGCCAGCTCGATGCCGAGCTCGCCGACCTCCGCCAGCGCGCGGCTGAGGAGGTGCACATCGTGCGCATGGGCCTGCTGGCCAGTGGCGCCGCGCACGAGCTGGGCACACCGCTGTCGACGATCAGCGTGATCCTGGGCGATTGGGCGCATATGGCGCCATTCGCTGCCGAGCCGGAGCTGCGGGAGGAGATCGAGGAGATGCAGCAGCAGATCCTGCGCTGCAAGGCCATCGTCAGCGGCATCCTGATGTCCGCGGGCGAGATGCGGGGCGAGGCGCCGCGGCTGACCACGCTGGAGGCCTTCATCGACGGAGTGGCCGAGCGCTGGCGCGAGCGGCGCCAGCCGGCCGAGCTGCGCGTGGAACGGCAGGGGCTGCCGCAGCTGCAGATCGTGTCTGACAGTGCGCTGCAGCAGGTCATCGGCAATCTGCTGGACAACGCGGCTGAAGCGGCGCCGGGCACCTGCCTGCGGCTGGTGGCGCGTTGCAGCGACGAGGGCGACGAACTCAGCCTCGGCGTGCTGGATGAAGGGCCGGGTTTCCCGCCCGAGATGCTCGAGCGCTTTGCCAACCCCTACCAAAGCAGCAAGGGGCAGCCGGGGCGGGGCCTGGGGCTGTTCCTTTCGGCCAATGTCGCGCGCACGCTGGGCGGGCGACTGGAGGCGCGCAATCGTGAAGAGGGTGGCGCCGCAGTCACCCTGAGCCTGCCGTTGGCTTCGCTGATGCCGCGACAATCGCGGCCCCATGCCCCTAGAGCCCTCTGACCGCCTGCTGCTCATCGTCGAGGACGACGATAGCTTCGCCCGCACCCTGTCCCGATCTTTCGAGCGCCGTGGCTGGCGCGTGCTGCGGGCCACCAGCCTGGACGAGCTGCGTCGCGTGCTCGACGAATTGCCGGACGACGAGGAGCTGGGCCACGCGGTCGTCGACCTGAAGCTTGCGGCCGGTGCCTCCGGCCTGGCCTGCGTGCAGCAGCTGCATGGTTGGGATCCCGAGGTGCTGATCGTCGTGCTGACCGGCTATGCCAGCATCGCCACCGCGGTGGAGGCCATCAAGCTGGGCGCCTGCCATTACCTCGCCAAGCCGGCCAACACCGACGACATCGAGGCCGCGTTCGCGCGCCGCCAGGGGGACGCCGAGGTCGAGGTCACCGAGCGTCAGACCGCCTCCATCAAGACGCTGGAGTGGGAGCGCATCCACGAGACCCTGGCCGAGACCGGGTTCAACATCAGCGAGACTGCGCGGCGCCTCGGCATGCACCGTCGCACGCTGGCGCGCAAGCTGGAGAAGCAGCGCATCAAGTAGCCCCAAGGCCGACCGCCACGGCAGCCAAGATAGTTTTGTACGAAACTATCTGCCATGAAGGCACGGTACTGGTGGTTCAGGCTGCAGCGCGAGCTGGCGGACTGGCGTCTGTGGCTGACGCGGGCGCTGGTCATCGCGTTTGCGGCGCTGGCGGGGCTGAGCATCGTCGCCTTTTCCTGGCTGGGTGACTGGGCGCTGGAGCGCTTCTTCGAGCTGCGTGGCCGTTGGGCCTGGGCGCCGCTGATCTGGACGCCGCTGTGCACGCTGGCCATCGTGGCGCTGACCCGGCGCTACTGGCCGGGGGCGGGCGGCTCCGGCATTCCGCAGGTGATGGCGGCGCTCGACCCGGCCGTGCCGGCCGAGCAGCGAGGTCTGTACGTGTCCTTGCGGTTGTCGCTGGCCAAGGTGCTGCTGACCTCCTGGGGCCTGCTGGGCGGGCTGTCACTGGGCCGGGAAGGCCCTTCGGTGCAGGTGGCGGCGGGCGTCATGCACGCGGCAAGGCGCTGGCTGCCGGAGCGCACCGCGGTCAGCGCGCACGGGCTGCTGGTGGCTGGCGGTGCGGCCGGTATCGCGGCCGCCTTCAACACGCCGCTGGGCGGCGTGATGTTCGCCATCGAGGAGCTCAGCGGGCGCCCCGAGCAGCGCAGCAGCGGGCTGCTGATCGCCGGTATCGTGCTGGCGGGCCTGGTGGGCGCGTCCATCAACGGCAATGGCACCTACTTCGGCGTGATCCGGGTGCAGGCGCTGGGTTGGTCGCTGCTGTGGCCGGGCCTGCTGCTGGCCGTGGGCTGTGGCCTGTTTGGCGGGCTGTTCTCGCGACTGATGATCAACGGCCTGCGCGGGGACGGGCGTGACCTGTGGAGCCGCTGGCGCCGCGCGCGGCCACTGAGCTTCGCGCTGGGCTGCGGATTCGCGGTGGCGCTCATCGGTTTCGTGTCGGGCGGCGCCACCTTCGGCAGCGGTTACGGCTACACGCAGGCCCTGCTGCACGGCGGCTCGCTGGTAGATGGGCTGTACGCGCCGCTCAAGCTGCTGGCCACCTGGCTGACCGCCTGGTCGGGCGTGCCGGCCGGCATCTTTGCGCCCTCGCTGGCGATAGGCGCGGCCTGGGGGGCGGACGTGGCCGCACTGCTGGGCCAGCCGCAGGCGCCGGCGCTGATCGCGCTGGGCATGGTGGGCTTTCTGGCTGCCACCACCCAGGCGCCGCTGACGGCCTTTATCATCGTGATGGAGATGGTGGACGGCCATGCGATGGTGCTCAGCCTGATGGCCTGCGCGCTGATCGCCAGCGGCGTGTCGCGGCTGATCTCGCCACCGCTGTACCGGGCGTTGACCCAGCTGCAGCTCGCGCGGTTGCCGGCCCGCGCGAGCGCGCAGGCAGCTCAGGCGCCCAGTTCCAGCACCTCGGCCAGCAGCTCGTAGGAGCGGCGCCGCGCGCCGTGGTCGTGCAGCGCGCTGGCAACGATGAACTCGTCCACTCCCGTGCGCTCGGCCGTCGCCAGCAGCTGCGCGCGCACGCTCTGCGGTGTGCCGATGACCGACTCGGCCAGCATGCGCTGCACCTGTTGTGCCTCGGTCGGGGTCCAGAGATCGTCCATGCTCGCCACCGGCGCGGGCAGCTTGCCGCGCCGGCCGCGCACCATGCCCAGGAAGCGCTGCTGCAGCGAGGTAAAGAGGCGCTGCGCCTCGGCCTCGCTGTCGGCCACGACGACATTGATGCCCATGGCCGCGTAGGCGCGCGGGTGGGCCTCGTTGGGCCGGTAGGTGGCGCGGTAGATGTGCAGCGCCTGCATCAGGAAGTCCGGCGCGAAATGCGACGCGAACGCGAAGGGCAGGCCCAGGTGCGCGGCCAGCTGGGCGCCGTAGAGGCTGGAGCCCAGCAGCCAGATCGGCACATTCGTGCCCTGGCCGGGCACGGCCTGCACCAGCGCGTGCGGCGCAGCCGGCGCGAGGAAGGCCTGCAGCTCCTGCACATCCTCGGGGAAGCTGTCGGTGCCGCGCGTGTCCAGGCTGCGGCGCAGCGCGCGCATGGTGGGCTGGTCGGTGCCGGGCGCGCGGCCCAGCCCGAGGTCGATGCGGCCGGGGAACAGCTCGGCCAGCGTGCCGAACTGCTCCGCAATCGTCAGCGGCGCGTGGTTGGGCAGCATGATGCCGCCCGCGCCCACGCGGATGCGCCGGGTCACGGCCGCGAGTTGGCCGATCAGCACGGCCGTGGCGGAACTGGCCACGCCTTCCATGTTGTGGTGCTCGGCCACCCAGTAGCGGGTGTAGCCGAGGCCATCGGCCAGGCGGGCCAGGTCCAGGCTGTTCAGCAGCGCGTCGCGGGTGCTGGCGCCGTCGACGACGGGGGCCAGATCAAGAATGGAGAGCAGGGGCATGGCAGACATGCGGCCATCTTGCCGCTGCCACCCCGGCCCTTGTCAGGCCGGGGCTTTGCGCAACTGGCGCAGCAGCCATTGACCGACGAAGCCCTCGTAGGTGGGGGCATCGAAGGCGTGCAGGTCCTGGTGCGCGGCGCCGGGCACGGGCCACAGGGTCTTGTCGCCGCCCGCCTGCGCGAACAGTCGTTCGGTTTCGGGCCAGCGGGTGTGCTCGTCGCGGGTGCCGGACGCGATCAGCAGCGGCGCGCGCACGCCGGCCACGGCGTCGATGGGGCGCAGCTGCGAGCGATCCAGCGACAGCCGCATCGGCAGCTGCGCCAGCAGCAGCGGCGACAGCAGCTGTGCGGCCGGATCGCCCAGCCGCATCGCCAGCCGGTCACGCACGGCGTCGTCGATGCTGGGGTAGACCGACTCCAGCACCAGCGCGTCCAGCTCGGGCTGGCGCTGCGCGAACAGCAGCGCCGCACCGCCCAGCGACACGCCCACCGCGCCGATGCGCTCGCCCGGGAGGCGGGTTCGCAGCCAGGCCAGCGCGGCCTCGGTGGCCCTTGCTTCGCGGCGGCCGAACGTGATGCGGTCGCCATCGCTCTCGCCGTGCGAGGGCATGTCGATCAGCAGGCTGGCCAGCCCCTGACGCTGCAGCCAGCGGGCGCGGGCGAGCATCTGCAGCCGGTTGCTGCGCACGCCGTGCTGCAACAGCACCGCGCCTTGGCCGGTGCGGCCGGATACGAACCATCCGCTGACTGCAAGCCCGTCGGCACTGCGGAACCGCACGACCTCGGCGCCGGCCATGTCAGGCGGCGGTGCCCCTACGGGCTGCCTTGCCGGGCGGGTCAGCCACTCGCCGGCCGCCAGGCTCAGGCCGACGACGGCCAGCGCGACGAGGGCGGCAGCAATGGCGAGACGCTTCATGCGCGACACAGCCTGGTGGGCAGCTTGAAGGGGCCTGGGACTGTGACGAGGGCGTCGACGCGCATGTCAGCCGGCGAGGCCGGCGTAGACGTGCTGCACGTCGTCGTTGTCGTCCATGGCGGCGAGGAAGCTCTCCACCTCGTCCAGCTGTTCGGCGCTCAGGCTGGCTGCGGCGACCGGGTTCTTGGGCCGGTAGCCCAGCTTGGCGCTGAGCACCGTGAAGCCGTGGGCGGGCAGGGCTCGGCTGACGAGGTCGAGGTCCGCCGGGTCGGTGAGGAACAGCGTGATGCCGTCTTCGTCGGCCGGCACCAGGTCTTGCGCGCCGGCCTCGATGGCGGCCATGTCGGCGTCCGCGTCGGGCGTGGCGGGCTCGGCTTCGATGAGGCCCAGGTGGTCGAAGTCCCAGCTCACCGAGCCCGGCGTGCCCTGCTGGCCCTTGCGGAACAGCACGCGCATGTCGGATGCGGCGCGGTTGGTGTTGTCGGTCAGCACCTCCACCATCACCGGCACACGGTGCGGCGCAAAGCCTTCGTAGATGACCTGCTCGAAGTGCACGGTCTCGCCGGTCAGCCCGGCGCCCTTCTTGATGGCGCGGTCCAGCGTGTCCTTGGGCATGGACACCTTGCGGGCGGCTTCCACCGCCATGCGCAGCTTGGCGTTGTCCTTGGGGTCAGCGCCACTGCGCGCCGCGATCATGATGTCCTTGGCCAGCTTGCCGAAGAGCTTGCCCTTCGCGTTGGCGGCGATGTCTTTGTGTTTGGCTTTCCACTGCGCGCCCATGGCGTGTCCTGAATGTCGAGTTGGCCCTGCGAGGTGCTGAGGGCAGGGCCGCTACTTTAAGGCGAGGGCCGGCTTGCCGACGTGATGGCGTGCTTTGCGCGCTGCGCTAGTCCGAACTCCCCAGCGTCGCCACCACCTTTCTCGTCTGCCCCGCCCGCCAGACGCTCAGCGTCACGCGCTCGCCGATCTGGCGCTGCTCGATCAGCGACAGCATGTCGTCCAGGTCGGCCACCGGCTGGCCATCGACCGCCGTGATGACGTCCCCGGCCACGATGCGGCCGTTGCGGTCGCGCGCATAGGCCTGCAGGCCCGCGCGGGCGGCGGGGCCGCCACTGGCCACGCCCACCAGCAGCACGCCCTTGGGCGCGCCCAGAGCCTGGGCCAGGTTGGCGGCGCCGGAGGTGACGCCCAGCACCGGTCGGATGAAGCGGCCATCGCGGATCAGCCGCGGCACGATGCGGTTGACCTCGTCCACCGGAATGGCGAAACCGATGCCGGCGCTCGCGCCGCTGGGGCTGTAGATGGAGGTGTTCACGCCGATCAGCCGCCCCGCTGAGTCCAGCAGCGGGCCGCCGGAGTTGCCGGGATTGATGGCCGCATCGGTCTGGATGGCGCCGCGTATCGTGCGCCGCGTGACCGATTCGATCTCGCGGTTCAGCGCCGACACCAGGCCGGTGGTGAGGGTCTGGTCCAGCCCGAAGGGGTTGCCGATGGCATAGACCTTCTGGCCCACCTGCAGCTCGCGGCTGCTGCCGATGGCGATGGGCGCGAGCTTCTCGCGCGGCGCGTCGATGCGTAGCACCGCGAGGTCGCGGTCGGGGAAGGAGCCCACCAGCTTGGCCGGATGCACGCTCTGGTCGGACAGTGTGACGGTGGCGGCGCTGCCGCCCTGGATCACGTGGAAGTTGGTGACGATGTGGCCGGCCTCGTCCCAGATGAAGCCGCTGCCCGTGCCTTGCGGCTGCTCGGTGATGCGCATCGAGAAGAGGTCGCGCTGGTAGGCCAGTGTCGTGATGTGCACGACCGAGGGCGAGGTCTTCCTGAAGACGTTGATGTTGTTGGTTTCCTCGGCATCCAGCGGGCCGCGCGGGGTGACCGGGCGGGGCTGGGCGGCGGATGCCGCATGAACCGGCAGGCTGCCGGTCGCGGCGAGCAGGGCGCCGAGCGAGGCCGCAAGCAGCGCGGTGCGGCGGGAGGGCGAGCGTGGCGGGGAGGGCAGGCGGAGCAGACGGAGCACGGGGGCAAAAAGGGGCAGCCGACGACAGCGCGCATTTTGAAGCCAGCAGCAAGCCCGAGTCGGGACGTCGGTGCTGCCCTAGACTGCCCGCGCTCCATCACCCGCTCTCCCGTGAACCGCTCTGACCGCCTTGATGCCCTGCGTGGGGTCGCCATCGTCTGGATGGCGATCTACCACTTTTGTTTTGATCTCAATCACCAGGGCTGGTGGCATCAGAACTTCTATCGCGACCCGTTCTGGACGCTGCAGCGCACTGTCATCGTCAGCCTGTTCCTGTTCTGCGCCGGTGGCGGGCAGGCCATGGCCGTGCTGGCCGGCCAGAGCGCCGCACGTTTCTGGCGGCGCTGGGCGCAGATTGCCGGCTGCGCGCTCGCGGTGTCGGCAGGTTCGGCGTGGATGTTCCCGAACAGCTGGATCAGCTTCGGCGTGCTGCACGGCATTGCCGTGATGCTGGTGCTGCTGCGCCTGGGCCTGAGCCGCGCCGCCGTGCCCTGGCTGCTGGCGCTGGCCGGCGCGGCGCTGCTGGCGCCCCAGGTGCTGAGCCATGCATGGTTCGACACGCGCTGGACCAACTGGCTGGGTCTGGTCACGCACAAGCCCATCACCGAGGACTACGTGCCGGTGCTGCCCTGGCTGGGCGTGATGCTGCTGGGCTTTGTCGTCACGCGCCGGTGGCCCCGCCTGTGGTCGGGCGGCGTCATGGGCGGTCTGCGTCCGCTGGCGGTGCTGGGGCGCTGGTCGCTGAGCTTTTACATGCTGCATCAGCCGGTGTTGATCGGACTGTTGGCAGCGGCACAGGCGCTGGGGCTGCAGCCCCGTTGAGCGCGGCCGCCGGGCGCGTGCAGCTACGATGCCGGCATGAGTTCCCCCAAGTCCGCGCCCAAGGCCGTGCTGTTCGGCTTTCATGCCGTCACCGTCCGCCTCAAGACCCACCCCGATTCCGTCGCCGAGGTGCATTTCGACCCGGCCCGGCGTGACCAGCGCATGCGCGCCTTCATCGAGCGGGCCAAGGAGGCCGGCGCCAAGCTGGTGGAGAGCAGCGACGAGCGCCTGACCCAGCTGGCCGGCGGCCCGCGCCACCAGGGTGTGGTGGCCCGCGTGGCCGCGATCGCGCAGCCGCATTCGCTGGACGACGTGCTGGACGCGGTCGAGGGGCCGCCGCTGGTGCTGGTGCTGGACGGCGTGACCGATCCGCACAACCTGGGCGCCTGCCTGCGCGTGGCCGATGGTGCGGGCGCGAACGTGGTGCTGGCGCCCAAGGACCGCGCGGTCGGCCTGAACGCGACGGTGGCCAAGGTGGCCAGCGGTGCGGCCGAAACCGTGCCCTACCTGATGGTCACCAACCTCGCGCGCTCGCTGAACGAGCTGAAGGAGCGCGACATCTGGGTGGTGGGCACCTCGGATCAGGCCGAGCGCTCCATCTACGACCTGGACCTGTCCCGCCCCCTGGCCCTGGTGCTGGGCGCCGAGGGCGAGGGCATGCGCCAGCTGACGGCCAAGACCTGTGACGAGCTGGTGCGCATCCCGATGGCGGGCGCCGTGGAGAGCCTGAACGTGTCGGTCGCGGCCGGCGTGTGCCTGTACGAGGCGCTGCGCCAGCGCAGCCGAGAGGGCAATCGCGAGGGCAGTCGATAATTTCGACTATTCAGAAAAAATCAGCAGGACCCGTCATGGCCGTCATCGAAGTCAAACACCCCCTCGTCAAACACAAGATCGGCCTGATGCGCGAGACCGACATCTCGACGAAGAAGTTCCGCGAGCTGACCGGCGAAGTGGCGCGACTGCTGTGCTACGAGGCCACGGCCGACTTCCCGCTGGAGAAGGTCACCATCGAGTGCTGGAGCGGCCCGGCCGAGGTGGACCAGATCTCGGGCCGCAAGGTCACCGTCGTGCCCATCCTGCGTGCGGGCCTGGGCATGCTGGACGGCGTGCTGGACATCCTGCCCAACGCCAAGGTGTCGGTCGTGGGCCTGGCCCGCGACCACGAGACGCTGAAGCCGGTGAACTACTTCGACCGCTTCGTGGGCCAGCTGAACGAGCGCACCGCGCTGATCATCGATCCCATGCTGGCCACCGCGGGCAGCATGATCGCCACCATCGACCTGCTCAAAAGCAAGGGCTGCACCGACATCCGCGCGCTGGTGCTGGTGGCCGCGCCCGAGGGCGTGGCCAAGCTCAACGCGGCCCACCCGGATGTGCGCTGCTGGACGGCCGCGATCGACAGCCACCTCAATGAGGCCGGCTACATCATCCCGGGCCTGGGCGACGCCGGCGACAAGATCTTCGGCACGAAAGAGGGCTGACTCGGGACCGAGGGCAAGCCCTGCGGCTTGTCCGACGCCCGAGGAAGGCCAGGCGCCCTGCAGGGCGCCTGGCATGAGCCGCTAGATGGGTTGAGCCCTGCGGCTTGTCCGACGCCGTGCACTGAGCAGACGTCAGGTCTCGCGCCTCAGCGCAGCACGATCTCCAGCGCCCGCCGCAACAGCCCCAAGCCCTCGTCCAGCTCACCCGCACTGATGTTCAGCGCCGGCATCAGCCGTATCAGATGCGGCCGAGGCGCGTTCAGCAGCAGGCCCACGGGTTGCAGCGACTGCGCGGCGGCCACCACCTGAGGGGCGCAGTCCGTGGGCAGCTCCAGCGCCCGCAGCAAGCCCAGGCCGCGTTCACCCAGCAGGCCGTGATCGCAGGCGATCGCCTTCAGCCCGGCCGACAGCTGCTCGGCCCGGGCTTGCACGCCGGCCAGGAAGTCCTCGCGGCAGACCTCGTTCACAACGGCCAACCCTACCGCCGCCATCAGCGGATTGCCGCAGAAGGTGCCGCCCTGGTCGCCCGGCTCGAAGCAGTTGAAGCGCTCCGTGCACAGCAGGGCCGCCAGCGGCACACCGCCGCCCAGGCCCTTGGCCAGCGTCATCAGGTCGGGTGTGATGCCGTAGTGCTGGCAGGCGAAAGCGGTGCCGCAGCGGCCCACGCCGGTCTGCACCTCATCCACGATCAGCAGCACGCCGCGCTCGGCGGTCAGCGCGCGCAGCTCGCGCACAAAGCCCGGGTCGGCCACGACCACACCGGCCTCGCCCTGCACCAGCTCCAGCATCACGGCGGCCGTGCGCTCGCCGATCAGGCGCTCCACTGAGGCCAGGTCGTTGAGGCAGGCTTTCAGAAAGCCCGTGGGCATGGGCGGGTAGATGGCCTGCCAGCCCGGCTTGCCGGAGGCGCTCATCATGGCCAGCGTGCGGCCGTGGAAGGCATTGTCGAAGCCGATGATCTCGTGCGCGCCGCCACGCTGGCGGCTGCCCCAACGGCGCGCCAGCTTCACCGCGCCCTCGTTGGCCTCGGCGCCCGAGTTGGCCAGGAACACCCGCTCCAGCCCGCTGAGTGCGCTCAGTCGCTCGGCCAGGTCCAGCAGCGGCCGGTTGTAGTAAGCCGGACTCGGGTTGAGCAGCTGCTGCGACTGGCGCAGCAGCGCTTCGGTGATCAGCGCCGGGCTGTGGCCCAGGCTGTTGACCGCCCAGCCCTGCACCAGATCGAGATAGCGGCGGCCCTGTTCGTCGTACAGCCAGGCGCCCTGGCCGTGGCTGAACACCAGCTCGGGGCGCTGGGTGATGGTGATCAGGTGCCGGCCGAGATCGGCCTGAGCGGCGGGTGAGCGTGCTGCATGGGAGCAGGGCGTATTCATGGCATCGAGGCCTTGCGTGTGGGTTGGGACGGTGCGCAGTTTGCGGCGCCGAGGCGGTGGCCGCCATGACTCAGATCCCACCTTTTCTGCCATCGCATGGCGCGACACCTTCTGCGATAGTGCGGCCATGGCCTGCCGCATTGCCTTCGTGCTCTTTCCCGGTTTCCAGCAGCTGGATCTGGCCGGCCCCATGGCGGTGTTCGAGGTGGCACGCCTGGCCCGGCCGGGCAGCTATGACTGGCGGCTGGTGGGCAGCAGCCCGCCCGCCGTGCGCAGCTCGGCCGGCGTGGCCTGGCCCGTGCAGGGGCTGCCGCGCCAGCTGGGTGCGCTCGACCTGGTGATGGTGATCGGTGGCGACGGCGTGGATGCGGCCTGTGCGGACCAGCGCCTGGTCGCCTGGCTGCAGCGTGCGGCGCGTTCTGGCGCACGCATCGCCAGCATCTGCAGCGGCAGCCTGCTGCTGGCTGCGGCGGGGCTGCTGGATCAGCGCACCGCCACCACCCATTGGTCGCGCAGCCGCCAGTTCGAGGCGGATTTCCCCCGCGTGCGCCTGCAGCCCGATCGCATCTATGTGCGCGAGCCCGCACAGCGCCGCGGGCGCGGCGAGCCACAGCCCGAGCTCTGGACCAGCGCCGGCATGACCGCCGGCATCGACCTGTGCCTGGCGCTGCTGGCGCACGACCATGGCGAGGAGCTGGCGCGGGCGGCGGCGCGGCAGCTGGTGGTGGAGCGCCGCCGCCCGGGTGGGCAGTCGCAGTTCTCGCCCTTGCTGGAGCTGCAGCGGCCCGAGGGCCGTTTCGCCGTGCTGCTGGACGAGCTGCGCCGCGACCTGCGCCAGGACCTGGGCGTGGAGGCGCTGGCGGCGCGTGCCTGCATGAGCCCGCGGCATTTCGCGCGCTGCTTTCGGGCCGAGACCGGCGCCACGCCGGCCCAGGTGGTGGAGCGCCTGCGGGTGGAGAGCGCCCGCGCGGCCCTGGAGGGCGGCGCGGCCTCGGTGCTGCGGGTGGCGCAGGACTGCGGCTTCGGCAATGCGGAACGCATGCGACGCGCCTTCCTGCGCCTGCTGGGGCGCCCGCCGGCGGCGTTCAGGGCCGGCGGCCCCGCAACCTCACAAGGCTGAGCCGGTTCAGACCAGCCCGAGGGCGCCCAGCACGCCGCCGGCCAACACCATCCACACCAGACCCAGTCGGGTCTTGAGCGTCAGCAGCACGGTGGCGACGATCAGCACCAGCGTGCTGGTGCGGTGGGCGTCGGCCTTCAGGAAGGGCAGGGCGAGCAGCCAGCCGGTGGCCAGCATCAGGCCCAGCGTCAGCGGGGTCATGCCGGACGAGAAGGCGCGCACGGCGCGGTGCTCGCGGTTGTTGCGTGCCCAGCGGGTGGCGGCGATCACCATCGTGGTGGAGGGCAGCAGGATGCCGGCCATCGAGGCCAGCGCGCCCTGCAGGCCGGCGACGTTCCAGCCCAGCACGGCAACGAAGAGGATGTTGGGCCCGGGGGCGGCCTGCGCCAGTGCGATCGATGCGGTGAACTGGGTGTCGGTGAGCCAGCCCACCTTGTCCACGAGAAAGCGGTGCATCTCCGGCACCGTGGTGATGGCGCCGCCCACCGCCAGCAGCGACAGCGTCAGGAAGTGCAGGAACAGCCCGAGGAGATCGACCGGCGTGTTCATCGCAGGCGCCTCCAGGCCATCGCCATGCCCACGCCTCCCAGCCCCAGCAGCACGGCGGGCAGTGGCGCACGCACCAGCGCGATCAGCACGAAGGTGAGCGCGGCCAGCACCAGTGCCAGCGGCAGGCCGAGCGGGCTTTTCTTCAATGCGGGCAGCAGCTTGAGCCCGGTGGCGAGGATGAGGCCGGCCGAGACGGCACCCATGCCGCGCAGCGCGTCGGCCACGATGGGGTGGCGGGCGAACTCGCCATAGAGCGCGGCCAGCACCAGCACCAGCACGGACGGCGCTGCCAGCATGCCGGCCAGCGCGACGAAGGCGCCCCGCAGGCCGAAGAACCGGTCGCCGATCATCATGGACAGGTTGACGATGTTGGGGCCGGGCAGCACCTGCGCGATCGCCAGCAGCTCGACGAACTCTTCCTTGGTCAGCCATTGCAGGCGCTCGACCAGTTCGCGCTGGGCGATGGCCAGCACACCGCCAAAGCCCTGCAGCGCCAGGCGCGTGAAGGCGAGGAAGAGCTCGCGCTGCGAGGCCGGCCTGGCCAGCGCTGCCGGCGTCAGCTCGGCCGCCGCGCTCAACGCAGCACCTTGAGCGCCTCGGGGTTGACGATGTTGCTGGGCTGGCCGTTGATGAAGTTCAGCACGTTGTCGAACGCCGCATCGAAGTAGCGTTCGTAGCTGTCCAGCTCCACGTAGCCGATGTGCGGCGTGCACACCGCGTTTTCCAGGCGCAGCAGCGGATGGCCCTGCAGGATGGGCTCGCTCTCGAAGACGTCGATCGCGGCCATGCCGGGGCGGCCGCGGTTCAGCGCGGACACCAGCGCGTTCTCGGCCACCAGCTCGGCGCGCGAGGTGTTCACGAACAGGGCCGTGGGCTTCATCTGGGCCAGGTCCTCCGGGCCGATGATGCCGCGGGTGACGTCGTTCAGGCGCAGATGCACGCTGAGGACGTCACTTTCGGCGAAGAAGGCGGCGCGCGATTCGGCCGCCACGTGGCCGTCCGCCACCGCGCGCTGGCGCGAGCCTTCGCTGCCCCAGACGATGACCTTCATGTCGAAGGCCCGGCCGTAGCCGGCGATGATCTGGCCGATCTTGCCGTAGCCCCAGATGCCCAGCGTCTTGCCGCGCAGCAGCACGCCCAGGCCGAAGTTGGGCGGCATGGAGCCGGCTTTGAGGCCGGCCTGCTGCCAGGCGCCGTGCTTGAGATTGCCGATGTACTGGGGCAGACGGCGCATCGACGCCATGATCAGCGCCCAGGTGAGCTCGGCCGGCGCATAGGGGCTGCCCGAGCCCTCGGCCACCGCGATGCCCAGGCGGGTGCAGGCCTCGATGTCGATGTGCGTGCCCATGCGCCCGGTCTGCGCGATCAGCTTGAGCTTGGGCAGCTTCTCGAGGAGCTGGCGCGGGAAGGCCGTGCGCTCGCGGATAGCCACGATCACCTCGGCCTCGCGCAGCCGTATGGACAGCTGGCCGATGCCCTTGACCGTGTTGGTGAACACCTTGGCGTTCAGGTGTTCCAGCTTGGAGGCGCAGCGCAGCTTGCGCACGGCGTCCTGATAGTCGTCGAGGATGATCACGTTCATAGGCGAAGGGGATTGTGCCGTGCCTCCAGCGCCCCCAGGGGGTGACTGGCTACCATCGGTTTCGTTCTAAGGAGACCCTTTTCATGACTATTTCCATGCACAGCGCCAGTGCCCCTGTTTTCGCCAAGATGCTGGGCAACATGATCGAGTGGCTGGAGAAGGCCAGGTTGCATGCCGAGGCCAAGGCTTTCTCGACCGATGTCTATCTGCAGATGCGGCTGGCGCCGGACATGCTGCCCTTTGGCAAGCAGATCCAGATCTGCAGCGATGCGGCCAAGGGCTGCGTGGCCCGCCTGGCGGGTCAGGACGTGCCCAGCTTCCCGGATACCGAAACCACGCTGGACGAACTGGCGGAGCGTCTGCGCAAGACCCGTGACTTCGTGCTGTCGCTGCCGGCCGATGCGATCGATGGCAGCGAGGGCCGCGAGATCACCATCCCCCGCCGCGCGGGCGATCCGCTGAAGTTCGATGGCCACAGCTATCTGCGCCACTTCGCGCTGCCGAACTTCTATTTCCACGCCAGCATGACCTATGCGCTGCTGCGCCACGCCGGTGTGCCGCTGGGCAAGATGGACTACCTGGGCGGCTGAGCGCCGCCCCCGGGCCGGGCTGGCGAGCCGAATAGTGCGCAAGCCCGCCCCCAATTGCTTGGATAGGCGGCAGCGGCGGGTTGCACAATCCTGCCTCAAGTGCCCCGAGCCGCGCGCCAGCGTGCGGCCCCGGGCGAGCGACAGAAACCACGCCGCCACGCCGCCATGGACATTGCCAGTCCGAGCACGCAGACCCTGAGTGTTCCCGAAGCCCTGATGCCCGAGTGGGAACGCCTGCTGGCGGGCTGCCGAGACGGCAGCCTGAGTCTGCAGGACGTGATGTCCCGTGCTGGCCAGTGGCAGGCAGAAGGCCAGGCGGAACTGTCCGTCGAGCTCTACGGCGCCTGGATGGCGCACAACACCGGCCCGATGCGGCTGGTGGCGCTCTACAACCAGGGCACGGTGCTGTCCACGCTCAAGCGCTTCGACGCGGCCGAGATGGTCTACCGCGAGGTGCTGGGCCTGAAGCCCGACTTCCTGCAGGCGCAGGTGAACCTCGGGCACCAGCTCGAGCATCTGGGGCGCAAGGAAGAAGCGCTCAGCACCTGGCAGGCCGTGGTGGACAGCCCGGCAACGGCCGAGGTGATGGGCGCGAGTCCGCAGGAGATGCGGCTGCATGCGCTGAAGAACATGGCACGCCTGCTGGAGCAGGAGCGCCGCTTCCCAGAGTCCGAGGCCCTGATGCGTCGGGCCCTGACGCTGCAGCCGGATCAGCCCGACGTGCTGCAGCACTATGTGCACATCCGCCAGAAGCAGTGCGCCTGGCCCATCTACGAGCCGGTAGGCGAGGTCACGCTGAACCAGTTGCTGACCAGCACCTCCTTGCTGGCCATGCTGAGCTACAGCGACGATCCGGCGCTGCAGCTGATGGTGGCGCAGCGTTTCGTGGCCGAAAAGGTCGTCAAGTACAAGGGCCCGCCGCTGCACACCCGTGTGAAGCGGGAAGGGCGGCTGCGCATCGGCTATCTGTCGGGTGACCTGCGTATGCATGCCGTGGGCTTTCTGACACCCGAGATCTTCGAACTGCACGACCGCAGCAGGTTCGAGGTGTTCGCCTTCTGCTGGAGCGGCGAGGACGGCAGCGCGCAGCGGGCCCGCATCCGCGCCGGCATGGATCACGTGATTCCCATCCAGGGGCGCAGCGATGAAGAGGCGGCGCAGCTGATCGCGGCCGCGGGCATCGACGTGCTGGTGGACCTGCAGGGCCTGACCAGCGGCGCCCGCCCCAACATCCTGGCCTACCGGCCCGCACCCATCCAGGTGAGCTATCTGGGGCTGCCGGCCACGTCGGCGCTGCCGGGCGTGGACTGGATCATCGCGGACCGCTACGTGATGCCGCCGGAGTACCTGCCCTATTGCACCGAGCGGCCCATCTACCTGCAGCACTGCTACCAGTCCAGCGACCGCAAGCGGCCGGTCGGCGCCAAGCCGACCCGGGCCCAGGTCGGGCTGCCGGATGAGGGCTTCGTCTTCTGCTCCTTCAACAACAACCACAAGTACACGCAGCAGATGTTCGATGCGTGGATGCGCATCCTGGCAGCGGTGCCGGACTCGGTGCTGTGGCTGCTGGCGGACAACGACAAGGCCCGCGAGAACATGCTGGCCAATGCGGCCCGCGTGGGGGTGGCGCCGGAGCGATTGTTCTTCGCGCCTCGGGCGGCGCCACCGGACTATCTGGCGCGCTTCCAGCTGGCCGATCTGGTGCTGGACACCTTCCCGTTCAATGCGGGCACCACAGCCAATGACTGCCTCTGGATGGGCACGCCCATCCTGACTCTGAGCGGCCGCAGCTACATCTCGCGCATGGCAGGGAGCCTGCTGAATGCGGTCGGATTGCCGGAATTGGCGACCAATTCGTTGCAGGAGTACGAGCGCATGGCCATACAGATCGGCAGGCAGCCGGCTCGCGCACTATCCTACAAACGATACTTGGCCGAATTTGGCAGAAGTTCCCCGTTGTTCGACATGGAGGCGCTGGTGCGCGACATGGAACAGCAGTTTGAACAGCTGGCGCTGGCGCGACGCGCGCCAGCGTCTGCGGCCTGATGTGGCCGTTTCAGGAGTGATCTAGGTGCCGCAGCCGCCTCGTCGTGATGACTTCTTCGATCCGCCCCGTGGCGCGGGCCGGGGTGGGCTGCGCCTGGCTGAAACGCCGACCCCGGATCCGCTGGCGCAGGCGACGGCCCAGGTGGCTGCGGAGCTGGCGTCCGACCTGACCGACCCGCTGATGCAGGCCCTGGTGTGGCTGACCCAGCACCATGGGCGGCCGCGCTCCGCTGCCTCGCTGCGGGCCAGCGGCGCCGCCGACGGCGCGCTCACTCCCGAGCAGGCCGTGCGATTGATGCGCGAGGCCGGCTACGAGGCCGCGCTGCAGCGCCGTTCGCTGTCGCAGCTCAATCCGATGATGCTGCCGGCCGTGCTGCTGCTCAACGGCGGCGATGCCTGTGTGCTGGTGCGCGCGCTGGACGGTGGCCGCTACGAGGTGGTGTTTCCCGGCAGCGACGCCAAGCTCTGCGAGGCCTCGCTGGCCGAACTGGAAGGGGAGTTCAGCGGCGTCTGCCTGCTGATCAGTCCGCGCGAGGCGCCGCGCTCGCATGCGCGAGCCCACCATCACCTGATCGAGCTGGACAGCACGGACCACTGGCTCTGGGGCACGCTCAAGCGCTTCATGCCCTACTACCGCGGCGCCATGCTGGCAGCGCTCATCAGCAACGTGCTGATGCTGGCCACCGGCATGGTGACGGCGGTGATCTACGACAAGGTCATCCCGCACCAGGATGCGCTGGCCACGCTGTGGACGCTGGTCATCGGCGGGGTGCTCGCGGTGGCCTTCGACCTGTTTGCCAAGCACCTGCGGGCCGACCTGATCGACATGGCCGGGCGCAAGGCCGACCTCATCATCGGCTCCAAGCTGTTCCGCCACATCCTGTCGATCCGCATGGAGCACAAGCCGGCGTCGGCGGGCTCCTGTGCGCATTACATGGGGCAGGTGGAGACCGTGCGCGACTTCTTCGCGTCCGCCTCGATGTCCGTGCTGTCGGACCTGCCCTTCGTCGTGATCTTCGTGGGCATGGTGTTCGTGATCGGCGGTCCGCTGGGCTGGGTGATCACGCTGATCGTGCCGCTGATGCTGGTCAGCATCCTAGTGCTGCAGTCGCTGGTGCGCCGCGCGGTGCGCACGGGCATGGCCGAGCATGCCGAGTTGCAGGGCAATCTGGTGGAAGCGCTGGAAGGCCTGGAGGACGTGAAGACCTCGGGCGCGGCGCCCCAGTTCCAGCATCGCTACGAGGTCAGCAATGCCGTGGCGGCCGAGTCGGGCCACCGCACCCGCAGTATGCACGGCCTGATCAGCCACCTGACGCACTCGATGTACCAGGTCAACACGCTGGTGATGCTGCTGGTGGGGGTCTATCTGATCCGTGACGGGCACATAACGCAGGGCTCGCTGATCGGCGCCATCATGTTCTCCACCCGCGCGCTCGCGCCGCTGAGCGGGCTGGTGGGTCTGGTGACCCGCTACCAGGCCGCGCGGGCTGCGCTGCAGAGCCTGGACCGGCTGATGGAGAAGCCCACGGAGCGCGACGAGGGCCAGAACTACGTGCCGCTCAGCCAGGTCAGCGGCCGGGTGGGCCTGCGTGACGTGGCCTTCAGCTATCCGCCCAGCCAGCCCGGGCAGACCGCGCCCAAGGTGCTGAGCGGCGTCTCCATGCGCATCGAGGCCGGCGAGCGCATCGCCGTGCTGGGGCGCATCGGCAGCGGCAAGTCCACGGTGCTGCGCCTGCTCGGCGGGCTCTATCAGCCGACCGAGGGCATGGTCGAGGTGGAAGGTATCGACCTGCGTCAGGTGGACCCGGCGGAGTACCGTTCCCATGTGGGCTTTGTTTCTCAGGAGCCGCGCCTGTTCCACGGCACGCTGCGCGACAACGTCGTGATGGGGCGCGGCGATGTCGATGCGGCCCGCCTCGTCGAAGTGGCGCAGCTCACCGGCCTGGACCGGGTGGTGGCCGGCCACCCGCTGGGCTGGGATCTGCCGGTGGGCGAGATGGGCGGCATGCTGTCGGGCGGCCAGCGCCAGCTCGTGGCCCTGGCGCGTGCGCTGGTGAGCCGGCCCAAGATCCTGCTGATGGATGAGCCCACCAGCTCCATGGATGCGCAGAGCGAGATGAGTTTCCTGCGCCAGCTCAAGCAGGCGTCGCAGGGCGTGACGCTGGTGGCGGTGACGCACCGGCCCGCCGTGCTGGAGCTGGTGACGCGCGTCGTCGTGATGGACGGCGGCAAGATCGTGCTGGACGGCCCGCGTGACAAGGTGCTGGCCACCCTGTCGGGCGTACGCCCGGCGGCGGTTCAGCCCGGCCGCGACGCGGCGGCGGAAGGCACGCAGGTGCACATGCATCCCAGCGCGCAGCCGGTGCAGCGCAAGGCGTCGGTCTGAGCCCCGTGAGGGTGCTGCCGAGGATGTGACGGATGGCCGGTCACCAGAACGGAATGTTCACGAGCGCGCTCGCGTCGGCGCTCGCCGACGAGCCCTTGCCGCGTTCGATGTGGGCGCTCTACCTGCTGGCCGCGGCGCTGGCGGTGGCGATCGCCTGGGCCAGCTTCGCCCACGTGGACCAGATCAGCCGGGTGCAGGGGCGCGTGATTCCGGAGGGGCGCGAGCAGATCATTGCCAGCCTGGACAGCGGCATTCTTGCGGAGCTCAAGGTGCGCGAAGGCCAGGAGGTGCAGGCAGGCCAGGAACTGGCGCGTCTGGACCCGACACGGGCCGAGGCGCAGGAAAACGAAGGCGCGCTGCGTCGGCTGGCCTTGCGTGTGACGGTTGCACGCCTGCGCGCCGAAGCCTACGGCGGCCGCTTCGAGTTGCCGAGCGACATCGACGCCAAGGCCGAGCCCGTGGCGCTGGAGCGCCAGGCCTACGATGCACGGCAGCGCCTGCTGGACGAGGCCGTTTCCAGCCTGGACCGCAGCATCGGCCTGCTGGGCAAGGAAATGAAGGTCGCGCAGGACCTGTCGGCCAAGGGCCTGATGTCCGAGGTCGAGGTAATGCGGCTGAATCGCCAGATCAATGAAATGCGTCAGCAGCGCCAGGAGCGTGTCAGCCGCTTCCGTCAGGACGCCAGCCAGGAACTGGCCCGGCAGGAGAACGAGCTGAGCGCGCTGGACGAGCAGCAGGTGGTGCGCCAGGACGCCATGAAGCGGACCGTGCTGCGTTCGCCGGTGCATGGCTTCGTCAAGAACATCCGCATCACGACGCTGGGTGGCGTGGTGGGTGGTGGCCAGCCGATCATGGAGATCATTCCCATCGACGCGACGGTGCTGATCGAGGCGCGGGTACCACCGACCGATGTCGGCTTCGTGCAGATCGGCCAGCGGGCCATCGTCAAGATCGCCGGCTATGACTACAACATCAACGGCGGCCTGGAAGGCAAGATCGAGATGATCAGTGCCGACACGCTGGGCGACAACGAAAAGCTCACCCCCACGGGTGACTCGCGCTATTACCGGGCGCTGGTGCGCACGGACCGCAACACGCTCAAGCGCAATGGCGAGCCGCTGCCTGTCATTCCGGGCATGAGCGCGACGGTAGAGGTCAAGACCGGCGAGCGCACGGTGCTGAGCTACATGCTGCGGCCGCTGATGAAGAGCCAGGAGGCGCTCAAGGAGCGCTGAGCCGGGCGGCGCTGGTGCTGGCGCCGGAAAAGCAGGGGCAGGGCGGCCCTACTCCTGCGTTATCGGGGGCAACCCGCATGGTCTAGTGGAGCGTGTGCTTCCGATGACCGAGTTCCGCCCGATGCGTCGCTTTCTCCGCCTACTGCCCGTGCTGTTCGCCTGCGGCGCGCTGTCGCCGGCCTGGGCGCAACTGCGCTGCAACGACGAAGAGTCGGCCAGCGGCAAGGACAAGGATCTCAACCTGTCGATCTCGGCCGACGATCCGCGGGGTCAGTTGTTGACGCTGGTGGACAAGGCCATGCGTCGCAGCGAGCAGGTCGGTGCCGCCAACCTGCTGGCCCAGGCGGCACGCGAGGACTGGGTGGGCGCCGACGAGGCGCGCCAGCCCACGGTCACGGCGTCGCTCACGGGTGCCGAGGCCGGGCAGCGGGCCAGTGGACTGCGCCAGAAGCAGTTCCAGACCCAGTTCACGATCGGTGCGACGGCCCCGATCTGGGACGGCGGCCGTATCAGCTACAACAGCGCGTGGCGGGCTCAGCTGGCTGAGGCGTCACGACAGGGTTTGTTCAATGCGGAGCAGCAACTGGCCGTCCAGGTGGTGAACTACGCACTCGACCGTGGGCGCCTGCTGTTGCAGGCTCAGATCTACCGTCAGTACATGAAGCGCATGGCCTGCCTGGTGGATGCACTGGAGAGCGTGGTCAAGGTGGACAAGGGCCGCGCCAGCGAGCTGATCCAGGCGCAGAAGAGCCAGATGACGGCCGAGCTGTCGATGGATCAGACGCTGAGCTCGCTCCGCTCCACCGAGTACAAGCTGAAGCGACTGGTGGGCGACGATCTGCCGGCGTCGGCCAGCTATTCCAACGTGCTCACCCAGCTGCCCGACCTCGACAGCTTGAAGCAGGGCGTCGCCCAGGCGGCGGACGTGCAATCGCTGCAGGCCAGTTCGCGGGCGCAGCGCAGCTATGCTGAAGGCGTGGCTGCGCAGGGCAAGCCGCAGGTGAGCCTGGCGGTGTCCGGCACGGCCACGACGACGACAGCGGGCTCCAAGGTGGGCGAGTGGAGTGCCGGGGTGAGCGTCAGCGTGCCCATCCTGCTGCCCGGTCAGAAGGCGTCGGAGCGTGCGGCGGTGCAACGCGCGGAGGCAGCCGAGCTGCAGGTGCGCGACGCCGTCACGACCAAGACCTACCAGATGAGCGACCTGTACTCCAGCGCCCAGGCCGCGCTGGATCGTTCACGGCGCATCGTCGACATCCTGCGCAACAGCGAACGGCTGCGCGCTGCCACTCTGGTGCAGTGGCAGCAGATGGGGCGGCGCTCGCTGTTCGACGTGATGGGCGCGGAGTCCGACTACTATTCGCTGCGCGTCGCGCACCTGAGTACGCTGTTCGAGGCCCAGCAGTCGCTGGCCATGCTCTGGTCCCTGGGGCCGGGCGTGATGAACGCGCTGCGCTGACCATCCCCCAACCTTTTCGGCGTGGAGCTCCTGTGGGCGAAGTCGTCACGGCCCTGCATCGATTCGATCTGCCGGCCGCTCATGGCCTGGCCACCCAGCGTGGGTGCCAGGTCTTTCTCGTCGACCCGGTGCTGCACATGCGTGCGGTGGCGGCCGGTGTGGCCGAGCCGCTGGTTCATACGCGATCGACGGTGGATGTGGCCCGGTCCGCCTACGAGCAGGCCCAGGTCGCGGCCCGCAGTCTGTGCGCCGACCTGGGCGAGCGGCTTGCGCCGCTGGCGCCAGCGGCTGCGGCCGGGGCCTGGAGCTCGCACCGCATCTTTCAGCTCTTCCTGACCCTGCTGGGCTACCAGCGCATCTGGCCCGAGGTGCTGGATCAGCACGAGCACGAGCGCTGGCACGTGCTGCTGCCGCATCTGGCCCATACCTACGGCACGCATTCCTTCGTGCCCGGGCTACAACTGCTGACGGCATTGCGCGAGCGTGGCATTGCGCACAGCGCCTACGGTTTCGAATGTCCGGGGCTGGATGCCTATCAGCTACCGGACCTGCGTCGTCTGCCGGCAGATGTCGAGCTGCTGGTGCATCTGCCCACCTGCGGACACGACGCTGCCTACATCGCGAGCGAACTCAAGGCCTGCGGTCTTCGCGTGGGCGTGCTGAGTTCGCAGATGTACGACGTTGCTTTCGACGGCCTGGAGGCCACGGGTCTCGTGGATCTCGAGACGGTGCGGCAGTTGCTGGGCCCCCAGGCGGTGGGCAGTGTCCGGGCGCTGGAGGGCGAACTGAAGTCGGTGCTGGTGGCGCATCTGCAGGCTCACCTGGGCCAGCCGCGCTTTCTCGACATGCAGGTTCAGGCGCTCTGGGAGGCCTTGGAGGTTCAGGCGCTGTTCCATCTGTGGCTGGATCAGCATTTCAACGGGCGCCTGCCCGGACGGTTGCTGATCTCCAATCACGACGCCACCGTTCATGGTGCGCTGATGAGTTTCGCCCACCACCGTGGCCTGGCGATCAGCGTACTGCCGCATTCGCGGGTGCACAACCTGGCCATCAAGACCGATGGCCTGATGCCCACCTGTCTGCACCACGCGCTGCAGGATGGGCCGAATTACGACCTGTCGGACCGCCTGCTCCCCGGGGCGCCCCTGCGCTATCCCGGTGAATGGGCGGCGCCCGGCGAGCTTGGCGAATTGCGTGTCGTCGGTCTGGTGCTCAACGGCATCAGCGCCAATGGCATGTGCATGGTGGATTTCGAGGCCTATGTCCAGGCGGTGCGGCAGTGGCTCGACTGGGCTCGCCAGCAAGGACTGGAGCTGCGCCTGCGCGTTCGTACCGCCGAGACACCCGTGCTGCTGATGGCCCAGCGCCTGCAACTGGATGCCGAGGCGCTGATGCAGGCGACCCAGGGCAGTCTGTCGGACTTTGCGCGCGGGTGCGACCTGACGCTGGGCTTCGATGTGCCCACCTCGGGCCTGCAAGACCTGGTGCGCGAGGGCCAGGCAGCAATGCAGATCGAGTTCCGGCCGCTGGCCCGGCACGAGTGGGCCATCGTCGATGAACGCATCGTGCCCAGATATTGCTGCGGCGAAGCCCAGGAGCGTCTGGCGCTGATGCAGCGCAATCCGGCGGTGTTCCTGCAGTTCCGCAGTCAGCAATGCGAGGCTGCGCGTGCCAGGGTTGCCGCAGCCCGGCCGCTGCGGGACTGGCTGATGCCGCTAGGAACCTGAGGCGGGGCTGAACGTCCAGTCGCTCAGGGCGAGTGTCATCTCAAGGCGCGGCAGCAGGTGGCTGGCAAAGCCCTGCTTGAAGTCCGAGATTGCGATCTGCTTGCCACTGGGGGCGGGCTGGTCCTGTGGATACGCGCGTTCGCCGAGGCGGTACCAGCGTAGGCCCAGTGATTTGAGCCGTTCGATCGCCACCTGCTGGACGACATGGCCCAGCGGTTTGTCGAACAGACTCCGGTCGTAGACGCCGACGCCATACATGGCCTCGTCACGGGAGTATTCGAAGAAGCCGCCACCCACCAGGCGGCCGTCGGCCGGATCGCGCAGCAGCACGACAAAGGCCCAGCCTTGCCGAATCCAGTCCAGCTGTCGGGCCCAGGTGTCGTCGCCGCGGGTGCGCCGGCCCGCCACCGCGATGTGCAGCTGCTTGAATTCTTCCCACACCGCGCCGTCGGCGCTGCCCTGGTCCATCAGGTCGACCCGCCAGCTGCGCAGGCCGGTATTGATGAGCGCCTTGTAGCTCTTCCGGAAGCCGCTGCGGATCTCTGCCAATGGAGGCGAGAGGTCCAGGAACATGTCGTGCTTCAGCCTGGCCTGTGCGCCCACGGCGAGCCACTGGCGGTACCAGTCCGACAAGCCGTCGCCCAGCAGGCCGGGCATGCTGGGTTGCTCGAACTGAAGGGTCTGGCAGCCGGTGGCCTGCGCCAGCGTGTGCAGCAATGCCATCAGGCGGCTGCCTATCTTCTTGATCGCAGACGCCGGCACGCTCGCCAGGAACAGCGGCGGCGTGATGCGGGAGCCATCGCCGCTCATCCGGGCGCCGCCGTCGGCCGTGGTCAGCAGCAGGGGGAACACGCCGCAGGGGCGGCCGTCGTGGCGCAGCACCAGGCTGAGATCCTGCAGTGCCTGGCCCGCATGCTGCAGGTAGCACACCTGGTAGTCCAGCACACCCGGGGCGTAGGTGATCTGCTGCCAGGGCAGGGCCTGCCAGACCTGACCCCAGGCGGTCGGTTCATCCACGTGAGGGCGCGCATCCAGGCCGACGCGTTGTAACAGCAGGGGCAGATCCACGTTCATCGGGGCGTATGGCAGCGGCAGGTGGGTGAGGTCGGGGTGATGCGTTGCAATGCTCCCACGGAAGTGCGGAGGCACGAGGCCGGAACAGCAGGTGCTTCCCGTCCTAGTGAGAAACGCTGCCGGCTGTGGCGGCTTATTCCGGTTTCTGGCGCTGCTGGCTGTGTCAGCATCGACAGCTCGGATAACGGAGAGGTCATGGAATTGACGGACGCTGCGCGGGTCTGGCGCGACAGCGGCATTGAGCCGGGCGACAGCCTGCTGCTGCACAGCGACAGCCTGCGGTGGTCGGTCACGCGTCGTCGTGCTGGTCGGCCGTGGTCGCCGCAGGATCTGCTGGACAGTCTGCTGGAGGCCGTCGGCCCCGACGGCACCCTGTTGCTGCCGCTGTTCAATTTCGACTTCGCGGTGGGTCAGGCCTTCGACATCCGCAGCACGCCGTCGCACATGGGTGCCTTGACCGAAGCTGCGCGGCGCCACCCGGCCGCCGTACGCACGGGGCACCCTATCTACTCGTTCGCGGCGCTGGGGGCCCGGGCGGAGTCGCTGCGCGGACTCGACAACTTCAGCGGCTACGGCGCGGATTCACCGTTTGCGCTGTTGCGCGAGTGGGATGGGAAGGTGGCGGTGCTGGATCTCAGCGATCAGGCCAGCATGACCTATCACCACCATGTCGAGGAGATGTGTGAGGCGCCCTGGCGGTATCACAAGGTGTTCGAGGGCGACTACACCGGGGTGGACGGCCACATGGCACGCAAGCGCTATGGGCTCTACGTGCGTGACCTGGCGGCCGGCGTGCAGACCTGGGTGGAACCCATGGGTGAGCGGCTGTGGGCGCGCGGCCTGTGGCGGGGTGATCGACCCGGGCAGGGCGCCGGCCTGCGATGGGTGCATGCCCGCAAGCTGTTCGACGAGGTGGCTGGCGTGATCCGCCGTGGTGAGGGCGAGGGCTTGTTGTACCGGATCGAGGACAAGACATGAGTGAGCTGAGCTTGGGCGAGGAGATGCATGCACTGTGTCGCGAGCTGTTCCCCATCTGCCGATCGTTGACCGGCGAGGGATTCCGGCAGTCGATGCGCATGCTGCAGGCCCGGTTCGCGCCGCTGCAGATGCACGAGGTCGCCAGTGGCACGCAGGCGTTCGACTGGACGGTGCCCCCGGAATGGAATCCGCGTGCGGCCTGGATAGAGACGCCGGACGGCCGACGCATCTGCGATTTCGCCGAGCACAACCTGCATCTGCTGGGCTATTCCGAGGCGGTGGATGCCGAGCTGTCGCTGGAGGATCTGCAGCCGCACCTGCACTCATTGCCGGATCAGCCCGATGCCATCCCCTACGTGACCTCGTACTACAGCCGCCGCTGGGGCTTCTGCATCCGGCACCGTGACCGCGAGGTGCTCCAGCCCGGCCGCTACCGCGTGCATGTGGACGCGACGCTGGCGCCCGGCGTGCTGAACTACGGCGATGCGCTGATCCATGGCGATTCGGACCGCGAGGTGCTGATCTCCAGCTATCTATGCCATCCGTCCATGGCCAACAACGAACTCAGCGGGCCGGTGGTCAGCCTCTTCCTGGCGCGCTGGCTGGCTGCGCTGCCGCGACGGCGCTACAGCTACCGGCTGGTCATCGTGCCGGAGACCATTGGCGCCATCGTCTACCTGAGCCGCCATCTGGCCGAGCTGCGAGAGCGTGTCGTGGCCGGCTTCGTGGTGACCTGCGTCGGGGACGATCGCGCCTATTCCTACCTGCCTTCGCGCCGGGGAGGAACGTTGGCCGATCGGGCGGCACTGCATGTGCTGGGGCATCTGGCGCCCGACTTCAAGCGCTACAGCTTTCTGAACCGTGGCAGCGACGAGCGCCAGTACTGCAGCCCCGGGGTGGATCTGCCGGTGGCCTCGATGATGCGTAGCAAATACGGCTGTTACCCGGAGTACCACACCTCGCTGGACGATCTCGAGGTGGTCACGCCGTCGGGGCTGGCAGGCGGGTTCGAAGCCTTGCAGCGGGCGATCCAGTGCATCGAGATGAACGAGGTCCTGACGGGAACGCAGCTTTGCGAACCGCAACTGGGCAAGCGCGGGTTGTATCCGACGCTCAGCACCAAGGTGTCCGCCCGCCAGGTGGAGGCCTTGATGAACCTGCTGGCCTATTGCGATGGCAGCGAGGATCTGCTGGCGGTGGCGGAGCGCATCGGTCAGCCGCTCTGGCAACTGGGCGACACCATCGAAGCCCTGAAGACGCACGGCCTGCTGCGCCCCTGTTGAGTCGATATTCAGCGTTGCGGCGGGGCTGTTCCGGCGGCTGCTCCGCCCGAGGTCTGGCAACATCGCGCCAGATCGTCTAAGAGACACCCATTTCGCGCCGCCTATGAGCAACCAAGACCTTCTCCGCAACGCCTTCATCACCGTGCTGGGCCTTCCTGCCGAGCAGGTCGACGACCGGCTGACCTATGGCAGCGTGGCTCAGTGGGATTCGGTGGCCCACATGTCGCTGATCACCGAACTCGAAGAGGTGTTCGGTGTGATGCTCGAGACCGAAGACATCATCGGGATGAGCTCCATGGTTGAGGCGCGACGCATCCTGGGCAAGCACGGCATCGCGTTCTGACACCATGAGCCGCAGCATCGCGCTCCCCGACCGCGTGGCCGTCGTCACCGGCGCGGGGCAGGGCATCGGGCGTGCGTGTGCCCTGGCGTTGGCCGAAGCAGGCGCCCGCGTCGTGCTGGCCGGTCGCGGTGAGCCAGCGTTGGCCGAAACCGCCGCGGCCATCACGGCGCTGGATGCGGCGGCACCGCCGGTGGTGCAGGTTTGTGATGTATCCGATCCCGGGGCCGTGCGCGACCTCTTCCAATCGGTCTTCAAGCAGTTCGGTCGCCTGGACGTGCTGGTGGCCAATGCCGGCGTGATGGACGACGCGTTGATCGCGATGGTCACGCCCGAGCTGGTGGAGCGTGTGTTTGCAACCAACACGAACGGCTTCCTGTACTGCAGCCAGTACGCCAGCCGTCTGATGGCGCGCAGTGGCGGTGGCAGCATCGTCGCGCTGGGCTCCATCGTCGGGCAACAGGGGTTCGCGGGTCAGGCGGTCTATGCAGGCGCCAAGGCCGCCGTGGTGGGCGTGGCACGTTCTCTGGCCAAGGAGCTGGCGCCGCAGCAGATTCGCGTGAACGTCGTGGCGCCGGGCTTTGTCGAGACCGCGCTGACCGACGCGCTGCCGCCTGCCCGGCGTGATGCCGCCGTTGCGTCCATCGCATTGGGCCGGGCCGGGCGCCCGGAGGACATCGCGGACGTTGTCCTGTTTCTGGCCAGCGATCTGTCCCGCTACATGACGGGCCAGGTGCTGGGCGTCGACGGCGGCATGAGGCTCTGATGGATTGGGCACCTGCACCGTTCTGGGAGCTGGAGCGCTGGACTGCGCGCCAGGCGCTCAGCGACGAGCACGGGCATCCGGTGGCTTACGGCGAGCTGGCCGTGGCCGCGGATGCCGCAGCGCGGCCGTTGCGTGCCGGGCAGGTGTTCGGCTTGAGCTGCGCGAACACCCGTGCGGGTCTGGCGCTCTACCTGGGCGCGTTGCGTCGGGGCGCAGTGCCCTTGATGCTGGATGCGGGGCTGAGCGATCCCGTGCGCGACGCTCTGCTGCAGCTCTATGGCGTGGGGGCCTGGTTCGACGCTGCTGGACAGGCGTGGAATGGCGAGCCTGATGGCGCGGCGTCGCCGGATGCCCATGAGGAGCTCGGCCTGCTGCTTTCCACGTCGGGCAGCACGGCATCGCCCAAGCTGGTGCGGCTGTCGCGGGCCAACCTGGCGGCCAATGCGGGCAGCATCGCGGCCTATCTGGAGCTGGGGGCTGACGAGGTCGCGATCACGACCTTGCCCTTGCACTATTCCTATGGGCTGTCCGTCGTGAACAGCCATCTGGCTTGCGGTGCGCGCATCGCGCTCACCGAGGCGTCGGTGGCGCAGGGTGAGTTCTGGCAGCGCATGCGTGATGAGTCGGTGACCAGTCTGTCCGGCGTCCCCACGCTCTGGCGCTTGCTGGCGCGGTTGCGCTTCGAGCGCATGGCGCTGCCCGCGCTGCGCACGCTGACCCAGGCCGGAGGCCGCCTGGAGCCGGCTGAGATCGAGGCATTGCGTCTGGGCGCAGCCAAGGCGGGGCGGCGTCTGTATGTCATGTATGGGCAGACCGAGGCCACGGCCCGCATCGCCTACCTCCCGCCCGAGCGCCTGCAGGACAAGCTGGGCAGCATCGGAGTGGCGATCCCAGGCGGTGAATTGGCGGTTGCGGACAACCAGGGGCGCCTGTTGCCTGATGGTGAGGCTGAGGGCGAACTGCTTTATCGCGGTCCGAACGTGATGCTGGGTTACGCGGAATCGGCGGCGGACCTCTCGCGCGGGGCGGAGATCGAATGGCTTCGCACCGGCGATCTGGCGAGGCGCGATGCGGACGGGTTCCACTGGATCACCGGCCGGCTCAAGCGCTTCATCAAGCTGTTCGGCCACCGGATCAACCTGGACGAGATCGAGCAGCAGTTGCGGGCTCGCGGTCTGCAGGTGGGCGTGGCCGGCCGTGATGACAGGCTGCAGGTCGCGCTGGTCGGGCAGAGCGCCGAGTTCTGTGGCACTCTGGCTCGCGAGCTGGCAACGCAACTGCGCTGCACACACCTCGCGGTCAAGGTGCAGTCATTCGACGAGTTGCCGGTGGGGAGCAACGGCAAACTGCTTTACGGGCGCCTGCAGGAACAGTTGGACGAACGTGAGATCGCGCATGCATGAGACGGATGACTTCCTCTCCTGGCCTGTCTACGACGCTGACCGTGCGCTGAAGCGCTCGCGGCTGGAGCCGGCGTTGCAGACGTTGACCCGGCATCATGCTGCGGCGTGCGAGGACTATGGCCGCTTGCTTCGCGCCTATGGCATCGCCCTCGATGCGCCGATGACGCTCGAGCAGTTGCCGTTGCTGCCGGTGCGGGTGTTCAAGCACCGCTTGCTGTCGAGCGTGCCCGAGGATCAGGTGTTCAAGACGTTGACCTCGTCGGGCACGACCGGGCAGGCACCGTCGCGCATCGTGCTGGACAAGCTGACTGCGCAGCGTCAGACCACCGCGCTGGCTCGCATCATGCAGAACTTTCTCGGGCCGGCGCGACTGCCTATGCTCATCATCGACCATCCCGGCGTCATCAAGGACAGGCTGAACTTCTCAGCGCGCGGTGCGGGCATTCTGGGGCTGTCCACGCTAGGGCGGCAGCATGTCTATGCCCTGCGTGACGACATGAGTCTGGATCTTGAGGCCGTGCGTGCCTTTGCTGAGCGCCATCGCGGTCAGCCCAAGCTGGCCTTCGGTTTCACCTTCATGGTCTGGCAGTACTTTGCGCAGGCCCTGCGTGAGGCGGGTGAGGCCGTGGACCTTTCGGGCCTCGTGCTGATCCACAGCGGGGGGTGGAAAAAGCTGGTCGATCAGGCGGTCGACAACGCGACCTTCAAGGCGACGCTGCGCCAGTTGCTTGGCGAGGTGCGTATTCATAACTTCTACGGCATGGTGGAGCAGGTGGGGTCGGTATTCGTTGAATGCGAAGCAGGACATCTGCATGCGCCGGCCTTCGCCGAGGTCATCGTGCGCGATCCCACCGACTGGTCGGCACTTCCCGCGGGACGGGCCGGCCTGTTGCAGGTCTTGTCCTGCCTGCCATACAGCTATCCCGGCCACAGCCTGCTGACCGAGGACCGCGGCGTGCTATTGGGCGAGGACGACTGCAGTTGTGGTCGGAGAGGGCGCTACTTCCATGTGCATGGGCGTCTGCCGCGCGCCGAGCTGCGTGGTTGCAGCGACACCCAGCCGGGACTGGTGCGGGCCTGACGAGATGTCCGAGCTTCAAGTCCTGTTGCCGCGCGGCGGCTGTCTGCAAGCGTTGATGACAGCGCCTGATCTTCCGGCGTTCGGCGAACTTCAGCAGGCGTTCGCCGCAGCTTTGTCGAGGGCGTTGACCCAATCGCCCTCGGCGCGCCAGCACCCAGAGCTGGTCGCGCTGGGCTTTTGGCTGCGGCCCGCGCACTTGCATCGATTGATGGAGGCGGCGCGCGCCCGTCTGGCGACCCAGTGGATCCAGCCGCGTGGCTTGTGCTTTCATGTCGCGCCCGGCAACGTGGACACGATATTTGTCTATTCATGGATCGTGTCGTTGTTGTGCGGGAATCGCAGCGTCGTGCGCCTGTCTTCACGCGACAGCGACCAAATCCGCGCCCTGCTGGAGTCGCTGGGCGGGCTTCTGGAGCAGCCTGAGTGGGCCGAGATCGCTCGCCGGGTGATGGTGGTGCGCTACGCTCATGACGAGCAGCTCAACACCGAACTGAGCGCGGCGTGCGACATGCGGATCATCTGGGGCGGCGACACGGCGGTGCGGACGCTGCGGTCCATTCCCTTGTCGACCACGGCCACCGAGCTGTGCTTCCCGGACAAATTCTCGCTGGCTGTTCTAGACGCCGGCGCGGTGGCGGCATTGGACGACGCAGGCTTGAGGCAACTGGCGCATCGCTTCACTGCCGACGCCTACAGCTTCGGGCAGATGGGCTGCTCGTCGCCACGGCTTGTGCTCTGGGTTGGGGCGCCTGAAGCTGCACGTGGCGCCGCGGAACGTTTTTGGGAGTCGGTGGCGCATCGCCTCGACAGCTACGCACACGGTCTGGAAGCTGCTGATGCGATGAATGCGCGCGTGGCGGCCGACCTGTTGGCCATGGATCAATCAGGCATCCAGGTACTGACGGCACGCAGCCCGCTTCTGCGGGTTTGGCTGGACAGGCCTGCGGTCTTGTCCGACGCCCACTGCGGTGGCGGCCTGTTCCACGAATCCAGTTTCGAGGACTTCGATGCCTTGCAGGGTCTCTGGACGCGGCGTGTGCAGACCATCTCTTCTTTTGGCACCAGTCAAGAACAGTGGCATCGCTGGTTGTCGCGAGCTCCGATGGGCGGGATCGACCGTATCGTGCCCGTGGGCCGAGCCCTGGATTTCGACCCGCTCTGGGACGGACAAGATCTCTGGGCGGCCTTCACGCGCTGCATCGCCTGGCAAGAGCCGTACTGATCGACCTCGCCCACGGTGAGAGGCCAAACACGGCCGGCGTCGCTGGGCGGCAGGGCGCTGCATCGAGGCGCAGGGCAAGATTAGAAGGAATCTCGAGACTTGTTGCGAGCCTCAAGAAACCTGTGCTACAGTCTACGGCTTCGCTGATCACAACGCGGCGCGACGAACTGAAGAGTTCTCGGGATGCGGATTGGTGGAGGGCTGAGTCGAAAGGCTTGATCGAGAAGTAGGTCGGCAATAGCTTCGAAGAGATTCAAAAGAATTTTCAAAAAGTTGTTGACGACAGCGAGAAAAGTAGTTCATAATCTCGCCTCTCTGCTGATGACAAGTCAG
>QFOD01000046.1 GCA_003241055.1 Roseateles depolymerans
GCAAATGCCAAAGGGGCTCATCGACAGGGGGCTGCCCCATCATCCAAGTGCTGGACTCCGACTGAATACGGCGTCAAGACGGGATGGCCGGACGCTTACACTACTTCGGCGTGGACACCTCGACGGAGATGTGTCGCTTCGGCGCTGAGCTCGCCGAAGCTGCCAGGGCTGCGGGCGGCATCCACCCGCAAACGCACGTCGCCTTCAGCAGTTCGACCGACCAGATCGATTTCGGCCCGCCGCGGCTCGGTTGGACACTCGTCGTCCTCTCCTACCTCCTCGCGAGCGCATCGCTCAACATCGAGCTCATCGTGCGCCAGATCATCGACGCCTGCGCTCAGATTGGGCGCGGCCCGGTCGCCATCCTGTACACCAACTCCGCCCTTCCGGAGCGGCGCGCCGCCTTCCCGGAATTCCACGATCGGCTGCTGGCTGCTGGCTTCAGGTGCGAGGTGGTCGAGACCGAGCTACTCACGGATGGCGAGAAACCTCGAAACATCCACTACGCCCTCTTCACACGGATGCCGCTGCCCATGCCACTCTCCGAGGTCAGAAGATGAGATTGCCAAGCTTCAACGAACTGCTTGAAGAGCAGCGGCGCGTCTTCCTGGCTGATCCCGAGCAGTCGATCCTGGTGGTTGGACCGCCCGGATCGGGAAAGACCTCTGTCGCACTGTGGAAGGCCAACATCCTCGCTGGACCTGAGTACCGCCGGCGGGTGACCATCGTCACGAAGAACCGGCTGCTCGCCGCGCTGGCGACTCAGATCTCTCAGGACCAAGGGAACAGTCCCATCACCAGCACCACGATGCATTCGCTGGTATGGAACGACTACAGCGACCGAGTAGGCGGCACGTTCCCGCAATGGTGGAAATACAACTGGAATTGGCCTCAGGTGCTTCAGAACTATGAGGCGAGGAACGTTCGGCCCATCATCGATCACCTCATCGTCGATGAAGGTCAGAACCTGCCCCGGGAGTTCTTCATCTGGGCTCGGCGTTTCGGGGCGACCACGGTTTCCGTCTTTGCCGATGAGAACCAGTCGACGGAGGCTGGTGGTTGCCACGTGGCCGACCTGCAGGCCGCTGGCTTCACGGAGATCCTGCCGCTGACGGTCAACCATCGCAATACGCAGGAGATTGCTGACCTGGTCGAGCGCTTCCATCAAAACCGCAACATCCCCGTCGTCCCGGCGCAGCGTGGGCGATCCAACGAACCACCCAGGCTGGTTGCGGTGAACGGTTGGGAGCAGTTGGCGCAGCAGGTTGCGGTCCGCTTTCGGAACCGGGGCGGGTCCATTGGCGTGATCGTTCGGCACGTTGACGAGGTCGGTATCGTCTACGCCTTGGTGAAAGGCATGCTGGTCGGCGCGCGCGTGGACATGTACACACACCTGTCCGAGCCCGATGAAGAGGATGCGATCCGCTTGAGGGACCCAGGCGTCACCGTGATTACGGGAGAGTCGGCCATCGGACTTGAATTCGACACCGTCTACCTCCAGGACCTGGAACGCTCGTTGCCGATCAATCAGGCGGTCCGAGAGCGTCGCCTGTACATGCTCTGCGCCAGAGCCAGAGATACCTTGCTATTGGTCAACGGCCCCACCCCACTAGGGGCGGCACAATTGGCCAGTCTTCCCCCTCCCCCAGTCCTCGATCGATGACCGCTACTTCCGGCGACCAGCTGGAGCTTCTTGCACCAGCACCTGACCAGCAAGGCCCAAGCGACGTGAATCTGCTTGGCCTTATCCTGGATCAGACCGCCTTTTTGCAGTTCCTCAGTAGCGAATGGCTTGTTCCCTCGACTGGGAAGATTCTCCTCGGCACCAAGCAGGCCTGCGGCAGTGCTTCCGCGGCCTCCTCATCGGTCGCGGTCTGGTTCGACGCGCACATCCTTCCCGACTACACGGTCATGGTCTGGAGAGATGGCCGCTGGGCCGAGACCACACTGCGCGAGGTTCAGACAACCGACTCCCTCGTCTCCTGGAGCGGTCCTCTTCCAGCTTTTGCGGTGGACCACTTCAGTGTGAGCTCTGACGCGGCGCGAACAAAGCTCCTCGCTCTTGCAAGCAACTTCGCAGACATGGAGGTCCCGTCTCAGCCATTCGAGGTGGGCTCGATCTCTCAAGTTGAACCACCGTTGGAGGCTCCGCCTGGAACGAGCCGCTGGCAGCCGCCACAGAACTGGGACGCGCTGCGGGGAGCGGCAGCCCTGGCAGCGTTTGCGGTTCCGGCCATCGATCCTTGGGTCGACTTGCTATGCGACGTGCTGCGCAGTGGCGTTTCGATGGCTGACAGCGCAGAACGCCTCAACGCGCCATGGTGGCGGGCAGCCCTCTGGTCCAACCCCGAGGAGCAAGAAGAGCTTCCAGCGCTGTGGCGTGCCATGGTTGCGGAGTTCTCCAAGCGAGGCAGGCTGAATGAATGGCGTGCCCGAGGGATCCTGCAAGACATTTGCGAGCGCGCCCGACACCTTGGGGAGGATCAGGAGCGACTCGCTGCACTTGAAGCGAGGACCAAGTCGCTCCTAGACGACAGAGGAACTGTTGAGGAACTGGGTTCTCACGACGACTTCCTCGCATTGACGCTTCAGCTGCTGCTACTTCGACCGTCTCCGGAGAGGTTCCTCGGATGGCGCGATGACTGGCCAGCAATTCCTCCCGCCGTGTGGTGGACCGGCATGACGCTTGCCGGATACCTTCAAGGCTACCAGTCGCTTCCGACGTCGTTTCGGGGCACCCCAGAGAGCCGAAGGTTGCTGGCTCTCAAGACCTGGCAGCATGCTTTCGCGAGTGGCTCTGGTCCCTGGAACAACTTGACACCAGACATCGTCACCTGGCGCGTCGACGGTGGATCCATCGTCATGATGGCCGATGGACGCCCCTGGGCTGAGCACAAGCTTGGGACCAGAGGAAGCTGGTATCGAGCCGATTTCAAGAACAGCTCAGTGCAGGTCGAAGCCAAGGAACTGGCGCTCGACGCATGTCCCGAGGCAGTGGATCAGGTCGTCGCCATCGAAGATGCATCGGTCCAGCTTTCAGGGGCAGGAACCATCAAGTCGAACGCAAAGCAGTCAGTCCTGACCGTGACGGGCCGATTGGAGCTTCCGTTGGGCGCTGGGGTAACTCTCGAACGTAGGTTGAACCTTCCTCGTTTCAAGCATTGGCTTGCCACGGCTTCAATCACTCGACGCCTCGGACGGCCGTCGGTGATCTCGACCAAAGACGAAGGCCACCCGCCCGCTGTCGAGGTTGCTCAAACCAGGGCCACCAAGGCCAAAGACTCGGCAAAGAAGCCTGCCGCGAAACGAGCGACACGCGCGTCGGCTGCAACAGTGGCCAGCGACGCACCGTTCGGGCTAACTGTCCTCCCAGAGTTCATCACCGATGATGAAGAGGCTTTGCTTGTCGCCACCATCGACGCCCTCGAGTGGGATCGATCGATGAAGCGTCGAGTCCAACACTACGGATGGCAGTACGACTACAAGGCACGGAGGGTGAGTCCCGACAGCTACATCGGACCGCTTCCCGACTGGGCCCATCGTCTGGCCGAGCGCCTGCTAACGAAAGGTGTGGTTCCCGAACTGCCTGATCAGGTGATCGTCAACAACTACGACGGCGCCCAAGGGATTACCAAGCACATTGACTGCCGCGAGTGCTTTCGAGGCCCTGTCGTGACGCTCAGCCTGCTTGAGACGTGGGACATGGTTTTCACGCGTCGGATCGGCGAGCAGACGTTGCGATACGAGCAAGCGCTTCCGCGGCGCAGTGCCGCAGTGCTCGACGGTGAGGCTCGCAGCGTATGGTTGCACGAGATTCCCGAACGCCTCAAGGAGCACGGTGTGTCACGCAGACGCCGTATCTCCATTACGTTCCGGAAGGTTGCCGTGTAGGAACAGACTCGGTGGCGATGCAAAGGGTGATCGAACTGCAAGCCAGTTTGCGGTAACCGTATGGTGATCCCGTCTTGACCGAGTTGCCGACGCGTTGGCCGAACGGTCCGTCATACTCTCTCGTTATGGGAGAACTGCAATGTTCGGTGTGCTGAGGGCCTCTCTGTTGCGTCGCTGGTTGCTGGGAGCTTTGGTCATCGCTTTTGCCGTTCTGCTAGTCGCACTCCGGCCGTCCGACGAGGCACAACAAGCGGCATGTGCGAAGCAATGTTTGCCGCGCCAAGGCGCGTGGAAGCCTGACCCAGACCTCGCCGCCCGCGATACATCAGGAAGGGGCGTCCCGAGGGTGTGCGTCTGCCAATAGGCAGTCTGCGGCGGGTTGTCAGGGCAATGAAGACCAGCGATACGGCAGCAGCTCGTCGACGCGGTTGGCCGGGTGCGTTGGCAACCGCTTCAGGACGTCGCTCAGATAGGCGTAGGGATCAAGCCCATTGAGCTTGGCCGAATGGATCAGGCTCATCACCGCTGCAGCCCGCTTACCCGCGCGCAAGCTGCCGGCGAACAGCCAGTTCTGCCGTCCCAGCGCGATGGGACGGATGCGGTTCTCCACCCAGTTGTTGTCGATGGGCAGGTCGCCGTCATCGAGGTAGCGGGTCAGTGTGGGTATTCCGGACCAACGTGACCGCTCGTTCTGGCCCAACGTGACCGACGGTTCTGGTCGATCGTGACCGGCCGTTCTGGTTGATCGTGACCGATT
>QFOD01000001.1 GCA_003241055.1 Roseateles depolymerans
AGGGCGAAAAACAAGGCTATAATTGAGTTCTTCGCTGATCACCACAGTGGAGAAAGTGATTGGGAAACAGAGACTTAGCGCTCTAGTGCATGACTCGTTACCCGCTCCAGTTTTTCAAAAGGGAAGCCCCGGCTTCCCTTTTTCATCAAGGTCGCACCAACGGCTTTGATTTGGGTTTACGGCGGCGCGATAGCAAAGCGGTTATGCCCCGGATTGCAAATCCGGTTAGTCCGGTTCGACTCCGGATCGCGCCTCCAGAATAGACACCATGCGGGTGTAGCTCAGTTGGTAGAGCGCAACCTTGCCAAGGTTGAGGTCACGAGTTCGAGCCTCGTTACCCGCTCCAGTTAAAAATCGGTCGCACCGATGCAAGGCAGCAATGCCAGGCGAAATGCGCGGGTGTAGCTCAGTTGGTAGAGCGCAACCTTGCCAAGGTTGAGGTCACGAGTTCGAGCCTCGTTACCCGCTCCATATTCACGGGAGATTCGAGCAATCGAATCTCCCGTTTTCTTTTGCGCAGATTTTGAGCGGCCGCAGATAATCCGGCCCGCAGCCCGGGTGGCGAAATCGGTAAACGCAGCGGACTTAAAATCCGCCGCCCTCAACAGGCGTACGGGTTCAAGTCCCGTCCCGGGCACCAAGCGCGGCGCAATGCCGCTTGGTTGGCCAGTGCTCAGGCAAACGTATTCAGGTTGCGGCCGATGTTGCCCTGCGTGGCGAGTGTTCGTTGCTGTGGCAGCGCATTCAGCAACGCGATGGCCCCAGCCTCCTGCGTTTCCAGTGCTTTCTTGAGCACCAGCGTGCTCGCTGCGGACTGAACGGTGCCCAGTTCGACATTGGAGGAGCTGTTCACAGCCGCGCTGACGCTGGCGGAGTTGGCGATGTTCATGTCTCGTTGATCGGCGTTTCTTGCGGCGACTTGAGGCCCTGATTCACCTGCTCACCAGCCAGCGCCGGACGTCCGGCTTGCTCCAGCCCAGTACGTGCTCGATCCAACGCTGTAGCGATGTCGGATCGCCGCTGGTTTCGATGTGCAGCGATGGCGACTCGGGCCTGACCCCCCATAGTTCCGCGGCACGTCGGGCGACCGCGGTCTCTATGCGCAGCAACCGCACATCGGGGCCCAGGGTGGCCCGCCACAGCGGTTCGATCAACGGATAGTGCGTGCAGCCTAGCAGCGCGGTATCGACGCCGGCGGCCCGCAGTGGTTCGCAAAGGTGCTCGACCAAGGCCCGCAGCTCGGCGCTGTCGAGATCGCCTCGTTCGATGTGTTCGACGATGCCCGGGCAGCCCTGCACGACGACCTGAAGCTCGCCGGCATGTCGCTCGATCAGGGCCTGAAGGCGGGCGCTGTGTGCGGTGGCGGCCGTGGCCAGCAGGCCGATGCGACCGTTGCGCGTGGCGGCGACGGCGGGCTTGATGCCGGGCTCGGTGCCGACGAAGGGGAGGTGGGGCCAACGCGCCCTCAGGGCGTCGATGGCATGGGCCGTTGCGGTGTTGCAGGCAACGACGATGAGATCGGCCCCCTGGGCCACGAGGTGCTCGGTGATCGCTATGCAGCGAGCGCGGATGTCGTCTGCACTGCGGCCGCCGTAGGGGGCGTAGGCCGTGTCGGCGAGGTAGCGCAGGCGCGCGGAGGGGATCAGTGCGCGCAACTCTCGCAATACCGTGAAGCCGCCGACGCCAGAGTCGAAAACGCCGATTTCGCGGCGTGAAGGAGGGGCTGTCTGCATGGGCAGTGCGCAGTCTAGCTTCCCGATTCGAGAGGCCTCTCCACAAAGTCTTTAGCCGAGGTCGGTGGAGCCATGGCTAGAATCGAACGATCGTGCTTTTTTATGCGCCGAACCTGCCGTTCCCGGCCATAGAATCAGATTAACGTTTACGTCAATTCGAGCTGGAGTTTTCGATGAAGGTCTTGGTCCCTGTGAAGCGCGTCGTGGACTACAACGTCAAGGTGCGCGTGAAGAGCGACGGCACGGGCGTGGACATCGCCAACGTGAAGATGTCCATGAACCCCTTTGACGAGATCGCCGTCGAGGAGGCCGTGCGCCTGAAGGAAAAGGGCGTGGTGACCGAGATCATCGCGGTGTCCTGCGGCGTCACGCAGTGCCAGGAAACGCTGCGTACTGCGATGGCGATTGGTGCGGACCGCGCCATCCTGGTCGAGACCGACGCCGAACTGCAGCCGCTGGCCGTGGCCAAGCTGCTGAAGGCCCTGGTCGACAAGGAGCAGCCGCAGCTGGTGATCCTGGGCAAGCAGGCCATCGACGACGATTGCAACCAGACCGGCCAGATGCTGGCGGCGCTGGCCAATCTGCCGCAGGGCACCTTCGCTTCCAAGGTGGAAGTCGCCGACGGCAAGGTGGCCGTGACCCGCGAGGTGGATGGTGGCCTGGAGACCGTGGCCCTGAGCCTGCCCGCCGTGGTTACCACGGACCTGCGCCTGAACGAGCCGCGCTATGTGACGCTGCCCAACATCATGAAGGCCAAGAAGAAGCCGCTGGACGTGGTGAAGCCGGCCGACCTGGGCGTGGACGTGGCGCCGCGCATCAAGACGCTGAAGGTGGCCGAGCCTGCCAAGCGCGGTGCGGGCGTGAAGGTGGCGGACGTCGCCACGCTGGTCGCCAAGCTCAAGACCGAAGCCAAGGTGATCTGACCCCCCCCCCACGCGCTGAGCGCGCCCTCGAGGGCGCGCACCCGACGGACCGGCCGAGCCGGATCCGTGGGTGCCACCAAGTAAAGGATGCCGTGGAGAGCTTGCAAAGCCCCACGCCAAAGGAGATTGAAGACATGACCGCTCTCGTCATTGCCGAACACGACAACGCCACCATCAAGGGCGCCACGCTGAACACCGTCACCGCGGCCGCCGCTGCGGGCGGCGAGGTGCATGTGCTGGTGGCCGGCCACAACGCCGGCGCCGCCGCGGCTGCCGCGGCGCAGATCGCCGGCGTGGCCAAGGTGCTGCATGCCGATGCCGCCGCGCTGGCCGATGGCCTGGCCGAGAACATGGCCGCGCAGGTGCTGGCCATCGCCGGTGGCTACAGCCACATCCTGTTCCCGGCCACCGCGTCGGGCAAGAACGTGGCGCCGCGCGTGGCCGCGCTGCTGGACGTGGCCCAGATCAGCGACATCACCAAGGTGATCAGCGCCGACACCTTCGAGCGCCCCATCTACGCGGGTAATGCGATCGCCACCGTGCAGAGCACCGACGCGACCAAGGTGGTCACGGTGCGCACCACCGGCTTCGACGCAGCGGCCGCCACCGGTGGCAGCGCCGCGGTCGAGACCCTGGCTGCCGCCGCCGATGCGGGCAAGAGCAGCTTCGTGGGCCGTGAGGTCACCAAGAGCGACCGCCCCGAACTGACGGCGGCCAAGATCATCGTGTCGGGTGGCCGTGCGCTGGGCTCCAACGAGAAGTTCATGGAAGTGCTGACGCCGCTGGCCGACAAGCTGGGTGCCGCGCTGGGCGCCTCGCGCGCCGCCGTGGACGCCGGCTACGCGCCCAACGACTGGCAGGTGGGCCAGACCGGCAAGATCGTCGCGCCCCAGCTGTACGTGGCCTGCGGCATCTCCGGTGCCATCCAGCATCTGGCCGGCATGAAGGACTCCAAGGTCATCGTCGCGATCAACAAGGATCCGGAAGCGCCCATCTTCTCGGTGGCCGACTACGGCCTGGAAGCCGACCTGTTCACGGCCGTGCCGGAGCTGGTCTCCAGCCTCTGATCCCGCAAGACCCGTCACCGGCGCCCGACCGCACCCGTCGAGGCGCCTTTTTTTCGCCTGAGGAGACAAGATGAGCTACCGCGCTCCCGTCAAGGACATGATGTTCAACCTCCAGCACCTGGCCGGGCTGGAGACCCTGACTGCCGCGATTCCCGCGTTCGCCGACTTCGGCATCGACACTGCCCAGGCCGTGCTGGACGAGTGCGCCAAGCTGACCGAGGACGTGATCGCGCCGCTGAACTTCGAGGGGGACAAGAACCCCTCCTACTGGAAGGACGGCGCGGTCATCAGCACGCCGGGCTTCAAGGAGGCCTTCCGCGCCTACGCCGAGGGCGGCTGGCAGGGGCTGCAGCACCCGGCGGACTTCGGCGGCCAGGGCGCGCCCAAGACCATCGCCGCGGCCTGCAACGAGATGCTGCAGTCGGCCAACATGAGCTTCGCGCTGTGCCCGTTGCTGACCGACGGTGCCGTCGAGGCGCTGCTGACGGCCGGCAGCGATGGGCAGCGTGCCACCTTCATTCCCAAGCTGCTGGACGGCTCGTGGACAGGCACGATGAACCTCACCGAACCGCAGGCCGGTTCGGACCTAGCGCTGGTGCGCACGCGCGCCGAGCCGCAGGGGGACGGCACCTACAAGATCTTCGGCACCAAGATCTTCATCACCTGGGGCGAGCATGACATGGCCGAGAACATCGTCCACCTCGTGCTGGCCCGCGTGGCCGGTGCGCCGGAGGGCGTGAAGGGCATCAGCCTGTTCCTGGTGCCCAAGTTCCTGGTCAACGCCGACGGAACGCTCGGCGCGCGCAACGATGCGCACTGCGTGTCCATCGAGCACAAGATGGGCATCAAGGCCAGCCCGACGGCCGTGCTGCAGTTCGGTGATCACGGCGGTGCCATCGGCACGCTGGTCGGCCAGGAGAACCGCGGCCTGGAGTACATGTTCATCATGATGAACGCGGCCCGCTACGGTGTGGGCGTGCAGGGCATCGCGATCGCCGACCGCGCCTACCAGAAGGCGGTGGCCTACGCGCGTGATCGCGTGCAGTCGCGCCCCGTGGACGGCTCGGTGGCCGGCAGCGCCGCCATCATCCATCACCCCGATGTGCGTCGCATGCTGATGACGATGCGCGCGCTGACCGAGGGTTGCCGCGCGATGGCCAGCACGGCGGCTGCGACCTATGACGCCGCGCACCATCATCCCGACCCGGAAGCGCGCAAGCAGAACCAGGCCTTCTACGAGTTCATGGTGCCGCTGGTGAAGGGCTACAGCACCGAGATGAGCCTGGAGGTCACGTCCCTGGGGGTGCAGGTGCATGGCGGCATGGGCTTCATCGAGGAGACCGGCGCGGCGCAGTACTACCGTGACGCCAAGATCCTGACCATCTACGAGGGCACGACCGCCATCCAGGCTAACGATCTCGTCGGGCGCAAGACCGCGCGTGACGGCGGCCAACTGGCGCGTGGCATCGCTGGTCAGGTCGAGAGGACCGAGGGCGAGCTGGCGCGGCGCGACAGCGTGGCCGCGCGTTCGGTGCTGAAGGCCCTGCGCGCGGCACGCGAAGACTTCCTCGCGGTGGTGGACTTCATTGCCGCCCAGGCCAAGGCCCAGCCCAATGCCGCTTATGCCGGCTCCGTGCCCTACCTGATGCTGGCCGGCAACCTGGTGGCCGGCTGGCAGCTGGCCCGCGCGCTGCTCGCGGCAGAAGACGCCTTGGCGACTGACAAGGCCTTCATGGAGGCCAAGATCGCCACCGCGCGCTTCTACGCCGAGCACATCCTGCCGCGCACCGCCGCGCTGCGCGCCGCCATCGTGGACGGCGCCGCCAGCGTGACCGAACTTTCGCTCGAAGCCTTCTGAGGAGACCGACTTGGCTTTGCCCGACATCCTGAAGAACCTGCCGCTGCCGGCCATCGGCTCGCCGCTGTTCATCATCAGCAACCCCAAGCTCGTCATCGAGCAGTGCAAGGCCGGCGTGGTCGGCTCCATGCCGGCGCTCAACGCGCGGCCGGCCGAGCAGCTCGACGAGTGGCTGGCCGAGATCACCGAGACCCTGGCCGCCTACAACCGTGCCCACCCGGACCAGCCCGCCGCGCCCTTCGCGATCAACCAGATCGTGCACAAGAGCAACGAGCGGCTCGAGCACGACATGCAGGTGTGCGCCAAATACAAGGTGCCCATCATCATCACCAGCCTGGGAGCGCGTGAGGACGTGAACCAGGCGGTGCATGGCTGGGGCGGCATCGTGCTGCACGACATCATCAACAACAAGTTCGCGAAGAAGGCGATCGAGAAGGGCGCCGACGGCCTGATCGCGGTGGCGGCCGGTGCCGGCGGCCATGCGGGCGTGAAGAGCCCGTTCGCGCTGATCCAGGAGATCCGCGAGTGGTTCGACGGCCCGTTGGCGCTGTCGGGCTCCATCGCGTCGGGTGACGCCATCCTGGCGGCCCAGGCCATGGGTGCGGACCTGGCCTACATCGGCTCGGCCTTCATCGCGACCGAGGAGGCTCGCGCGGTGGAGGCTTACAAGCAGATGATCGTGGCCAGCAACAGCGACGACATCGTCTACAGCAACCTGTTCACTGGCGTGCATGGCAACTACCTGCGCGGCTCCATCGTCGCGGCCGGGCTGGACCCGGAGGCGCTGCCGGAAAGCGACCCCAGCGCGATGAACTTCGGCGGTGGTGCGGCCAAGGCCTGGAAGGACATCTGGGGTAGCGGCCAGGGCATTGGTGCCATCCGCGAGGTGCTGCCCGCGGGCCAGCTGATCGCGCGCTTCAAACGCGAGTACCAGGCCGCACGCGCGCGTCTCGCGCTGGCCTGATGACGCAGGGCGCGGCGGGCCCGCTCAGGGCCTGCCGCCGCCTATGCGCCAGGCGGGCAGGCGATAGCCCCGCCACAGCGCCAGTGTGCGCAGCAGCACCGCGCTGAGGGCGGCCAGGCTGATGGCCAGCCACTGCGGCGCGTCCAGCCCCACGGCTGCCACCATCACCCAGGCGCCGACGAAGGAGCAGATCGCATAGGGCCGGTGGTCATGGAAGGCGCTGGGGATCTCGTTGCAGACGATGTCGCGCAGCACGCCGCCGAACACCGCGGTGATCACGCCCATCAGCACCGCGACGATGGCCGGCATGCCGGCGTCCAGCGCGATCAGCGTGCCATTGGCGGTGAACAGGCCCAGGCCCAGCGCGTCGGGCCACTGGATGGCGCGCTCGGTCAGCGCCAGGTGGCGCCGGCGGAGGAACAGCATGGCGCCCAGGCACAGCGCCAGCAGCGCCCACAGCCAGTTCGCATGCTCCACCCAGAAGAAGGGTCGGCGGTCCAGCAGCACGTCGCGCAGCGTGCCGCCGCCAAAGGCCGACAGGCCGGCCACCACGCACAGGCCCACCGCATCGAGCTGCTTGCGGGCGCCGGCCAGCAGACCGGAGAGCGCGAAGGCGACCGTCGCAGCGATCTCGACCGCCGATTGAACGGCGGAAAAACTCAGGGCAGGGGGCTTCAGCATCGACAGCGGTGGGGGAGCGGGCAGCGATTGTCGGCGCTCCTCCGCCACTGCCAACGGGTCAGCGCACCGTGGTGTAGCGCGCCTCGAAGTAGTCGTTGGACCGGTGCAGCGTTTCCACCCCCGGCTTCATCGCCCAGGGGCGGATCTGGTGATGGATGGGGATGAACAGCGCCTCGTCGCGGATGCGCAGCAGCGCCTCCTTGATCAGCGCATTGCGCTTGGGCACATCGGGCTCGAACTTGATCTTCTGGATCAGCGCGTCCAGCGGCGCATCGCTGAGCTTGCCGAAGTTGAAGTTGCCGTCCGCGCCCTGGGTGCGCGTGTGGCCCCAGGCCTGCATCGCGTACAGCGCGTCGTAGGTGGAGACACCCCAGCCCAGCATGTAGAAGGGCGATTCGCCGCGCTGGAAGGTCTGGCTGTGCGTGGCGAAGGGCGCGGTGATGAGGCGCACCTTCACGCCAATCTTGGCCCACATGCTGACCGCCGCCTGGCAGACCTGCTCGTCGTTCACATAGCGGTTGTTGGGGCAGTTCAGCGGCAGCTCGAAGCCCTGCGGGTAGCCGGCCTCGGCCAGCAGCTTGCGGGCGCGGTCCAGGTCGGGCTTGGCCACCGCATCCAGCGCTGCGTCATAGCCGTTCACGCCCGGCGGCACCATCAGCGCGGCGGGTACCGACAGGCCACGCATGATGCTGCGCTTGATCGCCTCGCGGTCCAGCGCGAGGTTGAGCGCCTGGCGCACACGCTTGTCCTTGAAGGGGTTCTTGCCCTTCACGCTGGCATCGCGCAGCTCGTCACTGCCCTGGTCCATCACGAAGAAGATGGTGCGAATCTCGGGGCCTTCCAGCAGCTTGACCTTGCCGTCTTCCTTGAGCTTGAAGAAGTCGGCCGGCGGCAGGTCGGTGACGATGTCCACATCGCCCGACAGCAGCGCGGCCACGCGGGTGGGGGCGCTCTTGATGGGCAGGTAGGTCAGCTCGGTCACATTGCCGCTGTTCTGGCCCCACCAGTCCTTGTTGGCGACCATCTTCACCGCCTGGTCAGGCTGCCAGCTCACCAGCTTGTAGGGCCCCGTGCCATTGGCGTTGCGGGAGGCGTAGTTCTCTTCCTTGGCCTTGTAGTCCTGGGTGTTGGTGGTGTTGTTCTTCACCGACCAGGCCCGGCTCATGATGGGAAAGCTGATGATGTTCTGCAGCAGCATGGGCGTAGGCGCCTCCAGCAGCAGGTCGACGGTGTAGTCGTCGACCTTCTTCACCTCCTTGATGCCCGACACATAGGTCTGCTTGGTGCCCTGGGGCTGGGTGATGCGGCCGAAGCTGAACACCACGTCGTCCGCGGTGAAGGGCGAGCCGTCGTGGAACTTCACGCCGCGGCGCAGCTCGAAGCGCACCTGGGTCTGGGACAGATAGGTCCACTTCGTCGCCAGCGAGGGCTCGGGCCGGTAGTCGCGGCCCAGGCGGGTCAGGCCCTCGTAGATGTGGGCGCCTATGGAGTTGGAGGTGTTGTGATCCTGCGCATGCGGGTCCAGCGTCAGGATGTCGTTCTGCGCGGCCCAGCGCAGCGGGGCGGCGGAGGCCGCGAGGCTCAGCAGCGCAGCGGCGGCGAGCGGCAGGAGTCGGGCGAGCGCGGTCTTCATTCGTGGCTTCCTGTGGCAGCGGCAGAAGCCAAAAATGCTAGCGGCGGGGGCCGCCCGGCCGGCTAGGGCTTGCCCGCAGGTTCCAGCGAACAGTCGCAGCCCGCGCCGGCTGCAATCCAGCGCCGCACCAGCCAGCCGCGCAGGCCCCGCGGCCGGGCCGCGAGCACGCCGCACACATAGCGCGCGCCGTCCCAGCGCAGCGCGCTGCAGGCGCCACGCAGGCGCCGGCTGATCAGCACGCCCAGCGGGCAGGGCTCGGCCAGGCAGCAGATGCCGCAGCCATTGCAGGGCTCGCCCGGCGCCGGCTTGGCCGGCGCGTCGGGGTGGATCTGGATGACGCGCGGGGGCGTCACAGGGGCACGCGTGAGACGGGCGGCGGTTGGGTCAGGTCTTGACGCCCAGCTCGCGCAGGCGCTCGTCCAGGTAGGCCTTGGCCGTGTAGCGGTCGCTCAGCACCACGTTGTCGCGTGGATGCAGGAACAGCGGCAGCGACACCCTGCTCTTCTTGGCGCCCTCGCCGGTGGGGTTGACCACGCGGTGCTGGGTGGACGGGTAGTAGCCCTCGGAGGCCTCCTGCAGCATGTCGCCGATGTTGATGGTCAGCGTGCCGAAGTCGCAGGGCACGTCGTGCCAGGCACCGTCCTTGCCCTGCACCTGGAGGCCGGGCTCGTTGGCGGCGGGCAGGATGGTCAGCAGGTTGATGTCGCCGTGCGGCGCGGCACGCAGCGAGCCGGCGGGCTCCTGGCCGGTCAGCGGCGGGTAGCGCAGCACGCGCAGCAGCGTCTGGGTGCTGCCCTCGATCATGTGGGACAGCGGCTCGCGGTACTTGGCCGCGATCTCGGGCGGCGTGTACTTCTCGACCCAGCCCAGCAGTTCCGCGGCCAGCGCATTGGCCTCGCGGTAGTAGGTGAGGGCGTCTTCCTTCAGCTGGGGCGGGATGCGGCCCCAGGGGTAGATGTGGAAGTACTCCTTGATGTCCTTCTGCTTGAAGCCCTTGGCGGTTTCGGAAATCTCGGTGGAGAACCAGCCGTCCTGGGTTTCCTTGGAGAACGCGAACGCCTCCTTGCCCTTGCCGTTGAAGAAGGCCAGCCAGTCGGCGTAGATCTTCTCCACCAGGGCCTGGCGGATGGGGTGATTGGTCAGCACGCCGAAGCCGGTCTCGTGCAGGGAGCGGGTGAATTTCTCGGCCGCGTCGGGGGCGCGGTAGTCAACGACCTGAACTTGCATGGGCAATCCTTGTTGTCCCTCTGCGCAGCCATGCAATCTCGGGGCTGGCGCGTCCGGATTTTACGAATCGGTCAAACTTTTTGACGCCCATCAAGATTGGTGGGGCAAACCCGTGGTGCTAGAGTTCGCGCCCTGAGACTTATGGTCCTTCCCGTCCCTTTTGTTCTGGTAACAGCAAAGGTGGGTCGCAATCCGCCAACCGGTCAAGCCGTGTCGCGGAAGGTTCTTCAACCAGCCAACTCCCTGGATACCGGGGTATGAGGTCAGCGAAATGATGCAGCAATACGAGGCCAACTCTTACCTGTTCGGCGGTAACGCGCCGTACGTGGAAGAGATGTACGAGGCCTATCTGGACAACCCGGGCTCGGTGCCCGACAACTGGCGCGCCTACTTCGACGCGTTGCAGCACGTCCCGGCGGTGGACGGCAGCGAGGCACGCGACGTGCCGCACGCGCCGGTCATCGAATCCTTCGCCCAGCGCGCCAAGGCCAACGCCTTCGCCGCCAAGGCCAGCGGCGCGGACCTGGCGGTCGCCCGCAAGCAGGTGCATGTCCAGTCGCTGATCGCGGCCTACCGCTTCCTCGGCAATCGCTGGGCCGAGCTGGACCCGCTCAAGCGCGCCGAGCGTCCCAAGATCCCCGAGCTCGACCCCGCGTTCTACGACCTGACCGAGTCCGACATGGACATCTCGTTCAGCGCCGTGAACAGCTACTTCGGCGGCGAGACCATGACGCTGCGCCAGATCGTGCAGGCCCTGCGCGAGACCTACTGCAGCAGCATCGGCGCCGAGTTCATGCACATCACCGACCCCGGTGAAAAGCGCTGGTGGCAGGAGCGCCTCGAGAAGTCGCGCGGCCGCCCCAGCTTCAGTGCCGAAAAGAAAAAGCACATCCTGGAGCGCCTGACGGCCGCCGAAGGCCTGGAACGCTACCTGCACACCAAGTACGTCGGCCAGAAGCGCTTCTCGCTGGAAGGCGGCGAGAGCTTCATCGCGGCGATGGACGAGCTGATCCATCACGGCGGTGAGAAGGGCGTGCAGGAAATCGTCATCGGCATGGCCCACCGCGGCCGTCTGAACGTGCTGGTGAACACGCTGGGCAAGATGCCCAAGGACCTGTTCGCCGAGTTCGAGCACAAGGCCGCGGAAGACCTGCCGGCCGGTGATGTGAAGTACCACCAGGGCTTCAGCTCCGACGTGTCGACGGCCGGCGGCCCGGTGCACCTGAGCCTGGCCTTCAACCCCTCGCACCTGGAAATCGTGAACCCGGTGGTCGAGGGCAGCGTGCGTGCGCGTCTGGACCGCCGCGGCGACAAGGACGGCACGCAGGTGCTGCCGGTGCTGGTGCACGGCGACGCGGCCTTCGGCGGCCAGGGCGTGGTGCAGGAAACGCTGGCGATGGCCCAGACCCGCGGCTACCGCACGGGCGGCACGGTGCACATCGTCATCAACAACCAGATCGGCTTCACCACCAGCGACCCGCGCGACCTGCGCTCCACCTGGTACTGCTCCGACGTCGTCAAGATGATCGAGGCGCCGGTGCTGCACGTGAACGGCGATGACGCCGAAGCCGTGGTCTGGGCCACGCAGCTGGCCATGGACTACCGCACCGAGTTCAAGAAGGACGTGGTGCTGGACATCGTCTGCTTCCGCAAGCTGGGCCACAACGAGCAGGACACGCCCTCGCTGACCCAGCCGCTGATGTACAAGAAGATCGCGGCCCACCCCGGCACCCGCAAGGTCTACGGCGACAAGCTGGTGGCCCAGGGCACGCTGCCCGCAGAAGGCCCGGACGAGATGGTCAAGGCCTACCGCGCCGCGATGGACGAAGGCCGTCACACCGTGGACCCGGTGCTGACCAACTTCAAGAGCAAGTTCGCCACCGACTGGTCGCCCTTCCTGGGCAAGAAGTGGACGGACAGCTGCGACACCGCCATTCCGGTGGCCGAGTGGAAGCGCCTGGCCGAGAAGATCACCACGCTGCCCAAGGACTTCGCCGCGCACAACCTGGTCAGCAAGCTGTACGCCGACCGCGCCACCATGGGCCGCGGCGAGGTGAACGTGGACTGGGGCATGGGCGAGCACATGGCCTTCGCATCGCTGGTGGCCTCGGGCTACCCGGTGCGCCTGTCGGGTGAGGATGCCGGCCGCGGCACCTTCACGCACCGCCATGCCGTGCTGCACGACCAGAACCGCACGAACTGGGACGAGGGCGCCTACATCCCGCTGCAGAACGTGGCCGAGAACCAGGCCCCGTTCGTCGTCATCGACTCCATCCTGTCGGAAGAGGCGGTGCTGGGCTTCGAATACGGCTACGCCGCGGCCGAACCCAACACGCTGACCATCTGGGAAGCGCAGTTCGGTGACTTCGCCAACGGTGCGCAGGTCGTCATCGACCAGTTCATCGCCTCCGGCGAGGTGAAGTGGGGCCGCGCCAACGGCCTGACGATGATGCTGCCGCACGGCTACGAAGGCCAGGGCCCGGAGCACAGCTCGGCCCGCCTGGAGCGCTTCATGCAGCTGGCTGCGGACAACAACATGCAGATCGTGCAGCCGACCACGGCCTCGCAGATCTTCCACGTGCTGCGTCGCCAGATGCTGCGCATGTTCCGCAAGCCGCTGGTCATCATGACCCCCAAGAGCCTGCTGCGCGCCAAGGATGCGACCTCGCCGCTGTCCGAGTTCACCAAGGGTGAGTTCAAGACGGTGATCGGCGAGCTGAGCGCCGACATCGACGCGTCCAAGGTCAAGCGCGTGATCGCCTGCTCGGGCAAGGTCTACTACGACCTGGTCAAGGCCCGTGGCGACAAGAAGGACGTGGCCATCATCCGCGTGGAGCAGCTCTACCCGTTCCCGCACAAGGCCTTCGCTGCCGAGATCAAGAAGTACCCGCACGCGACCGACATCGTCTGGTGCCAGGATGAGCCGCAGAACCAGGGCGCCTGGTTCTTCGTGCAGCACTACATCCACGAGAACATGACCGAAGGCCAGAAGCTCGGCTACGCCGGCCGCCCGGCCTCCGCGTCGCCGGCCGTGGGCTATGCCCACCTGCACCAGGAGCAGCAGAAGGCGCTGCTGGAGCAGGCCTTCGCCAAGCTCAAGGGCTTCATCCTCACCAAGTAAACGTCATTCGGCCCCGCACTGCGCCAATGCAGCGCGGGGTGCTGCGCGTCCAGAACAGAAAGAATTCACATCATGGCAATCGTTGAAGTCAAGGTTCCCCAGTTCTCCGAGTCCGTCTCGGAAGGTACGCTGATCTCCTGGAAGAAGAAGCCCGGCGAGGCCGTCGCGGTCGATGAGACCCTGATCGAGATCGAGACCGACAAGGTCGTGCTGGAAGTGCCCGCGCCCTCCGCCGGCGTGATGGCCCAGATCCTGAAGAACGACGGTGACACCGTCGTCAGCGAAGAGCTGATCGCCAAGATCGACACCGAAGGTACGGCCCAGGTGAGCCCGCTGGAGGTCAAGCCCGTTGCCGCCGCGACGCCGGCCCCGGCCGCCGCGCCCGCAGCCGCCACCGGCGGCGCCAAGGGCGACGTGGCCATGCCGGCCGCAGCCAAGATCCTGGCCGAGAAGGGCCTGGCCGCCACCGACGTGGCCGGCTCCGGCAAGGATGGCCGCGTGACCAAGGGCGATGCCCTGGCCGCCGGCGCCAAGCCCGCTGTGGCCGCTCCGGTGGCCGTGCCTGCCGCTGCGGCGGTGGCCAAGCCCCTGCCGGCCGTGGCCGCGCCGGTCGCGCCCAACCTGGGCGAGCGCCCCGAGCAGCGCGTGCCCATGACCCGCCTGCGTGCCCGCGTGGCCGAGCGCCTGCTGCAGTCGCAGGCCACCAACGCCATCCTGACCACGTTCAACGAAGTGAACATGGCGCCGGTGATGGAGATGCGCAAGAAGTTCCAGGAAAAGTTCGAGAAGGAGCACGGCGTGAAGCTGGGCTTCATGAGCTTCTTCGTGAAGGCCGCGGTGCACGCGCTGAAGAAGTATCCGGTGCTGAACGCCTCGGTGGACGGCAACGACATCGTCTACCACGGCTACTTCGACATCGGCATCGCCGTCGGCTCGCCGCGCGGCCTGGTCGTGCCCATCATCCGCAACGCCGACCAGCTCAGCTTTGCCGACATCGAGAAGACCATTGCCGGCTTCGGCCAGAAGGCCAAGGACGGCAAGCTGTCCATCGACGAACTGACCGGTGGCACCTTCTCCATCTCGAATGGCGGTACCTTCGGCTCCATGCTGTCGACCCCCATCATCAACCCGCCGCAGTCGGCCATCCTGGGCGTGCACGCCACGAAGGACCGTGCCGTCGTCGAGAACGGCCAGGTCGTCGTGCGCCCGATCAACTATCTGGCCATGTCCTATGACCATCGCATCATCGACGGCCGCGAAGCCGTGCTGGGCCTGGTGGCGATGAAGGACGCGCTGGAAGACCCGGCCCGCCTGCTGTTCGACCTGTAAGCCACGCACGCAGTCCGCAGCCGCGCATGGCCTGGATCTATCTGCTGCTGGCAGGCCTGTTCGAGATTGGCTGGCCCCTGGGGTTCAAGCTGTCTCAGCAGGCCGAGTACCGCGTCAGCGGTATTGCCGGCGCGATCGTGTCCATGGGCCTGTCCGGCTGGCTGCTGTGGCTGGCGCAGCGCGAGATTCCCATCGGCACCGCCTACGCGGTGTGGACGGGCATAGGCGGCGCCGGCACCTTTCTGATCGGGGTGATGTTCTTCGGCGACTCGGCCTCCGTCATGCGCTTCATCGGCGTGGCGTTGATCGTCGGCGGGGTCGTCACCCTCAAGCTCGCGCACTGAGCTGCGCCAAGGAGCATTCATGAGCACCAAGCAATTCGATGTCGTCGTCATCGGCGGCGGCCCCGGCGGCTACATCGCCGCCATTCGCGCCGCCCAACTGGGCTTCAACACCGCCTGCATCGACGAGTGGAAGAACGACAAGGGCGGCCCCGCCCCGGGCGGCACCTGCACCAACATCGGCTGCATCCCGTCCAAGGCGCTGCTGCAGTCCAGCGAGCACTTCGAGCATGCCAAGCTGCACTTCGCCGACCACGGCATCAGCACCGGCGATGTGAACATCGACGTCGCCAAGATGCTGGGCCGCAAGGACAGCGTCGTGAAGCAGAACAACGACGGCATCCTCTACCTGTTCAAGAAGAACAAGGTCACCTTCTTCCACGGCCGAGGCAGCTTCGTTGCCGCCAAGGAAGGTGGTTACGAGCTGAAGGCTGCCGACGAGACCATCATCGCCAAGCAGGTCATCGTCGCCACCGGCTCCAACCCGCGCGCGCTGCCGGGCCTGCCCTTCGACGAAGAGCTGGTGCTGTCCAATGACGGCGCGCTGCGCATTCCCGCCACGCCCAAGAAGCTGGGCGTGATCGGCTCCGGCGTCATCGGCCTGGAACTGGGCTCGGTGTGGCGCCGCCTGGGCGCCGAGGTCGTCGTGCTGGAGGCCATGCCGGCCTTCCTGCCGGCCGTCGACGAATCGGTGTCCAAGGAGGCGGCCAAGCTGTTCAAGAAGCAGGGCCTCACGATCGAGCTGGGCGTCAAGATCGGCGAGGTCAAGACGAGCAAGAAGGGCGTCTCTGTGGCCTACACCGACGCCAAGGGCGCCGAGCAGAAGCTCGACGTCGACAGGCTCATCGTCTCCATTGGCCGCGTGCCCAACACCATCGGCCTCAACCCCGAAGCCGTGGGCCTGAAACTGGATGGCCGTGGTGCCGTCGAGGTGGACCACGACTGCCGGACCAACCTGCCGGGTGTCTGGGCCATCGGTGACGTGGTGCGCGGCCCGATGCTGGCGCACAAGGCCGAGGAAGAGGGCGTGGCCGTGGCCGAACGCATCGCCGGCCAGCACGGCCATGTGGACTTCGACATCATCCCGTCGGTGATCTACACCAGCCCCGAGATCGCGCAGGTCGGCAAGACCGAGCAGCAGCTCAAAGAGCTTGGCAAGGCTTACAAGGCCGGCCAGTTCCCCTTCCTGGCCAACGGCCGTGCCCGTGCGCTGGGCGACACCTCGGGCTTCGTGAAGATCCTGTCCGATGCGGCGACCGACGAGATCCTGGGCGTGCACATCATCGGCCCGCAGGCCTCCGAGCTGATCGCCGAAGCGACGATGGCCATGGCCTTCAAGGCCTCGGCCGAGGACATCGCCCGCATCTGCCACGCCCATCCGTCCTTGTCCGAGTCCACCAAGGAAGCGGCCCTGGCGGTGGACAAGCGCACGCTGAACTTCTGATCCGAGCGCGCTTGGCGCGATCAGCAACGCAAGGGGCGGCCGTGGTCGCCCCTTTGTCTTGAGAAGCATCCATGGCCTCCGTTACCGAGCTCTACCACCAGACCCTGGCCGAACGCGGCTACACGGCCGACCCCGCGCAGCTGCGCGCGGTGGCCGCCCTGCAGCGCTGCCAGGACGAATGGGCGGACTACAAGGCGCGCCGCAGTAACGCCGTCACCAAGCTGCTGGTGCGGCCGCCGATTCCGCGCGGCGTCTACATGTTCGGCGGCGTGGGGCGGGGCAAGAGCTTCCTGATGGACTGCTTCTTCCAGGCCGTGCCGCTGACACGCAAGACCCGCCTCCACTTCCATGAGTTCATGCGCGAGGTGCACCGCGAACTGCAGGAGTTGAAGGGCATCGTGGACCCGCTGGAGGAACTGGGCAAGCGGATCTCGCGCCGCTTCCGCCTCATCTGCTTCGACGAGTTCCATGTGGCGGACGTGACTGACGCGATGATCCTGCACCGCCTGCTGGATTCGATGTTCCGCAACCGCGTCAGCATTGTCACGACCTCCAACTTTCATCCGGACGAGCTCTACCCCAACGGCCTGCACCGCGACCGCATCCTGCCCGCCATCGAGCTGCTGAAGGAGAAGCTCGAGGTCATCAATGTCGACAACGGCATGGACTACCGGCGCCGTTCGCTGGAGGACATGAACCTCTACCTCACGCCAGCGGACGAAGCGGCCGATGCCGCGCTGACCGAGGCCTTCCAGACGCTGGCCGAGGCGCAGGACGAGGACCGCAAGCTGATGATCGAGCACCGCGCGCTGTACGCGCGCCGGCGTGCCGGCGGAGTCGTGTGGTTCGACTTCCAGCAGCTCTGCGCCGGCCCGCGCTCCCAGAATGACTACCTGGAGCTGGCCAGTCAGTTCCACACCGTGATCCTGTCCGGCGTGCCGGTGATGCCGCCCAAGCTGGCCAGCGAGGCGCGCCGCTTCACCTGGCTGGTGGACGTGCTCTACGACCGCCGGGTCAAGCTCATCATCGCGGCGGCCGCGCCCGCCGAGGAGCTCTACACCGAGGGGCCGCTGGCCCATGAATTCCCGCGCACCGTGTCGCGGCTGCAGGAGATGCGCTCGGCCGAATACCTCGCACTGGCCCGGCGCGAGGTCGATACTTCGCTGACATGAATTCCTACAAGCGACTTCGTCCTGGCCTGCCGCTGCTGTTGTGCGGCTTTGCCTTCTGCCTGGGCGGTCAGGCCTTCGCCGACGCGCCGCCCCTGGCCGCCTCCGCTCCCGCGACGGCGCTGACGCGTGCAGACGTCGCCGCCCAGCGTGCGGCGCTGGAGCGGCAGTTCGCACTCGATCAGGCCGAGTGCGCGCAGCGCTTTGCGGTCAGTGCCTGCATGGAGGCGCTGCGCGAGCGGCGTCAGGCCGCGTTCAAGCCGCTGGTGGCTCGTGAGCACGAGCTGGCCGCGCAGGAGCGCCAGGCGCGCGCGGCCGCACAGGTGCAACGCGTGCACGAACGTGAGGCCACCGCGGCGACCGAGGAGGCGCAACGGCGCGAGCGTCTGGTGGCGGCGCCGCCGCCCGCACCGCCCGCATCTGCGGTGCCTCATGCTGTGCATGCGCGCACGCCCGAGCAGGCCGAGCGCCAGCGCGTGCATGCCGAGCAGCGTGCCGCCGTGGTCGCTCAGCAGCGTCAGGCTCAACGCGCCGAGCGCGAACAACGCCAGGAGCTGCGCCAGCGTCAGCACGAGCAGCGTCAGCAGCAGAAGGCCAAGCCCGCTGCGGCACCGCTTCCTTTGCCAGGCGCGTCAGCCGCGTCCAAATAGGCGCAGGGCGTCAAGGCCCGGATGCGGCGACGCAGTGGGAGTGGTGCCAGGTCTTGATGGCATGCCGGTGAAACCCGTTGCGCCTTGCGAGGTGAACAAGCACCTCGCCACGTGGTGCTCAGACTACAGGCGGCCGTCGCTGGTGCTATACAGTCTTTCGAGCGGACGGTCCGTGCAGGATTTGGCGAAATGGCCAGCCCCGCGCGCATGGGCTACCCCCCCCTCGGGTTAACCGATCTCTTTTTTTGGGAGCACCGATGAAGACTCTCGTTCTTGCGACGGCCGCGCTGCTGGGTTCCCTCGCCACCTCTGCGGCCGATGCGGCGGCGACGATACGGTTCGTCGAGGCGAACGGAATGATCGACATCTCGCTCTCGGGTTCGCTGGACCTCACCGGCATGGTGAGCGACGGCCAGGTCTATGGTTCGCTGGCTGGTGCCGTGCAGCCCCAGATCGGTACCGTGCAGATTGGCGGTTCGTTCATGTCGCCCACCTATGAATATGTGGGTGTTACAGGCCCGGCCTCGTTCGGCACGAACTGGATTTCGTTGTTCACGTCGAACAGCGGCGATGCCCTGTATCTTTTCAACCTGTCGCACGCCCTGTACATCACGACGTCCTACGTGAGCGGCGCGCAGCTCAGCGCCGCGGCGCAGATCGCTAATGCGACATTCGCCAGCATCGGCATCAACCCGGGCGACTACGTCTACACGCTGGCGTCCGGCGACACGCTGACGATCGCGGTCAGCGCGGTACCGGAACCGGGTACGGCGGCGCTGGGTGTGATGGGGGTGGCTTTCCTGATGCTGGCAGCAAGCCGGCGCCGCAGCAGCCATTAGGCTTAGCTGACTTTTGACGCGCGGTGCCCGCGCCCTGATTCGGGTTGCGCAGGTTAACGGATCGCGCCACTGCTGCTCAGCGCGCTAGGCCTTGGATGGCCATGCTCGAGATTCGAGCATTCGGGCCGCCAGTGATTTCGCCTGCGACGTGGTGAATCAGCTCTACTAGAGGCTCTCGACCTTCACGATCGCCAGCGACAGGTTGTCGCCACCGCCGCGCGCGCGCTGACGCGCCTTGGTCACCAGCAGCTCGGCCGCCTCGCGCGGCGGCAGGCTGTGCAGCACGCTGCCCAGCTCCTGCGGGGTGAAGTAGTGCCAGAGGCCGTCGCTGCAGCACATCAGCGAGTCGCCATCCTGGAGGTCGTCCAGGCGCTCGGAGGTCGAGGTCGGGTCCTGCACAGTGCCCAGGCAGGCGGTGAGCAGATTGCTCTGCGGGTGCGCGCTGGCCTCGGCTTCGGTCAGTTCGCCTTCGTCGACCAGGCGCTGGACGTAGGAGTGGTCCATCGTCCGCCGGACCAGCTGGGCGCCGCGGAACCAGTAGATGCGCGAATCGCCCGAGTGGATCCAGTGGGCCTGGCGATCGCTGGTCAGCACGAAGCCGGCGAGCGTGCTGTGCGGCTCCTCCTCGGCCGACAGGGCGGTCAGCTTGATCATCAGGTGGGCTTCGGCGGTGATCTGGCTGAGCAGTTCGTTCGGTGACTCGTCTTCGGGCGAAAAGCGTTCGAACAGCTGGCGGGCGGTCAGGATGACCTGGTCGGCTGCCTTGCGCCCCCCGCTCTTGCCGCCCATGCCGTCCGCCACGATGGCGAGTACGTAGCCTGGCACGCGAGGATGGGCGAAGACGGCGACCTGGTCTTGTTGATAGGTACGGTCGCCTCTGTGGGTGCCGGTGGCGGCGCTGAGTCGGAATCCGGCGGGAGAGGCAGGCATGCGGAAAACTATACTGGCGCCGGCCTGGCGGGCATCCGTCATGGACGCAAGGCAAATCCCGGATGGATGAACAACTTCACTCGTTGTCGAGGCGTCTGATCGAGTTGCGCATGGAGCATGCGGATCTCGATGCGCTGATCGACCGCCAGGTGCAGTTGATGCCCGACGACGAGCTTGCGTTGCGGCGGCTGAAGAAGCGCCGGCTGGCGCTGCGTGACCAGATTGCCCGGCTGGAGGCCGAGACCGAACCCGATGAACCTGCTTGATTCGGCCCGCCGCTGCGGGCTTGCCAGTCGCGCCACCGGCAGCCGCAGCCCGTGCGATGTCAGGTTTTCGGCGTTCCCCCCTGCGCGTTGCAGCACATGACGATGAACACGGACATGGCGGCCTCGGGGGGGCTGGACGACTGGCTGGACGCGCTGGAGCAGGCCCCGCCGCTGGCCCAGCCGCCCAGCGACGAGCTGGAGCAGGCCGTGGTGGCGGCCTTCGATCTGGGCGGACCGCTGGCTCGGCTGGATGCCGGCTACAAGCCCCGCCCGCCGCAGCTGCAGATGACGCTCGCGGTGGCGCGCGCAATCGCGCGTCGCGAGGCGCTCGTGGTGGAGGCCGGCACGGGGGTCGGCAAGACCTTTGCCTACCTGGTGCCTGCGCTGCTGTCCGGGCGCCGAACCCTGGTCAGCACCGCCACCAAGAGCCTGCAGGACCAGCTCTACCTGCGCGACCTGCCGCGGCTGACCGAGGCGTTGCAGATGCCGGTACGCCTCGCGCTGCTGAAGGGGCGCAGCAGCTATCTGTGCCTGCACCGGATGAAGCAGGCCCGGGTGTCGGGCGAGTTTCCGGACCGCCGCACGGCGCTCGCGCTGGCCCGTATCGAGCGCTGGGCGCAGATCACGCGCAGCGGCGATTTCGCCGAGATCGACGGCCTGGATGAGCGCTCGCCCATCATCCCCATCGTCAGCAGCAGCCGCGAGAACTGCCTGGGCACCGACTGTGCCGACTGGCGCGCCTGCCATGTCGTCAAGGCGCGCCGCGAGGCCATGGAGGCCGAGGTGGTGGTGGTCAATCATCACCTGTTCTTTGCGGACCTGACCCTGCGCGACACCGGCGTGGCCGAGCTGCTGCCCAGCGTCGAGGTGGCCATCTTTGACGAGGCGCATCAATTGCCGGAAGCGGGCGTGCAGTTCCTGGGGCACACGCTGGGCAGTTCGCAGCTGATCGACTTCGGCCGCGATCTGTTGGCCCAGGGGCTGGCCCACGCGCGGGGCGTGCATGACTGGCAGGCGCTGCAGGCCGGCGTGGAGCGCGCGGCGCGAGAGTTGCGGCTGGTGTGCGCAGGGGCGCTCGCCACGGGCGGGCGCGAGCTGCGCGGCACGCTCAAGCTGGGCTGGCGCGAGCGCGCGGGCCAACCGGCATTTGCGTCGGCACTGAGTGCCGTACACGACGCGCTGGCCCAGGCGCTGGAAGGCGTGACGGCCGTGAAGGACGCTGCGCCGGACTTTGCGCGCCTGGCCGATCGGGCCCAGGAGTTGCGCGACCTCGCACGCGACTTCGCCAGCGAGCCCGCACCGGGCGATGTGCGCTGGATAGACCTCAGTCCCTTCGGTGCCCGCCTGGTCGAGTCGCCGCTGGACATCCGCGAGGCCATGCAGCAGCAGCTGGAGGCGCCGGAAGGGGCCAGCAAGGCCTGGGTGTTCACCTCGGCCACGCTGGGGGCCGATGCGGAGCTGCGCTGGTTCACCGAGTCTGCCGGGCTGGACAACGCCGAGGTGCTGCGCGTGGGCAGCCCGTTCGACTACGCCGCTCATGCGCGGCTCTATGTGCCGCGCGGCTTCCCCAAACCCAGCGAGCCCGAGCATCCCGCCAGTGTGGCGCTGCTGGCCTCGCGGTTGGCTCGGGCACTGGGTGGGCGTACGTTTGTGCTGACCACCACGCTGCGCAATCTGCAGATGGTCGCCGACGCGCTGCGTGAGCGTTTCGAGGCTGCGGGTGATGCGATCACCGTGCTGCAGCAGGGTGCGGCACCCAAGCGCGTGCTGCTGCAGCGCTTTCAGGACAACCCGGCGTCGGTGCTGGTGGGCTCGGCCAGCTTCTGGGAGGGCATCGATGTGCCCGGCGACGCGCTGCAGTGCGTGCTGATCGACAAGCTGCCGTTCCCGCCGCCCAACGATCCGCTGGTGGAGGCGCGCGTGAAGCGCCTGGAGGCCCAGGGGCGCAATGCCTTCTCGGACTATTTCGTGGCCGAGGCGGCCATCGCGCTCAAGCAGGGCGCCGGTCGACTGATCCGCACTGAAAGCGACCGCGGACTGCTGGTGGTGTGCGACCCGCGCATGGCGGGCATGAACTATGGCCGGCGTCTGCGCGATGCATTGCCGCCGATGACGCCGGTGGCGAATGAAGCCGAGGCCCAGGCCTGGCTGCAGGAGCTGGCGGCCGCGCGGGTTTGAGCTGACTTCGGTCGGCGCGCGTCGCGTGCGCCGACGGCCTCAACAACGCGTTACCAGAGCTGCCACCAGGGCTTGCGCTTGGCCTCATAGCCGCTGGCGTAGCGGCTGTCCGGGAAGTTCTTGTCCAGCACCCGGCGTGCATCGTCGCGCAGCTGGGTCAGGCCGAGCTTGTCATAGCTCTCGGCCATGATGAACAAGGCCTCTTCGATGCCGGGTGCGTGCTGGAACTCCACGACGGCGGACTGCGCACGATTGGCCGCGGCCAGATAGGCCTTGCGGTTGAAGTAGTAGCGCGCGACGTGGACCTCATAGGCCGCCAGCGTGTTGGTGATGAAGTCCACCCGCTCACGCGCCTCGGGCGCATAGCGGGAGTCCGGGTACTGGTCGGCCAGCTGGCGGAAGGCCTGCAGCGCCTCACGCGAAGCCTGCTGGTCGCGCTCGGACACATCCTGATTGGCCAGGCGACCAAACAGGCCCAGGTCCTCGTTGAAGTTCACCACGCCCTTCATGTAGAGCGCGTAGTCCAGCGCCGGGCTGGAGGGGTTGAGCTTGATGAAGCGGTCCAGCGTCGTGATCGCCTGCGCCCGCTCGCTCGTCTTGTAGTAGGCCCAGGCCAGATCGAGCGTGGCCTGCTGGCCCATGGTCGTGCCGGCGGCGCGGCCCTCGATCTTCTCCAGAGACTTGATCGCGCGGTCGTAACTGCCCGAGGACAGGTCGTCCTTGGCGTCTGAATACAATTGATCCAGCGCGGCCTGGGAGTTGGGATCGTCCTTGGGCGCGGACCCGCAGCCGCTCAGAACGAGCGCGACGGCCATCAGAACGGCGCCGGCAAGAGCGCGACCGGCCGGGGATTTCTCAACACGCATTCTCTAAACGCGGGCCGGCTGCGCCGACCGCTCACACTGAACAATGGTCGCGAAGTATAGGGCGGGGGTGCCGGCTGCCGACGAGGTCGAGGATGAGGTCGTTGCCGGTGGCGATGAAGCCGAGCGCCGCGGCGCGCAGGTGCCGGCGGATGCGCATGGCGAGCGGCTGGATCGCTGGCTCACACGGCTCGCGCCGGAGTTCTCGCGCAATCACCTGCAGGCCTTGATCGAGCGCGGCTGTGTTGGCCTGGATGGCGTGGTGCAGACGACGCCGGCCAAGCGGCTCAAGGCCGGGCAGCGCGTCGAGGTGGAGCTGCAGCCCACCGAGGAGAGCCGGGCCTTCCTGCCGCAGGCCATGGTGCTGGACATCGTTCATGAGGACGCGCATCTGCTCGTCGTCAACAAGCCCGCCGGGCTGGTGGTGCATCCCGCGGCGGGCAACTGGTCCGGCACGCTGATGAACGGCCTGCTGGCACGCCATGCGGCCGCAGCGACGCTGCCGCGCGCGGGCATCGTGCACCGGCTGGACAAGGACACCAGCGGCCTGATGGTCGTCGGCAAGACGCTGGCCGCCGTGACGGCGCTGAGCCGGCAGATCGCGGCGAGGGAGGTGCATAGGGAGTACCTGGCCATCGCGCACGGTCGTATCGAGTCGGCCTATCGGGTGGATCTGCCGTTGCGGCGCGATCCGGTTTCGCGGGTCAAGATGGCGGTGGCGCCGGCGGGGCTGGGCAAGCCCGCCCAGACGGACGTGCTGCCGCTGGGGCAGGCCGAAGCGGGTGGGCGGGTCTACAGTGCCGTCCATTGCGTGCTGCACACCGGGCGTACCCATCAGATCCGGGTGCATCTGGCTCAGGGTGGGCACCCCCTGGTGGCCGACGCGCTGTACGGCGGTTCCACGGCGTACGGCCTGCAGCGTCAGGCGCTGCACGCGGCGCGCCTGAGCCTCGTTCACCCCGTCAGTGGTGACGAGCTGCGCTGGCAGGCGCCGTTGCCTGACGACATGGCGGCGGCCTGGCGGCAGATGGGGGCTGCGGCGCTTTCCGGTTGACGGCTATACAATGCCGCCAAGGTTGCCACGCAAGCCCGGCCCGTCGTCGATGAGGTCCGCTGCGGGATCGCAGTACACCGCCCGCTGGTCAACCACCCCGAACCCGCCCCGCTCGCAAGCCGAAGAGCTTTCATGCGGAGGCGCCCGGAACCCGATCCTGTCCGATCCTGTCGAGTGCTCGAAGCCTCCTGGCCGGACCGTTCGCCCGAGGAGGGCGTGTTGAGTTCATGAACACCCAGGATGCCAAGCGCGTCCTCGAGACCGCGTTGATCTGTGCTTCGCAGCCGCTGGCGCTGCGCGAGCTGCGCAGCCTGTTCGCTGACGAGCTGGGTGCGGACACGCTGCGTGGGCTGCTCGACGAACTGGCGCGGGACTGGGAGGGGCGCGGGGTGGAGCTGGTGGCGCTGGCCTCGGGCTGGCGCTTTCAGAGCCGGCCGGAGTTGCGTGAGTACCTGGATCGCCTGCATCCCGAGAAGCCGCCACGCTACTCGCGTGCGGTGATGGAGACGCTGGCGATCATTGCCTATCGCCAGCCGGTCACGCGCGGCGACATCGAGGACATCCGCGGTGTCGTCGTCGCCAGCCAGATCATCAAGCAGCTTGAGGATCGTGGCTGGGTCGATGTCATCGGTCATCGCGAGACGCCGGGACGCCCGGCGCTGTACGCGACGACCAAGGCCTTTCTTGATGACCTGGGCCTGGCCAGCCTGGAGCAGTTGCCGACGCTGGAAGTCGGCGCCGAGCCGGCCGTGCTGGCTGCGCTGCAGGGTCAGCTGCTCGAAGACGACGGGGCGCCGCAGGAGCCGCCCGTCGACACAAACCCGAATCCGCCCCTGCCTACTTTGTCTGAATCTGCATGAACGCTGACGATCAAGATCTGCCGCAAGCCGCGGCGAACGCGGAAGGCGAGTCCAGCGCCCCCAAGCGCCGCCGCGCCGTCAAGGCCACGCCTGCGGCGGACGCGCCGGATGGTGCGCCGGCCGCCGCCGAGGCCGCGCCCGTCAAGCGCGCGCGTCGCAAAGCGGCCGAGTCCGCGGAGGCGCCGGTGACGGCTGCTCCCGAGGCCGACGCGACGCCGGCTGACGTTCCTGCGGCACCGGCGCGCAAGCGTGCGTCCCGCAAGACGGCGGTGGCTGACGAGCTTGTTGAGGCCGCGACTGTTGCTGCGCCGGCAGAGCCCTCGGCGCAGGCGCCGCTCTTCACGTTGGGTGAGGAGCTGCCGGCATCGGCGCCGGCCTCGACGGAGGCCGCCGGCGACGACGATGCGGACGGCGAGGTCGATGGCGACGATGAGCGCGGCGGTCGTGGCCGCAATCGGCGCCGCAACCGCAAGGAGCGGGCCGAGCGCCAGGCGGCCATGGCCTCCGGCGACGCGCCGGCCACGACGCTGTCGCCCGAGGTTGTCGAGGCCACGGGAGCCCGCTTTGCCGATGTGCTGTCTGGTTCGCTGGACGCGGAGTCGGAGGCGCCTGAGTTGGCGGCTGCTGTACCGGCGCTCGAGGCCGAGGAATCGTCCGAGGGTGATGACGGCGAGGGCGAGGGCAAGCGTGTGCTGGCCGCCGAGCCCGACGCCCCCAAGCTGCAGAAGGTGCTGGCGCAGGCGGGCATCGGCTCGCGCCGTGACATCGAGGACTGGATCGCCGAAGGCAAGATCGAGGTGAACGGCGAGGTGGCCCATGTGGGGCAGCGCATTTCGTTCGGCGACCAGGTTCGGGTGAATGGCAAGCCCATCCGCGTGCGTATCTCGCCGCCGACGCCGCGCATCCTGGCCTATCACAAGCCGACCGGTGAAGTCTGCACGTTCAACGATCCGGACGGCCGCCCGACGGTGTTCCGCACGCTGCCGCGCGTGCAGGGCCAGAAGTGGCAGTCCGTGGGCCGCCTGGACATCAACACCGAAGGCCTGCTGCTGTTCACCAACTCCGGTGAACTGGCCAACCAGCTGATGCACCCGCGTTTCGGCGTGGAGCGCGAGTACGCGGCGCGTGTGCTGGGTACGCTCAGCGAAGAGCAGCGCACCAAGCTGCTTGAGGGGGTCAGCGTGGACGGCCAGACGGCGGCCTTCCGTCGCATCGAGGATGGCGGCGGTGAGGGCGTGAACCACTGGTATCGCGTGGTGATCACCGAAGGCCGCAATCGTGAGGTGCGCAAGCTCTTCGAGGCCGTGGGTCTGGTGGTCAGCCGGCTGATCCGTATCCGCTATGGCACGGTGGTGTTGCCGCGCGGCCTCAAGCGGGGCGTGTGGGTGGAGCTGGGTGACGACGACGTTCGCGTGATCCGTCGCCTGGCAGGCCACGTGGGCGGCAATGCCGGCGGTCAGGGCCGCCAGGAGCAGCAGTCTGCGCCCCAGGGGCAGCAGGGTGCGCAGGGCAAGAAGGATCGCAACAAGCGTCGCTCGGACGACCGCCATTCCGGCGTCGGCCCGCGGCCCAGCCGTCCGCAGGAGCCGCAGCAGCCGCGCCCGCAGTTCGAGCGTGCGCCGCGCCGCGACGATGAGGACGAGGATGACTTCATCCCGCACCACATCAACCCGTTGGAGCAGACCTTCGATCGCCGCCATGCAACCGGTGGCAAGCGCGGCTTCCCGCAGGGCTTCGGCGCGGGCGGCAGTGCTCAGGGTGCGGCCGGCGGCGGTCGCGGTCAACGCGGCGGCAAGGGCGGCGGCGGTGGCGGTGGTGGCCAGCGTGAACCTGATCCGATGCAGACCTCGGTCGGCTACATCGGTGGCGACGCCTTTCACCGCCGTGGTGGCGGCGGCGGTGGTGGGCGCGGCGGCAACAGGGGCGGCCGGCGTCGTTGAGATCCCGGTGAGCCGGCCTGGCCGGCTCGCCGCCCGTTACAATCGCAAGCTTTGTCCAGCTTTATCCATTAGGAGAATCCCATGGCTATCGAACGCACCCTGTCCATCATCAAGCCCGATGCCGTGGCGAAGAACGTCATCGGCCAGATCTACGCCCGCTTCGAAGGCGCCGGCCTGAAGGTCGTGGCAGCCAAGATGGCTCACCTGTCGCGTGGCGAGGCCGAGGCCTTCTACGCCGTGCACAAGGCTCGCCCCTTCTTCAACGATCTGGTGAACTTCATGATCTCCGGCCCGGTGATGATCCAGGCGCTGGAAGGCGAGAACGCCATCCTGAAGAATCGCGAGCTGATGGGCGCCACCGACCCCAAGAAGGCCGAGAAGGGCACGATCCGCGCCGACTTTGCCGACAGCATCGACGCCAACGCCGTGCACGGCTCGGACGCCCCGGAAACCGCCGCTGTCGAAGTGGCGTTCTTCTTCCCGGGCATGAACGTCTACAGCCGCTGAGAAAGGCCCACCCCCTACGGCCTGCGGCCGCCCCCTCAAGGGGGCACCGCCAGTGGCCCGGCAAAGCCGGTTCCACGGCGGTCGCTGGGTTGATGTGGGGTGCGGAGTTAGGAGAGTTGTGATGGAAGCGGTCAACCTGCTCGGATTCGATCTGCAAGGACTGGCCGCCTACTGCGAGCAGCTGGGCGAGAAGCGTTTTCGCGCGACCCAGCTGTTCCGGTGGATCCATCAAAAAGGCGCGTCGGACTTCGATCAGATGTCCGACCTCGCCAAGTCGCTGCGCGACAAGCTGCGTCATCGTGCCGTGATCACCGGCCTGCCGGTGATCTCCGAGCATGTGTCGTCGGACGGCACCATCAAGTGGCTGTTCGATGTCGGTGCTGGCAACGCGGTCGAGGCGGTGTTCATTCCGGAAGACGACCGGGGCACCTTGTGCGTGTCCAGCCAGGCCGGCTGTGCGGTCGGCTGCCGTTTCTGCTCGACCGGGCATCAGGGTTTCAGTCGCAATCTCGACACCAGCGAGATCCTGGCCCAGCTCTGGTTTGCCGAGCACAGCCTGCGCCAGCGCTTCAAGACCGACGAACGGGTCATCTCGAACGTCGTGATGATGGGCATGGGTGAGCCGCTGCAGAACTACGCCGCACTGGTCCCCGCGCTCAAGACTATGCTGGACGACCATGGCTATGGCCTGAGCCGCCGCCGCGTGACGGTGTCGACCTCGGGCGTCGTGCCCATGATCGATCGTCTGCGGGAAGACTGCCCGGTGGCGCTGGCGGTGAGCCTGCACGCGCCAAACGACCCATTGCGCGATCAGCTGGTGCCGCTGAACAAGAAATACCCGATCGCGGAGCTGCTGGACGCCTGCAGGCGCTACCTGGAGGCGGCACCGCGCGACTTCATCACCTTCGAGTACTGCATGCTCGATCAGGTGAACGACACGCCCGAGCATGCGCGTGAGCTGGTGGCGCTGGTCAAGAACAAGATCCCCTGCAAGCTCAACCTGATCCCCTTCAACCCCTTCCCGGCCTCGGGGTTGACCCGTAGTTCGAACGCCAGAGTGCAGGCTTTCGCCGAAGTGCTCATCCAGGCGGGTATCGTCACGACCGTGCGCAAGACCCGGGGCGATGACATCGATGCGGCATGTGGCCAACTGGCAGGCGAGGTGCAGGACCGCACGCGTGCCCACATCCGCATGGTGAGAGCTCCGGTGAGCGTGGGTAAGACCGCGTGAGGGGAGTGATGCAACGCTTCGTGCTGCTGCTGGTTGTGCTGCTGCTGTCGGCCTGTGCGGGGACGGCGGTGGACAGCGGGCGAGAGATCAAGACCGATTCCGACCGGACGGATGCGGAGCGGCGTGCGGGCATCCATCTGGCGCTTGCGCAGGCCTATTTCTCGCGTGGTCAGTACACGGACGCCCTGGACGCATTGAAGCAGGCCCTGGCCGCCCGCCCGGACATGCGCGATGCCGTCAATCTGCGCGGGCTGGTCTATGCCGGCCTGGGCGAGAACGAGCTGGCGGAGGAGAGCTTCCGCCGTGCGCTGAGCCTCTACCCCAACGACGCCGATACGCTGCACAACTACGGCTGGTTCATGTGCCAGCAGCGTCGGTGGGAGACGGCCGATGCAATGTTCGATCAGGCTCTGGCCCAGACCACTTATCGAGCGCCGCAGCGCTCGCTGCTTGCCAAGGGCGTCTGCGAGGCACGTTCTGGCCGCCTGCTGGTGGCCGAGCGGACGCTGTCGCGCGCCTTCGAACTGGATCCGGCCAGTCCGGCGATTGCTGTCAACCTGGCCGAGGTTCTCTATCGCAACCACGAGCTGGAGCGTGCGCGTTTCTATGTGAAGCGCGTCAACGGCCAGCCCGATCAGGTCAGTCCGGCGAGCCTGTGGCTGCAGCTGCGCATCGAGCGCAAGCTGGGCAACACGGCGGCCGTCGATGACCTGGGTCAGCAGCTGCGTCGCCAGCATCCCCAGTCGCCGGAAACGCAGGCGCTGGATGCGGGCCGTTTTGACGACTAGGCCCTGGGCCTACCCACAGAACAGACACGATGGATTTGCATTCCGAGGGCGGGCCCAGCGAACTCCCAGCGGGCCGTAGCGCCGGCGCCTGGCTGAAGGCGGCGCGGCAGGAGCGTGGCCTGCATATCGCGGCACTGGCGGTCATGTTGAAGGTGCCTCAGGCCAAGCTGGAGGCCATCGAGGCCGATCGCTGGGACGAGTTGCCCGACGCCACCTTCGCCCGTGCGCTCGCGACGGCGATGTGCCGGGCGTTGAAACTGGATCCGGCTCCGGTGCTGGCGCTGGTGCCGCGCACCATCGAGCGCGAGCTCGACGTTTCGCCTGGTTTGAACCAGCCCTTCCGGGAGCGTGCGGCGCCGGCGGAGGGCGTAGCGCTGGCGACGTTGGGGCGCCCCGTGGTCTGGGGCTCGGCGTTGCTGCTGGTGGCAGCCGCGGCGGTTTATTTCCTGCCGGCCGGTTGGTTGCCTCATTCGGATGGAGCGTCCGTCGCGTCTCAGGCGGCGAGTACCGCCGCCATGCCTATGGCCTCTTCGGTCGAGGCGGCGATGCCGGCGTCCGCCGTGGTGCTTGAGCCGGTGCAGCAGCCGTTGTCCCAGGCGTCCGCGGTGGCACCGCAGCCGGTGGCGAGCGTGGCGCTGACGCCCTCGGCACCAGTTGCTGCGGTGGCATCGGCGCCGCTGCAGGTGCGCGAGGTGCCCCCGCCGCCTGCTCTTGCAGCCAGCGGCCCGCCGGTCAAGGTGACCGCCCATACGGACACCTGGGTGGAAGTGATCGACGCCCAGGGGCAGTTGCAGTTCTCGCGCGTGATCCCGGGCGGTCAGAGTCGTGAGATCACCGGCGTGTTGCCGTTGAAGGTGCGCGTGGGCAACGTGACCGGCGCACGTGTCGAGTGGCGTGGGGCGAACGTTGACCTGGCCTCCAAGGCCAAGGACAACATTGCCCGCGTGGAGTTGAAGTGATGAGTGCTGTCTGCATCCCCGAAGCCGCGCCCGCGGCGCGACGCAGCCGTCAGGCCCGCGTGGTCTGGGGCGACCGTGTGGTCACCATTGGCGGCGATGCGCCTGTGCGCGTGCAGTCCATGACCAACACCGACACGGTGGATGCGATCGGCACGGCCATCCAGGTCAAGGAGTTGGCCATTGCCGGTTCGGAGCTGGTGCGCATCACGGTCAACACGCCCGAGGCCGCCGAGCAGGTGCCCTACATCCGCGAGCAGCTGGACCGCATGGGCATCGACGTGCCGCTGGTGGGCGACTTCCACTACAACGGCCATCGCCTGCTGACCGACTATCCCGCGATGGCGCGGGCCCTGTCCAAGTACCGCATCAACCCCGGCAACGTGGGCAAGGGCGACAAGAAGGATCGCCAGTTCGCGCAGATGATCGAGGCCGCGATGACCTACGACAAGGTCGTGCGCATCGGCGTCAACTGGGGCAGTCTGGACCAGGAACTGCTCGCGCAGTTCATGGACGAGAACGCGCGCCGCGCGCAGCCCTGGGATGCCAAGCCGGTGATGTACCAGGCGCTGGTCGAGTCCGCACTGACCTCGGCCGCCTATGCCCGCGAGCTGGGCATGAACCCGGACAACCTCATCATCAGCTGCAAGGTCAGCGGCGTGCAGGACCTGATCTCGGTCTACCGCGAACTGGCGCGGCGTTGCGACTATGCGCTGCACCTGGGCCTGACCGAGGCCGGCATGGGCACCAAGGGCACGGTGGCCTCCAGCGTGGCACTGGGCATCCTGGCCCAGGAGGGTATTGGCGACACCATCCGTGTGAGCCTCACGCCCCAGCCGGGCGAAGCGCGCACGCAGGAGGTGGTGGTGGCGCTGGAGATCCTTCAGGCGCTGGGCCTGCGGCACTTCAACCCCAGCGTGACCGCCTGCCCAGGCTGCGGCCGCACCACCAGCACCACCTTCCAGGAGCTGGCCAAGCAGATTGACGACTTCCTGCGCCTGCAGATGCCCATCTGGCGCGGCAAGTACCCTGGGGTCGAGAACCTCAAGGTCGCCGTGATGGGCTGCATCGTCAACGGCCCGGGCGAGAGCAAGCATGCCGACATCGGCATCAGCCTGCCGGGCAACGGCGAGGCGCCGGCTGCGCCGGTCTTCATCGACGGTGAGAAGGCGCTGACGCTGCGGGGCGACAACATTGCCGGCGAGTTCCACGCGCTGGTCGAGAACTACATCGAGAAGCGCTTCGGCGCGACGGCTGCGGCCTGAACGACTTTCCCATGAGCGAGACCAAGAAGTTGCAGCCGCTGCAGGCGGTGAAGGGCATGAACGACATCCTGCCGCCGGATTCGGCGCGCTGGGAGTGGCTGGAGGCACGCATGCGCAGCGTGCTGCAGCGCTACGGCTTTGCCAATGTGCGCACGCCCATCGTCGAGCCCACCGCACTGTTCGTGCGCGGCATCGGCGAGGTGACCGACATCGTCGAGAAGGAGATGTACGCCTTCGAGGACAAGATGAACGGCGACCAGCTCGCGTTGCGCCCCGAGGGAACGGCCGGCGTGGTGCGGGCCATGATCGAGCACAGCTTTCTGCGCGAAGGCGGCAAGCGGCTGTACTACTTCGGCCAGATGTTCCGCCATGAGCGCCCGCAGAAAGGGCGTTATCGGCAGTTCCACCAGATGGGCGTCGAGGCGCTGGGCTTTGCGGGCCCGGACGTGGACGCCGAGGTCATCCTGCTGGCGCGCACGCTGTGGCGCGAGCTGGGCCTGGTCGAGGGCCGCGACGTCGTGCTGGAGATCAACTGCCTGGGTCAGCCCGACGAGCGCCGCGCCCACCGCGAGGCGCTGATCGCCTACCTCGAACAACACCTGGATGTGCTGGACGAAGAGGCCAAGCGCCGCATGTACAGCAACCCGTTGCGGGTGCTGGACACCAAGAACCCGGCCATGCAGGCCATGGCGGAAGGCGCGCCCAAGCTGCTGGACTTCCTGGGCTCCGAGTCGCAAGCGCACTTCAGCGGCGTGAAGGCGCTGCTGGACGCCGTGGGCCTGGTCTACCGCATCAACCCGCGCCTGGTGCGCGGACTGGACTACTACAACCTCACGGTATTCGAGTGGGTGACCGACAAGCTCGGCGCCCAGGGCACCATCTGCGCGGGCGGCCGCTACGACGGCCTGATCGAGCAACTGGGCGGCAAGGCCACGCCGGCCGTGGGCTTCGGCCTGGGCCTGGAGCGGTTGCTGCTGCTGCTGGAGACGCTGGAAGTGGCGGTGGACACGCCGGTGCCCGATGTCTACGCCATCGTGCCTGAGCCCGCCGCGCTGCCGACCATCCTGCCGGCGCTGGAGGCCTTGCGCGCCGCCGGCGTGGCGGTGCAGATGCATGCGGGTGGCGGCAGCTTCAAGTCGCAGTTCAAAAAGGCGGACGGTTCGGGCGCCCGCTTCGCCCTGGTGTTCGGCGGTGATGAACTGGCCCGTGGCGAGGTCAGCGTCAAGCCGCTGCGCGACGAAGGGGCGGCGCAGTTCAGCCGCCCGCTGGCCGCGGCTGCCGACTGGGCGTCCGAGCTGCGCACCGCATAATCCGCGGCTCCGGCCGTTCCACTAGTTTTCCGGTTCCCCTATGGCATCGCATCTCGACCTCCAAGAACAAGAACAAATCGACCAGCTCAAAGACTTCTGGAAGCGCTGGGGAAGCCTCATCACGTGGCTGATCACGCTGGTGCTGGCGGCCTTTGCGGGCTGGCAGGCCTGGCAGTGGTATCAGCGCGACCAGGGCGCCAAGGCGGCGGCGATGTATGGCGAGTTTGACCGTGCGCTGCAAGGCCAGGACCTGGACAAGGCGGCGGCCGCTTTCGGCGACCTGAAGGCGCGCTTCGCGTCGACCGGCTACACGGCCCAGGCCGGCTTGCAACTGGCCAAGCTGCAGCAGGACAAGAGCAAGGCCGACGACGCCAAGCAAAGCCTGGCGTGGGTGGCGGGGCAGGGCTCCGAAATCGCCTATCAGGACATCGCGCGCTTGCGCCTGGCCGGTCTGCAGCTGGACGCCAAGCAGTTCGACGAGGCCGCCAAGACTCTGGATGCCATCAAGTCGCCGGAATTCACCGCGCTGGCCGCTGACCGTCGGGGCGACCTGCTGCTGCTGCAAGGCAAGCGCGATGAGGCCAAGGCCCAGTATCAGAAGGCGCTGGCCGGCCTCGAGAAGGCGCAGGACTACCGGACCATCGTCGAGTCCAAGCTCGCGACGCTGGGTGTCCCCACCGTTGTCGAAGCCGCCGGAGCTGCGCAATGACGCGCGCATCGCTGAAGTCGCTGCCGGCCGCCGCGCTGGCCGCTGCGCTCTTGGCCGGGTGCTCGCTGTTCGGCTCGGACAAGCCCAAGCCGGCGCCGCTCGAGACACTGTCGGGGGCCTCGAGCGGGCGGGTGGTGTGGAGCGTCAAGGGCGACTCCATCAATTTCCCGCTCAGCATCGCTGCCGTGGGCGACCGTTTCGTGGTGGCCAACAGCGATGGCGTGGTTCGGGCGCTGGCCGCCTCCGATGGCCGCGAGCTGTGGCGTGGCGAGGCCGGCAGCAAGCCGGTGGCGGGCGTCGGTAGCGACGGACGCTTTGCCGCGATGATCAATCGCGACAACGAACTGGTCGTGCTGGATGCGGGCCGCGCGGCCTGGCGCAAGGCGCTGCCGACGCCGGTGATCACCGCCCCCTTCGTGGCGGGTGAGCGCGTGTTCGTCGTGACCGTGGACCGCCAGGTGCTGGCCTTTGACGCGCTCGATGGTCGCAAGATCTGGGACTTCCGCCGCCCGGGTGATGCGCTGACGCTGGCCAAGAGTGGCGTGCTGAGCAGCTACAAGGACACGCTGGTCGTGGGGCAGGGCAGCCGGGTGGTCGGCGTCGATCCCCTCAAGGGCACCCTGCGCTGGGAGGCCAGCATTGCGACGCCGCGCGGGACCAACGAGGTCGAGCGTCTCGCCGATCTCGTGGGTCCGGCCGTGCAGCAGGGTGAGCTGATCTGCGCGCGCGCCTTCCAGTCCGCCGTGGGCTGCGTGAATGCCGAGCGCGGCAGCGCGGCCTGGAGCCGCAACGTCGGCGGTGCCAATGGCGTGGGTGCAGACGATCAGGTGGTGGTGGCCGGCGATGCGTCGGACCGCCTGACCGCCTGGCGCGTGACGAACGGCGACCTGGTGTGGACGGCCGACCAGTTCCAGCTCCGCAAGCTCACCGAGCCTGTGCTGCTGGCCAAGCAGGTGCTGCTGGGCGACTTTGATGGCTATGTGCACCTGGTGGATCGAGACACGGGCAAGACGCGGTCGCGTCTGCCGACCGACGGCTCCCAGGTGGTGGCGCTCAGGCTGCTGGGCGATACCGTGCTGGCGGCGACCAAGAATGGCGGCCTGTTCGCCATCAAGGCGGAGTGAGGCGCGCTCGATGAAGCCAGTGATCGCCCTGGTCGGCCGCCCCAATGTGGGCAAGTCGACGTTGTTCAACCGCCTGACCAAGTCGCGGGATGCGATCGTGGCCGATTTCTCCGGCCTCACGCGTGACCGCCACTACGGCGACGGCCGCCTGGGGGATCGCGAGTACATCGTCATCGACACCGGCGGCTTCGAGCCCGACAGCACCACGGGCATCGTCAAGGAGATGGCCAAGCAGACCCGCCAGGCCGTGGCCGAGGCGGATGTGGTGGTGTTCGTCGTCGACGTGCGCCTGGGTCTTTCGGCCCAGGACCAGGACATCGCCCGGTTCCTGCGCCAGGCCAACAAGCGGGTGCACCTCGCGGTCAACAAGGCCGAGGGCATGAGCGAGTCGCCGTTGCTGGCCGAGTTCCATGAACTGGGCCTGGGCGAGCCGCACCCCGTTTCCGCGGCCCACGGTCAGGGCATTCGCAGCCTGCTGGAGGCTGTGCTGGAGCCCTTCGATGCTTCCGAGCGCGAGGAAGAGGTTGACGAAGGCGTGATCCGTCTGGCCGTTGCCGGCCGGCCCAACGTGGGCAAGAGCACGCTGATCAACGCCTGGCTGGGTGAGGAGCGCCTGATCGCGTTCGACATGCCCGGCACCACGCGCGACGCCATCGCGGTGGACTTCGAGCATGGTGGCCAGAAGTTCAAGCTGATCGACACCGCCGGCCTGCGCCGCAAGGGCAAGGTCTTCGAGGCCATCGAAAAGTTCTCGGTGGTGAAGACGCTGCAGGCCATCGCCGACGCCCATGTCGTGCTGCTGCTGCTGGACGCCACGCAGGGGGTGACCGACCAGGACGCCCACATCGCCGGCTACATCCTCGACAGCGGCCGCGCGGTGGTGCTGGCGGTCAACAAGTGGGATGCCGTCGACAGCTATCAGCGCGAGACGCTCAAGCGCTCGATCGAGCACCGCCTGGCCTTCCTGAAGTTCGCGCCCATCCATCAGATCTCGGCGCTCAAGCGTCAGGGCCTGTCCAAGCTGTGGGACGCGATGGCCGATGCCTATGCCTCGGCCCACCGCAAGATGACCACGCCGGTGTTGACCCGCCTGATCCAGGAGGCGGTGGAGCACCAGCAGCCCAAGCGTGCGGGCACGTCCCGACCCAAGCTGCGCTACGCCCACCAGGGTGGCCAGAATCCGCCCATCGTCGTGATCCACGGCAATGCACTGGACGGCGTCACCGAGGTCTACAAGCGCTATCTCGAGGGGCGCATCCGCGCCCATTACAAGCTCGTTGGGACACCGCTGAAGATTGAACTGCGTTCTTCCAAGAACCCGTTCACCGAGAAGAATTAAGCCGGACGCCGAAGCTGGCATGGCCCTGTGTTAAGGTCCAACCCGTAGTCCCCCACCCGACAACTCGGAGCATACCGATGAGCAACAAAGGCCAACTTTTGCAGGACCCCTTTTTGAACCTGCTGCGCAAAGAGCATGTGCCGGTTTCGATCTATCTGGTCAACGGCATCAAGCTGCAAGGCCATATCGAGTCGTTTGACCAATACGTCGTGCTGCTGCGCAATACCGTGACCCAGATGGTCTACAAGCACGCCATCTCGACCGTGGTCCCTGGCCGCGCGGTCAATTTCCATCCGGCGGACAGCACGCCTGACGCCTGACGCCCCGCCTTGTCCGAGACGTCCTCTCACCACGCGACGCCGCCCTCTGAGGCGGCGCGCGCCATTCTTGTAGGCGTCGATTTCGGGCGCCACAGTGCGGCCCGGGGTTTCGATGAAACCCTGGACGAACTGGCCCTGCTGGCCGAGTCGGCCGGCGATACACCGGTGGCTCGCGTGATCGCGCGCCGGCAGGCGCCCGATGCGGCTCTTTTCGTCGGCTCGGGCAAAGTCGACGAGATCAAACTGCTGGTCGACGCGCATCACGCGCACACGGTGCTGTTCGATCAGGCGATTTCGCCAGCGCAACAGCGCAACCTCGAGCGTGCGCTCGGCGTGCCGGTGGCCGACCGCACGGCACTCATCCTTGAGATCTTCGCCGCCCGCGCCAAGAGCCACGAGGGCAAGCTGCAGGTCGAACTGGCCCGGTTGCAGTACCTGGCCACGCGCCTGGTGCGCCGCTGGAGTCACCTGGAGCGCCAGAGCGGCGGCATCGGCATGCGCGGCGGCCCCGGTGAGGCCCAGATCGAGCTGGATCGTCGAATGATCGACGACCGCATCAAGAAGACCAAGGAGCGCCTCAAGCAGGTGCAGCGCCAGCGCAGCACCCAGCGCCGCTCGCGCTCGCGCAACGGCGTGTTCAAGGTCTCCCTGGTCGGCTACACCAACGCCGGCAAGAGCACGCTCTTCAATGCGCTGGTGAAGGCCCGCACCTACGCGGCCAACCAGTTGTTCGCCACGCTCGATACCACCACCCGGTCCCTCTACCTGGATCAGGTGGGCGCCAGCGTGTCGCTGTCCGATACCGTCGGCTTCATCCGCGACCTGCCTCACAAGCTGGTCGAGGCCTTCCAGGCCACGCTGCAGGAGGCGGCGGACGCCGATCTGCTGCTGCATGTGGTGGATGCTGCGAGCCCTGTGCTCGAGGAGCAGATGATTGAGGTCGACAAGGTGCTGAGCGAAATCGGCGCCGGCGACGTGCCGCAGATCCTGGTCTACAACAAGCAGGATCTGCTGGACGACGACCAGAAGCCGCGCAGCATCAGCGATGCCGTGATGCGCAACGGTGCGGCCGAGCCCACGCCGCGCGTGTTCGTGTCGGCCCGCGATGGCACCGGGCTGGCCGAGTTGCGTCGGCTCATTGCGGAAGCGATGCTGGCGTCGGGCTTGAATGGCAGCGAACACCCCCCAACTGAGGCATTCGGCGCTGGCGCCGAATCCAACAACGAAACCCACGAGGCATGAGCAGCACCCCACACCTCCCGCCCCGCGAAGTTCGCCCCACCTGGCGCGAACGCCTGCTGACCCCGGTGAGCCGCGCTGCGGGCCGCCTGCTCAATGGACGCAATGATGGTCCGCCGGATCTCGATGAGCTCTGGCGCGATTTCAATCGCAAGCTGTCGGGCCTGTTCGGCGGCAAGTCGGGCGGCCCGACCAACCCGCCGCCGGGTGGTGAGAGTCGTCCGCCGGACATGAAGGGTGCCGGTATCGGCCTCGGCCTGATTGCCGGCGTGGTTGCGCTGGGCTGGCTGGCCAGTGGCTTCTTCATCGTGCAGGAAGGCCAGCAGGGCGTGGTGACGTCCTTCGGCAAGTACAGTAAGACGGTGGAGGCCGGCTTCCAGTGGCGGCTGCCATTCCCGTTCCAGGCGCACGAGATCGTGTCGGTCACCCGCCTGCAGCAGGTGGATGTCGGCCGCAACAACGTCGTGACGGCCACCGGGCTGCGTGATTCGTCCATGCTGACCCAGGACGAGAACATCGTCGACATCCGCTTCACGGTGCAATACACCATCAAGGATGCGCGCGATTTCCTCTACGAGAACCGAGACCCCGAGCAGGCGGTAACGCTGGCTTCGGAGTCGGCCGTGCGCGAGATCGTCGGCAAGAGCAGCATGGACTCCGTGCTGTACGAGCAGCGCGACCAGATCCCGGTGGAGCTGGCCAAGTCCATCCAGGCACAGCTCGACCGCCTCAAGGCCGGCATCGAGATCAAGAACGTCAACGTGCAGAGCGTGCAGCCTCCCGAGCAGGTGCAGGCGGCGTTCGACGATGCCTTCAAGGCCAATGCCAACCGCGAGCAGCTCAAGAACGAGGCGCAGGCCTACGCCAATGACGTGATTCCGCGTGCCCAGGGCGACGCCGCCAAGCTGCGCGAGCAGGCCGAGGGCTATAAGGCCCGCGTGATCGCGACGGCCGAGGGTGATGCCGAGCGCTTCAAGAGCGTGCTGACCGAGTACCAGAAGGCGCCGCAGGTCACGCGCGACCGGCTCTACCTGGATGCGATGCAGCAGGTCTATAGCAACGTCACCAAGGTGATGGTGGACAGCAAGAGCGGCAGCAACCTGTTGTATCTGCCGCTGGACAAATTGCTGCAGCAGGGGAGTTCGGGCAGCGTGACCGTGTCCGCACCCCAGCCCGCCGCGCAGACCCCGGTGCCGGATGCGGCCAGCGTGCCGAGTCCGTCCGATCTGCGTTCCCGCGACGGCCTGCGCGGCCGCGACAGCCGCTGAGTCAGGAGTCCAGGAATGAACCGTATTGCCGCCATCGTCGCGGGCGCGCTGGTTGCGCTGATGCTGGCCTCGTCCATGCTCTTCGTGGTCGATCAACGCCAGTTCGCCGTCATCTACGCGCTGGGTGAGATCAAGGAGGTCGTCACCGAGCCGGGCCTGAAGTTCAAGCTGCCGCCACCGTTCCAGAACGTCGTGCTGCTGGATCGCCGCGTGCAGACGCTGGACAGCCCCGAGTCTCGCCCCATCTTCACCGCCGAGAAGAAGAGCCTGGTCATCGACTGGCTCATCAAGTGGCGCATCGCCGAGCCGCGCCAGTTCATCCGCAACAGCGGCGCCGACACCCGCAACGTGGAGAACCGCCTGGCGCCCGTGGTGCAGGCGGCCTTCAACGAAGAGGTCACCAAGCGCACCGTGATCGCGGTGCTGGCGACTGAGCGCGAGAAGGTGATGAACGATGTGCGCAAGCGCCTGGCCGACGAGGCCAAGCAGTTCGGCATCGAGGTTGTGGACGTGCGTATCAAGCGCGTGGACTTCTCCGCCAACATCACCGACTCGGTCTACCGCCGCATGGAATCCGAGCGCAAGCGCGTGGCCAACGAGGCGCGTGCCACCGGCGCGGCCGAGGGCGACAAGATCCGCGCCGACGCCGATCGTCAGCGCGAGGTGATCGTGTCCGAGGCCTATCGCGATGCGCAGAAGATCAAGGGTGAGGGCGATGCGAAGGCTTCCGCGCTGTATGCCGAAGCCTTCGGCCGCGACGCCCAGTTCGCGCAGTTCTACCGCTCGCTTGATGCCTATCGCAGCAGCTTCCGCACCAAGAGCGATGTGATGGTGCTGGACCCGAGCAGCGACTTCTTCAAGGTCATGCGCGGGGCGGGCCCGGCTCCTGCTGCTGCACGCAAGTGAACGAACTGCTGTCGGCCCTTGCGCTGATGCTGATCATCGAGGGGCTGATGCCTCTCGTGAGCCCATCAAGCTGGCGCGAGGTCTTCAGCAAACTGCTGGCACTGAGCGACGGGCAAATCCGTTTCGTCGGTCTCGCCAGTCTGCTCATGGGTGCCATCGGGCTGTTGCTGCTGCGCTGATCGTTCAGTCCGCGCGTGCCGGCGGGGAAGGCTTCGGTACAATGCCGTTTTTAACCGCCTCCCCCGCGCCCATGTCCTCTGCTTGGCTGCTGCCCGAGCACATCGCTGATGTACTGCCCTCGCAGGCGCGCCGCATCGAAGAACTGCGGCGCAAGCTGCTGGACATGGCCCGCAGCTACGGCTGCGAGCTGGTGATCCCGCCTCTGCTCGAACACCTGGACTCGCTGCTGACTGGTACAGGCAGCGGATCGGAGATCAGGCTGTTCAAGCTGGTCGACCAGTTGTCTGGCCGTTCGCTCGGCCTGCGGGCCGACACCACACCGCAGGTCGCGCGCATTGATGCGCATCTGCTCAATCGCCGTGGCGTGACCCGCCTGTGCTATTGCGGCCCGGTGGCGCACACCCGCCCCGACGGGCTGAACACCAGCCGCGAGCCGTTGCAACTCGGTGTCGAGGTCTATGGTCACGCCGGCCTGGAGGCCGATCTCGAGGTCCAGGATCTGGCGCTGGACGCCTTGAGCCGCGCGGGGCTCTCACAGGTCGTGCTCGATCTGGGTGACGCGCGTTTGCTTCAAGGTGTGCTGGACGGTGCAGGCCTCGATGCGTCCGCCGAGGCCGCATTGACCGCCGCCCTGGCCAGCAAGGACCTCGCTGCACTGGCTGAACTGGCCGCGCCGCTGCCTGAGGCAACCCGCGTGGCGCTGCTGGCGCTGCCGGGCCTCTATGGTGGCCGAGAAGTGCTCCAGCTTGCGGCGCAGCAGTTGCCCGACCATCCGCTGATCCGCTCGGCCCTGGCCGATCTTGACTGGCTGGCGCAGCAGTTGAGCGGCGCGCACCCGGAGGTCAGGCTGGGCTTCGATCTGGCTGACCTGCAGGGCTATGCGTACTACACCGGCGTGCGCTTCGCCTGCTACGCCGTAGGCTGCGCCGATGCGGTGCTGCGCGGCGGACGCTATGACGAGGTCGGTGCAGCCTTTGGCCGGCGGCGGCCTGCGGTGGGCTTCAGTCTCGATCTGAAGACCCTGGTAACGCTGATTCCCGAAGCGCCGCTTCGTGCGGCCATCCGTGCGCCCTGGAGCGAGGATGCCTCGTTGCGCCAGGCCGTGCGTCGTCTGCGCGAGCAGGGCGACACCGTCGTCTGCGTGCTGCCGGGACATGAGCACGAAGTTGACGAATTCGACTGTGACCGCGAACTGGTTCGCGAGCACACTGAGTGGGTTGTGCGCGCGCTGTAAGCGGCCGACCCCAATCCCAATCCCAAGCAAAGCAGGCAAACAAGATGCAGAGCCAAACCGCGCGTGGACGCAATGTGGTCGTCGTCGGCACCCAGTGGGGTGACGAGGGCAAGGGCAAGGTCGTGGACTGGATGACCGATCACGCCCAGGGTGTCGTGCGCTTCCAGGGCGGGCACAACGCCGGCCATACGCTGGTCATCAAGGGCGTGAAGACCGCGCTGCAGCTGATCCCGTCCGGCATCATGCGCGACGGCGTGGCCTGCTACATCGGCAATGGCGTGGTGCTGGATCCGACCCACCTGCTGTCCGAGATCGAGCGTCTGGAAGTCGCCGGTGTCGAGGTGCGTTCGCGCCTGTTCATCAGCGAGTCCTGCCCGCTGATCCTGCCTTTCCACGTGGCCGTGGACAAGGCGCGCGAACAGCAGCGCGAGAACTGCGGCAACGGCAAGATTGGCACCACGGGCAAGGGCATTGGCCCGGCCTACGAAGACAAGGTGGCTCGCCGTGCGCTGCGCGCGCAGGATCTGAAGCACCCCGAGCGCTTCGCCAAGAAGCTGCGCGAGCTGCTAGACCTGCACAACTTTGCGCTCTCCGGTTATCTGAAGTCCGAGACGCTGGCCTTCGAGCCCATCTTCGAGCAGGCCATGAAGATGGCCGAGGCCATCAAGCCCATGCTGGCGGACGTGGGCTACATGATCCACAAGGCCCACCAGGCCGGCCAGAACATCCTGTTCGAGGGTGCGCAGGGCACGCTGCTGGACGTGGACCACGGCACCTACCCCTATGTGACCTCCAGCAACTGCGTGGCCGGCAACGCGGCCGCAGGTGCCGGTGTGGGCCCGCAGATGCTGCACTACATGCTGGGCATCACCAAGGCCTACACGACACGTGTGGGCTCCGGCCCGTTCCCGACGGAGCTGGACTGGGAGGCGCCGGGCACCGTGGGCTATCACCTGTCCACCGTGGGTCAGGAGCGCGGCACTGTGACCGGACGCGCACGCCGCTGCGGCTGGCTGGATGCGGCGGCGCTCAAGCGCTCCATCATCATCAACGGCATCACCGGCCTGTGCCTGACCAAGCTGGATGTGCTGGATGGCCTGGCCGAGATCAAGATGTGCGTGGGCTACGAGTTGGACGGCCGCCGCATCGACATCCTGCCGCTGGACGGCGACGAGATCGAGGCCTGCACGCCCGTCTTCGAGACCTTCCCCGGCTGGACCGAGACCACCTTCGGCGCCACGTCCTGGGATGCGCTGCCGGCCAATGCCCGCGCCTATCTGAAGCGCGTGGAGGAGGTCATCGGTGCGCCGATCGACATGGTGTCGACGGGCCCGGACCGCGAGCACACCATCGTGCTGCGTCACCCCTATTCGGCCTGAGTGCCATCCTTCCATACCTCTTGACGGAGATCTGCACACCATGCTGACCGACGACGGCAAACACCTCTACGTGTCCTGGGACGAATACCACCTGCTGACCGAGCGCCTGGCGCTCAAGGTGCATGCTTCGGGCTGGGAGTTCGACCAGATCCTGTGCCTGGCCCGTGGTGGCATGCGGCCGGGCGATGTGCTGTCGCGCGTGTTCGACAAGCCGCTGGGCATCATGTCCACCAGCTCCTACCGTGCCGAGGGCGGCACCATCCAGGGCCGCCTGGACATGGCCAAGTACATCACGATGCCCAAGGGCGAGCTGGCGGGTCGCGTGCTGCTGGTCGACGATCTGGCGGACTCCGGCGTCACGCTGAAAGCGGTGGTCGAGCGTCTGCGCGGCATGCCGGCCATCCAGGAGTTGCGCTCGGCGGTGATCTGGACCAAGAGTGTGTCGACCTACACGCCGGACTATTACGTCGAGATGCTGGAAACCTCGCCCTGGATCCATCAGCCGTTTGAAGAGTACGACGGCATGGGGCCGGAAGCGCTGGCCAAGAAGTTCAAGGTCTGAACGCCTGGCCTGCCGTGAATCCCGAGAGCCTTGTCGACGCGGTTGCGCCGGCAAGGCTTTTTTCATTGTGGCGACAGCTCCGGCTGCTAGGCATGTGCGCAAGGCGTGGCAAGTCACGCTTGGCAATACCTGACCCTGTTGGAGATCTCATGGATGAGCACAGCCTGGGCCACAATGCGCGCATGGTCAGCCATGCGTTCGCCCAAAGAAAAACCGACCGAGTCTTGCGACAGGGTCGGTTCTTTGAATTTGGTGCCCAGGAGAGGACTCGAACCTCCACGGAGTTACCCGCTAGTACCTGAAACTAGTGCGTCTACCAATTCCGCCACCTGGGCAAGGTGCTCAAGACTTCAAGAAGTCCTGGGCCGTTTCAGGAAAGACGAGATCATATCATCAAAAACGTGAAGAACACAAATGATGCGCCCTCCAAGGAGGGTGCGGGCCTGCTGGGCGAGGTGGAGGGCACCTTGCATGGCCATCGCGACGGCCACGGGTTTCTGATTCCCGACGACGGCACACCCGACATCTACCTGTCGGCGCAGGAAACCCACGCGGTGATGCATGGCGACCGCCTGCGCGTGCGCGTGACGCGCTTCGACAAGCGCGGGCGCCCCGAGGGCAAGGTGCTCGAGATTCTCGATCGCAAGAAGCGCCCCATCATCGGTCGGCTGCTGCTCGAGTCCGGCATCTGGCTTGTGGCGCCGGAAGACCGGCGCATGGGTCAGGACATCCTGATTCCCAAGAACGGCATCGCCAACGCGACGGCAGGGCAGGTGGTGGCGGTCGAGCTGACCGAGCCGCCCTCGCTGTACTCGCAGCCGGTGGGGCGGGTGGTGGAGGTGCTGGGTGAGATCGACGATCCGGGCATGGAGATCGAGATCGCGGTGCGCAAGTATGACGTGCCGCATCGATTCAGTGCCGAGACGCTTGCGCAGAGCGCCAAGCTGCCGGAGCGTTTGCGTGCGACCGACCTCAAGCAACGGGTCGACCTGCGTGATGTGCCGCTGGTCACGATCGATGGCGAAGATGCGCGCGACTTCGACGACGCGGTCTATTGCGAGCCGTTCAAGCAGGGGCGCGGCAAGAAGGCGGTGGAGGGCTGGCGTCTGCTGGTGGCCATCGCCGATGTGAGCCACTACGTGAAGCCCGGCGAGCCGCTCGACGCCGATGCCTACGAGCGGGCCACCTCGGTCTATTTCCCGCGCCGCGTGATCCCGATGCTGCCGGAGAAGCTTTCCAACGGCCTGTGTTCGCTCAACCCGAACGAAGACCGGCTGAGCATGGTCTGCGACATGCTGGTGCTCACCGACGGCACCGTGAGTGCCTACCAGTTCTACCCGGCCGTGATCTGTTCGCACGCCCGCTTCACGTACAACGAGGTGGCGGCAATCCTTGCGAACACGCATGGCCCCGAGGCTGCCAAGCGGGCGGAGCTGGTGCCGCACCTGCTGCACCTGCACGAGGTCTTCCGTGCCTTGCTGGCCGAGCGCCAGCGTCGTGGGGCGATCGACTTCGACACCACCGAGACCCAGATCGTCTGCGACGACAACGGGCGCATCGACAAGATCGTGCCGCGCGTTCGCAACGATGCGCACCGCCTCATCGAGGAGGCCATGCTGGCGGCCAATGTGTGCGCGGCCGACTTCATCCAGGTCAACAAGCATCCATCGCTGTATCGGGTTCACGAGGGGCCGACGCCGGAAAAGCGCACGGCTTTGCAGGCCTACCTGCGCAGCCTGGGTGTTGGTGCGGGCCTGTCCGATGACCCGACGCCCCGCGAATACCAGCAACTGGCGGCGGCCACCAAGGATCGCGTCGATGCGGTGCAGATCCACGCGATGCTGCTGCGCTCCATGCAGCAGGCCATCTACACCGGCACGAACTCCGGGCACTTCGGCCTGGCCTATCCGGCCTACACCCATTTCACGAGCCCGATCCGACGCTATCCGGACTTGCTGGTGCACCGGGTGATCAAGGCGGTGCTGGCCCACAAGCGCTACACGCTGGATGCGGCCAAGATGAATGTGCCGCAGGCGCCAAAACGGCCCGGTCGAGCGGCGCCTCCCAACCCTCAGGAGGCGCGCAATGAGGCCGAGCGCTGGGAGGTGGTGGGCGCGCACTGCAGTGCCAACGAGCGCCGCGCCGATGAGGCCAGCCGCGACGTCGAGGCCTGGCTGAAGTGCCGCTACATGCGTGATCGCCTGGGTGAAGAGTTTGCGGGCACCGTCAGCGCGGCGACCAGTTTCGGGCTCTTCGTTCAGCTTGATGCGCTGTTCGTCGAAGGCCTGGTGCACATCAGCGAGCTGGGGGGCGAGTACTACCGCTTCGACGAGGTGCGCCAGGAGCTGCGCGGCGAACGCACCGGCATTCGCTATGCCGTGGGGGCGCGGGTGCAGGTGCAGGTCAGCCGGGTCGATCTCGATGGTCGCAAGATCGAGTTCCGTCTTGTGCGCGAGGCGGCCGAGGATCGCGGGGCGGGGCGGGGTGGGGCGGGCAGGCCCGGGGGCAAGAAGGCCACCAGTGCCGCCAAGAAAGTGTCGACGCCCAAGCCCAGGCCGCAGACGGCGGTCGAGGCGCTGGACGAGATCCGGCAGGCCGATCGTGCGGTGCAGAAGGAGCGTCGCGCGGCGCCTTCGGCTCATCCGGTGAAGGCGGCCCGTCAGGCGGCGCGCAAGGGGGCGGCGAAGACCGCGGCGCGCAAGCGTCGCTGAGCCGGTCGGTTGGCGGCGGCTTGTCGGTGCGCTGTCATGCCGCCGTCAGGCGCTCCACCAGCTCGCTGGCCCGCTGGACCAGCAGGCCTTCGCCGGCCAGCCCATGCTGATAGACCCCGGCGCATGCGATGTCGTGCGCAGGACGGGCGGGTTGCTGGGCCCAGTGTCCGGCCAGCCAACCAGCCAGCACGTCGCCGCTGCCGGCGGTGGCCAGCGCGGGGCCGCCGGTTGGGTTGATGGCGAGGGGTCGATCGGGCGACGCGACGATGCTGCCCGAGCCCTTGAGGATCACGCTGCAGCCCAGCTCGTCAGCCAGCTGGCGCGCCGCATTCAGTCGCTGGGCCTGGATGGCTGCGATGCTGCAACCCAGCAGCCGGGCGGCTTCCAGTGGGTGTGGGGTCAGCAGGGTGCGCCCGCGCGGGCGTGAGCGCAGGTGCCGTCGCAGGGCCTGGCTGGCCGCGATCGCGTTGAGCGCGTCGGCGTCCAGCACCAGAGCCTGAGCGGTGGCGAGCAGTGCGGGAAGGCGGGCGGCCATGTGCGCACCGCCGCCGCATCCGGCCACGACGACGGCGTCCGTGAGCCCTTCGGCATGGCCGCGCATCAGCTCGGGCCAACCAGGGTCGGCAACCTCTTCTGGAGGTGAGCCTAGCAGGTCCAGGTAGACGCGCCCCGCGCCGCAGCCCAGCGCTGCGCGCGCTGCCAGACGCGCAGCGCCCTGCATGCCTGGTGCGCCGCCGCAGATCACGACCTGACCCTGGCTGCCCTTGTGCGCCGTGGCCGAGCGCGCAAGCGGCGCGGGCGGGCCGAGCAGCTCGGCAGTGGCGGCCTCGTCGGGCGCGATGCCTAGCGAGTCAAACCAGAGCCGGCCGGCGTGGGCGCGCCCCTCGCCGGTGAACAGGCCGGGCTTGAGGGTCAGCAGCGTCAATGTGTGCTCGCACCGCAGCGCCAGGGCCCCGGCGGGCTGGCCGCTGTCGGCCAGCAGCCCGCTGGGCAGGTCCACCGCCAGGCGTGGTGCAGCCGTGGCTTGCATGGCGTCGATGGCGGCTTGTAGTGGCGCGTCCGGCGCGCGGTTCAGGCCAAGGCCCAGCAGCGCATCAATGACCAGCGAGGGCTGCTGCGGCTCGCTCAGTGGCTCACCCGGGCGGCTGATGGCCAGCGGCACGCCCAGCGACGCCAGATGGCGGGCGGCGACCAGCCCGTCGCCCCCGTTGTTGCCCGGCCCGCAAACCACCCAGACCGGCCCCGTGCCCTGCCGCAGGGCGAGCGCCAGCTTGGCCACGGCGAGGCCGGCGCGTTCCATCAGATCGGGGTGGCGCTGCAGTGCGCGGGCCTCCAGCCGGCGGCTGGCGGCCACGTCATGCAGCGGGAGTGCGGAGGAGTTGGGCAGCAGGGCGCGCATGGCGCCAAGCTTAGCGGTCTGCAGACGCTTGCTCCTTGGCCTCCCAGGCCGTCCGTTTAGATGGTGCGCTGTGGGCTGAAGACGCTGATATCGAGCGCCGGGTTGCCGCCGGCGATCTGCTGCGCCAGCAACTGCGCCGCCCCGCAGGCCATGCCCCAGCCCTGCCAGCCGGGTGCAATGTGCAGCCAGATGCCGGGCTGGGCGCTGAGGCCTAGCAATGGCAGACCGTCCACCACGATGGGGCGCGAAATCTGGCCCTGCTGGACCTGCTGGTGCAGCACCGAGCCGGGGTACCAGTGCTGCAAGCCGCGGTGAAGGGCTTCGTGGTCCGGCTTGTGGCTTCCGCCCGTGGCCGTGATGACCTGGCCGCCGGTGACGCGCACGCGCTGGCCGATGCGCGCGATGGCCAGGCCGCGCTGCGGGTCGAGCAGGCCGGCGCGGGGGCCCAGGTCGGGGTAGCCCTCCATCACGCGCAGGGGGGCGGTCACGCTGGCCTCATGCAGCATCGCGAAATGCGGGGCGGCCGGGCGATCCAGCAGTGAAGCTGCCGCGCCGCCATTGCACAGCACGATGGCGTCGAAGCGCTCGTCCTGCGGGCCGAGCGTGTGGGGCAGGGTATCGCCCGCATCGCGCGGCCCACCCGTGCGCACCGTGGGCGCCTCACCCGGCGGCGTGTACTCGTGGCGCAGGTGGTTCAGCGCGCCAGCGGTACTGGCGACGGACCGTACCGTGGTGTGGAAGCTGAAGCGCACGCCCGCGCGCTGGGCGTGAAGTCGCAGCTGCTGGGCAAAGAGCCGCCCGTTGCCGGTGCCGGCCTGTCGCAGCGCCAGTGCCGCAGGCAGGGCGGCTTCGGTGGCCAGGCCGGGGTCCAGCCGGCGGGCGGCGTCACCCTCCAGCAGTTCAACGGCCAGCCCTTGCGCGCGCCAGCCGGCGAGCTGGGCTTCGGCGTGGGTTCGTGCACGGGTGTCGGACAGCGGGATCAGCAGTCCGGCGGCGCCCTCGTCGTCAATGCCCAGCGAGCGGCGCAGCGTCTGGCATCGGTCCAGGCTGTATTGGCCGAGCGCCGCGAGCGCCGAGGAATGGTCCTGCTGTTTCCTGGCGCTGCGCCAGCGCTTCCAGCGCCAGCTCAGAGGCGCGGCAGTTTCCGCAGGCAGGTCCAGCGAGGGCATGAGCAGCGCGTTGCCCGCAAAGCTGGCCTGCTCGGCCACGCTGCCATGGCGTTCGAAGACATGGACCTCGCAGCCGAGCGTCGCAAGCTCGTACGCTGTGGTGACGCCTGCCAGTCCGGCGCCGACAACGGCGACCCGCCGGGTCATGACGGCACCTTGGAGGGCTGGGTGGGGAATGGGGCTGGAGTGGGCGCCGGCAATGGGGTGCGGCTCTGGGCAGGCATCTGTCGTGTATACTCTTCGGGTTTTGCCGGAGACCACTTGCCGAAATTCGTCGTCTAGCCCGCTTGGGTGTCGATGAATCTGGCTCGGAGGCCCTGGGGCTCGCCGCGAGGCGGGCTCGGGATTCTGGCAAGGCGCTGCGAGGGGCGGGTTCTGGCCTGTTCTTCGTGGCAAATCGCAAACCGGCCACGCAAGGTGTTGCGGTCTGCGGCGACCTGAAATGTTCAGGCGTTGCGGCGCAATTCGGGCCGGATTTTAGACCCAACCTTCGGAGAAGACCCATGTCTGTCACGATGCGCGAGATGCTGGAAGCCGGCGTCCATTTCGGCCACCAAACCCGCTTCTGGAATCCCAAGATGGCCCCGTATATCTACGGCCATCGCAACAAGATTCACATCATCAACCTCGAAAAGACGCTGCCCGCGTTCAACGAGGCGATGAAGTTCATCCGCCAGCTGTCCGCCAAGCGCGGCAACATCCTGATGATCGGCACGAAGCGCCAGGCTCGCGAGTTCATCGCCGCCGAAGCCGCTCGCGCCGGCATGCCCTATGTCGACCAGCGCTGGCTGGGCGGCATGCTGACCAACTTCAAGACGGTCAAGGGTTCGCTGAAGAACCTGAAGGACATGCAGGCTCAGGTCGAGGCCGGCACCCAGCCCTCGATCAAGAAGGAAGCCCTGCTGTTCCAGCGCGAGATCGCCAAGCTGGAAAAGAACATCGGCGGTATCGCCGACATGACCACGCTGCCTGATGCGCTGTTCGTCATCGACGTGGGCTATCACAAGATTGCCGTTGCCGAAGCCAAGAAGCTGGGCATTCCGGTCATCGGCGTGGTGGATACCAACCACTCGCCCGAAGGCATCGACTACGTGATCCCGGGCAACGACGACTCCGCCAAGGCTGTCGCGCTGTACGCCCGTGCCGTGGCTGATGCCGTGCTGGAAGGCAAGGCCAACGCCACTGCCGACGTGCTGGCTGCTGTCGCCCCCGCTGGCGACGAGTTCGTCGAGGTGTCGGAAGGCGCCTGAGCCCCGACTGCCCTGCACTGAAAGGGGCCTTGCGCCCCTTTTTCTCGAAAGGGGCTTCTCAAGGCCCCTTTTCTCAACCGAATCTGGAGAAGAGAAATGGCTGCAATCACCGCAAGCATGGTCGCCGAGCTGCGCGCCCGCACCGATGCCCCGATGATGGAATGCAAGAAGGCGCTGACCGAGGCCGAGGGTGACCTGGCCCGCGCTGAAGAGATCCTGCGCGTCAAGCTGGGCAACAAGGCTGGCAAGGCCGCCTCGCGCATCACCGCCGAAGGTGTGGTCGCCTCGGCCGTGGTTGGTGGCAACGGCGCGCTGATCGAAGTGAACTGCGAGACGGACTTCGTCTCGAAGAACGACGCCTTCCTGGCCTTCGTCGGCGCTCTGGCCGGCTTGGTGGCCGAAAAGAACCCCGCCGACATCGAGGCGCTGTCGGCGCTGCCGCTGTCGCAAGAAGGCTTCGGCCCGACGGTGGAAGACGTTCGCAAGGGCCTGATCGGCAAGATCGGCGAGAACATGACGATCCGCCGTTTCAAGCGCTACGAAGGCACCAAGCTGGCGTCCTACCTGCACGGCACCCGCATCGGCGTGATGGTCGAGTTCGAGGGTGACGATGTTGCCGCCAAGGACGTCGCCATGCACGTGGCCGCCATGAAGCCGGCCGCGCTGTCGGGCGCCGACGTCTCGGCCGAGCTGGTCGAGAAGGAACGCAAGATCGCGACGGAGAAGGCTGCCGAGTCCGGCAAGCCGGCCGACATCGTCGCCAAGATGGTCGAGGGCTCGGTGCAGAAGTTCCTGAAGGAAGTCTCGCTGCTGGATCAGGTCTTCGTGAAGGCCGCCGACGGCAAGCAGACCGTGGCCGCCATGCTCAAGGAGAAGGCGACGACGGTGAAGGGCTTCACGCTGTACGTCGTGGGCGAGGGCATTGAAAAGAAGGTGGACGACTTCGCCGCCGAGGTGGCCGCGCAGGTGGCCGCCGCCAAGGGTCAGTAAACAACTGGCTGCGTAAGACAGGGCGCCCGGAATTCCACCGAGGCGCCCTTTAAACTTCTGGGCCGATACCGGCCGCTTTCACTGAGGACAACATGCCCGCGTACAAGCGCATCCTGCTCAAACTCTCCGGCGAAGCCCTGATGGGCGACGACGCCTACGGCATCAACCGCGCCACCATCGTGCGCATGGTGCAGGAGGTGCGTGAGGTGACCGAGCTGGGCGTCGAGGTGGCGGTCGTGATTGGTGGCGGCAACATCTTCCGCGGCGTCGCGGGCGGTTCGGTCGGCATGGACCGTGCCACGGCCGACTACATGGGCATGCTGGCCACGGTGATGAACTCGCTGGCACTGGCCGACACCATGCGCCAGGAAGGCATGACCGCGCGCGTAATGTCCGCCATTGCGATCGAGCAGGTGGTCGAGCCTTACGTGCGTCCGAAGGCCCTGCAGTACCTGGAAGAAGGCAAGGTCGTCGTGTTCGCGGCCGGCACCGGCAATCCGTTCTTCACGACCGACACGGCTGCCGCGCTGCGCGGCGCCGAGATCGGCGCGGAGATCGTGCTGAAGGCGACCAAGGTCGATGGCGTCTACACGGCCGATCCCAAGAAGGACCCCAAGGCCGAGCGCTATGCGCGCATCAGCTTCGATGAAGCCATCACGCGCAACCTGCAGGTGATGGATGGTGCGGCCTTTGCCCTGTGCCGCGACCAGAAGCTGCCGATCAAGGTCTTCAGCATCTTCAAGGCCGGCGCGCTCAAGCGCGTCGTGCTGGGCGAGGACGAGGGCACGCTGGTCCACGTCTAATTCACTCTCGAGAGAGACAGATCATGAGTACCGCTGACATCAAGAAGAACGCCGAGGCCAAGATGGCCAAGTCGGTCGAGTCGCTGAAGACCGAGCTGCAGAAGATCCGCACCGGTCGCGCCCACCCGGGCATCCTGGATCAGGTCCATGTGGACTACTACGGCTCGCCCGTGCCCATCTCGCAGGTGGCCAACGTGAGCCTGCTGGACGCCCGCACGATCTCCGTCCAGCCCTGGGAAAAGGGTATGGGCGCCAAGATCGAGAAGGCGATCCGTGAGTCGGACCTGGGCCTGAACCCCTCCACGCAGGGTGACCTGATCCGCGTGCCGATGCCGCCGCTGACGGAGGAGCGCCGCAAGGACCTGACCAAGGTCGTGCGCAACGCCGGTGAGGACGCCAAGGTGGCCGTTCGCAATCTGCGCCGCGACGCCAACGAGCATGCCAAAAAGCTGCTTAAGGACAAGGAAATCGGCGAGGACGAAGAGCGCCGCAGCCTGGACGAAGTCCAGAAGCTCACCGACAAGGTGGTGGCCGAGATCGACAAGCTGATCGCGGCCAAGGAAGCCGAGATCCTCGCGGTTTGAGCGTGGCTCAGCTCCCAGTGGCGCCGGACCGGCCGGCGCCGCCGCGTCACATTGCCATCGTCATGGATGGCAATGGCCGCTGGGCCAAGAAGCGCTTTCTGCCGCGCTTCTTCGGCCACAAGCAGGGCGTGGACGCGCTGGTCAAGATCGTCCAGGCCTGCATCGACCGCGAGGTCGAGTTCCTGACGGTGTTCGCGTTCTCCAGCGAGAACTGGAAGCGGCCCAGCGACGAGGTGTCGGGCCTGATGGGCCTAGTGCTGGCGGCGGTGAGCCGCTACCTCGCCAAGATGGGGGCGCTGGGTGTGCGCATCCGCATCGTCGGCGACCGCGACGCGGTGTCCGACAAGCTGCGTGCGGCCTGGAACGAGGCTGAGGCCAGCACGGCGCACAACACCAAGCTGACGCTCAACGTGGCCTTCAACTACGGTGGTCGCTGGGACATCGTGCAGGCCTGCCGCAAGGCCATCGCGGCGGGCGTGCCGGCCGATGAGCTGACGGAGGCGCGTCTGTCGGAGTTCATGGCCATGAGCTATGCGCCGGACCCCGATCTCTTCATCCGCACTGGCGGCGAAGTCCGCATCAGCAACTTCCTGCTGTGGCAGGCCGCGTACACCGAGTTCGTGTTCTCCGATTGCCTGTGGCCGGAGTTCGGCGAGGCGGAACTGGATGCAGCGATCGCTGCCTTCCAGGAGCGCGACCGCCGCTTCGGCGGCGTGAAGGACGCGCCGGCCGCGGCCTGATATGCAACAGCCCCCGGCTCGGCCAGCCGGGTCGCACGCCTCCCTGGTAGTGCGGCCGTCGGGGCATCACTCCCTTGCCCCATGCTGAAGACCCGTGTCATCACGGCAGTCGTGCTGCTTGCGCTGCTGCTGCCGGAGCTGTTCGCCACCTCGCCCTGGCCGTTCGCCTGGGTCACCGTACTGATGATGGCCGCTGCAGGCTGGGAGTGGTCCCGCCTGAACGGGCTCAAGGGCAGCGGTGCGCTGGCGGGCGGCGTGGTGCTGGCGCTCGTCTGTGGCTGGACGCTGCTGCTGGCGGGCCTGGGCGCGCCGCCAGCCTGGATCTGGTGGCTGGCGGGCGGTGTCTGGGTGCTGGGTGGCGCCGCGGCGCTGCGCGCGGGGCCGGCGGGCTGGCCGCAGATTGCACCGGGCCTGCGCATGCTGCTGGGGGCGGTACTGTTGCTCGGGGCTTGGCTGGCCATCGTGCAGGCCAAGGTGCATGGCATCAATTTCCTGCTGTCGGTCTTCTGCCTGGTGTGGGCGGCGGACATCGGGGCCTATTTCGGCGGCAAGGCTTTCGGGCGGCGCAAGCTGGCGCCGGCCATCAGCCCGGGCAAGAGCTGGGAGGGTGTGTGGTCGGGCCTGCTGGCTGTGCTGCTGCTGGCGCTGCTGTGGACGCAGGTGATCGACCTGCGTCTGGGCGTTGATTCGGCGAGCCTCTACACGCTGCTGGTGCAGCGCCAGGGCTGGCCAGTTGCGCTGCTCGCGCTGGTGTTCCTGTCGGCCATGAGTGTGGTGGGCGACCTTTTTGAATCGCTGGTGAAGCGGGCCGTCGGTGCCAAGGACAGCAGCGGCCTGCTGCCTGGCCACGGTGGCGTGCTCGACCGCATTGACGCGCTGCTGCCGGTGTTCCCGCTGGCGCTGGCATTGATCAGCCTCTGAAGCCATGAAGCCTGTTTCCGTTCAACGCGTGTGCGTGCTGGGCTCCACCGGCTCCATCGGGGTCAACACCCTGGACGTGATCGCCCGTCATCCCGAGCGCTACCAGGTGGTGGCGCTGAGTGCGATGAGCCGGGTGGAGGAGTTGCTGCAGCAATGCCTGCACTGGAAGCCGCGCTTTGCCGTGATGCCGGCGCCTGAGGCCGCGGCCGAGCTGCGCGGCCGGCTGCGCGAGGCCGGCTCTGCCACCGAGGTGCTGGACGGCGCGGCCGCGCTGGCCGACATCGCGGCCCACCCGGATGTGGACACGGTGATGGCCGCCATCGTCGGCGCGGCGGGCCTGGCGCCAGCGATTGCCGCGGCGCGAGCCGGCAAGCGGCTGCTGCTGGCCAACAAGGAGGCCATCGTCGTCGGCGGTGCGCTGTTCATGAAGGCCGTGGAGCAGGGCGGGGCGACGCTGCTGCCCATTGACAGCGAACACTCGGCCATCTTCCAGTGCCTGCCTGAGGATCGCAAGACCTGGCACGAGCGCATCGATCACATCGTGCTCACGGCCTCCGGCGGCCCGTTCCGTCAGCGCGACCCGGCCACGCTGGCCGATGTGACGCCTGAGCAGGCCGTCGCGCACCCGAACTGGGTGATGGGGCGCAAGATCTCGGTCGACTCGGCCACGATGATGAACAAGGCCCTTGAGGTGATCGAGGCGCGCTGGTTGTTCAACCTGGCGCCTGAGCAGATCAAGGTGCTGATCCATCCGCAGAGCATCATCCATTCGATGGTGGTGTGCCGCGATCACTCGGTGTTGGCTCAACTGGGCACGCCCGACATGCGCGTGCCCATCGCCTATGGCCTGTCCTTCCCGGAACGCGTCACCTCGGGGGCGAGCCAGCTCGACCTGCTGGCGACGTCCGGCCTGAGCTTTGAGGCGGCTGATGAGCGACGTTTTCCCGGCCTGTACCTGTCCTGGCAGGCGCTCAAGGGTGCCGAGGGCAGCACGACGGTGCTGAACGCGGCCAACGAGATCGCGGTCGAGGCCTTTCTGGCAGGGCGCCTGCGCTTCGACCGCATCCATGCGGTGAACGCGCAATGTCTGGCCGATCTCCAGCCCGGCGATTGCGGCAGCATCGAGGCCCTGCTGGATCTCGACGCGCGCACACGCCACCACGCCCGCAGCCTGCTATGAGCACCGTCATCGCCTTTCTGGCGGCCCTGGCGCTGCTGATCGCCATCCACGAGTGGGGGCACTACCGCGTGGCGCGTGCCTGCGGCGTCAAGGTGCTGCGTTTCTCGATCGGATTCGGTCGCGTCATCTGGCGTCGCGTGGGTCGCGACGGCACGGAGTTCACGCTCAGCGCGTTGCCGCTGGGAGGCTATGTGCGCATGCTCGATGAGCGCGAGGGCCCAGTTCGGCCCGACGAGCGGGAGCAGGCCTACAACAACCGTCCGCTGCGGCAGCGCGCCGCGATCGTCGCCGCTGGCCCGGCTGCCAACTGGGCTCTGGCCGTGCTGCTGTTCGCGCTGGTCGGCTGGATGGGCAGCGAGGTGCCCAAGGCCTTGCTCGGAACGCCTGTCCCGGGATCGCTGGCCGAGCAGGCCGGCCTGCGGGCGGGGGATCTGGTGCGCGCCGTTTCGCCTGATGGAGAGCAATGGCAGGACGTCGAGGGTCTGCCCGATCTTCAATCTGCCGTGCTGCAGGCCCAGGCGCTGGGCCAGGCGGTGTATTTAATGGCCGGTGATGCCCAGGGGCGCGGCGAGCGCAGCCTGCATCTCGCCACGGACAGGCTGGCGGGGCAGGTTGCCAATGCGGAGCTGATCCGCCGCATCGGGCTGGCGCCGTGGGCGGAGCCCTTGCTGCGTGAGGTTCGGTCCGATGGTGCGGCGGCGGCGGCGGGTCTGCGTTCCGGTGACCGGGTGCTGAGCATCGACGGCCAGGCCGTGCCGGATGCCAGTCTGCTGCGTGAGCTGATCCGCGGGGCCCACGACGGCACGCAGGCGCGCACGCAGCGCTGGATGGTGGAGCGTGCCGCGCAGACGGTGGCGCTGCAGGTGACGCCAGCCATCGTGGATGAGGCCGGCCAGCCGGTCGCCCGGCTCGGTGTGGGCATAGGCTCGCCGCCGGAGCGGGTGCTGGTGCGCTACGGTTTCGCGGACGGCCTCGTGCGTGCTGCGAGCCAGACCTGGGACATGGCCGCCACCACCGTGCGCCTGATCGGGCGCATGCTGATTGGTGAAGCTTCGGTAAAGAACCTCAGCGGCCCGCTCAGCATCGCCGACTATGCCGGCCAGTCGGCGCGCGCGGGTCTGGTGCCATTCCTCGAGTTTCTGGCCCGCATTTCCATGAGTCTGGCGGTGCTCAACCTGCTGCCGCTGCCGATGCTGGACGGTGGACACCTCATGTATCATCTTTTCGAGGGTCTGACAGGCCGCCCCGTATCCGAACGGCGGCAACGGCAGCTGCAGCGCGCTGGCGCGCTGGTTCTGATGCTGATGATGGCCTTGGCCTTTTCCAACGACGTAGCCCGCCTGGCGGGCTGGCAGTGAATCCTCCCTCCCGACCCGTTTTCTCAGGCATGTCCTCTTTCTTCTGTTCGGGAGCGCCGCGTCGCCCCTCCATCCTGGCTTTGGCCGCTGCAGGGCTGTTTCAGGCGGGTGCGGCATGGGCCGTCGAGCCGTTTGTGCTCAAAGACATCCGCGTCGAGGGTCTGCAACGGACCGACCCGGGCACGGTGTTCGCCTCGCTGCCCTTCCGCATCGGCGACACCTACAACGACGACAAGGGTGCTGCGGCGCTGCGTGCGCTGTTCGCGACCGGTCTGTTCAAGGATGTGCGCATCAACATCGACGGCACGTCGGTGGTGGTGGTCATCGAAGAGCGCCCGGTGATCGCGAACGTCAACTTCGTTGGCCTGAAGGAGTTCGATACTGAGGCGCTGACCAAGTCGCTGAAGGACGTGGGCATCGGTGAAGGCAAGCCCTTCGACAAGGCCCTGGCCGATCGCGCCGAGCAGGAGTTGAAGCGGCAATACCTGACCCGCAGCCTTTATGGCGCCGAGGTCACGACGACCATCACCCCCATCGAGCGCAACCGCGTCAACGTCAGCTTCAACGTGACGGAAGGCGAGCCGGCCAAGATCCATGAGATCCGCATCCTGGGCAGCAAGGTCTTCTCGGAGAGCACGCTGCTGGGTCTGCTGGAACAGACCACATCCGGCTGGCTGACCTGGTACACCAAGACCGACCGGTACTCGCGTGCCAAGCTCAATGCCGATCTGGAAACCATCGGCACCTACTACCGCAACCGCGGTTACCTGGAGTTCGCGGTCACGTCCACGCAGGTGACGATCTCGCCGGACAAGCAGGGCATCGACATCGCCATCACCGTCAGCGAAGGCCAGCCCTACACGGTCTCGGGCATCAAGCTGGAAGGTGACTACCTCGGCCGAGAAGAAGAGTTCAAGCACCTGGTGCTGCTGCGCCCGGGCCAGCCGTATCAGGGCGAGGCGATCTCCGCGACGACGCGGATGTTCACCGACCTTTTCGGCACGTTCGGCTATGCGTTTGCCCGCGTTGACAGCCGGCCGGAGATCGACCGCAAGAGCGGCCAGGTCGTCATCACCTTCACCGCTGAGCCGGCCCGGCGCGTCTATGTGCGCAAGGTCATCATCTCCGGCAACACGCGTACCCGCGACGAGGTGATCCGCCGCGAATTCCGGCAGTTCGAGTCGGCCTGGTATGACGGGGCCAAGATCAAGGCTTCGCGCGACCGCGTGGAGCGCCTGGGTTACTTCAAGGAAAAGGAAGTCACCATCGACACCCAGGAGGTGCCGGGTGCCCAGGATCAGGTCGATGTGCTGCTGAACGTAACGGAGCGCCCCACCGGGGCCATCACCGTCGGCGCCGGTTATTCCAGCCAGCAGAAGCTGTCGCTGTCGGGCTCGATCCGGCAGGACAACGTGTTCGGCTCTGGCAACTACCTCGGCATCGATGTCAGCACGGCCGTCACCGGTCGCCAGCTTTCGGTCAGTACCGTGGACCCGTACTTCACGGTGGACGGTGTCTCGCGCGCCTTCGACGTGTTCTACCGGACGACCAAGCCGATCAACACGCTGGGCGAGGAGTATCAGTACATCACCAAGGGCGGCTCGGTGCGCTTCGGTGTGCCGTTCTCTGAACTCGACACGGTGTTCTTCGGTGTCGGCTACGAGCAGACCGACATCACCACCTCGCGTGGCTTGCCCAACAGCTACCTGATCTACGTGAATCAGTTCGGGCAGCACAGCAATTCGGTGCCGCTGACCATCGGCTGGCAGCGTGACAGCCGCGACAGCGTGGTCTCTCCGATGCATGGCAAGTACCAGCGCGTGAACGTCGAGACCAGTGCCGTCGGCGACGCGAAATACGCGCGGGTGAACCTGCAGTACCAGCAGTACTTCGACATCACCAGCAAGATCACGCTGGGCGTGAACAGCGAGCTGGGCTGGGGCGTGGGCCTGGGCGGCAAGCCCTATCCCATCTTCAAGAACTTCTACGGTGGTGGCCTGGGGTCGGTGCGGGTGTTCGAGGCGGGAACCCTGGGCCCGGTGGACATCACGGGCTCCTACTCTGGCGGCAATCGTCGTTTCAATACGAATGCCGAGCTCTACCTGCCCGTGCCGGGCAGCGGCAACGACCGGAGCTTCCGCATCTTCGGCTTCTTCGATGCCGGCAACGTGTGGGCGTCGCACGAGAAGATGACCTTCGACAGCATTCGCGCCTCAGCCGGTATCGGCCTGTCGTGGATCTCGCCGATGGGGCCGCTGCGCCTCAGCTACGGCAAGCCTATCCGTAAAGAACGCACGGATAGAATCGAGAAATTCCAATTCCAGATCGGGACTGCATTCTGATGATGAGCAAGCTCTTGCAATCGGTGGCTCTGGCCTCTGCGCTGACGGTGGCCGCCGTGGCCGTGCAAGCCCAGGAACTGAAGATCGGTTACGTCAACAGCGATCGCGTGCTGCGCGAATCCAATGCGGCCAAGGCTGCGCAGGTGAAGCTCGAGGCCGAGTTCGGCAAGCGCGAGAAGGATCTGCGTGATCTGGAAACCAAGCTGCGTGGCGCGGCCGACAAGCTGGAGAAGGATGCGCCCATGCTGTCTGAGGCCGAGCGTGGTCGTCGTCAGCGTGACATCGTCGAGCAGGACCGTGATCTGCAACGCAAGAAGCGCGAGTGGCAGGAAGACCTGACCCAGCGTAAGAACGAAGAACTGTCCGCCGTGGTCGAGAAGGCCAACAAGGTTATCAAGCAGATCTTCGACAACGAGAAGTACGACCTGATCCTGCAGGACGCGGTCCACTTCAGCCCGCGCGTTGACATCACCAAGAAGGTGATCGACGCGCTGAATTCACAGAAGTAAGCCGGGGCCGCCCTTGGCTGCGACGCTGGATTCTCCCGTCGCGCTCTCCGAACTGATCGCCGCCTTGGGCGGCGATTTGCTTGGTGGCGCCGACACGCGCATTGCGCGCATTGCACCGCTGGACGAGGCCGATGCGCAGAGCATCGCCTTCCTGGCCAACCCGCGCTATCAGTCACAGCTGAGCGCGACCGCCGCGGCCTGCGTGATCGTGGCGCCAGCGCTGGCCGAGGCGGCAGCCGCTCGCGGCGCGGCCATCGTGACGCCGGATCCCTACCTCTACTTCGCCAGGCTCACGCAGTGGTGGGCCGCGCGTGTGCGGCCCAGGGCTGCGGCAGCCATCCATGCCAGCGCCGTGGTGGCCGCGGACGCGGTGATCGGTGCCGAGGTCGAGATCGGCCCGCTGGCCGTGATCGAGTCGGGCGCGGTCATCGGCGACGGCGCGCGCATCGGCGCGCATTGCGTGGTGGGGCGCGGAGCCCGCATCGGTGCTGGCACGCGGTTGGCGGCACGGGTGACGGTGGGCTTCGACTGCCGCATCGGCGACCGCGGCCTGCTGCACAGCGGCGTGGTCATCGGTGCCGACGGCTTCGGCTTTGCGCCGACCCGCCAGGGCTACGTGAAGATCGAGCAGCTCGGCGCGGTCACGATCGGTGACGACGTGGAAATCGGCGCCAACACCTGCATAGACCGCGGGGCGCTGGCCGATACCGTCATCGAGGACGGCGTGAAGATCGACAACCTGGTGCAGATCGCGCACAACGTGCACATCGGCCGCAACACCGCGATGGCGGGCTGCGCCGCGGTGGCAGGCTCCACCCGCATCGGCGCCAACTGCACGATTGGCGGTGCCGCCAACATCATCGGCCACCTGACGCTGGTGGACGGTGTGCACATCTCAGCGGCCACCACCATCACCCGCAGCATCAGCGAGCCGGGGGTCTACAGCGGCCCCCATCCCTTCGAAGAAAATTCCAGCTGGCAGAAGAACGCGGCCACGCTGCGCCAGCTGCACACCCTGCGCGAGCGCATCCGTGCGCTTGAGAAGAAATGAACGAACCGACCACGATGGACATCCACGACATCCTCAAGCGCCTGCCGCACCGCTATCCCATCCTGCTGGTCGATCGCGTGCAGGAACTGGTCAAGGGCGAGCGCATCCGCGCCATCAAGAACGTCTCCATCAACGAGCCCTTCTTCCTCGGCCACTTCCCGCACCGCCCGGTGATGCCGGGCGTGCTGGTGCTCGAAGCCCTGGCCCAGGCCGCCACGCTGCTGGCCATCGAGACCATGGACATCGTGCTGGACGAGAAGTCGGTCGTGTACTTCGCCGGCATCGACAACGCGCGCTTCAAGCGTCCGGTGGAGCCGGGCGACCAGCTGGTGCTCGAGGTCACGCTGGGCCGCGCCAAGGCCGGCATCTACAAGTTCGCCGCGCGCGCGCTGGTGGGTGAGCAGCTGGCCGCCGAGGCCGAGCTGATGTGCACCATGCGTCGCCTGGACTGCTGACGCGCCCATGGCCATCCATCCCACCGCCATCGTGGATCCGGCAGCCGAGCTGGACAGTTCGGTCGAGGTTGGCGCCTACACGCTGATCGGCCCGCACGTGAAGATAGGCGCGGGCACGGTCATCGGCCCGCACTGCGTGGTCGAGGGGCATACGACGATTGGCCGCGACAACCGCATCTTCCAGTTCAACTCGGTAGGCGCGGCCAACCAGGACAAGAAGTACGCGGGCGAGCCCACGACGCTGGTGATCGGCGACCGCAACACCATCCGCGAGTTCTGCACGCTCAATGTGGGCACGGTGCAGGACCGTGGCGAGACCCGCATCGGCGACGACAACTGGATCATGGCCTACTGCCATGTCGCGCACGACGTCGTCATCGGCCACCACAACACGCTGGCCAATGGCGTGACCTTCGCCGGCCACGTCACCGTGGGTGACTGGATCACCATCGGAGGCCTCACCGGCATCCTCCAGCGCATGCGCATCGGCGACTACGCGATGGTGGGCTTTCAGGCCCACGTGGCGCAGGACGTGCCACCCTTCATGACGGTGGACGGCAACCCGCTGACGGTGCGTGCGGTCAACCTGATCGGGCTCAAGCGCCGCGAGTTCTCGGCCGAGCGCATCGCCATCGTGCGCCAGATGCACAAGCTGATCTACCGCACCGGCCACACGCTGGACGAGGCGCAGGCCGCGATTGAGGCGCTGCGCGGCAGCGACGGCGGCGTGGCCGATGGCGACATCGACAGCATGCTGCGCTTCCTCGCCACCACCACGCGCGGCATCGTCCGCTGAGCGCATGACTCTGCAAGCACCCCGCCTGGGCCTGTCGGTCTGCGAGGCCAGCGGCGACCTGCTCGGCGGCCTGCTGCTGGCCGGCCTGCGCCAGCGCTGGCCCGAGCTCAGCGCCCAGGGCATGGGCGGCCCGCGCATGCAGGCCCAGGGCTTCGAGGCCTGGTGGCCCAACAACCTGGCCTTCATCGGTTACGTCGAGGCGCTGATGCATCTGCGCGAGGCGCTGTCGCGCCGCCGCCAGTTGGGCGACCGCCTGATTGCCGGCCAGCCCGACGTGTTCATCGGCATCGACGCGCCCGACTTCAACTTCGGTCTCGAGACCCGGTTGCGCGAGGCCGGGCTCAAGACCGTGCACTTCGTGTGCCCCTCCATCTGGGCCTGGCGGCCCGAGCGCGTGAAGACCATCAAGCGCGCGGCCGACCATGTGCTGTGCCTGTTCCCGTTCGAGCCGGCGCTGCTGCAGGCGGCGGGCATAGCCGCCACCTACGTGGGCCATCCACTCGCTGATGCGATTCCGTTGGAGCCTCCACGCACCGCCGCGCGCCAGGCGCTGGGTCTGGCCGAGGGCGATACCGTCATCGCGCTGCTGCCGGGCAGCCGCAAGAGCGAGATCCGCTATGTCGCGCCCGCGCTGATCGGCGCGGCGCGGCTGATGGCCCGGCCTGGTCGGCGCTTCGTGATGCCGGTGGCACCGGGCATGCGCGCGCTGCTGCAGCCCATGCTGGGTGATGTGGACATTCAGCTGCTGGACGGCCGCTCGCACGAGGCACTGGCGGCCTGCGACGTGAGTCTCGTGGCCAGCGGCACGGCCACGCTGGAGGCCGCGCTGTTCAAGCGGCCCATGGTGGTCACCTACAAGATCCACCCGCTGAACTGGTGGCGGCTGCAGGGCCGGGCGCTGCAGCCCTGGGTAGGCCTGCCCAACATCCTGGCGCGCGACTTCGTCGTGCCCGAGCTGCTGCAGCAGCAGTGCACGCCCGAGGCGCTGGCCCGCGAGGCGGAAGCGCTGCTGGACGATGGGCCGCGGCGCGAGCGCATCCAGCAGCGCTTTGTCGACCTCCACGAGATGCTGCGGCAGAACACTGCCCAGCGTGCTGCCGATGCGATCGCGCAGATCATTGGCGCCTGAGCAGGTGGCGCTGGACTGGACCCCGCAGGGCCTGCTGGCCGGTGTCGACGAGGCGGGGCGCGGCCCGCTGGCCGGCCCGGTCGTGGCGGCCGCGGTCATCCTCGACGAGTTGCAGCCGATCGCCGGGCTGGCCGATTCCAAGGTGCTGAGCCCGGCGCGGCGGGCGCGGCTCTTCGACGAGATCCGCGCCAAGGCGCTGTGCTTCTGCATTGCGGAGGCCAGCGCGGCCGAGATCGACGAGATCAACATCCTGAACGCCACGCTGCTGGCCATGCAGCGCGCCGTCGCCGGCCTGCGCCTGAAGCCGGCCCTGGTGCAGGTCGACGGCAACCGCCTGCCGCGCCTGAGCGTGCCGGCGGAGGCCATCGTCAAGGGTGACGCCAAGGTGGCGGCCATCTCGGCGGCCTCCATCCTGGCCAAGGTCACGCGCGACCTGCAGTGCGAGCGCATGCACGAGGCCCATCCGCAATACGGCTTCGCCACGCACAAGGGCTATCCCACGCCCGAGCATCTGGCTGCGCTGCGCGAACACGGCGCCAGCCCCTGGCACCGCCGCAGCTTCGCGCCGGTGCGTGCCTGCCTTTCATCCGGAGACCGCGCATGAGCCGCGTCGAAGCCATCACCTCGCGCGACAACCCCGCGCTGCAGCGGCTGCGCAAGCTGGCGGCCGACCCTGCCGGCTACCGCAAGACCGGCAGTGTCTGGATGGAGGGCGACCATCTGCTGCGTGCCGCGCGCACGCGCGGCTGGACGCCGTCGCTGGTCGTCGCCACCGAGGCGGCGATGGCGCGCCCCGAGCTGCGCGAGCTGGCCGAGACTGCGCCGCGCGTGCTGGTGGTGTCGGCGGCGCTGTTCCAGACCCTCAGCGGGCTGGAGTCGCCGGCGCTGATGGGGGCGGAATACCTGTTGCCCGAGACGGCGCCGTTGCAGGGTGCCGTGAACACGCTGGTTCTGGATCGCCTGCAGGACGCCGGCAATGTCGGCGCCATCCTGCGCAGTGCCGCCGCCTTCGGCGTGCGCCAGGTACTGGCGCTGAAGGGCACGGCCGCGCTGTGGTCGCCCAAGGTCGTGCGGGCCGGGCAGGGCGCGCACTTCGCGCTGCAGCTGCACGAGGGCCTGCAGCCGCAAGACCTGGATCTGCTGACGCTGCCCCTCATCGCCACCAGCTCGCACACCGAGGCTTCGCTGGGTCAGGTCGTGCTGCCGCGGCCCTGCGCCTGGGTCATGGGCCACGAAGGGCAGGGCGTGTCGGAGGCGCTGATGGCGCGCTGCGCGCTCAAGCTGCGCATTCCCCAGCCCGGCGGCGAGGAGTCGCTGAACGTGGCGGCGGCGGCGGCCATCTGCCTGTACGAATCGTTCCGGCAGTCCGCGGCCTGAGCGCGTGGTGCGCTGAGGGAAAGCCCCGCTGACCACAAGGCAGCGGGGGGAAGCACACTCGGGGGGTCGTCGGAGTCGCTGGAGTTCTGCATGTCCCCCGCCCCCACCGCCCATCAGCTGGCGCGTCGCGCCGTGGCCCTGGTCCTGGCCGGGGGCAGGGGTTCACGGCTCAAGCAGCTGACCGACACACGCGCCAAGCCGGCGGTGTACTTCGGCGGCAAGTTCCGCATCATCGACTTCGCGCTGTCCAACTGCGTGAACTCGGGCATACGCCGCATCGGCGTGGTCACCCAGTACAAGAGCCATTCCCTGCTGCGCCACATCCAGCGGGGCTGGAGCTTCCTGCGGGCCGAGCTCAACGAAACGGTGGACCTGATGCCGGCTCAGCAGCGGGTGGCCGAGGAGCACTGGTATCGCGGCACGGCCGACGCGGTCTACCAGAACCTCGACATCATCCAGAGCACCGGCGCCGACTACATCGTGGTGCTGGCCGGCGATCACGTCTACAAGATGGACTACTCCACCATGCTGGCCGACCATGTCGAGCACGGCCTGGGCTGCACCGTGGGCTGCATCGAGGTGAGCAAGGCCGAGGCCAGCGCCTTCGGCGTGATGGCGGTGGACGATCGGCGCACCATCACGCGCTTTCAGGAGAAACCGGCCGACCCGCCCACCATCCCCGGCCGTGCCGGGGTCTGCATGGCCAGCATGGGCATCTACATCTTCGATGCCGCCTATCTCTACCGTCTGCTGGAGGCCGACATCGCCGACCCGGCCTCCAGCCACGACTTCGGCAAGGACGTGATCCCGCGCGTCGTGGCCGAGGGACAGGCGCTGGCCCATCCCTTCCAGATGAGCTGCATCTTCAACCCGAACGGCTCGCCGCCCTACTGGCGCGACGTGGGGACGCTGGATGCCTTCTGGGCGGCGAATCTGGATCTGGCGTCTATCAATCCCGAGCTGGACATCTACGACACCGATTGGCCCATCTGGACCTATCAGCGGCAGCTGCCGCCGGCCAAGTTCATTCCGGACCACAACGGCATGCATGGCATGACCGTCAACACCATCGTCGGTGCGGGCTGCATCGTGTCGGGCTCGCATGTCGTGCAGTCGGTGCTGTTCAACAACGTGCGGGTGCGCTCCTTTTGCAACCTGCACCAGTGCGTGGTGCTGCCGGGCGTCACCATCGGCCGCAACTGCCGGCTCACCAAGGTCATCATCGACCGGGCCTGCGAGATTCCCGAGGGGCTGGTGGTCGGCGAGGACCCCAAGCTGGACGCGGCCCGCTTCGAGCGCACGGACAATGGCGTGGTGTTGATCACCAAGCAGATGCTCGAACGCCTGTGAGTCTTGCCGTCCTGCAGGTCAGCGCCGAGCTGTTCCCCCTCGTCAAGACCGGCGGCCTGGCCGATGTGACCGGTGCGCTGCCCCGGGCGCTGGCCGCCGAAGGGGTGGAGGTGCGGCTGCTGCTGCCGGGCTTCCCGGCATTCCGCGAGTCGCTGACCGGCGAGTGCGCCGTGGCGCCGCTGTCGCTGCCCTGGGGTGAGGGGCGTGCGGCGCTGCTGCGCGGGCGCCTGGCCGGGCTGGGGGACACGGTGGTCTATCTGCTGGACGCCCCCGGCCTGTTCGAGCGTCCGGGCAATCCTTATGCGGATGAGTCCGGGGTGCCGTATGCCGACAACCACCGGCGCTTTGCGCTGCTGGGCCTGGCCGCGGCGCGGCTGGCCGAGGGGCTGGACAGTCAATGGATGCCGCAGCTTGTGCATGCCCACGACTGGCACGCCGCGCTGGCCTGCGCTCATCTGGCGGCCAGCCGCGCGCGGCGCCGGACGCTGGCCCGCAGTATCTACACGGTGCACAACCTGGCCTACCAGGGCCTGTTCCCGGCGCATGACTTCTGCGAGCTGGGCCTCCCTCCTGAGCTCTATGCCGTCGAAGGCCTGGAGTTCTACGGGCAGGTGAGCTTCATGAAGGCCGGCCTGCATTTCGCCGATGCGATCACGACGGTCAGCCCGACCTATGCGCGCGAGATCCAGACGCCGGAACAGGGCTGCGGCCTGGACGGCCTGCTGCGGCATCGCGCCGGCGTGCTGCACGGCATCCTGAACGGGGTGGACTACCGCGTCTGGTCGCCCGAGCGTGATCGGGCCATCGCGCAGGCCTACGGCGTGGCACGCCCCGAGGGCAAGGCGGACTGCAAGGCGGCGCTGCAGCGTGAATGCGGGCTGGAGGAGTCGTCCGACGCGCCGCTGTTCGGTGTCGTCAGCCGGTTGACCGAGCAGAAGGGGCTGCCGCTGGTGCTCGAGTCCTTGCCGGAGCTGCTGGCGGGCGGCGGCCAACTGGTGGTGCTGGGCAGTGGCGACGCGCGGCTGGACGCCGCCTTCGCGGACGCCGCGCACCGGCATCCGCGCCAGGTGGCCAGGCGTGTGGGGATGGACGAGGTCCTGGCCCATCGCATCTATGCCGGCAGCGACGTGATGCTGGTGCCCAGCCGTTTCGAGCCCTGCGGGCTGACCCAGCTCTACGGCTTGAGCTACGGCGCGCTGCCTCTGGTGCATCGCGTGGGCGGGCTGGCCGATACCGTCGTCGATTGCACGATCGAGGACGTGGCAGCAGGCACGGCCACTGGCTTCGTGTTCAACGGCTATTCGGCCGCCGAGTTCCAGCGGGCGCTGCGGCGGGCGCTCACGCTCTGGCGGCGCCAGGAGTACTGGACACGGGTTCGCGCGACGGCGATGGGTCAGCGCTTCGGCTGGGACGTGGCTGCGCGGCAATACGCCGGCATCTACCGCAGCCTGTTGCAGCCGTGATGCAGTGCTGAGTCGGGCGACGCCGGCTCAGTAGATCAACCGGTCCGGGCGGATGTCGCGCAGGATGGTGGTGGCGATCTCTTCGATGCTCTTGTGGGTGGACGACAGCCACGAGATGCCCTCGCGCTTCATCATGCTCTCGGCCTCGTTGACCTCGTAGCGGCAGTTCAGCGGGTCGGCGTACTTGCTGCCCGGGCGGCGCTCGTTGCGGATCGAGGAGAGGCGCTCCGGATCGATGGTCAGGCCGAAGCACTTGCGCTTGTGCACCAGCAGCGGCGCGGGCAGCTTGCGGCGCTCGAAGTCTTCGGGGATCAAGGGGTAGTTGGCCGCCTTGATGCCATGCTGCATGGCCAGGTAGAGCGAGGTGGGCGTCTTGCCGCAGCGGCTGACGCCGACGAGGATCACATCGGCGGCATCCAGATTGCGCGAGGACTGGCCGTCGTCATGCGCCAGCGAGAAATTGATCGCCTCGATGCGGTCGTGATATTCCTGGCTCTGCGCGATGTTGGAGAAGCGCCCGACCCGGTGGTTGCTCTTGATGCCGAACTCTTCCTCGAGCGGCTCGATGAAGATGGCGAACATGTCCATCACGCGGCCCTTGCAGTGCTCGCGCACGATCTTCAGCACGTCGCGGTCCACCAGCGTGGCGAACACGATGGGGCGACGCCCCTCGCGCATGGCCACCTCGTTGATCTCGTTGACCACGGCGTGCGCCTTCTCGGCGCTGTCGATGAAGGGACGGCGCACATGGCGGGGTTTCACCGCGAACTGCGCGAGGATGGAGTTACCGAAGGTTTCCGCGGTGATGCCGGTGCCGTCAGAGACAAAGTACACGGTACGGTCGGTCATGCGGGCCTCAGTGAGATGGGGGGGTGAACAGGTTGGGAATCATAGGCGCAGGGCATGTGGGCCCTAGAATCGTCGGCAACAGCTCAAGCCCAGCAATGTCCACCCCCGCCCGATTCCAAGCACTACAAAGCGGCGTAGTTACGGCCGATCACGGGAGCGCGTGCGCCTGTGACGGCCTGGGTGCAGCGGCAAAAGCCCCGAGTTTTCAACCTCCCGGAGTTTTCCCATGTCTGCTGCACGCTTTGAGGCGACCGCCCTGGTCGTACCGTTTGAGAACCTGAGGATGACCGACGTCGAGGCGGTGGGCGGCAAGAACGCCAGCCTCGGCGAAATGATCTCGCAGCTGAGCCAGACCGGCGTGCGCGTGCCCGGTGGTTTTGCCACCACGGCGCATGCGTTCCGTCAGTTTCTGAAGCACGAAGGCCTGGATGCCCGCATCGCGGCGCGCCTGGCCACGCTCAACATCGACGACGTGCGTGCGCTGGCAGAGGCCGGTGCGGAGATCCGTGGCTGGATCGAGGCCCAGCCGTTCCCGGCTGATCTGGAGGCGGCGGTCCGCACCGCGTTTGCCAAGCTGACGGCCGAGAATCCGGACGTCACCTTTGCCGTGCGTTCCTCGGCGACGGCCGAAGACCTGCCCGATGCGTCCTTCGCCGGCCAGCAGGAGACCTTCCTGAACGTGCATGGCATAGACGAGGTGCTGCACAAGATGCGCGAGGTGTTCGCCTCGCTCTACAACGACCGAGCCATCAGCTACCGCGTGCACAAGGGCTTTGCGCACGGTGACGTGGCACTGTCGGCCGGCGTGCAGCGCATGGTGCGTTCTGACCTGGGCTCGGCCGGTGTGATGTTCACCATCGACACCGAGAGCGGTTTCCCCGACGCCGTCTTCATCACCTCCAGCTACGGCCTGGGCGAAACGGTGGTGCAGGGCGCCGTGAACCCGGACGAGTTCTATGTCCACAAGCCGGCGCTGAAGGCCGGCAAGCTGGCCATCATCCGCCGCAACCTGGGCTCCAAGCTGATCCGTATGGAGTTCGCCACGCCCGAGGAAAAGGCGGCGAGCAAGAAGCTGGTCAAGACCGTGGACACCGCGCCCGAGGCCCGCAACCGCTACTCGCTGGCCGATGCCGAGGTGACCGAGCTGGCCGGCTACGCGATGATCATCGAGCAGCACTACGGCCGCCCGATGGACATCGAGTGGGGCCGTGACGGCATCGACGGCAAGCTCTACATCCTGCAGGCTCGCCCCGAGACGGTGAAGAGCCAGGCCGCCGGCCAGGTGGAATTCCACTACAAGCTCAAGGCCCACAGCGCAGTGCTGGCCGAAGGCCGGGCCATTGGCCAGAAGATCGGCACCGGCCCCGTGCGCCTGGTGGAGAGCGTGGCCGAGATGGAGCGCGTGCAGCCGGGTGACGTGCTGGTCACCGACATGACCGACCCGAACTGGGAGCCGGTGATGAAGCGCGCGAGCGCCATCGTCACCAACCGCGGCGGACGCACCTGCCACGCAGCCATCATTGCGCGTGAGCTGGGCATTCCGGCCGTGGTGGGCTGTGGCGATGCCACCGACAAGCTCAAGGACGGCCAGCTGGTGACGGTGGCCTGCTCCGAGGGCGATACCGGCTTCATCTATGACGGCCTGCTGGAAACCGAGGTCAGCGAGGTGCACCGCGGCGAGCTGCCCTACAGCCCGGTCAAGATCATGATGAATGTCGGCAACCCGCAGCTGGCCTTCAACTTCGCCCAGATGCCCAGCAGCGGTGTCGGCCTGGCGCGGCTGGAGTTCATCATCAACAACAACATCGGCGTCCACCCCAAGGCCATCCTGGACTATCCGAACATCGACGCCGACCTGAAGAAGGCCGTCGAATCCGTGGCCCGGGGCCATGCGTCGCCCCGCGCTTTCTACGTGGACAAGCTGGCCGAGGGCATCGCCACCATCGCGGCGGCCTTCTGGCCCAAGCCGGTGATCGTGCGCCTGTCGGACTTCAAGTCCAACGAATACCGCAAGCTCATCGGCGGCACGCGCTACGAGCCGGATGAAGAGAACCCCATGCTGGGTTTCCGCGGCGCGTCGCGTTACATCAGCGGCGAGTTCCAGGACGCCTTCGCGATGGAGTGCGAGGCGCTCAAGCGCGTGCGCAAGGACATGGGCCTGACCAACGTCGAGATCATGGTGCCCTTCGTGCGCACCGTGAAGCAGGCGGAGAAGGTCGTCACGATGCTGGCCGAGAAGGGTCTGAAGCGTGGCGTCGACGGCCTGCGCGTCATCATGATGTGCGAGGTGCCCAGCAATGCCATCCTGGCCGAGCAGTTCCTGGAGCATTTCGACGGCATGTCCATAGGCTCCAACGACCTGACGCAGCTGACGCTGGGCCTGGATCGCGACTCGGGCCTGGAGCAGCTGGCCGGCGACTTCGACGAGCGTGACCCCGCCGTGAAGGCCCTGATCTCGCGCGCCATCCGGGCCTGCCGGGCCACCGGCAAGTACATCGGCATCTGCGGCCAGGGCCCCAGCGACCATCCGGACTTCGCCGACTGGCTGGCGGAGGAGGGCATCGTGTCCATCTCGCTGAATCCGGACACGGTGATCGACACCTGGCAGCGCCTGGCCAAGGCCAGAACCTGACGGCACTGGCGCCGTCCGGCGCCAGTTCAGCCGGCAGTGGCCCGGGTTCTCCTTGAGAGGGCCCGGGCCTTTTGTTGTCCATCATGCCGACCGTGTCCGATCGTTCCTCCCTTCGTCGACTGCACCGGCGCTATGCGCTGTTCGCGCTCAGCTTCGCGAGCTTCGTGCTGGCGCTCGGCGTGGGGGAGCGCTATGGCCTGCCCAAGGCCTGGATAGGCTATGCCTTCCTGGGGGCCACCGTGGCGGTGTATGCCGTCATCGGCATCCTCTGCCGCACGACCGATCCGGCGGAGTACTTCGTGGCCGGCCGCCGCGTGCCGGCGCTCTACAACGGCATGGCCGCGGCAGCCGACTGGATGAGTGCAGCCAGCTTCATCGGCCTGGCTGGAACGCTCTACATTTCCGGCTACTCCGGGCTGGCCTATGTGCTCGGCTGGACCGGGGGTTTCTGCCTCGTGGCCCTGTGCCTGGCTCCGTATCTGCGGCAGTTCGGCCAGTTCACGGTGGCGGACTTCCTGGCCGAGCGTTTCGGCAGCCGCGCGCTGCGACTGTTCGCCGCGGGCGCCTCCATCCTGGTGTCCTTTGTCTATCTCGTGGCGCAGATCTACGCGGTCGGGCTCATCACCACGCGGCTCACCGGCCTGGGCTTCGAGGTGGGCGTGTTCGTCGGCCTGGGCGGGGTGCTCGTGTGCTCCTTCCTGGGGGGCATGCGTGCCGTGACCTGGACCCAGGTGGCGCAATACATCATCATGATCCTGGCCTATCTGGTGCCGGTGATCTGGCTCAGCGTCAAGCAGACGGGCTGGCCGCTGCCGCAGATGACCTATGGCCAGCAGATGCATCAGCTGGCGGCGCGCGAGCAGGCGCTGATCCGCGACCCGGCGGAACTGGAGGTGCGTGCCATCCATCAGTCCCGCATGCAGCTGGCTGAGCAGCGGCTGGCGGATGTGCCGCGTGCGCTGGCCGAAGCGCAGGCGCAGGCCAGTGAGCGCGTGGCGGCGTTGAAGCGCCGTGATGCCCCGTTGGCCGACATCCAGGCCGCGGAAAAGCAGCAGGCCGCGCTGCCGCGCACGCCAGCCGAGGCCGAGGAGGCCTGGCGGCGCGAGGAGGCCATGGAGGCCCGACTGGCCCGGCCGCTGTCGGGGCTCGCGCCGCATGCCCAGCCCTTTGCTGGCAACCCGGCGGGCGATGCGAATGAGCAGCGCAGCTACGACGAGTCCCGGCGCAACTTCATCGCGCTGATGCTGTGCCTGATGGTAGGCACGGCCGGGCTGCCCCATCTGCTGTCGCGCTACTACACCACCACCAGCGTGGCCGGCGCACGTGAATCGGTGGCCTGGTCCCTCGTCTTCATCAGCCTGCTCTACCTCACGGCACCGGCGCTGGCCGTGATGCTGAAGGTCGAGGTCTTCGACACCCTCGTGGGCGCGGGGCTGGATCAGCTGCCCGGCTGGATACGTCAGTGGCAGCGGGTCAGCCCAGATCTGCTGTCCATCACCGATCTCAACGGTGACGGGCGGCTGCAGCTCGGGGAGCTGAAGCTGCACCCCGACCTGCTGATGCTCGTGATGCCCGAACTTGGCGGGCTGCCCTATGTGATCTCGGGCATGGTGGCCGCCGGTGGCCTGGCCGCGGCCTTGTCGACGGCCGACGGCCTGCTGCTGTCCATCTCCAGCGCGCTGTCGCATGACATCTACTACAAGGCGGTGAATCCCGACGCCACGCGCACCCGCCGGGTGACGCTCTCCAAGGCGCTGCTGCTGGCGGCCGCGCTCGCCGCCGCGGCCGCCGCCGCGACCCGGCCGACCGACATCCTCGGCGTGGTGACGGCGGCGTTCTCCATCGCCGGGTCGACCTTCTTCCCGGCGTTGATGGGCGGCGTTTTCTGGAAGCGAGCCAACCGTGCCGGCGCTTTGGCGGCCATGTCCACCGGGCTGGTGGTGTGCGTGCTGTACCTGATCGTCTGCCATCCCGCCGCCCGCGCGCTGCTGGGGCTGAGCGGCCCGGCGCCGCTGTTGTGGGGCATACAGCCGTCCTCGGCCGGCGTCTTCGGTGTGCCGGCAGGCTTTCTGGCCCTGGTGGTCGTCAGCTGGCTGACCCAGGCGCCCGGCGGCGGCGCGGGCGTCTTTGTCGCCAACCTGCGCCGCCGGCCGCCGGTTTGACGCCCGGTTTCGGCGCTCGCTTGGCCAGCGCAGCTGATCTGCCTATAATCGCGGGTTCCGCCTTGCTGCACCCACGAGTAGACGCCGTGGTGCGGCTTCCTCAGCCGGGCGGGTGCCGGGATGTCCCCGAGCACTCACAGGCTGGAATCCACAAGGAGTTTTCATGCGTCACTACGAAATCGTTCTGCTGATCCATCCGGATCAAAGCGAACAGGTTCCGGCCATGCTGGAGCGCTACAAGGGTCTGATCACCGCCGGCGGCGGTGTGGTGCACCGCGTCGAGGACTGGGGCCGCCGTCAGCTGGCCTATCAGATCCAGAAGCTCGCCAAGGCCCACTACCTGTGCCTGAACATCGAAGTCAGCAAGGAAACCCTTGCCGAGCTCGAGACCGGCTTCCGCTTCAACGACGCCGTGCTGCGCCACCTGACCGTGGTGCAGGACAAGGCCATCACGACCCCCTCGGTCATGATGAAGGCCGTCGAGCGCGAAGAAGCCCGCAAGGCGCCTCAACAAGAGGCTGCCTGAGCACAGGCCATCGCATCGCCAGGTGCATGAGCAGTCGATCGAAGGCGTGAACCAGCTTCAGCTTTCGGCCCGGATACAGCAACTCGGTCAGATTCGTTACACCCCTGCCGGCCTGATGGCCCTGGACTGCAGCCTTCACGGCGAGTCCGAGGTGATGGAAGCCGGCGCACCGCGCAAGGTCTCGGTCGAGATCAAGGCGGTCGCGGTGGGCGAGGTGGCCAGGACGCTGCAGGCACTGGGAGTCGGGGGCGCCGCGCTATTCAGCGGTTTCCTGACCCACCAGCGCAACGGCCGGGGCCTCGTGGCCCACGTGACCGGTATCCAGCCCACTGCAGACACACCCGGCAATTTCTGAATCCGGATAGATCACCAAAAGAGGTTCCAAATGGCACCACCCCGTGGCAAAGGTCGCTTCTCCAAGGACAAGAAGCCCAAGCGCAACCAACAGTCGCTGCTGTTCCGCCGTAAGCGTTTCTGCCGCTTCACCGTGGCCGGCGTCGAGAAGATCGACTACAAGGACATCGACACGCTGCGCGACTTCGTTGCCGAAAACGGCAAGATCACGCCCGCTCGCCTGACCGGCACGCGTGCTTTCTACCAACGTCAGCTGACGGTCGCCATCAAGCGTGCGCGCTTCCTGGCCCTGCTGCCGTACAGCGACCAGCACAAGGTCTAAGGAGCTGACGACATGCAAGTGATCCTGCTGGAAAAGGTCGCCAACCTGGGCAACCTGGGTGACGTCGTCAAGGTCAAGGACGGCTACGCCCGCAACTTCCTGATCCCCAGCCGCATCGCGCGCCGCGCGACCGAAGCTGCGATCAAGGAATTCGAAGCCAAGCGCGCCGAACTCGAAAAGGCTGCTGCCGAGAAGCTGGCCATCGCTCAGAAGCTGGGCGAGACCATCACCGGCCTGACCGTTCGCATCGCCCAGAAGGCCGGTGTGGATGGCCGCCTGTTCGGTTCCGTGACCAACGCCGACATCGCTGATGCGCTGGTCAAGCTGGGCCACCAGATCGTCAAGGCGCAGGTGCGCATGCCGCACGGCCCGCTGAAGGCGGTTGGCGAGTTCCCGGTCCAGGTCGCGGCTCACACCGACGTCGTCGTTGACATCACCGTTCAGGTGGTGGCCGAGGTCGAGTAAACCCCGACTGTCTGCGGCCCTCGCGGGTCGCAACATGCCGAGAAGGCCGAAGCCCCCAAGGTTTCGGCCTTCAGTCTTTTGGGCCGGCGGTTTTCCCCGTTGCTCCACCGGCTGTTCCCAGTTCGTTCACAGCTTTATCCACAGGCGATGTCCGCGATCTTCCCCGCTTCTCCTTCCGCCGCGCCGCAGGACGACGAGGTCGCCCGCCTGCGGGTGCCACCGCATTCGGTCGAAGCCGAGCAGAGCGTGCTCGGCGGCCTGCTGATCGACAACTCGGCCTGGGACAAGGCGGGCGACCAGCTCTCCGAGTCGGACTTCTACCGCTTCGAGCACAAGCACATCTACTCGGCCATCGGCAAGCTGATCAATGCCAGCAAGCCGGCCGACGTGGTGACGGTGTTCGATGAGCTCAGCTCGCTGGGCCGCGCCGAGGAGTGCGGCGGCCTGGCCTACCTGAACGCGCTGGCGCAGAGCGTGCCCAGTGCCGCCAACCTGGGGCGGTATGCGGAGATCGTTCGCGAGCGCGCCATCCTGCGCAAGCTGGTGGAGACCTCGGACGAGATCGCCACGGCGGCGATGAACCCGCAGGGCCGCGCGGTCAAGACCATCCTGGACGAGGCCGAGAGCAAGATTTTCCGCATCGGCGAAGAAGGCTCGCGCAGCGAGCAGGGCTTCCAGAGCATGGACAAGCTCGTGGTCGACCTGATCGACCGGGTCAACGAGCTGGCCGAGAGCGGCGCGCAGGACGTGACCGGTGTGCGCACCGGCTTCTACGACCTGGACCGCGACACTGCCGGTCTGCAGCCGGGCGACCTGATCGTGCTGGCCGCGCGTCCGTCCATGGGCAAGACCGCGTTTGCGGTCAACATCGCCGAGAACGTGGCGATCAACGAAGGTTTGCCGGTCGTCATCTACTCCATGGAAATGGGTGCAGCCCAGCTGGCGCTGCGGATGGTGGGCTCCATCGGCCGCATCGACCAGAGCCACCTGCGCCTGGGCCGACTGACCGACGACGAATGGAGTCGCCTGTCCGAGGCGGTGGACAAGCTCAGCAAGGCCAGCATCTACATCGACGAGAGCCCGGGCCTGAGCCCGTCGGAAGTGCGCGCCCGTGCGCGCCGCCAGGCCCGTATCAGCGGCCAACTGGGCCTGATTGTCATCGACTACCTGCAGCTGATGAGCGGCAACGGCGGCGGCAGCGAGGAGAACCGCGCCACCGTGCTGGGCGAGATCTCGCGGGGCCTGAAGGCGCTGGCCAAGGAACTGCGGTGCCCGGTGATCGCACTGTCCCAGCTCAACCGCTCGGTGGAACAGCGCCCCGACAAGCGCCCCATGATGTCCGACCTGCGAGAGTCGGGCGCCATCGAGCAGGACGCGGACATCATCATGTTCATCTACCGGGACGAGTACTACAACCGCCCCGACGGCCCCAACCCGACCAAGGAGCCGGGCGTGGCCGAGATCATCATCGCCAAGCAGCGTAACGGCCCGGTGGGCACGGTGAAGCTGGGCTTCCAGCGCATGCACACCAAGTTCGAGAACCTGGCGCCCGGCTACGTGGGCGGCGGCGACGAGTACTGAGCGGGGCGGGCACGACCTGACACCTGCGCGCACGGCCATGGATTGAAAGACGGCACGATACTGTATATATTTACAGTATCGTGCCGCCGCTTCCCGATTCGCCCGTCGTCGTCATTCCTGCCTCGTCCATCAAGGGGCGCGGTGCGGCGCAGGCCGTGCCGCACCGCTTCGAGCGCGATGTGCGCGATGCCTTCGACGATGGCTGGGGCACGCTGGATCAGCAGGTCAGCGAGGAGCGGCTGCCGCCGGCCACCCAGGTCATCGAGGAAAACGCCGGGCGCATCCTGTCCAGCAACCAGTCACCGGACATCAGCTTCGACCGCTCCATCAACCCATACCGGGGCTGCGAGCACGGCTGCATCTACTGCTTTGCTCGCCCCACGCACAGCTATCTGAACCTGTCGCCGGGGCTGGACTTCGAGACGCGCATCATCGCCAAGCTGAATGCCGCCGAACGCCTTCGGCACGAGTTGAGTGCGCGCAGCTACCAGCCCAGTTCGCTGGTGATAGGCACAGCCACCGATGCCTATCAGCCGGTGGAGCGCCGCCTGAAGCTCACTCGTGCCCTCATCGAGGTGCTGGCCGAAGCCCGGCACCCGTTCTCCGTCGTCACCAAGAGCAGCGGCATCGAGCGCGATATCGATCTCATCGCACCCATGGCCGCGCAGGGCCTGGTGTCGGTCTATCTGTCCGTCACCACACTGGACAACGACCTGGCCCGCATCCTGGAGCCACGCGCGGCCGCACCGGCGCGGCGGTTGCGCACCATCAAGGCGCTGGCGGACGCCGGCGTGCCGGTGGGGGTGAGCGTGTCGCCCATCATCCCGTTCATCAACGAGCCTGAGCTGGAGCGCATCCTCGAGGCGGCCGCCGAAGCCGGGGCGCAGAGCGCCTTCAGCATTCCGGTGCGACTGCCCTGGGAGGTGAATGCCCTGTTCCAGGACTGGTTGCAGCGCCATTTCCCCGAGCGTGCCGAGCGCGTGATGGCCCGCATCCGCGATATGCGCGGCGGGCGCGACAACGATGCACGCTTTGGCTCCCGCATGAGGGGCGAGGGCCTGTGGGCCGATCTGCTGCGGGCCCGGTTGCGCCGCGCCGCGGGCAAGCTGGGGCTGCGGGCAGAACGGCGGCCGCTGGAGCTGTCGCTGTTCCGGCCGCCGAGCGTGGCTGGCCCGCAGGCCAGCCTGTTCTGAACGTCAACCCGCCGGTCGATCAGCGCCTGCAGCCGGCCAGCAGATCCCATGTGGGCTTGTAGACATCGGCACGGGCGCCCAGCCAGCCCATGGCGGTGTGGAAGAGGTTGTCGTGTGAGGCTTGCTTGTCGCGCAGGCCGGCCAGGCAGCCGGGCTTGAGCGAATCGGCCAGCGCGCCATGCTCCGGCAGCCACATCACCAGGGGGACGTGGGTCTGCTCCGAGGGCGCCATCGCATAGGGCATGCCGTGTAGGTAGAGGCCGTTCTCGCCCAGCGATTCCCCATGGTCCGACACATAGAACAGGCCCGGGTCGAAGCGGCCGGTCTGTCCCTGCAGCCAGGCGATGCTGCGGGCCAGTAGGCGGTCGGTGGTGACGATGGTGTTGTCGTAGCCGTTCACGACCTGCTCGCGCGGGCATTGCTGCAGCGCATTGCTGCGGCATTCCGGCTGGAAGGGCTTGAGGTCATCGGGCGAGCGCTTGTAGTAGGCCGGGCCATGGCTGCCCATCTGGTGCATCACCAGCAGCAGGCCGCGCTTCAGGCGCTCCGGGTCCAGCGCAGCGATGCGCTGGTCCAGGCCGTGGAGCATGACCTCGTCGAAGCACTCGTCGCCCAGCTCGTCCTTGTGGCACAGGTTGGCCGGCAGGGCGGGGGCGGTCTCGGGCAGCTTGTTGGAGAAGCTGTTGGGAACACGGTCGCACAGGCCCTTGCAGCCGGCCTGGTTGTCGATCCAGAGCACGGCCAGGCCGGCACGCTGGGCCACGTCCAGCAGGTTTTCCTGGCGGGTCTTTTCATCCAGAAAGGCGCTGCGCCCCAGCGGCGAGAACATGCAGGGCAGCGAGGCTGCGGTGCTGGTGCCGCAGGAGCTGACCTGCTGGAAGCTCAGCACGGGCAGCTTGGCGAGCTCGGGGTTGGTGTTGCGGGCGTAGCCGTTCAGGCTGAAGTTGGCCGCTCGTGCGGTTTCGCCCACCACCAGCAGAAGCAATGGCGGCTTGCTGCCCTCGGCACGCGGCAGCAGATGGGCGTCCGCGCCGATGACGGCCGGCGGGCCGCTCGGTTCGGCCTGGCGGCGCAGCGTCGCCGAGCTCAACGAGTACACCGCATTCAGCGGCGTCACCATGTAGCGCAGCGACTTGTAGTTGCGCATGGTGGAGGACAGATCGGCAAACACCGACAGCGCCAGCAGCACCATGGCCACCAGCCCCAGTGCAAAGCCCGCCAGGTTGCCGCCGATGCGGGCGGCTACGCGCTGAGACGGCGCGGAAGGCTGCCGCCACAGCCACCAGGCGGGCAGGGCGCCCAGCGCCAGCACGCTCAGGGCCAGCCGCCAGCTCAGCAGGTCGCGCGTCTCGCGCACATCCGTCTGCATCATGTTCACGACCATGGTCGGATCGAACACGATGCCGTAGCTGCCAATGAAGTGGGCCAGTCCGCCTGCCGACAGCAGCAGCAGGGTCAGCAGCGGTCGGGTGACTCGCGGCCAGGCCAACAGGCTCAGCAGCGCGCCGGTCGCGGCCGTCACCATGCCGATGAAGGCCAGCGTGAACAACGCGCCCCGCAGGCCGGCCACCTCGGGCAGGCTGTTCAGCTGTCGCCATAGCGGCCAGTTCGCCAGCAGGCTCATCCAGAGGGCGGTCAGCCAGACCTGGGTCAGGGGACGGGAGGGTTCAGGGCGGAACCAGGAGAACAGTCGGGAGAGAAGTCGCATGGTGATGGGCGAGGGCAGGCAGCCCGCATTCTCGTTGCGGCACGGGCCGGCTTGCTGACCTGTGCTGACGAAATGGTGTCGACGCCGGGCGGCGCTGGCCCGGGAATGGGGTCAGGTGCTGCCTTCCGGCGGTACGGGCAGCGACAGGGTGGCCGGGTCCGACGGCACGCGCAGCGCCACCGCGCCGATATCGCGGCCGCGCAGCAGCCCGCGCCAGCCCATCGGGATCACATAGCGCTCCTGGAGCTGCCGCACCTGTTCCTCGTAATGGGCGGGATCCTCCAGCTTGGCGGCATGCCGCTTCAGTACCAGGGCCGCCATGTCGATCAGCTTGGCGTTGCGCGAGCTCTCGCCCTGACGCAGCAGCAGCTCGACGGCGACGGCGGCGTTGCCCCGTATCGAATGGCGGACGGCTGTTTCCGCGATCCCGAAGATTCGGTGATGGCATTCGCGCAGCAAGGGCCCGGCCTGTTCATGCCCTTCGGTCGAGGCCACCAGCACCTCGGTGCTGGCCTTGGAGGTGCAGTAGCGCAGGCCCAGCGTCTCGATGGCGGGTCGGGCCACGTCCCAGGGCACGCCCTGGCGCAGCAGTCGGGTCCAGAGCGCGACCAGCAGCGTGGCCCCTTCCAGGTCGAAGTCGCCCTGCTCGGCCTGGCCACCCAGCTCCATCGTCAGCGCCTGGGCCTGAGGCACCTGGCGGTCGAGCAGGGCGGTCAGCGTGGCGAAGCAGCGCTCGAATCGTTGCAGGCGCTTGGACGGGGGCAGGCGCCAGATGGCCGCGTTCAGCGCGTCGTAGGCGTAGTTGAGCCCCTTGCGCTCGCTGCGGTCGAAGCGCATCAGGCCCACCATCATCAGGCTCAGCATGTCGAAGAGCTTGGACTTCAGACCCTGGCCTGCGGCGCGTTCGAGCAGCTCCAGCGCCTGGTCGCGCTGGCCGGCGTAATAGGCCAGTGAGCCGCAGCGTTGCAGCCGCAGCAGGCAGCCGGGTGTCAGCGCGGTGGCGGTCTGGTAGGTCTGCAGCGCCTGGTTGAGGTCGCCCTGCTCCATCTGCAGGTGTCCCAGTAGGTCGTGGGAGTCCGCATAGCCGGGCAGCTCTCCGACCAGGTCTTCCAGCGTGCGCCGTGCGGTGCCCGGATTGCCGCTGGCCAGCTGGGCACGCGCCACGCCGAGCTTGGCCCAAGGCACGGTCTTGGCGGCAACGATGGCCTCGTACATCTGCTGGGCTTCGGGGTACTTGCCCAGGCGCAGCAGCAGTTCGGCGCCGATGCGGGCTGCGTACAGCCAGTAGCGGGCACGGCTCTCGAAGCGTTGCAGGCACAACCTGGCACCGGTTTCGAAGTCCTGCCGCTCGATCGCGTCGAAGATGTCCTTGAGCACGCGCTTGCGATGGCGGGCGCTGGTCAGGCGCTCCGCGAGGCTGGCGCTGGTGTGGGGCTTGATGAGGTAGGCGTCCAGAGCCGCCTCGGCGGCCTCGGCCACCCGTGCGTAGGTGGCTTCGTTGGTCATCATCACGAAGACCGTGGCGTAGGGCAGCAGGCCGACGCGTCTGAGCTCGTCGAGCAAATCCTGACCCCCGCTGTCCGCGCCATCGATCTGTGCATCGCACAGCACGATGTCGTAGCTCTGGTTCTCGAGAATGAGGCGGGCTTCCTTGACCCGGCCGACCATGCGCACCGTGCCGACGCCCAGGTCACGCAGCTGCGCAGCCAGCAGGCTGCGCGAGCTGGTGTTGCCGTCAACGATGAGTGCCTTGGCGTTCTGGATGCCTTCGTCCAGCAGATACATGCTCACACCTTGTGGGCGCAGGGATGGAAGGCAGGGAGGCCGTCAGGCCCTGGCATGGGCGCAAATGTAGGCGCTGTAACAAGCTGTACTTCAGCGCCGCGATGCAGACCGTCGGGCGTCGTGACATACGCCTCAATTCGATAGGGATGAAAAAAAAGCCACAACCGTCGGATGTGGCTTTATGGGGTCAGTTCTTGCCAGACTCAGGGACGAAGCCTCACTTGAAGAGATCCTTCACGCGATCCGTCCAGCTCTTGGCATTGGGCGAGTGGCGCTCACCGCCCTTCTTCAGCGACTCGTCCAGCTCCTTGAGCAGCTTCTTCTGGTGCTCGGTGAGCTTGACCGGCGTCTCCACGGCGATGTGGCAGTACAGGTCGCCGGGGTAGCTGGAGCGCACGCCCTTGATGCCCTTGCCACGCAGGCGGAAGGTCTTGCCGTGCTGCGTGCCCTCGGGCAGCTCGATCTCGGCCTTGCCGCCCAGCGTCGGCACCTCGATGTTGCCGCCCAGTGCCGCCGTCACCATGGACACCGGCATCGTGCAGTGCAGGTCGTCGCCGTCCCGCTCGAAGATGTCGTGCTGCTTGATGCGGATCTCGATGTAGAGATCGCCGCTCGGGCCGCCGTTCACGCCGGGCTCGCCGTTGCCGGCCGAGCGGATGCGCATGCCCTCGTTGATGCCGGCCGGAATCTTGACTTCCAGCGTCTTGGTCTTCTTGACCTTGCCCTGGCCGTTGCAGACCGTGCAGGGGTCGGGAATGATCTTGCCGCTGCCCTGGCAGTGCGGGCAGGTCTGCTGGATGCTGAAGAAGCCCTGGCGCATGTGCACCTGGCCGGAGCCGCCGCAGGAGCCGCAGGTCTTGGCGCTGGTGCCGGGTTTTGCGCCCGAGCCGCTGCAGGTCTCGCAGTTTTCCCAGCTGGGAATGCGGATCTGCGTTTCCTTGCCGCGCGCCGCTTCCTCCAGCGTGATCTCCATCGCATAGCTGAGGTCGCTGCCGCGATAGACCTGCTGGCCGCCACCCGCGCGCCGGCCGCCGCCCTGGCCACCGAAGATGTCGCCGAAGATGTCGCCAAAGGCCTCGGCGAAGCCGCCGAAGCCTTCCGCGCCCGGGCCGCCGCGGCCGGCACCCATGTTGGGGTCCACGCCGGCATGGCCGTATTGGTCGTAGGCCGCGCGCTTTTGCGCGTCGGACAGCATCTCGTAGGCCTCCTTGGCCTCCTTGAACTGCTCCTCGGCCTTCTTCGCCCCGTCGCCCTGGTTGCGGTCGGGGTGGTACTTCATGGCCAGCTTGCGGTAGGCCTTCTTGATCTCGTCTTCGGTGGCCGTCTTGGCGACGCCGAGGACTTCGTAGTAATCACGCTTTGCCATTTGCGGTCCTGCTGGGGATCCTTGAAAGGACAACGCCGCGCTGGGGCCTGCAGGCCCTCACGCGGCGATTCAGGCGGGCCGGCATGGCCCGCCCGGCGGACATCACTTGCTGTCCTTGACTTCCTTGAACTCGGCGTCCACCACGTTGTCGTCGGCCTGGCGCTTGGGCTCGGCCTGCGGCTGCTCGGTGGCACCCGCGGCGCCGGCGCCGGCGGCGGCTGCCGCGGCCTGCGCGCCTTGCTGCTCGGCGTACATCTTCTCGCCCAGCTTCTGGCTGGCCGTCATCAGGGCCTCGGTCTTGGCCTCGATGTCGGCCTTGTCGTCGCCCTTCAGGGCTTCTTCCAGGTCCTTGATCGCGGCTTCGATCTTGTCCTTCTCGCCGGCGTCCAGCTTGTCGCCGAACTCGGTCAGCGACTTGCGCACCGAGTGCACCATCGCGTCGCCCTGGTTCTTCACCTGGACCAGCTCGACCTTCTTCTTGTCCTCGGCGGCATTGGCCTCGGCGTCCTTCACCATCTTCTCGATCTCGGCTTCGGACAGGCCCGAGTTCGCCTTGATGGTGATCTTGTTTTCCTTGCCGGTGCCCTTGTCCTTGGCGCCGACGTGCAGGATGCCGTTGGCGTCGATGTCGAAGCTCACCTCGATCTGCGGAATGCCGCGCGGTGCCGGCGGGATGCCCTCGAGGTTGAACTCGCCCAGCGACTTGTTGGCCTGGGCCAGCTCGCGCTCGCCCTGGTAGACCTTGATGGTCACGGCCGGCTGGTTATCGTCGGCGGTCGAGAAGGTCTGGCTGAACTTGGTCGGGATGGTCGTGTTCTTCTTGATCATCTTCGTCATCACGCCGCCCAGGGTCTCGATGCCCAGGGACAGCGGGGTGACGTCCAGCAGCAGCACGTCCTTGCGCTCGCCGCCCAGGACCTGGCCCTGGATGGCGGCACCGACGGCCACGGCCTCGTCGGGGTTCACGTCACGGCGCGGTTCCTTGCCGAAGAACTCCTTGACCTTGTCCTGCACCTTGGGCATGCGGGTCATGCCGCCGACCAGGATCACGTCGTCGATGTCGGACAGCGACACGCCGGCATCCTTCACCGCGGTGCGGCAGGGGGCGATGGTGCGCTCGATCAGCTCGTCCACCAGGCTTTCCAGCTTGGCGCGGGTGAGCTTCACGTTCAGGTGCTTGGGGCCGGTCGCGTCTGCCGTGATGTAGGGCAGGTTCACGTCGGTCTGCGACGAGTTGGACAGCTCGATCTTGGCCTTCTCGGCGGCTTCCTTCAGGCGCTGCAGGGCGAGCACGTCCTTGGTCAGGTCGACGCCCTGTTCCTTTTTGAACTCGCTGATGATGTAGTCGATGATGCGCTGGTCGAAGTCTTCGCCGCCCAGGAAGGTGTCGCCGTTGGTGGACAGCACCTCGAACTGCATCTCGCCGTCGACGTCCGCGATCTCGATGATGGAGATGTCGAAGGTGCCGCCGCCCAGGTCATACACGGCGATCTTGCGGTCGCCCTTGCCGTGCTTGTCCAGGCCGAAGGCCAGGGCCGCGGCGGTGGGCTCGTTGATGATGCGCTTGACGTCCAGGCCGGCGATGCGGCCGGCGTCCTTGGTCGCCTGGCGCTGGGCGTCGTTGAAGTAGGCCGGCACCGTGATGACGGCCTCGGTCACTTCCTCGCCGAGGTAGTCCTCGGCGGTCTTCTTCATCTTGCGCAGCACTTCGGCCGACACCTGCGGGGGCGCCAGCTTCTTGCCACGCACCTCGATCCAGGCATCGCCGTTGTCGGCGGCCGCGATCTTGTAGGGCATCAGGTCGATGTCCTTCTGGACTTCCTTCTCCTGGAACTTGCGGCCGATCAGGCGCTTGGCGGCGTAGACCGTGTTCTTAGGATTGGTCACGGCCTGACGCTTGGCCGAGGCGCCGACGAGGATCTCGCCGTCTTCCTGGTAGGCAATGATGGACGGCGTGGTGCGCGCACCTTCGGCGTTCTCGATCACGCGCGTGGTGTTGCCTTCCATGACCGCGACGCACGAGTTCGTGGTGCCCAGGTCAATGCCGATGATCTTTCCCATGGAGTGCTCCTGAATATTGCTTGGATGCTTGGAATCTGTGGATAACTCGCGCCGCTTCAAGGGGCGCCGAGCTGTGAATTACTTGGGTGCCGCGACGGTCACCAGCGCCGGGCGCAGCACGCGGTCGGCGATCAGGAAACCCTTTTGCAGCACGACCACGACGGTGTTGGCGTCCTGCTCGGCCGGCACCATGGAGATGGCCTGGTGCTGATGCGGGTCGAACTTCGTGCCCGCAGCCGGGTTCACTTCCACCACCTTGTTTCGCTCCAGCGCGCTGGCCAGCTGGCGACGCGTGGCGTGCACGCCTTCCAGCACCGTTTCGACCGCGGCGCCCGGCGTGGCGATCGCAGCCTCCAGGCTGTCCATCACCGGCAGCATGGCCTCGGCAAAGCTCTCCACCGCGAACTTGCGCGCCTTCGAAACGTCGTCCTCGGCGCGGCGGCGGGTGTTCTCAACCTCGGCCTTGGCACGCAGATAGGCGTCGCTCATCTCGGCCAGGCGGCCTTCGAGCTCGGCAATCTTGATCTCGGGATTGAGTTCGGCAGCCGTCGGCTCAGCCGCGGCGGCGCCGTCTTGGGGCAGGGTGTTATCGGTCGTCATGGCTGCAAAAATCGGAACGGCCACCACATGGAGGCCGAAGTCCGGGTTTCAAGAGGGGGTTTAGCCCCCGATTATCCGGGTCAACCCGGCATTTCGTCGTCCACGGAGGCTGACCAGCGATCCCAGTCGGCCAGCCGGCGGCGATCCTGCTTGGTCGGGCGGCCCTGGGTGATGGTGGCGGCCGGTTCAGGCGCCAGGCGGCGCGCTTCGGCGGCGGCTTCGCGGGCCAGCCTGCTGGCCTCGGTCTCGGCATAGAGCAGCTGGGCCTGCGGGGCCGGGCCGCGCATGCCGGACAGGCCGCGGACCTCCACCTCGCGGGTGATGACGCCGGTGCGCACGCTGAGCACGTCACCGATCCTGACGTCCCGTGCCGGCTTCACCGGCTGGCCGCCGATGCGCACGCGGCCCAGGTTGATTTCATCCACCGCGAGCGCACGGGTCTTGTAGAAGCGTGCAGCCCACAGCCACTTGTCGAGACGCATTGAGGTCAGGGGCGAGGCCATGGGCCCGATTGTCGCCGTCGTCAGGCGCGCGCCCGGTCGTCCCCAACGGAAGGGATTCGCGCGGCGATGCGGCCGGATAACTTCGCCGCGCCTCAACTTCAAGGATCAGGCCATGCGTCGTCTGCACAAGCTATCCCGGAGCCGCCTGCCGACGCTCGTCGCAGCTTGTGCGGCGCTGGCCTGTTCTCCCGCCTGGGCGGGCGCCATCGTCTCGGGCACCGTGGCCTCGCGCGATGGCGGCAGCTTCGTTGGTGGCCTGGGCGACTTTCTGCTGCCGGGCGATGAGCTCTGGGTGGGTCTGAATTCACCCGGGCAGTTGCTGCTCGACGGCGGGTCGCTGCTGCGTGTGGGGACGTTGTCGCTGGCGCAGAACGGCGGCCGTACGGTGCCGGCCGACGGCGTCAGTGGCATGTTGATTACCGGCATCGGCACCCGGGTGCAGCTGGACGGCGATGGCAACCGACTGGGTGTCGGCGAGTGGGGTGCGGCCAGGCTGACGATCAGCGATGGCGCGACGGTGGACGGCCGTTTCAATTCGGCGGCCTGTCTCACCGGGCGCCAGTGGTGCAACGTCTTCATCGGCAATGCAGCCGGCAGCGACGGCACGCTGACCATCACCGGCGCCGGCTCCAACGCGAGCTTCCTGCGCTCGTTCGTCGTCGGCGGTGTGGCCGTGTTCAAGCCGCCGATCGAGTCGTTCACCTTCGGTACGCCGGGCGGGGTGACCCGCGGGCGCGTCGAGGTGCTGGATGGGGGCTCGCTGACGACCGATGGGGCGTCGCTGGGCGTGGCACCGGGCGGCTCCAGTCCGCTGGGCAGCGAGCGCAGCTTTGCCGAGGTGGTGATCGATGGGCCGGGCTCGGTGTGGCGGGTGACGGGAGGCAGCCTCGATGGATCGGGCGCAGCGGTTCGTACTGCGTTGCATCGGAATGCGTCGGCCACGATCACCGTGAGCGACGGCGGGCGACTCTGGATCGACGGCAAGAGCGGCGTCAGCAACGATCTGCTGCTCAGCGGCGGCGGTGGACGCACCGACATGCTGGTGGCAGGTTCAGGGTCGGCCGTGCTGTTCACCGGCGATGCAGGCGGCCTCAATGTCGGGCGGGGCAGCTATGGCACCGCGACGCTGGCGCTGCGTGACGGAGGCAGTGCCGTCGGCATGCTCTACATGGGGGTCGGTCGCGACGGTGCCTATGGCCGGCTGGACATTGAGGGCGTGGGCTCGGCGCTGCGCGTCAACGGCACGGCATCGGCCGCCGCCAGCGGTGGCGTGGCCTTCAATCCGCTGATGGACATCGGCCGCAACGGCGGAACCGGTGTTGTCAGCGTGACCGGGGGCGGCACATTGGAGATCGCTGCCGAGCTGGCGCTGCAGGTCGGCCCTCAGCTCAGTGTGGGGCGCGAGGCCAATTCGTCCGGCACGCTGCTGATCAGCGGGACGGGGTCGACAGCCCGCGTCAGTGCGCGCTCCAGCGGCAGCGCTGGCCCGACCGAGGCGGTGAATCCGCTCGTGCGCGTCGGCCGGGAGGGTGCGGGGTTTCTCAACATCACGGATGGTGGCCAGCTGCTGATTGATGGCCAGGCGCTTTCGACACCGACGGACTCACGCAGCACCAGCCTCTTCATTGGTGGCAGCAGCGACACGGCGCCGGGTGGACGGGGCATTGCCCTGGTCAGTGGCCTGGGTTCAGAAATCCGCCTGACCGGCAATGACACCTACATCGGGGTTGGCCATGGCCCGCAGAGCTTCGGTCAGCTGACGGTTGCCGACCGGGCCAGCGTCAGCGCCATCGGCATGAATGTCGGCCGCTCGGGCGGTGTGGGCGTGCTGAGCGTCAATAACGCCACACTGAACTTCAGTGGCCAGCAGACCGGCGGCACCTTGTCCGGGGCTTTCCTGTCGATCGGCCGCTCCGGCGGCGTGGGCGTGGCCACCATCGACAATGGCAGCCAGGTGACGATCCACAACCTGGGCAGCCTGGGCGCCACGCTCAATCTCGGTGGCTCCGGCAGCGGCCCGCTGGGCGACGGCACGCTGACGCTGTCGGGCGGGTCCCGCATCAGCATCGAAGCCGCAGCAGGCAAGGCCTCGATGACGGTGGCGCGCGATGGCATCGGGCTGATGCGGATCAAGGGAGGCAGCAGCGTGGAGGTGCTGGGCGGCGGCGTCTTCGTCGGCCGATTGACGGGCTCCGATGGCACGCTGCTGATGAGCGAGGGCTCCAGCCTCACGACCAACTGGCTCGGCATCGCGCGCGACAAGACCTCAACGGGCAGCGTCGACGGCGGCACGGGCACGCTGGTCGTCAACAACAGCACGTTGACGGCCGACACCATCGTCATCGGCACGAACGGCTTTCTCGGCGGCAGCGGCACCATCAGGGGCAACGTCATCAACTACGGCATCTTCAGTCCGGGCAATTCCCCGGGGCAGATGCATATCGACGGCGGCTTTTCGGCAGTCGCTGGCAGCCGCCTGGTGCTGGAGGTCGAGTCGGACGGCGTGGGAGGCTTCAATACCGACAGTCTCCTGTTTGGCGAAGGCAGTGCGCTCGATCTGGCCCATCTGGCCGTCGAGTTCCGCTTCCTGGGCAGCACCGATCCCAGTGCCTTCCAGGCGGGGGGCGGCTTCAGCATCGACACCTTCTTCCAGATGGCCGACGGCGCGGGCGGAAGCCATGGACTTGATCCGGCGACCTTTGCTGGCGCGACCTTCACCGCACAGGCCGATGCCTACCAGTTCAACAGCTTCAGCTTCAGCGCGGCAGGGGGCGCGGTGTTCTCCGCCCAGCCTGTGCCCGAGCCGGGCATGGGCTGGATGGCGCTGGCGGGTTCGGGCTTCCTGGCGCTGGTGCTTCGCCGCCGCGCTCAGTCGCGCGAGCCGGCGGCAAGGGCTCGTTGACGCTGCAGGGCAAGGGCGTCCGGCCGGGGGGCTGACATGGGCCAGCCCTGCAGATGGCGCTCGGCCAGATCGCCCAGGGCGCGGATGCCGGCCGGGTGGTCGTTCAGGCAGGGGATGTAGCTGAAGCGCTGTCCGCCGGCCTTCAGGAAGGCCTCCCGGACCTCCTGGTTGATTTCTTCCAGCGTCTCCAGGCAGTCCGCCGCAAAGCCGGGGCAGATCAGATCGACCGACTTCAGCCCGCCGCGTGCCAGTTTGATGAGGCTGGGCTCGGTGTAGGGCTCCAGCCACTTCGCTTTGCCGAAGCGGCTCTGAAAGGTGACCAGCCATTGGTCCTTGCTCAAGCCCAGCGCTTCGGCCAGCAGGCGGCCGGTCTTCAGGCATTCGCAGTGATACGGGTCGCCCAGGTGCAGCGTGCGCTCGGGCATGCCGTGAAAGCTCATCACCAGCTTGTCGGCGCGGCCTTCGCGCGCCCAGTGCTCGCGCACGGTCTGGGCCAGGGCGGCGATGTAGGCGGGATCGTCGTGATAACGGTTGACGAAGCGCAGCTCGGGCAGATGTCGGGTTTGCAGGGTCCAGCGGGCCACGTCGTCGATGACGCTGGCCGTTGTCGCTGCCGAATATTGCGGGTAGGCCGGCAGCACCAGCACGCGCTTCACGCCTTCGCGTTTAAGGGCATCAAGCGTCTGCGCGATGGCGGGCTGGCCATAGCGCATCGCGTAGGCCACGCGCGCACGCAGGCCGCGCTCGCCCAGCAGGCCTTGCAGCAGCTTGGCCTGCTTCTCGGTCCAGACCTTCAGCGGCGAGCCATCGGGGGTCCAGACCGTGGCGTACTTGGCGGCCGACTTGGCCGGGCGCACCCGCAGGATGATGCCGTGCAGGATCAGCGCCCACAGCAGCCGGGGGATCTCGACGACGCGCGGGTCGGACAGGAACTGGCCCAGGTAGCGCCGCAGCGCGGCGGCCGTCGGCGCTTCGGGGGTGCCTAGATTGCAGAGCAGCACGGCGGTCTCGGGCCCGGCGGGGGCCTCGCCGTGCCGGTGAGGCGGTTCAGCGCGATAGGACATGAATTAGCGGCGGCGGCCGGGGCCGGCGTGGGGCACGGTGTCGGCGAAGTGCAGCACCTCGAAGCGGACCGTGGGCGAGCTCTGGTCGCCACCGGGCGGTCCGCCTAGGCTGATTTCGCCGCTGCCGTGCAGCGTGCAGCTGCCTCGCTTGAGGCTCAGCACCTTGCCGGACTCCCCGAAGCGCACATAGGTGCCGTTGTAGGAGAGGTCGGTCAGCTCGAAGCTGCTGCCCTGCCAGTCGATGCGGGCATGGGAGCGGGAGACCCTTGCGTCGGTGATGCAGTAGGTCGCCTGCACGCTTCGGCCGAGCACGACCGGCATGGAGTTCAGGTTGAAGACGCGGTCCAGATCGCGCCACACAAGCCGCATGCCGTCCGGGTCTGCCGAGCGCATGGGCTCGCCGAACATCGTGGTGGCTGCTTCGGCATGAAGCTGCAGGGCGTCCATCCGGTAGACATGGACGGTTTCCACCCGGCCCCGCACCGAGATGCGATCCAGGCTGCGAAAGCGGGCCTTGGAGGCGTGGTGTAGGCCGGCCAGCACTTCGGCCGTGATCAGCACCTCGCCGTCGCCCGCGTGGTCGATCAGACGTGCGGCGACGTTCACCGCATCGCCGAAGCAGTCGCCGTTGAGCTCGACCACCTCGCCACGCGCCAGCGCCACCTGCAGGCGCAGGGCCAGCGCGGCCGGGTTGTTCTGCCGACGCGCGCGCTGCACGGTTTTCTCAAGCAGCTCCTGCATGCGCTGCGCGGCACGGACGCCGTCGCGCGATGTCTCGAAGGCGGCCATCAGGCCGTCTCCCAGCGTCTTGATGAGCTGACCGCCGCCTTCCAGCACGGCCTCTCCGACCTGGCTGACAGTCTGCGTGACCAGCGCGCTGGCCTCGGCATTGCCAAGCGATTCGTAGAGTCCGGTGCTGCCTCGCAGGTCAGCAAACAGGACGGTGCGCTCGCGGATCGCGGTCATGCGGTCAGTGTAGCGGCGGAGTAAAAAAGGCCGGACGAAGCCGGCCTTGGTTTGACGGCACTTACAGGTTGTCCAGGTAAGTGCGCAGCTTGTCGCTGCGGCTCGGGTGCTTGAGCTTGCGGATCGCTTTGGCCTCGATCTGGCGGATGCGCTCGCGGGTCACGTCGAACTGCTTGCCGACTTCCTCCAGCGTGTGGTCGCTCTGCATCTCGATGCCGAAACGCATGCGCAGCACCTTGGCTTCGCGCGGCGTCAGCGAGTCCAGGATGTCCTTCACGACGTCGCGCAGGCCGGCCTGCATCGCGGCTTCCACCGGGGCCACGTTGTTCGTGTCCTCGATGAAGTCGCCCAGGTGGCTGTCGTCGTCGTCCCCGATCGGCGTTTCCATGGAGATCGGCTCCTTGGCGATCTTCATGATCTTGCGGATCTTGTCCTCCGGGATCTCCATCTTCTCGGCCAGCGTCGGGGCGTCCGGCTCGTAGCCGAACTCCTGCAGATGCTGGCGCGAGATGCGGTTCATCTTGTTGATCGTCTCGATCATGTGAACCGGGATGCGGATGGTGCGGGCCTGGTCAGCGATGGAGCGGGTGATGGCCTGGCGGATCCACCACGTGGCGTAGGTCGAGAACTTGTAGCCGCGGCGGTATTCGAACTTGTCCACCGCCTTCATCAGGCCGATATTGCCTTCCTGGATCAGGTCCAGGAACTGCAGGCCGCGGTTGGTGTACTTCTTCGCGATGGAGATCACGAGGCGCAGGTTGGCCTCGATCATTTCCTTCTTCGCATCGCGCGAGGCCTTCTCACCCTCGTTCATGCGCTTGTTGATGTCCTTGAGGTCATCGAGCGGCACGACGGCCTTGGCCTGGATGTCGATCAGCTTCTGCTGCAGTTCCTGCACGGCCGGCAGATTGCGGCTCAGCACGGCGCTGTAGTTCTTGCCGGCGGCAACTTCCTTTTCGGCCCACTTCAGGTTGAGTGCGTTGGGCGGGAAGGTCTTGATGAACTGTTCCTGCGGCATGCCGCACTTGTCCACGACGATCTTGCGCAGTTCGCGCTCGTAGCGGCGCACGTCGTCCACCTGGCTGCGCAGGATGTCGCACAGCTTCTCGATGGTCTTGACCGTGAAGCGGATGGTCATCAGCTCGGTGCTGATGATGTGCTGCGCCTTGTCGTACGCGGACGAGCGGTAGCCTTCCTTCTCGAAGGCCTTGCGCATCTTCTCGAAGCTGGCCGAGATCAGGTCAAACTTACCCAGCGCTGCGGTCTTGAGCTCCTCAAGCTTCTTGGTCAGCGCCTTGGAGCCGCCATTGCCGTCGTCATCGTCGTCCTCGTCGAACTCGTCGAAGTCTTCTTCGGCCACATAGTCGTCGGCCTCGTCTTCGGCCACGAAGCCGTCGACGACGTCGGAGATCTGCTGCTCGCCGGCGCGGATCTTGGCCGCCATGTCGAGGATGTGAGCGATGGTCGTGGGCGATGCCGAGATCGCCAGCATCATGGCCTGCAGGCCGCCTTCGATGCGCTTGGCGATCTCGATTTCGCCTTCACGGGTCAGCAGTTCCACCGTGCCCATCTCGCGCATGTACATGCGCACCGGGTCGGTCGTGCGGCCGAACTCGGAGTCCACCGTCGACAGTGCAGCTTCGGCGGCTTCTTCAGCTTCTTCCTCGGTCGAGGTGGTCGTGGCCGAGCCTTGGATCAGCAGTGTGGCGGCGTCCGGTGCCTGCTCGTACACGGCAATGCCCATGTCGTTCAACATGGACACGATCGCCTCGAGGATTTCCTCGTTGATCAGCTTTTCGGGCAGGTGATCGTTGATTTCCTGATGGGTCAGGAAACCACGGGTCTTGCCCATCTTGATCAGCGTCTTCAGCTCCTGGCGACGCTTGACGGCTTCTTCTTCGGTCAGCGCGGTCTCTTCGAGGCCGAACTCACGCATCAGCGCGCGCTCTTTGGCGCGGCTGACCTTCATGCGCAGCGGCTTGGCCTTGACGGTTTCTTCCTCGACTGCCGCCGCCGGCTCTTCGGCCTCGGCCTCTTCGCCTTCGATCTCGGCGTCGATGTCGGAGAAGTCCTCTTCTTCTTCCTCGCCGGCCTTCTTGCCCGCCTTCTTGTTCTCGGTAGCCGCCTTAGGCTTGCGACCGCGCTTGGGCTTGTCCTCGTCCGTCGTCGTTGCCTTCACGGCCTTGGCCTTGGTGGCTTTGGCCGGCGCGTCAGCGGCAGCCGCCTTGGTGGCCGTTTTCTTCTTGGGCTCTTCGACGGCAGCGGGGCTGGCCTTGGTCGCGGTCTTCTTGGCGGTCATGCAGGTCCTTCGGGAGGTGGCGCGGTCTTGAAAATATCAACGCTGAAATGCAGCAGCCACCGCGGCCGGCCCGGGCTGGTCATCAAACCGGCGGGGCACAGGGCGGTGGCTTTCATCACTTGGGGCGACCGGCGGGGATATCAATCCGAGGCCGGCAGACTCCGAGCGTGGCGCGAACAAGCTGGCGTGATCGTTTGGAGTGCAGAGCTGGCGGATATGGTGGCCTGTAAACCCTCACGGGGTGCCCAGTGTCGCTGGGTGGCCGGTCCCGGCATGTCTCTGCCGTCACTCTTGTTGACGCGCGCGGAAAACACGTAATTATCCGCGATTTGGCGCCTGATTGCAAAAATGCGCGTCAGCTGGGCCCGATACCGTGCCGCTCGCGCAGGCGTGCCAGTGCTTCCAGCGCGCGACGGCGTTCATCGTCCGAGGCGGTGGCGCCACCGGGCAGCGCCTCCGGCGCCCGGGAGCGCAGTTCGGTGACGGCGCGGCTGAGGTCGCCCTGCGGGTCGGTCTCCTGGATGCCCAACTCCTGGTGGGGCCTGGACAGGCGCTGCGCCGCGTCGGCCAGCCCATCGCTGGCCAGTCCGGCCTGGACGACGGCCCAGGGGCAGGCACCATGGTGGGTGAGGTGGCGCTCCAGCCAGCGGATCAGCTCGCCATGTGTCCCGCCCAGGTCGTGCAGCAGCCCCTTGTCTTCCTCGGCGAGGCTGTCCCAGAGCTCGCTGTGCTGCAGCAGCAGCCGCACGGCATTGTCTGCGGCGGTGGCGGGGGCGATGCGTGGGCCGGCGGGGCGACTCTCCGCCTCGCGGCCTCGCCATTTGCCGAATTTGCCATCTCCGGGCTTCCAGTCGCCGCGCTTGCGATCGGTGCGCCATTCCTTGCGCGGGCGCGCTTCCTGGCTGACGGGCGGGCCAACATCGCCATCGCGCGTCGCTGGGGCGGCAGCACTCGCGCCGGTCCACAGGCCCTGAAGCTCGGATTCCGGTAGCTGCCCATGACGTGCCAGTTCGCCGAGCAGTTGCCTGCGCAGCAGCCCATCGGGCAGCAGGTTCCACAGCGGTTGGGCCTGCTTGAGCATGCGGGCGCGGCCCTCGGGGGTGCTGAGATCGCAGCCGTCGCCGGCCACGGCGATCAATTGGCGCGAGAGTGGGACGGCGTCCTCCACGCAGCGCTCGAACGCCTCGGCGCCGAGCTCGCGAACATACGAGTCGGGGTCGTGCTCGGTGGGCAGGAACAGAAACTTCACGCTGCGCGACTCGCTCACATGCGGCAGCGAGGCTTCCAGGGCGCGCACGGCTGCCCGCCGGCCGGCGGCGTCACCGTCGAAGCTGAACACGATATTCTCGGTGAAGCGGAACAGCTTGTGGACGTGATCCGGCGTGCAGGCTGTGCCCAGTGTCGCGACCGCGTTGCCCAGGCCGTGCTGGGCCAGGGCAACCACGTCCATATAGCCCTCGACCACCAGCGCGTAGCCACGCTGGCGCAGCGCGGTGCGGGCTTCGAACAGGCCGTAGAGCTCGCGCCCCTTGTGGAAAACCGGGGTTTCGGGTGAGTTCAGGTACTTGGGCTCGCCCTTGTCCAGCACGCGTCCGCCGAAGCCGATCACCTCGCCCTGCACGTTGCGGATGGGGAACATCACGCGGTCGCGGAAGCGGTCGTAGCGTCGGCCACCGGGGCGGCCGTCCTGGGCGGGCTCGGCCTCGTCTTCGGCCGATTTGTCGATCACCAGGCCGGCGTCCACCAACTGCGGATCGTCATAGGACGGGAAGCCGCTGGCCAGCGAACGCCAGCCCTCGGGGGCGTAGCCGAGGGCGAAGCGCGCTGCGATCTGGCCGGTCAGGCCGCGCCCCTTCAGATAGTCGATCGCGCGAGGGCTCTTCTTGAGCTGGGCACGGTAGTGGTCTGCGGCCCGGGCCAGCACGTCGGTCAGGCTCAGGTGGCGGGCCTTCTCTGCCTGCGCACGTTCGCGCTGTTCCGGGCTGCGCTCGTCCTGGGGCACCTGCATGCCGACCTGCTGTGCCAGGTCTTCCACCGCCTCGATGAAGCCGGCGCCCGTGTGCTCCATCAGAAATCCGATCGCGTTGCCGTGCACCCCGCAGCCAAAGCAGTGGTAGGTCTGGCGGCTGGGGCTGACGGTGAAGCTGGGGGACTTCTCGCCGTGGAAGGGGCACAGGCCCTTGTGGTTGATACCCGCCTTCTTGAGCTCGACGTGCCGCCCCACCACGTCGACGATGTCGACGCGGGCCAGCAGATCATGGATAAAGCCGGGCGGGATCACCCCGTCAGTCTACGGGGTGCGTGGCGGTCGGGCGCCCGGAGGTGTCGATTCAGGGTGTCGGCTGCGGGGCCGATGCGCGCATCTGCCCGGGCCAGTCGGCGCTGGCGAATCGATCCAGCCACTCGGGCAGGGCTTCGGGAGGCATGGCCGCGGCGATGCCGTTGCCCTGGCCCAGTCGGCAGCCCAGCCGCAGCAGTGCGCGAGCGTGGGCGCGGCTCTCGACGCCCTTGGCCAGGACGGCACAGCCCATGTTGCGGGCCAACTGGATCACGCTCTCGACCAGCGACAGGTCTTGCGCGTCGCCCAGCATGCCCTGCACATAGCTTCTGTCCAGCTTGAAGGTGTCGACGGGCAGTCGCTTGAGTGCCGCGAGCTTGGAATAGCTGGCCCCGAAATCGTCCAGGGCGATGCCCACACCGAGCAATTGGCAGCGCTGGATCAGGGCCTGAGTGGCCGTGGTTTCGACGAGGGCATCGGATTCGAGGACGTCGAGGTGCAGGAGTGCGGCGAGCTGCGGCGGCTGCCGTTGAACCAGCTCCTGCAGCCGCTGCGGAAAGTCGTGTCTTTGCAGCTGGCGAACGCCGACGTTGACGCACACCGGCAGCGCCTTCCAGCCCAGCGGGCCGAGGTTGAGCCCCGCCTTCGCCCAACGCGCGGCCTGCGCCAGCGCCTGCTCGATGACCCAGTCGCCGATCTGGACGGCCAGCCCGCTGTCGCCCACCTGCGGCAGGAAATGGGCGGGTGCCAGCAGCCCACGCTCCGGGTGCTGCCAGCGCAGCAGGGCCTCGACACCCATGACCTGGCCCGTCTGCAGGTCGATCTGCGGCTGGTAGTGCAGCAGTAGCTCGCCGCCATCGAGGGCCCGCTGCAGGCGCGCCAGCGCAATCAGGCCTACCTCGTCACGCTGCTGCAGGCTGGGGTCATGGAAGTGGCAGCCGCCCGGCCCGGCCTGTTTGGCGCGGTAGAGCGCGTGGCCGGCGTGACGCATCAGCGTCTCGGGATCGGCGTTGTCGAAGGGAAAGATCGTGGCGCCCAGGCTGGCGCTGATCTCCAGGGCCGGAGGGGCGTCGACCTGGCTCTCGCGCACTGCCACGGGGGTGCACAGCAGAGCCAGCAGGCGCTCCACCGCCCGCTGGCCTTCCTCGGGGGTCTGGACATGCAGCACCACGGCGAATTCGTCGCCGTGCAGGCGCGCGATCTGGTCGGCGGCCTGGCGGCTGCGCGCGGAGCCGCCCCGCAGCGCCGAATGCAGCCTGGCGCTCAGCTCGCGCAGGACTGAATCAGCCGCCAACTGCCCATGTTCGGCATTGATGCGTCCAAAGCCGTCCAGGTCGATCAGCGCCACCACCAGCATCAGTCCATCGCGTGCCGCGCGGTTCAGCGCCAGCTGCAGCAGACGCATGAACTCGTCGCGGTTGGGCAGGCCGGTGGCCGGGTCAAAACGCCGGGCGCGGTGCAGATGCTCCTGGAGTCGGCGTGATTCGCTCAGGTCGCTGATGCTGAGCACGCGCCAGTGCGGAGACCCTTCGCTCGCAGGCACGGCACCCAGCCGCGTGGCAAGGGTGAGGCGGGTGCCGCCCGGCAGGGCGACGTCGAGCTGGCCGTGCCAGATCTTGCCCGCCTTGAGCGGCGCCTGCAGCTGGCTGCTGGTGTAGCCGTTGAGATCGAGCGTGCTGGCAGACAGCGGTGTGGCGATGCGTCCGAGCAGCCGTTCGCGGGGCTCCTGCATCAGCGTGCAGTACGCCGGGTTGGCCTCGACGATGCGGCTCTGGGGGTCGACCACGGCGATGCCGCCGTCGATCTGCTCGAACAGCGCGGCGGCCATGCGCTCACGGTCTTCGGCCATCTGGCGCCAGCCGGCATCGAGCAGCGACGCGATGACGGTGCGCGCCCGCCCCTGCCGGTCGCGCACCGTCACGCGCATGGCGAGCCGGAACCGTCGCCAGTCGCCGCCTGCGGGGGCCAGCCGCAGGCTGAGCCGTTCGGCCTGCTTGTCGGGGGAGGACAGCAGCCTGCGCAAGGTCTGCCGTGCGGCGTCGCGGTCGCGTGGATGAACCTTGGCCAGCCAGGCGAGCGGTGAGCCGTTGACTGCGCGGGCGTCCTCGACGCTGCCGTCCCCTCGACCATCGCCCGTCAGTGCGAGCCAGCCAGCCGAGGCATGACGCAGGCCGCCAGGCCAGTGCCATTCGGCCAGAGCCAGGCGTTGGTCATCCAGTGCGGGCAGCCACTCGGGGTCGCCTGCCAGGGCTTTGGTCTGCCGAACGAGCGCCAGCAGTGGCAGCCACGCCAGGGCAGCCGCGCCCAGCGCCGTGGCTGCATCGGCGGGCTGAGCTGCCATCCAGCCCAGCAGCAGCATCAGGCCGAGCGTTGCAGCATGACGTGCCGGGCTGAGCAGGGCGAAGCCGCCCAGCAGCAGCTGCGGGAGCAGGAAGGTCAGTGCGCCGAATTCGCCAGGGGGCACCAAGTCCGCCAGCGGCGACAGCCGGGCGGCCAGTGGCGGTGTCTGCAGAGCGATCGCAACGAGCGCGGCCAGCGCGATCAGGCGGCTACCGTGCCCTGTTTTCCCAGCCTGAGGCGAGGTGCTGTGATGGGTGGCCGCAGCCAGTCCGCCCAGGGCCCAGGCCAGGGCTGCGGCCCAAGGCAGGCTGTGATGTGGAAGCAAGAACGCGATGAGCGCCGCAGCCGCTCCAAGGACCAGGGCTGGGGCCAGAACGCCGGCCAGCAGGGCAGGGAGAACGCCGTGCCAGGCAGGGGCAGCGGGCCAAGCTCGGGCCAGGGCCTGTTGGACGCGCTGCGCGACCGGGCGGCTGCTCGCGGCCTGCAGCAGGGGCAGGGCCAGTGCGGTCAGTCCCAGGCCGGAAAGGAGCATGTCGGGGGACCAGGCAAGGCGAGGCATGTCGGCGGCGAGTGGAGTCATCCCCCCTGCAAGCAGGCCCAGCGCTGCGGCCCAGCCGGTCCACCCGCCCAGCCGCGCGCGCGCGGCCTGAACGAAGGCGGCGGCCAGCATCGGCGTCAGCCATTCGCCCCATGCGGCACCGGGCACCAGGCTCAGGAGCGCCGGTGTCGCTGAAACGAATCGGGACGCTACGACCAGTGCGGCCAGCGCCAGGATGCCGCAGGCAGCCAGCAGCGTCTGGCGAGCCAGTTGCGAAGCGCTGCGGCGTCTCGTCCGGATGCGGCGGGGCCGCGGAGCAGCCGGAGCGGCTCTTGCGTTGGGTAGGCGGGGAGGGAATTCAGAGTCCATGAACCACGGGTCCGGCCTGGCCGGAACAACGGCAGCATAGTTGTCGCACCGTTGCAGGGCGTCACGCGGTGAAACCCTCTGCCATCCTCTGAACGAAGGGGGGCTGACTTTCTCGTGGCTTTGGCAGCAAAAAGGCCACCCGGGGGTGGCCTTTCTTTCGAACTCGGTAGGGCAGGGGTGCCGTGCCGTGGGTCAATTAACGAGGGCCCTGCGCAAAAAACCGCATGGGCCCGGGGGCATGTTGCGTTGCCCCCAATTCCCATCAGACGGCGAAATCTCCCAGCGAGGCACCGCTGGCAATCGCGGCCTTCAGCCACTTGGGTTGCAGGCCGCGGCCGCTCCAGGTTTCGCCGGTGGCTTGGTTGCGATACTTGGCTGCAACCTTGGACACCTTGACGACCTTGGGTGTGCGCACGCTCAGATCTGCGATCGACAGACCATATTCGCTCATCAGCGTCTTGATCTTGGCAACGGCTTCGGAGCGTTCGCGATCCTTGGTTTCGTTGATCTGCTCATCAAGCGCTGCGCGCTGAGCCAAGAGTTCCTTGAGGCTGGACATGGTGCTATTCCTCTTGCGATTTGACCAAATGACGTCTGGCCTGGTGAGGCCGGCGTTGGAGTCGCACGACTGCATGCGGGCCGATTATCTCCGTGGCGCTGATTAAAACGCGTCAGGCGGTTCTGCGCAAGGGATTTGTTTAAATTGGCTGCCGGGTATTCGGGGAATCCACAGATACGGGCTTATCGACGTGGCCGGGTTTGCCGGGGTTTCGTTGGCGTGATGCCCGTCGCTGCGGGGTTTGTGGTGGTTTGCCTGTGTCGACAGGCACTTGCGAGTGCCGCGCGGAGCAGGGTGGCGCAGGAAACCTCGATATGCCGTACGGCACATATCAGGTCTGTGGGATCGCTGGGACGTTATCGGGGCGCGAAGCGGCTGTGCCGCAGACAGCGGGGTGCGCTGACCTGTTGGTGCAGTCGCAAGGGGTGATGCGTGCGACCTGAATCCGCGGTTTTGCGATCAGTTGGTACGCCTGGGCATGCCGCTCGGGATTGGTGGCCAGGTCCATCGGACCAGTATGTGCGGAGGCGCCGATGTGATCGTAAGGCCGCATTGATCGCATGCTGCGGGCGATACGAGCAGCCCTGCGATTGAATCAGGTGCGCTGGTGACTGCTTGTCACCGTGGCGTTAGTGGGCGATGGTCCGGCGATCTTCCCAGATCGCCGGCGGGGTTTCGCCCGGTGATTTGCTCAGGGGGCGGGGGGCACGTAGCCCGCCACCTGCTCGGCGCCGCCGCCGAAGAAGAACTGCTCGGCCTGTCGCATCAGATATTGGCGTGCGCGCAGATCGGCGAGATTCAGGCGGTTTTCATTCACCAGCATGGTCTGGTGCTTCATCCAGGCCGCCCAGGCTTCCTTGCTGACGTTTTCCCAGACCTTCTTGCCGAGTTCGGTATGGACGGGGTAGGGAGGGAAATCCAGGCCTTCCGCTTCTTTCTTCAGATAGGCGCATTGAACGGTGCGGGGCATGGGGATCTCCTGTCGATACAAATGAAAACGGCCGGCACTGTAGCGCGCCGGCCGGATGGTGGCGCGGATAGGGCTTCAGTTGAAGCGTTTCACCAGCACCTGGGAGCGGCGGTCCCAGTTGTATTTGCGCTTGCGCTCCTCGGGCAGCCATTCCGGGTCGACCTGTTGGAAGCCACGTTTGATGAACCAGTGCATGGTGCGTGTGGTGAGCACGAAGATGCTGTCCAGACCCATGGCCTTGGCACGCTGTTCGACACGTTTGAGCAGGCGGTCGCCGTCGCCCTGGCCCTGCACCTCGTTCGAGACCGTGAGGGCGGCCATTTCCGCCGTGCGGGCTTCCACATAGGGATACAGCGCCGCGCAGCCAAAGATGACGCCGTCGTGCTCGATCACCGTGTAGAGCTCGATGTCGCGCTCGATCTCGGTGCGGCTGCGCTTGACCAGGGTGCCGTCGCGCTCGAAAGGCTCGATCAGCTTGATGATGCCGGCCACGTCGTCGGAGCTGGCCTCGCGCAGGCTCTCCAGCTTTTCATCGACGACCATGGTGCCGATGCCGTCGTGGGTGTAGACCTCCTGCAGCAGCGCGCCGTCCACCGAGAACGGGATGATGTGGGTGCGCTCCACGCCGGCACGGCAGGCCTCGGCGCAGTGGCTCAGGTAGAAGGCCACGTCGGTCGGTTCCGGGTAGGCCGGTGCCTTGGCCAGCATGCGTTCAGCGTCGGCCAGCGCCAGTTCGGTGTCGATGGCGCTGTCGGGGTCGGCCGGGTTCTCGGGCACCCCCGGCACCTCGCACACGAACAGCAGCTTGTCGGCCTGCAACGCGATGGCCGCGTGGGTGGCGACATCTTCCATGCTGAGGTTGAAGGCCTCGCCGGTGGGCGAGAAACCGAAGGGCGACAGCAGCACGATGGCGCCGATGTCGATGGCGCGCTGGATCGCTGCAGCGTCCACCTTGCGCACCAGGCCGGAGTGCTGGAAGTCCACACCGTCCACAATGCCCACAGGGCGCGCGGTCAGGAAGTTGCCCGACACGACGCGCACCGTCGCGTTGGCCATGGGCGTGTTGGGCAGGCCCTGGCTGAAGGCGGCCTCGATCTCGAAACGCAGTTGGCCGGCGGCCTCCTGGGCGCAATCGAGCGCGATCGCATCGGTGATGCGGCGGCCGTGGCTGTAACGCGGGGCCTGGCCCTTGGCGGCCAGTTGCTCGTTGACCTGGGGCCTGAAACCGTGCACCAGCACGATCTTGATGCCCATGGCGTGCATGATGGCCAGATCCTGCACAAAGGCATTGAGCTTGCCGGCCGCCACCAGCTCGCCCGGCATGCCGACCACGAAGGTCTCACCCCGGTAGGCGTGGATGTAGGGTGCCACGGAGCGGAACCAGGGCACAAAGGTGTGAGGGAAGACGAGACCGGTCATGGTTCCGGATTGTGCCGACCTGCGTTGCCAGGCCGTGGCAGTTTCACGACGCCCCGGCGTTGCGGCAGGGTATGTGGCGGCTGCGGGACAATGCGTAGGCAATGAGTTCCGTCGCCCCCGAGAGCCGGCCCGTGAAGCCGGCTTTTTCCATCACCTTCCCTGAATCCCTGCCCGTCTCGGCCCGCCGTGGCGAGATCGAGGCCGCCTTGCGCGAGCACCAGGTCGTCATCGTCTGCGGCGAGACCGGCTCGGGCAAGACCACCCAGCTGCCCAAGATCGCGCTGGCCATGGGGCGTGGCCGTGCCAACGGCGGCGGGCTGATCGGCCACACGCAGCCGCGGCGTATTGCCGCCAGCAGCGTGGCCAAGCGCATTGCCGAGGAGCTGAAGACGCCGCTGGGCGAGGTGGTGGGCTACAAGGTGCGCTTCCAGGATCGCCTCTCGCGCGACGCCTCGGTCAAGCTGATGACCGACGGCATCCTGCTGGCCGAGACGCAGAGCGACCCGCTGCTCAAGGCCTACGACACGCTGATCATCGACGAGGCCCACGAGCGCAGCCTCAACATCGACTTCCTGCTGGGCTATCTGCGCGAGCTGCTGCCGCGCCGGCCGGACCTGAAGATCATCGTCACGTCGGCCACGATCGACGCAGACCGCTTCGCCAAGCACTTCGAGTCGAGCAAAGGTCCGGCGCCGGTGCTGATGGTGTCGGGCCGCTTGTTCCCGGTCGAGCAGCGCTACCGCCCCTTCGAGGAAAGCCGCGAGTACGACCTGAACAACGCCATCTGCGACGCGGTGGACGAGCTGTGGCGCGAGGGTGGGGGTGACGTGCTGGTCTTCCTGCCCGGCGAGCGCGAGATCCGCGAGGCGGCCGAGGCGCTGCGCAAGCACCACCCGCCGGGCGTGGACATCCTGCCGCTGTTCTCGCGGCTGTCCGAGGCCGAGCAGAACAAGGTCTTCGAGCCGCACGGCGCGCGCCGCATCGTGCTGGCCACCAACGTGGCGGAAACCTCGCTCACCGTGCCCGGTATCCGCTACGTGATCGACCCCGGCCTGGCCCGCGTGAAGCGCTACAGCTATCGCAACAAGGTCGAGCAGCTGCTGATTGAGAACATCAGCCAGGCGGCGGCCAACCAGCGTGCGGGCCGCTGCGGGCGGGTGAGCAACGGCATCTGCATCCGGCTGTTCAGCGAGAAGGAATTCAACGAGCGGCCCAAGTTCACCGACCCGGAAATCCTGCGCAGCAGCCTGGCCGGCGTGATCCTGCGCATGAAGTCGCTGCACCTGGGCGAGGTGGAACGCTTCCCCTTCCTGGAGCCGCCGCGGCCCAAGGCGATTGCCGACGGCTACCAGCTTCTGAACGAGTTGGGCGCAACCGATGACGCGAATGACCTGACCCCGCTGGGCCGCGAGCTCTCGCGCCTGCCGCTGGACCCGCGGGTGGGCCGCATGATTTTGGAGGCCCGCACTCGTGATGCGCTGAGCGAGGTGCTGGTGATCGCGTCGGCGCTGTCGGGCCAGGATGTGCGGGACCGGCCGCAGGAGGCGGCCCAGGCGGCGGATGAAAAGCACAAGAAGTTCGACGACGAGAAGTCGGAGTTCATGGGCTATCTGAAGCTGTGGAAGTGGCTGGGTGACTCCAAAGGCGGGGAGGGCGAGCACAAGCTGTCGCACCGCAAGCACGAGGCCCTGCTGCGCGAGAACTTCGTCAGCCCGCGCCGCGTGCGCGAGTGGCGCGACGTGCATTCGCAGCTGCAGACCGTCGTCACCGAGCATGGCTGGCGGCTCAACCAGAGCCCGGCCACCTACGAGCAGGTGCACCTGTCCATGCTGGCCGGCCTGCTGGGCAACATCGGCTGCAAGAGCGACGACGAGGACTGGTATCTCGGCGCGCGCGGCATCAAGTTCTACCGCCACCCTGGCGCGCATCTCAGCAAGAAGCCGGGGCGCTGGATCGTGGCGGCCGAGTTGGTGGACACGTCCCGGCTGTATGGCCGGGGCCTGGCCAACATCGAGCCGCAATGGCTGCCCGGCATTGCCGGCCACCTCATCAAGACCCAGCTGCTGGAGCCGCACTGGGAGAAGAAGGCCGCCGAGGTGGTGGCGCTGGAGCGCGCCACGCTCTACGGCATCGTGCTCTACAGCGGCAAGCGCGTGAACTTCGGCCGCGTGGACGCCAAGGCCGCACGCGAGATCTTCATCCGCGAGGGCCTGGTGTCCGGCGAGCTGCCGGAAGACCTGGTGCGCCAGCTGCCCTTCCTGGGCCACAACCGCCGCCAGATCGCCAAGGTGGAGGAGCTGGAGCACAAGTCGCGCCGCCAGGACGTGCTGGTGGATGACGAGCTGATCTACGCCTTCTACGACCAGCACCTGCCGGCCGGCGTGTACTCCGGCACCACGCTGATGAAGTGGTGGCGCGAGGCCAGCAAGGCGGACAACAAGCTGCTGTACCTGAGCCAGGACGAGCTGATGCGCCACGAGGCTGCCGGCGTCACCAGCGAGGCCTTCCCCAAGGTCATACGCCTGGGCGGCGTGGACTGCGCGGCGGCCTACCTGCACCAGCCCGGCGATGCGCGCGACGGCGTGACGGTGACCGTGCCCATCTTTGCGCTCAACCAGGTCAGCGAGGAGCGAGCCGAGTGGCTGGTGCCGGGCATGCTGGCGCAGAAGGTGACGGCGCTGCTCAAGAGCCTGCACCAGAAGCCGCGCGCACGGCTCACGCCGCTGCCGGACTTCGTGGCCGAGTTCATCGAGCTGCATCCCTTCGCCCAGGGCGCGCTCATCGAGGTGCTGCTCAAGGCCGTCAAGGAGCGCACCCAGCTGGCCGTGCAGCGCAATGACTTCAAGCTCGAGCAGCTGCCGGCGCATCTGTTCATGAACTTCCGCGTGGTGGACGAACACGGCCGCCAGCTCGGCCAGGGTCGCCAGCTGGCGGCGCTGAAGGCCGAGCTGGGCGGCAAGGCGCGCTCGGCCTTCCAGGCGCTGGCGGCGCTCAAGCTCCCGGCCGCCGCCGACCCGCCCAAGCCGGTGCCGACACCGGTGGCCGGCAAGGGCGTGCGCGCCGAGGTGGCCAAGGAACCTGAGCCCGCGCGTGACGTCAGCCAGCTCTACACGGACTGGACCTTTGGCGAACTGCCCGAGCTGCTGGAGGTGCGCAAGGGCGGGCAGACGCTGATCGGTTTTCCGGCGCTGATCGACAAGGGCGGCGCGGTCGAGATCGAGGTGTTCGATGAACCCGAGGTCGCGGCCGCCAGGCACCGCGCCGGGCTGCGCCGGCTGATCGCGCTGCAGCTCAAGGAGCCGCTGAAGTTCCTCGAGAAGAACATCCCCGACCTGCAGCGCATGTCGGTGCTCTTCATGCAACTGGGCACGGCCGAGGAACTGCGCGACCAGATCATCGGCGTGGCGCTGGACCGGGCCTTCCTGGCCGACCCGCTGCCTACCGACGCGATGAGCTTCAAGAAGCGCATCGAGGAAGGCCGCAGCCGGCTCAACCTGATTGCGCAGGAGGTGGCCCGCGCGGTGCACGCCGTGCTGCAGGAATGGGCCAATGCCAGCCGCAAGCTCAAGGATTCGCGCCCGGCCAAGGACGTTGCAGACGACATCACCGCACAGCTGCAGCGCCTGGTGCCCAAGCGCTTCGCGCTGGACACCTCCTGGGCCCAGTTGCAGCATCTGCCGCGCTACCTCAAGGCCATCACCACGCGGCTGGACAAGCTGCGCGCCGACCCGGCCCGCGATGCCAGGCTGATGGCCGAATGCAAGCCGCTGGAGCAGCGCTATACCCGCCGCCTGGCCGAGCTCAAGGGTGTGCGCGATGCGCGGTTGGAGGACTTCCGCTGGCAGCTGGAGGAGCTGCGGGTCAGCCTCTTCGCGCAGGAGCTGCGCACGCCGCAGCCGGTCAGCGTGAAGCGGCTGGACAAGGTGTGGGCGCAGATCAGCAGTTGAGGCGCGGTTTGCGGCGGGGTTGAATCTGCCGGATTCGTCAGTTTTCCGCCGCAAATCGACGCCTGTTTGAAAGGCTGTCATCGCCAAGCTGGAGTCCAATGCACGGCATCATTTCTCACCGCTGCGTCCTGCCCCGTCACCGTGCCGACTGATTCGAGTTCCTCCGCACCGCCGCTGCGCAGCTTCGGCCGTTTCGAGCTGCGGGCTCTGCTGTCCAAGAGCGCGCGCAGCATGGCCTGGCTGGTGCACGACCCCCGCAATGGCCTGGAGCTGATGCTTTGGATGCCGCGCGAGCAGCCCAACAGCGCGCCGGCCATGGAGCACTGGCAGCGCATGGCGCAGGCCGGGGGGCGGGTGCAGCACCCGAATCTGGCGCCAGTCTTCGAGATCGGTCAGGTCGATGGCTGGCCCTATGTGGCCTACGAGCGCAGCCTGGGCGAGACGCTGGATGAGCGTCTGGCGCGTCAGGCAGCGCCGCTGCCGGTGCAGGCGGCGGCGTGGGTCGCCCAGGCGCTTGAGGGCCTGGCATTCGCCCACGAGGCCGGTCATGCCCACCGCGACATCCAGGGCGCCTGCCTGCTGATCGATGCGACCGACAAGGTGCGGCTGGTCGGGCTGGAGGTGGCGCAGGAGGTGTTTCCGGCCACGGTGGACTTCAACACCGTCACCCGCCGTGCGGTGCGGGAGTCGGCCGAAGAGGATGTGCTGGCGGTGGGGCTGCTGCTGCATCGGCTGCTGACCGGCCGACCGGTGCTGGGGCTGACCGATCTGCAGGCCGTGGTGCAGCAGATGCAGCCCCTGGGCCGGGAGGTGGTGCGCCTGGGCTGGGAGACCCCGCACCCCATCCCCGACCCCCTGCGAGCCATCTGCAACCGCTCGACCGACCGACTCACCCGCCAGCGTTACCACCAGGCGCGCAGCTTCTGGCGGGCACTGGACGGCTGGCGCATCGCGGCCGGCCAGGACGGCGGCGGCCCGGTGGCCTTGCTGCTGGACAAGCTGCAGCGCGGCGGCACCCTGCCCAGCAGCACGACCGGGCTGCACCGCTTTGCCTCGGGGGCGGCGCAGGCCACGCACGCCAGTGCGCTGGCCGAGCTGGTGCTGAAGGACATGGCCCTGAGCCTGGAGCTGGTGCGGCGCGTCAACCTCAGCCTGCGTCAGAACGGGCACCAGGGCGAGGTCATCCTGAACATGCAACGCGCGATCCAGATGCTGGGCCTGGACGGGGTGCAGCACGCAGCCAACGCGCTCAAGCCCTGGCCAGGGCTGCTGCAACCCGCGCAGGCGGAGCTGCTGCGTGCGCTGATGGCGCGGGTCAACAAGGCGAGCCAGGTGGCGCAGGCGCTGCGGCCGGCCGGCTACGACGGCGAGGTCGTGCAACTGGTGTGCGTGATGCAGAACCTGGGGCGGCTGCTGGTGCAGTACCACAGCCCGGACGATGCGCAGCAGATCCGCCAGCTGATGGTGCCGCCCGAGGCGACCGAGGAGCAGCCCAACCCGGCGCCCATGAGCGAGCAGGCGGCCGCCTACGCGGTGCTGGGCTGCGACCTCGACACGCTGGGCACGGCGGTGGTGCGTTACTGGGGCCTGGGCGACCAGCTCGCGCACATGGTGCGCCGGCACCCGCTGGATGCCTCCGTGCATGCCTCCCGCAACGATGTCGACCTGATCCGCCTCACCTGCAGCATGGCCAACGAACTGGTCGACGCGCTGGGCCTGCCCGAGCACAAGCGGCGCCTGGGCGTGGAGCTGGCCACGCGGCGCTATGCGCGCGCGCTCAACCTGGGCCTGCCCGATGTGCTTGCGGCGCTCAACCCCGGCGCTGCGCCGCGGACTGCGCCCGCCGCGCCCTTGCGCGACGAGCCGGCGCCGACGCCCGCCGAGACCTCGGCGACCGGCCTGTCGCCGCTGCGCAGCAAGCTGACCCCGCGTAGCGGTACCTGACATGGCTGACCTCCCGCCCCAGCTCGGCCGCTTCAAGCTGCTACATAGTCTGGGCGAGGGCGCGCAGGCCACCGTGTGGCTGGCGCATGACCCGCTGCTGGACCGCGAGGTCGCGCTCAAGCTGCTCAAGAGCGATGCCGGCATGGAGCTGGGTCACGTGGACGAGTGGCTGCACGAGGCGCGTGCGGTCAGCCGCCTCACCCATCCCAACATCGTGCCGGTGTTCGAGGCCGACACCCAGGGCGGGCGCTCCTATCTCGTGTTCGAGTACGTGGCCGGCGGCACGCTGGCGCAGCGCCTGCGGGCCGGGCCGCGCCTGAGTGCTGCCGAGTCGGTCAACCTGATGCTGGGAGTGCTCGACGGCCTGGCGGCGGCCCATGCGGCGGGGCTGGTGCATCGTGACCTCAAGCCCAGCAACATCCTGCTCGATTCGCGCGGCCGGCCACGGGTGATGGACTTCGGCATCGCGGCACGCGTGGCGCCGTCGGGCGCTGCTCCGGCCCGCATCGTGGGCACGCCCGGCTACATCTCGCCCGAGGCGGCGCGGGGCGCAGCCGCCCATCCGCAGATGGACGTGTTCGCGGCCAGCGTGATGCTGGCGGAAATGCTGTCCGGCGAGCGCCTCAATCATGATCCGGACCCGATGCGTGCGCTGCAGCGCGTGCAGACGACCGACCTGACCCTGCCCGCCGGGCTGGGGGCCGATGTGAACGATGCGCTACGCGCCATCGTGCAGCGCGGCCTGGCCCGTGATCCGGCCGCCCGCTGGCCCAGTGCGCAGCAGATGCGTGATGCCCTGGCCGAGTGGCTGCGCCCGGTGGCCACCCCTTCCGCCGATGCCGATGCGCCGGTGCTCGATTTCCTGCTGCGGCGCATGCGGCATCGCAGCGATTTCCCGGCGCTATCCGATGCGATGGCACGCATCCAGAAGCTGGCGGATTCCGAGCACGAGAGCCTGGGGCAACTGTCCAACGAAATCCTCAAGGACGTGGCGCTGACCCAGAAGCTGCTGCGCCTGGTGAACACGCCGCAGTACCGGCATGCGGCGGCGGGCGGCATCAGCACTGTGTCGCGGGCGGTGGCGCTGATCGGCTTCGCCGGCATCCGCAATCTGGCCATGAGCCTGGTGCTGCTGGAGCGCATGGAGAACAAGGCGCACGCCCAGCGTCTGCGCGAGGAGTTCCTGCGTTCGCTGCTGGCGGCTGCACTGGCGCGCGAGCTCAGCCTCAATCCGCGCGACGGCGAGGAGGCCTTTCTCTGTGCGATGTTCCATCACCTGGGGCGGGCGCTGACCGAGTTCTACTTTCCCGAGGAGGCCGAGGCCGTACGCCGGCTGACCCGAGGCGCCGACGAGGCCGGCCCCGCGCTCAGCGAGGCGGTGGCGTCCGCCCAGGTGCTGGGCATGAGCTACGAGGCACTGGGCCTGGGGGTCGCGCGCCAGTGGGGCCTGCCCGACAGCCTGCAGCGGTCCATGTGCCGCCCGGTCGGCGATCCGCCGATGCGGCGTCTGGACGACCCCGGGGAACGCCAGCGCTGGCTGGCCCGGGCCAGCAACGACATGGCCGACCTGATCCTGAACACCCCGCCGGAGCAGACCCATGCCCGCGTGCTGGCGCTGGCGCAGCGCCACGCCCGGGCGTTGGATGTGAACGCAGAGGCCTTCAGTCAGGCGGCCGACGTCGCCCGGCAGCGACTGGCGCAGATGACCGAGGCGCTGGAGTTGCGTCTGCCACGTGACTCCCGCGCGCAGCGCCTGCTGGCGCCGCTGGAGCCGTCCGCGCTGGATTCGCTGACCATGCACGAACTGGCGCCCACGCAGGTGATGGTTCGCGAGGAGGCCGGCACCGTGAAGCTGCCCGAGCGTGCCAGCGAGGTGCTGGCGGCGGGCATTCAGGAGATCACGGACGCGATGGTCAATGAGTTCCAGCTCAATGCCGTGCTGCGCATGATCCTGGAGACCATCTACCGTGCGCTGGGGCTGCGCCGGGTGATCTTCTGCCTGCGCGACGCCCGGGGTCAGAGCCTGGCGGGGCGGCTCGGCGTGGGCGAGGATGTCGAACGGCTCGCCCCGCTGCTGCGCATCGACCTGGCCGCGCAGCCGCCGGATCTGTTCGCGGCGGTGTGCCAGAAGGGGGCCGACACGATGATCCAGGATGCCCTGGCCCCGAACATCCTGGCCCGGCTGCCGGGCTGGTATCAAGGCGAACTGCGCGCGCCGGCCTTCCTGCTGCTGCCGTTGATGGTCAAGGGCGCGCCGCTGGGGCTGATCTACGCCGATCACGCGCGGCCCGGGGGCATCGTCGTCGACGACAAGCAGCTGTCGCTGCTGAAAACGTTGCGTAACCAGGCGGTGATGGCCTTTCGGCAGGCCGCCAACTGATCATGGCGCGGCTTTACTGCGGCTTGATCGCCCGAATGTTTGAATCTCGCGTGCAATGAAATACGCCGGCAAGTTCGTTGAACTTGCCGGCGATATGTGTCGCGCTACTTGTGCTGATTTCGCGGTCGAGCCGCGATGAGTATTATTTCAGCGCAGGTTTTGTGACGTCCCTGAGCAGTGGTGGGCCATGAGGCCTGATATTGGTTTAGAAGCCTGTATAGGGCAGACCGAGAACTTCGAGAATCAGGTTGATAAAGCTCATGAGTTGCTCCGAGAAGTGATGGAGTAACTATGCCTTGGGGATAGCAATTCGACACCTGTCAAGGTTGACAGGTGCGGGGGATGCCGGCAGGGACTATATGAGCCCGAGCTCCAGGCAGGTGATGACGGCCTGCATCTTGGTGGCGACGCCGAGCTTCTTGAGACTGGACTGGATGTGGAAGTTCACGGTCCGTGGCGAAATGCTCAGCAGCTGAGCCACATGCCAGGCACTGCGGCCATCCATGCTCAGTCGCAGGCACTCCAGTTCTTGCGGCGTGAGCTTTGGCCTTTCGCGCGGCGTGCTCAGTTCGTCGCCAATCAGCCGCTGCGCCGCCGCCTGGGCATGCACCGCGAGTGTTTGGACACTGTCCAGCAGGTAGGTCAGCGTTTCCTCCTTGCGTGGCAGTTTGGTGGGGCGGTCCACGCCCAGCAGAAAGTGCTTGTCCTTCGAGAGATGCATGGCCACTGCGATGCCCGTGGAGTAGCCATAGGGGGCCTGCATCTCCCACAGGTCGCCGGCATCGGCCTCGGCGTAGGTGCGCTGGTCGTAGATGAAGGGCATGTCCTGCCGCATCAGGCATTGCATGACCGGATCCCTTCGAGCCGTGTCAAGCGAGCGAGAGATCTCGATGAACGCCTCGGGGGTGTTCGAGATGGAGCGGCCTTGCACGTTCGGACTGTTGAGGTTGCCATTGATCAGTACGGCGGACATGAGGCCGAAGTCCAGCCGGTTCGCAAATGCAACCAGGCGTGAGCTGAGCGCGTCGATATCCGGCGCGCAGCTGATGTCGAGTAGGTCGCGAACTGCGATGTGGTCCATTACAGAATGGCTGTGGCTGCCCAGGAGCTGGCAAGGTTGACAGGTGACGAGTATGACAGCCCGCGTCACAGTTGCGGCTCTGGATGAACCGGGGTGGATTTATGACGGATTTACGAGCGTTTTCTCGCGCGATACCCACATTGTTTTCCGACCCCTGGGCGCTGGTCGAGGTTTGGCGGCACGATTTTTCTCATGTCGATACCGGCTTGCTTGAGCCCGACCTGGCCCGCGTGCGCAATATCGCCGGATATAGCGTCTGGGGGAATCCGGACGGTCTGCAGGTCTGGTTCGAGTGGATCGAGGTCAAGCCGCGTGTCGTCGCGTTGCGGGACCCGATGGGCATCAAGGTCAACGCGCGCTTCACCGACGCACGCGGCGGGCCGGCGCCGGCCGAGATGGTGCCGGTGTTCCTGGCGACCGTCGTCCATCATCTGCCCTGGCAGCCCAGGGTGCTGGGCTGGCTGAGCGATCACGGGGAGACGGTGGCCGATGTGCGTGCCCGGCACCGTCGCGAACGCATCGCCAGCCAGGTGCGGCTGCCGAACTGAGCGTGTAGGGCTTGTCGCTGTCGACGCCTGCCCGCCGGGCGGCGAGCGATGGTTGGCATCACAGCAGGAATGAGGGGGTGACGAGCCTTACCCCCGGCACTGGTCGCAACGGTTAGGGCTGCTTGGTTCCCCACCTGACCCGGTTGGCCGCGCTCCCATGCGAGGAGGCCCGTCAGAGAGCATTCTAACCGGGCGCGCAGCCTCAGCCGCCAAAGAGATCCGGGTTGTAGGACGCAGCCATCGCGATGGCCAGCATCAGCAGCGCGATCAGGTAGCCCAGGACGTGCAGCCGGTTCTGCGTGAGCGCCCAGTGGCCGCAGGCCCAGTAGCCGATCAGTGCGACGATCTTCACGCCCAGCCAGGTCTGCACCAGCGGGTTGTAGTTCAGCGAGCCCCACAGGCTCAGTCCGGAAACGACAAGGCAGGTGTTGACGCAGAACACCAGCACCATCAGTCGGGCGTCCTGCGACAGCTCCTGCAGCCTGGGCGTGCCGAACTGGAAGAGCAGGCCGCGCGAGAAGAACAGCAGCACGCTGCACCAGCCGAGCAGCGCATGCCACTCGACCATCTGGGAGTAGAACCAGTTCATCGCGCTGAGGGGCTCACCGCGTAGCGGGAAGCCCCGGCGGTGCTTCTCGGGCGAGCCTGCGTCATGTTCAGCGCAGCGAGAGGTCGTCCTCGCCGAAGCGGATGCCCAGCGGTTCGATCAGCAACTGCTTCTCGCCGGCCTCGACGCGGCCGGCCACCCAGGCCGGAATGCCGCAGTCGCGCGACACCTGGGCGGTGCGCTCGGCGTCCTCGGCCTTCACGAAGATCGCGAAGCCGGCCCCCATGTTGAGCGTGGAGTAGGCCTCGCGGTCGTCCTGGCCGGCTTCCTTCTGGATGAACTCCAGCACTGCCGTCTTGGGCGGCACGGTGTGGATGCGATAGGTCAGGGCGCTGGGGTGGCGCAGCAGCTTGCGCCAGCCGTGGCCGGTGATGTTGGCGCAGTAGTGCGGGGCGATGCCGGCCTTCCACAGCGCCTCGGTCACCGGCGAATACAGCGCGGTCGGCGCCAGCAGCGCCTCGCCGTAGGTGACGCCCGGTTCGATCTCGGTCAGGTAGCCCTTGGGCAGGCGCTCGGCCAGCTTGCGCGCCAGGCTCAGGCCGTTGGCGTGGATGCCGCTGGAAGCCAGCAGCACGATGGCGTCGCCGTCGCCCAGCTTGTCGCCGACCGACAGCCGCTCCTTGGGGTTGATCAGGCCGGTGCAGGAGGCGGCCAGGTCGATGCGGCCGTCTTCGACGATGCCGGCCAGCGCCGGCGTCTCGCCGCCGCCCCAGGCCACGCCGCAGGTGTCACAGGCGGCCTTCCAGCCGGCCACCAGCGCCTGGGCACGCTGGGCGTCGCCGAACCAGTCGCTGCCGCCGGCGGCCCAGTAGGCCTGCACCACCAGCGGCGTCGCGCCAACCGTGATCAGGTCGTTGATGGCCATCGCGATCGTGTCCTGCGCAATACCGGCGAAGAAACTCTTGCCGGTCAGCCTGGCCATCTCGTCCGCCACCAGGGTCTTGGTGCCCAGGCATTCGACGATGGAGGCCAGGTAGAACGGGCCTACATCCACCACATAGGCGGACTCCCCGCGCGAGGCCTTGACCTCGCTGAAGCCGTGGCCGGCCAGGTGCGAGGCCGTCGCGGCGGCGGCGCGCTGCGCGGTGATCTTCAGCGGGTCGATCAGGTCGTAGTTGACGCCAGCCTGGTCGTAGGTGAGGGGAGCTTGGGAGGTCATGGGCGGGATTATCGGTGCGCCGGCCCGGGCGGGGGGAGTCGCCGGGCGGTGCCGCGCGCACTTCTAGAATCGCGCCCCATGAGCTATCAGGTCCTGGCCCGCAAATACCGTCCGCAGAGTTTCGAGCAGCTCGTCGGCCAGGAGCATGTCGTGCAGGCGCTGGCGAATGCGCTGACGCAAGGCCGGCTGCACCACGCCTACCTGTTCACCGGGACCCGCGGGGTCGGCAAGACGACGGTGTCCCGCATCCTCGCCAAGAGCCTGAACTGCACCGGGCCGGACGGCGCGGGCGGCATCACGGCCCAGCCCTGCGGCGTGTGCCCGGCGTGCCGCGACATCGATGCCGGCCGCTTCGTCGATTACGTGGAACTGGACGCCGCGTCCAACCGTGGCGTCGAGGAGATCTCGCAGCTGCTGGATCAGGCGGTCTACAAGCCGGTGGTGGGGCGCTTCAAGGTCTACATGATCGACGAAGTGCACATGCTGTCCAACACCGCCTTCAACGCGATGCTGAAGACGCTGGAGGAGCCGCCCGAATATTTGAAGTTCGTGCTGGCGACGACGGACCCGCAGAAGGTGCCGGTCACCGTGCTGTCGCGTTGTTTGCAGTTCAACCTGCGGCCCATGGCTGCGGCCGACGTGCAGATGCACCTGACCAACGTGCTCGGCGCCGAGCAGGTGCCGGCCGAGCCCGGCGCGCTGCGGCTGCTGTCGCGCGCGGCGCGGGGCTCCATGCGCGATGCGCTGTCGCTGACCGACCAGGCCATCGCGTTCGGCGCCGGCTCGCTGACCGAAGCCGGCGTGCGCCAGATGCTGGGCAGCGTGGACCGCTCGCATGTGGTCGGCATCGTCGATGCGCTGGCAGCGGCCAGCGGCGAGGCGGTGGTCGGTGCTGCCGATGCGCTGCGCGCCGCGGGCCTGTCGGCTGCGGGCACGCTGGAGGACCTCGCCACGCTGTTCCAGCAAATGGCACTGGCGCAGGCTGCGCCCGCCGCGCTGGATGATGCCGACCCCGAGACTGTCGAGGTTCGACGGCTGGCCACGCTGCTGCCGGCCGACGAGGTGCAGCTGATGTACAGCATGGCCCTGCACGGTCGGGCCGAGCTGCATCTCGCCCCTGACGAATACGCCGGGCTGCTGATGGTGCTGCTGCGGATGTTGAATTTCCGCCCCGCGGGCACCCAGCCGCGGCCGCTGAAGGCCGCGCCGCTGGTGCGTCCGGCGGCCGCAGCCAAGGCCGTGGTCGCGGTACCGCTGCCCCGGCCTGCGGCGCCCGTTGCGCCGGTGGCCGCTTCGCCTGCGCTGGTGCCGGTGAGCGTCGCCCCGGCGGTGCGCGAGCCTGAGCCTGAGTTCGAGCCCCTGCATGAGGCGGTGGCTGAACCGGCCGTGCCTGCTCCGTCGGCGCCGGTGATCGAGCCCGAACCCGCGCCGGCAGCTGCGGCGGCTCCCGCACCCGCACCGCTGGCGCCGGCCCGCGCGGCGGGCGACCCGCCCAAGGCCAGCGACCGCCTGCGCCCGCGGCCGGTGCTGGCCTCCGAGCAGGAGGAGGCCGAAGAACTGCCTGGCGACGCGCCCCCTGACGACGCGCCGCCGCCCTGGCTGGACGCCGACGACCTGCCGGCGATGAGCGCCCCAGTGGTCGACGGCGCGGCCTCGGGGCGCAGCAGTGCGACTGCGCCAGCAGCGGTGCGTCCCCGCCTGACCGAGACGCCCGAGGGCGAGCGCTGGGCCGCACGTGTCGAGCCGCTGGGGCTGACCGCGCTGACCCGCGAGCTGGCCTGGCAGGCACAGGCCCTGGGCGTCGAGACCCGCGACGGTGTCGAGGTCTGGCGCCTGCGGGTGGAGCGCGACTCGTTGCGCGCGCCGGCGCTGGTTGCCAAGCTGGAGGCGGCACTGGGCGGCCGTGTGGAGGCCGAGCCCGGCGTGGCCGAGGACTCCATCGCGCTGCGGGCCACGGCCCGTGCCGAGGCGCGCCAGCGTGCGGCCGAGGCACTGGCTGCTGAACATCCGATGACGCGGACGCTGCTGGCGCAGTTTCCGTCCGCGCGCATCCTGCCGGGCTCCATCGAGCCCCTGAACCCCACTCTTTGAAAAGGACACGATCATGATGAAGGGACAACTCGCCGGCCTGATGAAGCAGGCCCAGGCGATGCAGGACAACCTGAAGAAGGCCCAGGACGAGCTGGCCAATGTCGAGGTCGAGGGCCAGAGCGGTGCCGGTCTCGTGAAGGTGGTGATGACCTGCAAGAACGAGGTCCGCCGCGTCACCATCGACCCCAGCCTGCTGGCCGATGACAAGGACATGCTGGAGGACATGGTGGCTGCTGCGTTCAACGATGCTGCGCGCCGCGCCGAGGCGACCAGCGCCGAGAAGATGGGCAAGCTGACCGCCGGCCTGCCGCTGCCGCCGGGCATGAAGTTCCCGTTTTGATCACCCACCCCCGAGGCTCAGCGTGCCTCCCCGTCAAGGGGCCGAGCCAGTTCTACGGCTGCCGCTGGATGGGATCTCGCCTGCCGCGGCGATCGTCCGTTGAAGCGAGGGGTTTGCCGTGAACGCGCTTGAGACCCTCATCGAAGCGCTCAAGCGCCTGCCCGGCGTGGGCCAGAAATCGGCGCAGCGCATGGCCTACCACCTGCTGCAGCATGACCGCGGCGGCATGCGCCGGCTGGCGGGTGCGCTGAGCGAGGCGGAGCAGGGCGTCAAGCACTGCGAGCGCTGCCACACCTTCAGCGAGGCGCCGATCTGCGCGGTCTGCGAAGACCCGCAGCGCGACGCTCGCCTGCTGTGCGTCGTCGAGACGCCGGCCGACCAGGCGGCGCTGGAGCGCACCGGGTCCTACCGGGGCTATTACTTCGTGCTGCTGGGGCGGCTGAGCCCGCTGGATGGCGTCGGTACCGATGCCATTGGCGCGGCCGATCTGCTGGCCCGCGCAGCCGAACCCGGCGTGGAGGAGGTGATCCTGGCTACCAGCTTCACCGCCGAGGGCGAGGCGACCGCCTATGCGCTGTCCGAGGCCTTGCGTGCGCGGGGCATCAAGGCCACCCGGCTGGCACGCGGTGTGCCGGTGGGCAGCGAGCTGGAATACGTGGACCTGGGCACCATCGCCCATGCGCTGAGCGATCGCCGCTGAGCGGTGCCAGGTCTCCTCCCCGGAGCAATGCCCATGACGATGGCTCAGGTCTGCCTGTTGATCAGTTGCGTGCTGCCCGTGGGCTGCGCGGTGATCGCGAAATCACGCGGCTTCGGCCGCCGCCCGCGCGACGGCGGCTTCGACAACCACGCGCCGCGCGAGTGGCTGGCTCGCCAGCAGGGCTGGCAGGCGCGCGCCAACGCGGCGCAGGCCAACAGCTGGGAAGCCCTGCCGGTGTTTCTGGCGGCGCTGTTCGTGGCCCATCAGAATGAGGTGCCCCAGGCCACCGTGGACCTGCTGTCGCTGGCCCACCTGGCCTGTCGGCTGCTCTTCGTCGCAGCCTACCTGGCCGATCGAGCCTCGCTGCGCTCGCTGGCCTGGGTGTCGTCCTTCGGCTGCTGCGTGGCGCTGTTCGTCATCCGCTGAGCGCGGCGCCGAGCGTGTCGGCACCGCAGGGACGGCCGATCAGGGTGCGGCAGAAGCCAACACGTTGCGGCCCTTGCCGCCAGCGCGCACCAGCTTGGCCTTGGGCGCCGGCGCCTTCGTGGCAGCCACCTTCTGCGACCTGGCCGGGGCCTTGGCGGCCACCTTGCGGGCGGGCGGGGCGTCGGCCTTGACCGTGTAGGCGGTGTAGACCACCAGGGCCTGGCCGGGCTTGAGGCGCGCTCCGCCGGACAGCTTGTTCCACTGTGCGACCTGCTCGGCCTTCACGCGGTAGCGGCTGGCGATACCGGCCACGGTGTCGCCCTTGCCGGCCTTGAACGCTACACGGCGCAGCGGCGGGGCGTCGGGCGCGAGCGCCAGGCTGGCCGTGTCGGCCAGGTGGCCGGACACGTCGGCCACCACCTTCTCGTCGCGCGGCACCAGCAGCGTGGAACCGGCCTTGACCAGCATCCTGGGCGGGATCTTGTTGACCTCGCGCAACTGGGCCTCGGGCATGCCGGTACGCTTGGCCGCCTCGGCGGGGCTCATGGTCTTGGGCACGACCCAGGCCGTCCAGCTGGCCAGCGGCCCCAGGTTGAGGCCCACATGCCGTTCCAGGTTCTCGGCGAAGGTGCTGGCCTGGTCGTAGGGCAGCAGCACGCGCGGCGTGGCAGCGGCCAGGATCACCGGCTGGTTCATCTGAGGGTTGAACTGCTGGAAGGTCTCCAGCGTCAGGCCTGCCAGGCGGGCAGCCAGCTCCACGTCGATGTCCCGCTCGATCTTCACGCTCAGGAAGTAGGGGTGGTTGGCCACCGGCGGCAGGCTCAGGGCATAGCGCTCGGGCGCCATCACGATGTTCTTCACCGCCTGCAGCTTGGGCACGTAGTAGCGGGTCTCGTCGGGCAGCTTGAGGCTGGCGTAGTCGGTGGGCAGGCCCTGGCGCTGGTTGCGCGCGATCGCCTTCTGCACATTGCCCGGGCCCCAGTTGTAGGCCGCAAGCGCCACATGCCAGTCGCCGAACATCTTGTAGAGCCGGCCCAGGTAGTCCAGCGCGGCGCGGGTGGAGGCCATCACATCGCGGCGGTCGTCGCGGAAGATGTTCTGTTTCAGGTCGAAGTCGCGGCCGGTGGCGGGCATGAACTGCCACATGCCGGTGGCCTTGGTGCTGGACACCGCATGCGTGACGAAGGCGCTTTCGACGAAGGGCAGCAGGGCCAGCTCGGCGGGCATGTTGCGCTTCTCGACCTCCTCGACGATGTGATAGAGGTAGCGGCTGCCGCGGGTGGTCATGCGCTCGACGTAGTCGGGGCGGGCGCTGTACCAGGCTTCGGCCTTGCGCACCCAGTCGTCGTCCAGATCCTCGAGCTGGAAACCCTGGCGCAGCCGGACCCAGAGGTCGGCGTTGGCGCTGGCCGCGTCGAGATCGACCTTGCCGTCCGGGTTGAGGTTGTCCTCGAGCAACTGTGCGGCCTGCGCGCGGTTGGCCGTGGCGAGGGCAGGGGCCTCTGCGCTGGCCAGGGCCTGGCTCGACGCTGGCTGGGCCAGTTCGCCCGGCAGATTGTTGCGGGCGCTGGGCGTCAGCTCGGCCTGCTTCTGCTGGGATTGCTGGGTGCTTGCGCAGGCGGTCAGCAGCAGCGCGAGGGCGAGGGGGGTGAGTCGGGTCAGGCTCATCGGAATCCGTTCTTCCAGTCCCGCAGCACGGCCAGCACATCGACGGGGCTGGGTTGGGCGGGCAGCTTCAGGGGCGCATGACGGCGGGCGGCCGCCTGCAGCGCGGCGTGTTCGCAGCGCAGGAAAGGGTTGATCGCACGTTCCCGGCCCAGCGTGGCGGGCAGGGTGGGGCGCAGCTCTGCGCGCTCGGCGGCACACCAGGTGGCGTAGGTTCGTAGCGCGGCGTTGTCGGGGTCGACTTCCTGCGCGAAACGCAGGTTGGACAGCGTGTACTCGTGGGCGCAGCAGACCCGCGTGGCACCGGGCAGGGCCGCCAGCGATTGCAGCGAGGCATGCAGCTGCGCCGGCGTGCCTTCAAACAGGCGGCCGCAGCCGGCGCTGAAGAGGGTGTCGCCGCAGAACAGCAGCGGGGCATGGCTGCCCTGCGTTGGCACCGCGGCGGCATAGAAGGCGATGTGGCCAGCGGTATGGCCGGGCACGTCCAGCACAGTGAAGCGCAGGCCGAGCAGCTCGACGTGGTCACCGCCGCCCACCCGCTGCACCGGCTCGGGCAGCTTCTCGCGCCGTGGGCCGTAGACCTGACCCTGCAGGCGGGGGCGCAGGGCGTCGACCCCACCGACATGATCACCGTGGTGATGGGTCAATAGAATGCCGGCCAGCTTCAGCCCCCGGCGGTCGAGCTCGGCGGCCACCGGTGCGGCGTCGCCCGGATCGACCACCAGGGCGTCGCGACCGTTGTCCAGCAGCCAGAGATAGTTGTCGTCGAAGGCGGGCAGCGGGGTGAGCGTCAGGACGCCCTGTGAGGATGCAGTCGTCGGATGCGAGCTGACCGTGGGTTGCCCCTGATTCATGCTGCCTTGAAACCCATGACGGATAAAGCGCCGAGTATAGAGACTGCCCCGGAGCTGGTGGCCTGGCTGGAGACCCCGCCAGGGCGCTATCTGCTGGCCTGGGAGCAGGCGCAGGTCGACGCAGCCGTCGCCGACCTGTTCGGCTTCCATGCACTGCAGCTCGGGTTGCCGTCGTTGCAGGCGCTGCAGGCCAATCGCATGCCGCATCGCTGGGTGGCGGGTGTCGACCTGCAGTGCGATTTCGACGCACTGCCGTTCGAGTCGGGCAGCATGGATCTGGTGGTGCTGCCGCATGCGCTGGAGCAGGCGGCCGATGCCCACCGGCTGTTGCGCGAGGTCGAACGCGTGCTGCGCCCCGAGGGGCGGCTCATCGTCTTCGGCCTCAATCCGGCCAGCCTGTGGGGCATGCGTCAGAAGCTGGGGCGGCTGCGACCGGGTCAGCCCTGCTACCTGCCGCGCAGCGGCGAGTTCCTCGGCTACTGGCGTTTGCGGGACTGGCTCAAGCTGCTGTCCTTCGAGGTCGAGCGCGCGCGTTTCGGGCTGTACCGCCCGCCACTGCGCAGCGAGGCCTGGCTGGAGCGCTGGCAGTGGGTCGAGCCCATCGGCAGCCGCTGGTGGCCGGTGCTGGGGGCGGTGTATTTCATCCAGGCGATCAAGCGGGTGCATGGCACGCGCATGATCGGCCTGGCCAGAAACAAGCGGCTGGCGGCCAAGAAGGCGCCGGCCGTGGCTTTGAACAATCAGAACAAGGAATGACTGAATCAACCCCCAAGCCGGCAGCGGCAATCAAGCGGCCGCAGGTGACGGTCTATACCGATGGCGCCTGCAAGGGCAACCCCGGCCCCGGCGGCTGGGGTGCCTGGCTGGTCAGCGGCGGCCACGAGAAGGAGCTGTTCGGCGGCGAGCACGGCACGACCAACAACCGCATGGAGCTGACCGCGCCCATCGAGGCGCTGGCCTCGCTCAAGCGCAGCTGCGACGTGGTGATCTACCTGGACAGCGAGTACGTGCGCAAGGGCATCACCGAGTGGATCCTGAACTGGCAGCGCCGCGGCTGGAAGACCGCCGACGGCAAACCGGTCAAGAATGCCGACCTCTGGCAGCGGCTGGATGCGCTGCGCAAGCTGCACCAGGTGGAGTGGCGCTGGGTCAAGGGCCACGCGGGCGACCCGGGCAACGAGCGCGCCGACGCGCTGGCCAACCGCGGCGTGCCGGGCTGAATTTCTAAAGGATTGCGATGAGCATCAAGAGCGACAAGTGGATACGCCGCATGGCCGAGCAGCACGGCATGATCGAGCCCTTCGAGCCCGGCCAGATCCGCGAGCAGAACGGCCGCAAGATCGTCAGCTACGGCACCAGCAGCTATGGCTATGACATCCGTTGCGCGCCCGAGTTCAAGGTCTTCACCAACATCCACAGCACCGTGGTGGATCCGAAGAACTTCGACGAGAACAGCTTCGTCGACGTCAACAAGGACGTCTGCATCATCCCGCCCAACAGCTTCGCGCTGGCGCGCACGGTGGAGTACTTCCGCATCCCGCGCAATGTGCTGACGGTCTGCCTGGGCAAGAGCACCTACGCGCGCTGCGGCATCATCGTCAACGTGACGCCCTTCGAGCCCGAGTGGGAGGGTTACGTGACGCTGGAGTTCAGCAACACCACGCCGCTGCCGGCCAAGATCTACGCAGGCGAGGGCTGCGCCCAGGTGCTGTTCTTCGAGAGCGACGAGGTCTGCGAGACCAGCTACAAGGACCGTGGCGGCAAGTACCAGGGCCAGGTCGGCGTCACGCTGCCCAAGACCTGAACGTGCTGCGGCACATCTGCGGCGGATAAGGCGGTCTTTTCGGCCTTTATCCGGGCTTGGCCTGGCCGAGCGGTCGGCACCATCGGTTTCACCCCGATGTGCCGCCGCCCACCATGCTGATCCCTCTGCATCTGATCCCGCCGCTCGCAGATGAACCCGCTTCGCTGGGTGAGCCCGGCCATGCACTGGGCCCGGCCACGGGGCTGCATATCGCGCCGGGCTGGCATCTGGGCGACCTGCGTGCGCTGGGATCTCCGCTGGTGGGGGCGGCCGGTACCGAACATGCGGCGGTGCGCACCGCCGACCTGCTCCGCTTCGGCCAGCTGATGGCCGACGCCGGTCAGCCCATCAACCCGACCCGCATGCTCTACGACCGCCGCTACGCCTTCGTCAGCCTCGCCGAAGGGCGGGCGACGGCGCATGACGAACTGGCCACGCTGTCGCTGGAACTGTTCGAGGCCTACCAGGCTGCTGGCGAATGGATTGGCCTGGCGCACTGAGCGCACCGCGTATCGTTCGATAGCCTGGGGTTATCCCCCCTGCCTTTTCACACTGACGGGGCGCCCGGTCCCGCGGTTAGTCTTGCAGCTTCGCGTTTTGTTTCCAACGACGGACTGCATGAAACCCATCTCCCTCTCGCTGCTGGCCGCCTCGCTGGCCGCCGCCGGTATCGCCCAGGCCAATGAAGGCATGTGGATGCCCAAGCAACTGCCGCAGATCGCCAAGGACCTGCGCGCCACGGGCCTCGCGATCGACCCCAACAAGCTGCAGGACCTGACCACCTTCCCGATGGGCGCGGTCGTCTCGCTGGGCGGCTGCACGGCCAGCTTCGTGTCGCCCCAAGGCCTGGTGGTCACCAACCACCACTGCGCCTACGGCAGCATCCAGTACAACTCCAAGCCCGAGCGTGACCTGATCAAGACCGGCTTCTACGCCGCCACGCTGGCCGACGAACTGCCTGCCGCGCCGGGCAGCCGCGTGCTGGTGACGGTGGACATGAAGGACGTCACCGCCCAGGTGCTGAACGCCAAGACGCAGGCACTGGCCGGCAAGGCCCGCACCGATGCGATCGAGGCTTCTGAAAAGGCCATCGTGGCCGCCTGCGAGGCCGACAAGGGCCACCGCTGCAATGTGTACCCCTTCTTCGGCGGCCTGCAGTACCAGCTGATCAAGCAGATGGAAATCCGCGACGTGCGCCTGGTGCACGCGCCGGCCGACATGGTGGGCCGCTTCGGTGGCGATACCGACAACTGGATGTGGCCGCGCCACACCGGCGACTACAGCTTCTACCGCGCCTACGTGGGCCCGGACGGCAAGCCGGCCGACTACAGCAAGGACAACAAGCCCTACCAGCCCAAGTACCACCTGAAGATCGCGTCCAGCCCGCTGAACGACGGCGACTTCGTGATGGTCACCGGCTACCCCGGCCGCACCAACCGCCACCGCCTGCCGCGCGAGGTGGACTTCACCTTCGGCTGGGAGCAGAAGGCCGTCGTCGCCGCGATGGGCGAGTCCATCGACCTGATCAAGGCCGAGACTGCCGGCCGCCGCGACGCCGAGATCAAGATGGCCGCGCGCATGCAGGGCCTGAACAACTACTACAAGAACCGTCAGGGCCAGCAGGCCAGCTACGACGGCAGCGACATCCTGGCGCGCAAGACCGCGGCCTTCGACCAGCTCAAGGCCTGGGTGAACGCCGACGCCAAACGCAAGGAACGCTACGGTGCCGACATCGCCGCCACCGACAGCCTGCTGGGTGAGCGCGAGACCATCGCCAAGGCGGAATACCTGCTGGGCTTCTCCACCCCGTCCATGCTGGGCTCGGCCCGCCAGCTCTACCAGCTGGCCCAGGAGCGCACCAGGCCGGACGCCGAGCGCAAGTCCGGCTACCAGGACCGCGACCTGGCCCGCCTGCGCGCCGGCCTGCAGCAGCTGGACCGCCGCTACGACGAGCAGACCGACAAGCGCCTGGTGGCCCACTTCCTGGCCAAGTACCTGGCCCAGCCGGCCGGCACGCTGAATGCCGCGCTGCTGGACGCCTGGGGCCTGAAGGCCGGCCAGGACGAGCCCAGCATCCGCGCCCGTCTGGACGTGGTCTACGCCGCCAGCAAGCTGGCCGACACCGCCACCCGCATGGGCTGGCTGGACAAGGACGTGGCCGCCTTCAAGGCCAGCGACGACGCCTTCATCAAGATGGCCGTGGCGCTGTATGCGGACGACCGTGCCCGCGAAGACCGCGACAAGGAACTGGGCGGCAAGCTGCAGAAGGCCTATGCCGGCACGCAGCAGGCCATGATCGACTTCCACGCCAGCCGTGGCGAGGTGGTCTACCCCGACGCCAACAGCACGCTGCGCATCAGCTTCGGCAAGGTGCAGGGCCGCGACCATGGCGGTGCCGACGGCACGGCCTGGACGCCGTTCACCACGCTGCGCGGCATTGTCGAGAAGGCCAAGGGCCCGGGTCAGCCGGGTTCGGACGAGTTCAACGCGCCCGCCGAACAGCTCGCGGCCATCAAGGCCAAGCAGTACGGCAACTACTACGTGAAGAGCCTGGACTCGGTGCCGGTGAACTTCCTGGCGACGCTGGACACGACCGGTGGCAACTCCGGCTCGCCGGTGCTGAACAAGAACGCCGAACTGGTGGGCCTGCTGTTCGACGGCACGCTGGACGCGGTGATCTCCGACTGGGACTACAACCCCAAGAACGTGCGCAGCATCGTGCTGGATGCCCGCTACATGCTGTGGCAGATGAGCGTGGTCGACAAGGCGACGCGGGTGCTGCAGGAAATGGGTGTGAAGTAACCCACCCCCTACGGCCTGACGGCCGCCCCCTCAAGGGGGCGCTGCCAGTGGCCCGGCCAAGCCGGTTCCACGGCAGCCGCTGGATGAGAAGAAGGGCAGCCTCGGGCTGCCCTTTTTCGTTATTCGGCGGCGACGGCCTCGACCTGGATGCGCAGGTTCACGTCCATGTTGAAGCCCCAGTCCTTGCCGGCCGTGAGGCCGAAGTCCTCGCGGTTGAAGCTGCCGATGGCGTCGGCGCCGCACCAGTCGCGCTTGAGCATCGGGTGGGGCAGGCACTTGAGCTGATGGATGGCCAGCGTCACCGGCCGGGTGCGGCCGTTCAGCGTCAGCTCGCCGACCACCTGGGTGGGCAGGCCCGTGCGGACCGTGTCCAGCCGGCCCTTGAACACCGCCGTACCGGGGTTCTTCTCGAGGTTGAAGAAGTCCTTGCCGCGGGCCCAGGTGTTCATCGCGTCCAGGCCGAAGTCGATGCTGGCCAGGTCCATCTGCACCTCTACCGAGCCGGTGCCGGTGGCCTTGTCGTAGACCAGGCTGCCGCTGTTCTTGTTGAGCTTGCCGCGCCAGACCGACAGGCCCATATGGTCGGCCTCGAAGCTGGGGTAGGTGTGCGTGGGGTCGAGCTCGTAGCGCACGGGAGCGGCCTGGGCGGCGCTGGCGGCCAGCATCAGGCTGCTGCACAGCAGCGCAGGCAGACGGGATGGGGTGGCGCAGGCGTGCGGTGTCATTCGAGAGTCCTTTCGGGTCCATGCCGGCGCAAGCCGGGTCAGGGTGGGGCAGGATGCCTGACACTACGACGAGTCATCACCCGGGATATCGACATCTTGTTCCTGCTGCCGTTTCGCCGTTGCCTGCCCCCCGCTTTGCTGACCCTGGCCCTGGCGGCCTGCGCGCCGTTGCCGCCCCAGCAACCGGCCGGCGAGAAGCGCTACACCGCGCCTGAGTTGCTGGCGCTGCGGCCCGCAGACTTCCGCTGGCCGGCGGCGTCGCAGGAGGGCGAGCAGGCGCAGCGCGAGGCGGCGCTGGCACAGCTGCGTGCCGGCTTGGCACAGCCGGCCGGCCAGCCGCGTGATGCGGCATTGCCCGCGTTGCTGCAGCAGGTGGCCCACTACAACGCCGAGATCGACACGGCCCGCCCGCTGCTGCTGGCCGCGCTGCCGGGCCTGGCCGCGCGTGATGCGGAGGCGCAGCGCGCGCTGCTGACCGCGGCCTACACGCTCTATCCGCAGGAGGCCGCGCCGCTGCTGTGGCCGCTGCTGCCGCAGCTCGGTGCGAGCAAGCCGTTCGCGATCGCCGCCTACACGCTGCTGCAGGCCGAGCCAGCATCGGCAGCGCGGCTGCGCGACGCGCTGGCGCAGCAGTTTCCCCGTTGGGAGGACGATGCCCGGCTGGTGGCGCTGATGCAGCGCCTGCTGCCCGGCCCGGGCGAGCGCCCGCCGCTGGCCGAGCTGCTGGCCGCACCGCTGCGGCCCGGCTATCCGGTGATCTTCAGCCTGCAGCGCCCGGGGCGCGACGCGATGGGCCTGGCCCTGGTGCGCGACGCCAGCGGGCGCTTCGTGCGCGAGCCCGACGGCCGGCTGTTCGCCTCGCCCCAGATGGCGCGCGCCCGCAGCGGCCTGCCGGGCACGCTCACCAACGGCAACACGCCGCAGGGCCTGTTCGCCATCGTCGGCGCCGGCACGGCCACCAACCCCGACATCGGCCCCGTGCCCTATCTGCACAGCAAGCTGCCGATCGAGGCCTCGCCCGCCGAGTTCGAGCATGCCGACCTGACCCTGGCCTGGACGGCCGAGGTCTACAACAGCTTTCTGCCGCCATCCTGGCAGGCCTGGGCGCCCATCCACGAGGCCTGGCTGGCCGGCCGCGCGGGCCGTGACGAGATCCTCGTGCACGGCAACACCATCAACCCGGTCTATTACGCCGGCAGCCGCTTCTACCCGGGCGCGCCGCAGGCCGGCTGCCTGGTGTCGCAGGAGGACTGGGATGCCGGCACGGGCCGCCTGCGGGCCAGCTGGCAGCTGCGGCTGGCACAGGCCTATGCGGCGGCCGGTGGGCCGGCCGACCTGGCCGGCTACCTGGTGGTGGTGGAGCTGGGCGCGGCCGACGCACCCGTCAGCCTGGCCGAGGCCCAGGCGCTGGTCGAGGCGGCCGGGCGATGAGCGGCCTGCAGTTCCTGCTGTTCGAGCGCAGCGAGGGGGATGACGGCACGGTCACGCTGGATGCGCTGGCCAGCACCCGCGCCGCCCAGCACAAGGCGGTGCTGGCCGAGGTGGCCGCGGTGCTGGACTGGGCCGGGCGCGAGTTTCCGGGCCAGCAGGGCCCGCTCGAAGAGGGCATGACCTGGCACCACGACCTGCAGATCAGCGAGGAGCCCGGCGGCTGGCTGGCCGTGGCGCTGAGCCTGGGCTGCACGCCGCCGTTTGCCGATGCGCTGCTGGCGCGCTTTGCGGGGGAGGAGGCATGAGGCGTGCTGCCTGGCATGTGAGGCCGCTGTGGATGGCCGCTCTGTTCACGCTGAGCGCGGGCCTGCTGCTGGCCGGCTCGGCGCGGGCGGTGGAGGACGGGGCGCAGCTGGCGGCGGCCGACGCGGGGCAGCAGGTGCTGGACCGCAGTTCGGGCCTGCAATGGGCGCGTTGCGTCGAAGGCATGCAGTGGGATGGTCGCGGCTGCCGGGGCGCGGCCCGGCTGGCCACGCATGCCGAGGCACTGGCGCTGGCCCGCGAACGCAGCAAGGCCGAGGGCCGGCTGTGGCGGGTGCCCAGGGTGTCGGAATGGCGCCAGCTGTCCGAGCATCTGGCGGTGTCGCGCGAGCCTGCGGACAGGCTGTTCCCGGCGGCACCGGCCGGCTGGTACTGGAGCAGCACGGCCCAGGTCGACAGCGAAACGGCCAACCCCTACAACTACCGCAACATCCAGCGCGGCAACAGCGGTCTGACGCAGAACAGGCTGGACGTGCTTCATGGTTGGGCCGCGCAGCCGGCTACCGGCGAGTCGCGTGGCGATGTGCCCAAGCGCGAGAAGCTGCCCGTGCGGCTGGTGCGCTCGGCGGGCGACTGAGGCTCCCCAGAGCGCGCTCAGTGGCCGCCGTCTTCCTGTGCGGCCTGCAGATTGGCCTCCAGGCGCCGCAGCAGCTGCAGCAGCTGGGCGCAGTCCTGCCGGCTCAGGCCCTGCGTGCCCACGGCGGCCAGGCGGCCGGCCTGCTCGCGCAGGCGCTGCTGGATCGCGACGCCGGCGGCTGACAGCTCCAGCCGCTGGCTGCGGCGGTCGCGTTCGTCGGGCCGTGCCAGCAGCAGGCCGCGCTCCTTCAGGCCGGCCAGCAGCCGCGCGATCTGCGCCTTGTCCCGGCCGCTGTGGGCCACCAGTTCGGTCGGCGTCGCCCCGGGATGGCGGCCGAAGAAGCCCAGCACCTTGGCTTCCATGTGCGTGATGGCCTCGGGGCCGTCACGCAGCGCGCGGAACTGCTGGCCCCGGTAGAGGTGCATCAGCGTGTGGATGGTCTCGAAGACCTCGGAGGAGTCGTCCATGAAATCGCCATTTGGTTGACATGGTCAACCTATTTGCGGATGATTGATGACATTGTCAACCACAATGGCCATCAAGCAGAGCCCTATGTCGGAATCCTCCATTGTTCGTCGCATCGAGCGGGTGCGGCACGAAATCCACCGTCGCGAAACCGAGGTGGTCGGCGTCGAGCGCCTGGGCGCGTCCTTCGTGTCGGTGCGGGTGCGGGCGGAATCGCTGAAGCAGTTCGTCTCGCTGTCCTTCGACGACCACGTCAAGCTGATGCTGCCCGACGGCGCCGGCGGCTGGCTGATGCGCGACTACACGCCGCGCAGCTTCGACACCGCACGCGGCGAGCTGGTCATCGAGTTCGCGCTGCACGGCAGCGGCCCCTTCAGCGACTGGGCGCGCCAGGCCCAGCCGGGCCAGACCCTGGTGGTGGCCGGGCCGCGCGGCTCCATGATCGTGCCGCTGGACTACGACTGGCATCTGCTGGTGGGCGACGACTCGGCCTGGCCGGCCATCCAGCGCCGGCTGGAGGAACTGCCGGCCGACGCGCGTGCCGAGGTGCTGCTGCTGTGCGCCGAGCCGGTGACGCTGCCGCAGCGCGTGCCCGCGGGCCTGGGCTTCAGCCGCGTGAGCGACGGCGATGCGCTTCTGCAGGCCCTGCGCACCCGCCCCTGGCCGGCGGGCGAGGGCTTTGTGTGGTGTGCGGGCGAGGCGCGATTGATGACCGCCGCGCGCGAGCTGCTGCTGGGCGAGAAGCGCCACCCCAAGGAGGCGATGAAGGTGGCGGCCTACTGGAAGCCGGGCGCAGCCGACTTCCACGAGCGCCTGGAAGGCTGATCAGCCGCCGGGATAGCTGCCCGGCACCAGGATGTCGCGCGCGACGTTGGTGAGCCGGGTGTGGCCACAGAAGGCCATGCTGACGTCCAGCTCCTTGTGGATGATCTGCAGCGCCCGGGTGACGCCGGCCTCGCCCATGGCGCCCAGGCCGTAGGCCATCGCGCGGCCGATCATGGTGCCGCGCGCGCCCAGCGCCCAGGCCTTGAGCACGTCCTGGCCGGAGCGTATGCCGCCGTCCATCCAGACCTCGATCTGCGAGCCCACCTCGGCCACGATGGGCGGCAGCGCGCGGATGCTGCTGGGCGCGCCATCGAGCTGACGGCCGCCGTGGTTGCTGACCACTATGGCATCGGCGCCGGCCTGCACCGCCAGCCGGGCGTCCTCCACCTCCATGATGCCCTTGAGGATGAGCTTGCCGCCCCAGCGTTCCTTGACCCAGGCGATGTCGGCCCAGGACAGGCGCGGGTCGAACTGCTCGTTGGTCCAGGCCGACAGCGAGCGCATGTCGCTGACGCCCTTCACATGACCCACCAGGTTGCGGAAGGTGTGGCGCTTCGTGCCGGCCATGCCCAGCACCCAGCGCGGCTTGGTGGCGAGGTTGAGGATGTTCTTCAGCGTCGGCCGCGGCGGCGCGGTGAGGCCGTTCTTCAGGTCCTTGTGGCGCTGGCCTATCACCTGCAGGTCCAGCGTCAACACCAGGGCCGAGCACTTGGCGGCCTTGCAGCGGTCGATCATGCGGGCCATGGCCTCGCGGTCGCGCATCATGTAGAGCTGGAACCAGAACGGCGCCGCCGTGTGCTCGGCGATGTCCTCGATCGAGCAGATGCTCATCGTCGACAGCGTGAACGGGATGCCGAACTTCTCGGCCGCGCGCGCGGCGTGGATCTCGCCATCGGCATGCTGCATGCCGGTCAGGCCCACGGGGGCGATGGCCACGGGCATCGCGGCCGCCTGGCCCACCAGGCTCACCGCCGTGCTGCGGTTTTCCATGTTCACCGCCACGCGCTGGCGCAGCTTGATGGCACGGAAGTCGCTCTCGTTCTCGCGGTAGGTGGTTTCCGTCCAGGAGCCGGAGTCGGCGTAGTCGTAGAACATGCGCGGCACGCGCTTCTCGGCGAGCTGGCGCAGGTCTTCGATGCAGGTGATCACGGGCATGGGCGGCGTCTCCAGGCGGGTTCTTCTGAGCCCGCCATGCTAGGGCCGCCGGCGCCCTGCGGCGCCGGAAAAAAGCTCAGGCCGGCGCGGAAGACTTTTCCGCCGCGGCGATGCCCGCCTCCAGCGCGGCGCAATGGCCGTGCAGCCAGGCCGCAAAGGCAGCGGCCGCCGGGCCGGCGCGATGGGTGACGAGGCCGTAGTGCCGCTCGGCCGGCACGGTCAGCGCGAAGGGCTGCACCAGCCGGCCCTCCGCCAGCTCGTGGCGGGCCAGGCTGAGCCGTGCCAGCGCCACGCCCTGGCCGGCCAGCGCCGCGGCCAGCGTCAGGCCCAGGTCCACTAGGCGCGGCCCGGCGTCCGGCTCCGGCGCGTCGCCCAGCCCGGCGGCACGCAGCCAGGGCGCCCAGGGCTGCAGCGGCGTGCGCAGCAGCGGCAGTGCCAGCAGCTCGGCCGGCGTGCGCAGCGGCGCGTGGGCCGCCAGCAGCGCCGGGGCGGCGAGCGGCGTGAGGCGGTCGTGCAGCAGCACCTGGGCGGCGGCGATCTCGTCCGGCACGGCGCCGTGGCGGATCTCCAGGTCGGCCCCCGCATCGCCTTCCGCCAGCAGCGGCACGCTCAGCGTCAGCTCCAGCTCCACCTCGGGATGGGCGGCCGTGAAGCCGGGCAGGGCCGGCACCAGCAGCTGGCGCGCGAAGGTGGGCGTGGAGCTGACCCGCAGTCGCTCGCGGCCACGCGCCGCCGGCTGGTGCTGCGGCATGGCCTGCAACAGGGTCAGGGCTTGCCGCAGCTGCGGCAGGTACTCGTGGCCGGCGGGCGTGAGGCTCAGGCCCCGGGCGCCCAGGCGCTGCAGCAGCGGCCACCCCAGCCGGTCCTCCAGGCCGCCGATGCGTTTGGCGATGGCGCTGGCGGTCAGCGAGAGTTCCGCCGCCGCCGCCTCGAAGCTGCCCAGACGGGCCGCGGCCTCGAAGGCGAGCAGGGCGTCGAGCGAGGGCAGGCGGGGTGGCTTGGGCATGGCCGGCCACTGTAGCCGCCCGCCGTCGGCCTCAGCGCCCCGCGGGTGGCTCCCAGAGCTCCAGCTTGTTGCCTTCGGGGTCCATCACCCAGCCGAACTTGCCGTACTCGGAGTCGCTCACCTCGTCGGACACCTGGCAGCCCTCGCTGCGCAGTGCGGCCAGCAGTGCATGCAGGTCGGCCACGCGGAAGTTGATCATGAAGGGCGCGGTGCTGGGCGCGAAATAGCTGCTGTCTTCCTTGAACGGGCTCCAGATCGTCGTGCCCGTGGGGCTGTCGTCGGCCCAGCGGAAGGCCACGCCGCCCCAGTCCTCGACGTTGAGGCCCAGGTGCAGCCGGTACCACTCGGCCAGGGCCTTGGGGTCCTTGGACTTGAAGAAGATGCCGCCTAGGCCGGTGACGCGTTTCATGGGAGCTCCGCGGGAGTGAGGCCCGAAGCGTAGCGGCCTGCGAGACGCGCGGCGAGCGTGTTTTCTCGCGGTAGCGCGCCGTGCTTCTTTACCTTCACGGTTGTGGCGTTATGTGGACATCATCGCGGCACGGTCCTTTGCGCCGTTGCGGTGCGGGCGTTGTTCCAGGTCTTGTCCAGGAGCGGGGCGATGAGCATTCTTGTCGATAGGTTGAGCCTGCTGGCATGTGGCCTGCTGGCAGCGCTGCTGTGCTGGTCCTGGTTCCACTGGCTGCCGCTGGAGCCCGTGCTGGGGCTGCTGGCCCTGTCCAACCTCAGTCTGGCGCAGGAGAACCGGCTCCTGCGCCGGCAGCTCGCGGCGGCAACGGGCGCGGGTTCAGAGCCGCCACCAGGCCGGTAGCAGCGCCCGCACGTCAGGCCGCCGGTAGCGGCCATCCAGCAGCCACACCCAGCCGCGGTCGTCCGCGGAGCGCAAGACCCGGCCGGCGGCCTGCACCACCTTCTGCAGGCCGGGCACGCGGTCGGCATAGCCGTGGTCGGCGCCGAAGAGGGCGTCCAGCCGCTCGCGGATGCGGTCCTGCAGCGGCGACACTGGCGGCAGGCCCAGCGTGGCGATGAAGGCGCCGATCAGGCGCGAGCCAGGCAGGTCCACGCCCTCGGCAAAGGCGCCGCCCAGCACGGCAAAGCCCACGCCGCGGCCTTCGGGCACGAAACGCTCCAGGAAGGCGCGGCGCGCGCCCTCGTTCATGCTGCGCGCCTGGCTCCACTGCGGCACCTGGGCGTGCCGCTGGGCCAGCCGGGCGGCGGCCTGGTCGAGGTAGTCGAAGCTGCTGAAGAAGGCCAGGTAGTTGCCGGGATGCTCGGCGTACTGGCGGGCGATCAGGTCCACCAGCGCGTCCAGCGACGCGGCGCGGTGCTCGTAGCGGGTGGACAGCTGCTGGGCCACGCGCACCACCAGGTGCTCGGGCGGGAAGGGCGAGGGCACGTCCAGCCAGACGGTGTTCTGCGGCAGGCCCAGCAGCGCCAGCGGGTAGTCCGGCGGGCCCAGCGTGGCGGAGAACAGCGTGACGCTGCCAAAGCCCTCGAAGCGCTCCTTCAGGAAGGCGCCGGGCACGATGTTGCGCAGCGACAGGGTCAGGTCCTGCCCCGCGTCATCCAGCGCCGCCAGCGGGTCGTCGTCCAGCAGCGAGCGGCTGGCCGGCGCCTGCGGCGGCTGCGCGGAACTTCCGCTGAGCTGCAGGTCGCACAGCGAGTGCGCGCCGAAGCGGTCCAGCAGGCGCTGCAGACCCAGCACCAGGAAGAAGATTTCCAGCATGGGCCCGGTGTCCAGCGGGTGGCGCTGCACATGCTCGCCCAGCGCGGCGTGGGCAAACTGAAGCGCCTCGGCAAAGGCGTCGGGCAGTTCGTCCAGCGCCCGGTAGCCCTCGGGGCCGAAGGCCTCGGCGGGCCGGCCCAGCGCAGCCAGCTCGGTGGCCAGGCGGCGCAGCGGGGCGCGCAGCGGCTTGGGCGCGACATCAGCTGCGGCGCGCACCTGGGCGAGCGTGAGCTGGGTGCTGTACATGTCACGCGTGCGGTCCAGCAGGTTGTGGGCTTCATCCACCAGCAGCGCGAGCTTCCAGCCCTGCGCCTGGCTCAGCTGCCAGAGCTGACCGTGCGGGTCGAAGCCATGGTGCACGTCGCCCACCACCACGTCGGCCCAGCGCAGCAGCTCCTGGCCCAGGTAGTAGGGGCACACGCCATGGCGCAGCGCGATGCGGCGCAGTGTGGCGGGCTCCAGCCAGCCGGTGTCTACTGCCTCGGCGCGGGCCGCGGGCAGGCGGTCGTAGAAGCCATTGGCCAGTGGGCAGGCCTCGCCGTGGCAGGCCAGGCCGGGGTGTTCGCAGGCCTGCTCCTTGGCCACCAGCGCCAGCACGCGCACGGCGCCGGGCGGGCGGCCGGCGGGGATGGCGCCGCCACCGGCATGCGGCGTCGCGTCGCGCAAGCGGCGCAGGCCGTCCAGTGCGGTGATGCGGGCCGTGCCCTTGCAGGTGAGGTAGGCGATCTTGTCGAGCTGCTGGCGGGGCATGGCGCGCAGCAAGGGGTAGAGCGTGCCCAGCGTCTTGCCGATGCCGGTGGGCGCCTGCGCGAGCAGACAGCGGCCTTGAGCCGCGGCGCGGTACACCGCCTCGGCCAGCACGCGCTGGCCCGGTCGCAGCTCGCCCAGCGGGAAGGGCAGTTCGGCCAGCGCCGCGTCACGGGCCGCGCGGTGGCGGGCCTCCTGCTCGGCCCAGGCCGTGAAGCGCGCGCAGCGGGCCTCGAAGCGGGCCTGCAGCTCGGCCGCCGCCAGCGTCTCCCGCAGCGGGGTCTCGGTCTGCGAGTCGGCGTCCACGTAGACCAGCGCCAGCTCCAGCTCGGCCAGGCCGCGCTCGGCGCACAACAGCGCGCCATAGGTCTCGAGCTGGGCCCAGTGCAGGGCGCGCCGGTTCTCGGTGACCAGGCTGACCGCGCCGCGTATCGTCTTCACCTCTTCCAGCCGGCTCACGCCGGCGTCGTAGCCGTCGGCACGGCCGCGCACGCGCAGCCCGCCCCACACCCCTTCGAGCGGCACCTCGATCTGATAGCCCTCGCCGCGGCGGGCCAGCACCGCCAGCTGCACGGCCTGACCCTCCAGCGCAGTGGCCGAGGGGCTGAAGCGCCGGTCCAGGTCGCCCTGTTTGTCGGTGAACTCGCACAGGCTGCGCACCGAGACGGTGTAGTGCCAGGGCGTGCGCGAGCCCGCCGTTGGGGGCGGTGACGAACTGGCGGTGTCGGGTGTGGACGGGGAGGCGCTCATCAAAACAGCGGCAGATTCTCCCGCTGCGGCTCGGCGCTGCGCCGGGCGGAGGCCTGTTCGGCGGCCTGCGCCTTGGCCGCGCGCGCGGGCACCAGGCTGCTGACGCGCACGCCCATCAGCCGCAGGCGCTTGTCGAAGCTGACCCGCTTGAGGCATTGGCCCACGGCGCCGCGGATGTCGGCTGCGCTGCTGATCGGGGCCTTGAGGGTCAGGTCACGCGTGACGGTGTGAAAGCCCTCGAAGCGCAGCTTGATGCCCACCGTCTTGCCGGCATAGCGCTTGCGTTCGAGGTCGCGCGCGACCTGGGCGCACAGCTCGTCCATGATCTGGCCCAGGCGGGCGCGGTCGTGCACCACGTGCAGGTCGCGCTCGAAGGTGGTTTCGCGGCTCATGGACACCGGCTCGCTGTGCGTGACCACGGGGCGCTGGTCGCGCCCGTGCGCCGCGTTGTGCAGCCACTCGCCATAGCTCTGGCCGAACTGCTGGATCAGCCAGGCCGGGTCGGCCGCGGCGATCTGGCCCACCGTCTCCAGGCCCAGTGCCTGCAGCTTCTGGCCCGCCTTGGGACCGATGCCGTTGACCTTGCGCACGGCCAGCGGCCAGATGCGGCCGGGGATGTCGTCCAGCGTCAGCACGGTCAGGCCGTCGGGCTTGTCGAGCTCGCTGGCGATCTTGCTGAGCAGCTTGTTGGGCGTGACGCCGATGGAGCAGGTCAGGCCGGTGGCGCGCAGCACCGAGTTCTTCAGCTCCCGCGCCACGGCCTTGACGCCGCCCAGCGGGTCGTGGCCCACGGCGTCGTGAACGCCGGGCACCTCAGTCAGGTCGATGTAGATCTCATCGATGCCGCGGTCCTCGATCACCGGGGCCAGTTCGGCCACCGCGGCCTTGAAGAGCCGCGAGTACCTGCGGTAAGCGTCGAAGTCGGCCGGCAGCAGGATGGCGTCCGGCGCGCGCAGCGCGGCCTTCATCAGCCCCATGGCCGAGAACACGCCCAGGTCGCGGGCGGCATAGCTGCTGGTGGTGACGACGCCTCGGCCGGTGTAGTCGCGCAGCCGTGCGTAGGTCCAATGGCCATCCGGGTGCTGGTGCGGTGCATCGGCGCGGCGCCCGCCGACCACGACCGCCTGGCCCTTGAGCTGCGGGTAGCGCAGCAGTTCGACGGACGCGTAGAAGGCGTCCATGTCGAGGTGGGCGATCCATCGCTGCGGCGGCATGCCGGCAATTGTCGGCTCCGCTGCTGACAACCGGCGGCGGCAGGGTGTGGGCGGACGTTGTGCGCAAGGTATAGACCTTTGGGGCGGTGCGAACCCTGGCCGGTCGGCTCTACCATCGCGCGCGGTTGTCACGCGCTGAGGAGCGGTCGCATGAGGTGGTTGGGGATGCTGTTGTTGTGTGGCTTGCTGGCTGCTTGTGCCGGTGCGCCGATGAACCCGCCTCGCAACAAGCCCGCGCTCGCCGCGCCCACGGTGCGCTCGCCCACCACGCTGAACGGCGACGTCCAGGTGGCGTTGAGCTTTTCGGGCGGAGGCCTGCGCGCTGCGGCATTCGCCTACGGTGTGCTGGAAGGCCTGCGTGCCCAGCCTGCCCGCCCCGGCCGCAATCTGCTGGACGACGTGGGCTTCATCACCAGCGTGTCGGGCGGCTCCATCACCGCCGCGTATTTCGGCCTGCACGGCACGGCCGGGCTGGCCGACTTCCGTGACAGGGTGCTGCTGCGGGACGGCGAGGCGGGGCTGCGCTTCAGCCTGCTCAATCCCAACAACCTGCGCCGGCTGCTGGCCGGCGGCCTGAACGACCGCAGCGACTTCAACGACTGGCTGGAGAAGGACGTGTTCAAGGGCGCGACCTTCGCCGACATGTTCCGTCAGCAGCGCCCGGTGGTGTGGATCAACGCCACCAACGTGCAGTACCGGCTGGCCTTTCCCTTCCATGAGCGGGCCTTCGAGGCGATCTGCAGCGACCTGCCCAGCTATCCCGTCTCGGAGGCCGTGGCGGCGTCGATGGCGGTGCCGCTGTTCTTTGCGCCGGTGGTGCTGGAGCGCTTCCCCGAGCACTGCAAGGACGCGCCCATCCCGCCGGGCCTGCTGGTGCGTGGCGAGGAACGCGACGAGCAGCATCGCATGCGGCTGGCGCTGGCCCGGCTCTACCGCGAGAACCGCAGCCCCAAGACCGGGCGCTACCTGAAGCTGGTGGATGGCGGGCTCACCGACAACCTGGGGCTGGTGTCCATCCTGCAGAGCCGTGTGCTGCTGAACACGCCCTACGGGCCCATCAGCGAGCACGACGCGGCGACGATGCGGCGCATGCTGTTCATCGTGGTGGACGCCGGCCAGGGGCCGAGTGCCGACTGGGCTCGCGAGGTGGCCGGTCCGGATGCCATCGACATTGCCTCGGGTGCGGTGGACACGGCGATCGAAAGCACCATGCGCATGAGCTACTCGAGCTTCCTGCCCATGATGCGCGACTGGGAGCGCGACATCGTGACCTATCGCTGCAACCTGCCGGACGAGCGCAAGGCAGCCCTCGTGGCGCTGGACCCCGAATGGCGCTGCCAGGACATCCGTTTCGCGGTCACCCAGATCAGCTTCGCCGATCTGCCGGAGGGCGAGGAGGGCGCCTTGAATGCGATCCCCACGCGCCTGAAGCTGCCGCCTGAACAGATCGACCAGCTGATCGCCGCCGGCCGCGAGGCGGTGCAGCGCGACAGGGTGGTGCAGCGCTTCTCCAGCCGTCTGCAGCGAGGCGAGTGACGGGCTTGGGCCCGTGCTGGGCCCGAGTCAGGGATTTCCCGCTGTCGGCATTCTTGTCAGTGCGTTGCGCGTACCGGCGTGGGGCGGCGTGACATCCAGGCGGCATCGGTGTTTGCAAGCCATGGCTTGGGTCTTGCTTGGTTGATGGGGCTGTACCCGACGCCGTCGCGCCAGCTGGCGTGGCGGGCCAGAACAAGTCAACCGGAGACTCGCCATGCTCAAGAAAACCAGCGCTGCGCTGGCACTGACCTGTGCGGCCATGGCCGCGCACGCCGACCTCACCACCATCACCTCGCCGTGGCCGCCGACCGGCAGCTCGGGGCTGGACAACGTGCTGTTCAACGTGCAGACCAATGGCGACCTGATGATCGCGATGGGCGCGCATGCCTACAAGAACAGCCCGACGATGACCAACGACGGGGTGTCCGTCTTCTATGCACCTTCGGGCATCTACGCGCCGGACGGCAAGGGCTACGCGAACTGGAGCTTCGACTTCGCGTGGAACCTGGGCACCAACTGCGCCGGCTGCAAGGTTCTGCTGTCGGTGGATAGCGACCCTTCTGCCACAGTGAGCTTCGTCGAGGCCGATCTCACGGCCTTTGGCAGCAGTTACGCGGAGTCCTGGAATCTGAAGATGAACTTCATTCCGTTCGTCTTCGATGCGCTCGGCAACAGTTCCACCGACTTCAAGCTGACCGCGACGACGGCGAATGGGGGTGTCCTGGCGGAGTCGAGCATTCGCGTGGTGGTGAACGCCGATGGCAATGCACTGCCAGAGCCAGCGTCGCTGGCTCTGGCCGGGGTGGCGCTGGGCGCCCTGGGATGGGCGCGCCGGCGCCGCGCCTGATCCTCTTGAACGAAAAAGCGGCCCCTCGGGGCCGCTTTGCATTGCGGGCGTCTATCGCCGCCGTGTGGGGGCGATCGCCTCAGACGCGCTTCTCCCAGCTGTTGCACCAGCCCTTGGCGAGCACATCCTTGCCGTAGAACAGCGCGCAGCCACCGCTGGGCTTGTCGCCGTCGGGTGCGAAAAGCGAGCAGTTGGCGCAGGTCTGGCCCGGGGTGTACTTGGGGAACTTGGCACGATCCACCTGGCCCGCATCGGCGCGGTAGCCGGTTGCCTTGGCCTCGTCGTCGCTTTCCTGCAGCAGGTTCTGGCTCTGCGCCAGCGCCGGTGCGGCGCACAGGGCCGGCGCCAGCCACAGCAACTGGCGGCGGCTCAGGTGCGCGCGGCTCACAGCACCTCCGAGGCGAAGTCGGCCAGGCGCGAACGCTCGCCGCGGGCCAGCGTGACGTGGCCGCTGTGGGCCCAGCCCTTGAAACGGTCCACCGCGAAGGTCAGGCCCGAACTGCCCTCGGTCAGGTAGGGCGTGTCGATCTGCGCCAGGTTGCCCAGGCAGACGATCTTGGTGCCGGGGCCGGCGCGGGTGATCAGTGTCTTCATCTGCTTGGGCGTCAGGTTTTGCGCCTCGTCGATGATGACGAACTTGTTCAGGAAGGTGCGGCCGCGCATGAAGTTCAGGCTCTTGATCTTGATCTTGCTGCGCACCAGGTCGTTGGTGGCCGCGCGCCCCCATTCACCCGCCGCGGAATCGCCCTTGGCCAGCACCTCGAGGTTGTCGTCCAGCGCGCCCATCCAGGGCCCCATCTTTTCTTCCTCGGTGCCGGGCAGGAAGCCGATGTCCTCGCCCACCGGCACGGTCACGCGGGTGACGATGATCTCGGTGTAGCGGCGTTCATCCAGCACCTGCGACAGGCCGGCGGCCAGCGTCATCAGCGTCTTGCCCGTGCCGGCCGTGCCGGTCAGCGTGACGAAGTCGCACTCCGGGTCCATCAGCAGGTTGAGCGCGAAGTTCTGCTCGCGGTTGCGTGCGGTCACGCCCCAGACGGCGTTCTTCTGGTGGCCGTAGTCCTTCAGCGTCTTGAGTACGGCGGACTTGCCGGTGATTTCGGTCACCTTGGCATACAGCGGCGTGGCGCCCGGTGCCTCCAGATAGACCAGCTCGTTGACCAGCAGCGTGGGCACCAGCGGGCCGCTGATGCGGTAGTAGGTGGTGCCACCCTGCTGCCAGCTCTCCATGGTCTTGCCATGGCGCTCCCAGAAGTCGGCGGGCAGCGCCTGCACGCCGGTGTAGAGCAGGTCGGAGTCTTCCAGCGTCTTGTCGTTGCGGTAGTCCTCCGCCGGCAGGCCCAGGGCGCGGGCCTTGATGCGCATGTTGATGTCCTTGGACACCAGCACCACCTCGCGGCCCGGGTGGCGGCCCTTGAGGGCCTGCACCACGCCCAGGATCTGGTTGTCCGCCTTGCCCTGCGGCAGACCCTGCGGCAGCGGGGCGTCGATCACCTCGGTCTGGAAGAACAGCTTGCCCTCGGCCTCGCGGTGGCCGGTGCCGGCCAGCGGCAGGCCCTTGGACATCTCCTCGACGCTGCTGCTCTTGAGGCTGGCGGCGAGCTGGTCGAGCTCGCGGCTGACCTGGCGCACATTGCGCGCCACTTCGGTCATGCCCTTCTTGTGCCCGTCCAGCTCCTCGAGCGTGATCATGGGCAGGTAGACGTCGTGTTCCTCGAAGCGGAACAGGCTCATGGGGTCGTGCATCAACACATTGGTGTCGAGCACGAAGAGCTTGGGTGTCTCACCGGGCTTGAGGCCGCGTTTGGGTGCGGTCTTGCGCGCCGGGGGCGTTGCGGGCGCCTTGGCCGTGGAGCGGGCGGACGAAGTGGGTTTGGCCTTGGCGGCAGGAGCGTCCGGCGTGGGCAGACGCAGCACCTCGGCCGTCGTCGGTGCGACGGGTTCCGGGGCGGGGCTGGCGGCTGCTCTGGCAGGTGCCCGCGGTTTGCTGGGAGTCAGTCGGGTCGAGTAATCGGCGGCATCGAGGCGGCTGGCGCGTTGTGCAGGAGGCTTCGGAAGAGGCATGTACAGGCGAGGCGTCAGGAAGTGAACCCCTGGCAGTGCGCCGCCCAGAAAAGCAAAAAGCCGCACAAAGTCTGTGCGGCTTTTGTGGCTGGAGGCGCGGATTCGACCCGGGGCATGGGCCGATTATGCACATCTGCCGAGGCCCGTCGGCCTCAGGGAAGCTCCCTGGTTCAGGCGGCTTCCTTCTTCAGAGCCTTGACGGCCTTCAGCACGTCGTCGACATGGCCGGCCACCTTGATGCCGCGCCACTCTTCAACCAGCACGCCGGCCGGATTGATGAGGAAGGTCGAGCGTTCGATGCCCTTGACCTTCTTGCCGTACATGATCTTGTTCTTGACCACGCCGAACATATGGCAGAGCTTTTCTTCGGTGTCGGCAATCAGTTCGAAGGGCAGTTCCAGCGTCTGCTTGAACTTCTCGTGCGAGACCATGTTGTCGCGAGACACGCCGAACACGACGGCGCCGGCCTTCACGAAGTCCTTGTGGCGGTCACGAAACTGCATGGCTTCGGTGGTGCAGCCCGGCGTGTTGTCTTTCGGGTAGAAATACAGCACAACGGACTTGCCCAGGAAGGCATTGCCAGTGAACTTCACGCCGCCGGTGGCTTGAGCCTCAATTTCCGGCAGGGGTTTGTTGAGCGCAGGCGTCATGGGGGGTGCGGCAAGGTTAGGCTCACGGGGTCCCCGGGTCGTGTTGGCCGTGAAGCTTTTCACGCGGGCGCCCGCAAGCAATAGCCCGCAATTATAAAGGCTTACGCCCGGCTCTCGAAGCTTCTGCTCCGGCCGGGTGATCTGGCGTGCCTCGCGGGGGCGGTTTCAGGCCTCGATCAGCAGGGCGGCCAGCACGTTGCGCCCCTCGCTCGCCAGCACGTTGTAGGTGCGGCAGGCGGCGGCGAGGTCCATCACCTCGAAGCCCACGCGCGCCTCGGGCAGCGCACGCCAGAGCTCGGGACGGGGGAAGCGTAGCCGGCTGCCGCTGCCGAAGATCACCAGTTCGGGCTGGAGTGCGCGGATTGCTTCGAAATGCGCGGCCTGCAACTCCTCGAAGCGCGAAGGAGTCCAGGGCGTGACCACGCCTTGCCAGGGCACCAGCACGCTGCGCGCGTGCAGCTGGCCATTGACCCACACGCCCTGTGAATCGTGGCGGGAGATGTTGTTGCCGTCCTGCGGCTGGTCAAGCTGAAACTTCATCGGAAACGGAGTCTGTTCGGCCCTTGCGGCCGGGCGCAGTGTCGCGCAGTTCCACCACCCTGGCGTGTCTGGGTGCTTAAACTCCGAAATCCCCCTTTTGCAATGCAGCAAACCCGAGTACGGAGTCCGTCTTGAAGCCCATCATCAAGTCCAGCAAGCTCGCCAGCGTCAGCTATGACATCCGCGGCCCCGTGCTGGACAAGGCCCGCCAGATGGAGGAAGAGGGCCAGAAGATCATCAAGCTCAACATCGGCAACACGGCGGTGTTCGGGCTGACGCCGCCCGACGAGATCGTGCAGGACATGATCCGCAACCTGGCCGACGCCGGTGGCTACACGGACAGCAAGGGGCTGTTCGCGCCGCGCAAGGCCGTGGTGCACTACACGCAGCAAAAGGGCGTCAAGGGCGTCACGGTGGACGATGTCTATCTGGGCAACGGCGCGTCAGAGCTGATCCAGATGGCGATCAACGCGCTGGTCAACGATGGCGACGAGATCCTGATCCCGACGCCCGACTTCCCGCTCTACACGGCGGTGGTCGGCCTGTCGGGCGGCCGCCCGGTGCACTACCGCTGCGACGAGGGCGCGGGCTGGCTGCCGGACCTGACCGACATCGAGTCCAAGATCACGCCGCGCACCCGCGGCATCATGGTCTGCAACCCGAACAACCCGACCGGCGCGCTCTACCCGAACGACCTGCTGCTGGGCATCATCGAGCTGGCGCGTCGCCACCAGCTGGTGGTGTTTGCCGACGAGATCTACGACAAGACGCTCTACGACGGCAACGTGCACACGAGCATGGCCTCGCTGGCGGACGACGTGCTGTTCGTGACCTTCAACGGCCTGTCCAAGAACTACCGCAGCTGCGGCTACCGTGCCGGCTGGATGGTGGTGTCGGGCGAGAAGCGTCATGCGCGCGACTACATCGAGGGCCTGAACATGCTGGCCTCGCTGCGCCTGTGTTCCAACACGCCGGGCCAGCTCGCCATCCAGACGGCACTGGGGGGCTACCAGAGCATCGACGACCTCGTGGCGCCGACCGGCCGCCTGGCGCGCCAGCGCGACCTGGCCTACGAGCTGATGACGCAGATTCCCGGTGTCAGCGTCGTCAAGCCCAAGGCGGCGCTCTACATGTTCCCGCGCCTGGACCCCAAGGTCTATCCGATCACCGATGACCAGCAATTCGCCTACGAGCTGCTGGCCGAGGAGAAGGTGCTGATCGTGCAGGGCACGGGCTTCAACTGGCCCGAGCACGACCATTTCCGCCTCGTCTTCCTGCCCAATGTCGACGACCTGCGCGAGGCCGTGGGCCGTATCGACCGATTCCTGGCGGGCTACCGCCGCCGTCACACCTCCTGAGAGTTCCCGAGATGCAAGCGATTCAAGTGGGCCTGATCGGCCTGGGCACCGTCGGTACCGGCACCTGGCAGGTGCTCAAGCGCAACCAGGCCGAGATCCGCGGCCGCGCGGGTCGTGGCATCGAGATCGCCATGATCGCGGCGCGCAGCGAGGCGCGTGCCGAGGTCTATCGCTCGGTGGTCGGCGGTGCCGTGCCGGTGGTGGGCGATGCGATGGCGCTGGTGGACAACCCTGCCATCGACATCGTGGTGGAGCTGATCGGCGGCATCGAGCCGGCGCGCACGCTGGTGCTCAAGGCCATCGCCAACGGCAAGCATGTGGTCACAGCCAACAAGGCGCTGCTGGCGCTGCACGGCACCGAGATCTTTGCGGCGGCGCGCGAGAAGGGCGTGGTCGTCGCCTTCGAGGCGGCCGTGGCCGGGGGCATTCCCATCATCAAGGCGCTGCGCGAGGGCCTGACCGGCAACCGCATCGAGTGGATCGCCGGCATCATCAACGGCACCACCAACTTCATCCTCTCGGAGATGCGCGGCAAGGGCCTGGACTTCGCCACCGTGCTGAAGGAGGCGCAACGCCTGGGCTATGCCGAGGCCGATCCCACCTTCGACATCGAGGGCGTGGATGCGGCCCACAAGCTGACCATCATGAGCGCCATCGCCTTCGGCGTGCCCGTGCAGTTCGCCAAAGCCCATGTGGAGGGCATCTCCAGCCTGCAGGCCACCGACATCAAGTACGCCGAGCAGCTGGGCTATCGCATCAAGCTGCTGGGCATCACGCGCCGCCGTGCGGACGGCATCGAACTGCGCGTCCATCCCACGCTGATCCCGGCGACGCGCCTCATCGCCAATGTCGAAGGCGCGATGAACGCGGTCGTCGTGCAGGCCGATGCGGTGGGCACGACGCTGTACTACGGCAAGGGCGCGGGCGCCGAGCCGACGGCTTCGGCCGTCGTGGCCGATCTGGTCGACGTGACCCGCCTGGCCACCGCCGACCCCGACCACCGCGTGCCGCATCTGGCCTTCCAGCCCGACGCGATCAGCGACACGCCGGTGCTGCCCATCGCCCAGGTGCAGACCGCGTTCTACCTGCGCCTGGTGGTGGCCGATCAGCCGGGCGTGCTGTCGCGCATCACCACCATCCTGGCCGAGAGCGACATTTCCATCGACGCGGTGCTGCAGCGCGAATCCGCCGAAGGCGAACGCCAGACCGACCTCATCATCCTGACCCACGACACCGTCGAGGGCCGCATGAACGATGCGCTGGCCAAGATGCAGGCGCTGGAGACCGTGCTGGCGCCCATCGTGAGGATTCGCAAGGAAGAGTTGGCTTGAATTGTTGGTCCCTCGCCCCGTCTTGCCGCGCTGAACGCAGGCAAGCCTGCTCGGTCCCCCGAGGGGACGGCGATGCAAGCAGCGTCGAGCCGCTCGCATCGCCGGTGGGCCGGCTTGGGGCGGCCCGGCGCCGGCCCTCAAGGACAACGGCATTAGGCAGTGCATCCACTCTTTGAGCACCTGACATGAAATACATCAGCACCCGCGGCGACCAGACCGAGCGAGGCTTTTCCGACATCCTGCTCGAAGGCCTCGCCCCCGATGGCGGCCTTTACCTGCCCACGCATTACCCGCAGGTGGACGACGCCACGCTGACGCGCTGGCGTGCGCTGCCCTATGCGGAGCTGGCGTTCGAGATCCTGTCGCTCTACATCGACGACATCCCGGCCGCCGACCTGCGGGCCATCACCGCGCGCACCTACACGGCGGCGGTGTTTGGCACCGAGGCCATCGTGCCGCTGAAGCCGCTGGAGCCGGGCGTGTTCCTGGAGGCGCTGTCCAACGGGCCGACGCTGGCCTTCAAGGACATGGCCATGCAGCTGCTGGGCAATCTGTTCGAGTACGAACTGGGCCGGCGCGGGCAGACGTTGAACATCCTGGGCGCGACCTCGGGCGACACCGGCAGCGCGGCCGAGTACGCGATGCGCGGCAAGGCCGGCGTGAGCGTCTTCATGCTCAGCCCCAACGGCCGCATGAGCCCCTTCCAGCAGGCGCAGATGTTCAGCCTGCCCGACGCCAACATCCACAACCTCTGCGTGGAAGGCGTGTTCGACGACTGCCAGGACATCGTCAAGGCAGTATCCAACGACCTGACCTTCAAGCGCGAGTGGCGCATCGGCACGGTCAACTCCATCAACTGGGCGCGCCTGCTGGCCCAGGTGGTGTACTACTTCGCTGGCTATTTCCAGGCCACCCGCAGCAATGCCGAGAAGGTCAGCTTCACAGTGCCGTCCGGCAACTTCGGCAACGTCTGCGCCGGTCATGTGGCGCGCATGATGGGCCTGCCGATTGCGCAGCTGGTGGTGGCCACCAACGAGAACGACGTGCTCGACGAGTTCTTCCGCACCGGCCAGTACCGAGTGCGCGGCAGTGCCGAGACCTGGGAGACCTCCAGCCCGTCCATGGACATCTCCAAGGCCTCCAACTTCGAGCGCTTCGTGTTCGACCTGCTGGGCCGTGATGGCGCGCAGGTGCAGGCGCTGTTCGGCACGGCGCTCTCGCGCGACGGCACGTTCGCGGTGGGGGCGGGCGAGCGGGCGCGCTTTGCCGAGTTCGGCTTCGTGTCCGGCCGCAGCACGCATGCCGACCGCCTGGCCACCATCCGCGACACCGACGCGCGCTTCGGCGTGCTGATCGACACCCACACGGCGGACGGCCTCAAGGTGGCCCGCGAGCACCTGCAGCCGGGTGTGCCCATGCTGGTGCTGGAGACGGCGCTGGCGGTGAAGTTCGCCGCCACCATCGAGGAGGCGGTGGGCCGCAAGCCCGAGCTGCCGGCTGCCTTGGCTGATCTGGAATCGCGTCCGCGCCGCTTCACCGTGGTGCCGGCCGATGCGGGCGTGGTGAAGGCCTTCATTGAGCAGCATGCGCCGGTGCCTTGACGATTGACCCTGGGCGGCGTGGCCCGACGGCGGCGGCACTACAGTGCCGCCGTTTTCTATTTGCAGGGCCTCCCATGCGCTTCCCCCGTCTTGCTGCGCTGCTGGGCGCGGCGTTGAGCCTCGCCGTGTCGACCACCCAGGCAGCCCCGCCGCCCAGTCCGCCGGCATCGGCCGTGCCGCCGCCGGTCTACGGCCCCGAGCTGCAGGGCTTTGCCTACCCCTACGAGCTGCAGCACTTCGCGTTCCGGTCGCAGGGCGAGGCGCTGCAGATGGGCTACATGGACGTCGCGCCAGCGGGCACGCCCAATGGCCGTGTGGCGGTGCTGCTGCACGGCAAGAACTTCTGCGCTGCCACCTGGGAAGGCCAGATCGCCGCGCTCAGCGCCGCAGGCTGGCGTGTGGTGGTGCCCGACCAGATCGGCTTTTGCACCGCCAGCAAGCCGGTGCACTACCAATACAGCTTTCAGCAGCTGGCCGCCAACACGCGGGCGCTGCTGGCCCAGCTCGGGCTGAAGCGGGTGGCGCTGGTAGGCCATTCCACCGGCGGCATGCTGGCGGTGCGCTACGCGCTGATGTACCCGCAGGAGGTCGAGCAGGTGGCGCTGGTCAACCCCATAGGCCTGGAGGACTGGAAGGCCCTGGGCGTGCCCAGCCGCAGCGTCGACGACTGGTACGCCCGTGAGCTCAAGCTGTCGGCCGACAGCGTGCGCAACTACGCGCGCAGCACCTACTACGGCGGCCAGTGGAAGCCCGAGTACGAGCGCTGGGTGCAGATGCTGGCCGGGCTCAACGCCGGCCCGGGCCATGAGCTCGTGGCCTGGAACTCGGCCCTCATCTACGACATGATCTTCACGCAGCCGGTGATCTACGAGTTCCCGCTGCTCAGGCTGCCGGTGACGCTGCTGATCGGCACCGGCGACACGACGGCCATCGGTGGGGACATCGCACCGCCCGAGGTCAAGGCGCGTATCGGCCGCTATGCGCAACTGGGCCCGCAGGCGCTCAAGCTGCTGCCGCAGGGCCGATTGATCGAGTTCGCCGGCCTGGGCCATGCACCGCAGATCCAGGCGCCCGAGCTGTTCAACCGACGCCTGGTCGAGGCCCTGGGCGACGCCGTGCATTGAGTGCTCTGGAAGGGGCGAATCGCCGCGCCGGCCTGAGGGCTGCGCTCGTGCGGCATCATGCGGGCCTGATGACTGAACCTTCTGTTTCCTCTTCGGCCGCCAAGCGCGGCCCCCTGCTCAGCGCCGACGAGGCGCTGGCCCGCCTGCTGGCGGCCTTCCAGCCGCTGCAGGCTGTAGAGAACGTGGCCACGCAGGCGGCGCGCGGCCGGGTGCTGGCGCGCGCCATCGTCTCGACGGTGGATGTGCCGCCGGCCAACAACTCCGCGATGGACGGCTATGCGCTGCGGCTGGCCGATCTGGCGGCGGGCCAGCCGCTGCCGGTGAGCCAGCGCATTCCCGCCGGCGTCGTGGGCCAGCCCCTGGTGGCCGGCACGGCGGCGCGCATCTTCACCGGCGCGCAGGTGCCGGCCGGGGCCGATGTGGTGGTCATGCAGGAGCATTGCGAAGCCCTGCCCGGTGACGGCCTGGGCCAGGTGCGCGTGAACGAGCGGCCGGCCGCCGGCGCGGCCATCCGGCGGCGCGGCGAGGACGTGTCCTCGGGCACCGAGGTGCTGCCTGCCGGCACGCGCATCGACGCCATCGCGCAGGGCCTCGCAGCCACCGTCGGCGCAGCCGAGCTGTGCGTGACGCGGCGCCCGCGCGTGGCGCTGTTCTCCACCGGCGACGAACTGGTGATGCCGGGCGAGCCGCTGCCGCCGGGCGCCATCTACAACTCCAACCGCTTCACGCTGCGTGGGCTGATCGAGGGCCTGGGCTGCGAGGTGGTGGATCTGGGCATCGTCCCCGACCGGCTCGACGCCACCCGCGCTGCCTTGCGCGATGCCAGCACGCGGGCCGATGTGATCGTCACGTCGGGCGGCGTGTCGGTCGGCGAGGAAGACCACCTGCGCCCCGCGGTGGAAGCCGAGGGTCGCCTGGAGATGTGGCAGCTGGCGATCAAGCCCGGCAAGCCCTTCGCCTACGGCCGGGTGGGCGAGGCGCATTACGTGGGCCTGCCGGGCAATCCGGTCTCCAGCCTGGTGACCTTCCTGATCCTGGTGCGCCCGGCGCTGCTGCAGCTACAGGGCGCAACCCGCGTGCAGCCGCGGCGCTGGCGACTGCCGGCGGGCTTCTCCTGGGCCCGCCCGGACCGGCGGCGCGAGTTCCTGCGCGTCCGGGTCAACGATGCCGGCGTGCTGGAGCTCTTCCCCAACCAGAGTTCCGGCGTGCTGACCTCGACCTTCTGGGCCGACGGCCTGATCGACAACCCTGCGGGCCAGCCCATCGCCGAGGGCGATCTGGTCAGCTTTCTGCCGTTTTCGGAGCTGCTGGCATGAGCACCATCACCGTGAAGCTGCGCTTCTTCGCGTCGCTGCGCGAGAAGCTGGGCGAGGCCGACAGCCTGGTGCTGCCGGCGGGCAGCAGCGTGGCGGCGGCTCGCGATGCGCTGCTGGCGCGGGGCGGCGTGCATGCCGAGGCGCTGGCCCGCGATCGCGCCGTGCGCGCGGCGCTCAACCAGAAGATGGCGCCCGAGGGCGCGACGCTGGCTGACGGCGACGAGCTGGCGTTCTTCCCGCCGGTCACCGGCGGCTGAGCCGGTGCACGGCCTGCACCTGACGGCGGACCTGCGCGGCGTCGACCCGGCGCTGCCGCTGATGAGCGATGCCCAGGCACTGGCCGCCCTGTGCCGTGCGGCCGTCGGCGCCGCCGGCCTGAGCGGGGTGGCCGAGCTCTTCCATCGCTTCGGCCCCGCCGAGGGGCAGAGCGGCATCACCGGCGTGGTGCTGCTGGCCGAGTCCCACCTGGCGATCCACACCTGGCCGGAGCTGGGCGGGGTGACGCTGGATGTCTATGTCTGCAACTACGGCGCGGACAACTCAGGCCGGGCGGAGGCCCTGCTGCAGGCGCTGCTCGCAGCGTTCCGGCCTCAAGCCGTGACACGCCAGGCCCTCAGCCGCGGTTAGCGCGGGCTGAGGGCAGCGCCTCAGCGGCGCCAGCGCAGCTGGACGAACAGCGGCGGCCCCTGGCGCTCGCACAGCTGTCCGGCACGCAGGTCCAGGCTGCTGATCTGCCCGCCTTCATAGCTCACCGCATCGATGACAAACCAACCCGACATCCGATTGCAGCCGCGATAGTTGCCACCGAGGCTCATCAGCCCGTGCGCGGGGTTGCTGCTCAGGTCGCCGTAATAGCCAGGCTGTAGTTGCATCAGCGGCAGCATGGGGGTGAGTCCGATGGACCAGTTCTCCTTGCCGACGATGCGGATGTCCAGGCCTCCTCCCGTGGTGGGGGTCAGGATGAACTCGGAGTCCGCTGACGTCAGCAGATGGTTGCTGCCGTCCCCCACGAAGCCGCCCGGTGCGCTGTGCGCGTAGAAGTAGTTGCCGCTGCCCGGCACCTGCGAAGCGGGCAGTCTCCAGAGCTCCTGAGGCGCCGGCCATACCGGCCCGGGCGGCTGGACGCTGTCGTTTGCGACCCAGTGAATCTGCCCACGCAGAGGGGTGTAGCTGCCGTCGCAGTACTGCTCGAATCGCAGATCCAGAGCCTGGACCCCATTGGCCGAGTTCTCGATCCGATCGATGGTGAAGCTGCCTGGAGACTGGCTGCAGCCACGGGCTTCACCACTCCATTGCTGGGAGGCGGCATCGACCGCAGGCGAGGTGCTGTCCGTGACCGTGTAGCTGCCCGGGCCGATGGGAACGGCCGGATGTCCTTTGGCAAACCTGCCTAGCCAGTGCTCATTGCCGTCGACCTTGACCTGAAGTACGTTGTACATGACCGTGACGCTGAGGCTCGCGTCGAGCGCGGTGTACAGGTAGGCGCCGCCCGCGCCTATGTAGTCGTCTGCACCGCTGTCCAGCAGGATGTAGCTCCCCGCCGCGGGCGGCGCGAGGGGGCTGGGCGGCGCGGGTGGGGCGAAGCCCTGTATCCCCTCGTCGATGCGGTTCTCCAGCACGACCGGGTCGGCGGAGGTCCAATGGATACGGCCGTGCATGCGCTTGCCCGTGCCCGCACAGGCCTGCTCGAAGCGCAGATCAAGCCGGCGCAGCTCGCCGTGGGTGTAGGCCACGTCGTCGACCGCGAACCAGCCCGTTGCGTCGCAGCCGCGCCCTTTCCCCGACCAGCCAAGGCCGCCCTTTGCGGGGTTGCCGAAGGCGGTGCTCAACAGGTTGCCGTAGTAACCGCGTTCCAGCTTGCCGCGGTTGTAGGGAACCTTGAAGCTGCCGGACCACTCCGGCACCTGGTCGCCCACACGCACCTGCAACTCGCCGGCCTTGTCGAACACCAGCAGTGGGAACTGCGCCGGTGTGATGGCGAGCTTCTGGCCCTGGCTGATCCACTCGCCGGCCTCGCCCTCAAGGTAAACGTAGTTGCCGCCAGCAGGAAGATCGCCAGCAGCGGCCTGCCACAGGCCCGCGGGCACGGGGAACACCGGGCCGGCTGGGCGGGTCGCGTCGTCGATGGACCAGCGGATCTTGCCGCGCAGCGGCGGTGCGCTGCCGTCCTGGCAGCGCTGCTCGAAGCGCAACTCGACCATGCTCAACACGTCGCCCTTGTACTGGGCCGCGTCGACCGCCACCCAGCTGCGACCGCGGAAGTCGCAGCTCAGGCTGGGTTGCACCCACTCGAAGCCGCCCTTGCGGGGATTGCGTCGTTGATAGGACTGCAGGTCCGCGTAGTAGCCGACCTGCACGCGTGACTGCGAATCCATGGCCAGGAATCTGCCGAACCAGTAGCTGTCGCCTCTAACGATGAAGTTCATCGACGGACCGGCCAGCGTCGGGATGATGACGGTATCGGCCAGTGTGTGCAGGTAGGTCTTGCCGGCGCCGATCACGTCGCCGGTCGAGCTTTCGAGGTAGACGTAGTTGCCGTTGGCTGGTGTGCTGCCGGCGTTCGGCGCCCAGAGGTTGCTCGGCACGGGCTGGACCGGGCCAGGGCCGCGGGATGTGTCCGACGCCAGCCAGCGGACGCGCCCACGCAGCGGGCCCAGCGTGCTCGAGCAACGCTGCTCGAAGCTGAAGCCGAGTTCGCTCAAGGTCTCACCGTCGAACACCACCCGGTCCACGACCAGCGTCGTGACCCGCGCCGAGCAGCCTGCGATGGGCGTCTCCTGATTCCAGGAAAAACCGTTGCTGGCGGAGCCGACGAACTCGGGGAGATCCTTGTACTCCCCCGCTTTCAAGGCGCCGGGCAGGCTGCCGAGTCGAAAGTTCATCGACCAACGGTCGTCGCCGTCAGAGCTCAGCTGAACCACGTCATTGGTACGGGTCACCTGAATGCGCGCCGATGCCTGGGTGTAGCTGAGCGTCCGCCCCTTGCCTATCGGGTCATCGGCCGCGCTGGACAAGCTGATGGCGGTGCCGCTGGCGGGGAGGTCCGGCGCAGCGATCACGGGCGGCGTGACGACTGGTGGTGGCGTCGAGCCGCCACCCGAAACTCCGTCGGCGCCACCACCGCCGCCGCCGCAGGCAGAGAGCAGGCTCATCGCAGCAATCGTCAGTACGCGGACTAGCAAGGGGAGTGATCGGGTGTGAGGCTGCGATGCGATGGGACAGCAAGAAGGCATGAGGGCGCGAATTGACGAAGATGATCGGGTCAGCTCGGCGAGATTGTTAGCGATAAGGTGGCTTCATCGGCCTATCGCTATCCCTCTCGCGGCGCGCATGCACGCCGCCAGGGCGGCCGAGCCGCGCGGGTCTCGGGCGGTTTGTTGCTGTCGTGGGATAACCAAGGCAGGCATCGCTGGCGTCGTACGTTCGCTGGAGTCGGGCCGAGGCAGGTTGGACGTCTGCGTCCACGATCAACATCAGCGCGCGCCGGTGCGCTGCTGAGCCGGCTGTTGCGGGCTGCGGCGCTTGCAACGAGACGATATGAACGAATGATGCGCCGCCCCTGGCTCGCGGGGTCGGGTGCGCTTCGCTGGCGTTTGCCCGGGGGTGTTCAGACCTGACACGATGCTGCAATGAAGCGGAGGTTGTTCATGGGTCAGGTCATGCGACACATGCATCGTGCGTGCGTTGAGAAGGTGCCTGGTCCGGAATGAGGGAAGGGAGCAGGACTGCAGGCCCACGGCTTCCCGGCGTCGCTGCCGGGAAATAGCGGCCGGGTCAGGCGCCCGGTTTTGTGCAACTGAAAACCGGAAGGTAGCAATCTGATGAATGCATGGTTCAACAAGAGCGTGGTCGTTGCGGCTGGCGCCCTGGTGCTTGCGGGCGCTTCGATGTCCGCTCAAGCGCAGTCCTTCAGCGAGGGATTCAATGGCAGCGTCGTGCCCACGGGCTGGACGCTGACCAACAACAGCACCCGCGCGTCGACGGGCAGCCTCTGGAGCGTCGCACCCGGCATCCTGGACTCCACCGGCGCCGTCGTCGTGCCCGCATTCGAGGGTGACACCTACGCGCTGGTGAACTACACGTCGGTCGGCAGCGGCACCGGCACGATCAGCAACTGGCTGATCTCGCCGGAGATCTTCGGCATCCAGAACGGTGACACCTTCAGCTTCTACACGACGACCACGCCGAGTTCGGCCTATCCGGACCGCCTGGAGTTCCGCCTCAGCAGCGCTGGCGCCGGCGTGGACGTGGGCACGACGGTCACCAGCGTCGGCAGCTTCTCCACCGTGCTGGCCACGGTCAACAGCGGGCTGACGGTGGGCGGCTACCCGACCACCTGGACTCAGGTGACCGCAACAGTCAGCGGCCTGGCCGCGCCCATCGACGGCCGCGTGGCCTTCCGCTACTTCGTGACCTCGGGCGGCCCGTCGGGTGCGAACTCGAACATCATCGGCGTCGATGCGTTCAGCTACACCTCCGTGTCTGCTGTGCCTGAGCCAGCGACCTGGGCGATGGCCGCCATCGGCCTGATGGGTCTGGTCACGCTGCGCCGTCAGCGCCGCGACTGATCCAGCCCCCCGGCACCGCCCGCCATCAGGTGGCGGGCGGCCCGCACCCCGGCCGTGTAGGCCTCCTCGAACACCGAGTAGCCCGCCAGGTCGGCATGGGCGAAGGTGACGCGGCCGCGGGCCTCGTTCAGCGCAGCCAGCGCCGCGGAGCCGCGCAGGCCCGGCGTCGGGATGCTCATCGCGTGGCCGAAGCGGCACAGGTCGATGCGTTCCAGCTTGGCGGGCAGATCCGGGTGGGTCTGGGCCAGCTCGGTGCCGACGACGCCGGCCCAGTGCTGCCATGGGGCCCTCAGCAGCTCGGTGCGTTGCGTGCTGGGCAGTGCGAGATAGGCGGTCAGCAGCGGCGGGCGCGGCGTGGGATCCAGCGTCTGGTGGCGGGCGTCGACATAGCCCAGCGCCGTGGTGCCGTAGCGCACGTTGTCCCAGGCCGGAGGGGCGCCGGGGCGGGTCAGCAGCGGCTCGCGCAGCGCCAGGTTGGCCGTGAGCCACGGCGCGTAGCGGAACTGGTCGGCTGCCTGGCGCAATGCGTCAGGCGGCGTGGCCAGCAGCCGAGCCGCGATGAAGAGTGGCACAGCCATCACGACGGCGCGTGCCTGCCAGTGCTCCGGGGCGCCGGTGGCTTCGTTCCAGGCGAGCAGTTGCACGCCGTGCCGGCCTTCGCTCACCCGCAGCACGGTGCGCCCGAGATGGATGCGTTCGCGCAGGGGCTCGGCCAGCCGGGCCGAGAGCCAGCCGTTGCCCTCCGCCCAGGTGAGCACGGGCTCGCGCTCGGCGGTCTCGTCGCCCGGCGCGTGAAAGCCGTGGCGGCTGGCGAAGTAGTGCAGCCCGGCCCAGGCCGACACGGTGGCCGCGCCGGCACCGAAGTCGTCGCGGCAGCAGTAGTCGAGGTACCAGCGCAGTCGGGTGTCGGTGAGCCCGTGGTCGTCCAGCCAGCGGGCAAAGGTCTGCGCGTCCAGCGCGGCGTGGCCGGGCGTCCAGCGCGCCTCGCGTGTGGGCATGGCAAAGCCGAGCGTGCGCTGGGCCTGGGTGACGAGCGTGGCGAAGCGGCGGTATTGATCGCGCGCGGCGGGCGACTCGGGCAGCGGCAGCAGGCCGTCCTGCCAGGCGCCGTCGATGAAGAGCCGCTCCTGCGGACTGTGGCACAGGTGGCGCTCCACCCACTCGGTGCGCCCCAGCACCTGGCGGCTCAGCCCCAGTTCCTCAAGCAGCTGCGCGACGTCGCGGGCGTCGGGGCCGGGCAGTGGCAGGTAGTGCGCGCCCAGCGGGCAGGGTGATCCGGCGATCGCGTGGCCACGGCTGTTGCCGCCGGCCTGGTCTTCCAGGTCCAGCAGTGCGATGTCGGTGATGCCGCGCCGGTCCAGCGCCCGCGCGCAGGCCAAGCCCGCGATGCCGGCGCCGACGATGAGTACATCGGCCCGGCGCAGCGGCCCGCTGCCTGCATTGGGTATGGAGTCAGTCCCTGCGACGCGCAGCCGGTGCCCGCGCTCGGGGTGGGTGCCGACCCAACCGCCCCGCAGCGCCGGCGTGTCGGGCGCGCAGCCGGCCAGCGCGCCGCCCAGCGACAGCAGCAGCGAGCGCCGCTTCATGGGCACGCCTGCCGGGCCCCGCGGCGTGTGCAGACCGCGCTCAATGCACCTGGCCCCATTCCGCCTCGAACTCCTGCACCAGCACCTGGTTGGACAGCTTGTTCACCTCGGTGGGCACGCGCGCCATGTCGGGCGGAAAGCTCAGCAGCGCCGGCAGGCTGGTAGCACTGACGAAGCGCAGCCCCGGCGGGAACTGCGCCGGCATCCGGAACGGCCGGCGCGAGGCCAGTATGAAGCCCCATTCGCCGAAGCTGGGCACATGGGCGTGATAGGGCGTGGTGGTGAGCCCCGCGGCCTCCAGCGTGCTGACCACGGTCCAGAAGCTGCGTCGCGCGATCAGCGGCGAGGTGGTCTGCACCACCGCGTAGCCGCTGGCGCTGAGGTGCTGGTCCACCAGTTCGTAAAAGCTGGTGGTGTAGAGCTTGCCCAGCGCGAAGTTGGACGGATCGGGGAAGTCGATGACGATGACGTCGAACACCTCGTCGTGCTGCTCCAGCCAGCCGAAGGCGTCGGCATTGACGATGGTCAGCTTGGGGCTGCTCAGCGAGTGGCCGTTCAGCGCGGCCAGCTTGGCGTTGTGGGTGAACAGGCCGGTCATCAGCGGGTCCAGCTCGACCAGCGTGACCTGCTCGACGCTCGCGTATTTGAGGACCTCGCGCACGGCCATGCCGTCGCCGCCCCCCAGCACCAGCACGCGCCGGGGGGCGCCCTGGGCGGCCATGGCGGGGTGAACCAGGGCCTCGTGGTAGCGGTATTCGTCCCTCGAGTGGAACTGCAGGTTGCCGTTCAGAAAGAGCCGTGTGCCGCCGCCGCCCTCGGTGACGACGATGCGCTGGTAGGCGCTGCTCTGCTTGAACACGATGTGCTCGCCGTAGAAACGCTCCTCCGACCAGCTCGTCAGCCGCTCGGCGCCCGCCAGCGCGGCGAGCAACAGCAGCGCCGCGAAAGCGCAGGCGCCGGCCAGGGCGCCTGCGCGGCGCAGCTCAGCCCGGAACAGCTTCAGCGACCACACGGCCACGGCCACATTCAGCAGCCCGAAGGCCAGCCCGGTGCGCACCAGGCCCAGCTGCGGCACCAGCACCAGCGGGAAGGCCAGCGCCACCAGCAGCGCGCCCAGGTAGTCGAAGGTCAGCACCTGGGAGACCAGGTCCTTCAGCCCGTAGCGGTGGCTGAAGTGGCGCCTGAGGATGCGCATCACCAGCGGAATCTCCAGCCCCACCAGCGTGCCCACCAGCAGCACCAGCGCGTACAGCAGCACGCGAAAGGGCAGGGCGCTGCCCGGCGGCAGCAGGCTGTTGACCGCGAACAGCGCGGCCGGCATCAGCCCGCCGATCACGCCCACCAGCAGCTCCACCTGCAGGAACACCGCCACCAGCTGGCGCTCCACGAAGCGCGACAGCCAGGAGCCCAGGCCCATCGCGAACAGGTAGACCCCGATGACGGTGGAGAACTGCAGCACCGAGTCGCCCAGCAGATAGCTGGCCAGCGCGCCTGCGGCCAGCTCGTAGACCAGGCCGCAGGCGGCGATCAGGAAGACGCTGGCGAGCAGCAGCAGCTCGGCCAGCGTGGCGCGCTGGGGCGGGGTGGTGTCAGGTGTTGAGGAGGGCGGCATGCGTCGCGCAGTGTCGCAGCGGCGCGGGCGGGTCGGCCGTCATGGTGTGCCCATGGCCTCGCGCCAGCGCATCGCCGCCAGGATGCGGTGGCGGGTGCTGGGGTGATGGAAGAACACGAACTCCTCGACCGGGCCCGGGTCGGCCTTGCGGTACTCCACCAGGCGCAGCTGGCCCTCGGCGAAGCCGTGCGGTTCGCGCGACAGGTTCAGGCCGAACTGATCGGCCTCGGCCTCCTGCACCCGGGTGATGGTGTTCTGTATCGGCGTGGCCAGCGTGAAGAACAGCGAGAACGCGACCGCCAGCAGCGGCAGGCCGGCGATGTCGTCCACGCGGTGGATGCCGGTGCTGGCAGCCAGGCGCTTCAGCAGCCAGCCCAGCAGCGCCTGCACGGCATAGAAGCCCACGAGCAGCACCAGCGCGAGCATGCACAGCGTCTTGACGATGTGGTTCATCACGTAGTGGCCCAGCTCATGCCCCATCACGGCACGGATCTCGGGCAGGGAGGTGCGGCGCAGCAGGTTGTCGTTCAGGCGCACCGCAGCGCTGCCGAACAGGCCGCTGACGTTGGCGCTGATGCGTGTGGTCTGGCGCGAGGCGTCGAACACGTAAACGTTGTCCACCGGCACGCCGTTGGCATGGGCCATCTGCAGCACGACCTGCTTGACGGGGCCGTCTTCCACCGGCTTGTAGTCGTTGAACAGCGGCTCGAACAGCACCGGCGACACCGCGATCATGGTCGTCAGCAATGCCATCGCAGCGGCCGTGCCCCAGATCCACCAGCGTTCACCGGCGCGCCGGATCAGCACATACAGCACGGAGAACGTCAGCGCGCCTATCAGCAGGTTGATCGCACTGGCCACCACCCACTCGCCCAGCCAGGCGGCCAGGGTCTGGGTGGACATGTCGTAGGCGTGCTCGCGCCACCATTCCTCATAGAGCGTCAGCGGCAGGCTCAGCAGGCTGCCCACGCCGAGGTAGACCGCGGAGAACAGGAAGTCGCGGCGCAGCGTGCCGCGGCCGACCCGTGCTGCCCAGTCGCGCAGCCGTGCCGCGCGCCGGCCCGACAGCCACAGTGCGGCGATCACCAGCCCCAGCAACAGGTGCCACAGCTGCAGCCAGTAGCCGCCGGTGTAGTAGGCGTCGGACTTCGCCACCACGTCGGCCGGCAGGCGGTCCATATAGGCCTGGGTGGCGGCCTCGGCATCGCGCGGCAGGCTGGCGCGCCAGGCGTCGTCCACCGGGCGGATCTTGAAGCCCGAGGCCTGTGCGGCGGCGTCGGCCTTCTGGGCCTGGACCTGGGCCTGGGTCGGGTTCTGGGTGGGAGCAGGTGCCTGTGCAAGAGCCGGGCCTTGCAGGCCGCAGGCCAGCGCGGCGGCGATCAGCCATGTCTTCATCGTGCGTTCCTGGAGTGGAAAGCGCGCGATTGTTTCGATCCCGGGCCGGACGTCACCGGATTTGCGACGGACGGCACGGCGGGGCGCATCAGCCGTGGATCGCCGCGGCCACGATGTTGCCGATGGAGATGCACATCGCCGCCACCACGACGGCCAGAGCAAGGTTCTTGTGCTCCACCAGCTCCTCCCAGAGCTTGTAGGGCGTGAGCTTGTCGACGATGACGAAGGACACCCAGAAGATGACGACGCCGATCACGGCGTACATCACCGAACCGAGGATGACTTCAGGCTTGAGCCAATCGAGGGTCATGTCTTGCTCCTTAGCATTGCTTCACTTGTGGCCACCGCCACCGCTGCTGTAGCCGCCGTAGCTGCCACCGCTGTTGCCGATGTAGACACCGCTGCCCCGCGCCTGGCTGCGGCATTGCCGGTACTCGGCGCTGTTCTCGCCGAAGCTGTCCTTGTAGCGCTGGCAGTCGTCGCTGCTGCAGGCCCGCAGCAGCGCGAAGGCCAGCGCGATCACCAGCATGGCGATCACGAGGTTGCGCAGCAGAGTGCCGCCGCTGCTCTTGAAAGCCGTGGCGTCGCGGGCCAGCGGTGCGCCCTCGGTCAGGCCGAAGGCCTTGCGGACGACTTCAGCCGGCAGCGGCTGGCCGGCGCTCCAGGTCACCTCGTTGCCCTGCTGCTCGCGGCTCAGCAGGAAGCGGCCATCGGCGGTGGCGTAGTCCGTCACCTGCACCCGGTCATCCAGGCGCACGGGCCAGTAGAACTCGCCCAGCACATGGGTGGTCTTGGCCGTGTACGACCAGCGCTGTACGTAGTTCCGCCCCAGGAATGACACGCCGCTGCGCGTCGGCGCAGGCGCGCCGGTCTGGGTGGTCACCAGGCTCCAGCCCTCGCGGGTGTCCACCAGGAAGGCAAAGCCGAGCAGGCGGTTGAAGAGCAGGTATTCGCGCCAGAAGCTCTGCTCGTCGTCGGCGTCCTCGGGCAGGTCGCAGCGCTCCTGGTAGCCCACCGCGGTCCAGCTCTGGGGCGGCGAACCAGGCAGCGACAACGTGCCGGTGCGCCCCAGCGGAATCAGCGGCGGCAGGCCCTGGTCCTGGGCGGTGAAGCCCAGGGCCTTGGCATCGTCGACAGGCAGTTCGACCAGTGCGCTGCACTGGGCGCAGACCATGCTTTTGCTCTGGGGTAGCCTGGGTTCGAGCGCAGCGCCGCAACTGGGGCAGGCGATGGTGCGGCCCTTGTACCCGGCCTCGGCCAGCGACTCGCCCTCGGCGGTGGTGCGCAGGCCCTGCAGTGCCAGATCGGGCAGCGCGACGGCGCGCCCCACGGACCAGATCGGCGGCTCGCCAGAGCGAGTTTCCAGCGTGCCGACCTCGCCCTGCGCATTGCGCAGTTCCACCACCCGCCCCGCGGCGGGCGGCCGGGGCAGCTCGCCTTCGGCGGCACGCAACGCGGCCTCCACCACGGCAGCCACCTGCCAGCGCTGGCCGGCCAGCGTCAGCGGCAGGCCGACGCCCGGCGCCTCGGGCGGCAGGTCGGCCAGCGGCGCCTCCAGGCTGAGCACGAACTGGCCGTTGTCCTCGCTGAGCCAGGCCACGCGGGGCGGCTCGCTGCCGGCATCGAAGAGAAGGTGCCATTCGTTCCAGTTGCCCAGCTCCGAGCCGCGTTGCACGCGACCGACGACCGTGAAGCCGGCACCCATCCAGCGCCCGGTGGCCCCCAGCTGCAGCGGCGAGTAGTCGTCGAAGATCTCGGCGCTCTGGCCGATGCGGCGCAGGGCCTCGCCCTCGCGCAGCAGCGTGCTGTGGCAATAGCTGCAGACCGCGCTGGCGGAGGCCGCGCTCTGGAAGTCGACCGGCGCACCGCAGTTGGGGCAGGCCGCACGCCAGCGGCGCTGGGCGGCAGGCTCAGCCATGGGCGGAGGTCACGGGGGAGGCGCCTTGCATGGGGTCAGTGTCACCCACCCGCACGCAAACCCGTGCGGACACGGGCCTGCGGGCCGGGCGGTGTTGGCGTCAGCCCAGCTTCTTGAGCAGGTCGGCCTTCTTGGCCGCGAACTCGTCGTCCGTCAGGATGCCCTTGGACTTGAGGTCGCCCAGCTTCTCGAGCAGTGCCACGATGTCATCGGGCCTGCTGGCGGCAGGGGCCGGTGCAGCGGCGCCAACGCCGGCCAGGCCCTGGCCGAGCGTCTGAGCCAGCGTCTGGCCCAGGGCAACACCTGCCCCCAGGCCCACGGCTTCGCCCGCCACACCGGAGCCGCCCGAGCCCACGCCCTTGGCGATCTCGGGCAGGGCCTGGGCCGCCTGGTACTGCATGAACTGGCCCATGTTCTGGCCGATGATGCCCATGCCGATGCGTTGGTCCAGCACCTTCTGCAGTTCTTCTGGCAGTGACACGTTCTGCATCGTCACCGTCAGCAGTTCCAGACCCAGGGCCTGGAAGGCGTCGGAGGTGGCGGCCTTGAGAGCGGCGGCGAACTCCACCTGGTTGGCGGCGAGGTCGAGGAAGGGCGTGCCGCTGCTGGCCACCGCGTCGCTCAGGTGCTGCAGCATCAGGCCGCGCAGCTGGGCGTCCAGATCGTCCACCGTGTAGCGCTCGCGGGTGCCGGAGACCTGGCCGTGGAAGATCTTGGGGTCGCGCAGCCGGTAGGTGTAGTTGCCGAAGGCGCGCAGGCGCACGGCACCGAAGTCCTTGTCGCGGATGGCCACCGGCTGGCTGGTGCCCCAGCGACGGTCCAGCTGCTGGCGGGTGCTGAAGAAGTAGACATCGCTCTTGAAGGGCGACTCGAACAGCTTGTCCCAGTTCTTCAGGTAGGTCAGCACCGGCAGCGTCTGCGTGGTGAGCTTGTGCGTGCCGGGCCCGAAGACGTCGGCCACCTGGCCTTCGTTGACGAATACCGCGATCTGGGACTCCCGGACGGTCAGCGAGGCGCCGTTCTGGATTTCCATGTCGGCCATCGGAAAGCGCCAGGCCAGCACGCCGTCAGCATCCTCGGTCCACTGGATGATGTCGATGAACTGTTTCTTGATGAAATCCATCAGGGCCATGCGGCGCTCCAATGCAAATGACAGATTTGATGAGTATCCCGCCCGGCGCGAGCCCATCCCGACATCCTGGATGTGAATCTCACCGCGGCAGCGGAGAATCCCGCGAATGAACAGGGCCGCCCGCGTAAAGATTCAGACCGAGGACTTCGATCTCAGCCATGAGACGGCACAGCTGCGTGCGCATGACGGTGGCATAGGCGCCGTCGTGGCCTTCGTTGGCACGGTGCGTGAGATGAGCGGCGGCGCCGAGGTCAGCCGCATGGAGCTGGAGCACTACCCGGGCATGACCGAGGCCTCGATCGAGGCGATGGTGGACGAAACCTTCCGCCGCTTCGACATCCGGGCTGCGCGGGTGATCCATCGGGTCGGCACCCTGGAGGCGCGCGATCAGATCGTGCTGGTGCTGGTGGCCTCGGCGCACCGGGGTCAGGCCTTTCAGGGCTGCGAGTTTCTGATGGACTACCTCAAGACGCAGGCGCCGTTCTGGAAGAAGGAGCACACCCCCGAAGGCGCCCATTGGGTGGATGCTCGGGTGTCGGACGACGAGGCGCTGGCGCGCTGGGGCCTGAGCTCCGGCAACAGCGGAGCGGACGCGTGAGCGGCGTCGCCGGCCAGGCGCTCGCGGTCGCCGCGGGCTCGGCGATAGGCGCGTTGTTGCGCTGGGGTGCTGCGGTCATGCTGAACGGGGTGTGGGCCGGGTTTCCGCTGGGAACGCTGGCGGTGAACTGCCTGGGTGGCCTCGCCATCGGGGCCTCCATGGTGTATTTCCAGCGCACGCCGGACGAATTGCTGCGGCTGCTGCTGGTGACCGGCGTGCTGGGCGGGTTCACCACCTTTTCGTCCTTCTCGGCGGAATCCCTGGCGCTGCTGCAGCGGGGCCATTGGTCGCTGGCGCTGTTGCACAGCGCGGCCCACATGCTGGGAGCGCTGGGATGCGCAGCGCTGGGTTTTGCGGTCGGACGCCTGATCTGGGGGCGCTGAGCGGGGCTGCAAGAGGGTGGCGTTGAGGGCGGCGCTGTGGGCTTGATCTGGCGCAATCGTGGGCCGCTCCGGCGTCGCGGCCGGGCTTGATTTCGTGGGGGCTTCCCCCATGTCGCTTGGCAACGGAGGATTGACCCATGCGTTTCGACAAGCTCACCACCGCGTTCCAGCAGGCCCTGGCCGATGCCCAGAGCCTGGCCGTTGCACGCGACAACCCCTACATCGAGCCGGCCCACCTGCTGGCCGCCATGCTGGCGCTGCCGGACGGGCCCAAGGCGCTACTGGACCGAGCCGGCGCCAACACCGCCGCGCTGAAGACGGCGATGGATGCCGCCATCCAGGGCCTGCCCGGCGTGCAGGGCGGCGGCCCGGTGCAGCCGGGGCGCGACCTGGTGCAGTTGCTGCAGGCCGCAGACAAGGAAAGCAGCAAGCGCGGCGACCAGTTCATCGCCAGCGAGATGTTCCTGCTGGCGCTGGCCGACGCCAAGACCGACCTGGGCGGCATCGTGCGCGGCCACGGCCTGACCCGCAAGGCGCTGGAGGCCGCGATCGACGCGGTGCGCGGCGGCCAGAAGGTGGACTCGCAGGAGGCCGAGGGCCAGCGCGAGGCCTTGAAGAAGTACACGCTGGACCTGACCGAGCGCGCTCGCCAGGGCAAGCTGGACCCGGTGATAGGCCGCGATGACGAGATCCGCCGCGCCATCCAGGTGCTGCAGCGCCGCAGCAAGAACAACCCGGTGCTGATCGGCGAGCCCGGCGTGGGCAAGACCGCCATCGTCGAGGGCCTGGCCCAGCGCATCGTCAACGGCGAGGTGCCCGATTCGCTGCGCGACAAGCGCGTGCTGGTGCTGGACATGGCCGGCCTGCTGGCCGGTGCCAAGTTCCGCGGCGAGTTCGAGGAACGCCTCAAGGCCGTGCTGAAGGAGGTGTCCCTGGACGAGGGCCGCATCATCCTGTTCATCGACGAGATCCACACCATGGTGGGTGCGGGCAAGGCCGAGGGTGCGATCGACGCCGGCAACATGCTCAAGCCGGCGCTGGCGCGCGGCGAACTGCACTGCATAGGCGCGACCACGCTGGACGAATACCGCCAGTACGTGGAGAAGGACGCCGCGCTGGAGCGCCGCTTCCAGAAGGTGCTGGTGGACGAACCCAGCGTGGAGGCCACCATCGCCATCCTGCGCGGCTTGCAGGAGAAGTACGAGGTCCACCATGGCGTGGAGATCACCGACCCGGCCATCGTGGCCGCGGCCGAGCTCTCGCATCGCTACATCACCGACCGCTTCCTGCCCGACAAGGCCATCGACCTGATCGACGAGGCGGCGGCCAAGATCAAGATCGAGATCGACTCCAAGCCCGAGGTGATGGACAAGCTGGACCGCCGCATGATCCAGCTCAAGATCGAGCGCGAGGCGGTCAAGAAGGAGACCGACGAGGCCTCCATCAAGCGCCTGGGCCTGATCGAGGAAGAGCTGCTCAAGCTGCAGCGCGAGTACAACGACCTGGAAGAGATCTGGACCGCCGAGAAGGCTCAGGCCCAGGGCTCGGCCCAGGTCAAGGAAGAGATAGACAAGATCAAGTTCCAGATCGAGGAGCTCAAGCGCAAGGGTGACTTCAACCGGGTCGCCGAGCTGCAGTACGGCCGCCTGCCGGAGCTTGAGAAGCGCCTGAAGGAAGCGCAGGACAAGGAAGCCGGCAAGGCCAAGGGCGCGGGTGCGCCGCAGCTGCTGCGCACCATGGTGGGCGCGGAGGAGATCGCCGAGGTGGTGGCGCGTGCCACCGGCATCCCGGTGTCCAAGCTGATGCAGGGCGAGCGCGAGAAGCTGCTGCAGATGGAAGACAAGCTGCACGAGCGCGTGGTGGGCCAGGACGAGGCCATCGTGGCGGTGGCCGACGCCATCCGCCGCTCGCGTGCCGGCCTGTCCGACCCCAACCGGCCGCTGGGCAGTTTCCTGTTCCTCGGCCCTACGGGCGTGGGCAAGACCGAGCTGTGCAAGGCGCTGGCGGGCTTTTTGTTCGACAGCGAGGACCACATGGTGCGCATCGACATGAGCGAGTTCATGGAGAAGCATTCCGTGAGCCGCCTCATCGGCGCGCCGCCGGGCTACGTGGGCTACGAGGAGGGCGGCACGCTGACCGAGGCCGTGCGCCGCAAGCCCTATAGCGTGCTGCTGCTGGACGAGGTGGAGAAGGCCCACCCGGACGTGTTCAACGTGCTGCTGCAGGTGCTGGACGATGGCCGTCTGACCGATGGCCAGGGCCGCACCGTGGACTTCAAGAACACGGTCATCGTGATGACCTCCAACCTCGGCTCGCAGCACATCATGGCGCTGTCGGGCGAGAGCGACGAGGTGATCCGGGACGCGGTGTGGGGCGAGGTCAAGAGCCACTTCCGGCCCGAGTTCCTGAACCGCATCGACGAGACGGTGATCTTCCATGCGCTGGGCGCGGAGCACATCAAGTCCATCGCCAAGATCCAGCTGCGTCAGCTGGAGAGCCGGCTGGAGAAGATGGAGATGAAGCTGGACGTGACGCCGGCCGCTCTGGACGAACTCGCCAAGGTGGGCTTCGACCCGGTGTTCGGTGCCCGGCCGCTGAAGCGGGCCATCCAGCAGCGCATAGAGAACCCGCTGTCCCGGCTGATCCTGCAGGGCCGCTTCGGCCCCAAGGACGTGATCCCGGTGGATGTGGACGGCAGCGAGTTCAGCTTCGGGCGCGTGGTGCACTGACGCCACCCGCACAACGCAACGAAAAGGCAGGCCCTGGGCCTGCCTTTTTTCATGTGCCGCTGCGCGATGGGCGGCGCTGCGGAAGGGGATCGTCATGGACTGGACGGCCGAATGTTGCTGATAGAATAAAAATCGTTCTCATTTGCATTAATAAGCCGTCGCCATGCGCCCCGTCGTCACCCGCCGCTCCTCGCACTTTCGCCAGCTGTGGGCGTGGCCACTGGCCCTGGGCCTGCTGAGTGCGAGCGGGCTGGTGTCTGCCCTGGTATCCGATGCCTGGGGCGACTACTGGTCCTGGCTGGCCCTGGGCCTGCCGGTGCTGCTGATGACCTGGCTGTCGCTGCGCCGCTGAGAGCCCCCCATTCGCCGGCTGCCGCGACCGAGGGCCGGCAGCCCGATTCGTTTCACGTCTTTCCGTCCGACCCCATGAAGAACAAGCAATTCCTGCTGACCGCCTGTGCCCTGGCCGCGAGCGCGGCGATGGCTCCGGCGCGAGCTGAAACCCAGGCCGAAACCCCGTCCGCCGCAGCGTCGGCGGCCGACGCGGGCGCCAACAGCCTGCAGACGGTGGTGGTGACCGGCAAGCGTGCCAACCGGCTGTCCAAGGGGGCCACCGGGCTGCCGATGGATGTGAAGGAAACGCCGCAGACCATCAGCTCCATCGATCAGGAGGACATGGCCAACTTCGGCCTGACCGGCAGCAACGAGGCGCTGGCACTGGCCACCGGCATCAACGTCGAGCAGTACGAGACCAACCGCGCCACCTTCAACGCGCGCGGTTTCGAGATCCAGCTGACCCAGGTCGACGGCCTGGGCATGACGAATTCCTGGGGCACGGTGGTGGGCCGCGAGGACACCTATCTGTTCGAGCGCATCGAACTGATTCGCGGTGCCAACGGCCTGCTGACCGGGGTGGGCAACGCCTCGGGCACCATCAACTACATCCGCAAGCGCCCCAAGAACGAGGACAGCAGCGAATTCAGCCTGACGCTCGGTTCCTACGGCCAGAAGCGCGTGGCGATGGACGTCAACAAGGTGCTGACGCAGGACGGCGCCTGGGCCGGCCGCCTGGTGGTGGCGCATGAGGACAAGGATTCCTACCTGCGCGACCTGCGCGACAAGCGCACCTCGGTCTACGGGGTGGTCGACGGCCAGATCGGCCGCGACGGCGTGCTGACGGTGGGCGTGACTGCGGTGGATTCGAAGCAGGACTCGCCGATGTGGGGTTCGCTCACGCTGATGCGTTCCGACGGCACGCAGGCGGATTTCCCCGTGGGCTCGTCCACCTCGCAGAACTGGACCTACTGGAACACCAAGTCCTACAACGCCTTCGTCGAATACTCGCACCGGCTCGGCGCCGACTGGGAAGCCAAGCTGACCTACAACTACCGCCACGGCGACGAGTCCACGCGGCTGCTCTACGCCTACTCGCCCAGCGGAGTCCTCAACCCCGACAACACTGGCCTGGTGGGCTGGCCCTACCGCAGCGAGGGCGACTCCATCAACCGCGTGCTGGACGCCAACATCACCGGCGAGTTCAGCGCCTTCGGCCGCAAGCACCGGCTGCTGGCCGGCGTGAGCCAGTCGCGCCAGACCACCGCCGTCGACACCTTCACGGCGCTCACGCACGCTGCCGATGCGCTGCCGGCCTTTCCATATGGCGGCGATGTCTACACCGAGCCGAGCTGGGGCCCGCGTGCGCCCAGTACCCGCGGAGAGCAGAAGCTGACGCGCTTCTTTGCCGCCACGCATCTCACGCTGACCGATTCGCTCAAGGGCGTGCTGGGCGTGAACGCCGTCAAGCTGGAGCGCAGCGGTGCTTCCATCTACGGCAACGCGGCCACCAACACCAGCTATCCCGACACCAAGGAAACCAGCCCCTATGTGGGCCTGACCTACGCCTTCACGCCGGACGTGCTGGGCTATGTGTCGTACTCCGACATCTTCCAGAACCAGGACCAGACCGATCGCAAGGGCGAGTACCTGGCGCCGATGAAGGGCGTGAACACCGAGGCCGGCGTCAAGGCCGAATGGCTGAACAAGGCGCTGCTGACCACGTTCGCCGTGTTCACCGCCAAGCAGGACGGGCTGGCCACCTACGGCGGCGTGATCGCCGGCACCGGCACTGCGCTGGACGGCCAGTCCTGGTACGAGGGCAAGGACGTCAAGTCCAAGGGCTTCGAGGCCGAGGCCACCGGCCGCCTCGGCAAGGACGCCAAGCTGACGCTGGGCTACACGCATCTGCAGCTGACCGGCCCCGACGGCCAGGACATCTACGAATGGGTGCCGCGCAACACGGTCAACTTCCGGGTCGACAGCCGCCTGCCGCAACTGCCCGCGCTGCGCCTGGGCCTGGGCGGGCGCTGGCAATCGGACGTGAGCAAGCTGGGCAGCGCACGGCAGGGGGCCTACGTGGTGGCAAACGCCTTCGCCTCGTATGAGATCAACAGCCAGACCACGCTGCGCCTGAATGTGAACAACCTGTTCGACAAGAAGTACGTCGGCGGCCTGGCCTATGGCGCGATCTACGGTGCGCCGCGCAATGCGTCGGTGACGCTGGACTACAAGCTCTGACCCCGCCATGAGTCTGTCCACCCGCGCGGTGCGCACCTGGGCCTGGCTGCACAAGTGGAGCAGCCTGGTCTGCACGGTCTTCATGCTGCTGCTGTGCCTGACCGGCCTGCCGCTGATCTTCCATCACGAGATCGGCCACCTGCTGGGCACCGAGATCGAGGCGCCGGCGCTGCCGGCCAGCCTGGAGAGCCGGCGTGCCTCGGTGGACGAGGTGATGGCGGCGGCCCGCGCGCGCTACCCGGATCGCATCGTGCAGTTCATGGGCAAGTCCGATGACGACGAGCGGCTCTGGTGGGCCACGCTCGCGCCGACGCCCGAGCCGACGATGGACTACAAGTCCGTGATGATCGACGCCCGCACGGCGCAGGTGGTCGGCGAGTACAAGGTCGGCGAAGGCTTCATGGACCTGATGTTCCGGCTGCACGTGGACCTGTTCGCCGGCCTGCCGGGCAAGCTCTTCCTGGGCCTGATGGGCCTGCTGCTGCTGGTGGCGCTGGTGTCGGGCGTGGTGCTGTACGCGCCCTTCATGCGCAAGCTGGATTTCGGCACCGTGCGGCGCGATCGCTCCACGCGGGTGCGCTGGCTGGACCTGCACAACCTGATCGGCATCGTCACGCTGGTGTGGTGCTTCGTGGTGGGCGCCACCGGCATGATCAACACCTGGGCCGACCTGCTGATCAAGTACTGGCAGGTCGAGCATGTCGGCGCGCTGCTCAAGCCCTACCAGGGCCAGCCGCTGGTGCCCGAGGCCGAACGCCTGCCGCTGCAGCGCTCGCTCGAGGCCGCGCAGGCGGCCGCGCCGGGCAAGCAGCTCTTCTACGTCGCCTTTCCCGGCACGTCGATGTCCAGCCCGCACCACAACACCTTCTTCCTGCGCGGCGACACGCCGCTGACGGCCAAGCTGCTGCAGCCGGTGCTGGTGGATGCCCGCACGGCCCAGGTCACGGCCGCGCCGGCGCTGCCCTGGTACCTGGACGCGCTGCTGATCTCGCAGCCGCTGCACTTCGGCGACTACGGTGGCCGGCCGATGCAGATCCTGTGGGCGCTGCTGGACATCGCCACCATCCTCGTGCTGGGCAGCGGCCTGTACCTGTGGCTGAAGAAGCGCGGGCCGGCGCGCTCACCAGCGCGAGCGGTGGTCCTCGGTGACGCCCAGCAGGCCGCTGACCTGCCGCGTTGATGCGCCGGGTGCCGCCCGCACCGTGCCCGCGAACGTGCCCACCGGCTGCACATAGTGGCTGGAGGCGATGCCCAGCTCGCGGTCCTCGGCGCGCGCGCCCTCGGGCGTGAAGACCAGGTCCAGCAGCCCGTCGTCGGTGCTGACGCGCCAGGGCTCCAGCGGTCGCGCGGCATCGAATTCGAAGCGCGCCGCACCCAGTCCGACGGGCCGGCCGTCCAGCCACAGCACGTTCTCCTGCGTGCCGAAGTAGCCGTCCTGCAGATTGAAGCCCACGCCGGGGCCGTGGGCGCTGGCCCAGCGCCAGGCAGTGTCGCGGGCCAGCAGGCCGTTGGACGCATCGACGGCCGCCCAGGCGTCATCGAGCGCAAAGCGCTGGCCGGCGGCCTCGGCCCAGCCGAAGACGGGCAGGGCGCTGGTCTTTTGCGTCGCGTGGGCGATGCCGCCGGCGATCGGGCCTATGGCCAGCAGCGGCGGCGCCATCGAGCCCAGGTCGAGCTCGGCCTGCAGCGTGAGCGCGGGCGTGCGCACCGAGAGCCGCAGCCGGTCGTGCGCCGCGTCATGGCTCAGCGCGAGGCGCGCGCCGAGGCCGCTGAATCGCGCCGCCGCGCCCACCAGCGGCGCGTTGCCGACATGGGCCTGCAGCCCGGGCAGGCCGTCCTGGCGCCAGTCGGCCAGCAGGCGGCGCTGGCGGCGGTCGAACAGGTAGGCGAAGGCCGTGCCCGTCCAGCCCACGTCCACGATGGCCACACCGATGAAGACCGCGTCATTGCCCAGGCCCACGTAATGCCAGCGCTTGTGGTGCAGCCTACGCCACAGCCAGGAGCGCCGCAGGGACGGGGTCAGGCCTTGCCAGTCCAGTGCAGCGATGCGGCCGGCGTAGCGGCCGTGGGCCGGTACGCCGTCCTGCAGGAGGGCGGCGGGCGCGGGGGGCAGGGAGGTGGAGAGCATGGGCGGCGGTGTCAGGGGCGAAGACCTTGCTGGCGGCGCCACTGATGCGGCGCCTGGCCGGTCCATTGGCGGAAGGCGCGGGTGAATGCGCTCTGCTCCGAGTAGCCGAGCAGCAGCGCCACCTCGGCCAGTTCCAGGCCGGGGTGGGCCAGGTAGTCCTGGGCCAGTTGCAGCCGTGTCTGCGAGAGCAGGGTCTGGAAGCTGTGGCCCTGCTCGGCCAGGCGGCGCTGCAGGCTGCGCGGGCTCATCTGCAGGCTCAGCGCCAGATCGGCCAGCTGGGTGCGGCCGCCGCGTATCAGGCCCACCAGCGCCTGGCGCCACAGCTGCACCGGCTCGCTGACGCTGGCCACCTGCTGCAGCCGCTGTTCGGCCTGCGCATCGAGCAGCGCGAGCAGGGCGGCGTCCGCGCCCAGCAGCGGCCGGGCCAGGTCGGCGGCGGCCAGCTCCACGCGCGTGCTGGTCTGGTCGAAGCGCACCGGCGCGTCGAAGAAGGCCTGGTGCGCGCGCAGGTCGGTGGGCGGCGGATTGACGAAGTCCACCGCCAGCGGCCGGATGGGCTGGCCGGTGAACGCGCGTGCCAGCTGCACCAGCGAGGCGATGGCCGTCTCGTCCACCAGCGCGCCGGGCCGGCCGCGCTCCACGCCCCATTCGATGCTCAGCCCGTGGGCGGTGGGAGTGAGACGCGGGGGGTTCACGTCGTAGATCGCGCGGTGGTGGCGCTCCAGGCGCTGCAGCGCCTCGGCCAGCGTGCGGCAGGCCAGTGCCGCGAAGCCAACCACGCCGAAGTGGCGCGGCGCGATGCCCTGCGCCAGCCGCAGCGGGAAGCTGTCGCGCGGGCCGGAGTCCAGCTCGCGGGCGCGCTCCAGCAGTGCCTGCCAGCGGCGCAGCGCGACGAAGTCCTCGCTGGGCAGGGGTGGGGGGCCGAGCGCGTCGGCCCGCCCCTGAGCGGCCAGATGCTCGAACAGCAGCTGGACATAGCTCGCGGCGATGCGGGTCTCGTGCATGGGGCGCGCATCATGCCGCAGCCCGGGCGGCGGGGCGCTGCGGGATAACGCCAGCCTTGGCGCGAGTTGGCGCGATCCGTCAAAGCGCGCGGCGCGGGAGGTCAAGCCGGGGGAGCGATTTCGCGGCACCATGGCGGCATCCCCGCCCGTCGTCCCGCCCTGCTGCCATGGATCTGCTGCTCGACCTCTACCACCGCCATGGCGACTGGCGCGATCTCACGCTGGTGATGCTGTCGCCGGTGTTTGCCGTGTTCATCGCGATGGAGGTCTGGCGCTTCCGGCGCACCCGCGTGTTCGAGCTGCGCGACACGCTGGACAGTCTGAACAGTGGCGGCAGTTATCTGGTGGTGGACCTGCTGACCCTGGTGCTGTTCGTGCTGCCGGCCATGGGCTGGGTCTACGAGCACCGCCTGTTCACGCTGGAGATCACGCCCTGGCGATTCATCGGGCTGTTCCTGCTGGTGGAGTTTCTGTACTACGGCTTCCACCGCGCCAGCCACCGCATCCGCTGGTTCTGGTGTGCCCATGTCGTGCACCATGGCTCCGAGCACATGAACTTCAGCACCGCGCTGCGCCAGAGCTGGTTCTACCCGTTCGCCGGCAACTGGCTGTTCTACCTGCCGGCCGTGTTCATGGGCTTCGAGCCGCGCTGGGTGCTCTTCGCGCTGTCGCTGAACCTGGGCTACCAGTTCTTCGTGCACACGCAGTGGGTGGGCCGGCTGCCGGCCTGGTTCGAGGCCGTGTTCAACACGCCGTCCCACCACCGCGCCCACCACGGCCGCAACCCGCAGTACATCGACAAAAACTTCGGCGGCATGCTGATCGTGTTCGACCGCCTGTTTGGCACTTTTCAGCCCGAGGACGCGCCGGTGGACTACGGGCTGGAACACCCGTTTCCCACGCACAACCTGTTCTGGCTGAACGCCCACGAGTGGCGGGCGATGTGGCGCGACATGCGCCGCGAGCCCAGCCTGTGGCTGGCGCTGCAGCACCTGTGGCGGCCGCCGGAGTGGCGGCGCCATGGCGAGGCCGCGCCGGGTCAGTGAGCGTCGACCCCCGGGCCGAGGTGCTGATCGAGGAAGGTGGCCATGCGCCTGGCGAAGTCGACACGGTTGGCGAGGATGCCGAAGCCGTGGCCCTCGCCCGGGTAGGTCACCCATTCCGGCGGGTTGCCGGCCTCGATCAGCGCCCGGCGCAGCCGCTCGCCATGGGCCAGCGGCACGCGCTTGTCGTCCTCGCCGAAGGCCAGCAGCAGCGGCGCCTTCAGTCGTGCGGCCTGCAGCACGGGCGAGTTGGCCGCGATCATCGCGGCGTCCTTCTCGGCGTCGCCCACGCGCTCGGGCAGCGTGTAGCGGCGCGCATCGGCCGAGATGTCGTCACCCACCCAGAACGAGCCGCTCAGGTAGAGGTTGAGATCGGCCAACGCAAATGACGCCACACCGCAGCGGTATAGGCCGGGGTCCTTGATCAGGCCCATCAGCGTGCTGTAGCCGCCGTAGCTGGAGCCGACGATGCAGGCCTTGTCGCTGGCCAGGCCTTGGGCCTGGGCCCATTTCAGCGCGTCGGTGACATCGTCCTGCATGGCCTGGCCGAACTGCCGGAAGCCGGCCCGCAGGTGGGCCAGGCCGTAGCCGGTGCTGCCGCGCATCTCCGGTGCGATCACCACGTAGCCGCGCGAGGCCAGGAACTGCTCGTCCGCCCGCCAGCGCCAGTAGGTGCCGCGCACCCAGGGGCCGCCATGCACCAGCACGACGGCGGGGCGCGGGCCCTTGGCATCGTCGGGGCGGGTCACCCACACCGGCAGGTCGCGGCCATCCCGGGCCTTGATGCGGTGCAGTGCGAGCGTGGCCATGTCGGCCGGCTTCAGGTCGCTGCGTACCGCGCTCAGTCGGCGCCAGCGGGTGTCGGCACCGGCCGGCCGGGCCTGGTAGAGCAGCAGCTGGCCGGGGTCATGGTCGTTGTAGGACCGCACCAGCGCCACCACGTCGTCCGCGCCGCAGCGGCGGCATTCGATGCTGTTGACGCGGCCGGGCAGCAGCGCGTCGGCCTCGGCCTGAAGCGCCTTCAGGCGCTCGTCGAACCAGATCGTGGTTTCGGCGTCCACGTTCACCCGCACGCCCAGCGCGCGCACGCCGTCGGCGAGCAGCAGGCGGCCGTTGAAGTCGAAGCCCGGCGTGCTGACGACCGGCTGAGGCTCCGGCGCGCGCTTGTCTGCGTCGTAGCGGGTCAGCACCGTGTAGCCCGCCGGGCCGTGGCGGCGCGTCACGTACAAGGTGCCGGCATCGTCCACGCCGAACATGCCCAGCGGGTTGTGATCGAGCGGGCTGTCGTAGATCAGCGTCCAGTCGTCGCTGCCGGGGCGCCGCCAGTAGGCCCGCTGACGGCCGTCCCGGCTGGCCAGCGCCACGCGCGGCTCGCCCTGGCTGTCGGTGAGCCAGCCGCGGGCGGCCTCGGGCAGGTTCAGCCGCAGCGAGCGCGTGCGTCCGGTACGGATGTTGAGCCAGACCGGCCACTCGGTGAACTCGCCGCGGGTGTTGAACTCGCCCAGCAGCACCTCGTCGTTAGGCGCGCCGGCGCGCGGAACCGGAATGCGCAGCAGCCGGTGGTTCCAGTCCAGCAGGCGCTTGTCGGCGCTGCCGTCGGTGATGAAGGGGCGGTTCTGGCGGCGCACCAGCATCCTGATGTCGCCGTTGCGGGCCTCCATCGCGAACAGGCCCGGCGCCCCGTTGGGCCGGCCGCTGCCTTCGGAGTAGTCGTTCACGCCGAACACCAGCCGCTCGTCGTTGACCCAGGCGACGCCGGTGATGTCGCCGTCGGTGAAGCGCTTGACCGTCAGCGGCTTGCTGAAATCGTGCAGGTCGAACACCGCGATGCCCGTGCGTTCCAGCCCCTTGGCCGTCGTGACGGCCAGCAGGCCGCCGGAGGGCGACAGCGTGGCCTCGCGGATGTCGGCCTCGGCGTAGAAGAAAGCCGCGTCGGGCGGCGTGGCGGCCGAGTGGGCGGTGGCTTGCAGGCCCAGCGTCAGCGCCAGGCCCAGCGTGGCAGCCAGGCAACTCAGCGTACGCCGGCCGGTGGCAGGTGCGTTCATATGTTGTCTCCCTTGCAAGCCGCAAGCATAGAGACCTGACCCTGAATCCGCGAGTCCATGTCCGGTTCGTCTGGCCGGCCGCCTTGCCAGCCCGCATCCTTCCGGGCCGCAGTCGTCCTCGGCGCATCGCCTTGGATCGGTTATTCCTTTGCTCGGACTGGCAGAGGAGGCCCAGCGCCGGGCAGGTGCACGCCGCCACGCGTGCAACAAAAAAGCCCTCGCTTGCGCGAGGGCCTGGTGGCGATCAACTTCAGGCGGTGGGCCGGGTGCAACCAGGCCCTAGGGCCGTCACTGGCACTCGGCCGGCAGCGCGAACGACTGGACGATGGTCGGCACCGCCGTGTCGCTGGTGGTGCGGGTGCCGCTGGCGCCCACGCCGACACCGTATTTCGCAAAGGCGCTCCAGACCATGCACTTCTCGGCCTGTGTGCCGCCAGTGTTCAGCGACGTCAGCATGCCGTCGCGCATCGTTTCCACGGCCGGGCGGGCCGCGGTGTAGTGCATGCCGTCCACCCAGATGTCGAACAGGCGGCTGCGGCCCGCGTCGCCGAACAGCTGGATCATGCGCCAGACGATGGCGGCATAGATCTCGCCATCGTTGTGCACCTCAGGCGTGCCGACGTGGCCCCAGTTGGTGTAGGTGTACGGATAGTTGGTGTACGGGAAGCGACGGATGCCGGAGGGGTTGGCGTTCACGTAGGTGCCCATCACGTCGCTGCCGTTGACGAGCATGGCGCAACCATCGCTGGCACCTTCGCCGATGGCCCCGGCCATCGAGCCGCTCATCGTGCCGATCATGCGCCAGGTGAGGCCGTGGCAGTACTCGTGAAAGACGATGCCGGAATCGAGGTCACCGTCCAGCGGGCCGGTGCCGCTGAGCTTGCCCGAAGGTGCCCCCATCGCCAGGATCGCCGCGCCGTCCTCCGGCGAGACCATCACGGACGGAATGACGGGGTCGGGCGTGCTGCCGTCGCTGCCCATCGAGATGTAGCCGGTGGCGTTGTTGACCACGATCACGCCGGTGGCCCCGGCCGCCTGGGCGGCACGTACCTTGACGATGAAGCTGCAGCTGCCGCGCTGGACCAGGGCGATTTTGCCCGCCACGCTGGTGCCGACCGTGGTGCAGGCGTCGTACGGCGAGGCCTGCGCGATCGCGCCTTGCAGCGTGGCCGTGGGCGACAGTGCCGGGCCGAAGCCGGCCGTGCCGGCCTGGAAGCTGACAGGCGTGGGCGCGGTGATGTCCACCTTGCCGCCGCCGCTCCACAGGTACATCTGCATGCGCGGGGTCGCGCCGTCGGTGTTGGTGCTGGCGAAGTTGGCGTTGTTGGTGCCGCCGCCGTCCTGCGCCTCGGCGCGGACATGGTCGTTGCCCACGCCGCCCGTGCCGGTGGGGTTCTTCTTCTGGAAGTTCTTGGCCGTCTCGGTGAAGCCGTGGCTGTAGAGGATGTCGTGGATGGTGTTGTTCAGGTAGAACAGATTGGTCAGCGCCACCTTCTTGTTGTTGGCGGAGCTCGGCGTCTCGGCTGCGTTCCAGGGCAGCGTCAGGCTCATCGTGTCGCCCAGCGAAGCGCCGTCGGGCGCGTTGTTGTTGTCCACGTCGAGGTAGGCGCTGACGGCGTTGCCGTCCACCACCCACTGGCGGCTGGAGTTGCGCACCTGGTTCAGGTTGATGCTGGACAGCCAGCTGTTCGGGCGGCTGACCAGGGCCTGTGGCGTCTTCTGCGGGTCGACCGCATAGACGTTGTAGTTGTGGCTGGCCGTCTGGCGCTGGGTATAGAGCACGCTGCCCGCGCTGCCGACGAGGGTGTGGTCGAGCAGGTTTTCCTTCTCGCTCCAGGTTTCCACCAGCCAGCCCTTGGCCAGCGTGCCATCGCTCATGGGAACGACCACTGCCTGGGCACTGGGCGACTGATAGAAGAAGCTGCCGCCGTCGAAGGTGGCGGCCGTGGCGGTGGCCGTCAGCGGCGTGAAGCTGGCGCTGACCTTGGGATGCACGCGGGCCATGGTGGCCTTCAGCGCGACGGCGGCATCGGCACGCGCTGCCGTGACGGCGCTGCTGGGCACATTGGCCAGGGCGTCGATCACATGGATCAGGTTGCCGGCGCGGTCGAAGGCCGCCCGCACGTAGGAGCCGTACACGGGCAGGCCGTCGACCACCTGCACGTAACGCACGTGGGTGACGGCGCCATTGCCCATGTCCTTGCCGACGTGGACGTCACCATCCTGCTGCAGGGTGGCCAGGGTCGCGGCGCTACGGCCGTACTGGCTGAGCACGGCGTTGAGGGTGGCGGTCTTGCCGCCCTTGGCCGCCGCGGCCAGGATCTGCCCGTTGCCACCGCCGTAGGTGGCCGAGGCGGGCTCGGCGTAGCTGGCAACGGCGCTGCTGATGATGCCGGCCTTGCTCGCTGCGGCAAACGCGGCGGGGCCGCAGGCCAGCGCTGCGGCCAGGACGGTCAGGCGCAATGTGGACACTTGATCGAATCGCATGGGTGTTCTCTTTCCGGATCAGCGTGTGGTCGGGATCAGGCGGAGCGGCGGCGGGCGGCCAGCAGCACGCCGAGCAGCCCCAGGGCCATCAAGCCATAGGTGGCAGGTTCGGGCACCGCGGTGACGCTCAGCGTCAGCGTGCCGCTGTTCCACGTGCCGTCCTGAGCGCCGGCAATGTCATCCCAGGTCTCGTAGAACTCCAGACGCAGCTTGCCGTCGCTGCCCACGGCAAAGGACAGATTGGCTGCGGTCAGGTCCACCAGACCCGACGAGGCGTACGACGCGGTGCCCGCGGCGTTGGTCGCGCTCGGGGCCAGCGAGATGGCCGTGTCCTGGGTGGCGGCGCTGTCCGAGAACTGCACGGCGATGTCCGACAGCCAGCTGGGCGAGGTGGCCGTGAGGTTGACGTTCCAGCCCACCTGGTCGAGCGTCGAGCCCGCGCCGATGTCCAGCAGTGCAACCACGTTGGACGCATCGCCCAAGGTGCCCCAGCTGGCAATGCCGCTCACATCGAAGGTGAGCAGCGTGGTCACGCCATCGGCAGCGGCACTGACGGTGATGGGGCTCAGATTGATGACGGTTCCAGCCATGGCGGACGCCGGCAACAAAACGGCGGCAACAGCCGCCGACAAGGCAAACTTCTTCAGCATGGAATCTCCAGGGTATGGATGAAAAACAAGAAGAACGGCGGCACTAGTTCACGGTGATCGCCCGTGTGGCTGCATTGGCGTCGATCTGGTTGTGGTAACTCTGTCATGCGCAACAAACAGCAACCATCTGTGGAAACCCGGTCTGATCATCGATTTGCCAACCCGGTAGGCCATCTGGTTGGGGGGGGTGAAGCCGGCGATGGGGAACAACCCGAGGTACCGGACGTAACGACCTGACCCTCGGGACTCGTTGCCCCTGGCGGTGCAAACCCAACTTGGCCGCGGCCTGTGGATTTGCGGCCGGTCCTGCGGTGCGCATGGGCGCTGGGGCAGAATCGCCCGGCCAGCCGGCGGTCCGGCTGATTTGGTTCCGAATGACTGCTGTCTCGAATGAACTGCCGGTGGTGATCATCGGCGCCGGCCTGGCCGGCCTCACCGTCGCGCTGCATCTGGCCGACACCGTGCCCGTCGTCGTGCTGGCCAAGCGCGAGCTCACCGAAGCCGCCACCGCCTGGGCGCAGGGCGGCATCGTCGGCGTCCTGGGCAGCGACGACTCCATCGACAGCCATGTGCGCGACACCCAGGACGCCGGTGCCGGCCTGGTGGACGAGGCCACGGCCCGCTTCATTGCCGAGCGCAGCGCGGCGGCGGTGGGCTGGCTGGTGGACCAGGGCGTGCCGTTCACGCCGGACGAATCCGGCCCGCTGGGCCTGCACCTGACCCGCGAGGGTGGCCACGCGGTGCGGCGCATCGCGCATGCGGCCGACGCCACCGGCAAGGCCATCCACGACGCGCTGCTGGCGCGTGCCCGAGCCCACCCGCGCATCGAGCTGCGCGAGCGCTCCATGGCGGTGGACCTGATCACCTCGCGCCATGTGCAGCGCGACGAACCTCCGCGGGTCTACGGGGTCTATGCGCTGGACATAGGCACCCAGCATGTCGAGACGCTGGCGGCGCGTGCCGTCGTGCTGGCCACCGGCGGCGCGGGCAAGGTCTACCGCTATACCACCAACCCCGACACCTCCACCGGCGACGGCATCGCGATGGCCTGGCGGGCGGGCTGCCGGGTCGCGAACATGGAGTTCATCCAGTTCCACCCGACCTGTCTCTATCACCCGCAGGAGCGCAGCTTCCTGATCACCGAGGCGCTGCGTGGCGAGGGCGCCTACCTCAAGCTGCCTGAACATCTCGGGGGCACCCGCTTCATGGCAGCGCACGACGAGCGCATGGAGCTGGCGCCGCGCGACATCGTCGCGCGCGCGATCGACTTCGAGATGAAGAAGCACGGCCTGGACCATGTGTGGCTGGACGCCACCCATCTGGGCGAGGCCTTCCTGATCGAGCATTTCCCCACCATCCACGCCCGCTGCCTGAAGCTGGGCATAGACATCGCGAAGCAGCCCATTCCCGTGGTGCCGGCGGTGCACTTCACCTGTGGTGGCGCAGTCACCGACCTGGCCGGCCGCTGCGACCTGCCCGGTCTCTATGCCGTCGGTGAAACGGGCTACACCGGCCTGCACGGCGCCAACCGCCTGGCCAGCAACTCGCTGCTGGAATGCGTGGTGCTGGGCCAAACCTGCGCCGGCGACATCCTGGCCCAGCCCCAGCAAGACCCGGCCCCGCTGCCGGCCTGGGACGAGAGCCAGGTTGAGAACGCCGACGAGCAGGTGGTGATCGCGCACAACTGGGACGAGCTGCGCCTGCTGATGTGGAACTACGTCGGCATCGTGCGTACCACCAAGCGGCTGGAGCGGGCGCTGCACCGCATCAAGCTGCTTCGCAGCGAGATCGACGACTACTACGGGTCTTTCCGCGTCACACGCGACCTGCTGGAGCTGCGCAACCTGGTGGAGTGCGCCGAGCTCATCGTGCGCTCGGCGCTGATGCGCCACGAGAGCCGCGGCCTGCACTTCAGCCGCGACTACCCGCAGACGCTGCCGGTCAGCTTCCCGACCGTGCTGATCAGCAAAAAGCGCCGCCGCTGAGCCAGCCCCTGGAGCGGGGTGCCGCTGGCCCCGCTATTCGCCGCCTTCGCCGGGCTCGCTGGCCGGTCGCCCGCGCTTGGGCGCCGGGCTGCTGGCCGGCATGATGCCGCGGCGTGCCAGGGCTTCCCGCAGCAGGTATTCGATCTGCGCATTCGCGCTGCGCAGCTCCTGCGCGGCCAGACGTTCGATCTGCGCCCACAGCGCCGGGTCCAGCCGCAGCGCGAAGCTCTTCTTGTCCGGGCTGGCCATGGCCGGTGCTCAGGCGTAGAGCGTGCCCGCGTTGATGACCGGCTGCGTGTCCTTGTCGGAGCACAGCACCACCAGCAGGTTGGACACCATGGCCGCCTTGCGCTCGTCGTCCAGCACGACGATGTCGCGCTCAGACAGCCCCTGCAGCGCCTCCTCCACCATGGACACCGCGCCCTGCACGATCTTCTTGCGCGCGCTGATGATGGCCTCGGCCTGCTGGCGGCGCAGCATCACCTGGGCGATCTCCGGCGCATAGGCCAGGTGGGTGATCTTGGCGTCCTGCACGGTCACGCCGGCCTGCGCGAAGCGGGCCTGCAATTCGGCCACCAGGGTTGCGATCACGGTGTCCTGCCCGGCGCGCAGCGTGGTCTCGCCGGGGGCCAGGTCTTCACCGTCGTCGTAGGCGTAATGGGTGGCCAGATGGCGCAGCGCCGCCTCCACCTGTATGCCCACATAGGCCTCGTAGTCGTCCACCTCGAAGACGGCGCGGGCGCTGTCCTGCACGCGCCAGACCACGGCGGCGCTGATCTCGATGGGGTTGCCGCGCTTGTCGTTGACCTTGATGGCCGGCGCGTTCAGGTTGCGCGCGCGCAGCGAGATGCGGCGCTTCAGCGTGAAGGGGTTGGCCCAGCGCAGGCCCTCGGTGCGGTCGGTGCCGACATAGCGGCCGAACAGGGTCAGGATGCGCGCCTCGTTGGGCTGCTGCATGTAGAGCCCGGCCAGCGCCACCAGGCTGGCCGCGCCCACCAGCAGTGCCGCGACGATCAGTGCCGGTTGCCGCAGACCCTGCCAGATCAACAGGCCGGCCGCCGCCAGGCCAGCCAGGCCGCACAGGATGGCGGTGTAGCCGCTGGCCGTGCTCGCCGCGGTTTCGTGATGACGTTCGTCGTGGACAGACATGCGATATCTCCCGTTAAGGTGATATCACTTTAATTGCATGTCGGCGCGACTGCAAGCCCTTGGGCGGGCCTGCGTGGCGCAGCGGGAGCCGGGCTCCGGCTCAGCCGCCGCGCGCGCGCAGTGCGGTGCGCGCCTGCACGAAGCTGTAGGCGTAGTTCACCGCCTCGACGATGGCGGTATCGATCTCCAGCCGCTCGTGCTCGGTCAGGTAGAAGCTGAAGTCCACCTCGTGCCGGATGTAGCGCGGCGGCAGGCGATTGAGCGCCACGCAGGCTACGTCGCACAGCAGGTCGTTGCTGCTGGCGATCTCGGGGTGATCCTTGGCGGCATCCATCACGGCGGCGAACACTTCGCGTTCGTGGTGGTTGTAGAGCGAGCTGAAGTCGGCGAGGGCCATGGTCTGCCTTTGAGGAGAAGACGCGAGGTGTCGGTGAGGGCGCGTCGGGGCGCCAGGCCCCGACTGTTCCAGATCAGGCCGCGCCTATGCCCGGGGTGAATCCCGAGGTCGGCGCCGCGGCGGGGGGCCGGCGGGCGGCCGTGAAGTCCAGCATGCGGTTGATGCAGGCCTGGGCCTTCACGCGCAGCGCCTCGTCCACCTGGATCTGCGGCTCGCCGCTCTCCAGGCAGTCCACCAGGTTGGCCAGGCCATTCATCGCCATCCAGGGGCAGTGCGCACAGCTCTTGCAGGTGGCGCTGTTGCCGGCGGTGGGCGCCTCGATCAGCGTCTTGTGCGGCGCCAGCTGGCGCATGCGGTGCAGGATGCCGTTGTCGGTCGCGACGATGTATTCCTGCGCCTGGCCGTCCACCACCGCCTTGATCAGCGCCGAGGTGGAGCCCACCACGTGGGCCTTGTCCACCACGCTCTTGGGCGATTCGGGGTGCACCAGCACCAGCGCATCGGGGTGCTGCTCGCGCAGCAGGTCCAGCTCCAGCCCCTTGAACTCGTCGTGCACGATGCAGGCGCCGTTCCACATCAGCATGTCGGCGCCGGTCTGCTCCTGGATGTAGCGGCCCAGGTGACGGTCGGGCGCCCACAGGATCTTCTGGCCCTTGGCATGCAGGTCGGACACGATCTCCAGCGCGCAGGAGCTGGTCACCATCCAGTCGGCCCGCGCCTTCACGGCGGCGCTGGTGTTGGCGTAGACGACGACCTTGCGGTCCGGGTGGGCATCGCAGAAGGCTGCGAAGTCGTCGGCCGGGCAGCCCAGGTCCAGCGAGCAGGTGGCGTCCAGGTCGGGCATCAGCACACGCTTCTCGGGGCTGAGGATCTTGGCCGTCTCGCCCATGAAGCGCACGCCGGCGACGACCAGGGTCTGGGCCGCGTGGTCGCGGCCGAAGCGGGCCATCTCCAGCGAGTCGGCCACGCAGCCGCCGGTGGCCAGCGCCAGATCCTGCAGCGCGCCGTCCACGTAGTAGTGCGCCACCAGCACCGCGTTGCGGGCCTTCAGCAGTTCGGCCGCGCGCTCGGCCAGGCGGCTGCGCTCAGGCGCGCTCAGCGGAGCGGGCACCTTGGCCCAGGCATGGGCGGTGCAGGTCGCGCCCTCGGCGTCCTGGCGGGAGTAGTCGTACAGAACCTGTTCCATGGCGCGGAATTCTAGGAGCGCCCTCCGGCCATGGCGGCCGCACGGCCAAGGCCCCGGCGGCCACAGGCTTTCTCGGGCCGCCGTCTCAGGGCAGGCGCAGCCAGTCCCGCTCCGACACCTGCACCGTGCGAGACGGTTCACCGCCCCATCGATAGCTGACGCTGAGCATCTTGCGGCGCCCGGGTGCGGGGTCGCCGCCCAGCAGTTCGTTGCTCACCTCCAGTTCGACGCGGCCGTCGCGGGCCAGCGCGCGCAGCCGGCCGGTCACGTCCATCCAGCGGCCATCGGCGCCGTAGCGGGCGCTCTCGATCAGCAGCCCGCGGCCGCGCGGCGGGCCGTCGCCGCCGCGGCCCCAGTCGCCACGCGACCAGCCGATGAACTGCGCGCCGTCCACCCAGCTGTACTCCGGGTAGTCGAAGCTGCGTTCCGCGCCGTGGCGGTCGCGTGCCACGATGTGCAGGCGCTTGGTGCGCCCGGGGGCCGGGTCGGCGTCGAAGCGTTCCACCTCCACCTTGAAGCGCTGGTCGCGCCGCGCCAGCTCGCGCAGCTGCGGCGTCACGTCCACCTCGCGCGACGGCAGGCCCCAGGTGGCGTAGAGGATGACGAAGGCGCCGTCGTCCCGGCCGTCGTCACGCGCGTCGCCCGGGCGGCCGGCCTGCCAGTCGCCCTGCCAGCCTGGCTCGCCCCAGCGGCCGCCGGCCCAGCCGACGAACTGCGCGCCGTCCAGCCAGTCGTCCTCGCGGATGTCGAAGCGCAGTTCGCGGCCCTGGCGGTCGCGGGCATAGATGCGCAGCAGCTTGTCGCGCCCCGGGTCGGGGTCGATGCCGAACAGGTCGTTGGTCACGCGCACGCGGCGGTCGCGGCGCGCCACCTCGCGCAGCCGCTCGGTCACGTCCACATGGCGGTGCTCGGTGCCGTAGCGCGCCTGCAGGATCAGGAATTCGCCGTCGTCGTCGCGGTCGGCCCGTGCGGGCAGGCTGGCCAGCGCCGGGGCGAGCAGGGCGGCGAGGCTGAGGGTCAGGTGTTGTAGGTGTTGGCGGCGCCGCATGGTGTGCCTAAAGGGAGGCTGAGGGGGGGCTGAGGGTGATGAAGCGTCTCAACGCGCGAGGCCGCGCGGCGGTGGACTCGCAAGCCCGGGATTCACAGCTGCTCACACCTGCTCGAAGAAGCGGCTGGGCGGCATGCCGACCGTGCGCGTGACCATGGCTGAGAACGCGCTGGCACTGGCATAGCCCAGCTCGGCCGCGATCACCGCCACCGGCTTCTTGTGCGCGGCCAGCCGCAGGGCCTCGGCCAGCAGCGCCTGCTGGCGCCACTGCGCGTAGCTGCTGCCCAGCTCCTGGCGGAACAGGCGCGACACCGTGCGCGCGCTGGCGCCCACCTGGGCGGCCCAGCCGTCCAGGCTGGCGTGGCGCAGCGGGTCGTCCAGCACCGCCTCGCACAGGCGGCGCAGGCGCTTGTCGCGCGGCAGGTCCACGCCCAGGCGCAGGCTGCGCGCGCGGCGCAGCTCGTCCAGGATGAGCTGGGCAAGCCAGTGCTCGCGCGGGCTGGCGCTGGCGGCCGCCTGCAGGCCGGCATCGGCCAGCTGAAGCACCAGCTCGCGCAGCAGCGGTGACACCTCCACGACCCGGCTGCCCACCCAGGCGCCGCTGTCATCGGGCGGTGCCTGCAGGTAGAGCGTGCGCAGCTCGCAGCGCTCCACCGCGGTGACCGCATGCTGCAGTCCGGGCGGAATCCACACGGCCCGCGACGGCGGCACCAGGAAGGTCGCCACCGCCGTGTTCACTCGCACCACGCCGGCCACCGAGAAGGCCAGCTGGCCCCAGTCGTGGTGATGGGCCTGGATGTCCATCTGGTGCTCCAGGCTGCGCGCCTTTACCCGCACCGGGCGCTCGGCGCTGGGGGCGTAGCGGCGCGGGTCCAGCGGCGGCACGCTGCGGCGCGCGGGGCGTTCGGCCGGCCGGGCGGGCGAGGAGGGCATGGCGGGTTCTCGACAGAAATTGGCTTCCCATCGTAATTCCGTCGCGCGCCAGCTGCCACCATCGCGGCATGACGCAGAACCAGACACCCCAGGCCGCGGAGACCGGCCGCTCGCAGGACCTGCGCACCATCAGCCTGATCGGCGTGGCGCACGGCTCCTCCCACTTCTTCCACATGCTGCTGCCGCCGCTGTTCCCGGCCTTCATCCAGAGCTTCGGGCTCAGCTATGCGGAGTTGGGCCTGCTGGTGACGGTGTTCTTCGTGATCTCGGGCGTCGGCCAGGCGCTGTCGGGCTTCATCGTCGACCGCATCGGCGCGCGCCCGGTGCTGTTCGCCGCGATGACGAGCTTTCTGCTCGCCTCGATCGCCGGCGGGCTGGCCCAGGGTTTCGGCGGCCTGCTGCTGGCCGCGGCGCTGGCGGGCTTCGGCAACGCACCCTTCCATCCGGCCGACTTCACCATCCTGAACAAGCGCGTGTCGCCCAAGCGCCTGGGCCATGCCTTCGCGGTGCATGGCATCAGCGGCAACATCGGCTGGGGCGTGGCGCCGGTGTTCAACATCGGCATCGCCACGGCCACCGGCAACTGGCGCTATGCCTACCTGGGCACCGCCATCATCGCCATCGCGGTGCTGCTGCTGCTGTTCTGGCAGCGCGAGGCGATCGACGATCGCCATGGCAGCTGGGGCCATGCCAAGCCGGCAGCTGGTGCCGTGCCCGAGCACCCGCTGGCCTTCCTGAGGCTGCCGTCTGTGTGGCTGTGCTTCTCGTTCTTCTTCTGGAGCACGGCGGCGCTGTCGGCCATCCAGAGCTTCGCCAGCCCGGCGCTGCACCAGATCTACGGCCTGCCGCTGGCCGAGACCGCCTATGTGGTGACCGGCTACATGCTGGCCGGCGCAGTGGGCATGGCCTGCGGCGGCTTCCTGGTGGCACGGGCAGAGCGTCTGGAGCGCACCATCGCCTTCGCGATGATGCTGGCGGCGGCCTTGCTGGTGCTGACCGCCACGGGCTGGCTGCCCGGCGGCCTGGCGGCCACGGTGGCCGCGCTGGCCGGCTTCGGCACCGGCCTGGCCGGCCCCTCGCGCGACATGCTGATCAAGCGTGCCTCGCCGCCCGGCGCCACCGGCCGCGTCTACGGCACCGTGTACTCGGGCCTGGATACCGGCTTCGCAGTGGCCGCGCCGGTGTTCGGCATCCTGCTGGACCACGGCCTGCCTCGCGCGGTCTTCGCCGGCTCCGCAGCGGCACTGGCAATGGGCGTGGCGTCGGCGGGCCTGGTCGGGCTGGGGCTGAGCCGGCGTACGGCCGCCGACGCCGCGGCCTGAGCCCGCGTCATTGCAGGCCTACTGCGTTCGCTGCTTCGCCACGTCGCTGGCCGTGACCACGCCGGTCTTGCCACTGAAGTGGCCGATGACGTAGTTCGCCAGCTGGGCGATCTCGGTGTCGCTCATCGAGTCCTTGAACGCCGGCATGAAGACGTCGGCTCCGTTGAGCTTCAGGTTCACACCCTGCAGCACGGCCTTGGTGAGCGTTTGTCCGGTCGGGTCGTTGACAGAGCGCAACTGCAGCAGCGCCGCCTGCGGGATCTGGCGGCCGGGGCCGTCCCATCGGTGGCAGCTGGCGCAGGCCGACTCGAACAGCCGCAGCCCCGCGCGCAGGTCGGCCGGCGTGTTGGCGGGCGGCGCGATGGGTGTGGAGTCGGCCACGCTGCGCGGCGGCAAGGGGGCCACCTGCTTGCCCGGGTCGCCCGCCACCGGCGGCACGCTGCGCAGGTAGGTGACCATGGCGTGCACATCGTCCGGGCTCAGGTATTGCAGGCTGTTGGCCACCGCCTCGCCCATGGGGCCGCCGGCGGTGCCGCGGCCGGCGGCATGGCCCGTGCGCAGGTAGTTCACCAGGTCCTGGTCCGACCAGGCGCCAATGCCGGACTGGCGGTCCGACGTGATGTTGGGTGCGGCCCAGCCTTCCAGCGAGCTGCCGGCCAGCTCCCGGGCGTGGTCCAGCGCGAAGCCCAGGTTGCGCGGCGTGTGGCACTCGGCGCAGTGGGCCAGGCTGTTGGCCAGGTAGGCGCCGCGGTTCCATGCCGCCGGGCGGCGGGTGTCGGTCTCGAAGCGTTGCTGATCCAGGAAGACCGCGTTCCAGAAGGCCATGCCCCAGCGCTGGTTGAACGGGAAGCCCAGCTCGGGCTCCGGCGTGCGCTGCTTCACCGCCGGCAGGCTGAAGAGATAGGCCTTGATGGCCAGCACGTCGTCGCGGCTGAGCTGGGTGTAGGCGGTGTACGGGAACGCGGGGTAGAGGTGCTGGCCGTCCTGGCGGACACCCTCGTGCAGGGCCCGCACGAAGTCGTCGTCGCTCCAGCGGCCGATGCCGGTCTCCGGGTCGGGCGTGATGTTGGACGAGTAGAGGCGGCCGAACGGCAGCTTGAAGGCCAGCCCGCCGGCATAGGGCTGGCCGCCGGCGGTGGTGTGGCAGGCGACGCAGTCCGCCGCCCGCGCCAGGTAGGCGCCGCGCGCCACCTGGCTGAGCCCGGGCGGTGCGCCGGCCAGCACCGGCGCCTGGCCGGGGGCCGGGTTGGTGCGCAGGCGGTAGCCGATGGCGGTGGCGAGCAGCAGGGCTACGGCGAGCGCGGCCCCCAGGGTCAGACGCAGCGCGCGCTTCATGCTGGCAGCTCCGTGTTCGAGCCGGCATCGCCGACGCGCTTGAGCAGCGCGGGGTCGGCCAGCAGACGGTGTCGGTCCACCGGCAGCTCGGTCAGGCGCACGCCGGTGGCCGCGAAGATGGCATTGGCCAGCGCCGGGGCCGCGATGGCCGTGCCCAGCTCGCCGATGCCGCCGGGCGCCTGGTCGCTGTCGACGATGTGCACCTCCACGGGCGGGGTCTCGTCCAGGCGCAGCATGCGGTAGTCGTTGAAGTTGGACTGCTGGATCTCGCCGTTGCGCAGCGTGATCTCGTTGTAGAGCGCGGCGCTGAGGCCGAACAGCAGGCCGCCCTGGATCTGCGCCTCGATGGAGCCGGTGTTCACCGGCACGCCGCAGTCCACTGCGACGACGGCGCGGCGCAGCCGCACCTCGCCGCGTGGCGAAACCTCCACCTCCACGATGGCGCAGACGTGGCTGCCGAAGGGCTCGCCCACCGCCACGCCGCGGCCCACGCGGGGCGGCAGCGGCCCGCCCCAGCCGATGCGCTGCGCGGCGATGTCCAGCAGCGCGCGCGTGCGCGGGTTGTGCGCCAGCAGCTGGCGGCGGTAGGCCACCGGGTCGCGCCCGGCGCGGTGCGCGAGCTCGTCGAAGAAGCTCTCGACGATGAAGAGGTTGTGCAGCGCGCCCACGCCACGCCACCAGCCCACCTGCACGCCGGCCGGCAGGTCGTGGCGCACCCACTCGACGCGGAAGTTGGGAATGCCGTAGGGCAGGTCCACGGCCGATTCGCCGGCATCGCGGTCCCAGCCGTCGGCGCGCATCGCGCCGGGGCGCCAGCGGCCCAGCACCGTGGGGCTGCAGATGCGGTCGCCGAACCACACGGGCCAGCCGTCCTTGTCGACCACGGCCGAGATCACGTCGTGGTAGGGCGGGCGCACGATGTCGTGCTTGATGTCCTCCTCGCGCGTCCACACCACCTTGAGCGGGTACTTCACCTGCCGGGCTAGGCGCACGGCCTGGTCGATGTAGTCGTGCTCCAGGCGCCGGCCGAAGCCGCCGCCCAGGTACTGGTTGTGCAGCGTCACCTTTTCCACCGGCAGGCCGGTGATGCGGGCGGCCTCCTCCACGGCGCGCGTGGGCACCTGGCTGCCGGCCCAGATCTCGCACTGGCCGTCGTGCACATGCACGGTGGCGTTGAGCGGCTCCATGGTCGCGTGCGCCAGCATGGGCAGGCGGTAGTGCGAGCTCACGAGCGTGCCCTCGGGCTGGCGGCCGGCCTGGCGGCCCACCACGGCCTTGCCACTGGCCTGCGCACGGTCCAGCCCGGCGCGCAGCTGCTCGCTGTCCAGCGCGGCGTTGGGCCCGCGCAGCCACTCGATCTGCAGCGCCTCCAGGCCGCGCTTGGCGGCCCAGAAATGCTCGCCTACCACGGCCACCGCATCGGGCAGCTGCAGCACGTCGATGACGCCGGGCAGCTGGCGTGCGGCCGTCGCATCGACGCGGCCCAGCCGCCCGCCCAGCGTCGGGCAGGCGCGCACCGTGGCCACCTTCATGCCGGGCAGGCGCACATCGATGCCGAACTGCGTGCGGCCCTGCACCTTGTCCACGGAGTCCACGCGCTCCATGGGCCGACCGATGAGGCGGAACTCCGAACGCGGCTTGAGCTTCACCGTCTTGGGCTCGGGCAGTCGCGCCGCGGCCGCGGCCAGCTCGCCGAAGCCCAGCGAGCGCCCCGACGCCGGGTGCAGCACGCGGCCGCGCTCGGCCACGCAGGCGGCCTCGTCCACGCGCCAGCGCCGTGCGGCGGCCTGCACCAGCCGGGTCCGTGCCACCGCGCCGGCCTCTCTCAGCTCGGTGTAGGTGGCGCGCGTGCTGGTGGAGCCGCCGGTGAACTGGCCCTTCAGCAGCTTCATGCCGTAGAGCGCTTCGTTGGGCGGCGCGTGCTGCACCTGGACCTGGTCCAGCGTCACGCCCAGTTCCTCGGCCAGCAGCATGGCCGAGCCGGTGTAGATGCCCTGGCCCATCTCGACCATGGGCATCACCAGGCGGATGCGGCCGTCGCCGTCGATGCGTATGAAGGCGTTGGGCGCATAGGCCGGCGCGCCGTCCTTCAGTGCGGCGGCGGCGTCGCCCGGCTGCAGGCGCGGGCTGACCAGCGCGTGGGCGGGCCGGGCCGCGGCGGCCCAGATGAAGCCCACGGTCAGGCCGGCGCCGCGCAGCAGCGCGCGCCGGCGGCCGGCGTCGAAGGGGTGGCGCGGGCTCATCGCGTGCCTCCCGTGGCGGGCTGGATGGGAATGACCTGGCGGCCGTGCGGAACGCCGGTCGCGGCCTGCTTGACCGCCGCGCGTATGCGCACATAGGTGGCGCAGCGGCACAGGTTGCCGCTGAGCGCGGCGTCGATGTCGGCGTCAGACGGGTTCTTGTTGTCGCGCACCAGCGCCGTGGCCGACATGATCTGGCCGGGCTGGCAGTAGCCGCACTGCACCATGTCCACCGCCAGCCAGGCCTGCTGCACGCGGCGGCCGGCTTCGGTCTGGCCCACGCCCTCGATGGTCGTGACCTCCTTGCCGGCGGCCGCCGACACCGGCAGCACGCAGGCGCGCACCGGCGTGCCGTCCAGGTGCACGGTGCAGGCGCCGCACTGCGCGATGCCGCAGCCGAACTTGGTGCCGGTCAGGCCCAGCACGTCGCGCAAGGCCCACAGCAGCGGCATGTCCGGCGGAAGGTCGGCCTCGTGGGTCTGGCCGTTGATGCGTAGTGAAACCATGGGGCGGTGCTTTCTTGGAGGGGTGCGAGCAGACTAGGGAGAGCAGGAGAGGGCGTCGACCGCTGTCCGGTCTAGCGGCGGTCGGCCTAAGGGCTGAGCAGGCGGTGGCGGTGCGGCCGGGGCTCAGGCCTGGGGTCAGCCTTTGCCTGGGCTGCCGTCGGCGGCGGCCGATTCCAGCGGCCCCAGCGTCGCGTTTGCAATCGCGGAGGCGGAGACCGCGGCCGGCACGCCGGCGTAGAAAGCCAGGTGGGTGATGGCGGCCGAGAGCTCGGCCTTGCTCAGGCCGTTCTGCACCGCGCGGCGCAGGTGGGCCGGCAGTTCGTTGGCGTGGTGGCCGGCGATCAGCGCGGCCACGGTGATCAGCGAGCGCTCGCGCGGCGACAGCGTGGGGTCGCCCCAGATCTGCGGGAACAGGGTGTCCTCGATGAACTGCGCGATCTGCGGCGTGAAGGGGCGGGCCGCCTCGCGCGGGCTGCTGAAGTCAATGCCGGACATGTGATGAACTCCGGGGCTGTGGGGCGCGGCGCCTGAGGCCGGCCCGGGTGGGAATTAGGAAGAGAGTCGAGATGCAGACCGAGAAGTTCGCCGACGTGCTGGCCATCTTTGCGGACGTGGCCCGCGAGGGCAGCTTTTCCGGCGCGGCGTGGCGGCGCGGCGTGAGCCCGTCGTCCATCTCGCGACAGATCGACGCGCTGGAGCAGCACCTGGCTGCGCCGCTGTTCCTGCGTTCGACGCGCCAGCTCAGCCTGACCGATGCCGGCGAGGTGCTGCTGGTGCGCGCCCGCCAGATCCTGGACGCGCTGGCCGATGCGCAGCAGGAGGTCGCGTCCATGAGCGGCGAGGTGGCCGGCGTGCTGCGGGTGGCCTGCTTCCCGACCTTCGGCAAGCGCCACGTGATCCCGCTGCTGGGCCGGCTGGCGCAGGCGCATCCGCGGCTGCTCATCGAGCTGGACCTGACCGAGCGCGTGGCCGACCCGGTGGCGGAGCGGCTGGACGTGGTGATACGCATAGGCGAGCTGTCCGACAGCACGCTGATCGCGACCCGCCTGGCCACGCAGACCCGCGTGCTGTGCGCCAGCCCCGCCTATCTGGCGCAGGCCGGCACGCCGCAGGCCGCGCAGGAGCTGGCGGGCCACCGGCTGATCGACAAGATGCACGGCGCCGACCTGCTGGGCTGGGCCGACCTGCTGGGCGAGCCGCCGCGTCAGCGCGGCCTGCAGCCGGCTTTCCGCTGCGACGACTTCGAGGCCATGCGCATCGCCGCGCTGGAGGGCTTCGGCATCGCCTACCTGCCCGACTGGGTGGTGGGTGACGACCTGCGCGCGGGCCGCCTGCGCCAGCTGCTGCCGGCCTGGTCGGCCGACCCGCGCAGCCAGACCGGCATTCACGCGCTGCGCGCGCTGCGCCGGCCACCGGCCCGGGTGACGGCCTTCATCGACGCGCTCAAGGGCTACATCGGCGAGCCGCCGTGCTGGCGCCCCTGAGCGCCGGGCGGTCGACCTGTCCTGCCGCATGCCGGCTCAGGCGGTCAGCACGATCTTGCCGATGTGCACGCCGGAATCCAGCAGCTCATGGGCCTGGCGTGCGTCCTGCAGCGGGAAGGTCCTGAACACCTGGGGCTTGACCTGACCCCGCGCGATCAGCGGCCAGACCTGCTGCTGCAGTTCGTGGATGATGCCGGCCTTGTCCTCGTAGCTGCGCGAGCGCAGCGTCGAGCCGATGTGGGTGAGGCGCTTGGTCATCATGGGCCAGAGGTCCAGCTCCTTGGCCGGGCCCTTGAGCACGCTGATCTGCACGATGCGGCCGTTCATCGCCGCGGCCTGGTAGTTGCGGGCCACATAGTCGCCGGCAATGATGTCCAGGATGATGTCCACGCCGCGGCCCTCGGTGAGCGTCATGGCCTTCTCGACGAAGTCCTCGCGGGTGTAGTCCACCGCCAGGTCGGCGCCCAGCCGGCGGCTGGCGGCCTGGTGGGCCTCCGAGCCCACGGTGGTGATGATGGCCTTCGCGCCGAAGGCCCTCGCCAGCTGGGTGGCCGTCGTGCCTATGCCGGACGCGCCGCCGTGGATGAGGATGGTGTCGCCGGCCCTGAAGCCGCCGCGCTGGAACATGTTGAGCCACACGGTCAGGAAGGTCTCGGGCATGGCCGCGGCCTCGGTGGCCTCCAGCCCGGCGGGCAGGGCCATCGTGACATGCTGGTTGGCCACGGCGTACTCCGCGTAGCCGCCGCCGGTCACCAGCGCGCAGACCAGGTCGCCGGGCTTCAGGCCGGTGACGTCGGCCCCCACCTGCACCACCTCGCCGGCAATCTCCAGGCCGGGGATGTCGGAGGCGCCGGGCGGCGGGTTGTAGAAGCCCTTGCGCTGGAACACATCGGGGCCGTTGACGCCGGCCGCCTGCACGCGGATCAGCACCTCGTCGGCGCCGGGCAAGGGCATGGGGCGGCGCGTGGGCACCAGCACCTCGGGGCCGCCGGGCCGGACGATCTCCACGGCCATCATGTCGGCGGGAATGGTTTGAGCGGGGTCATGACAGGATCCTTTCGTTGGGCCGCGCGAGGCTGTTGAAGGCGCGCGGCGGGGCTGAAATCAGTCTAGGCAGCGGGGGTGTGGTCGAGGTGCTGCGAGTTCGCTGCCCAGGCATGCAGAACTGCAGCGCCGGTTCAATGTGCGGCCGCGGCAGGGCCGCGGCTGGCGCGCAGCTGGGCGCCCAGGTTGAGTGCGAAGGCCGCGAGCGCAAGGCCGCCGGCCAGCAAGGCCAGGCCTTGCCAGCCGCCGGCATGGGCGGCCGCGTTGCCCAGCTGCGAGCCGGCCGCGCCGCCGGCGAAGTAGGCGGCCATGAAGACGGTGTTCATGCGGCTGCGGGCGTCGGGTCTTGCGGCGTAGAGCCGGGCCTGGTTGGCCACCAGGCCGGCGCGGTTGCCGATGTCCAGCAGCACCATCGCGAGGATCAGTCCGGCGAGGCATGCGGCCGCGCCGTAGAGCACGCCGAAGGCCAGCGCCACGGTGAGCGCACCGGCCAGCACCAGGCGCGCCGGGCCGATGCGGTCGGCCAGCCGGCCGATGAAGGGCGAGGCCAGCAGCCCGGCGATGCCGACCAGGCCGAAGCTGCCGGCCACGGCCGGGCCGTAGTGGTAGGGCGGCAGGGCCAGCAGTGTGGCCAGGGAGGTCCAGAGCGCACTGAAGCCGGCAAACAGCAGCAAGCCGGTCAGCGCCGACAGCCGCAGCACCGGCTCCTCGCGCAGCAGCTGGACCAGCGAGGCCAGCAGCGCGCCGTAGCGCGGGCCGCCGGTGCGCGGCAGTGCCGGCATCAGCCGCCAGACGGCCAGCGCCAGGCCCAGGTCCAGCAGCGCGGCCAGCCCGTACATGTCGCGCCAGCCCCAGTGCGCGCCGACGAAGCCGCTGAGTGTGCGGGCGAACAGCAGGCCGGCCGACAGGCCGCTGAGCAGTGCGCCGACGACCGCGCCGCGGCGCTCGCCCGGCACCAGGCCAGAGAGCGCCGGGATGATGAGCTGGGCGCTGACCGCTGTGGCGCCGACCAGCGTGCTGGCCAGCAGCAAGGCGGCCGCGCTGGCGGACACCGCGCAGCCCAGCAGCGCCAGCAGGTTCATCCCTACCAGCGCGAGCACCACGCGGCGCGGGTCGCGCACGTCGCCCAGCGGCACGAACAGCAGCAGGCCCAGCGCGTAGCCCACCTGCGTGAGCATGGCGATCAGGCCGGCGTGGCCGGCCAGGCCCGGGAAGCTGGCCGCCATCTGCGGCAGCAGCGGCTGGCTGTAGTAGATGGTGGCCACCGCGAAGGCGCAGGCGACCGCCATGGCGAAGACCGTGGCGGGCCTGACGGCCGCGGCCGCGGGTGTTGAATCTGGGGCTTGAGCCATGGGGGGCTCCGGCTGTTGCGATGCTCGTCAGTCTTGGCCCGCGGCGCCGGCTTGGGTAGCCGTCGCGCAGGCGAAGGGGTTTTGCGCCGCATGCACAGATGGGCACATGAACTCATGGCCGCCGCTGCGAAGGTGATGCCCGCGGCGGCCCGGCCGGGCCGCCGACGCGGCTACAGTGCCGGGATGAGCATCAAGCCCTCCTCCCGACTGGCCGGCCATGCGCTGGTCGAAGCCCTGATCGCCCAGGGTGTGGACACCGCCTTTGGCGTGCCCGGCGAAAGCTATCTGGCCGTGCTGGACGGCTTCCACGAGCACCGCGACAGCATCCGCTTCATCGCCTGTCGCCAGGAAGGCGGCGCGGCCTTCATGGCCGAGGCCCAGGGCAAGCTCAGTGGCCGGCCCGGCATCTGCTTCGTGACCCGCGGCCCCGGCGCCACCAATGCCAGCATCGGCCTGCACACCGCTTTCCAGGACAGCACGCCGATGATCCTCTTCATCGGCCAGGTCGCCAGCGACCAGCGCGACCGCGAGGCCTTCCAGGAGGTGGACTACCGCCAGATGTTCGGCCCCGGCACGCTGGGCATGGCCAAGTGGGTGGGTGAGGTGCATGACGCCGAGCGCCTGCCCGAGTACGTGGCACGCGCCTTCCACACCGCCATGCAGGGCCGCCCCGGCCCGGTGGTGCTGGTGCTGCCGGAGGACATGCTGACCCAGGCGATCACCGCGCCCGTGCTGCCGCTGGCGCGGCCCGCCGAGGCGGCGCCGGCGCCGGCCGCTCTGGCCGAGCTGCGTGAGCGCCTGGCCGCGGCGAAGAAGCCCTTCGTCATCGCTGGCGGTGGCGGCTGGACGCCCGAGGCGGCCGGCGCGCTGCAGCGCTTCGCCGAGGCCTGGCAGCTGCCGGTGGGCTGTGCCTTCCGCTTCCAGGATCTGTTCGACAACGCCCATCCGCTGTATGCCGGCGACGTCGGCATAGGCATCAATGCCAAGCTCGCGGCGCGCGTCAAGGAGGCTGACCTCATCCTCGCCGTGGGCCCGCGCCTGGGCGAGATGACGACGGGCGGCTACACGCTGCTGCAGGCGCCGCGCCCCGTGCAGCAGCTCATCCACATCCATGCCGGCGCCGAGGAGCTGGGCCGGGTGTACGCGGGCGATCTGCTGATCAACGCGAGCATGAGCCAGGCCGCGCCGGCCCTGGCCACGCTGAGCCCGCCGGCCGACATCGCCTGGCGTGCCTGGACCGAGGCCGCGCATGCGGATTACGAGGCCAATCTCGTGCCCGTGCCGGTCGCGCCGCTGGACATGGCCGAGGTGATCCGCCTCGTCGACGCCAAGCTGCCGGAGGGCACGGTGTTCACCAACGGTGCCGGCAACTACAGCGGCTGGCTGCACCGCTTCCACCGCTACACCGGCCTGCAGCGCTTCGGCAAGACGCAGCTCGCACCCACCTCGGGCGCGATGGGCTATGGCGTGCCGGCCGCAGTGGCCGCCGCGCTGCTGCAGGACCGCTGGGTCGTCAACATCGCCGGCGACGGCGACTTCCTGATGACCGGCCAGGAGCTGGCCACGGCCACCGGCTATGGCGCGAAGAAGCTGCTGGTGATCGTGGTGGACAACGGCACCTACGGCACCATCCGCATGCACCAGGAGCGCGAGTACCCGGGCCGGGTGTCCGGCAGCGACCTGTTCAACCCCGACTTCGCCACTTTCGCCCAGGCCTTCGGCTTCGCGGCCTTCAAGGCCGAGAGCACGGCCGAGGTCGGGCCGGCACTGGACGCGGCCATCGCCGCGGGCCGGCCGGCGCTGATCCATCTGCGGCTCTCTACCGACGTGTCCACCTCGCGCACGACGCTGACGGCCATCCGCAACGCAGCCCTGGCCCGCCATGCTTGAACTCGAACTTCGCGGCGACTTCATCGAACTGGACAAGCTGCTCAAGGCCACCGGCCTGTGCGAGAGCGGCGGCCGGGCGCGCGTGCTGATCTCTGAGGGCGAGGTGACCGTGGACGGGCAGGTCGAGCTGCGCAAGACCGCCAAGATCCGCGCCGGCCAGGTGGTGAGCTTTGCCGGCCAGCAGATCAAGGTGCAGCCGGCGCCCTGAGTGTTGCGCCCAGTGCCCCCCGGTCTGCGGGGCAGCGCGGGAGCTAGGGGGGCGGGCCTTCACGTGAACGGGTGACAGGCGCGGCGCGGGCGGGCGCCAGCGCGGCCAGCATGCGGGCATTCCTTCAACCGGAGTGTTTCGATGCAATTCCCCAAGGCGTCCCGATTCGCAACACCTGGCCCCCGTGCCTGCCGGCTGGCGCTGGCACTGGCCTGCGGGGCCATCGCCGGCCCGGCCTCGGCATTGGGCTTTTCCGCCTCGTCCTGGGTGCAGGGCTGGGTGTACACCAATGTCACCAGCCCCTACCTGGGCGACATCAGCTTCACGGTCAACCTGCCGTCGGTCGGCACCTATTGGCAGCCCGGCCAGACGGCCACCGATCTCGCCAGCAGCAGCTTCAATGTCGCCGCCGGCCAGCCACTGGGGCTGGACCCGATCTACGACATCGTCACCTCGGGCGGGCAGTACGGCCTCAGCTACAGCGGGCAGTCGCTGGTCCAGCGCGTGGATCTGCACACCCAGGTCGGCGTCACGACGGTGGATGCAACCGGCGCGCTCGCCAGCGGTGGCAACAGCCAGATCCAGGCGCAGGCGTCGGCCTCCTGGAGCCAGGAGATGCTGATCGCGGCGACCGCCGCGCGCCCCACGGGCTCCTACGGGGCCATCCTCGTGGGCTTCCAGCTCGACGGCCATTTCGCGCCGGATTCATCGGGCAGCGCCTATGGCCAGATCTACACCTCGTTCACCGACCTGGCCGGCGTCAGCTATTCCAGCAGCGCCATGGTCAGCACCTATGCCGGCGACACGAACTGGACCGGCTCGCAGACCATCTACAAGAAGCTGCTGTTCCAGTACGGCACGCCGTTCTCGCTGAGCGCCTCGCAGTGGGCCTCGGTGTACGGCAACGGTGAGGCCGATTTCTTCAACACCGGCAAGATCACCTCCATCGAGATCCCGTTCGAGGCGATCCTGCAGTCCGGCGCTCAGGAAGCGGGCCTCGGCAGCGCCAACGACATCTATGGCTACGTGTTCAATTCGGCCACGGCCGATGCCGAGAACACCAACTGGGATTTCGGCAACAACGGCGGCGGTTTCACCCCGCCGGTGCCTGAGCCCTCGGTGGGGGCGATGCTGGCTGGCGGCCTGCTGATGCTGGGCCTGCTGGCGCGGCGCCGGATGCAGCGCTGAGCCACACCTTGCGCTGCGCCACGCATCCCGTGGCGTTATGCCCTCATAACAAGACCTGACCCCTAGATGATGGGGGTTGGGTTTCTGTTGTGTATAGATTCGTGAATCTGTCACGGGTGATTCCTACATTGGCGTGCCGGCCAAACGGCCACTCCAACGACCCCGTCGACATTCATGAGCCAAAGAGAGAAGTCCATCACCCATGGCCGCCGTGCTTTCCTGGGCGGCATGGGGTCGGCCGCCGTGGCGGTGGGGGCAGGTCTGCTGCCCGGGCAGGCCGAGGCCGCCAGCTACGCGTTTGCCCATGGCGTGGCCAGCGGCGATCCGCTCTCAGACCGGCTCGTCATCTGGACCCGGATCACGGCCGTCGGTGACGCGGCCCCGCGCGTCTACTGGGAGGTCGCCACGGATCCCGACTTCGCGCATGTCGTGCGCACCGGTCTGCAGGCCACCAATTCGACGCGCGACTTCACGGTCAAGGTGGACGTTGCGGGCCTGCAGCCCGGCACCTTGCACTTCTACCGCTTCCTGTGTGGCGGCCAGTATTCGGTGATCGGCCGTGGCCGCACGCTGCCGGTGGGCGATGTGTCGCAGGTCAAGCTCGCGGTCTTTTCCTGCTCCAACTATCCGGCGGGGCTATTCCACGCCTACGGGCAGGCGGCTCGGATGGCCGACCTGGATGCGGCCGTGCATCTCGGCGACTTCATCTACGAGTACGGCCGCACCGGCTATGCATCCGAGAACGCCGCGGCGCTGGGCCGCGAGGTGCTGCCCGTCGGGGAGTGCATCAGCCTGGCGGATTACCGGCAGCGCTACGCGCAGTACCGCAGCGATCCGGACCTGCAGGCGCTGGGCGCGGCGCTGCCCCTGATTGCCGTCTGGGACGACCACGAGGTCGCCAACAACACCTATGTCAGCGGCGCGGCCAACCACACCGACGCGACCGAGGGCCCGTTCGCAGCCCGCGAGGCGGCGGCCCTGAGGGCGTATCACGAGTGGCTGCCGACGCGGGTGCCGGACCCGTCGGCGCCGATGCGCATCTATCGGTCGTTCGACTGGGGGCAGCTTCTGTCGCTGCACATGCTCGAGACCCGTCTGCTGGCGCGGAGCAAGCAACTGGCCCACACCAGCTTTCTTGGCCCCGAGGGCCTCGATGGCGCGGCGCTGGACGCGGCGGCCAATGCCGCCGATCGGCAACTGATGGGGCCGACCCAGCTGAACTGGCTGAAGGGACAGATGGCCGCATCCTCGGCGACCTGGCAGGTGCTGGGGCAGCAGGTGCGGATGGCCGAGACACGTCTGCCGGCATCGATCGCGCTGGGGCAGATCTCCTTCCACGGGCATGCCGAACTGCAGGCGAGGGCCGCAGCCGGGGCGGCACTGAGCGCCTCGGAGCGCTACATCCTGGCTCAGCCCTGGGTGGTGGAGAACCTGGACGCGTGGGACGGCTACGGCGCGGAACGCGCCGCGCTGCTGCAGGCGGCGGTCGAACTGGACCGGAACCTGATCTCTCTGGCCGGCGATACCCACAACGCCTGGGCCAATGACCTCAGCGATGCGCAGGGGCGTGCGGTGGGGGTCGAGTTCGCAACGCCGGGCGTCAGTTCGCCTGGGCTGGAGAACTCCCGGCTGACCGATAGCCCGGCACAGATGGAGCGCTGGTTTCTGGCCAACTGCCCGAGCCTGCGCTACGCCGACACATCCCACCGGGGCTTCATGGTCGTCACCGCGACGCCGGGTCAATGCCGCGCGGACTGGCATTTCCTCAGCACGGTCGATTCGCGTGACTACACCACCTGGCTTGGCGCGAGCTGGCAGGTGCTGCCTGGCGCGGCGCAACGCCGCCTGCTGCCGGTGGAGAACTTGAGCCGACGGGCGCGCGTCGTCAAGGCCTGACCCCTTTCTGCGATCCCCCCATCTGGAGATGTTGATGATGTTCCGTTCCTCGCTGCTGGGCGCTGGCCTGGTGTTCACCCTGTCCACGGCCCAGGCCGCCGTCGGCATCACGCTGACTACCGATCCGTCGGGGCTGTTCCAGAGCTTCGAATACCAGCAGGATTTCAACAGCCTGTCTTCTGCCAACTCCACCACGGCCAACCGCGCCTGGGTCAACGACAGCACGCTGGCGGGCTGGTCGCTGTTCGGCGGCCAGAAGGCCGCCATCACCTACTACCGGGCCAGCGCGGGCGGCGAGGCGGGCGGCTACTTCTACAGCTATGGCCAGAACGGGGACAGTGACCGCGCGCTCGGTTCGGTGGGCTCGGGCGGGGCCTACTTCGGCAGCCCGGCGGAGAACGCCATCTCCGGCTACATGGCACTGGCGCTGCGCAACGACAGCGGCGTGGCCTTGAATGGCATCACGGTGCTGTGGGACGCCGAGCAATGGCGTGTGGGCGAAAACAATGCGACGACCGACACCCTCGACTTCCGCATCGGCTTCGGCGAGAGCTTTGCGTCCGTTCAGACCTGGGCGAACCCGGGCAGCGCGTTCAAGTACAACAGCACCATCCGCAACACCAGTGCCACGGCAGGCTACGCCAACGACGGCAACCTCAACGGGGTCGTCTACATGGGCGGGGACATCGCGCTGGACTGGCAGCCCGGCCAGACGCTGTGGCTGAGCTGGATCGACTACAACAGCGCCGGTTACGACCACGGCATCGCGATTGACAACCTGCTGGTGACCGGCGCCGTTGCCGCCGTGCCGGAGCCGGGCTCGCTGGGCCTGCTGTCGGCCGGCGTGGCCCTGCTGGCATGGCGCCGCCGCTCGGCGCGGCGTGCCGCATGAGCGCGCTCACTCGCGCGGCCGCCGGTGCCCTGCTGCTGGCCCTGCAGGCGGGCACGGTGTCGGCCCAGATCGTCGTCGCTCCCGATTCGCAGGGGCGCTTCCGCTACGAGCAGAACTTCGACGCGCTGCCGTCGAGCGGGGCGAGCAGCCGCTGGACGGACAACCAGACCTTGCCCGGCTGGTTCCTGTTCAACTTCGTCGAGCAGCCGCTGGTCACGCCCACATTGCGCGTCGACCATGGCAGCCTCGCCACCGGCAGCTTCTACAGCTACGGCCGCGTCGGGTCGACGGACCGTGCCTTGGGGGCCGTCGGTGCCGGAACCTTTTATTTCGGCACCCCCGTGTCGGGCGGGCAGGCCGGCTACGCGGCGCTGGCGCTGCGCCATGGCGGCACGGCCGAGATCGCGCGTTTGAGGCTGGCCTTCCAGGGCCAGCAGTGGCGCCAGGCGCCCAGCGACGACCTGAACCGCATCGTGTTCGAGTACGGTGTCGGCGAGCGCATGGACCAGGTGCAGACCTGGGTGCGCCCAGGCAGCGGCTTCGACTTCGACTCGCCGTCGCCCGAACTGGGCTCGGCCACCGGCACGCCGCTGGACGGTCAGAGTCCCGCTGCCAGCCGCTCGCTGGGCGGCACGCTCAGCACGCCGGGCTGGCTGCCCGGCCAGACGCTCTGGCTGCGCTGGAGCTTTCTGAACAACTACGGCTACGACCACGGCCTGGCCATCGACCAGCTCAGCCTGAGCGTGGGCGATTGAATGGCCGGCGCGGGGGCGGCACGGTCGGGAGACGGTGCCGCCTCTTGCGCATTGCTGCACCGCAGCTCAGGGATCGCCCGGCGTTGACCGCAACGAGCAAAAACGAAACACTGTTTCGACTTCTCGGGCGTGGAGCCTGACGGGGCCGCTGCCGGGCGGCCCTGATCCACCCGCCCCGGAATCCGCGAGGTGCCTGCCGCGCCCGCGACATGCCCCCTGTGCCTGCGAGCCGGTGCCGCAGCCGCCGGGGTTGCTGTACGGCCTGCCGCCGCCTTTCCTGTCGCTGATCTGCACGCCTGACGCCTGGCCCTGACGGCCGAGCGCGGTGCGCGACGCGCATACCTCCCGCCCACAACAAGGCGCGCGCCACGAGCCCGCGCCAGGAGACAGACATGACCCCTCTGAAGCCGAGGCGAGGCCTGCTCGCCTCGTCGATCTCGCTCGGCCTGCTCGCCTGTGGTGGCGGGCAGGAGGCCCCCACCCAGATGGCCGCGACGGCCTCGGGGCAACCGACCGCCAGCCGCCTCGACGCCACCTCAAGCACGGCCAAGTCGGAACAGGGCAGCGCCCTGGTCAGCGCCCGCCCGCCGCGCACGCCGGCGCCGCCGCCCGCGCCGGTGCTGGACGCCGCTTCGCTGACCGACCCGAGCGCGCCGCTGCTGTTCGACATCGGCGACCGCAGCTACGCGGCGCCCGCCACCATCAACGGCCTGCACAACCCGAACAACTACCGCGCGGCGCCGGTGCTGCCGGCCTGGCAGTTCGCCACCGTGGACCCCACCGGCGGCGTGCTGAGCTTCGAGCGCGACATGGCGCCGGATCTGGGCTGGCACGGCCAGTCGCGCGCCGGCAAGGTGAGGGTGACCGGCGGCTCGTCGGCCGCCGCCAATCGCATCTATACGGTGTTCAACAAGGAGCAGCTGCTGGCCGCGCTGCGCGAGGCGAAGAACGAGCCCAAGATCATCCGCATCGTGGGCCATATCGACTTCCGCTGGCGCAACAACAACACGGTGTTCGAGGAGTACACGGGCTTTCTGGACCAGAAGAACGGCGGCAGCTTCTCCATCCCGTCCAACACCACGCTGGTGGGCATCAACGACAGCAACGGCCGGCCGGCGCGCATCACCGGCACACAGCTGCTGATCGGCATCGAGGCGGCGCGCACGCCGGGTGGCGACCCCGAGGCCGACTTCAAGGCCTGGGTTGCGGCCGGCAAGGACCCCGAGCTCTACCCCACCTGGACCCGCAACATCATCCTGCGCAATCTGCAGATCGACACGCCCTGGGACGTGAACCCCGAGGACAGCGACAACGCCTACATGGACGGGCTGACCATCACGCGCGGCCAGCAGATCTGGATAGACCACGTCACCATCAGCGACGGCGACACGCCGGACTCGCTGGCCAGCGACACCCGCCACGACGGCGCGCTGGACATCGTGCGTGGCAGCGACTACGTGAGCGTGTCCAACAGCGTGTTCACCAAGCACCACAAGAACTCGCTGGTCGGCAACGGCGACTCGGGCCGCGCCTGGAGCGACGCCGGCCGGCTGCACGTGACCATGACCGGCAACTGGTGGGACCACGCCTACAGCCGCCTGCCGCTGGTGCGCTTCGGCCAGCTGCACCTCTACAACAACCTGGTCAGCGGCAGCACCTCCACCAGCGATTCGGACAGGAAGTTCGGCTCCGGCCTGGACGTGCGCTACCAGTCCGACGTGATCTCGGAGAGCAACTTCTACGAGTTCACCGGCCTCAAGCCCAAGGAGGTCTGCGGCAAGCTGGCGGGTGGCAAGGACGCGATCAGCTTCCGCAGCAGCGGCCACCGCTTCATCAGCGACAAGGGCGATGACGGCAAGGCCATGACGGCGGTGATCGACGTGGAGCTGCAGGGCTGCGAGAGCCTGCCGGTGAAGCAGAACTGGGTGCCGCCCTATGCCTACACGCTGCGCCAGGCCGACGCGGTGCGCGATGCCATCCGCATGGGCTCGGGCGCCGGCCGCCTGGGGCTGTTCGCGGTGCAAGGCCCGACCCCGGCGCCGCTGCCGGGCTCGCCGGCCCCCAGCCCCAGCCCCACGCCCAGTCCGTCGCCGAGCCCGTCCCCCAGCCCGGCACCGGCACCCACGCCCACCAATCCGCCGCCGCTGATCCCCGGCACGGCCTGCACGGTCACGCTGCCCTGCAGTGATGGGGGGGGCGAGCTGGCGATGAGCCCGCTGATCACCGTGCCGGTACCCGCGGCCGGCTATGTGCAGGAAACCGGCACCTACACGCTGTCGGGCGCCGGCGTCATCAACACCAGCAACCCCTATAGCTTCAACTTCAAGTACACGGCGCTGACGGGCGACTTCACCTTCACGGCCCGGCTCGTGAACCAGGGCGGTACGGCGGAATCGGCCCGTGCCGGCGTGGTGGCGGCGGATGGCGTGGGCGGTGCACCGGTCTATGCCTGGACGGCGCGCTATGCGTCCACCGGCGAGATCCGCGCGGCCATCAACGGCAACAACAAGTCCTCGCTGAGCGGCTTCTCCAGCTCCACGCCACCGGTCTGGGTGCGGGTGCAGCGGCGCGGCAGCGCGCTGTACTCCGCCGCCTCTACCGATGGCGTCACCTGGACCGAGAAGACCAATGTGAGCGTCAGCGCCGCCACGCTGTACGTGGGCCTGGCGCTCTCCTCGGGCAGCAACAGCACGCTGGTCACGGCGGATTTCGACAACGTCAGCATCCTCGGCGGCGGCCGCTGAGCAGGAGCAAGCCATGAGATTCCGATTTCTTTCACTGGCGCTGGCGGCAGGGCTGGCGCTGGGCACCAGCGGCGCACGCGCCGACGCCATCACCGAGACGGCCTATGCCAGCCTCGGCGGTAGCGCGATCAGCTTCTCGGAGCTGGTGGTCGGCGCGCCCGACGGCGTGTTGATCGAGGGCCTGCTGGGCAGCGGCGGCGTGCTGTTCGGCGAGCGCTTCGCCGGCCAGGAGCTGGCCGTGGCCAAGGCGCCGCGGCCCGGCGCGGTAGCGCAGGACTGGTTTGACGACCTGAGCTTCGGCACGCCCAGCGCGGGCCTGACGCTGCTGGCCGGCGCCACGGGTGCCAACCTGGGCGCCTACGACTACGGGGACGCCGACGGCATCGCGCTGGCCGGCATAGGCCCGCAGAACCCCGATGGCAGCGACCCCTTCGGCTTAGGCGCGATCTCGGCCCGTTTTGACGCGCCGGTGTCTGCCCTGGGCCTGCAGCTGCGCGAGAGCGGTGGCGGCGCGATCACGCTGAGCCTGTACCGGCTGGACGGCAGCCTGATCCAGGCCATGGACCTTAGCGGCCGCAGCGACGGCTTCTATGCCTTCACCCGCAGCGACGGCAGCGCCGACATCGCCGGCTTCACGCTGACGAATCGCGACAGCTACTACGGGATCGCGATCGACAACCTGCTGCTGTCGCCGGTGCCCGAGCCCGCCAGTGCGCTGCTGGCCGTGCTGGGCCTGGCGCTGCTGGGCGGCCTGCGCCGCCGCCGTGACCAAGCCCTCGACTGACCCGCTCCACACACATCACAGGAGACCTCCATGACGCATGCACACACCCTGCCGCGCGCGCTCGCGCTCGCCACCGCGCTGCTGGCTGGCGCGGCCCAGGCCGACACCACGCTGGGCACCACCGACTTCGCCTTCACCGGCGTGAACGGCAACACCACGGTGGGCGGCTGGTCCTTCGTCAGCTTCGTCGATATCACGGCCGGCACCACCATCTACTTCACCGACACCAATGTGCTGCAGACCACGCCGTCCGCTGGCGTGTTCTCGACCACGGCCGAGACCTTCTGGTCCTGGACCGCCAGCGCCGACGTGGCCGCCGGCACCTCGGTGGCGCTGCTGGGCACCGGCGTCAGCGGCCAGTACACCGCGCGCTCGGGCGCGGCCGGCGGCACGCCCAACGGCACGGTGCTCAACCTCAACGGCGGCGCGTCCAACCTGTCCAGCGGCGGCGACATCCTCTACGCCTTCCAGGCCGCGTCCTATGCCACCAACTACCAGCCCGGCGCCATCACCTTCCTGGGCGCGATCTCCAACCGCGGCAGCTACACCTCGTCGGACAACCCCTTCACGGCCACCGGCCTCGCCGGCATCCAGGTGCGCGAGTACAAGATCGACGCCAACACCGCCACGCGCTACACGCAGTTCACCGCCCAGGTGACGACGGACGACCAGCCCTTCGCCACGCTGGACGAGCTGCGCACGGCGCTGGCGCAGGGCGGGGCCTGGACCACGGTGGCGGCGTCCAACAGCCTGCCCATCGTGTCCGACCTGCTGGTGTCGGCCGTGCCCGAGCCGGGCCGTGAGGCGCTGCTGCTGGCCGGCCTGGGGCTGCTGGGGGCCTGGGTGGGCCGGCGCCGCGTTCAGCGGTAACGCGCCAGCAGCTTTGCCAGGCTGCCGTCGGCCAGCATCGCGTCCAGCGCGCGGTCCAGCCCCGGCAGCGGCAGGCCTCGGCTGGGGCTGAAGGCGCAGTAGGTGGGGTAGCGGGTGGTCTGTAGCGCCAGCTGCAGCCCCTGCTGCGGCGACTCGCGCAGCGAATAGTCCAGCGTGAGCTTCTCGGTCAGCGCGTAGCCGATGCGGCCGGCGGCCAGCTTGGCCAGGTTGCGGTCCATGTCCGGCGCGTCGTCGCGCACGAAACGTTCGCCCAGGGCCTGTTCTACCTCGGGATAGTGGTAGCCCGACACGGTGCCCAGCGCCACGCCCGCCAGCTGACCGATCTCGGTCACCGCCGCGGCATCGCCCCGGCGGGCGATCACGCCCACATAGTCGAACAGCGGCCGGCTCCAGTGCAGGCCGGCGCCGTCTATCCACTGCGGCGAGGTGTAGCAAAGGCCATCCGCCTCGCCCTGCGCCAGCGCCAGCGCCGCGCGTTTGGCCGGCATGACGACGAAGCGGGCCTGGCGGCCGACGCGAACGGCAAGCGCTTCGCCCAGGTCCTTGAGGATGCCGCTGCGCAGCTCACCGCCCTGCAGGCCGACGAAGGGCAGCGTGTGGTTGGCCGGCGCGATGAAGAGCAGCGTGCGGTCGTCGACCGCGGCCGGGCCGGCCAGCGCTGCGGCCGACGCAACGAAGGCGGCCAGGGCCACGGCCAGCGAGGTCGGCACAGACCGACGCAGGATTTGTGGAGCTTGCCGGGCCTGTGGGGCAGCCCGTCGCCTGACCGGTCCGGGCTGCGGCATCACCGCGTGAACAGCGTCAGCAGGCGGTCCAGCCCGCCGTCGTTGATGGCCACCATGGCCTGCTCGCGCACCCGCGGCTTGGCGTGATAGGCCACCGACAGCCCGGCCACGCCCATCATCGGCAGGTCGTTGCTGCCGTCGCCCACGGCCATGGCCTGGGCCGGTGTGCAGCCTGCGGCCTCGCAGCACTGCAGCAGCATGCGGCGCTTCTCGTCGCCATCGCACACATCGCCCCAGCTCTGCATGACGACGCGGCCGGTGAGGGCGCCGTCGACGATCTCCAGCTCGTTGCTGCGCACGAAGTCCATGCCCAGCTCGGCCGCGACGATGCGGGTGAAGTAGGTGAAGCCGCCCGACACCAGCACCAGCTTGAGCCCGGCGGCCTTCAGCGCCGCGCACAGTTCGCGCGCGCCAGGGTTGAAGCGCAGGCGCTCGGTGGCCACGCGCTCCAGCACGCTGGCCGGCGTGCCCGTCAGGATGCCCAGGCGGCGGCGCAGGCTCTCGCGGAAGTCGGCGATCTCGCCGCGCATCGCGGCCTCGGTGATGGCGGCCACCTCGTCGCCCTTGCCGGCCAGCGCCGCGATCTCGTCGATGCACTCGATGCTGATCAGCGTGGAGTCCATGTCGAAGGCGGCGAGCCGGAAGTCGGCCAGGTTCAGCGGCGGCGTGAGGCCGCGGAGCGTCAGCGGAGTCATGGTTGTCGTCATTCCGTCTTGAGGGGTTGTCCCAGCAGCCGCAGCACCTCGCGCACCACCTGGGCGCGGTCCTGCGGGTTGCTGAGCGCCTTCTCCACGCGCAGCTTCTCGTTGCCCACCAGTTTGATGTTGCGGTTCTTCTGCACCAGCTCGATGACCCGCATCGGGTCGATTGGCGGGTTGGGGCGGAAGTTGATGTTGATGACCGCCGGCGAGGCGTCCACCTTGATCACGCCATAGGGCTTGGCCAGCACGCGCAGGCGGTGCAGGTCAAAGAGGGTCTGGCCTTGCGCGGGCAGCTTGCCGAAGCGGTCGGTCACCTCCTCCAGCAGCGTGTCGATGGCCTCGGACTTCTCGGCCGTGGCCAGGCGCTTGTAGAGCGAGAGCCGCACCTGCACGTCGCCGCAGTAGGCGTCGGGCAGCAGGGCCGGCGCGTGCAGGTTGATCTCGGTGTGGGTGGAGAAGGCGCCGGTGGGGGACAGCAGGTCGGGCTCGCGGCCTGATTTAAGCGATCGCACCGCCTCGCTGAGCATGTCGTTGTAGAGCTGGAAGCCCACCTCCATCATGTTGCCGCTCTGGTTCTCGCCCAGCACCTCGCCGGCGCCGCGGATCTCCAGGTCGTGCATCGCGAGATAGAAGCCCGAGCCCAACTCCTCCATGGCCTGGATGGCGTCCAGGCGCTGCGTGGCCTGCTTGGTCAGGCCCTGGATGTCCGGCACCATCAGATAGGCATAGGCCTGGTGGTGGCTGCGGCCCACGCGGCCGCGCAGCTGGTGCAGCTGGGCCAGGCCGAACTTGTCGGCTCTGGAGATGACGATGGTGTTGGCACTCGGCACGTCGATGCCGGTCTCGATGATGGTGGAGCACAGCAGCAGGTTGTGCTTAGCCGCAACGAACTCGCGCATCACCCGTTCCAGCTCGCGCTCCGGCATCTGGCCGTGGGCGACGACGATGCGCGCCTCCGGCAGCAGCTCCTCCAGCTTCTGGCGGCGGTTCTCTATGGTCTCGACCTCGTTGTGCAGGAAGTAGACCTGACCCCCACGCTTGAGCTCGCGCAGCACGGCTTCGCGGATGGTGCCGCTGGTCTCGGCGCGCACAAAGGTCTTGATGGCCAGGCGGCGCTGCGGCGCGGTGGCAATCACGCTGAGATCGCGCAGGCCTTCCAGCGCCATGCCGAGCGTGCGCGGGATGGGCGTGGCGGTCAGCGTGAGCACGTCGACCTCGGCGCGCAGCGCCTTCATCGCCTCCTTGTGGCGCACGCCGAAGCGGTGCTCCTCGTCGATGACCAGCAGGCCCAGGCGCTTGAACTTCACGTCGCCGGACAGCAGCTTGTGCGTGCCGACCACGATGTCGATGGAGCCGTCCTCTATGCCCTCCATCGCGGCCTTGATCTCCTTGGCCGAGCGGAAGCGGCTCATCTCGGCCACCTTGACCGGCCAGGCGCCGAATCGGTCGGCGATGTTCTGGTAGTGCTGCTCGGCCAGCAGCGTGGTGGGGGCCAGGATGGCCACCTGCTTGCCGCCCATGACGGCCACGAAGGCCGCACGCAGCGCCACCTCGGTCTTGCCGAAGCCCACGTCGCCGCAGACCAGGCGGTCCATGGGCTTGGGGCTGATCATGTCCTGGATCACCGCATGGATGGCGGCGCGCTGGTCGGGCGTTTCCTCGAAGCCGAAGCTGGCCGCGAAGGCCTCGTAGTCGTGGCCCGAGTAGCGGAAGGCATGGCCCTCGCGGGCGGCGCGGCGGGCGTAGAGGTTGAGCAGCTCGGCCGCGGTGTCGCGCACCTGCTCGGCGGCCTTGCGCTTGGCCTTTTCCCACTGGCCGCTGCCCAGCTTGTGCAGCGGCGCTTCTTCCGGGCTCACGCCGGTGTAGCGGCCGATCAGGTGCAGCTGGGCCACCGGCACGTAGAGCGTGGCCTTGTCCGCATATTCCAGGTGCAGGAACTCGCTCTTCTGTCCATCGCCGAGGTCGATGTTGACCAGCCCCTGGTAGCGGCCGATGCCGTGGTTGATGTGCACGACCGGATCGCCCACCTTCAACTCCGACAGATCCTTGATCAGCGCATTGACGTCGCTGACCTGCTCCTGCTTGCGCCGGCGCCGCGTGGTGGGCGTGGTGGCGAACAGCTCGGTCTCGGTGATCAGCTGCAGCGGCCGCTCGGCGTCGTTCCAGAAGAAGCCCTGGGCCAGCGGCGCGGCGGTGATGGCGTACTTCTCATCGCCGGCCCAGAACTCGGCCAGGTCCTTCACCGAGGGCGGGTCGATCTTGGCGTCGCGCAGCTGCTCCAGCAGGCTCTCGCGCCGGCCCTCGCTCTCGGCCAGCAGCAGCACGCGCTGCGGCGTGCTCTTCAGATGGGCCTCCAGCCGGGCCAGCGGCTCCTGGGCGCCGCGCTCCACGCTGACGTCGGGCAGCGGGCGAGCGAAGTCCACCGGGTCGCTGCCACGCACCGACAGCACCGCATGCGGCTTGGTGAGGCTGAAGAAGTCCTCGGCCGTCAGGAAGATCTCGGCCGGCGCCAGCAGCGGCCGCTCGGGGTCGTGCTGCAGGAAGCGGTGGCGCTCCTTGGTGTCGGTCCAGAAGCGCTGGATGGCGTCGTCGACCTCGCCATGCAGCGCAAGACCTGCCACTTCGCCCAGATACTCGAAGATGGTCGCCGTCTGCTCGAAGAAGATGGGCAGGTAGTACTCGATGCCGCCCGAGGCCACGCCCTCGCCGATGTCGCGGTACAGGCGCGACTTGGTCGGGTCGCCCTCCATCTTCTCGCGCCAGCGCTCGCGGAACTTCTTGCGCGCGGCCTCGTCCATGGGGAACTCGCGGCCGGGCAGCAGGCGCACGTCGGGCACGGGGTAGAGGCTGCGCTGGCTGTCGGGGTCGAACACGCGGATGGAGTCCACCTCGTCACCGAACAGGTCCACCCGGTAGGGCACGGGCGAGCCCATGGGGAAGAGGTCGATCAGGCCGCCGCGCACCGCGTACTCGCCGGGCTGCACCACCTGGCTCACATTCGTGTAGCCGGCCAGCAGCAGCTGGCTGCGCAGCGAGGCCTCGTCGAGCTTTTGCTTCTGCCTGAAGTTGAAGGTGGTGGCCGCCAGGAAGCTGGGCGGTGCGATGCGGGCCAGCGCGGTGCTGGCGGGCATCAGCACCACGTCCACGCTGCGCGTCTTGGGCGCCTGCAGCAACTCCCACAGCGTGGCCAGACGCTCGGAGATCAGGTCCTGGTGCGGGCTGAAGCTGTCGTAGGGCAGGGTCTCCCAATCCGGGAAGACGACGACCTTGAGCTCGGGCGCGAAGAACTTGAGTTCGTCCTCGAGCCGCTGGGTGTCGCCCGGCTCGGCGGTGAAGATGGCCGCCAGGCGGCCAGCCTCGCGCTGCTGCTGCGCAAAGCGCGCCAGCAGCAGGGCGTCGGCCGAGCCCAGGGGGCGGGGATGGGTGTGCTTCTTGCCGGGCGCAATCACCGGCAGCGAGGGCAGATTCATCAGGTGCTGGAAACGACAACAGCCCCGGGGTGGGGCTCTGCGGGATTGTAGGGAGGCATGTCTTTCGTCCGCCGCCACGGGGGCATGGCTAGGATGCGCGCTCTTGTCCGGAGACCCTATGCGCCGTCGTTCCCTGTTCCAGCTCGCTGCCCTCAGCCTTGCCATTCGCGGTCTGCCCGCACAGGCCGATGCCGAGCACCAGCCCGTCAAGGTCGGCATCCGCTTCCACGCCTGGCTGGAGGCCCAGTGGGAGGGGGCGCTGCTGCGCGACCCGCTGCTGGCGACCTCGCTGGGCGACCCCCGCTACAACGACCGCTTCGTCGACACCACCACGGCCGCCTGGCGCGCCACGGACCGTCGCCGCATCGAGGTGCAGCTGGAGAGCCTCAAGCTCTTCAAGCCCGAGGAGCTGGCGCCGGCCGACCAGCTGTCGTTCGCCATCATGAAGTCCGACCTGGAGTCGGACCTGGAGGGCCTGCGATTTCCCGAATGGATGATGCCGCTCAACCAGCTGGGCGGCCTACCCAGCTTCCTGGCGCAGATGGGCAGCGGCAAGTCCATCCAGCCCTTCCGCAGCAGCAAGGACTACGACGACTGGATCAAGCGTCTGGGCCGCGCGGTGGCCTCGCTCGACGGCCTCGTGGCCAATATGCGCGAGGGCGTGAAGGCGGGCGTCACCCAGCCGCGCGCGGTGATGCAGAAGGTGCTGCCGCAGTTGCAGGCACTGGCCGTGACGGCGCCCGAGAAGAGCCTGTTCTGGGAGCCCTTCAAGAGCTTCCCCGCGGCGGTGCCGGCCGCCGAGCGCAAGCGCCTGCAGGCCGCGATGCGCAAGCTGCTGGCGGGCCAGGTCCTGCCGGCCTACCAGCGCGTGCTGGTCTATGTGCGCGACGACTACATCCCCCAGGCTCGCGCCACCACCGCCTGGGCCGACCTGCCGGACGGCCAGGCCTGGTACGCCCACCGGGTGCGCGAGTCGACGACCGTGGCGCTGACGGCGGACGAGATCCACGCCATGGGCCTGAAGGAAGTGGCCCGCATCAAGGGCGAGATGGAGGGCGTGCGCCGCGAGGTGGGCTTCGAGGGCGACCTGCCGGCCTTCTTCAAGCATCTGCAGGAGGATCCGCGCTTCTATTTCACCAAGGCGGAAGACCTGCTGGAGGGCTACCGCAGGCTGCAGAAGAAGATCAACACGCTGACCCCCAGGCTCTTCGACATCCACCCCAAGGCCGACTACGAGGTGAGGGCGGTCGAGGCCTTCCGCGCCGAGAGCGCGCCGGGCGCGTCCTACGAAGAGCCGGCGGCCGACGGCTCGCGCCCCGGCGTGTTCTACGTGAACACCTTCAACCTCAAGGCCCAGCCCATCTTCGGCATGGAGACGCTGTCGCTGCACGAGGCCTCGCCGGGCCACCACTTCCAGATCGCCATCGCGCAGGAAGACCAGAACCTGCCCAAGTTCCGCCGCTACGCGACCAACTACACCGCCTATGTGGAAGGCTGGGCGCTGTACGCCGAGAGCCTGGGCAAGGAGCTGGGCCTGTTCACCGACCCCTACCAGTGGTACGGGCGGCTGTCCGACGAGCAGCTGCGCGCGATGCGCCTGGTGGTGGATACCGGCCTGCATGCCAAGGGCTGGACGCGCGAGCAGGCCATACGCTTCATGCTGGACAACTCCTCCATGGCCGAGAGCGACATCACCGCCGAGGTGGAGCGCTACATCGTGTGGCCGGGCCAGGCGCTGGGCTACAAGATCGGCCAGTTCGAGATCAGCCGCCTGCGCCGCGAGGCGGAAAGCCAGCTGGGCGACAAGTTCGACATCAAGGGCTTCCATCGCGTGGTGCTGACCGCCGGCCAGGTGCCGCTGCCGGTGCTGGGCGATCTGGTGCAGGCCTGGGTGGCGGCGCAGCCGGCGGCTGCCGCGGGCTGACGGGAGCGGGCCGTCCGGCCTGGTTGCGGCTGGTCCCGCCGGATCGGCGGCCCATCGCAGTCGGCGTGCGCTGCTGGGTGCTGGCGGCCTATCGTGGCGCCATCGACACCTGGAGTGACGCATGCGCGCAGACCTGACCCCCATCCCTCGCCGTTTCTCCGCATGGCGTTCGCCGTTGCTGACGCTGGCGCTGTGCGGGCTGATGGGTGCGGCGCAGGCCGCCGACGAGGGCGACAGCTTCAGCCTGAAGCTCTCCGGCAATGGCCAGACCCAGCCGAGCGACGTGGGCCTGCCGGTGTACGCCGGCGCGCGGCCCTATGTGGAGAACGAGGGCGACCGGGCGGCCGTCAGCCTGGGCGCCTGGGCCGGCCGTTTCGGCCTCAGCCTGCATGTGATGAAGTTCCGTGCCGATGCGGCCCCGGCCGCCGTCGCCGCCTTCTACGAGAAGGCGCTGGGCCGCTACGGCGAGGTGCTGGATTGCCGCGACCCGGCCGCGCGGGTGAAGCCGCCCAAGGACCAGCCCGAGCGCCTGGGCTGCGAGGAGCGCGCCCCCAAGGCGGGCACGTTCGAGTACCGGGTCGGCACGCGCAAGAGCTTTCGCGTGGTGTCGGTGCGGCCCGAGGGCGAGGGCAGCCGCTTCGACATGGCGAAGATAGAACTGGGTTTCTGATGGGGCGGCGGAAAACCGCCCTTGTGCGCAATGCCGCCGCTCGCCGGCAGGCGGGTTGGCGGAAGTCCGCCGCATTGCCGGGCAAATCCCGTCCGAACGGTCGGCGAATTCCTGGGTAAACCCTTGGTTCAGACCTGGCACGCAAGCTGCTGTTTCCTGGGCATAGGACTGCCCGGCGCCTGGCCGGGTGGCGAGACCCAGGAGACAACATGTCCGCGATCCTTCCTCCCGCGGCTGCCGGTGCCACGGCGGCCCCTGACCGCATCGAATTCAAGCGCCTGAAGGCCATCCTGGTCGGCTCGCTCGGCAACCTCGTCGAGTGGTACGACTTCTACTGCTACGCCGCCTTCTCGCTGTACTTCTCGTCGGCCTTCTTTCCCAAGTCCGACCCGGTGGCGCAGTCCATGTCCACCGCGGCCATCTTCGCGCTGGGCTTCTTCATTCGCCCCATCGGCGGCCTGCTGTTCGGCTATATCGCTGACCGTTTCGGCCGCCGTCTGTCGCTGATGGCCTCGGTGCTGCTGATGTGCGGCGGCTCGCTGCTGATCGCCTGCTCGCCCACCTACGCCAGCGTCGGCGTGGTGGCTCCCATCATCCTGCTGCTGGCGCGTCTGCTGCAGGGCCTGAGCCTGGGCGGCGAGTACGGCTCGAGCGCCACCTACCTGTCGGAGATGGCCACGTCCAAGCACCGCGGCTTCTACGCGAGCTTCCAGTACGTGACGCTGATCGGCGGCCAGCTGACGGCACTGGTCGTGCTGCTGGTGCTGCAGAACTTCGTGCTGGACGCCGCCGAGCTGAAGGCCTGGGGCTGGCGCATTCCGTTCTTCATCGGTGCCGGCCTGGCCATCGTCGCGCTGATCATGCGCTCGGACCTGCCCGAGACCGGCGCCTTCGAAGCCCAGCGCAAGCGCAGCGCCGGCCGCACCGGTGGCCTCAAGCTGCTGCTGCAGCACCCGCGCGAATGCCTGATCGTGATCGGCCTGACCATGGGCGGCACGCTGGCCTTCTACGTCTACACCACCTACATGCAGAAGTTCCTGAAGCTGTCGGTGGGCCTGACGGACGCGCAGACCACGGCCGTGTCGGCCGGCAGCCTGGTGTTTGCCGCGCTGCTGCAGCCCATCTACGGCGCGCTGTCGGACAAGATCGGCCGCAAGCCGCTGCTGCTGGGCTTCGCGGTGCTGGGCACGCTGTTCACGGTGCCGCTGCTGACCGCCATCCAGCATGCCCAGGGCCCGTGGGAAGCCTTCGGCCTGATCGCCTGCGCCTGGCTGATCGTCAGCGGCTACACGTCCATCAACGCGGTCGTGAAGGCCGAGCTCTTCCCGGCGGCCATCCGTGCCACCGGCGTGGGCGTGCCCTACGCGATCGCGGTGTCGGTGTTCGGCGGCAGCGCTGAGTACATCGCGCTGTGGTTCAAGCAGCAGGGCATGGAGGGCGGCTTCTATTGGTACGCTACGGCCGTCATCGCCTGCACGCTGCTCGTCAACCTCCTGATGCGCGACACGCGCCGGCATTCGAAGATCGATGCCGAGTCCGCAGCCCACTGAACCTGACCCTCGCGCCCCGGCGCCCACGGCCTCTGCGGGCGCATCGCGTGCCCGCCAGCTCCGGCGCAGCCTGCTGGCCGTCGCGCTGGTGCTGCTGGGCGGCGCGGGCATCTCGGCCGCCACCTGGCGGCTGTCGCTCGACCTGGCACTGGCCCAGACCCGCGACGACGCGCAGCGCCACCTGCGCTTCGTGACGCATGAGCTGGGCAGCGCGCTCGACAAGTACGAGGTGCTGCCCCAGGTGCTGGCCACGCACCCGGCCCTGTCCGGGCTGCTGGCCGAGCCCGATTCGCCAGCGCGGCGACGCGAGGTCGACGCGCTGCTGGTGCAGATCGCCACCGATGCCGCTGCCGCGGCCATCTTCCTGATCGACGCCCACGGGCTGACGCTGGCCTCCAGCAACTGGCGCGACCCGCAGACCTTCGTCGGCCAGAACTATGCCTACCGCCCCTATTTCCGCGATGCGCTGCAGCAGGGCAGCGGGCATTTCTATGCGCGCGGCTCCACCACCGGGACACCGGGCTACTTCATCGCCCACCGCCTGGGCGGCCCGGCGCCGGGCGTCATCGTGCTCAAGGTGTCGCTGGACGAAATGGAGGCCAACTGGGCGCGCAGCGCGGGCGAGCTGATGCTGGCGGACGCGCGCGGCGTCGTCTTCCTGGCCAGCCGGCCGGAGTGGAAGTACCGCACGCTGCGCGAGCTGTCGGCCGGTGCGCGCGCGGAGCTGCACCAGACCCAGCAGTACGGCGACCTGCCGCTGCAGGTGCTGAAGCGCGAGGCGGCGCCGGGCTATCCCGGCCCGGCCCGGCCGGAGGATCCGGCCTCGGCCACCCGCTATGCCCCCGAGGCACTGCACGTGGAGCGTGTGGGCATCGAGGCCACGCCCGGCGCACGCTCGCCGCTGTGGCTGCGCGCGCTGGTCACCGAGCAGCAGGTGCCGGGGCGTGGCTGGACGCTGCTGTCCTTCACCGAGATCCGCGGTGCCGAGCAGATCGCAGCCAGCCGGGCCTGGGCGGCGTTGCTGGGCTGGGTGTCGCTGCTGCTGATGCTGGCCTATGTGCAGTTGCGCCGCCGCCGCACCCGCGAGCGCCGTGCGGCCCAGGGCGAGCTCCGCGCGGCCTACGAGAGCCTCGAACAACGCATTGCCGAGCGCACCGGCGCCCTGGTGCAGGCCAACGAGACGCTGGCCGCGCGCGTGGACGAACTGCACCGCACCGAGCACACGCTGCGCGCCACGCAGGACGAGCTGATCCAGGCCGGCAAGCTGGCCGTGCTGGGTCAGATGGCGGCCAGCATCACGCACGAGATCAACCAGCCGCTGGCCGCGCTGCGGGCGCTGAACGACAACGCGCGCGTCTTCCTGGAGCGCGGCATGCACCAGGACGCCCAGGGCAACCTGCAGGCCATCGACGGGCTGACGCAGCGCATCGCCGCCATCGTGGCCCAGCTCAAGGGCTTTGCCCGGCGCGACGAGCTGCGCGTGCAGCCGGTGCCGGTGGAGGTGGCCTTCCAGGCCGCGCTCGCGCTGGTGGGCGCGGAGGCGCGGCGCCAGCGCGTGCGCCTGGTGGCGCCGCCCGTGCCGGCGGGCCTGGCGGTGCTGGGCCAGCAGGTGCGCATCGAGCAGGTGCTGGTGAACCTGCTGCGCAACGGCATCGACGCGAGCGCGGAAGCCGGTGGCGCCGAGGTCTGGCTGGAGGCCGAGGTGGATGCTGCCGCGGGTCAGGCCTTGCTGCGCGTCAGCGATCAGGGCGTCGGCCTCAGCGCCGAGGTGCAGGCGCGGCTGTTCGAACCCTTCTTCACCACCAAGCGGCGCGGCGAGGGGCTGGGCCTGGGCCTGTCCATCTCCGCGTCCATCGCCAACGCGCTGGGCGGCTCGCTGCAGGCCGCCAACCGCGAGCCCGGCGGCGCGCAGTTCACGCTGCGGCTGCCGCTGGCCGAGGCGGCGGCCCCTGAGGCTTAGACATGAACCTGGACAATCTGCCCATGGGCTGGAATTCGTTGGATGGCGCGACGCGCGAGGTGGACGTGCTGCTGGTCGAGGACGACGAGCTGGTGCGCCTGGCCGCGAGCCAGAGCCTGCGGCTTGCGGGCCTTGGCGTGCACGGACTGGAATCCGCCGAGGCGGCGCGCGACTGGCTGGCGCCGGGCTTCGGCGGCGTGCTGGTGTGCGACGTGCGCCTGCCCGGCGAAAGCGGCCTGCAGCTGCTGCGCGCGTTGCAGGGGCAAGACCCGGAACTGCCGGTCATCCTCGTGACCGGGCACGGCGACATCGGCATGGCCGTGGAAGCCATGCGCGACGGCGCCTGGGACTTCATCGAGAAACCCTTCGGTGCGGACCATCTGGTCGAGGTGGTGAAGCGCGCGCTCGCGCAGCGCCGCCTGGTGCTGGAGAACCGCCGCCTCAAGGCCCAGCTGGCCGACGGCCCGGCCGATCGGCTGCTGGGCAGCAGCGCGGCCATCGAGCAGGTGCGCACGCTGATCAGCACGCTGGGCCCGGCGCGGGTGGATGTGCTCATCCACGGCGAGACCGGCGCCGGCAAGGAGGTGGTGGCGCGGGCGCTGCATGCCGCCAGCGGCGCGCGCGGCCCCTTTGTGGCCATCAACTGCGGGGCGCTGCCGGAGAGCGTGTTCGAGTCCGAGATCTTCGGCGCCGAGGCGGGGGCATACACCGGCGCCAACAAGCGCCGCATCGGCAAGCTGGAGTTCGCGGGGGACGGCACGGTGTTCCTGGACGAGATCGAGTCCATGCCGCTGGCGCTGCAGGTGAAGATGCTGCGCGTGCTGCAGGAGCGCAGCGTGGAGCGGCTGGGGGCCAACACCGCCGTGCCGCTGGGCTGCCGCATCGTCGCGGCCACCAAGGTGGACCTGCTGGCGCTGGCCCGCGAGGGGCGCTTCAGGGAGGACCTCTTCTACCGGCTGGACGTGGCCACCATCGTGCTGCCCCCGCTGCGCCAGCGGCGCGAGGACCTGCCGCAGCTGTTCAACCACTTCTGCGCCCAGGCCGCGGTGCGGCTGCAGCGCGAGGTGCCGCGCTGGACGCCGGCCCAGCTGGCGGCCTGGCAGCAGCGCGACTGGCCGGGCAATGTGCGCGAACTGCGCAACTTCGCCGAGCGCTGGGTGCTGGGGCTGGTGCACGAGGAGGCGCCGCCCCTGCCGCCGCCGTCGGCGCCCCGGCCCGCTGACGACGCCGCGCCGCTGCGCGTTGCGGCCGAGTTGCCACAGGCACCGCTGGACGAGGCGCTGGCCGAGGTGGAGCGGGAATGGATCATCCGCGCGCTGGAGCTCAGCGGCGGCAACATCGCGCGCGCCGGCGAGCGCCTGGGCCTGGCCCGCAAAACGCTGCACGACCGCATCCGGCGGCTGGGCCTGAACGCGGACGCCTACCGGGGCAGCTGAGCCGCTCGCGGCGCAGGGCAGCTCAAGCGTCGGTGCTTGGGTGACGGCCCAAACGAAAAAGGGCGCACCCGCGGGTGCGCCCTTTTGACATGGCAGCCAGGCTGCAGGTCTTACCAGCCGATGTCGCGCAGCAGCGGCAGGGTCAGGTCATACGGCGGGATCACGACCTGGGTCAGATCGCCGTTGATGGCGGGTTCCATCAGCAGGTTGCGGGTGGCCGACACGTCGAAGTGCGACACCGACGAGCCGCTCACGTACGGGTTCGGCGCGTACATCATCAGGCGGCCCTGAGCATCGGCACCGGCCATCTGCGTGCCCGACAGACCCATCGTGGCGATCACGCCGGAGCTGGTGCGCGAACGCGTGGCCAGCTTGGTCAGCAGGGTGGCGCCCACGGTCTGGTCGATCATCAGCGTCGGGATCACCAGCGTGGCGTCCGTGCCGCTCATGCCGGCCACACCGGCCGCGTTGTTGACGATCAGTACGCCGATCGCGCCGGCGTTCTGCGCGTTCTTCGCCTTGACGGCGAAGTTGCAGCTGCCACGGCTGATCAGCACGATGTTGCCGACGGCGGCGCGGGCGTTGTTGCCGGTCAGGGCATCGCAGCCCAGGCTCAGGCCAACCGCGCTGGTGTCAGCGGTGGACGTCGGCACCATGGGCATCAGCACGCCGGTCTTGGGCATGGCGGCGACGGACGGGCCGAAGGATGCTTCGCCGGTCGTGTAGGCGCCCGCGGCGTCACCGGCGGCGGAGCCGGTGATGGTGGCCTTGGGCAGGCCCACGCGCAGCACCTGCGGCGCCAGCGCGGTCACGTTGGGGCCGGTCCAGACCAGCTTGTCCACGCTGATGGCGGATGCTGCGCGCTCGGCGGCGGTCATGTCCTTCCAGAGCTTGCCGGTGGCCGTGCCCATCAGGAAGTGATCCCAGACCGAGGGCGAGGTGCCGTTCTGGGCGCCCGTCTGGCCGTTGGTGAAGGTCTGGAAGCCCAGGCCGTGACCCATTTCGTGCTGCAGCACCGCGACGAAGTCCACCGCCGAGGCGCCGTGGTTGCCGTCCAGGCCCAGGTAGAAAGGTTGGCCGTCCAGGCAGCCGGTGTTGCCCAGGTTGACGTTGAAGTTGGCGTTGATCTGCGCCGCGTTCGCCGTGCCCAGGTAGGAGCCGGAGATCTTGTTGGCCAGCGCGTAGGAGTACCAGGTGTTGGTCAGCGGCGCGTTGGCGAAGTTGCGGAAGATGCTCGTCGCACCGGCGCTGCCCAGCGTGGCGCTGGTGGAGGTGCAGGCCAGGGCCGAGAACTGCGCGTTGATGATGATGGGCTGGGTGCTGGTGAGCGCCTTGCCCCAGAGGTTGGCGGCGTAGGTGAACGCGATCAGGCGCTGCTCGCCCAGCGTCGTGCCGGTGTTGCCACCGACCGGTGCGGCCGGCGTCGTGTCGTTGAAGCCGACGCCCGCAGCGTTGATGTTGTTGATGATGATCTGGACGTCGGCGTGGGCGGCGCCCATCAGGCCGGCGGACAGTGCTGCCGTGCAGGCCAGCAGCTTGAAGGCTTGCTTATTTTTCATAGCTCTGCTCCTTGGCAGTGTGCGTGTGAGCGGCGGCCTTGGCCTTGCCCTTGACGATGGCGTCGGCGGCTTCGCTGCCGGTCACGCAGGCGAAGTTCAGCGTGCCGTCGGCATTGCGGGTCACCGTGGAGTACTGCAGCGAGCTTTCGTCCAGCTCCTGCTCGACGGTGCCGTCAGCGTGCACGATGGCCGCGGGGCTGACCTTGCCGGTCAGCAGGCCGCGGGGTTGGGTCGCGCGGGTCTGCGTCTTGCTCAGCGTGGCCGCGGCGCGGGCCTGGGCGGTTGTTTCCTCGGACGTCGGGGCGCGCAGTGCGCCGGTGACGGGGTCCTTAACGACCTTGATGGCGTGGGCCGGCACGGCGGCCATCAGGCCGGCCGTGGCGATCGTCACGGCCAGACCGGCGCGCAGGCCGGCTTGGGTGGTGTTCATCGACATGTGTTTCCTCTGTATCTCGGATGAGGCGCCGGCAGCGTGCCGCGCCGGGGAATTCAGACCGACGCGCGGCGACGCAGCAGGCCCACGCCAGCCAGGCCCAGGCCCATCAGCAGATAGGTGGACGGCTCGGGCACGGCCGAGATCGACACGCTGTCGATGCCGACGAGATTGGCGTTGTTGGCATCGCCGACCGCGTATTCGAACGCGATGCGGCCGGTGGCGGCGCTGGGCAGGTCGATGGTGTAGAGCGTCCAGCCGTCAGCGGCCGTGATGGCCGTCAGCGGCGTGCTGAAGCTCGCCGTGCTGCTGTCGGCGCCCGCATGGAAGTAGACGTTGACCGCATCCTGGAAGCCGTCGGTGCCGGCCGAGCGCAGATAGAAGCTCAGCGAGGTGGCGCCGCCCAGCGTGATCTCGGGGCTGATCAGCCAGTTGGAGATCGAACCGGCGAGGGCCGTCGTGCTGTTGAAATTGGCCGATGCGTAGGAGTTGTCGGCGCCAGCCTGGGCGCTGAAGTTCTCGATGATGCCCTGGAACCAGCTGATGCCGGCAGGCGAGCTGTTGTTCGTCAGGGTCCAGCCGGAGGCGGCCAGATTGTCGAAGCCTTCGCTGTAGATCGTGTCGGCCTGCGCCGTGGCGGCGCCGGCCAAGCCTGCCAGGGCGAGGAGGCAGGAGGCAGTCAGTTTCATGGTTCCCTCGCAGTCGGAGATTTCAGTGGTGGCCGTCGTGCGGCCGGTTCTCGCGGGTGGCGATGCGTCATTGGTGACGCGCAACACCTGGCACCTACTGTAGGCACATCTCCGTTTGTGAAGAATTCGAGTAATGCCTAGAGAAACGCCCCCCGCGGCTGAGGGGTGTCAGGTCTTGACATCTGCGTGTCATGGTCATCGGGTGGGCCTGCCGTCGTCGGGCCGTCGACTCATGTACCAGGCGCACGGGCGAACAAGAAAAGCGGCCGGACGATGACTCGTCCGGCCGCGGCCTGGGGGGGTGTCGCCCGGGGGGGGGGCGATGGGCGTCAGCGCAGGCGGAACACCGACACGACGGAGGCCAGGCGCTCGGCCTGCTCGCGCAGCGAGCCCGAGGCTGCGGTGGACTCTTCCACCAGCGCCGCGTTCTGCTGGGTCATCTGGTCGAGATTGGCCACGGCCTGGTTGACCTGCTGGATGCCGTCGCGCTGCTCGACGGCGGCGGTGGCGATCTCGCCCATCAGGTCGGTGACGCGGCGCACGCTGAGCACCAGCTCGTCCATGGTCTTGCCGGCCTGGGCGACGTCGGCTGCGCCGGCCTCCACGGTCTCGACCGAGCGGGCGATCAGGCCCTTGATCTCCTTGGCAGCCTCGGCGCTGCGCTGGGCCAGCGCACGCACCTCGGAGGCGACCACGGCGAAACCCTTGCCATGCTCGCCGGCGCGGGCCGCCTCGACGGCTGCGTTCAGCGCCAGGATGTTGGTCTGGAACGCGATGCCGTCGATGGCGCCGATGATGTCGGCGATGCGGCGCGAGGCATCGCTGATGTTGTCCATGTGGCGCACGACCTGACCCACCACCTGGCCGCCGCGGGCGGCGGCCTCGGCGGCGCTGCCGGCCAACTGGTTGGCCTGGCGGGCGGTGTCGGCCGACTGGCCCACCGTGCCGGTCAGCTCTTCCATGCTGGAGGCGGTCTCCTCCAGGTTGGCGGCGGTCTGCTCGGTGCGGGCGGACAGATCCTGGTTGCCGGTGGAGATCTGGCTGGAGGCCGTGGACACGGATTCCACGCCTTCCCGCACCTCGCCCACCACCTGGCGCAACTGGGTCACCATGCGCGTGAGGGCCCGCTGCAACTGGGCGACCTCGTCGTCGCCGCGGGCGCGCAGTTCATGCGTGAGATCGCCATCCGCCACGGCCTCGGCCAGCTTCAGCGAGGATGACAGGCGGCCGACGATGGCCCGGGTGATCAGCACCGACATCAGCGTACCCAGCACGATGGCCGCCAGCGTCAGGCCGCCGATGACCCAGCGGCTGCGCTGATAGATGTCGTCGCCCAGCGCGTTGGCGGCCTCACCCCCGTCGATGTTGAGCTTGACCATGGCTTCGATGGAGTTCAGCACCTCGTCGTACTGCGGCTGAACGGCCTTGACGGCCTTCAGCGAGGCCTCGGTATCGCCGGCACGGTTGGTGTCGATGACCTTGGCGGAGGCCTCGGTGTAGGCCTTCCAGCTGCCACGGATCTTCTTCAGCAGGCGCTCCTCGTCGCTGGAACTCACCAGCTTCTCGTGCGCGTCGATGGCCTTGTCCATGTCCGCCCGCACGGCCTGCAGATCGGCTTCGTTCTTGCTCCGATCACCGTCGTTGGACAGCAGCAGCCGGTACTCCTTCATCCGGTTGCGGATGAACTGGAACTGGATGCGCTGGGCGCTGGACACGGAGGGCATCCAGTCGTTGCCGAGTTCGCGCGTGGTCTGGTTGACGCCGGACAGCTGGCTCAGGCCCAGCAGGCCCATGAATGCCGTGAGCAGCAGCACGCTGAGGAATGCCAGCCCGAGCTTGGCGCCGACGCTGAGTTTGTCGAAGGTGTTCATGGCTTGGGGTCCTTGAGCTGCGCGGGGCCGGTTCGCGCCTGGCCCCGCCGCATCGGTGGGTGGCCTCGAATCGAGGCCGTTGCGGCACAAGCGACCGGGTTGGGAAACCGCTGGCACCGGCGCATCGCAGCGCTGCCGCCCAGCCGGGTTTCCTCGACCGGCCGATTTCATTTCTTGTGGGGAAATTCTAGAAAGCTGCGTATACCCCGGAGCACCCGGCCTGGATATTGACGTGGCATTCCGTGCATTAGCTGACGTCCCGCCGAAATGTCGCGCGCCGCAGTGGTTTCGAGGTGCGGAACATATAGGCGCGAATCGGGCCGGCCGCCAATTAAGTGGCGCCAATGTCATAAATGACATGATGTTTCGCCGCCTGCGGGAAGGCGGGCCAGGGCGCTTTGCCACGGGGAGAGCCACCAGCGGGGTGCGCTGCAGCGGGCCTGCGGTTGGCGCAAATGCCGGGGGTGTCGCCGAGTATGGCTCGGGGCCCTAGAAAATGATCTGGCCTGCGCCTATATGTTGATTTTTAAAATCAACCTCAATATTCTCAATCTCATCGAATCTGCAGAATATCGGCGGCGATATCAGCGTTCCGCACGCATCGGAATCACGCGCCCACGTGCCTCGCGGGCCCGCAGCTGGCCGCAGCCGCCTTCCACATCCTGGCCGGCCGAATCGCGCAGCTTGGTCAGCACGCCGCGGGCGTGCAGGGCCGAGGCGATCTCGCGGGCACGCTCCCAGCTCGGGCGGGTGAAGCCCAGGCCCGACACCTCGTTGTACGGAATCATGTTGAGCAGCCCGTAGCGGCCCTTGAGCAGGCGCACGATGCCGTCCAGCTCCTCGGGGCCGTCATTCACGCCCTGCAGCAGCGTCCACTGGTACTGCACCGGGTAGCCGCTGGCGCGGCCGTAGGCGTCGGCGGCGTCCACGAGCTGCTCCGGCGTGAGCCGGGGGGCGCGCGGCAGCAGGTGCTCGCGCTTGGCGGCGTCGCTGGTGTGCAGCGACAGTGCCAGCGCCGGCTTCACGTCCGCCTGGTGCAGTGCGGCGAAGGCGCGCTCGTCGCCCACGGTGGAGAACACCAGCTGCTTGTGGGCGAAGCCGCCCTCGGTGCCCAGCAGCGTGATCGCGTCCAGCACATTGGCCAGGTTGTGCGAGGGCTCGCCCATGCCCATGAACACCACCTTCTTCAGCTGGGGGTTCTTGCGCCGCGCGAGTACCACCTGGGCCACGATCTCGGCGCTGCCGACCTGGCGGATCAGGCCCTCGGTGCCGGTCATGCAGAACGCGCAGCCCACCGCGCAGCCCACCTGGCTGGACACGCAGACCCCGTCGCGCGGCAGCAGCACGGTCTCCACCGTCTGGCCGTCGGCCAGGCCCAGCAGCAGCCGGGCGGAGCTGCCGTCCTCGCTGCCGTGTTCCGAGCGCAGCGCGAGCAGGCCGTCCAGCTCGGCCATCAGGCCGGGCAGGGCGTCCAGCACGGGGCGAGGCAGGTAGTGCTCCAGGCGCCGCCGGCCCGCGTGCAGGGGCAGCGCACGCGCCCAGTGGCGCAGCACGCGGGATTCGTGGGCGGGGTTGGCGCCCAGCGCGCGCAGGCGCTGGCGGAGGTCGGCAATCAGCATGGGAGGCGGGATTGTCCTCCGGCGCCTGCGTGACAGCGGCGCGCCGCCGGTCTCGCTAAGCTGCGTCTGCCCTGCGACCCATCAACAAAACGACCCGGCAAGGAGACAAGCATGGCCAAACCCGCACATTGCAGCCCCGAGGAATGGGCCGTCCGCTGCGATCTCGCTGCCCTGTACCGCCTGGCGGCGATGTTCGGCTGGGACGACCTGATCTTCACCCACATCTCGGCCCGGGTGCCGGGGCCCGAGCATCACTTCCTGATCAACCCCTACGGAATGATGTTCGACGAGATCAGCGCCAGCCATCTGGTGAAGGTGGATGCGCGCGGCGAGAAGGTCGAGCCGTCGGACTACCCCGTCAACCCGGCCGGCTTCATCATCCACAGCGCGGTGCACGAGGCGCGCGAGGATGCGCTGTACGTGATGCACCTGCACACGGTGGCCGGCATCGCGGTCAGCGCGCAGCGCGAGGGGCTGCTGCCGCTGTCCCAGCACAGCCTGTTCCCGCTGGCTTCGCTGAGCTATCACGACTACGAGGGCGTGGCGCTCAACCCTGACGAGAAGGCGCGCCTGGTGCACGACCTGGGCGGCACGGCGCTGATGATCCTGCGCAACCATGGCCTGCTGACACTGGGGCGCAGTGCGGCCGACTGCTTCCTGAAGATGTTCATGCTGCAGCGGGCCTGCGAGATCCAGATCGCGGCGCAGAGCGGAGGCTCGGAGCTGGTGCGCATCCCGCCCGCCATCCTGGCCGGCATACGCGCGCAGAGTGAGGCGGTGCTGAAGAACAGCGGGGCCGCGCTGACCTGGCCGGGCCTGCTGCGCCGCCTGGCCCGCCACAACCCGGGCCACGACGACTGAGCCGGAGCCTGTAGCGCCTGAGCGACGCAGGCGGAATACGCTGCAGCGGCGTCAGCCGCGCCGGGTGATGGGCTAAGCTGCCGCGCTTTGCCGTACCCAGGAGCTTCGATGTCCGCCCCGTCCCGCATCCAACACGCCGGCTTGCGCCAGCGCCTGATGACCGCGGAGGCGGCCGCCGAGCTGGTGCCGCCGGGGGCGCATGTGGGCATGAGCGGCTTCACCGGCGCCGGCTACCCCAAGGCCGTGCCGCAGGCGCTGGCCGAGCGCATCGGCCGGCTCAACGCCGAGGGTCAGGGCTTTCGCATCGGGCTGTGGACCGGCGCTTCCACGGCGCCGGAGCTGGACGGTGCGCTGGCCAAGGTCAATGGCGTCGAGCTGCGCATGCCCTACCAGAGCGACCCGCAGGGCCGCGCGCGCATCAATGCCGGCGAGATGGAGTACACCGACATCCACCTCAGCCACGTGGCCCAGTACGTCTGGTTCGGCTTCTTCGGCAAGCTGGATGTGGCGGTCATCGAGGTGGCCGGCATCCTGCCGGACGGCCGGCTGATCCCGTCCACCTCGATCGGCAACAACAAGACCTGGCTGGACCAGGCCGATCGCATCATCCTCGAGGTGAACCATCGCGTGCCGCTGGGCATGGAGGGCATGCACGACGTGTACTACGGCACGGCGCTGCCGCCGCACCGCCAGCCGATTCCGATGACGGCATCGGATCAGCGCATCGGCGAGCCCTATCTGCGCTGCGACCTGAGCAAGGTGATCGCGGTGGTGGAGACCGACCAGCACGACCGCAACTCGGCCTTCGCCGCGCCCGACGCCGTCTCCGAGGCCATCGCCGGCCATCTGGTGGAGTTCCTGCAGCATGAGGTGGCGCGCGGGCGCCTCTCGCCGCAGCTGCTGCCGCTGCAGTCCGGCGTCGGCAACATCGCCAACGCGGTGCTGGCCGGTTTGAACGCTGGCCCCTTCGAGCGTCTGGCGGCCTTCACCGAGGTGCTGCAGGACGGCATGCTGGACATGCTGGCCAGTGGCAAGCTCGCCAGTGCTTCGGCCACCGCGCTGTCGCTGAGCCCGGACGCGCAGGCCCGTTTCGAGCGCGACCTCGACTTCTACCGCCAGCGCATCGTGCTGAGGCCGCAGGAGATCTCCAACCACCCCGAGCTGATCCGTCGCCTGGGCCTGATCGCGATGAACGCGATGATCGAGTGCGACATCTACGGCAACGTGAACTCCACGCACGTGATGGGCTCCAGCATCATGAACGGTATCGGCGGCTCGGGCGACTTCGCGCGCAACGCCTACCTGTCCATCTTCATGACGCCGTCCACCGCCAAGGGCGGCAAGATTTCCTGCCTCGTGCCCATGGTCAGCCATGTGGATCACACCGAGCACGATGTGCAGATCATCGTCACCGAACAGGGCCTGGCTGACCTGCGCGGCCTGTCGCCCAAGGAGCGGGCGAGGCTGGTCATCAAGCGCTGCGCACATCCCGACTACCGGCCGCTGCTGCGAGACTATTTCGACCGCGCCTGCCGCGACGCGCCCGGCAAGCACACGCCGCACCTGCTGGGCGAGGCCTTTGCCTGGCACCAGCGCTACCTGGCGCAAGGGAGCATGCTGCCATGATCCTTCGCCCGCGACCCACCGCGCTGAAGCTCTTCTTCGTGCTGCGCGGCTCCATCATGCAGCGCATCCGCAATGTGCTGCTGGCCAACATCGCGCTGGCCGTCTTCGTGACGCTGACGCACGGCGGGCTGTTCCATCACAAGCTCATCGTCGGCACGGTGCCGTTCACGCTGATGGGCCTGCCGCTGGCCATCTTCCTGGGCTTTCGCAACAACGCCTGCTACGACCGCTACTGGGAGGGTCGCAAGCTCTGGGGTGACCTGCTGGCGCGCAGCCGCAGCCTGGCCCGCCAGGTGCTGCACATGATCGAACTGCCGGCCGCGCCTACCGACCCGCGCGACCTTGGCGACGTGCGCGTACGCCTGCTGCTGCGCGCGGTCGCCACCTGCATCGAGCTGAAGCGGCTGCTGCGTCGCCAGCCGGATGACGACAGCGAGATCGTCGGCCTGGTCCGCCCGGAGGAGCTGCGTGCCCTGCACGGCCAGCGCAACCGCCATGCGGCGCTGATGCTGGCGATGGGGGCCGACCTGGCCCAGTGCCGGCGCGACGGTCTGCTGGACAGCATCAGCCAGTCGCATATCGACAGCACGCTGTCCGGCCTGTCCACCTCGGCGGCCGGTTGCGAACGCATACGCAACACGCCGCTGCCGTTCTCGTACACGCTGCTGCTGCACCGCACGGCCTACCTCTACTGCTTCCTGCTGCCGTTCGGCCTGGTGGACACACTGGGCTTCATGACCCCCTTCGTGGTGGCCATCGTGGCCTACACCTTCTTCGGCCTGGATGCGCTGGGTGACGAGATCGAGGAGCCCTTCGGCATCGATGCGAACGATCTGCCGCTGGACGCCATCTGCCGGGCCATCGAGATCGACACGCGCCAGGCGCTGGGCGATCCGAATCCGCCCGAGCCGCTGCGCCCGGTGGACTACTGCCTGCTCTGAACCCGATGACCGCTGACGACACCCGCCCGCCGCGTTGCTACGCCCTCGTGCCCGCCGCCGGCGTGGGCGAACGCTCGGGGGCCGGCATGCCCAAGCAATACGTGACCCTGGCCGGCCGGCCCATGCTGGCCCACACGCTGGCCGCGCTGGCGGCCGTGCCGCGTATTGCGCAGACGCTGGTGGTGCTGTCGCCCGACGATGAGCGCTTCGAGGCCGCGCTGCCTGGCTGCACCGCGTGGGTGGCGCGCGTGGGCGGCGCCAGCCGCGCCGAGAGCGTGCTGGGCGGCCTGGCCAAGCTGCGCCGCCGTGGCGCGCACGAGGACGACTGGGTGCTGGTGCATGACGCCGCACGCTGCCTGCTGCAGCCGGCCTGGGTCGACGCCCTGATCGATGCCTGCGAGGGCGACGCCGTGGGCGGGCTGCTGGCCCAGCCCGTGGCCGACACGCTGAAGGCCGGGGATGCGGCCGGGCGCGTCGTGGCGACGGTGGACCGGCGCGACAAGTGGGCGGCGCAGACGCCCCAGATGTTCCGGCTGGGGCTGGTGGAGCGTGCGCTGCGGGCTATGGGCGCGGCCGCCACCGACGAGGCCAGCGCCGTGGAGGCGCAAGGCCTGGCCCCGCTGCTGGTGCGGGCCTCGGCCGCGAACTTCAAGGTCACCTGGCCCGAGGACTTCGCGCTGGCCGAGCGGCTGCTGGCGCGCTGAAGCCTCGCTGAAGCTGCGCTACCTACCAGGTGGGCCCGAGCAGCAGGTAGGCGGCGGTCTCGCCGCTGCGCGTGGCGCCCACGGCCAGGAAGAACGGCCCGAAACGGGTGTCGACGCTGAGGAAGGCACTACCGGCCTGCTTCCAGCCGCTGTCGCCCACGCTGGCCCCCTGCAGGCCGCTGCCGCCACGGATGGCGCCGGTTTCCAGCGAGAAGCCCACGCGCACGGCGCCGCCGAGCACGGTGGGCATTTCGCCGATGCGCCGCGCCATCACGACACGCGCCAGCGTCATGCTGGCGCCGACCAGCGAACCCTCCGCAGTACCGGACAGGCGCAGATAGCCGCCCAGCGAACGGGCCTGGCCGCGCTCGGCATGGCCGGCCTCGCCGTAGAGCTGGCCGGCCCAGTCGCCCAGCCGGAAGGCACTCTGCCCGATGGCCGAGGCATTGATCGCGCGGGCCTCGCCCGTGGGCTTGAGCCATTCGACCCGCACGGTCGTCCACTGCCCGCGGGTGGGGAAGGCCAGCGAGTCCAGCGTGTCGGTGTGCAGTTCCAGGTATTGCTGGGTGTAGTTCTGAGAGCGGCGTCCGCCATCGGCCGGCACCGGGATGATGACCTCGTCGCTGGCCCTGAGCTTGCCCAGGCCCAGGCGCAGGTCGCCCAGGCCGGCAATGCGCCGCCCCAGCTCCAGCTGGGCGCTGGCCAGGCTGTTGGCCAGCCGCAGCGCCCGTTGCCCCTGGTTGAAGACGTCGCTGCTGTCGGCCTGGTAGCCCAGCTTGGCGCTGGCGAACCAGCGCGAGCCCGGCCCCAGCGGCTGATAGAACTCGGTGTTGAGCCCGCGCGTCGAGCCGATGCGGGCGATGGAGCGCAGCTCGCCACCCCAGGGGTTGAGCCAGTCGGCCACATGCATCGCCACCAGCGAGTAGCGGTTGGTGTCGGCGAAGTTGCTGTAGAGCTCCAGACCGACGCGGATGCGGCTGGACGCCCAGTCGGCCTCGCTGAGCTTGAGCTCGACGGTGCGTTGCTCGTCGCGGTCGTTCAGCTGCACCTCGATGCGCTCGAAGTCGCCGCTGCCATGCAGCTGCTCGACCGCGCGCTCCAGCTCGGCACGGCCCACCGGCTGGCCGGCGGGCAGCTCCAGCTCGGCGCGCAGGGCCTCGGGGTTCACGCGCTGCGTGCCGCTCAGGCTGAGCTGGGCCAGCGGCAGGGCCGGCAGCTGCACCTCTGGGGCGCCGAGGCGGCGCCGCTGCAGCGCCGCGAAGGCCTCGGGCTGGGCCAGCGCGGCCAGGCGTGCGCCCGAGGCCAGCGCGGCGCGGCGGCCGGTGGCCATGGCCTCGTCGGCGCGGGTGAATTCCATGAACCCCATGCTGCCGAGGTCGGGGTCGATCACGATGTCCTGCGACTGCAGCTCGGCCAGCGAGCGCTGCACGTTCTGCTCGGTCAGGATCTGCAGCATCTGGTTGGCCACCATGACGGCGCTGGTGATCTCCCGATCCTCCAGCAGCGGCGTGCCGACGTTGACCGCGATGATGATGTCGGCGCCCATCTGGCGCGCGATGTCCACCGGCAGGTTGCGCACCAGGCCGCCGTCCACCAGCGGGCGGCCGTTGTAGCGCAGCGGCGTGAAGACGCCCGGCACGGCCATCGAGGCCCGCAGCGCCTGGAACAGCGGTGTGTCGGCCTGGTCGAGCATGGCGCCGGAGAGCAGGTCGGTGGCCACCGCCCGGAACGGAATGGGCAGCCGGCGCAGCGGCGCCTCGGCGCGCTGTACCGGCAGCAAGGCGGTGAGGGTGGCCTCCAGCTGGCTGTTGCCTGCGGCGCCGCTGGGCAGCGTGACGCCACGGGTCAGCGTGAAGCCGAGTTCGATGCGGGACGGCAGCAGCTCGTCGTCCTCGCGCCGGCGCACCGTCAGCCGGTCGCGCGGCGGGCGGTCGGCGAGGATGTTGTTCCAGTTCGCGCCCTTGACCAGGGCCTCGAGCTCGTCGACGCTGCGACCCGCCGCATAGGCGCCGCCCACCACGGCGCCCATGCTGGTGCCGACGATCATGTCCACCGGCACCTTGAGCTCCTCCAGCACCCGCAGCACGCCGATGTGCGCCAGCCCGCGGGCGCCGCCGCCGGACAGCACCAGGGCGATTTTGGGACGCGGGGCGGACTGGGCCAGCACGACCTGGCTCAAGGCCAGCAGGCAGAGGAGGGCGATGCGCTTCATGGCGGCCCGCACCATAGCAGGGGCTGGACGCCGCGGGGAACGAAACCGTCGTGCGCCTCGTTCTGAGCCCTAGGACCGACGACAGGTGCTGACCACCGCGGTGATCAGACCCAGCCCCGCAAACAGCATGAGCGCCGTGGTCGGCTCGGGCACCGGCGCAGCGAGGTCGCCATCGTGTACCGCCCAGGCGTAGATGGTGCTGGTGTACTGGGAGTAGGCGTAGTGCACGAGCGACGAGTCGTTATACGTGTAGATCGGGGGGGAGCTGGATACGTTAGGGTCTGCGGTGCCAGTCCAGTAGGCGCCGAGCTGCACATTGCTGAAGGGCCCCGTGTTGAATTGCGCCCCTCCGGTGTCACCCAAGGTTTGCTTGAACAGGTTTTCCAATTCGGAGCTGCCTGGTCTTACGCCCGGATTGCAGATCCAGTGCGGCCAAGCAGGCACGCAGACGGTGTCCACCGTCAATGTGGGCAACCGCCACCCGGTGACGCCTGCAACGTTGAGGGTCGCGGCCCAGTAGTTCGCTGCGAAGTAGGTGACTCTGCCGAGCGCGTCTGGCTGAGGCATGCCGCCCGGCGGAGTGGTCCAGCCGCTGGTGTGTATGGCGTTGGCATCCGCCAGCCAGGTCAGGTTGCTGGCGGTGTCGTAGTAGGCGTCGATGACGCCGTCAGCGTTGAGGTCGCGTGCTTGCAGGGTCGACTCCCATGTGCCCATGCCGGGCAAGGGGTCTGCTGCTGCCTGTGCGGCGACGCAGATCAGCGCCACCGAGACCAGATGCCTGGGGAATCCAAGTGATATTCGCATGCTGCGCAACCTCCCTGTTGAGCTGGCTTAGATGAAGTCAAGTCGGCTTCCCCCAGCCTGGCGTCTGACCGCGCGGCGTTGGTGGTCGCCCTTGCCGTTCTATTTGCCGCTTGATTGAATCATTAGCTCGATGTCGAGAAAATGAGGTTTATCGACAGCGTTCTTCAAGGCCGATGTGCTGCGCGCGGCATGTCGGCGAAAATCGGCGCATGAACCTGCCGACCTTGAGAATCGGAGAAGGCTGGGACACCCACCAGCTCGTCGCCGGCCGCCCGCTGATCCTGGGCGGCGTCACCATCCCGCACAGCCATGGCCTGCTGGGCCACTCGGATGCCGATGCGCTCGCGCATGCGATCACCGATGCGTTGCTGGGCGCCGCCGCGCTGGGCGACATCGGCAAGCTGTTCCCGGACACCGCGGCGGAGTTCAAGGGCGCGGATTCGATGGTGCTGCTGCGCGAGGCCTATGCGCGGGTGCAGGCCCTGGGGTTCGCGCTGGTGAACCTGGACAGCACGATCGTCGCCCAGGCGCCCAAGATGGCGCCGCACATCCCGGCGATGCGAGAGCGCCTGGCCGAGGTGCTGGGCGTGGCGGTGGAGCAGGTCAATGTTAAGGCCAAGACGGCCGAGAAGATGGGCCCGGTGGGCGAGGGGCGCGCCATCGAGGCGCGCGCGGTCTGCCTGCTGGCGCGCTGACAAGACCTGGTCCGCCGCCGCGGGCGGGCTTCAGGCCGCCGGCAGACGCAGCGCGGTCAGCAGCCCGCCGCCCTGGGCATTGCTGATGCTGAGGCGCCCGCCCAGGCGCTGCACCGACTTTTCCACGATGGCCAGGCCCAGGCCGGCACCACTGGCGGCGGTGCGCGCCGCGTCGCCGCGGTAGAAGGGCGTCGTCAGGCGGGCGAGGCGGTCCGGCGGCACGCCCGGGCCGTGGTCTCGCACCCGCAGCTCTATCCAGTGGCCGTGGCGGCTGGCGTCCACGTCCACCAGGGCTGGCTCGCCGGGCTGGTGGCCGTAGCGGCGGGCGTTCTCGAACAGGTTGAGCAGGATGCGGGCGAGCTCGGTTTCGTCCGTCCTGACGCTGAGCTCCGAGCCCACGCGCAGCCGGAAGCGGATCTGCTCGACGTCGCGGAAGCCCTGGGCCTCGCGCTCGACGATGTCGGCCAGCCGGGCCTCCAGCAGCTCGGTCTCGTTGGGCCGGGCGTAGTCCATGAACTTGCTGATGATGGCGTCGAGCTGGTCGATGTCCTGGGCCATGAAGTGGCGGGCCTGCTCGTCCTGCACGCTCATCTCGGTTTCCAGCCGCAACCGGGCCAGCGGCGTGCGCAGGTCGTGCGAGATGCCGGCCAGCATCACCGCGCGGTCTTCCTCCAGCTTGGCCAGCTCGCGGGCCATGCGGTTGAAACCCATGTTGACCTCACGGATCTCGCTGGTCAGCGTGGTCTCGTCCAGCCGCGAGTCGTACTCGCCCTCGCGAATGCGCCCGGCCGCCTCGGCCAGCTCGCGCAGCGGCTGGTTGATGAGCCGGGCGATCAGCGCCGAGCCGACCGCCGTGGCCAGCAGCGCGATGGCGACCCACCACCAGTCGGTGCTGAGCGCGACGGACAGCGGCGCCGCGGTGGTCTTGAGCCAGAACGCGTCCTCGCCCATCACATAGCGCACCCACAGCCCGTCGATGCCGTTGACGCTGCGGGCCACCACGGTGTCGGGGCCGAGGGTTTCGCGCAGCTCGGCGGCCAGGCGGCGCGAGAAGGCGCCGGTGTCGTACGGCAGCCATTGATCGTTGGGCTCGGCCACGCGCACCTGCACCGCGTTGCCGCGGCCCAGCGAGCTGATGACGGCGACGCGGTTGATGGCGTCGGTGTGCTCCAGCGCGACGCGGCTGAGCTTGACCAGGCCGGCCAGCTGCTCGGCCGCTTCCAGCGCACGGGGCTCGGCCTCCAGCGCCTTGAACGTGACCTGCCAGGCCAGCACCGCGCCGGCCAGCAGCAGGGCCAGCCAGGCGAAGGTGCGCCAGAACAGGTTCAGCGCGATCTTCGGGCGACGACGCGGCATGCCGGTCGGTCAGGCGTTCTCGTCGGGCACGAAGACGTAGCCCACGCCCCAGACCGTCTGGATGTAGCGCGGCTGGGCCGGGTCGGCCTCGATCATCTTGCGCAGGCGCGAGATCTGCACGTCCAGGCTGCGATCGAAGGGCTCGAATTCGCGGCCGCGGGCCAGTTGCGCCAGCTTGTCGCGGGACAGCGGCTGGCGGGGGTGGCGCACCAGCGTCTTGAGCATGGAGAACTCGCCGGTGGTCAGCGGCAGCTGCTCGCCGCTCTTGGTGAGGCGGCGCAGCGCGAGGTCGAACTCGAACGGGCCGAAGCTGACCGTCATGGGCTCCTTGCTGGGTGCGCCCGGCGCCTCCGGCGGCGGCCGGCGACGCAGCACGGCATTGATGCGGGCCAGCAGCTCGCGCGGGTTGAAGGGCTTGGCCAGGTAGTCGTCGGCGCCCACCTCCAGCCCGACGATGCGGTCCACCTCTTCGACCTTGGCGGTCAGCATGATGATGGGGGTGCTGTCGTTGGCGGCGCGCAGGCGGCGGCAGATGGTGAGGCCGTCCTCGCCGGGCAGCATGAGGTCCAGCACGATGAGGTCCACGGTCTCGCGGGTCAGCTGCTTGTTGAGGGCGCGGCTGTCCTCGGCCAGCAGCACCTCGAAGCCCTCCTGGGTCAGGTAGCGGCGAAGCAGGTCGCGGATGCGGGCGTCGTCGTCGACGACAAGGATGCGGTTGATGCGCGTGGAGGAGACGCTGTTCATGCGGCCAATCCGAATTTGTAACAGCGTCATTGTGTTCAGGTTTGTCGGCCGGCCTTGTAGGACGACTGCCCGTCGTTACAGCTGGTTGCTTCTTGGTCGAGCGAGGCTCGGTCTAAGCTGACTGCTCCATCACTGACGGATCACCGATGCGCTCCCTGAACGCCACCGCCCTCGCGCTGCTGACCCTGACGGCCCTGGCCGCCCATGCCGGCACCGATCTGCCACAAGACCGCCTGGTGCTGAGCGCCAGCGCCAGCACCGAGGTGAACCGCGACCTCATCAGCCTGGGCTTTTCGACGACGCGGGAGGGCAGCGACGCGGCCACGGTGCAGGCCGCGCTCAAGCAGGCCCTCGATGCCGCGCTGACCGAGGCCCGCAAGGTGGCCAGGCCCGGGCAGGTCGATGTCCAGACAGGCAACTTCTCGCTGAGCCCGCGCTACGCGCCCAAGACGGGCCAGATCAACGGCTGGCAGGGCTCGGCGGAGCTGGTGGTTGAAGGGCGCGACATGGCCGCCATCGCGCAGCTCAGCGGCCGCATCACGACGCTGTCGATCGCTCGCGTGGGCTATGGGCTGTCGCGCGAGGCGCGCGAGCGGGTCGAGGGCGAGGTCACGGCCCAGGCGATTTCGCGCTACCGGGCCAAGGCCGCGGACTATGCCCGGCAGTTCGGCTACGGCAGCTATGTGCTGGGCGAGGTCAGCATCAATGCCGAGGAGCCGGCATCGCGCCCGCTCTTCAAGGCGATGCGCGCCGGCGCGGTGCTGGATGAGGCCCTGCCGGTGGAGTCCGGCAAGGCGACCGTCAGCGTGAACGTGAGCGGCAGCGTGCAGCTCACGCGTGAGACGATGCAGCGCTGAAAGCCGGCAAGGCCTGCCCCCGCGCGTCGGCGGGGGCGGCGCTGGCTGCGGCGTTACTGCGCCGTCCAGCCGCCGTCCATGGCCCAGGCCTGGCCGCGCACGTTCTGCGCGGCGGCCGAGCACAGGAACACCGCCAGCTCACCCAGCTCTTCCGGCGTGGTGAACTGCAGCGAGGGCTGCTTCTCCGCCAGCAGGCGGCGCTTCGCTTCCTCGCCGTCCACACCTTCGGCCGCGGCGCGGGCGTCCACCTGCTTCTGCACCAGCGGGGTCAGCACCCAGCCGGGGCAGATCGCGTTGACGGTCACGGGCGTGGTGGCCGTTTCCAGTGCGACCGACTTGGTGAAGCCCACCAGGCCGTGCTTGGCGGCGACATAGGCCGACTTCTGTGCCGAGGCCACCAGACCGTGGGTGGAGGCCAGGTTGATGATGCGGCCCCAGCCCTTCTTCAGCATGCCGGGCAGCGCCAGCCGGGTCGTGTGAAAGGCCGAGCTGAGGTTGATCGCGATGATCGCGTCCCACTTGTCGACCGGAAAGTCCTGCACCGACGCCACATGCTGGATGCCGGCGTTGTTGACCAGGATGTCGATGCCGCCGAACTCGGCGTCGGCGTAGGCCAGCATGGCTTCGATCTCGGCGGGCTTGCTCATGTCGGCCCCGTGGTAGCCGACACGAACGCCCAGCGCGGCGACCTCGGCCTGTGGCGCCTTGGCGTCGCCAAAGCCATTGAGCACGATATTGGCGCCCTGGCGCGCGAGTGACAGCGCGATGCCCAGCCCGATGCCGCTGGTGGAGCCGGTGACGAGCGCGGTTTTGCCTTTCAACATGGGAGTCCCTGCGGGTTGCTACGATGGTTCGACAAGGATGCCATCATGACCGAACCGCGCCTGAACTACGTGAATTGTCTGGATGCCACCGGCCTGCATCGAATGGCCTATTGGGAGTGGGCCGGGCCGACGCCGCAGGCCCCGGTGCTGGTGTGCGTGCACGGCCTGTCGCGTCAGGGGCGGGATTTCGATGCACTGGCGCAGGTGATGCGTGCGCACTACCGGGTGATCTGCCCCGATGTCGTGGGCCGTGGCGCATCCGACTGGCTGCGCCAGCCGGCGGGCTATCAGATTCCGGCCTATGTGGCGGACATGGTCACGCTGCTGGCCCGTCTGGACGTGGCGCAGGTGGACTGGGTGGGCACGTCCATGGGCGGCCTGATCGGCCTCGGTCTGGCGTCGCTGCCGCGGCCGGCGGAGATGCCGTCACCGATTCGCCGCCTGGTGCTCAATGACGTGGGGCCGGCCATCCGCTTCGATGCGCTGCAGCGTATCGGCACCTACCTGGGCAAGGCGCCAGGTTTTGCGTCACTGGAGCAGGGCGCCGACTATCTGCGCAGCATTTCGCTGGGCTTCGGCCCGCACAGCGAGGCTGAATGGGCGGCCTTGTCGCGCCCGATGTTCAAGCCCGATGGCGAGGGCTGGCGCCTGCACTACGACCCGGCCATTGCCAGCGGGTTTGCGGCGCTCACCCCGGAGCTGGCCGCTGCCGGCGAGGCGATGCTGTGGGCCGCATGGGACGGGCTGCGCTGCCCGACGCTGTTGATCCGGGGCGGGGAGTCTGACCTGCTGAGCGCCGACACGGCGCGGCTGATGGCCGAGCGCGGTCCGCGGGCCCGTGTGGCTGAACTGAAGGACGTGGGGCATGCGCCCACCCTGGTGCACGATGACCAGATCGATCTGGTGAGGAATTTCCTGCTCGAATGAAGACTGCGTTGATGACCGAGGCGTCCGCGGCGGCGCCTATCGTCGCCCTGCTGGATGCCGATGCCGGCCCCGGCAGCGCCGAGGTGGTGCGCGCCCGGGCCTTTGCCGAGCCCTTGCTGACGGGTGAGCTGCTGGATACCGCCGAGGGCGTGCTCGCACACGCCGATGGCGTGGCGGCCATCCTGGCCGGCATCGGCGCCGCCCCGGCCCTGCAGGCGGCCGTGTATCTCGTCTATGCCGGCGACTTCCTGGCCAAGCCCGAGGAGGTGTTGGCCAAGGCGTTTGGTGACAGCTATGCCAGCCTGGTGTCGCATACGCGGCGGCTGGTGCAGCTGCAGCGGGCCACGCGTGACGCAAAGGCCCGCAGCGAGGACCGCGCAGACCAGCAGGCCCAGCAGACGGAGCGGGTGCGCAAGATGCTGCTGGCGTTCTCGCGTGACCTGCGGGTCGTGCTGCTGCGCCTGGCATCGCGGCTGCAGACGCTGCGTTGGTTCGCGGCCAGCAAGCGGCCCTGTCCGCCGGAGCTGGCGGCCGAGTCGCAGACGGTGTTCGCGCCGCTGGCCAATCGATTGGGCATCTGGCAGCTGAAGTGGGAGCTGGAGGACCTGTCGTTCCGCTTCCGCGATCCGGAGGCCTACCGCGCCATCGCCACGGCACTGGACGAGACCCGGGTGGAGCGCGAGCAGCGCGTGGAAGCAGCCCGTGCCGCGCTGGAGGCGGATCTGCGGGCCCAGGGGCTGGATGCGCAGGTGCAGGGTCGCCCCAAGCATCTCTACAGCATCCACAAGAAGATGAAGGGCAAGAACCTGCTGCTGGAGCAGGTGTTCGATCTGCGGGCACTGCGGGTCATCGTGCCGACGGTGGCGGATTGCTATGCCGCGCTGGCGCGTCTGCACGAGCTCTACCTGCCGGTGCCCGGCGAGTTCGACGACTACATCGCCAAGCCCAAGCCCAACGGCTACCAGTCGCTGCATACCGTGGTTCGCGGGCCGGACGGCCATGCGATGGAGGTGCAGATCCGCACGCGCGAGATGCATGAGCATGCGGAGCACGGGGTCGCGGCGCACTGGGCCTACAAGGAGGCTGGCGTGCGCGGCTATGCCGGGGTCAGCGCGGCGGGCGAGTTCGAGGAGCGTGTGGCCCAGGCGCGCAAGGCGGTGCTGAATCAGCTGCTCGCCTGGGAGCGCGACGCGGTGCAGGCCGAGGGTGGCGGCCCGAGCTTTGATGACCGCATCTACGTGTTCACGCCGCAGGCCACCATCGTCGAGCTGGCGGCGGGCGCCACGCCGGTGGACTTTGCCTATGCGGTGCACACCGACCTGGGCCACCGTTGCCGTGGGGCGCGCATCGACGGGCAGATGCTGCCGTTGAACACACCGCTTCGCAGCGGGCAGACCGTCGAGATCATCGCGGCCAAGGAGGGGGGGCCGTCGCTGGACTGGCTCAACCCCGAGCTCGGCTATCTGCAGAGCCAGCGCTCGCGCGCCAAGGTGCGGGCATGGTTCAACGCGCTGCAGCAGGCGCAGACCATCGCCAAGGGGCGTGAGCTGGTGGAGAAGCTGCTGCAGCGTGAGGGCAAGACGGCGCTCAAGCTCGACGAGCTGGCGGCCCGGCTCGGCTTCAAGGGCTCGGACGCGCTCTTCGAGGTGGTGGGCAAGGACGAATACTCGCTGCGCAACATCGAGCAGCTGCTGCGTCCCGCAGAGCCCGAGCGGGATGAGGACGAACTGCTGGCGCAGCGGCACACCCGCAGCCCGAGCAGCGAGGCCGTCGGCAAGGGCGGCGTGCTGGTGGTTGGCATCGATTCGTTGCTGACCACCTTGTCGCGCTGCTGCCGGCCGGCGCCCCCGGATGCCATCCTTGGCTACGTGACGCGCGGCAAGGGCGTGGCGGTGCACCGCTCGGACTGCAGCAACCTGGCCGAGATGCGGCGGCGCTCGCCGGAGCGCGTGATCGCGGTGGCCTGGGGATTCGGCGACGCGTCGACCAAGGGCGCGCCGGTCTACCCGGTGGATGTGCTGGTGGAGGCCGGAGACCGGCAGGGGCTGCTGCGGGATGTGCTGGAGGTGTTCGCCAAGGAGAAGATGAACGTGGTCGCGGTGAATACCCAGTCGCTCAAGCCGGGGGCCGCCAAACCGAGGACGGGCGGGGGCGATACGGCCTGGATGAGCTTCACGCTGGAGATCAGCGATGCGTCCAAGCTGAGCAAGGTGCTGCGCGATCTGTGTTCGATCGCCGGCGTTCGCTCGGCGCGCCGGAAGTGATGCCTGGAGCGGGTTTTGCCGACGGGCAAAAATCCGTGCTATAGTCTTTAGCTCTTCAGGCGCGTAGCTCAGCTGGTTAGAGCACCACCTTGACATGGTGGGGGTCGTTGGTTCGAGTCCAATCGCGCCTACCAGATTCAGCCCCGGATGGTGATCCATCCGGGGCTTTTGAATCCTGAAACCGGACTGGACCGGTGAAGACAGATTTCCAGGCGCGTAGCTCAGCTGGTTAGAGCACCACCTTGACATGGTGGGGGTCGTTGGTTCGAGTCCAATCGCGCCTACCAAGGCACTAGCCTTTCAAAAACCCCGGTTCGCAAGAGCCGGGGTTTTTTGTTGTGTTCTGCCGGATTTCTCCCTGGTTTACCCGCCTGAAGGGGTATGGTGGTCTGCCTAGAATTTGCTGCACCGCACAGGAGACCCCCGCATGGCGACTGCCCGCAAGAGGCCGACAACCGATGTCCCCCCGGAAGGCGCGACCGAGGCAAGCAAGCCCGGTCTGCGCATTCTCAAAAAATACCCCAACCGTCGGCTCTACGACACGCAGACCAGCAGCTACATCACGCTGGCTGATGTGAAGCGCATGGTGCTGGAGGGCGTGGTGTTCGAGGTGCACGATGCCAAGAGTCACGACGACCTGACCCGGTCCATCCTGCTGCAGATCATCCTGGAGGAGGAGACCGGCGGCGTGCCGCTGTTCAGCACGCCGGTGCTGGCCCAGATCATTCGCTTCTATGGGCATGCGATGCAGGGCGCGATGGGCGGCATGCTGGAGCGCCAAATGCAGGCCTTCACCGACATGCAGCAGGCCTTCGCCGAACAGTCCACGCCGGGCATGACCTTCACCCCGGACATGTGGTCGGGGCTGATGGGGGGTTATGCCGAGCAGTCCAAGACGCTGATGAATCAGTGGCAGGAGCAGCTCAAGCAGGCGGGCTCACTGTTCCCGGGCATGCCGGGCTTCGGCGCCAAGAAGTAACGCGGCACGCCGGCGACCGCGACGCCTGGCGGGGTTGAATTCGCCGGCGTTGTCGCGTCGCGGGTCACATCGCCGAAAATACGGCGATGAACGACATGACCACCACCGCGCCCAAGATCGGCTTTGTCTCGCTGGGCTGCCCCAAGGCCCTGACTGATTCCGAGCTGATCCTCACGCAGCTGCGCGCCGAGGGCTACGAGACCTCCAAGACCTTCGCCGGGGCCGACCTGGTGATCGTCAACACCTGCGGCTTCATCGACGATGCCGTCAAGGAAAGCCTGGACACCATCGGCGAGGCCCTGGCCGAGAACGGCAAGGTCATCGTGACCGGCTGCCTGGGCGCCAAGGCGGGCGCCGCCAGTGCCGACGCCGGTAGTCTGGTGCGCGAGATCCACCCCAGCGTGCTGGCCGTCACCGGCCCGCATGCCACGCAGGAGGTGATGGATGCGGTGCACACGCACGTGCCCAAGCCTCACGACCCCTTTGTCGACCTGGTGCCCGAGGCGCGCGGCGTGGCCGGCATCAAGCTCACGCCCAAGCACTACGCCTACCTGAAGATCAGCGAGGGCTGTAACCACCGCTGCTCGTTCTGCATCATCCCGAGCATGCGCGGCGACCTGGTGTCCCGCCCCATCGGCGACGTGCTGAACGAGGCCCGCGCGCTTTTCGAGAGCGGTGTGAAGGAGTTGCTGGTCATCAGCCAGGACACCTCGGCCTACGGCGTGGACGTGAAGTACCGCACCGGCTTCTGGGACGGCAAGCCGGTCAAGACCAGGATGCTGGATCTCGTCGCCCAGCTCGGCGAGCTGGCCAAGCCCTACGGCGCCTGGGTGCGCCTGCACTATGTCTACCCTTACCCGCACGTGGACGAGGTGCTGCCGTTGATGGCCGAGGGTCTGGTCTTGCCCTATCTGGACGTGCCCTTCCAGCACGCCCATCCGGATGTGCTCAAGCGCATGAAGCGCCCGGCTAACGGCGAAAAGAACATGGAGCGCATCCTGCGCTGGCGTGAGGCCTGCCCGGAGTTGGTGATCCGCTCGACCTTCATCGCCGGCTTCCCCGGCGAGACGGAGGCCGAGTTCCAGTACCTGCTGGACTTCATGCAGGAGGCGCAGATCGACCGAGCCGGCTGCTTTGCCTATTCGCCCATCGATGGCGCCAGTGCCAACGAGCTGGCCGGCGCGTTGCCCGACGAGGTGCGCGAGGAGCGCCGCGCGCGCTTCATGGCGGTGGCCGAGCAGGTCTCCGCCGCCAAGCTGCAGGCCCGTGTGGGCCAGACGATGCAGGTGCTGGTCGACTCCGCCCCGGCGCTGGGCCGCAAGGGCGGGGTGGGGCGCTCCTACGCCGACGCGCCGGAGATCGACGGCACGGTCAAGATCCTGCCGCCCGAGAAGGCCAGCAAGACCATGAAGGTGGGCGACTTTGCGCGCGTGCGCATCGTGGCGGCCGACGGGCATGACCTGATCGGGAGCCTCGTGTAATGAGCAAGCGCGGGCCTGCGACGACGCTGATCCACCATCCCTACCAGCCGCCCGAGGGCTGGGCGGCCGTGCCGGTGCCGGTGGCGAAGGCGTCCACCGTGCTGTTCAAGGACACGGCGGACCTGCACCAGCCCCGGCCGCGCGACGGGCTGAGCTACCGTTACGGCCTGCATGGCACGCCCACCAGCTACACGCTGGCCGCGCGGCTGGCCACGCTGGAGGGTGCGCAGCACTGCCTGCTGGTGCCCAGCGGCCTGGCTGCGGTGACCCTGACCTCGCTGGCGCTGCTGCGCCCGGGTGACGAGGTGCTGGTGCCGGACAACGTCTATGGCCAGAACCGCTACCTGACCGAGTCCTGGCTGCCGCAATGGGGCGTCACGCACCGCTTCTACGATCCGCTGACGGTGCCCGAGCTGCGCGACAACACCAAGCTCGTCTGGCTGGAGGCGGCGGGCTCCATCACGCTGGAGTTCCCCGATCTGCTCGGCACGCTGGCGGCCTGCCGCGTGCGCGGCGTTGTGACGGCGCTGGACAACACCTGGGGGGCGGGCCTCGCGTTCAATGGCTTCGAGCCGGCGCCGCAGAGCCACCCTGGCCTGGGAGCCGACATCGTGATGCAGGCGCTCACCAAGTACCCCAGCGGCGGCGCCGATGTGCTGATGGGTTCGGTCTGCACCCGCGATCAGGCGCTGCATGACCGGCTCAACTACGCGCACGAGCATCTGGGCTATGGCCTGGGCCAGAACGATGTCGAGCTGGTGTTGCGTGGCCTGCCGACCCTGCCGTTGCGCTACGCGACGCAGGATCGCGTGACGCGTGAGCTGGCGGCATGGATGGCGGGGCAGCCCGAGGTGGCGCAGGTCTTCCATCCGGCGTTGCCGGGTTCCCCGGGCCATGAGTTCTGGCGCCAGCTGGGCGACGGCACCGGGCAGGCCGGTGCGGCCTGCCTGTTCTCGGTGGTGTTCAAGCCGAACTATCCGTCGAGCCGGGTCGACGCCTTCGTGGACGCGCTGCAGCTGTTCGGCATCGGCTATTCGTGGGCTGGCCCCATGAGCCTGGCCGTGCCCTACAACATGAGCCACAGCCGTAACCTGGGGCTGCCGTTCGAGGGGCACACGCTGGTGCGCTTCGCGATCGGCCTGGAGGACGGCGCGGACCTGCGCGCCGATATCGAGCAGGCGCTGTCAGCTCTTGTTTGACACCTTGTGTCGCATGAGCTGACCCTTCTCGCGCTCCCAGTCACGCTTCTTCTCGGTCTCGCGCTTGTCATGCTGGGCCTTGCCCTTGGCCAGCGCGATATCGGCTTTCACGCGGCCGCCCTTGTAGTGCAGGTTCAGCGGTACCAGCGTGAAGCCGCGCTGCTCGACCTTGCCCACCAGGCGCTTGATCTCGGCCTTGTGCATCAGCAGCTTCTTGGTGCGGTCGGCTTCGGGCGTCACGTGGGTCGAGGCGCTGCGCAGTGCGTTGATGCGGCAGCCGATCAGGAACAGTTCGCCGTCCTTGATCAGCACATAGCCGTCCGTCAGCTGCACCTGGCCGGCGCGTATGGCCTTGATCTCCCAGCCCGACAGCACGACGCCGGCCTCGAATTGCTCTTCGATGTGGTAGTCGTAACGGGCGCGGCGGTTCTCTGCGATGGACATGGGTGGGAATCTGGGGGCATGGGCCCTTCTTACAATCCGTGGATTCTATGAAGCAGGTCAAAAAGTCCGTACTGCTCTGGTACACGCCCCGCGAAATGTACGCACTGGTCACCGCGGTGGACCGCTATCCGGAGTTTCTGCCGTGGTGCAGCAAGGTCGAGGTGCTGTCGCAGGAGGGCGAGCAGGTCACCGCACGGCTCTCACTGGCCTATGCCGGTGTGCGTCAGGCGTTCACGACCCGCAATCGCAACGAGGACGGCCGCAGCGTGCTGATGGAACTGGTCGACGGGCCGTTCTCGAGACTGCATGGCGTGTGGCAGTTCCAGCCGCTGAACCGCCCGGGCACGACGGGTGAGCCGCAGGCCTGCAAGATTCTGTTCGAGTTGAGCTATGCCTTCAGCAGCAAGGCACTCGAGGCGGTGGTGAGTCCGGTGTTCGACCGCATCGCGAACACCTTTGTGGACAGCTTCGTGCAGCGCGCCGAGAGCCTCTATGGCCCGCGTTGAGCTGGTCTGGTCGCCGATGCCTGGTGATGTTCAGCATCGCTGGCTCGATCTGGCCGACGGTGCGACGCTGGAGTCTGCCTTGCGCGGCTGTGTGGATTTCATGGCTGCGCAAAGTCGACCGCTCGACGAACTGCGCATCGGCATCTGGGGCCGGGTGCGGTCGCTGGATACGCCGCTGCGCGAACGCGACCGCATTGAGGTCTACCGCCCCTTGACCGTGGACCCCAAGGAGGCACGCCGCCAGCGCTATGCCAAGCGCGGGCAGCGCATCGTGTCCCGTCACCGACCGCTGGCAGGGCAGGGCGGCAAGGGCTGAAGGGCTCAGCCCTGCTTGGGCTTGCCCCAGGTGTAGACCGAGGTCACCGCGTAGTTCCAGACCGCGCCGACCACGATGCCCGACAGCGCGGCCAGCGCCCAGTCCGCGGTGTTCTCGCGGAACAGGTAAGTGGCTATGCCGACGTTGGCGACGGCACCCAGAGAACAGGCGATGGTGAATGACAGCCAGCCGCGCAGCAGGCCCCAGCCCTTGAGGCGGCGGTCGCGGTAGGTGAAGCCGTTGTTGAAGAAGAAGTTCACCGTCATCGCGATCAGCGTGGCCAGCGTCTGGCCCGCGGCGAAGCTCTGCCCCATGAGCTTGAACATGGTCCAGAGCACGATCATGTGCACCACCACGCCAGCGCCGCCTATCAGTGCGAACGGGATGAAACGCACCGGCACGATGTGGCCCAGGCGCTTGTCGGCCAGCATCATCAGGTACTCCCAGGCGACCAGGGAGTCCAGCTTGCTCTCGCCCGAGAACCGGTTGCGGAAGGTGTAGCCCAGTTCCTTGAAGCGCAGTGGTCGTTGAACCGATGCGAACAGGTCCAGCAGGATCTTGAAACCTATGGCCGAGAGCCTGGGCATGGCCTCGTACAACACCTCGCGGCGCAGCATGAAGAAACCGCTCATCGGATCGCGCAGGTCCGCCTTGGTGACCAGCTTGGCGAGCCGCGTGGCCATGTCGCTGATGCGGGCGCGATCGGCATCCCAGTTGCCGAGACTGCCGCCGTCGGCATGCCGGCTGCCAACCACGATATCCAGTCCTTCGCTGCGGAGTGCCTGCAACATGGCGGGCAGCAGACGCTCGTCGTGCTGCAGGTCGGCGTCCATCACGGCGAGGTAGGGCGAGGTCGAGGCCAGCATGCCCTCGATGCAGGCGCTGGAGAGTCCTCGACGACCGACGCGATGGACCAGGCGTACCCGGCCGTCGCGAGCGGCGAGCTCGCGCACGGCGGTCGCGGTGCCGTCAGGGGAGTTGTCGTCCACGTAGATGACCTCCCACGAGGCATCACCCATGCAGGCGTCGATGCGCGAGATGAGTTCTTCAACGTTCCCGCGTTCGTTGAACGTCGGGATCACGATGGACAGCGTTGGCGCGCCGGAGGAGGTCGCATTCATGGCAAGGCTTCTTCGCTCGTTGGATTCGTGGAACGCAGACTCATTTCTGCAACTTGACCCCAACGCCGACCAGCTCGGCGCTCAACGGCAGCGGCGGATCCTTCAGTTCACCGGTGAAGCGATAGATCTGAAGTCGCTTGTCGTCGCTGCGAAAGTTGGCCTGCAAGGGCAGGGTCTTTTCCAGCTCGAAGCTGGCGGGGTCGCTGAGCAGCGTGCGCAGCGCACCCATCGAAGGCAGGTCTTGCCAGAAGTCCGGGTCGTAGACGAGGTAGCGAATGCCGTGGTCCACGAACTTCTGGCGCAGTTGCTCGGGCGTGACGCCGCGGTCCTGGATGCCGCGTTCGCGTTCAATGGCGACCCTGAACAGCATCTTGTCCGCTCGCGCGACCGACAGGTCCGCGCGGGAAGAGGCGCGAACGTTGAAGATGAAACTGCCGTCCCGGTTGCCGGAGAACATCACGACGCTGTTGCGCGGCGCGTGTTGCGCCACGAAATCGACCGCATCGCGATAGCCCGCCACGAATTGCACTGGGTGCGTGGTCACCGCCAGGCCGGCCTGGGCCAGACACAGCAGCGCCGCCGCCCACGAGGCCGCGCCCGATGCGACGCCTTTCGGCAGCGCCTGCAAGCACTGCTTGAGTGCCAGCGCCGCAAAAAGCGCCAGGGGCATCAGGACCATCAGATCGTGTCGCGGCTCACGAACCATGATGTAGGTGAATTGAAGGTAGCCGATCGCTAGCCAGGCCAGCAGGAAGGCCATCGTGGCGCGAGGCAGGCGCCACGCGGGCCACAGTGCAGACCCCAGGAGATAGATCGCAGAGAGTACAAGGGTGGGCCAGCCCACCTGGCTGGGTAGCAGTTCAGGGTAGTAGGTCCAGGCGGCCAGGCTCCATCTGGAGAGGTCGTTTCTGGCGCTGCCACCGGCTGACGCGGTATTGATCTGCCCGAACTTCAGTTGCAGCACGACCAGCGGAATGAGCGCCAGCAGCACCAGCAGTGCAGTCAACCAGACGTGCCGGCGCCGGAGCGGGCTGGGCCCGGGCATCGCCAGCAGGCCCAGTAGCATGGCCGGCAGTACGAACAGCGGGGTCTGCTTCGTGTAGAGCGCTGCGACCACCAGCCCGGCTGCGGCATATAGCCTTCCCGGTCGTTCACCCTGCAGGTAACCGACAAAGCACCAGGCGGACGCCACGAGCAATGCATACGCGGGGATGTCGAGCATCACCTGTCGCGCCCAGATCGTCAGTTCGGGTCCTCCCAGCAGGAGCAGTGCCGAGCCGAGTGCGAGCGGTGCCGCCATCCAGCGCCTGGCCAGCAGGTAGGTGAACAACCCCAGAAGTAGCCAGAAGGCCATGACCGTTGCCTGGGCGACTTCGTGTGAGAAGCCAAAGATCTTGTACGCCAGCGCGAGCACGCCAGAAAACAGCGGAGGGTAGAACAGTATCGTCAGCGCCGGGTAGCGCAGGTAGTAGTCCACTGCGAATCCACGCGGATCGCCCTGGCCCAGATGTGCGGCCAAATCATGAACAAAGATCCCATTCAGCGCGTGTCGGGGAGCATCGCTCCAGGCAAAGTCGCCGGCGGTCGGCGAGTGCACGTATGACCACAGCGTGTAGGCAAACAATGTCGCCAGCACGACGAGGGTGGTTAGCCGACCGGCTGTGCTTGCCGTTGGTGCTTCGCTCATGCTCCCTCACGTGGACGGTGGTATTCATGAGGGGCCGCAGGCCTGTCGTCGGCACCCCCGCTCAGGTGCGGCAGGATATCGGGCTAGGTCGCTCGGACGCGTGCCGGCATCCCCCACGATCAGAGGATGCGATGCGCCAAATGCGCTGCAGGGCGCTGGCTTGCGGGGGTGATCCAGCGAACCAGGCAGTGCGTCAGCGGCACTCGCTGGTGATCAACTGGCGGGTTCGCTCCACCTCGGCTTGGCGCTGGGCATCGTTCAGGTAGATGCGTTCGCCCTGCTCGTTCGTGCGCGTCAGGCGGATGCCGCTCTGCAGGTCGCGCATGTTGGCCTGGGCGCGGGCGCAGTTGTCGCGCCGCTGTTCTGCTGCACGGCGTTCCGCGTCCTTCTGCTTGGCGGCCTGCTGATCCTGCTCCTGCTTCTTACGGGCTGCGGCGTCCTGCTCGGCCCTGTCGGGCTTGTCGGAGGGTTCGGTCGGCTTGGATGCCGCTGTTGCGGCTTGGCCGGGGGGGGCGACGATGATCAGCCGTGCCGGCGCGGTCGGGCGTTGCAGGATGTCCTTGTCCGGCGTGCCAGCCGGTGGGGGCATGTCGCTGTATTGCAGGTTGCCTTTGGCATCGCGCCACTTCCATTGCGCGTGCGCGGCGTTCATGGTGACGGCCGCCAGCAGTGCGACGAAAAGGGCTTTGCGTTGCATCGTCGCAGTGTAGTCGTGGTGACCTCCCTATAATGCCGCTTTGCGTCTGGAGCTTTCCTCATGCGCCTCCTCGGCAAAGCGCTGACCTTCGACGACGTTCTGTTGGTCCCCGCCTTCTCCCAGGTGTTGCCCCGCGACACCAGCCTTGCGACCCGTCTGTCGCGCAACATCCCCCTGAACCTGCCCCTGGTGTCCGCCGCGATGGACACCGTCACCGAAGCGCGACTGGCGATTGCCATTGCGCAAGAGGGCGGCATCGGCATCATCCACAAGAACCTGTCGGCCGAATTGCAGGCCCGCGAGGTGGCGAGGGTGAAGCGTTATGAGTCAGGCGTGGTGCGCGAGCCGCTGACCATTTCACCCGAAGCCTCGGTGCGCGACGCGGTCGAGCTGACCCGCCAGCATGGCTTCTCGGGCTTCCCGGTGGTCGAAGGCAAGCGCGTGGTCGGCATCGTGACCGGCCGCGACCTGCGTTTCGAAACGCGCATGGACGCCAAGGTCCGCGACATCATGACGCCGGCGGCCAAGCTGGTGACCGTCAAGGAAGGCGCGTCGCTGGAAGAGGCCAAGGAACTGATGCACCAGCACAAGCTGGAGCGTGTGGTGGTCGTGAACGACGCCTTCGAGCTGCGCGGGCTGATGACGGTGAAGGACATCACCAAGCAGACCAGTTTCCCCAATGCGGCCCGTGATTCCCACGGCGGCCTGCGCGTGGGCGCGGCAGTGGGCTTCGGTGAGGACACCGAGCTGCGCGTCGAACTGCTGGTCAAGGCCGGCGTGGACGCCATCATCGTGGACACGGCTCACGGCCACAGCGCCGGCGTGCTGGAGCGCGTGCGCTGGGTGAAGAAGAACTTCCCGCAGGTCGACGTGATCGGCGGCAACATCGCCACCGGCGCGGCCGCGCTGGCGCTGGTGGAAGCCGGCGCCGATGGCGTCAAGGTCGGCATCGGCCCGGGTTCCATCTGCACCACCCGCATCGTGGCGGGCGTGGGCGTGCCGCAGATCACGGCGGTCGACAACGTCGCCACCGCGCTGCGCGGCACTGGCGTGCCGGTCATCGCCGATGGCGGCATCCGCTACTCCGGCGACGTGGCCAAGGCCATCGCGGCCGGTGCGGACTGCATCATGATGGGCGGCGCCTTTGCCGGCACCGAGGAAGCTCCGGGCGAGACCATCCTCTACCAGGGGCGCACCTTCAAGAGCTATCGCGGCATGGGCTCCATGGGCGCGATGGCCAAGGGCAGTGCCGACCGCTACTTCCAGGCCGAGACGGGCAACAACCCCAACACCTCCAAGCTGGTGCCGGAAGGCATCGAGGGCCAGGTGCCCTACAAGGGCTCGGTGGTCCAGGTCATCTTCCAGATGGCCGGGGGCCTGAGGGCGTCGATGCACTACTGCGGCTGCGCGTCCATCGCCGACATGCAGAACAAGGCCGAGTTCGTCGAGATCACCACGGCGGGCATGCGCGAGAGCCATGTGCACGACGTGCAGATCACCAAGGAAGCGCCGAACTACCGGAGCGAATGAGCTGAAACGGCTCGAACGGGGCGACTTGGGTTCGCCCCGTTTTGTTTTCCGAGAACCAAGATGACCGAGACAAGCCCTGCGAAGCGCAGCCCCGGGATGGGCTTCATCATGGTGACGGTGCTGATCGACATGATCAGCATCGGGCTCATCGTGCCGGTGCTGCCCCACATCGTCGGGCTGTTCACCTCGGACAACGACGCGCAGACCCAGGGATTCCTGGCGCTGACCCTCGCCTTCGGCATCGCCAACTTCTTTGGCTCGCCGGTGCTGGGTGCGCTGTCCGACCGTTTCGGGCGACGGCCCGTGCTGCTGATCGGCTTTGCCGGCCTGGGGCTGAGCTTCTTCGTCACCGCGATGGCGTCGGCCCTGTGGGTGCTGGTGGCTGTGCGCCTGTTCTCGGGCGCGATGCAGTCCAACATCGCCATCGCGAACGCCTACGTCGCCGACATCACGGCCGGCGAGGACCGCGCCAAGCGCTTCGGCCAGCTTGGCGCGATGTTCGGTCTGGGCTTCATGCTCGGGCCCGTGATCGGCGGCCTGCTTGGCGACATCAATGTGCGCCTGCCGTTCTACGTGGCGGGCGGGCTGGCCATCGTCAACTGGCTGTATGGCTTCTTCGTGCTGCCCGAGTCGCTGCCGCCCGAGCGTCGCCGCCCGCTGGAACTGCGCAAGATGAACCCCGCGGCCGCGCTGCAGGGCCTGGCCGCGCTCAAGGGCGTGGGGCCGCTGGTGCTGGTGCTGGCACTGTCGTCGCTCGCGCAGTTCATGCTGCACACCAGCTGGGTGCTGTACACCAAGTTCAAGTTCGGCTGGGGGCCGGGTCAGGTGGGCCTCTCCCTGCTGGCGGTCGGCGTGGTGTCGGTCATCAGCCAGGGCGTGCTGCTGCGACCCATGCTCAAGCGCTTCCCGGCCCATCAGCTGGCCGTGCTGGGCATGACCTCGGGCAGCCTGGCCTATCTGGGCTTCGGTCTGGCCAGCCAGGGCTGGATGATGTACGTCGTCATCGCGGCCAACCTCTTTGGTGGCGTTGCAGCCGCCGCGATGCAGAGCATCATCTCCAACGCGGCGGACGCGACCCAGCAGGGGCGCACCATGGGTGCCGTGTCCTCGCTGAACAGCCTGATGGCGGTGATTGCCCCCGTCATCGGCCTGGAGCTGCTGCGCTGGGTCTCGCACCGCCCGCCAGGCGATCTGCTGATCGGCCTGCCTTTCTTCACCTGTGCCGCGCTGCAGGCGCTGGCCATGATCATCACGCTGCGCTTCTTCCGCCAGCATCCCCTGGCCCAGACGGCCTGAAAGACCGCCATGCAACACGACAAGGTCCTCATCCTCGACTTCGGCTCCCAGGTGACCCAGCTGATCGCGCGCCGCGTGCGCGAGGCGGCGGTGTACTGCGAGATCCATCCGAACGACGTGTCGGACGAGTTCATCAAGAGCTTTGCGCCCAAGGCCATCATCCTGAGCGGCAGCCACGCCTCCACCTACGAAGACCACGAGCTGCGCGCGCCGCAGGCCGTGTGGGATGCCGGCGTGCCGGTGCTGGGCATCTGCTACGGCATGCAGACCATGGCCGTGCAGCTGGGAGGCGAGGTCAGCTGGAGCGACACGCGCGAATTCGGCTATGCCGAGGTGCGCGCCCACGGCCACACCGCGCTGCTCAAGGACATCGCCGACTTCACCACGCCCGAGGGCCACGGCATGCTCAAGGTCTGGATGAGCCACGGCGACAAGGTCACGGCGCTGCCGCCGGGCTTCAAGCTGATGGCCTCCACGCCCAGCTGCCCCATCGCCGGCATGGCCAACGAGGACAAGGGCTACTACGCCGTGCAGTTCCACCCCGAGGTCACGCACACCGTGCAGGGTCAGGCCATGCTCACGCGCTTCGTGCGTGACATCGCCGGCTGCAAGGGCGACTGGATCATGGGCGACTACATCGAGGAAGCCGTCGCCAGGATTCGCGAGCAGGTGGGTGACGAGGAGGTCATCCTGGGCCTGTCCGGCGGCGTGGATTCGTCCGTGGCCGCGGCCCTGATCCACCGTGCCATCGGCGACCAGCTCACCTGCGTCTTCGTCGACCATGGCCTGCTGCGCCTGAACGAGGGCGACATGGTCATGGACATGTTCGAGGGCAAGCTGCACGCCAAGGTGGTCCGCGTGGACGCCAGCGAGCTGTTCCTGGGCCAGCTGGCCGGCGTGACCGACCCGGAGAAGAAGCGCAAGATCATCGGCGGCCTCTTCGTCGACGTGTTCAAGGCCGAGGCCGAGAAGCTCAAGGCCTCGGGCCAAGGACACAAGGGCGCGACCTTCCTGGCTCAGGGCACCATCTACCCGGACGTTGTGGAGAGCGGCGGCACCAAGACCAAGAAGGCCACGACCATCAAGAGCCACCACAACGTCGGCGGCCTGCCCGAGCAGCTGGGCCTGAAGCTGCTGGAGCCGCTGCGCGAGCTCTTCAAGGACGAGGTGCGAGCCCTGGGCGTGGCCTTGGGCCTGCCGCCCGAGATGGTCTACCGCCACCCCTTCCCGGGCCCGGGCCTGGGCGTGCGCATCCTGGGCGAAGTGAAGAAGGACTACGCCGACCTGCTGCGCCGCGCCGATGCCATCTTCATCGAAGAGCTGCGCAACACCCGCGACGAAGCAACGGGCAAGACCTGGTACGACCTGACCAGCCAGGCCTTTACCGTCTTCCTTCCGGTGAAGAGCGTGGGCGTGATGGGCGATGGCCGCACCTACGACTACGTGGTGGCGCTGCGCGCCGTGCAGACCAGCGACTTCATGACGGCCGACTGGGCCGAACTGCCTTACAGCCTGCTCAAGCGCACCTCGGGCCGCATCATCAACGAGGTGCGCGGCATCAACCGCGTCACCTACGACGTCAGCTCCAAGCCGCCTGCGACCATCGAGTGGGAATGAGGCTCCCCGCCAACGCTTGATTCGAGGCCAGGTCTCCCAGCGGCGGCTGGCCTGTGCGGCAGTGCCAGTCGCAGCGTTTTGGTCGGGCGCGCCCCCCGATCGACGAAGTGGCGGTGCTGAGCCCCACCGCTGAGCGGCCGGCTCAGACGGTCTTGCCCTTGAGCAACCGTGCCTGTTCGCTCGGGCTGTAGTTGTTGAACAGGCCCTGGGCGTGGGCGGCGCGTCGGTTGGACAGGCGGACGGCTTCTATCCTGCCGGCTGGAGCCAGGCGCGACACCAGCAGCTTGGTGACCATCGCGCTGCCGCAGTTTGGGCAGGTGGGGGTGTCGCCCTGACGGACGAGTCGTTCGAACTCGGCCTGGCAGGCCTCGCATCGGAAATCGAACAGCGGCATGAGGGGCTCCTGCGGATGTTGGTGCCGCCCGGCGGCGGGCAGTGGGTGCAAAGTCGACAAACCGACCCGTGGGATCAACTCGCCTGCGGCATGGGCAGCCCGCTGCGATGGCGTTCCAGCCAGCGCTGCAGTTCGGCCACGTGCTGCGCCTCCTCCTCGGCGAACTCCTGCGCGAAGCGGCGTACCTCCGGGTCGTTGGTCGCCTGCCGGATGCCCTCATAGAAAGCCAGCCCGGCGGATTCGGCCTCGAGGGCAACCTCCAGCGCCTGCTCGCGGCCGATGAAGGGGTCGGCAGCCCAGATGGCTGCCGTTTCCGGGCTCTCGATGTCGGGCCATTGGTAGGCGTTCTCGGCCAACTCGGGAATGTCCCGGAAGCCGGCGCGTGCCTGGGCGTCCGCCAGGTGCATGCGCGAGAACGCGGCCAGCCGCTTGAACAGCTGGCCGGCTTCCACGTTGCCGTTGGTCTGCATCGCGTCGGCCAGTTGCTCGAAGCGGCGCGCGGCTTCCTGCTCCAGGCGGATGGAATGGGCCAGAAAGACTTCTACGGAGTCCATGTTGCGTCCTCGATCAAGCAGGAAGGAAAGCGTCACGCCATGGTCGGCGGGTGCGCCCAGCCCTGAACACAAGCACGCATCGGGCCTGCCGCGCGGCTTCAGGCGGCGCGCTTGACCTGCGTCAAGCCTGCGGCGATGCCGGCCCGGGCGGGCATGTGTCTTGCGCTTGTGGGCCCGCCACCCAAACCAGCTGAGGAGTTCACCATGGCCAATGTCACCTTTTCTTCGCCACTGATGCCGCGCGACATCACGGTGTATGCGGTTGCCGGCGAACGCGGCACGCTGCTCGCGCTCGCCAAGGCCAATCACATCCCGATTCCTTTTGACTGCGGGGACGGCGAGTGCGGCTCCTGTCTTGTGGAGGTCAGGCATTACGTGTCGGGCGTGCGCTACGGCATTGCGCTGACCGAAAAGGAGAAGGAGATGCTTCGCCAGTTGGGCAAGATCACCCACGAGGAAATCATGGACGCCGAGGTCAACGACATGCCGCCGCGTCACCGGCTCGCCTGCCAGTGCTTTGTCCGGAATGAAGACATCGAGGTGCGGTTTGAAGGTGATGTGACGCAGCCGGTCAAGGGGCCGGCGCTGTCGCTGGCTGCTGCGATCTACAAGGGCGGTGTCGGCATCCGCACGCTGGACCAATTCCTGTCCTATGCCGTCAAGGTCGAGGAGGACGCCGCGCTGCATTTCGAGGGCCTGGCTGCGGCGATGAAGCAGGCAGGCAATGCCGACGTGGGGGCACTCTTCGAACAGCTGGCGGGCTATTCGCGGTTGCACCTGGAGGAAGCCCGCGCCAAGTGCGAGAAGTACGACGCCGACGTGACGCTGCCGGCCAGCACGGCCTGGCCCGAGAACGCGACACCCGAGCGCACATCGCTGTGGGAGGGCGATCCCGGCCTCAAGCGGCTGGATGCGCTGAAGGCCGCGTTGCAGGGCGAGCGGCGTGGCTACGAGTTCTATTACGCGATCGCCAACACCGCCAAGGACGCGGCGGTGCGCAGCGTTGCGAGCGAGTTCGTGCGGGAGGAGATCGAGCATGTGAACAAGCTCAAGCAGTGGATCGAGACGGAGGAGGCCAGGCAGCGTGGTCTCGCCACGCCGGCCTGAGTGCTGCGGCCGGTCGGGGGCTGTCGCGCGGCTCAGGCCTCGCGCGGCAGTCCTCCAGGGGGCGTTGTGCGCTCAGGCCCTGGCCGGCTGCGCACGTGAGGCGCGTGACCGGCCTGGCGCCGGGCCGGCTTCTGGCGGGCGTTGCCGCCTCAGCCGGGGTTCTCGAAGAACAGCAGATGGGTCATCGCTTCTCCGGGGCAACAGCGCTTGGCCTGCGTTGAATCGCGGCGTCAGGGGCGGAAGTCGAACAGCGCGGGGTCGTCGCGCCGGTACACGCGCAGCCAGGTCAGCGTGGGCGGCACCAGGCCGCGAGCGGCATCCCAGCTGAGCTCGTCGGCGTCGAGCGTGGGTGAAGCCAGGCCATGCTGAATGGCCTGCCAGCTGTTCCAGTCGATCTCCGGCAGTGCCTGGCGTGTCGCGCAGGGCAGGGCCATCAGGGTGTCGGCCATCAGGCTCAGCAGCCGGCGTACCTCCTGGCGGGTCAGCCGCGAGCGCTGGAACTCGTCGGCCTCCACCCCCTCGATGAGCACCAGCACGCCTTCGCCGGCTTCCTGGATGACCTTGAGCATGGCGGCCTGCAGCATGGCCTCAGGCCTCAGACCCTGGGCAGGACGACCAGCCGCTCGACGAGCTGCCCGCCCCTGAAATGGCGGTCCACGATCTCGTCGACGTCGGCCTCGTTGCGTGGCGCGTACCAGACGCCCTGCGGGTACACCACCATCAGCGGGCCGGCCTGGCAGAAGCCCATGCAGCCGGTCATCGTCACGGCCACGCCGGGCAGACGCTCGCGGTCGACGCGCATCTGCAGCCGCTCCACCAGCGCCTTCGCACCGCGCTCGGCGCAGGAGCCGCGCGGGTGGCCCGGTGGGCGAGCCTGCATGCAGCCGAAGGCATGGACCTGGAAGACCAGCGGCAGATCGGGCGTGTCCGTGTCGGGCATGGGGCGTTTGTTCAGGAGAGTTCCGGGCTGAAGCACTGGGCGTGGTCCGTGCAGACGGCGCAGCTCGGCGACTTGCAGATGAGGATGGCCTCGCGCTCGCAGAGCAGCCGGTAGAAGAACTTCTTCCACTTCATCGGCGGCTGATTGCGGGCGGCCAAGCGTGGAAAGTGCCGCTCGATCAATGCCGTCAGCTCGGCGCGTGACCCGAGTTGCAGGTCTTGCCAGAGGTGGTTGTCGCCCAGGCAGGCAAGGGCGATGACCTCGGCCACCGCCTCGGTGCGGGCAGCGTCCGGGCCGGGGGCGGCGTGGGCGAGCAGCAGTTCGCGCACATCGTCCACCTCGTCGCCCCGCTGCGCCTGGCGCTGCAGCGCCAGCGCCGTCGGTTCGGGCAGCCCGTGCGTATCGCGGCGGGCCAGGTGTCGTTCCCCAGCAGGCCCGCGTTGGGCGGGCACTAAGCAGGCGGGCGGCCTCATGTCATGCCGCCAGCGCCGCGTGCGTGTAGCACTTCTTCGGGCAGATCTTGGCGCAGGCCGTGCAGCCGATGCAGAGCTCGCCGTGGGCGATGGTCATGACCTTCTTTTCGTATTCCTCGTCGTCATCGTCGTCCAGCGAGACCTGCACACGCTCGCCGTCCTCGTCGAGGCCGACCATCTCCAGCACACCGCGCGGGCAGACCTTGAAGCAGCGACCGCAGCCGATGCAGGTAGCCTCGTTGATGTGCTGGACGAACTGAGGTTCCCAGACTTCGCCGCTGGGCAGCGTGACGGTGAAGCTGCTCATCTCGCGCTCCTTCTCAGGCCGCCTGCGCGTCGGCCAGTTGCTTGCGCACGGCCATCAGGGCCGCGTGGGCATCGTGTGCGGCCTGTGCGACCTCCAGGATGCGCTCCCAGTTCGTCGGCAGCTCCTCGGAGAGGTCGTGCAGATCCATCTTGGCCTGGGTGGCTCGGGCGTTGGCCTTCTTGGCCTCGGCCTTCAGGGTGTCGACGTCAGCCATAGGTGGCCACCTCGCGGTAGTTGTTGACCATCTGCACACCCTCCGTCACCAGCTTGTTGCCGGCCTCCGCCAGCTTGGCCAGGCTGGCGTAGCCGAAGCGGTGCACGTCGCGCAGGTAGCGGTTGACGACGATGAGCCGCCCGGTGGTCAGCACCGCGCGGCCGAAGCCCTCGTGGCTCATCTTCATCATGGGGCTGACCATGCAGCCGGTGGCGCGCTCGATGCACAGGCCGATGGCGTTGTGGAACAGGTCCAGCCGCCACAGCGTCTCGGGGTCGGGGTCGCCCATCATCGGCAGCGCCTTGCGCTGCTCGGCGCTCAGGATGAACGGCGCCAGCAACGTGGCGTCGCTCTTGCCCTCCCAGGTGCCGTGCGTGTCCTGGGCGCGAATCTGCTTGATCAGCTCGCGGATGAAGCCGTCCTGCAGCAGGGCGTCGTCGCTGGGCGCTTCCACGGTGGCGGTGTCCGTCATGCCTTCACCTCTTCGCTGTCGTCCTCGAATTCGCCGGCGCGCTCCTGGCCCTTCATCAGCGCCTTGCGCAGCCAGGGGGGCGGGGTGCCCTTGAGCACGTCCTGCATCTTGTCCAGCAGCTCGGTGATGGACTCCGGCTGCGCCACCTTGATCGGGTGGATCTTGTGGGCCACCACGCGCGCCGCCGCGCTGCCGCCGATGGCGGCCACGTAGACGATGGCGCAATCCGCGATGGCGGCGAGCTTGGGCGCGAGCTTGTCCTCGTTGCCGTCCTCGGCCAGGTCCTCGCCGAACGGAAAGGTCTGCACATGCTGGTGGCCGGCGGCATCGAGCTCGTAGACGGCCAGGAACTTGGCCCAGCCGAAATGCGCATCCACGCGCTGCTGGTCCTGGGTGGCGAAGGCGATCTTCATGGGGAGCCTTTCTTCAAGCGGGTCCGGTCAAGGGGTCTCGGTGAGCGCGGCGGTCACCGGCTCGCGGCGGGGCAGGCGCGGGATGTCGGCGCTGACATGGGCCACTTCGGGCAGCCCCTGGGCGGCGGCCAGTGCCGCCGGCGGCAGCGGCCAGTCCTCGGGGCCGTGGTGCGTGATCTGTTCGATGAACACATTGCCCACCTCGTAGACCAGCCGCCGCGTGCCGCGATAGCCGACGTGGCAGATGTGTGCGTTGCCGATGCGGTCGAAGATGGGAAAGCCCAGACGGAACAGCGGCAGCCCCAGGCGCTCGGCGGCCTGGCGGCCGTGCGAGTGCGTCATCAGCAGGTCGCAGCCGGCCGCGCGCGCGGCCTGCTCGAAGTCCTCCAGGTCACCGATGAGCACGCGCTCGACAGGCAGGCGCTCCAGCACGGGCGAGGGCGTGGTGGTGATGCACACGGGCAGCTCCGCGCCCATCTCCAGCAGCAGGTTGCCCACGGCGAACAGCAGGTCGGGCTCGGCGCCCAGCGCCACCTGCTTGCCGCCGAAATGGAAGTGGCCGTCCAGCATGGCGTCCACCAGCTGGCTGCGCTGGCGGCGCAGCCGCTGCGGCACGGGCCGACCGGAGAGCTGACTGAGTGTCTGCACGAAGCCGTCCACCGCCAGCAAGCCGGTCACGCGGTCGAAGACCGTGAACGGCACGCCGCAGCGCGCGTCCAGCGCCTGGGCGGCTGCGCGCATCTGCTCGCCGATGGCCAGCGTGTGGCCGGCGCCGCCCAGCGCGCGCAGCTCTGCCAGCGTGGTGCCGCCGAGCGTCGTGCCCAGCCAGTCGTCGGGAATGTGCCCATCGAGAGACCCCGACAGGTCCGGCACGAAGGTGGGCTGCAGGCCAAAGGCCTCGATGAGCTCGCGCAGTTCCTCGATGTCGCCGGGGCTCAGGTGGCAGCCGGCCAGCACGTTGACGCGCCGGCTGTCCTTGGGCGCGTCGCTCACCTCAGGCAGCTGGCTCACCAGCGCCTGGACCGCCTTGGCCCAGCCGTCCTGCAGCGCGCCGACATAGTCGGGCGTCGACACGTACACCACGGCGGTGTCGGCCAGCTCCGGGTGCTTCTGCTGCGCCAGGCGCACATAGGCCTCGACGTCGTCGCCCTTGGTTTCGGTGAGGCCCGTCGAGCACATCGCGATCAGCGCCGGCTTCGCGCGCGAGCGGATGTTGAGCAGCGCCTTCTCGACGTTGTCGTAGCCGCCCATGATGGTGGTGGCCTCGTTCATCGCCGTGGTCTGCAGCGGGATGGCCTCCTTGAAGTGGCGCACCAGCAGCACGAGGCCGAACGAGGTGCAGCCCTGGCTGCCGTGCATCACCGGCATGCAGGAGGCCAGGCCCATGAAGGCGAAGCTCGCGCCCAGCGGCTGGCTCATCTTCAGCGGGTTGTCCAGCACCGCCTTATGCTCGGTCTTCACGGTGATCAGGTGCCTGCCGCGGGACTGGTAGAACTGCGCTGCTCCCTTGATGGCCAGGTTGTTGGACTCCGTGGCGCCGGAGGTCCAGACGAGCTCACGGGCATCGGCGCCTATCAGCCGGGCGACCTGCTCCCTGGCGATCTCCACCGCCTCTTCGGCGGCCCAGCCGTAGGCGTGGCTGCGCGAGGCCGGGTTGCCGAAGTTCTCGTACAGATACGGCACCATCGCGTGCACGACGCGGGGATCCACCGGGGTGGTGGCGGCGTAGTCGAGATAGATCGGCTTGGCGTCGAGCTTGAGACTCATGCGCGGCTCCTGGTGGTCGAACGAGGGGCAGGTGCATGTAACTACTCAAGGAGCGTGCCAAGTTGCCGCGGCTTGCGGTGCTTTGGGAAAAGCGCCGCTGCATCAAGGACTTGCGCCAGCGGGCATGAAGGCCCATCGCGTCGTCGCCGGCTGGCGCTGTCGTCTTTGTCGCAATCTCAACGTGGCTGGCCGTCGTGGCTGCCGCCATGGCAGGCAGCCGAACGGCGAGCGCAGCGCGTCGTCAGCGGGCATTCGACCTTGGTCGGGCGGGGTGTCCGGTCTTTGCGCCCGTCAGGGGCCGATCGGGTACGGCGCGGCCGCATCGTGAGTCGCGCGTCCGTGGACGCCTGCGTACGGCGCGAGTACACCCTGTGGCCACCGGGGTCTTGGCCGGATGGAAGTCCTGCATAGGACTTTGGTGCCGCCCCAGGCGGAGCTGCCGAAATTTCTCTGCTCCCGGCTCAACTTTTCACATTGTGAATTCAAATTGCAGGAAAATGGTTTCAGCGTCACGATCCGACCTCGCCATGCCGCCCGCGGCCCTGGCCCGGTCGAGACAGCGGCCTCACCCGCTCGCGATCGTGGTTAGCCGTGAGCGAGACAACCCTCTCCAGGACATCCATCCATGAGCACCGACAAGCCGAACATCATCTACACGCTGACCGACGAGGCGCCGCTGCTGGCCACCGCCAGCTTCCTGCCCATCATGCAGGCCTTCGCCGAGCCGGCAGGCATCAAGATCGGCACCAGCGACATCTCGGTGGCCGGCCGCATCCTGGGCCAGTTCCCCGAGCGCCTGACCGAGGCACAGCGCGTGCCGGACAACCTGGCCGCCCTGGGCAAGCTCACGCTCACCCCGGACGCCAACATCATCAAGCTGCCCAACATCAGCGCGTCGGTGGCGCAGCTGGTGGCCGCGATCAAGGAACTGCAGGCCAAGGGCTACGACATCCCGGACTTCCCGGAGAGCCCCAAGACCGACGAAGAGAAGGACATCCGCGCCCGCTACAACAAGTGCATTGGCTCGGCCGTGAACCCGGTGCTGCGCGAGGGCAACTCCGATCGCCGCGCACCCAAGGCGGTGAAGGAATACGCCCGCAAGCACCCGCACAGCATGGCCGAGTGGAGCCCGGCGTCGCGCACGCACGTCTCGCACATGCACCACGGCGACTTCTATCACGGCGAGAAGTCCATGACGCTGGACCGCGCCCGCAACGTGAAGATGGAGCTGATCACCAAGAGCGGCAAGACCATCGTGCTCAAGCCCAAGGTGGCACTGCTGGACCGTGAGGTCATCGACAGCATGTTCATGAGCAAGAAGGCGCTGCTGGACTTCTACGAGCAGCAGATCGAGGACGCGCACAAGACCGGCGTGATGTTCTCGCTGCACGTGAAGGCCACCATGATGAAGGTGTCCCACCCCATCGTGTTCGGCCACTGCGTGAAGATCTTCTACAAGGAAGCCTTCGAGAAGCACGGCGCGCTGTTCAAGGAGCTGGGCGTCAACGTCAACAACGGCATGGTCGATCTCTACAACAAGATCGCCACGCTGCCGCAGAGCAAGCAAGACGAGATCAAGCGCGACCTGCACGCCTGCCAGGAGCACCGCCCCGAGCTGGCCATGGTGGACTCGGCCAAGGGCATCACCAACTTCCATTCGCCCAACGACATCATCGTGGACGCCTCCATGCCCGCGATGATCCGCGCCGGCGGCAAGATGTATGGCGCCGATGGCCGCCTGAAGGAAGTCAAGGCCGTGATGCCGGAGTCGACCTTCGCCCGCATCTACCAGGAGATGATCAACTTCTGCAAGTGGCACGGCGCCTTCGACCCCAAGACCATGGGCACGGTGCCCAACGTCGGCCTGATGGCCCAGCAGGCCGAGGAATACGGCTCGCACGACAAGACCTTCGAGATCCCCGAAGACGGCGTGGCCAACATCACCGACCTGGACACCGGCGAGGTGCTGCTGAGCCAGAACGTGGAAGAGGGCGACATCTGGCGCATGTGCCAGGTCAAGGATGCCGCGATCCGCGACTGGGTCAAGCTGGCCGTGAACCGTGCCCGCAACTCCGGCATGCCGGTGGTGTTCTGGCTGGACAGCTACCGCCCGCATGAGGCGCAGCTGATCACCAAGGTCAAGATGTACCTGCACGAGCACGACACGACCGGCCTGGACATCCAGATCATGAGCCAGGTGCGCGCGATGCGTTACACGCTGGAGCGCGTGATCCGCGGCATGGACACCATCTCGGCCACCGGCAACATCCTGCGCGACTACCTGACCGACCTGTTCCCCATCATGGAACTGGGCACCTCGGCCAAGATGCTGTCCATCGTGCCGCTGATGGCCGGTGGCGGCATGTACGAGACCGGTGCCGGCGGCTCGGCTCCGAAGCACGTGCAGCAGCTGGTGGAGGAGAACCACCTGCGCTGGGATTCGCTGGGCGAATTCCTGGCGCTGGCCGTCAGCCTGGAGGACCTGGGCCTGAAGACCGGCAACGCCCGCGCCAAGATCCTGGCGCAGACGCTGGACGCCGCCACGGGCAAGCTGCTGGATAACAGCAAGAGCCCCAGCCCCAAGACGGGTCAGCTGGACAACCGTGGCAGCCAGTTCTACCTAGCCCTGTACTGGGCCCAGGAACTGGCCGCGCAGACGGCGGATGCCGAGCTGGCCGCCAAGTTTGCCGGGCTGGCCAAGTCGCTGGCCGCGGGTGAGCAGGCCATCATCAAGGAGCTGGCCGAGGTGCAGGGCAAGCCGGCCGACATCGGCGGCTACTACAAGCCCGATACGGCCAAGCTCGCTGCCGTGATGCGCCCGAGCGCCACCTTCAACGCCGCGCTGGCCGCCGTGAGCGCCTGACCTGGCGTTCCGCCCCGCGAAGCCGCCCCGAGAGGGGCGGCTTTTTTGTTGCCTGTGCGATCGGGCGACAGGGGTCGGGTCTTGCCGTCTGGCCTGTCGTGTGGCAATTCAGGCCTTCCGATACGCAGCGTGGGGACAGGTCTTGCCATCGCGCGTCACGGATTCGTCATGCAGTGGCGCCGGTTTGTATCCCTAGTTTGCTGAATCGTGCGGAATGTCACGGTCCATGCACATTGGATTTCTAGAGTGCCGAGCCGTAGGAACCCACAGCTCAGAAGGCACCTCATATGTCCCACCAAGATCGCCGCGGCTTTTTGAAGACCCTCGGCCAGGCCGTCGGCGCCAGCGCCGCACTGGCCAGCTTCCCGCCCGTCATCCAGCGTGCGCTGGCCATTCCGGCCAACATCCGCACCGGCACCCTGCAGGACGTCGAGCACATCGTCATCCTGACCCAGGAGAACCGTTCGTTCGACCACTACTTCGGCACGCTGGCCGGCGTGCGCGGCTTCGCCGACCCGTTCCCCGCGCCGGTCGTCGACCGCGCGGGCACCTTCAGCGGCAAGACCGTGTTCGTTCAGCCCAACGGCGGCGGCGCCAAGGTGCCGGGCCGCCCGGACTGGGGTGGCCAGCGCACGGCGATCGCTCCTTTCCACCTGAACACGCAGCAGGACTTCGCCGTGATGCGGGTCAGCGGCACGCCGCACTCCTGGACCGACGCCCAGGCCGCCTGGGATCACGGCCGCATGAACAACTGGCCCGCCGCCAAGCAGGCGCATTCGCTGGGCTACTACAAGGAGGCGGACATCCCCTTCCAGTTCGCGCTGGCCCGCGCCTTCACGCTGTGCGACCACTACCACTGCGCCACGCAGACCGGCACCAACACCAACCGCCTGTTCCTGTGGAGCGGTGGCAACGACCCGCTGGCGCTGGGCGGTGGCCCGTCCACCGACAACAGCCACGACTGGTTCAACGAGAACCCGGCCACCGACTACACCTGGACGACCTATCCCGAACGCCTGCAGAACGCGGGCATCAGCTGGCAGGTCTACCAGAACATGGGTGACAACTTCACCGACAACTCGCTGGCGGGCTTCCGGCCCTTCCGCGACGCCTGGTACGGTCGTCAGGGCTTCTCGGTCGAGCTGCGCGACCGTGGCGTGGCCACGCGTGACCTCGACAAGCTCAAGGACGACGTGCTGGCGAACAAGCTGCCGGCGGTCAGCTGGATCGTGGCCACGGCCGAAGGCTCGGAGCACCCCGGGCCCTCCAGCCCGGCCTCGGGCGCGGACTACACGGCCCGCGTGCTGGACGCGCTGACCTCCAATCCGGAGGTGTGGTCCAAGACCGTGCTGTTCATCAACTTCGACGAGAACGACGGTTTCTTCGACCACATGCCGCCGCCGGCTGCGCCGTCCTTCCTGAGCTACGACGCCGACCCGGCCAAGGCGCTGCTGGCGGGCGCCTCCACGGTGGACACCACCGGCGAGTACCACCACGTCCTCAACGGCAGCGACCCGGCCTACCAGCACCGCCCCTACGGCATGGGCCCGCGCGTGCCGATGTACGTGGTGTCACCCTGGACCAAGGGCGGCTGGGTCAACTCCCAGGTGCATGACCACACCTCGGTGATCCGCTTCATCGAGGCGCGCTTCGGTGTGCAGGAGCCGCTGATCACGCCGTGGCGCCGCGCCGTCAGCGGCAACCTGACCGGCTGCTTCGACTTCGCCCGCCCGGAGGACAGCGCCTTCGTGCAGAACCTGCCGGCCACGGCCGAGCTGCGTGCCCGCGCGCTGGCGCTGCAGGGCACCAAGACCCCGGCCGCGCCGACCAGCCTGGCGGCCCCCGTGCAGGAGGTGGGCGTGCGTCCGGCGCGCGCGCTGCCCTACGAGCTGCAGGTGCAGGCCCGCGCGGCCACCAACGGCCTGACGCTGAGCTTCGAGAATGCCGGTGAGGCCGGCGCGGTCTTCCACGTCTACGACCGCTTGGCGCTGGCCCAGCCGCCGCGCCGCTACACCGTCGAGCCCGGCCGTCAGCTGGACGGCGTCTGGGCCGGTACGGCCGGCGCCGCCTACGACCTCTGGGTGCTGGGCCCCAACGGCTTCCACCGCCACTTTGCCGGCAAGCTGCCCACCACCGCGGCCCAGCCGGCCCGCCCGGATCTGCGCGTGCAGGCGGACCGCGTGAACCTGGAGCTGGTGCTGGAGCTGCGCAACGAGGGCGGCAGCGCAGCCACCTTCGTGCTGCAGACCAACCGCTACGCCGTCGAACCCAACCGCAGCTGGATCGTGCCGGCCGGCAGCAGCTCGACCGTGCGCGTGCCGGTGGACGCCGCGCACCGCTGGTACGACTACAGCGTCAAGGTCGCCGAGGTCGCCGGCTTCGGCCGCCGCCTGGCGGGCCACCTGGAGAACGGCGAGCCCTCGGTGAGCGATCCGGCGATGTCCGGCGCCGCCCAGCTGGACCAGACCCACCCCTGAACCCTCTTCATCTCGCCAACCAAGGTCTTTTCATGATCAAGCAAACCCTGACCCTCGCCCTGGCCGTCGGCCTGTCCACTCTCGCGCCGGCCGCGCTGGCGCAAGCCACGCTGGGCAGCAACCTCATCGTCAACGGCAACGCCGAGAGCGGCGTCACCGGCTGGAGCGGCTTCGATGGCTACTCGCTGTTCCAGGCCGTCGACTACGGCAGCAACTGGGTGCTGCCCACGCAGCCCGGCCCGGTGGACCGCGGCCTGAAGATGTTCACCGGCGTCGGTGCACAGGCAGCCGGCTTCCAGACCATCGCGCTGGGCGAGCTGGCCGGCCAGTCGCTGCACTACGACCTGACTGGCTGGCTGGGCGGCTGGCAGGCGCAGGGCGACAACGCGCTGCTCTACGTCTCCTTCCTCGACGCGTCGGACAACGAGATCGGCCACGCCGCCATCGGCCCCGTCATGCCGGCGGACCGCAACAACGAGACCGGGCTGTTCTTCCAGTCCGCCTCCGGCGAGCTGCCGACGGGCACCACCTCGCTGATGTTCTCGCTGTCGATGGAGCGCCAGGGCGGCGGCGACAACGACGGCTATGCGGACAACCTGTCCTTCGTCGTGTCGTCGGTGCCGGAGGGCAGCACGCTGGCCTACCTGCTGGCCGGCATCGCGCTGATGGCGGGCGTGGCCGCGCGCCGCCGCGCCTGAGTCTGGCGGCTGGGTCGGCGCGGCAGCTTGCCGCGCCCGGCGCGCCTGCCCGATGATGCGGGCATGCGCGCCGTCTTTAGCCTCACCGTCATCCTGGTGGTCGCGGCCATCGTGCTGTTCCTGGCCCGTCGCCAGCTGGACAGCGTCCGCCAGCCGGCGTTGCCGGCCGCGACCCCCGCCGCTTCTGCCACCGAGGTGGCGCCCCGCTCGCCCCAGGCGGTGGGTCGTCAGGTGCAGGACGCTGTCGACGATGCCGCGCGCCGCAGCGCCGAGGCGGCGTCGGCCGCGGAGCGCTAGACGCTGAGCGGCCGGCGCGGTTTCAGCCGGCCTGTGTCGAGGGCTGGGCCTGGCGCGTGCGCCGGCGGGCAGCACCCAGCACCAGCGGGGCGCCCAGCAGCAGCAGCGCCAGCGTCTCGGGCTCGGGGACTGGCGTGGCGTTGATGATCGCGCCCGGTGCCGCGCCGGTGAGGCCCACCTGCCAGGCGCTGCTCGACGCGAAGTCGATGTTGCCCACGTAGTACGACGGGCCGTTGCCGGCCACCACCCACACGGGATCGACGAAGGCCGCTTCGCCGGACTCGGCCACGATCCAGTAGGTCGTACCCGCGTACAGCGTCGGGTGCAGCACCGAGTTCATGGTCTCCAGCACGGGCTCCCAGCCCACCGCCGTGGTGGCGTGCTGCCAGGTTTCCAGCACGGTGCCGGACGGCGCCTGGGGCGTCGCGCCGGTGCCGGCATCGGTCTGCAGCGAGATGCTCAGCGTGCGGCCGGGCGCGTCGAAGTCGTTGCTCATCAGCCAGAGCGACAGGTTGTCGAACGAGTAGTCCTGGGTCGGCGTGAACGCGATCGCGACGGACTGGCCGACGAACACGTCGAAGCCCCAGTAGCCGAACATGCCGCCACCGGGCGTGCCGGTGTCCAGCAGCGGGTCGGCGTGGGCGGCGGGGGCGAGGCTAAAGGTGCCTACAGCGGTGCTGAGCGCGAGGCTCAGGGCGGCGGCCAGGTGGTGGCGCCAGGGAAGGGCAGTGGGCATGCGAACTCCTGTGGGGGCCCGGCAGGCGGACCACCCGCGCACCGGCTGATCCTCATGCTAGGAAGCCCGTGCCCGCAAACCTTGATGAAATCCTGATGACGTGGCGACCTGACCCTCATGACAAACCCGGGGGCGGGCGGCTCAGTCGTCGGCGATTGCCTGGGCCAGCGCCCGCACGCTGAGCGGCGCCGAGCCCTCGGCCTTGTTCGAGATGGTGACGTAGGCGGCCTGGCCGGCGCCGACGGTGCCGCGTATCACGCGGGCCAGGGTCGCGCGCGTCTCGGGGTCGGGATCGACGGTGGCGCTGAAGTCGCCGTAGCGTTGCTCGGCCTGCTCATAACCGAAGGGGCCGTGCAGCCGGTTCAGGTTCCAGCGGCACACCAGCGGGCCCGGCCACAGCGCGCGCAGCAGCGGCAGCTGCTCCTGGATGGGGGGCAGCTTGGGGTGCAGGCCCAGGCAGTAGCGCGTGCCGGTGTCGCGCAGCAGAGCGGCAAACTCTGCGTCCAGCCAGGCGGCGTCGCGCACCTCCACCGCGATGACGCCGGAATCCAGCCTCGGCAACGCCCTCAGCAGCGCGTGCAGGCGCTCGCGCTGCTCGGGCAGGCGGGCCAGCAGCGCGGGCGGCAGCGGGCTGAGCTGGAACACCAGTGCGCCGATCTTGGCGCCCAGGCCCTCGACCGCGCGCTCCACGAACTCCTGTACCGCTAGGGTCGGGTCCAGGAACAGCGGGTTGGGCTGCTGAGCGCGGCCGTCCTCGCGGCGCACCAGCGCGTCCGTCACCAGGCTGGGCGCCTTCACCGTGAAGCGAAAGTGCGCCGGCACCTGCTGCGCATAGCGCTCAAATTCGCTGGTGGCGAGCGGCTTGTAGAAGCCGCGGTCTATGCCCACGGCCCGCAGCAGCGGATGGGCGGCATAGGCCGTCAGGCCGGTGCGGGCGAGCAGGGCCTCGCTGTGGCGGCCGGCCCAGACCAGGCCTTCCCAGCCGGGGTAGCTCCAGGTGGAGCTGCCCAGATGCACCAGCGGCGACAGCCGCGCGGCGAGCTGCTCGTCTTCCGGCCGGCTGGGGCTGGGCTGCACGCCGCCGCGAGGTCGGGTGGCGCGCTTCGGCGTGGCGGTCTCGGCGCTGGCCTGAAGGCCGAACAGGTCGTTCTGGAGCTCGTCGTGCATGGGGCCGCCAGCATAGGTGCCCCGGCGAAATCCCCAAGGGCGGCCACTACACTGACGCCATGTTTTCCCCGGCCGACGAATACGCGATGCGCCTGGCGCTGGATCAGGCGCACAACGCCTGGCTGGTGGGCGAGGTGCCGGTGGGCGCGGTGCTGATGCGCGAGGGTCAGGTCATCGCCACCGGCTACAACCGGCCCATCACCACGCACGACCCCACCGCGCATGCCGAGATCGTGGCCCTGCGCCACGCGGCCACGCTGCTGGAGAACTACCGGCTGCCCGACTGCGAGCTCTACGTGACGCTGGAACCCTGCGCGATGTGCGCGATGGCGCTGATGCACGCGCGGCTCAAGCGCGTGGTGTTCGCCGCCACCGACCCCAAGACCGGCGTGGCCGGCTCGGTGCTCGATCTTTTCGGCGAAGCCCGCCTCAATCACCACACGCTGATCCAGGGCGGACTGATGTCCGACGCCGCGGGTCAGCTCCTGCGCGACTTCTTCGCCGAGCGTCGCGAGGCGGCGCGTGCGCGCCGCCTGCAGCGCCAGGCCGCCACCGGGGCAGCGACGCCGCTGCCCACCGGCGAAGCCACCCATCTGGACGAATTGCCATGACTTCCCTGACCCTGTTCTCGCCGGCCGGTGCGCTGGCCCAGGCCACACCGCTACGCCGTGCCGCCAAGCGCCTCACCCAGCTGGGCTTCGAGGTGAGCATCGATGCCGATGCGCTCAGCCGCGTTCAGCGTTTTGCCGGCGATGACGACACCCGTCTGGCCGCGCTGCACCGCGTCGCCGAGGAGGCGCCCTCGGTGGCGCTGGCCACGCGCGGCGGCTACGGCCTCACGCGGCTGCTGGACCGCATCGACTGGGACCTGATCGCTCACAGCGTCGAGCACGGCACGCGCTGGGTGGGCTATAGCGACCTGACCGCGCTGCAGAACGGGCTGATCGCGCGCCACAAGGGCCTGGCGATGTGGTCCGGCCCGCTGGCCTGCGACGACTTCGGCCGCACGGAGGACGAGGGCGGGGTGGACGAGGTCACGCGCGACTGCTTCCTCGAGGCCATGAGTGGTGAGCTCGAGGCCGTGGGCTTCCGCGAGAGCGGCGCGCCGCGAGGCGCCACGCCCTATGACGGCCTGGCCGTGCGCGGCCGGCTGTGGGGGGGCAACCTCAGCGTGCTGTGCTCGCTGCTGGGCACGCCGCACTGGCCCAAGGTCAAGGGCGGGGTGCTGTTCCTGGAGGACGTCAACGAGCATCCCTACCGTGTCGAGCGCCAGCTGCTGCAATTGCTGCAGGCCGGCGTCATCGACGCGCAGGAGGCCGTGGTGCTGGGCGATTTCGGCAGTTGGACCCGTTCGCCCAACGACCGGGGCTACGGCCTCAAGGACGCGGTGGGCGCACTGCGCATGCGCACCGGCACGCCGGTGCTGATGGGCCTGCCTTTCGGCCACTGCCGTACCAAGGTCTGCCTGCCGGTGGGCGCGACCGTGGACCTGGCCGTGCAGGGGCGCGACGCCTTCATCGGCTGGCAGAACGACAAGCGTCTGGCGCACGACCACGCGCACAGCCACGATCACGACGATCACGCGCACTGAGCGGCTGCCGCCAGACGTCGGGTGACCCGCAGCCCAAGGGTTTCCCTGGGCTGACGGCGGCGCCCGCCGGGGCTGCCGAACGCTGGCCGCGCACTATCATCTCCGCACGCCTCGCCCTCTGCGAGGCGGTTGTATTTCGGGGTGGTGTGTGGTTTGTCGTGGCAGGGTTTGGATCGCGGGCTGGACAGTCGGTCTGCTGGCGCTGCTGACCGGCTGCAACAACAGTCCGCACCCCCGCGGCGCCGAGCGCGAGAACGCGCTCTACATGGCCTTCACCGAGCGCTCGCCGCGCTATCTGGACCCCACCTCGTCCTACGCGGCACCAGAGAGCACCTTCGTCTACGAGATCACCGAGCCGCTGTACGGCTACCACCCGCTGAAGCGGCCGTACGCGCTGATTCCGCGTGCGGCCGAGGCGGTGGTCAAACCTTATCTGCTGGACGCCGCCGGTCGGCGCCTGCCCGACGACGCGCCCGATGCCCAGGTGGCCGAGGCGGTCTACGACATCCCGATACGCCGCGGCCTGAAGTGGGCGCCGCACCCGGCCTTCGCGCGTGATGCGCAGGGGCACTACCTCTATCACCACCTGACCCCGGCCCAGCTGGGGGACAAACGCAGCCCCTTCGCATTCGAGCACCTGGCCACGCGCGAGGTGACGGCGGAGGACTTCGTCTACGCCTTCAAGCGCCATGCCAACCCGCGCATCGAGACGCCGCTGCAGGCGGTGTTCGCGGAGCATGTGATCGGCCTGAAGGACTATGTGGCGCAGATGAAGCGGGAGAGCGCGGCGCAGCTGGCCGGCCTGCCTGAGAACCTGGCCGACAAGCCCTTCCTGGACTTCCGCCGCTGGCCGCTGGCGGGCGTTCAGGCGGTGAACGACCATCTGCTGCGCATCCGCCTGAACGGCCGCTATCCGCAGTGGCAGTACTGGCTGGCCACCAACTTCGCCGCCGCCGTGCCCTGGGAGGCCGATGCCTTCTACAGCCAGCCTGGCATGGCCGACCATGGCCTGGGCTGGAACCAGTGGCCGGTGGGCAGCGGCCCCTTCATGATGACCGAGTACGTGCAGGACCGGCGCCATGTGATGAGCCGCAACCCCAATTACCGGCCCGACTTCTACCCCTGCGACGGCGCGCCCGGCGATGCCGAGGCCGGCCGACTGGCCGACTGCGGCAAGCGGCTGCCTTTTGTCGACAAGGTGGTGGCGATCAACGTCAAGGAGAAGGTGCCGATCAAGGAACTGTTCAAGCAGGGCTACCTGGATCTGCCCGAGATGGATCGCGCCGACTGGGGCGTGAACTTCGCGGTGGACCGCGACGACTCCGACGAGACCCGGCGCTTTTTCGAGCGGCGCGGCTTCCAGTTCCCGATGACGGTGGACATCACCAACTGGTACTTGGGCTTCAACTGGCTGGATCCGGTCATAGGCCGCGGCGACACGCCCGAGCAGCAGCGCCGCAACCGTGCGCTGCGCCAGGCCATCTCCATTGCGATCGACTGGGAGGAAGGCTATGGCCGCATCTTCCGCGACAAGGGCGGCGATACGGCGCATGGCCCGATCCCGCCGGGCGTGTTCGGCTCGCGCGAGGGACAGCCGGGCGAGTTCAATCCGGTCACGCACCGGCTGGTGAACGGCCGCATCGAGCGCCGGCCGCTGGCCGATGCGCAGGCGCTGATGGTGGAGGCCGGCTATCCCGGCGGACGCGATGCGCGCACCGGCAAGCCGCTGGTGCTGAACTACGACTTCAACCGCGTGGTCACGCCCGAGTTCAAGGCCGAGAACGACTGGATGGTGCGCCAGTTCGCCAAGCTGGGCATACAGCTGGACATCCGCGCGACCGACTACAACCAGTTCCAGGAGAAGGTGCTCAAGGGCAAGCACCAGATCTTCTGGTGGGGCTGGTTCGCCGACTATCCCGATGCCGAGAACTTCCTCTTCATGCTCTACGGCCCCAACAGCAAGAGCCTGCACGAGGGTGAGAACACCGCGAACTACGAGAACCCCGAGTTCGACCGCCTGTTCAAGCGTCTGCAGTCGCTGGAGGACGGGCCGGAGAAGGCCCGCGTGATGGCGCAGATGAACGACATCGTCCGCCAGGACTCACCCTGGGCCTGGGGCTACTGGAGCTATTCGGGCAATGCCTACCAGCACTGGGTGCACAACGGCAAGCCGGGTGTGGTGGTGCGCGATCGTGCGCGCTATCTGCGCGTGGATGCGGCCGAGCGGGCGCAGCGCATCGCCGAATGGAACCGCCCGGTCTGGTGGCCGCTGCTGGTGCTGGCCGCTGGCGCGCTCGCCATTGGGTGGATGACGCGCCGCGCCTGGCGCGCACGCGAGGTGGCCACGGCGCGCCAGCCGCAGGCGGGGGGAGGGCGCTGATGCTGGGCTTTGCTCTGCGACGCCTGGCCTATGGCCTGGCCATCCTGGTGGGCGTCAACCTGTTCACCTTCTTCCTGTTCTTCTCGGTCAACACGCCGGACGACATGGCCCGCCTGAACATCGGCGGCAAGCGGGTCACGCAGGAACAGATCGAGAAATGGAAGGAGGAGCGTGGCTACGACAAGCCGCTCTACTACGACGCGGCCCAGGCGGGCGCGCAGCGCTTCACCCACACCATCCTGTGGGAGCGCTCGGTCAGCCTTTTCATGCTGGACTTCGGTCGCAGCGATGCGCGTCAGGCGGTCAACATTGGGCACGAGGTCAAGGTGCGCATGGGCGTGAGCCTGCAGCTGGCGCTGCCGCTGTTCGTGCTGCAGGTGATCGTGAGCGTCGCGTTCTCGCTGCTGCTGGTGTTCTTCCGGCACTCAGCGATCGACTTCTGGGGCGTGGTGCTGTGTGTGCTGATGCTGTCCATCTCCAGCCTGTTCTACATCATCGTCGGCCAGTTTCTGTTCGCCCGCGTGCTGCGTCTGGTGCCCATGAACGGCTTTGCGCCGGGGCTGGATGCTGTGCGCTTCCTGGCGCTGCCCATCCTGCTGTCGCTGCTGTCGCGCCTGGGCGGCGAGGCGCGGCTCTACCGCGCGATGTTCCTGGAGGAGATGGGCAAGGACTATGTGCGCACCGCGCGTGCCAAGGGCCTGAGCGAGGCGCGCGTGCTGACCCGCCATGTGCTGCGCAATGCGCTGATTCCCATCATCACCAGTGCCGGCAGCTACCTGCCCTATGTGTTCCTGGGCAGCCTGGTGTTCGAGAGCTTCTTCGGCATCCCCGGCCTGGGCTCCTTCGTCATCGACGCGATCAGCGGCCAGGACTTCGCCATCGTGCGCACCATGGTCTTCCTGGGCGCGCTGCTCTATGTGACGAGCAACGCGCTGATCGACATCGCCTACACCTGGGTGGATCCGCGCGTGAGGCTGCAATGAAGTTCGTGCTGCTCTGGACCGACCTCGCGCTGTGGCTGATGGCGGCGACCGTCGTCGGCTATGCCTGGCGTGTCGCCCGGCAGGCGCATCTGCGCGCGAACTGGCGCCGCGTGCTGCGTGACCCGGTGGCCGCCTGTGCCGGCCTGCTGATCGCACTGTTCTTCCTGGTGGCGCTGGCCGACAGCGTGCATCTGCGCCGGGCGCTGCCGACGGACGGCGACGCCCGCGGGGCGGTGGTCTACGACACCCGGACGCTGTCCGTGCTCGATCTGCTGCTGGCCCGGCCCCTAGCGATGCGCGAGGTCAGCTACTCGCTGCCGCTGGCGGCCTATGGCTTCAACAGGGAGAGCCTGGTCGATGCCGGCGGCCAGACGCGGCGCGACTACCCGCGGCTGCGATGGGGCGGCGCCCACCTGCAAGACCCGGCACGCGAGCGGGCTGCGGATGTGGCCTGGCGCGCCGGCCTCGGGCTGGTTGCCGGCCTCATCGCCGCCTTGGGCGTCGTGGGGTTGGCCGCCGCCGGCCTGGCATCGGCCCACGGCGGCTGGCGACGCGCGCTGGCCGATCTGGCTGCCGACCGCACCGATTACCCGCTGCGTGCGCTGCTGGCCACGGGCACGGTCGTGCTGCTGCTGGCGGGCATGGTGATGGCGCTGATGCCGTACTACCACGTGTTCGGCACCGATCGCACCGGCAACGACGTGCTGGTGCAGGCGCTCAAGAGCCTGCGGACCGCCTTCGTGATCGGCGCGCTGTCCACGCTGGCCACCCTGCCGCTGGCGCTGGCGCTGGGCGTGCTCGCCGGCTACTTCAAGGGCTGGGTGGACGAGCTCATCCAGTACCTCTACACCACGCTCAGCTCCGTGCCCAATGTGCTGCTGATCGCGGCCTGCGTGCTGATGGTTCAGGTGTTCTTCGACAAGAACCCCGATCTGTTCGAGACCGCTGCGGAGCGTTCGGATCTGAAGATGCTGACGCTGTGCGTGATCCTGGGCCTGACCGGCTGGGCCGGCCTGTGCCGGCTCGTGCGCGCCGAGACGCTCAAGGTGAGAGAGCTGGACTATGTGCAGGCGGCCACGGCCTTCGGTGTCGGCCATCTGCGCATCATGGTGCGCCACATCGTGCCCAATGTGCTGCACCTGGTGCTGATCACGCTGGTGCTGAGCTTCTCCGAGCTCATCCTCTACGAAGCCGTGCTGACCTATGTGGGCGTCGGCGTGGACCCGGCGATGAACAGCTTCGGCAGCATGATCAACCTGGCGCGTGCCGAGATGAGCCGCGACCCCGTGGTGTGGTGGAGCTTCCTGACCGCGTTCGTCTTCATGGTGGGGCTGGTGCTGGCTGCCAACCTGTTTGCCGATGGCGTGCGCGACGCCTTCGATCCCAAGGCCCGGGCCGCTCGGCTGCAGTGGCGCCGGCACAAGGGAGGCGAGCATGCTTGAGATCGATCAGCTCGGCGTGGAACTGGATGCCGACGCAGGCCTGGTGCGTGCCCTCGACGGCCTGAGTCTGAGCCTGCAGCGCGGCGAGACCTTTGCGCTGGTGGGCGAATCCGGCTGCGGCAAGAGCATGACGGCGCTGGCGCTGATGCGGCTGCTGCCGGCCAACGGCCGCATCACCGGCGGCTCGGTGCGACTGGAGGGGCAGGATCTGCTGGACCTGCCCGAGGGCCGCATGCGCACGGTACGGGGCGGCCGGGTGTCCATGATCTTCCAGGAGCCGGCCACCAGCCTGAATCCGGTGATGCGCATCGGCGAGCAGCTCAAGGAGGCCATCGAGGCGCACACGCCGTTGCGCGGTGCGCAGGCGTGCGCCAAGGCGCTTGAATGGCTGGAGCGTGTGGGCATCCCCGATGCTCAGCGCCGGCTGGAGGACTACCCGTTTAGGCTCTCCGGCGGGCAGAAGCAGCGGGTGATGATCGCCATGGCGCTGGCGGCCGAGCCGGATTTCCTGATCGCCGACGAGCCGACCACGGCGCTTGATGTCACCATCCAGGCTCAAATCCTGGCGCTGATCCGCAGCCTGCAGCGCGAACGGCAGCTGGGCGTGCTGCTGATCACGCACGACCTGGCGGTGGTCAGCGGCATGGCGCACCAGGTGGCGCTGATGTACGCGGGCCAGATCGTCGAGATGGCATCGGCGGCGCAGTTCTTTGCCGCGCCGCGCCATCCTTACGCTCAGCAGCTGCTGCAGGCCTTGCCGGATGCCGCGCGGCGGGGCCAGCCGCTGGCAGCGATCGCCGGCACGGTGCCGCCGCTGTGGCAGAGCTTTGGCGGCTGCCGTTTCGAGCCGCGTTGTGCCCAGGCGCTGCCGGTCTGCGCCGGCAGCCGGCCCGAGCTCACGCAGCCGGTGCCAGGTCATGCGGTGCGTTGCCTGAGGGCACAGGACGCAGACGCGCCGCTGGTTCAGATTGCGCCTGCTCCGATGGCGGCACGACGCATGGTCGAGCCCGCAGTTGCCTCGGCGCCCTTGCTGGAGGTTCGTGAGCTGGGGGTGCGCTACACACTCAAGACGCGGTGGTTCTCTGCGGGGCCGCGGCATTTCGACGCGGTGGCGGGCGTCAGCTACCAGTTGCAGGCCGGTCGGACGCTGGCACTGGTGGGTGAATCGGGTTGCGGCAAGACCACGTCGGGCAAGGCCATCGTGCAGCTGCTGCGGGGGCGGGCCGACGTGCGGGGTCAGGCCTTGCTTGAGGGCCGCGACCTGTTCGCGCTGAACGGCCCCGAACTGGTGCGTGCCCGGCGGGATCTGCAGATCATCTTCCAGGATCCCTTTGCGTCGCTGAATCCACGTCTGCGGGTGTCGGAGGTGCTGGAGGAGGGGCTGATCGCGCTGCGGCCGGAGCTGGATGCGACCGCGCGCCAGCGTCGGCTGCTGGAATTGCTGGATCAGGTGGGGCTGAGGCGCGACGCCCTGCAGCGCTGGCCGCACGAGTTTTCGGGCGGTCAGCGCCAGCGCATCGCGATTGCCCGGGCCCTGGCGGTGGAGCCCAGGCTCATCGTCTGCGATGAGCCGACCTCGGCCCTGGACGTGTCCGTGCAGGCGCAGATCCTGAATCTGCTGCGCGAGCTGCAGCGCGAGCGGGGGCTGGCGTATCTGTTCATCACGCACAACATCGGGGTCGTCGAGTACATCGCCGATGAGGTGGCGGTGATGCAGTCTGGGCGCATCGTTGAGCAGGGGCCTTGCGCGGCCGTGCTGGCCGAGCCTGAACAGGCTTACACCCGTGGTTTGCTGGCCGCGGTGCCGCGAATGGCTTCGCCCACTTCACCTGACCTTGTGCTGTAACCCGTGTGACGCTCAGGTGCCGCAAATCGAGCCCGGACAGTGCTTTAGATGGGTACCTCTAAATGCCATGTCGTAATCGGCGGTAACTCGCGTGCTTCCTGAGGCCATCGTGGCGTTTTCGAGACGACAACAGGGCATGACTTGGGTCATGGTGCATCTCATTTCTCTGGGGTAAGCCCCATGAAAGGGCATGCTGCCGGCTGGCTAAGATGTCGGCGAAGACCCTAGGGGTCCGCCGCGGTTCGCTGCGGCGCTCGTGGCCGATGATCAAGAGCCCGATGGCATATGCCCCGGGTCTTTTTTTTTGATGGGTGCGAGTGGTGGGGCGAACATTCGCCTGCGTTCGTGAGGGCCGCTCAGGCGGCCTGCCGAAAACAGCGATTTAGAATGCGCGCTTTTCCGGAATCGAGCGGTGCCGGCTGATGTGGGTGCCGCGGGACAGCCGTCCTGTAGAGAGTCGATGACAGTGGTTTGTAGTTGCAAGAAGGAGCGCGCATGAACTTTGCGCAGGAGAAGCAGGGCGCGTCCCGGTTCACCGGTATCGGTGTGGTCGTCCTGATCCACGTGCTCATCATCTGGGCGCTGGCGGCTGGCCTGCATCGCGAGATCGCGAAGAAGCTGGCTGGGCCGATCGACGTCAAGGTGATTGAAGAGAAGGTCAAGCCGCCGCCGCCGCCGGAGAAGATCCTGCCGCCGCCGCCCGACCTGAAGGCTCCGCCGCCGCCTTACGTGCCGCCGCCGGAGTTCCAAGTGACGGCACCGGCGCCACCGGCCCCGCCGATCCAGTCGACCCAGGTCGCGCCGCCGCAGTCGGACATCCGTCCGGCGCCGCCGCCGGCTCCGGCCCCTGCTCCGGCTCCGGTTGCCAAGCCGTCCAAGATCACCGCTGCGATGGTCTGCACGAAGATGGGCAAGCCCGAGGCGCCGTCGGTCAACTGGAGCGGTGAAGCGCTCTACAAGGCCGTGGCGACGGTGAAGGCCGGTCGCGTGGCGTCCGTCGAGATCACGCCCCTGCGCGGTGGTGTCGACCGCAAGGCCCAGCGCGCGCTGATCAATGCGATCACGTCGACGCTGACCGAGACCTACGAGTGCCCTGGTGATCACGTGTTCGAGCAGGAGTTCCAGTTCAAGATCGAATAACGCGCGCTGTCTCGAACCCCGGCGCCCTGCGCGGCGCCCATCACCCCCAACCCCATTCCAGAATCTTTCCGTAGGAGTTGACTCCATGATTTCTCGTATCACCGGCTTCCTTGCCGCCATCGCCATGGCCGCGACCCTGGCTGTCCCCGCGCACGCTCAAGACCAGAAGCCGGCCGAGCCCACCGCTGCTGCCTCCGAGGCTCCCGCCGCCGTGTCGGCCGAAGCCCCGGCCGCTCCGGCTCCCACCGCTTCCGCTCCTGCCGACAATCCTTATGGCCTGGGCGCGATGCTGGAGCACGGTGATGCCGTCTCCAAGACCGTGCTGGCCCTGATGCTGGTCATGTCCATGGGCAGCTGGTACATCCTGATCGTCCGTCTGTGGGACACCTCCAAGCTGTCCGCTGAGGCCAAGGAAGCCCGTTCCACCTTCTTCAAGAAGACCTCGCTGGCCGAAGGCGTCAAGAGCCTGAAGGAAGACGGTGCCTTCCGCTTCATCGCCACGACCGGTATCGACGCGTCCGAGCATCACGAAGGTGCCCTGACCGAGAACATCGACCACAGCAGCTGGGTCACGATGAACATCGACCGCGCCGTCGGTGAAGTCAATACCAAGGTCTCCGCCGGTCTGGGCTTCCTGGCCACCGTGGGTTCCACCTCTCCCTTCATCGGCCTGTTCGGTACGGTGTGGGGCATCCTGCACGCGCTGACCAACATCGGTGCTGCTGGCCAGGCTTCCATCGACAAGGTGGCCGGCCCCGTGGGTGAAGCGCTGATCATGACCGCCATCGGTCTGGGCGTCGCTGTGCCGGCCGTGCTGGGCTACAACTGGCTGGTCAACCGCAACAAGGGTGTGATGGGCCAGGTGCGTGCCTTCGCTGCCGACCTGCACGGCGTGCTGATGGGCAACCGCTCCGTCAAGCGTTAAGCCGTCCCGCAGCCCCCGAAGGAGCCTATCCATGGGCATGAACGTCGGAACATCTTCCGGCGAGGACGAGGTGGTCTCGACCATCAACACCACGCCCCTCGTGGACGTGATGCTGGTGCTCCTGATCATCTTCCTCATCACCGTTCCGGTGGTGACCCAGTCGATCGCGCTGAATCTGCCCAAGCAGACCAACGTGCCGCGGGTCACCAAGCCGGAGAACATCGAACTCTCCGTCAACAAGGATGGCGATGTGTACTGGGGCATGAAGCCGGTTGGCGACATGGAAGCCCTGGTCAAGCGCCTGGGCAAGGAAGCGGTCAAGAACCCGCAGCCTGAAGTCCACATCCGCGGCGACGACAAGACTCGCTACGAGTCCGTTGGCCGAGTCATTTTTGCGGCGCAGCGTGCCGGCATGATGAAGATCAGCTTCGTCACCGAGCCGCCGGCCCGCGGTGGCTGAGCCAGGAGCCAAGCATGGGAATGAATGTAGGTAGTTCGTCGGGGAGTGATGAACCCGACGTGATCATGGACGTCAACACGACGCCCCTGATCGACGTGATGCTGGTGCTGCTGGTGATGTTGATCATCACCATCCCCATCCAGCTGCACTCCATCAATCTGGACATGCCGCCGCCCAACCCGAACCCGCCGACCAAGGAGCCGGTGGTGCACGAGGTGCTGATCGACTTTGACGGCACGGTGTATTGGGATGGCGACGCGCTGCCCAACCAGGCTGCCGTCGAGTCCAAGCTGGCCGAGGTGGGCAAGGATCCGCTGGATGATCAGGCTGAAGTCCACATCAAGCCGAACAAGCTGGTGGACTACGGTGCCGTGGCTGCGGTGATGGCCGCCGCCCAACGCCTGAACGTCAAGAAGATGGGCATGGTCGGCAACGAGCAGTTCGTCAAGTGACGACGGGCTCGAGCCGATCCCAACGCTGAATCGTTGAACGCGCGCTGCCCGAAAGGGCGGCGCGTTTTTCATTGCAGGAGAACGCATTGAAGAACTTCAAGACTGTCGTGGCCGCCGCCGTGGGCGTGCTGGCCTTCAACCTGGGTGCCCCGAGCGGCCAACTGGGCTTCGCCCAGGCCGTGGCGCAAGCCGAGAGCGTGCGCCCGGAAGTGGGCAAGCATCTGAAGGATGCCGCCGGCTTCATCAAGGCTGGCAAGTACAAGGAAGCGCTGGCCAAGCTGCGTGACGCCGAAGGCGTGGCCAACCGCACGCCGGCCGAGAACAACGCGATCGAGGGCACGCGCTTCTCGGCTGCGATGGGCGCGAGCGATGCCGACTCCATGGTCAAGGCCTATGACGTGCTGAAGGCCCGCCTGGGCGGGCCGCAGCAGCTGCAATACATGGAAGCGATCGCCGGCACGTATCTTCGGGCGGGCAACGCCGCGAAGGCGCTGGAGTGGGCCAACAAGTACTTCGCCGCGGGTGGCAACAGCGCCACGATGAAGACGGTGCAGCAGCAGGCGCAGTTCAAGTCCGGCGACATGGGTGCCGTGCTGAAGGACACGCTGGCGGAGATCCAAGCCGAGGAGAAGGCCGGCAAGGCCCCGACGCAGGACAAACTCAATCTGCTGCTGTACGCAGCGCAGAAGAAGAACGACGGCGCGGCAGAGGCGCTGGCCACCGAGAAGCTGCTGAACTACTACCCGCGCAAGGAGCTGTGGGCCCAGATCCTCGGCGGCCTGCCTTCGAAGAAGGGCTTCTCGCCGCGCTTCTCGCTGGATGTCTATCGCCTGCAACTGGCGACCGGCAACATGCGTGGTGCTGACGACTACATGGAAATGGCGCAGCTGGCTGCTCAGGCCGGCTATCCCGAAGAAGGCAAGAAGGTGGTCGAGCAGGGCCTGGCTGCCAACGTGCTGGGCCAGGGGGCCGAAGGCGCTCGCCACAAGCGCCTGCTGGACCTGATGGTCAAGAAGATCGCTGAAGCCAAGGCCGACTTCCCCAATGCGGAGAAGGCGGCCACGGGCTCCAAGACCGGTGACGAACTGGTGAAGCTGGGCCTGGCCAAGGTGTTCGGTGGTGACAAGGCCAACGGTCTGAAGCTGGTGGACGCAGGCATCGCGAAGGGCAATTTCGCGCGTGCGGACGATGCCAAGTACTACCAGGGTCTGGCCTACTACGTCGCCGGCGAAACCTCCAAGGCGCAGGCCGCCTGGCGCGGCGTGAAGGGCACGGACGGCTCGGGCGAGCTGGCCCGCCTGTGGGGCATTCAGTCGCGCAAGAAGTAAGCGCATCGCGCGGCCGGCACCTGGCCGGCGCAGCAACGACAAGGCCCCTGACGGGGCCTTGTTCTTTTTGGGGGGTGAGGTCCGGCTTACTTCGGGGTCAGGCGGATTGCGCCATCCAGGCGGATGACCTCGCCATTGAGCATGTCGTTGGTGATGATCTGGTGCACCAGCTTGGCATAGTCCGCCGGCGTGCCCAGGCGGCTGGGGAAGGGCACGCTGGCCGCCAGCGCATCCTGCACCTCCTGCGGCATGCCGAACAGCATGGGCGTGCCGAAGATGCCCGGCGCGATGGTCATGTTGCGTATGCCGTTGCGGGCCAGGTCGCGCGCGATCGGCAGGGTCATGCCCACCACGCCGCCCTTGGAGGCCGCATAGGCCGCCTGGCCGATCTGGCCGTCGTAGGCGGCGACCGATGCGGTGGAAATCAGCACGCCGCGCTCGCCGGTGCTCTCGGGCTCGTTCTTCGCCATCGCTTCGGCGGCGAGGCGAATCATGTTGAAGCTGCCGATGAGGTTCACAGTGATGGTCTTGGTGAACAGGCTCAGCGCGTGCGCGCCGTCCTTGCCCACCGTCTTGGCGGCCGGGGCAATGCCGGCGCAGTTCACCAGGCCCGTCAGCTTGCCCAGTTGCGTGGCCGCGGCCACCATGGCCTGGCCGTCGGCCTCCTGGCTGACATCGCACTTCACGAACACGCCGCCGATCTCGGCCGCCACGGCCTGGCCGCGCTCCACCTGCAGATCGGCGATGACGACCTTGCCGCCCTCACGCGCCAGCATGCGTGCCGTGCCTTCCCCCAGGCCCGACGCGCCGCCGGTGACGATGAAGACCTTGCCTGCGATTTCCATGGAATCTGTCTCCTCTTTGAATTGACGTGAACGTCAATTGTCGCTGACGGCGTCCCGCGTCCGCGCACAAAAAAGCCGCGAGGCGCAGGGCGCACTCGCGGCTTGATGCCGACGGCCAGGGTCAGGCCAGCGCAGCCAGCGCCTTGCGGGTAATCTCGTCGACCGAGCCGATACCTTCGATGCGGCGATATTGCGGCGCCTGAGCATCACCGGTGGCGGCCCACTGCGAGTAGTAGTCCACCAGCGGACGGGTCTGCGATTGATAGACCTCCAGGCGCTTCTTGACGGTCTCTTCCTTGTCGTCGTCACGCTGGATCAGGTCCTCGCCGGTCTCGTCGTCCTTGCCGGCGACCTTGGGCGGGTTGAACTTCACGTGGTAGGTGCGGCCCGAGGCCACGTGCACGCGACGGCCGCTCATGCGCTCGATGATGGCGCTGTCAGGCACGTCGATTTCCAGCACGAAGTCCAGCTTCACGCCAGCGGCTTTCATCGCATCGGCCTGAGGAATCGTGCGGGGGAAGCCGTCGAACAGGAAACCCTGGGCGCAGTCGGCCTGCGCGATGCGTTCCTTGACCAGGCCGATGATGATGTCGTCGCTGACCAGGGCGCCGGAATCCATCACCTGCTTGGCGGCCAGGCCCAGCGGGGTGCCGGCCTTGATGGCGGCGCGCAGCATGTCGCCGGTGGAGATTTGCGGGATACCGAATTGTTTACAGATGAAGGCGGCCTGGGTGCCTTTGCCGGCGCCGGGGGCGCCCAGAAGAATCAATCGCATGGGTTTCCTCAGGGTGACGGGGCCATGACAGCCCCGCATCGGGTCAGCGGTCGAGGATAGCACGCGGCCTTTCTAGGGCCTGACGCACCATCCAGGTGCCGTCAGGCGTGCTGCAGCAGCGCGCGCACGCGCGCGAGGTCTTCGGGCGTGTCCACGCCCGGTCCGGGCCGTTCCGTGCTGACATGGACGGCGATGCGTTCGCCATGCCACAGCACGCGCAGCTGTTCCAGCGACTCGAGTTGCTCAAGCGGGCTGGCGCTCAGCGTCGGAAAGCGCCGCAGGAAACCGGCGCGGTAGGCATAGAGGCCCACATGTCGCAGCGCCGGGTAGGTTTGGGGAGGCAGTTGCCCGCCACCATCCCGCCACCAGGGCAGCGGTGCGCGCGAGAAGTAGAGCGCCCGCCCGGCGGCGTCCATGACCAGCTTCACGACATTGGGGTTCGTGAACTCCGAAGCGTCGTCCAGTGCATGGGCCACCGTGGCCATCACGCAGTCGGGCTGCGCCGCCAGCTTGGCGGCGCAGGCATCGATCATCGCCGGCGCGATCAGGGGCTCGTCGCCCTGCACATTGACGACCAGAGCCGAGTCATCCAGCTGCAGCAGATCGGCGGCTTCGGCCAGTCGGTCGCTGCCCGAGGGATGGTCTGCCCGGGTCAGCAGGGCCTGCACGCCGTGGGCTTCGCAGGCCTGCAGCACCTCGGGCGCATCGGTCGCGACGACCACGCGAGCAGCCGACGATGCCTTGGCGCGTTGCGCCACGCGGACGATCATCGGCTGGCCGGCGATGTCGGCCAGCGGCTTATTGGGCAGGCGGGTCGACGCCAGCCTTGCGGGGATGACGACGGTGAAGCTCACAGGGCGCCGGGCAGCGTGACGGGCGCGGGCTGCGCGTCGGGCTCCCAGGGCCGGGCCTCGCTCTCCAGCATCAGCGGAATGCCGTCGCGAATTGGAAAGGCCAGGCGGTCGGCGCGGCAGCCCAGGGCAGGCAGTTCGCCCTCGCGCAGCAGGGTCAACGGGCCCTTGCAAAGGGGGCACACGAGCATCTCGATCAGGCGTTGATCCATGGGCGCGGTATCAGGCAAGCAGTCGTTGGAGTTGTTGGTCGAGCGCGGCCTCGAAGGCGGCGCCGGGGCGGAAGTCTAGCGCCACCACCCACACCGGCGTGCCGCCGACCGACTCGGGGTGCAGCTTCACGGCATCCTTTTCCGTCAGTACCACGGCGGCGGTGCTGGCGGGCCAGGGGGGCTCGCGGTACTCGGCATGGTCGGGCTGCGGGCATTCGACGATGTCGAGGCCCTGTGCCCGCAGCATGTCGAAGAAGCGCTGCGGCTGGGCGATGCCCGCCACGGCGACCAGCCCGGCCCGGCCGCGCAGGGCTTGGAGGGCGGCCAGCGTGGGCGGCTCGCCGGCCCACCAACGGGCCAACGGCACGGCTCCGGCCAGCCGGCGGGTGCCGACGAAGCCGGGCAGTGCGGTGCTGGGCTGCTCGTGGTTGTAGACGACCAGCGAAGGGACGGCCGGCAAGTGGGGCGATTCCCTCAACGGGCCTGCGGGGAGCAGGCGGCCATTGCCCAGCCCGCGCTGGTCGAACACCAGCAGGCAGAGGTCGCGCGGCAGTCGCCAGTGCTGCAGGCCGTCGTCACTGAGCAGCAGCTGGAGCTCCGGATGGGCGGCCAGCAGCGCCTGCGCCGCAGCGACGCGGTCGCGCCCCACGGCCACCGGCACGCGCGAGCGCAGGTGCAGCAGCAGGGGCTCGTCGCCCACCTCGCGGGCGCTGGACTGTGGGCTGACCAGCCGCACCTCGTCCCCTTCACGCCCATAGCCACGCGAGACCACCCCGGCGCGCAGACCCAGCCTGCGCAGCTGCTGGATCACTGCGAGCGTGGTCGGCGTCTTGCCCGCGCCGCCGACGATCCAGTTGCCCACGACGATGACCGGCACGGGCAACTGCGCCGACCGCTTGAGTCCCAGCGCATAGGCCATGCGACGCAGGCCCAGCAATATGCGATAGAGGCCGCTCAGCGGCAGCAGCGCCGCCGACAGCGGCCCGCCGCTCAGCCATTCGCGCTGCAGCCGGGCCGACAGGCGTTCAGCGAGCGTCGGTCTGCGCGGCGAAGGTGACACGCGTCAGGCCCACGCGGCGCGCGGCGTCCATCACATTGATCACGGACTGGTGGGCCGACGCGGCGTCAGCCGAGATGATCAGCGACGCGTCGCCGCGGCCCTGCGCGGCCTGGCGCAGTGCGTTCCCGAGAATCTCCACGGAACGGCCCTCGACCGGCTGGTGGTTGATCACGTAGCGGCCATCGGCGGCGACGCTGACGACGATCTCCTGCGGCCTATCCTTCAGCTTCTCCGCGTCCGCCGCGGGCAGCGTGATCTGCAGCTCGGTGAACTTGGAATACGTCGTCGACAGCATCAGGAAGATCAGGATCACCAACAGCACGTCGATGAACGGGATCAGGTTGATCTCCGGCGGGTCGGTACGGGGCGGGCGAAAACGCATGTTTTCCTCGCCGTCAGGCCGTGAAGCGCTTGAGCTGGCTCATCAGGCGGTCGGCGCCGGCCTCGAGCTCCAGCACGTATTCCTCGATGCGGCCGCGGAAGTAGCGGTGGAACATCAGCGACGGAATGGCGATCATCAGGCCGAAGGCGGTGTTGTAGAGCGCGATCGAGATGCCATGAGCCAGCTGCGCGGGGTTGCCGCCGCCGGGCGTCTGGCTGCCGAAGATCTCGATCATGCCCACCACCGTGCCCAGCAGGCCCAGCAGCGGGGCGGCGGTGGCGATGGTGCCCAGGGTGTTCATGTAGCGCTCCAGCTGGTGCACGGCGCGTCGCCCCGCGAATTCGAACACCTGCTTGAGCTTGCCTTCGGGCAGTTGGGGCTCCTCGGTCACCGCACGCAGCCCGGAGGCAAGCACCTCGCCGAGCACCGAGTTCTCGGACAGACGCGCCACCATGTCCGGCGACGGCAGCTGCTGGGCGCTGACGGCCAGCACATCGTCCAGCAGGCGGGCCGGCGCGATGCGGCTGGCACGCAGGCTCGACAGGCGTTCGATGATCAGTGCCAGTGCGACGACCGAGCACAGGAGCAGGGGCCAGATCGGCCAGCCAGCGGCTTGTATGATGGAAAACAAGGGCGTCCCCGTCGACAGAAAAGGCCGGTGGTGGCCGGGAGTTGCGCGGGATTATGGCGCCCTCAAGCCGGGTCCCGGACCAAGCCGGCGAAGCAGGCCCGGATGACGGCGCAGAACTCCACCGCAGCTGTGGATAACTTTGTGGGCAAGCCTTGGGCGCAGGCGCCGGAGCGCCGGAAAATCAAGGCCTTGGACAACTTGCCTCAGTTTTGAGCAGCGGAAATCGAATTGAAAAACAAGGCTTTATGGCTCTGTGACGCTTGTGTTACGGCCGAAATGAGCCGCCAGCCCAGTATTGGCGCGGCTGTGGACACTCAGGCCCGCATGGGCGTTGGGTTTGCGCGTGATTGAGCCCCGCCAGCCCGCATCCGGCCGTCGCATCTGGGGGGTGGCCGGGCTGCTGGAGGCCCTGAGCCAGAGCCTTGCCGAGCGTTTCTCGGTGGTGGCCGTCGGCGGCGAGATCACCGGCTTCACGCGGGCCGCCAGCGGCCACTGCTATTTCACGCTGAAGGACGCGGACGGCCTCGCGGCATCGCTGCGCTGCGCGATGTTCCGCCGCGCGGCGGCGATGCTGGATTTCTCGCCCGCCGACGGGGCGCTGGTGGAGCTGCGCGGCCGCGTGGCGCTGTACGAGCCTCGCGGCGAGCTGCAGTTTGTCGTCGAGGCGATGCGGCGCGCCGGGGCGGGGACGCTGTACGAGCAGTTCCTGAAGCTGCGCGCGCGGCTGGAGTCCGAGGGCTGGTTCGACGCCGACCGCAAGCGCGCCCTGCCGCCGTATCCGCGGCGGGTGGGCGTCGTCACCTCGACGGCCGGGGCCGCGCTGCACGACGTGCTGACCGCGCTGGCCCGTCGTGCGCCGCAGGTGAGCGTCGTGGTCTACCCGAGTCCGGTCCAGGGGGCCGAGGCGCCGGCGGCGCTGGTCGAGGCCTTGCGCCAGGCCAATGAGCGGGCCGAGGTGGATCTGCTGCTGCTGGTGCGTGGTGGCGGTTCGCTGGAGGATCTCTGGTCGTTCAACGATGAGCGGGTCGTGCGCGCCGTCGCGATGTCGGCGCTGCCGGTGATCTGCGGCGTCGGCCACGAAACGGATGTGACCCTGTGCGACCTGGCCGCCGATCTGCGCGCGCCCACGCCGACCGCCGCCGCCGAGCTGGCGGCGCCGGCGCGCGAGGCCATGCTGGGTGAGCTGACTCGTCTGGAGCGCATGCTGGCGCTGGGGCTGGAGCGGCGGCTGCAGAGCCTCGGGCAGCGGCTGGACCGGCTGGCCCAGCGGCTGACGCGCCCGAGTGATCTGCTGGCCCGGCAGCGTCGGGCGCTCGCGCTGCTGGCCCAGCGGGCCGCGGCGGCACCGGGGCGCCGCCTCGAGCTGCAGCGGCAGCGGCTGGATCACCTGCAGGCGCGGCTGCAGCGCGCCACGCCGGCGGTGCTGCGTACGCAGTCCACGCGGCTCGATGCCCTGGCCGCGCGCCTGCAGGCGCTCGATCCCCAGCATGTGCTGGCGCGTGGCTATGCCTGGCTGGACGACGGGCAGGGCGGTGCGGTCACGTCGGTGCGGCGGCTGGCGCCGGGTGACCCGGTCCGTGCGGTGCTTGCGGACGGCTCGGTGCAGCTGGAGGTGACCCAGGTTCTACCTTTGTCACAGGGGTGATTTCGCGTCCCTACAATCCGCCGCCATCCCAACCGCAACTGTTCGAAGAGGATCCACATGGAACACACGCTGCCCCCGCTGCCCTACGCCATCGACGCACTGGCCCCGCACTACAGCAAGGAAACGCTGGAGTTCCACCATGGCAAGCATCACAACGCCTACGTGGTGAACCTGAACAATCTGCAAAAGGGCACCGAGTTCGAAAGCATGACGCTCGAAGAGATCGTCAAGAAGAGCTCGGGCGGCATCTACAACAACGCCGCGCAGATCTGGAACCACACCTTCTTCTGGAGCTGCATGAAGCCGCAGGGCGGCGGTGAGCCGACCGGCGCACTGGCTGCGGCCATCAACGCCAAGTGGGGCAGCTATTCGGCCTTCAAGGAAGCCTTCGTGAAGAGCGCCGTGGGCAACTTCGGCTCGGGCTGGACCTGGCTGGTCAAGAAGGCCGATGGCAGCGTCGACATCGTCAACACCGGCGCGGCCGGCACGCCGCTGACGACCGCCGACAAGGCCCTGCTCACCGTCGACGTGTGGGAGCACGCCTACTACATCGACTACCGCAACCTGCGCCCGAAGTTCGTCGAGACCTTCCTGTCGAATCTGGTGAACTGGTCGTTCGCCGAGGCGAACTTCGCCTGAGCGCTCTCAGCGCAGCAAAGGAAGGCCGGCTGATGCCGGCCTTTTTCATTGCGAGACCTGGATGCGGTGGCGGATCAGCGGGTAGACCTGGCGCTGCCAGCGCCGGCCGCTGAACACACCGTAGTGGCCCACGTTCGGCTGGATGTAGTGGCTGCGCATGAAGAGCTTGAGGTTGGGTGCCAGGTCTTGCGCGGCGAGGGTCTGGCCGACCGAACAGATGTCGTCACGCTCGCCCTCGATGGTCAGCAGGGCCGTGCGCCGGATGGCGGCCGGGTTCACCCGGCGCCCCTTGAAGCGGAGTTCGCCGCGGGGCAGATCGAAGGTCTGGAAGACGCGCTCCACCGTTTCCAGATAGAAATCGGCCGAGAGGTCGGCCACGGCGAGGTATTCCTCGTAGAAGTTGCGGGTGGACTCGGCCTTCTCGTCGGCACCTTCGACGATGTGACGGTAGTAGTCCTTGAACGCGTTGCCGTGGCGGTCCTGGTTCATGCTCATGAAGGCGCCCAGCTGCACAAAGCCCGGATAGACGCGCCGACCCGCCCCGGCGTGCTGCCAGGGCACGTGGCTGATGAGGTTCCGTCGAAACCACTCGATGGGCCGGCTGGTGGCCAGACGGTTCACCTCGGTGGGGCTGATGCGGCAGTCGATGGGTCCGGCCATCAGCGTCAGGCTGGCCGGCGTGGCGGGGTGGCCGTCTTCCGCCATCAGGGCGGTGGCGGCCAGCGCGCTGACGCAGGGTTGGCACACCGCCAGCAGATGGGCGCCGGGCCCGAGGGCGGCCAGGAAGTCCATCACGTGCTGGGTGTACTCGTCCAGCCCGAAACGCCCTGCGGACAGTGGCACGTCGCGGATGTTGTGCCAGTCGCTGACATGCACATCGTGGTCCTGCAGCAACGTGCGGACCGTGTCGCGCAGCAGCGTGGCGAAGTGGCCCGACATGGGGGCGACGACCAGCACCTTGGCCTGCGTCGGCGCGCCGGGCTTGCGAAAACGCCGCAGCGTGGCGAATGGGGTCGTCATGACCGCCTCCTCGACGACGGGCCAGGTCTGGCCGTCGAGCTCGACGGAGGCGATGTCCCAATCCGGACGGGCATGCGTGACCTGTGCCAGATCCAGCAGCCGGCATGCAGCCATCAAGGGGCGGCTGGTGAACCAGGGGTGGTCCGACTCGCTGGCCTCCTGCTGCCAGGGCAGCGTCCAGCGCGTGGCGGCTCGCAGCGGCCAGAGCAGGTCGGCTTGGGCTTGGTAGGCGGGATACATGCGATCTCCAGCGTGCCGTGACACCTGTTCGACGCAAGGAGCGCGCCAGCATGGCATGCCGCTTGCGTCGCCCGTAAGCCCGAATGATTGATTGCCCGATCCGTCCGGAGACACCATGGCTGCTGCGATCACCCGCCCGCCCGTGAGCACCCCGCGCCGCCAGGCGCGCAAACCCGTGCCTGAGGCGACGCCTGCACCTGCGAAGCGGCGCAGGACGGCGCCGCATGCCACGCTCACCCTGAGCAGCAAGAACTATTCGTCCTGGTCGTTGCGCGGCTGGCTGCTGGCGCGCTTTGCCGGACTGGCGTTCGAGGAGGTCATGGTGTCCCCGGACGATGCCGACGCGCGCAAGGAATTGCTGCTGCTCGCGCCGTCCATCCTGGTGCCCTGCCTCCGGCTGGGGGAAACGACGGCATGGAACACCCTGGCCATCGCCGAGACGCTGGCCGAGCTGTTTCCACGTGCGGCGCTCTGGCCCGCCGACCCGACGGCACGGGCCCATGCACGCTCCGTCTGCGGGGAGATGAACAGCGGCTTTGCCAATCTGCGCTCGGCACTGCCGATGAACCTCAAGGGGCATTTCCCCCGCCACAAGGTGTGGGCCGGCGCCAAGCCTGACATCGAGCGCATCGTCGAGATCTGGGTTGACTGCCTGACCCACTACGGCGGGCCTTTTCTGTTCGGCCGGCAGCGTGGTGCCGCCGATGCAATGTTTGCGCCGGTGGCGACGCGCTTCCTGACCTACGACGTGGCGCTGCCAGACCCGTGCGCAGCCTATTGCCGGACCCTGCTGGCGATGCCCGAGATGCTGGAGTGGACGGCCGCAGCCCGCCTGGAGCCGGACGAGATCGAGCAGCTCGACATGGACTTCTGACTCTGCGCCGCCGTCAGGCGGCGTGTCGGCGGGTTCAACGCCAGGGCGTGGGCGAGGGCACCTCGCATGGCGGCGGCATGTCCACCGTGCCGAAGGCGGCGGGCGAGACGATCTCGAGGTACTCCATGTCCGGCGAATAGTCGAACAGGTAGTGCACGATGCCGGGCCGCTGATGGACGCAATCGCCCGCCTCGACCAGCGTGACCTGGTCGCCGTACATGAACTTGGCCCAGCCCTTGGTCATCAGGACGATCTGGAAGTCCGCCTCATGTCGGTGCCAGCCCGTGCCCTTTTCCGGGGCCATGTTCGCCTTCACCAGGTGCGCGATGACGCGGCCCTGGGTGGCCTCGGCGACGCCCAGGTCGCGATAGAGGAAGAAGTCGCGCAGTCCATCGCTGCGCCAGGGGGTGTCGCCGGGCTTCACATGCGAGAACTTCGTGCTCGACGTGCCGACGGGTTGCGACAGATCCGACATGAGCAGGCCTCCGGAAGTGCTGAGGGACAGCGTTGAAGCATGCAAGCGGCGTTCCTGGGGGCGCAGAAAACTAGGGGCCTGCATGCCGCTTTGCCTCACTCGGGTGGCCGGATCCGGATGGGCGATGCGGTCACGCGGCGTCAGTGGGCTCAGGGTTGCCCCTGGGCTCGAAGGCGGCCCTGGTCGTCGGCATGGACAGGCGGCGCTTCAGCGCGATGGCGCATTGTTCGGGTGAGTGGTGCCCCCGCCCGGCCTGACGCGTTTGCATGCGCGCGGCCGGTGGCAGACCGCTCTGCTCCTGCTCGATGCTGTGGTGTTAGCAACAAACCGCGCGGAGATGACGGGAGCTTTGACGCAGGTCATTGGCTTCCTCGGTCATGCCCCGTAAATTAGCTGGGTGACTTCCCCCACCGCAGGCTTGCGCAGGGCTGATGAACTCCAGCTGCTGACGCCGTTCACGACCTGGCCTGACGGTCCAGCCGGCGTGGCTGTTTCGCAGTTTCAGGTGGCGGGCATGCACTGCGCCGCCTGTGCCGGACTGGTGGAGCAAGCCCTGACCCGGCTCGACGGTGTGCGCAGTGCAGCCGTGAACGCGGCCAGCGCCCGTCTGGCGTTGCGCTGGGATCCGTCCCGCCTGAGTCTTGATGACCTGTCGCATGCCGTCGAGCGTGCCGGCTACCAGGTCACGCCGGACGTGGCGGCGCCCGCCCGGGCGCTGCGCCAGCGCGAGCGCCGCAGCGCCTTGTGGCGTCTGTTCGTGGCCGGCTTCCTGATGATGCAGGTGATGATGCTGGTGACGCCGTCCTATGTTGCGGCGCCAGGAGACCTGGCCCCCGATCTGGAGCGCCTGCTGCGCTGGGGCTGCTGGGTGCTCACGCTGCCGGTGCTCGCGTTTTCCGCCGGGCCGTTCTTCTCGGGCGCCTGGCGGCAGCTGAAGGCGCGTCGTCTCGGGATGGATGTGCCGGTTGCGGTCGGCATCGCCGTGACCTTCCTCGCCAGCAGCGGCGCTCTGTTCGACCCCAACGGCCCGTTCGGCCATGAGGTCTATTTCGATTCGCTGACCATGTTCATCGCGCTGCTGCTGCTGGCGCGCTGGTTCGAGCTGGGCGCAAGGCACCGTGCGGCGGATGCGCTGGAGGCGGTGGCGGATGCGCTGCCCAATACGGCGGAGCGTCTGCTTGAAGGTGGTCGCAGCGAGCGGGTGGAACTCGCGCAGCTGCGGCTGGGCGATAGGCTGCGTGTTGTGGCCGGCGAGGCCTTTGCCGCCGACGGCATGGTGGAGTCTGGCGAAGCCTGGGTCAACGAGGCGCTGCTGACCGGCGAATCGGCGCCGGTGCGCAAGCGTGCGGGCGACCGGGTGGTGGCTGGCAGCCTCAATATCGAAGGGCCGCTGGTCATCGGGGTGGAGCGCCTGGGGGCGGACACCACGGCGCAGGGCATCGTCCGCCTGATGCAGCAGGCGCAAAGCCAGCGGCCTGCGGCGTATGGCGTGCTGGACCGCGTGGCCGTGTGGTTCACGGCGGCCGTGCTGCTGCTGGCGCTGGGCGCCGCGCTGGCCTGGTGGTGGGTGGCGCCGGACCGCGCGGTAGCCGTGGCGGTGGCGGTGTTGATCGTGACCTGCCCCTGCGCGCTCACGCTGGCCGCGCCGGCGGCGTGGACGGCAGCCAGCGGCGCGCTGGCCCGGCGTGGCCTGCTGCTGGCGGATCTGGGTGCACTGGAGCGGCTGTGCGGGATCGACACCGTGGTGTTCGACAAGACCGGCACGCTCAGTGAGGATCGTCTGGCCCTGCAGCGCCATTGGGCCAGCGACGGGGTGGATGCCGATGCGTTGCTGGCGCGAGCGCGCAGCCTGGCGGCACTGTCGCGCCACCCGCAGGCCCGGGCCCTGGCCGAGGGGCAGGCCGGCGATGCGGGCGACTGGCAAGAAGTGCGCGAGCTGCCGGGCCGAGGCGTCGAGGCGCGTGACGCCGCCGGATGCCTGTGGCGCCTGGGGGCTCCGGCCTGGGTCAGCGATGCCCCGGCGGCGGAGGCTCGTCTGGCCTTTGGCTGCGAGGGTCAGGTGTTGTGGATGACGATGTCCGAGGTACTGCGTGCCGATGCCGCGGAAGCCGTGGCGGCGCTGAAAGCCCAGGGCCTGAGCGTGCGGCTGCTGTCGGGTGACCAGCCGGCGGCCGTGCAACGGCTGGCCGAGCCGCTGGGGCTGGACGGTTGGCAGGCCGGGGCCGACCCCGCGGCCAAGCTGGCGGCCGTGCGCGAACTGCAGGCCCAGGGCGCGCGGGTGCTGATGGTGGGCGACGGCATCAACGATGCACCGGTGCTGGCGGCTGCCGACGTGCGCGTGGTGATGGGGCAGGGCGCGGCGCTGGCCCGTTCCACCGCGGATGCGCTGCTGATCTCCAACCGGCTGAGCACCCTGGTGTTTGCCCTGACGTTGGCGCGGCGCACGCAGCGGGTGCTGAGGCAAAACCTGGCCTGGTCGGCCCTCTACAACTTCGCCTGTGTACCGCTGGCGCTGGCGGGCCTGCTGCCGCCACTGGCCGCCGGCATCGGCATGGCGACCAGTTCGCTGGTGGTGGTGCTGAACGCGCAGCGGCTGCAGCGCTGAACCCATGGACATCCTGTACCTGTTGATTCCCTTTTCGGTCGTGCTGGTGCTGCTCATCGTGGCGGTGTTCGGCTGGGCCGTGCACTCCGGCCAGCTGGATGACCTGGACCAGGAGGGCGAGCGCATCCTGCTTGATGAGGATCAAGGCCGTCGGGGCGCCCCCGGCGAACAATCATTCACAAATCACTGAAGGAGCCACGATGGCAAACGTGAGGGCCCCCGATAGCAGCGGGGATGTCTATGAGGATGGGCCGGTACGCGCGTTTGCGCTGGCCGCCGTCCTGTGGGGGGTGGTGGGCATGCTGGTGGGGGTGATCATCGCCGCCCAGCTGGCGTGGCCGGATCTCAATCTCGGAATTCCCTGGCTCAGCTATGGCCGCCTTCGACCACTGCATACCAATGCGGTGATCTTTGCGTTCGGCGGCTGCACGCTGTTCGCGACGTCCTATCACGTCGTTCAACGTACGGGTCAGGCCAGGCTGTTCCTTCCCAAGCTGGCGTGGTTCACGTTCTGGGGCTGGCAACTCGTCATCCTGCTGGCCGCGATCACGCTGCCGCTGGGCTACACGACGGGCAAGGAATACGCCGAACTCGAATGGCCGATCGACCTGCTGATCGCCGTGGTCTGGGTTTCGTACGCCATCGTGTTCTTCGGCACGGTCGGCAAGCGCAAGATCAGCCACATCTACGTGGCGAACTGGTTCTTCGGCGCCTTCATCATCGCGGTCGCGCTGCTGCACATCGTGAACAGCGCCGAGATCCCGGTGTCGATGTGGAAGAGCTACTCGGCCTATGCCGGCGTGCAGGACGCGATGGTGCAGTGGTGGTATGGCCACAATGCCGTGGGCTTCTTCCTGACTGCAGGCTTCCTGGGGATGATGTACTACTACATCCCCAAGCAGGCTGGCCGTCCGGTCTACAGCTATCGCCTCTCCATCGTCCACTTCTGGGCGCTGATCTTCACCTACATGTGGGCGGGTCCGCACCACCTGCACTACACCGCGCTGCCCGACTGGGCGCAGAGCGTCGGCATGGTGTTCTCGCTGGTGCTGCTGGCGCCGAGCTGGGGCGGCATGATCAACGGCATCATGACTCTGTCGGGTGCCTGGAACAAGCTGCGTGACGACCCCATCCTGAAGTTCCTCATCGTGTCGCTGTCGTTCTACGGCATGTCGACCTTCGAGGGCCCGATGATGTCCATCAAGACCGTGAATGCGCTGTCGCACTACACGGACTGGACGGTGGGCCACGTTCACAGCGGCGCGCTGGGCTGGGTGGGCCTGATCTCCATGGGCGCGCTCTACCACCTGATCCCGCGCATGTTCGGCCGCACGGAGATGTACTCCAAGCGCGCCATCGAGCTGCACTTCTGGATCGCCACGCTGGGCATCGTGCTCTACATCGCCGCGATGTGGATCGCCGGTGTGATGCAGGGCCTGATGTGGCGTGCGGTCAACCCGGATGGCACGCTGGTCTACAACTTCGTCGAGAGCGTGAAGGCAACCTGGCCGTTCTACGTGATCCGTCTGGCCGGCGGCCTGCTGTACCTCAGCGGCATGCTGGTGATGGCCTGGAACGTCATCAAGACCGTGAAGGTCGGTCGCGCCGAACAAGTGCGCATCCCGGCTGTGATGGCCCACGCCTGAAGGAATGACGATGGCATCGAATACACAGAAGGTCTCGGGCCACCAACGCATCGAGACCAGCAATTTCCTGATGATCGTGCTGGTGCTGCTGACCGTGGTGGTCGGCGGCCTGGTGGAGATCGTGCCGCTGTTCTTCCAGCGCTCGACGACCCAGCCGGCTCCGGGCCTCAAGCCCTACACCGCGCTGCAGCTGGCCGGCCGTGACATCTATCTGCGCGAGGGCTGCTACAACTGCCACTCGCAGATGATCCGGCCGCTGGTGGGCGAGACGCTGCGCTATGGCCACTACTCCACCGCGGGTGAGTTCGTCTACGACCATCCGTTCCAGTGGGGCAGCAAGCGCACCGGGCCTGACCTGGCGCGTGTGGGTGGCAAGTACAGCGACGAATGGCATCGCATCCACCTGAACAACCCGCGCGACGTGGTGCCGGAGTCCAACATGCCGGCCTACTCGTGGCTGGCGGGCAACCCGGTCGACGCGGCCGGCTTGCCGGCCCGTCTCTCGGCGATGCGCACGCTGGGCGTGCCCTACACGCAGGCCGAGATCGATGAATCGGCCAAGGCGGTGGAGGGCAAGACCGAGCTGGACGCCGTGGTGGCCTACCTGCAGGTGCTGGGCACCGCTGGCAAGGCGCAGAACCCCTAAGGAGGCCCTATGGGCATCAATGAACTTCGGGTGGCCGTGACCCTGGTGTCGCTGGCCGTCTTCATCGGCATCGTCGTGTGGGCCTGGTCGGCTCGTCGGCGTGAGCGTTTCGAAGCGGCCGCCCAATTGCCTTTCGAGGGAGAGGACGCATGAGCGATTTCTTCAACAACGGCTGGTCGATCTTTGTCGCCGCCGTCACCGTGATCGGTCTGCTGGCCTGCCTGGTGCTGCTCGTGATCGCGAGCCGCCGCCAGGTCATGGCTGCCGACAACACGACGGGCCACGTCTGGGACGAGGACCTGCGTGAGATGAACAACCCGCTGCCGCGCTGGTGGATGGGCCTGTTCGTGCTGACCGTGCTGTTTGCCGGCGCTTACCTGGCGCTGTATCCCGGCCTCGGCAGCAATGCCGGCAAGCTGGGCTGGACCAGCCTGGAGGAGCACGCCGCAGACGTGGCCAAGGCTCGCGAGAGCATGACGCCGGTCTACGCCAGCTTCGCCAACCTGACGCCGGAGCAACTGGCCAAGGATCCCAAGGCGCATGGCATCGGCGAGCGTCTGTTCGCGAACAACTGCGCGGTTTGCCATGGTGCGGATGCCCGTGGCTCCAAGGGCTTCCCCAACCTGACCGACAACGACTGGCTCTGGGGCGGCAGCTTCGACACCATCGTGCAGACCATCACCGATGGCCGAGAGGGCAACATGCCCGTGATGGCGCCGGCCGTGGGCACCAGCGATGACGTGCGCAACGTGGCGAACTACGTGCTGTCGCTGTCCGGCAGCCCGCACAACTCGCTGGCCGCACAGCTGGGCAAGGCCAAGTTCGTGGTCTGCGCTGCCTGCCACGGCCCGGACGGCAAGGGCAACCAGGCGCTGGGCGCGCCCAACCTGACCGACAAGATCTGGCTGCATGGCTGGGGCGAGGACGCCGTGATGGCCATGGTCAACAACGGCAAGCACAATGTGATGCCGGCTCACAAGGAGCGCCTGACACCGGAACAGATCCGTGTGCTGGCCTCTTACGTCTGGAGCCTGTCGCAGCCCACCGTGACCGCTGCCAAGTGATCGGATCGGACCAGCCATGAGCGATTCGCCGACCCCGCCCGTGGGGGACGCCACCGCCGTCATCCGCCTGTACAAGGCGGAGGACAAGATTCAGCCGCGTTCCGTGCGCGGCCGCTTCACCAACTGGCGCTGGGCGATGGTCGCGCTGACGCAGCTCGTGTTCTACGGGCTGCCATGGCTGACCTGGGGCGACCGCCCCGCCGTCCTGTTCGATCTGGCGGCGCGGCGCTTCTATATCTTCGGGCTGGTCCTCTATCCGCAGGATTTCGTCTATCTCACGGCGCTGCTGCTGATCTCCGCCTACGCGCTGTTCCTGTTCACCGCGGTGGCCGGGCGTCTGTGGTGTGGCTATGCCTGCCCGCAGACGGTCTACACCGAGATGTTCATGCTCGTGGAGCGCTGGTTTGAGGGCGACCGCAACGCGCGGCTCAAGCTCGACAAGGCGCCCTGGTCGCTGGACAAGTTCTGGCGCAAGTCCGGCAAGCAGCTCAGCTGGGTTGCGCTGGCGTTGATCACAGGGATCAGCTTTGTCGGCTACTTCACGCCGATACGCACGCTGTTCACCGAGATCGCCCAGGTGTCGCTGGGCCCCTGGGAGACCTTCTGGGTCCTGTTCTACGGCTTTGCCACCTACGGCAATGCCGGCTTCATGCGCGAACAGGTCTGTAAGTACATGTGCCCGTACGCGCGCTTCCAGAGTGCGATGTTCGACCGCGACACGTTGATCATCAGCTACGACACCGATCGCGGCGAGCCGCGCGGCAAGAATGCGCAGCGCGGCAAGAAGGGTGAAGCCCGCAGCGAGGCCGTGGGGGACTGCATCGACTGCGGTCTTTGCGTGCAGGTTTGCCCCACGGGCATCGACATCCGCAAGGGGCTGCAGTACGAGTGCATAGGCTGCGCGGCCTGCATCGACGTCTGCAATGGCGTGATGGACAAGATGGGCACGCCTCACGGCCTGATCCGGTACGACACCGAGAACGGGCTGGAGCAGCACCTGAGCGCCGGCCAGCGCCTGCGGCGCATCTTCCGGCCCCGTGTGCTGATCTACGGCAGCGTGCTGCTGCTGATCTGCGTGGCCGTGTTCTACAGCCTGCTGTCGCGGCACAGCTTCAGGGTGGATGTCGTGCGGGATCGCGCAACGCTGGCCCGGCAGGTCGAGGACGGCTGGGTCGAGAACGTCTACCGACTGCAGGTGATGAACGCCACCGAGCGCACCCAGCACTACCGGCTGGATGCGGATGGGCTGCAGGGACTCAAACTGAGTCAGGCCGTCGAGTTCGATGTCGGACCGGCGGAGGCTCGCTGGGTGGCGGTGGCCTTGCGTCTGCCGCCAGAGACGGCGCAGACCCTGAAGCCCGGCGCTCACCCCGTGCAATGGCACATCATTCGCCTGGGCGATGCCGCGGGCGAAACCCTCAACGAGAAATCCACTTTCGTCGTGCCGCGCTGAGCGGCGGGAGACAAGCCATGAGTACAAGCATTGCAACTGTGAAGCCGGCCTGGCGTGAGCCCATGGTCTGGCTGGTGGTGGGCGGGCCGGCCTCCGTGGTGGTCGCCAGCTTTTTCACGCTGGCACTGGCGATCAAGCATCCGGATCCACCGCTGGACCTGCATGCCGGCAGCAGCCAGGCGGCGGATGATGCCGAACCTGCCGACGTGCGGGCGAAGTCGGGCGACATCGTGCCGGCGATGCTGGCACGCAATCACGCAGCAACGGGCGGCCCCCAAACCAGCCGCAAGCCCTGATGGACCCGACGCTGGTGCCCTCCCGCAAGGCCCGGCGGGCGATGGCCGTAGTCTGGCCAGCGTTTCTGATGGCTGGCGTCCTGGAGATGCTGGTGTTTTCGGTCGTGGACCCGCAGGAGTTGCGCTGGTTCGGCAGCGTCCCGGTGGAGCTCTCGACACAGGCCGTCTACACGCTGGCCTTCGTCGTGTTCTGGGTGGTGCTGATGCTGGCCAGCAGCCTCAGTCTGCTGCTGATGCAGCTGCCCGAACACGAGGGCGGGCCCGCGCCGCGAGCCCCCGGCTGGCCGCGCTGATTCGCGTCAGACCCTGCTGTTATTGACCAGGGCCTGCAGTCCGGCCTGGTTGAGGATGCGCAGCTGGCGCTGCTTGACTTCCATGAGGCCTTCGTCCTGGAACTTGGAGAAGGTGCGGCTGACCGTTTCGAGCTTGAGGCCCAGGTAGCTGCCGATCTCCTCGCGCGTCATGCGCAACACCAGGCTGGAGGCCGAGAAGCCTCGTGCCTGCAGGCGCTGTGTCAGGTTGAGCAGGAAGGCGGCCAGGCGTTCCTCGGCGCGCATATTGCCCAGCAGCAGCATCACGCCGTGGTCGCGAACGATCTCGCGGCTCATGATCTTGTGGAACTGCTTCTGCAGCACGGCGAACTCGTGCGACAGCTCTTCGAGCTGCGAGTACGGAATCACGCAGACCGAGGAGTCCTCCAGCGCGACCGCGTCACAGTGATGGTGGTCGCTGCTGATGCCGTCCAGCCCCAGCAGTTCGCCCGCCATCTGGAAACCTGTCACCTGATCGCGGCCATCCTCACTGCTTACGCAGGTCTTGAAGAAGCCGGCTCGCACGGCATAGAGGGCCTCGAATCCGTCGCCATTGCGGAACAGATATTCGCCGCGCGGTACCGCGCGGCGCTTGGCAACCAGGCCGTCCAGCTGCTCCAGCTCCCGGGTGGAGAGCCCCAGCGGCAGGCAGAGCTCCCGCAGGTTGCAACTCGCACAGGCGACTTTGAGCGGCTCGATGGCGATGGTCGTAGGAGTCATGCCCGTGATTATGCGCATGGTTTGACCGGGATCGCTAACTCGGCAGGTGCTGCCGCAACGCCGTCGGGGCCGTTGATGTGGATCAACACCAAACCCGGGCGCGATCGGCACAGTTCGGCCATGCCTACCGTATCCACGCGCCTCGTCAACCCGGATCTGCTGCGTCGCCATGATGTGAACGGTCCGCGTTACACCTCCTATCCGACGGCCGATCGATTCGTCGAGGCCTACCAGTCTCTGCAGCACGAGCAGGCGCTGGCGCAGCGGGGTACTGCCCAGCCCTTGTCGCTGTACGTGCACATCCCCTTCTGCGAGCAGCTCTGCTACTACTGCGCCTGCAACAAGATCATCACCAAGCATCATGAGCGGGCGGCGCCGTATCTGGCGGCGCTGGACATCGAGATGGACCTGGTGGTGGAGGCGCTCGGGGCCGGGCACGCGCCGGTGTCGCAGCTGCATTTCGGTGGCGGGTCGCCGACCTTCCTGTCCGATGCTGAGCTGTCCGGCCTGATGGACTCCATCCGTCAGCGTTTCAAGATCCTGCCTGGCGCCGAGTTGTCGATCGAGGTCGACCCGCGGACCGTGGACGTGAGCCGGCTCGCGCATCTTCGGTCGCTGGGCTTCAACCGCCTGTCTTTCGGCATCCAGGATTTCAATCCGGCCGTCCAGAAGGCCGTGCATCGGGTGCAGGGGCAGGATCAGGTCGCTGCGTTGATGGAAGCGGCGCGGGCGCAAGGCTTTGCGTCCATCAGCGTGGATCTGATCTACGGCCTGCCGCTGCAGACGCCACAGAGCTTTGCCCAGACCATCGCCGAGGTCGCCGCGCTGCGTCCTGATCGCATCGCGATGTATGCGTATGCGCACCTGCCGCAGCGCTTCAAGCCGCAGCGCCGCATTGCTGCCGAATTGCTGCCGCCCGCGGGCGACAAGCTGGGCATGCTGTCCAACGCGATCAGCGCATTGCTGGATGCCGGCTACGTCTACATCGGCATGGACCACTTCGCGCTGCCCGAAGATTCGCTGGCGGTCGCCAAGCGGCAGGGCCGGCTGCATCGCAACTTCCAGGGCTACAGCACGCAGCCGGATACCGACCTCATCGGCCTGGGGGTGTCGTCCATCAGCCGCGTCGGCGCCACCTACGCGCAGAACGCCAAGACGATCGAGGAGTACGAGGACGCGCTGCGCCAGCGTCAGCTGCCGGTGCAGCGCGGCCTGGCGCTGACGCGCGACGATCTGCTGCGTCGGGCGGTCATCATGGCGCTGATGTGCCAGGGTCGTCTGGAGTTCGAGTCCATCGCCGCGTCCTATCTGATCGATGTGCCGCGCTACTTCGCGGCCGAATTCGAGCGTCTGCAGGCGCTGGCCACGCAGGGGCTGGTCGAGCTGGAGGCCGATGCCATCCAGGTGACGCCGCTGGGCTGGTACTTCGTGCGCGCGGTCGCCATGGTGTTCGATCGCTATGTCCAGACGGATGCAAGCCGCGACAGATTCTCTAAGATCATCTGATGCTTGATCTCGCGCTGATCTCATCAGCCACCCTGATGGGCTTGGCGGCGACGCCGCACTGTGCGGCAATGTGCAGTGCTCCTTGTGCGCTGGCCTGCAAGGGGGCGCGCCAGCAGGCTGGATTCCAGGTCGGCCGGGTGCTCGGCTATGCAGCCGGTGGCGCGCTGGCGACGGTGTCTGCGCAGTTGCTGGCCGAGGTGTCGCAGAGCGCGACGCTGTTGCAGCCCGTCTGGGCGCTGCTGCAGGCCGCCCTGCTGGCGCTGGGCTTGAGCCTGCTCTGGCGGGGCCGCGCGCCTTTGTGGCTGGGAGCCTTGCAATGGCGCCCTCAGGGGCGACACGTGATGCTCACCGGCATGGCCTGGGTGGCCATGCCTTGCGGGCTGCTGCATGCCGCGCTGCTGCTGGCGGCGCTGTCCAACACGGTGCTGGGCGGGGCGCTGGCGATGACCGGCTTCGCGCTCGCCAGCAGTCTGGGGCTGCTGGTCGCGCCGCTGCTGACTGCAAGGCTGCGCGGACGCGGCGGTGATGCCGCGCCGGCGCTTCGGCTTGCGGGTCTGGGCATGGCCACCGCATCGGCCTGGGCGCTGGTTGAAGGGGTATGGCGCCGTTCCCTGCTGCTGTGCTGAGCGCCGCTAAACTCGTTGCCCCCCCCCCCCCGATTTCGTCCCCGTCCCTCAGGGAATCCCGCTGATATGTATCGACACATCCAGGTGCCCGAAGGCGGGCGGAAGATCACGGTCAATGCCGACCTGACCTTGAACGTTCCGGACCAACCCATCATCCCGTTCATCGAAGGTGACGGCACGGGCCGCGACATCACCCCCGTCATGATCCGGGTGGTCGACGCGGCGGTCGCCAAGGCCTACCAGGGCGCGCGCCAGATCCGCTGGATGGAGATCTATGCCGGTGACAAGGCCGCGCAGATCTACGGGGGCGACGAGCGTCTGCCCGACGAGACCGTCCAGGCGCTGAAGGACTACGTGGTGTCCATCAAGGGGCCATTGACGACACCGGTGGGTGGCGGCATCCGCTCCCTAAACGTCGCGTTGCGCCAGGCGCTGGACCTCTACGTCTGCCTGCGGCCGGTGCAGTATTTCGAGGGCGTGCCCAGCCCCGTGCGGGAACCGCACAAGGTGGACATGGTGATCTTCCGTGAGAACTCGGAGGACATCTACGCCGGCATCGAGTTCGAGGCCGGCAGCGAGTCCGCCCAGCGCCTGATTGCCTTCCTTCGCGAGGAATTGGGGGTAGAGAAGATCCGCTTTCCGCAGACCTCGGGCCTGGGCGTCAAGCCGGTGTCGCGCGAGGGCACCGAGCGTCTGGTGCGCAAGGCCATCCAGTACGCCATCGACCATGACCGCCCTTCGGTGACGCTGGTCCACAAGGGCAACATCATGAAGTTCACGGAAGGCGCCTTCCGTGACTGGGGCTATGCGCTGGCGCAGAAGGAGTTCGGGGCGGAGCTGATCGATGGCGGGCCGTGGTGCCGGCTGAAGAATCCGCGAACCGGCCGGGACATCCTGATCAAGGACAGCATCGCCGACGCCTTCCTTCAGCGCGTCATCCTGCGCCCCGCCGAGTTCTCGGTGATCGCGACCTTGAACCTCAATGGCGACTACATCTCCGACGCGCTGGCAGCCCAGGTCGGCGGCATCGGCATCGCGCCGGGTGCCAACCTGAGCGACTCGGTGGCCCTGTTCGAGGCGACGCACGGCTCGGCCCCCAAGTACGCCGGCAAGGACTATGTGAATCCGGGCTCGGAGATCCTGTCGGCCGAGATGATGCTGCGCCACCTGGGCTGGAGCGAGGCGGCCGATCTGATCATCGCGGCCATGGAAGGGGCCATTCAGAGCAAGAAGGTCACCTACGACTTTGCCCGTCTCATGGAAGGGGCGATCCAGGTGTCCTGCTCGGGCTTTGGTCAGGTCATGATCGACCAGATGCTGGCCTGACGCGCCGGTCCGCAAACGACGACGCCCCGCAGGCCAGCAGCCTGCGGGGCGTTTTGCTGTCGGTGTGGAGTCTTCTTGTCCGGATCAGACGTCCTTACGAGGCGATGGCATGCTGCGCCTCAAGGGCCCTGGCCAGTTCCATGGGCTGGATGTTCTGGGCCAGTTGACCCTTGGGGCCCTGCACCAGATCGAACTGCACCTGACAGCCTTGCTTGAGCGTTCGGAAGCCGTCCATCTGGATGGCAGAAAAGTGTGCGAACACGTCTCCACCACCCGTTTCGGGCTCGATGAAACCAAAGCCCTTGGCGTCGTTAAACCACTTGACCTTGCCGAGTGCCATATTTTGTCTCCTGCTCTATATGCCCCTCCATTAAAGATTGGAGGTGGGCTTTGATTCTGGGCTGCGTGTCGAAGGCGTCAATTCAGGACCTTCCCGTCCGGGTTGACCCGTAGTGGCGGGCGCAGTCTTGCAAATCCTGAGGGCGTCGCCACTTGCCTGAGCATCGGCGGGGAAATACCCCCGTCGATAGAATCAAAGCATGTTGATTTCGTCTGCCGTCACTGTCATCCACGTTGCCGCTTCAACGCCTGTTCCCCCGGTGCCACCGGGGGCGGGCGAGGGCGAAGGCGAGGGGGGCTCCAGCACGGTGGCCGAGCGAGCACCGCAGAAGACAGAGCCTCCCAGGCTCTATCAGGTGCTGCTGCTGAATGATGATTTCACGCCCATGGAGTTCGTAGTCATGGTTCTTCAGGAATTTTTCCGCCATGACCTCGATACGGCGACGCAGATCATGCTCAAAATCCACCACGAAGGTCGCGGTGTCTGCGGTGTGTTCACCAAGGATGTGGCAGCGACCAAGGTGGAACTCGTGCTGGCCGCCTCCCGGCGTGCCGGCCACCCCCTGCAGTGCATTATGGAGGCCGCATGATTGCGCAAGAGCTTGAAGTCAGCCTGCACATGGCGTTCGTTGAGGCGCGCCAACAGCGGCATGAGTTCATCACCGTCGAACACCTGCTGCTCGCGCTGCTGGACAACCCCAGCGCCGCCGAGGTGCTGCGCGCCTGTGCGGCCAACCTGGACGACCTGCGCAAGAGTCTGACGCAGTTCATCAAGGAAAACACGCCCATGGTGGGCGGCACCGACGAGGTGGACACGCAGCCCACGCTGGGTTTCCAGCGTGTGATCCAGCGCGCCATCATGCATGTGCAGAGCACCGGCAGCGGCAAGAAGGAAGTCACCGGCGCCAATGTGCTGGTGGCCATCTTCGGCGAGAAGGATTCCCACGCGGTTTACTACCTGCACCAGCAGGGCGTGACCCGGCTGGATGTCGTCAACTTCATCGCCCACGGCATCAAGAAGACGGACCCCGAGCCGCCCAAGAACCCCGAAGGGTCTCAGGGCAATGGGGCCGAGGCCGAGCGTGAAGAAGGCGAGGGCGCCGGGCCCAAGGCGTCGCCGCTGGAGCAGTTCACGCAGAACCTGAACCAGCAGGCCAAGGACGGCAAGATCGATCCGCTGATTGGGCGCGAGTCCGAGGTGGAGCGGGTTGTGCAGGTGCTGTGCCGCCGCCGCAAGAACAACCCGCTGCTGGTGGGCGAGGCCGGCGTCGGCAAGACCGCGATCGCCGAGGGGCTGGCCTGGCGCATCACCGAAGGCGAAGTGCCCGACGTGCTGGCCGACTCCGTCGTCTACTCGCTGGACATGGGCGCGCTGCTGGCTGGTACCAAATACCGCGGTGACTTCGAGCAGCGCCTGAAGGCGGTGCTCAAGGCGCTGAAGGAGCAGCCGCATGCGGTGCTGTTCATCGACGAGATCCACACGCTGATCGGCGCCGGTGCGGCGTCGGGCGGGACGCTGGATGCCAGCAATCTGCTGAAACCGGCGCTGTCCAGCGGCGCGATGAAGTGCATTGGCGCGACGACGTTCAACGAGTACCGCGGCATCTTCGAGAAGGACGCCGCGCTGAGCCGCCGCTTCCAGAAGGTGGACGTGGCCGAGCCGTCGGTGGAGCAGACCGTCGAGATCCTGAAGGGCCTGAAGAGCCGTTTCGAGGAGCACCACTCGGTCAAGTACGCGCTGGGCGCGCTGCAGGCTGCGGCTGAGTTGTCGGCCAAGTACATCAATGACCGCCATCTGCCGGACAAGGCCATCGACGTCATCGACGAGGCCGGTGCCGCGCAGCGCATCCTGCCCAAGAGCAAGCAGAAGAAGACCATCACGCGTGCCGAGGTGGAGGACATCGTCGCCAAGATCGCGCGCATCCCGCCCACCTCGGTCAACAGCGACGACCGCAGCAAGCTCAAGACGCTGGACCGCGACCTGAAGAGTGTCGTGTTCGGGCAAGACCCGGCGGTCGACGCGCTGGCCGCGGCCATCAAGATGGCGCGCTCCGGCCTGGGTCGGCCGGACAAGCCGGTGGGCTCCTTCCTGTTCAGTGGCCCCACGGGTGTCGGCAAGACCGAGGTGGCCAAGCAGCTTGCCTACATCCTGGGCATCGAGCTGATCCGCTTCGACATGTCCGAATACATGGAGCGCCATGCGGTCAGCCGACTGATCGGCGCGCCCCCGGGCTATGTCGGCTTCGATCAGGGCGGCCTGCTGACGGAAGCCGTCACCAAGAAGCCGCATGCGGTGCTGCTGCTCGACGAGATCGAGAAGGCGCATCCGGACGTGTTCAACGTGCTGCTGCAGGTCATGGACCATGGCACGCTGACCGACAACAACGGGCGCAAGGCCGACTTCCGCAACGTCATCATCATCATGACGACGAATGCGGGCGCCGAGATCATGAACAAGTCGACGATAGGCTTCACGACCCAGCGGCAGCAGGGCGACGAGATGGCCGACATCAAGCGCCTGTTCACGCCGGAGTTCCGCAACCGCCTGGACGCCATCGTGTCCTTCCGTCCGCTGGACGAGGAAATCATCCTGCGCGTGGTCGACAAGTTCCTGCTGCAGTTGGAGAGCCAGTTGCAGGAGAAGAAGGTCGAGGTCACCTTCAGCGATGCGCTGCGTAAGCAGCTCGCGAAGAAGGGTTTCGATCCTCTGATGGGCGCCCGACCGATGCAACGCCTGATCCAGGACACCATCCGTCGTGCGTTGGCCGACGAGTTGCTGTTCGGCCGCCTGGTCGATGGTGGTCGACTCAGCGTGGATGTCGACGATGCGGGCGAGGTGAAGCTGGACATCCAGCCCAACCCCGGCAAGCCGTCCAAGGACAACAAGCCCAAGGCCGAACCGGCCACGGCCTGAGCACGCTCCGCATGCCAGCAAAGGGACGCCTCGGCGTCCCTTTTTCGTGGCCGCGAATCAGCGGGCCGGGTCTTGCTTGAAGAAGCCGGCCAGCAGGTCGTACATTGTCGGTTCTTCCCGCCGCATGGCTTGGGGTGCCACGAAGAAGGCCTCGACCGCCACCGCGAAGAACTCCTCGACGGCCTCCGCGCCATAGGGGTCGATCAGCGTTTCCTCGCCGGCATCGACGCGCTCGCAGAAGCGGACCCATTCGGTGTCGATGGTGGCGATCCAGGCCTCCCGCTCGATGTCGGGCAGCGGCGGCACGCCATCGGCCAGGCCGTCCCGCATGTCGATCACGTGGGCGAACTCGTGGATCACCACGTTGTAGACCGCGTCCGTGCCGTGCAGGGCCGGATCGTCACTGGCTGCGACGGCCTGCCAGGCCAGCATCAGCGGCCCGCCCTCCATCGCCTCGCCGGCCAGTTCCTCGTCGTACTCGTGGACGATGCCGTCCTCGTCCATCACCTCGCGGCGCGCGAGCACCTCGCCCTCGTGCATCACGAGGCCAACGAAGCCGTCGTACCACTGCAGGCCCAGGCGCAGCACCGGCAGGCAGGCCTGGGCGGCCACCGCGACGGCCACCTCGTCCGTGATCTGAAAGCCTGCCGCGCCGTGGAACTCCTTGCGCGAGAGGAAGAGGCTGGCCAGGCGACGCAACTCGGCCCGATCGCTGTCGCTGCGCTGCGCCAGGAACGGATAGCGCAACAGCGTGAGCTGCCACAGCGCGTCGGGGATGGCGTGGCGGCTCACAGCGCGTGCCTCGCGGCTCGACGTCCAGGCCTTCAGCAGGCGGCCGATCACGCGGGCAGGCGGCGCCAGCCGTCGGCGGCCAATCGAATCAGGTCGCCGCGCGGTTCGGTCGCATCGAAGTCCCAGTCGCCGAGCACGATGCGCTGCAGCCCGCTGCCCAGGTCGTGGACCGCGGGGCGATGGGTGTGACCGTGGATCATGGTGTCGGCATGGGCCTCGGCGAGCAGCATCCGGCAGGCCTCGGGGTCTAGATCGGTGCTCATCAGTTGCGCGGCCTGTGCGGTACGGCTGCCTTCGCGCATCTGGCGGGCCAGGGCCTGGCGTGCCGCCAGCGGCTGGGCCAGCACCTGGGCCTGCCACTCGGGCGAACGCACCTGCGCGCGGAAGGTCTGATAGGCCTGGTCATCCAGGCACTGGGCGTCGCCATGGGCCAGCAGCCAGCGCTGGCCGAAGGCGCACAGCACGGTGGGGTCGGCCAGTGCGGTCATTCCTGCATCGGCCAGCATGGCCGGGCCGACGAGGAAATCGCGGTTGCCGGGCATGAAGAAGAGGTCCAGCCGACGGCTGGCATTACGGAACATGGCGAGCGCCGCGGCTTCAAAGGGCTGATCTCGGGCGTCATCGCCCACCCAGGCCTCGAAGATGTCGCCCAGCAGCAGCACCGCTTGGGCCGGCGTGGTCGCCAGGTGCCGGGCCAGGCGTCCCTGGGTGGCCGGCAGGTCGGGCGCCAGGTGCAGGTCGGACAGCAGGTCGATCTGCTGCCAATGCGCCGGCGCCTGGAGCTCGGCGATCAATTACAGCTCGGTTGCGCTGACGATGACCACGTCTTCCTTGGGCACGTCGTCGTAGAAGCCGGACTTGCCGGTCTTGACCTTCTCGATCTGGTCGACGATCTCGGTGCCGGAGACCACCTTACCGAAGACGGCATAGCCCCAGCCGCTGGGCGACTCGGACTTGAAGTCCAGGAAACCGTTGTCGGTGGCGTTGATGAAGAACTGCGCCGTGGCGGAGTGCGGGGCGTTAGTGCGTGCCATCGCCAGCGTGTACTTGGCGTTCTTCAGGCCGTTGTTGGCCTCGTTCTGGATGGGCGCCTCGGTGGGCTTTTGCTTCAGGCCCGGCTCGAAGCCGCCGCCCTGGATCATGAAGCCCTTGATGACGCGGTGAAAGATGGTGCCGTTGTAGTGGCCGCTGCGCACGTAAGCCAGGAAGTTGGCGGCGGACAGGGGCGCCTTCTCGACGTCGAGCTCGATGACGATGTCGCCGAGGTTGGTTTGCAGCTTGATTTGGCTCATTTCTTGACGGGCTCGATCAGAGCCTTGGTGATGGTGATGGGCTTGACGGGCACGTTCTGGAGCGCGCCCTGGTTGGAGACCTCGACGGCGCGGATCTTGTCGACGACCTCCATGCCTTCGATGACCCGGCCGAACACGGCATAGCCGCTGGCCGGATTGTCGGCCTCGCCGTCCAGGCGCTGGTTGTCGACCACGTTGATGAAGAACTGGGAGGTGGCTGAGTTGGGCACCCCCGTGCGTGCCATCGCGATGGTGCCGCGCAGGTTGCTCAGGCCGTTGTGCGACTCCAGCGGAATCGGCGCCTTGGTCGGCTTCTGGACCAGCTTGGCATCGAATCCGCCGCCCTGGATCATGAAGCCGTCAATGACGCGATGGAAGATCGTGCCGCTGTAGTGGCCGGCCTTCACGTATTGCACGAAGTTGGCGACGGTCTTGGGCGCCTTCTCGGCATCCAGTTCGATGCGGATGTCGCCTTCACTGGTCTGCAGTTTGATGGTCTGGGCATAGGCGGACGCGGCACCGAGCAGCGCCGCGAGCAGGAGGGCGGTCTTCTTCATCAGGGAGGCGAGGTTGGGGTCAGCGAGGCTGAAGCTCGCGGGTCAGGGCCAGCGTGCGCGTGATCTTGGTGGACAACGCATCACTGGGGGTGAGGGAGAGCTTCTGCGCGCGCTCATAGGCGCGCAGGGCCAGCCGCATCAGGACGTCACCGAGATTCTCCTGCGCCTGGGCATGCTCGGGTTGCAGGCGCAGGGCTTGTTCCAGCGCGGCCTTGGCTTCGTCCAGTTCGCCTGACGCGGCATGCAGCACCGCCAGGTTGTTGTAGGGGTCGGCCAGGTCCGGGAAGTCCTGCGTGATGCGGGTGAAGATGTCTTCAGCGACCTTGCGGTCGCCCAGCTCCATGCGCATTACACCCAGCGCGAAGCGCAGTTGCAGATCGTCGGGTGCACGTGCCAGCGCCTGTTCCACCTCGGTCACGGCGGCGCTGCGCTGGCCGGCCAGCCACAGGCGTTGGGCGTTCGTCAGGTCGTCGGCGCTGGCGGCAACCGAAACGAACGCGAGCAGGAAGGCGAGGGCAGCAGGGCGTAAGCGCATGGGGGCAGGGGCAAGGGCGGCTCGGGCGCGGCCGGTATACTGGAAACATTCTATGAGCCCCGCCTGGCCGAAACCGGTGCGGGGCTTCTTGTTGGTGGTTGTCTGCTGTCAAAAGCGCCCATAGCTTTCATGTCCCTGCGCGTCTACAACTCCCTCAGTCGCAATCTCGAAGACTTTCAGCCCCTCGTTGCCGGCCAGGTCCGGATGTACGTCTGCGGCATCACGGTCTACGACCTCTGCCACATGGGACATCTGCGCATGAACATGGCGTTCGACGTGATCTACCGCTGGCTCAAGGCCAGTGGTTATGGCGTCACCTATGTGCGCAACATCACCGACATCGACGACAAGATCATCAAGCGCGCCGTTGAGCGTGGCATCACCATCCGTCAGCTGACCGACGAGATGACCGATGCCATGCACGAGGACTTTGGTGCCGTGGGCCTGCTGCGCCCCGACCACGAGCCGCGCGCGACCGAGTATGTGCCGCAGATGCTGTCTTTGATAGCACGGCTGGAAGAGCGCGGCCTGGCCTACCGGGCCGAAGGCGGCGACGTGAACTATGCGGTGCGCAAGTTCGACGGCTACGGCAAGCTCAGCGGCAAGAGCGTGGACGACCTGCGCGCCGGCGAGCGCGTGGCCGTGGACGACGGCAAGCTGGACCCGCTGGACTTCGTGCTGTGGAAGGCCGCCAAGGCCGAGGAACCGGCCGACGCCAAGTGGGCCGCTCCCTTTGGCGAGGGCCGGCCGGGTTGGCACATCGAGTGCTCTGCCATGAGTTGCGCGCTGTTGGGCGAGAGCTTCGACATCCATGGCGGCGGCGCCGACCTGCAGTTCCCGCACCACGAGAACGAAATTGCGCAGAGCCAGGGCGCAGGCTACGACTTCGCCAAGTACTGGCTGCACAACGGTTTCCTGAACGTCGACGGCGAGAAGATGTCCAAGAGCCTGGGCAACTTCTTCACCATCCGCGACGTGCTGCAGAAGTTCGATGGCGAGACGCTGCGCTTCTTCATGCTGCGCACGCATTACCGCCGGCCGTTCAACTTCAGCGACAGTCATCTGGAAGACGCCCGCACGGCGCTGACCCGGCTGTACACCGCGCTGGACGCCGTGCCGCCCGCCGATGTCGTCATCGACTGGACCGAACCCAGCGCCGCGGCCTTCAAGACGGCGATGGACGAGGATTTCGGCACGCCTGGCGCGGTGGCCGTGCTGTTCGATCTGGTCAACGAGGTCAACCGCGACCGCTCGCCGCAGCGGGCTGGTCTGCTCAAGGCCCTGGCCGGCGTGCTGGGCATCCTGCAGCAGGAGCCGCGTGCCTATCTTCAGGGGGGCTCGGGCGATGACGCCGTCTGGATCGAGGAGCGTATTGCTGCTCGTGCCGCGGCCAAGGCGGCCAAGGACTTCGCGGGCGCCGATGCGATCCGGGCGGAACTGGCCGCCAAGGGCATCACGCTGAAGGACGGCGCGGGTGGTACGTCCTGGGTGAAGAGCTGATGTCGCTGCGGACGCCGGCGGAGGTCACGCCCGATTACTGGGACGAGGCCTGCAAGCACCTGATCAAGCGCGATCGCGTGATGAAGAAGCTCATCCCGCAGTTCGGCGAGGCGCGGCTGCAAAGCCGTGGCGATCCATTCGCCACGCTGGCCCGTTCCATCATCGGCCAGCAGATTTCCGTCCATGCAGCGCAGGCGGTGTGGGAGCGCTGGGTGGCCTTGTTCCCGAAGTTCCAGGCTTCTGCCGTGCTGGCAGTGGATGCGGCCACGCAAAAGGCCGCCGGCCTGTCGGCCCGCAAGGTCGACTATCTGCGTGACCTGGCGGAGCATTTCGATGCCGGCCGCGTGCATGTGCGCCAATGGGCGCAGATGGACGATGCGGCCATCATCGAAGAGCTCATCGCCATTCGAGGCATCGGTCGCTGGACAGCCGAGATGTTCCTGATTTTTCACTTGATGCGGCCCAATGTGATGCCGCTCGATGATGTCGGGCTGCTCAAGGGCATCAGCCTCAACTATTTTTCCGGCGAGCCGGTCTCGCGTGCCGAGGCGCGCGAGGTCGGTGACGCCTGGGCGCCCTATCGATCGGTAGCGGTTTGGTACATTTGGCGCAGCCTCGATCCGCTACCCGTGGATTACTAGCCCTGCGTCGATTCCGCTTCTTCGTGAGGCGGGTCGGCCCGGTGCGGAGCCAGCTGCTCCGTATGGCGGGCAGGGGTTTTTGAGTCAGGATCACTGATGAGCAAGAAGCACTTTCTCGAATTTGAGCAACCCATCGCCGAGCTCGAGACCAAGATCGAAGAGCTGCGCTACGTGCAGAGCGAGTCGGCCGTCGACATCTCGGAGGAGATCGACCGTCTCTCCAAGAAGAGCCAGCAGCTGACCAAGGAGGTCTACGCCAGCGTGGCGCCTTGGCAGGTCTATCAGATCGCGCGTCATCCGCAGCGTCCGCAGACCCTGGACTACTGCGCCGAGGTCTTCACCGAATTCACTGAACTGCACGGCGATCGGCACTTCGCCGATGACGCAGCCATCGTGGGCGGGATTGCCCGCTTCAACGGTCAGGCCTGCATGGTCATCGGCCACCAGCGTGGCGCCGATGCCAAGGAGCGCACGCTGCGCAATTTCGGCATGCCGCGCCCCGAGGGCTATCGCAAGGCCTTGCGCCTGATGAAGCTGGCCGAGAAGTTCGGCCTGCCGGTGTTCACCTTCATCGACACCATGGGGGCCTACCCCGGCATCGGTGCTGAGGAGCGCGGCCAGTCCGAGGCCATCGGCCGCAACATCCTGGAGATGGCGCAGCTTGAGGTGCCCATCATCGCGACCGTGATCGGCGAAGGCGGTTCCGGTGGTGCTCTTGCGATCGGCGTGGCCGACCAGGTGCTGATGCTGCAGTTCTCGGCCTATTCGGTGATTTCGCCTGAGGGCTGCGCCTCCATTCTCTGGAAGAGCAGCGAGCGCGCTTCGGATGCGGCCGAGGCGCTGGGCATCACGGCGCACCGCCTCAAGGCGCTGGGCCTGATCGACAAGATCGTCAACGAGCCGGTGGGCGGCGCCCATCGTGACCAGAAGCAGATGGCGTCCAACCTGAAGCGTGCGCTCAGCGATGCGCTGCGTCAGGTCAGCGACCTCAAGACCCGCGAGCTGCTGGATCGCCGCTACGAGCGCCTGCAGGGTTATGGTCGCTTCAGCGACACCAAGGCCCGTTGACCCTCTGACCAGGCCGGTTGTCGCCGTCGCGTTCAGCGGCGGCCTGGATTCCACGGCTCTGCTGCATGCCACGACCCGCGCTGCCGACGGCACGCGGGTCGTGGCGCTTCATGTGCACCATGGGCTGCTGCCGGAGGCGGACGGCTGGCTGACGCATTGTCGGCAGCAGGCCGCGCTGATGGGGGCAGCTTTTGCCTGCCAGCGTCTTGGCGGCCAGGTGCCGCGGGGAGAGAGCGTCGAGAACTGGGCGCGACAGGGGCGCCACGCGGCGCTTCATCAGATGGCCGTGGAGGCTGGTGCCGACCTGCTGTTGCTGGCCCACCATCGTCGAGATCAGGCCGAGACCTTTCTGCTGCAGGCCATGCGCGGGGCAGGTCTTGCGGGGCTCGCCGCGATGCCCCGTGCGCAGTGGCGTGACGGGGTCTGCTGGGCGCGCCCCTGGCTGGACCGCCCGCGCGAGCTGATCGAGGCCTATGCGATGCAGCATGGGCTGCGCTGGATCGAGGATCCCAGCAACGCGCAACCGCGTTTCATGCGCAATCGCGTGCGCCGCTACCTCACACAGGACTTCGCCGGCGCGGATGCGGGCCTGGCGCAGGCTGCACGCTGGATGCAGGAGGCGCATGAGTTGACGCAGGAGCTTGCCCAAGCCGATCTGGCGACGCTCGCCATCGACGGCCGGCTGGATCTGGACGGCATGAATCGGCTATCGCCAGCGCGCGCCAGCAATGCCCTGCGGGCCTGGCTGGCCCGGCAGTTGGGGCAGCCGGCGCCGGCCGACCTGGTCGGGCGGCTGATGCGCGAATGGCGGCCTGGCGCGGTGCTGGAGTGGTCGGCCCCTGGGGGGCAGTTGCACGCCTATCGCGGCGGGCTGTATTGGGTCACGGACCAAAGCCTGCAAGCGAGTGACGAGGCGCTCGACCTGAGTCGGCCCGGCCTGTATCGACAGGCAGGCTGGGGCGGTGCATGGCAGGTGCAGGCCAGTACCGCAGGGTCGGGTTTTGCGCCCGGCCAGTTGGCCCGCCTGGTGCAGCGCCCAAGGCAGGGGGGCGAGCAGTTCCAGCGCGCGCCGAAGAGCGCGGCCCGCAGTCTCAAGAAGGCCTGCCAGGAGGCGGGGCTGCCGCCGTGGCGGCGAAACGGGCCGCTGCTGTGGGCTGGCGCAGATCTGATCGCCGTTGCCGGGCTGGGCATGGATGCCCGAGCCTTCGCGTCTCCAGAGGTGTCGCGGCTCTCACTCCGGTGGCTGGATGACTCAGCCTTGATGCAGAGCGAAGGCGAGGGCGGGTTCGCTGCATAAAATCGCGGTTTCCCGAATTCGCCAGCCCGGCGAGTCCGATACAGCCTTCGCATACACACATGGCTCTGATCGTCCACAAGTACGGCGGCACCTCGATGGGGTCCACCGATCGCATCCGAAATGTCGCCAAGCGTGTCGCCAAATGGGTGCGCGCGGGTCATCAACTGGTGGTGGTGCCTTCCGCGATGAGCGGCGAGACCAACCGCCTGCTGGGTCTGGCCAAGGAGCTGTCGCCGGCGAGCGTGACCTCCTCCGTGATGCGCGAACTGGACATGATCGCCTGTACCGGCGAGCAGGTGTCGGTGGGCCTGCTGTCCATCGCGCTGCAAGCCGAAGGACTGGATGCGGTCAGCTACTCCGGCTGGCAGGTGCCCATCCACACGGATTCGGCCTATACCAAGGCCCGCATCGAGAGCATCGATGACCAGCGTGTGCGCGCCGATCTGGCCGCGGGCAAGGTGGTGGTGATCACCGGCTTCCAGGGCGTCGACGCTGGCCAGAACATCACGACGCTGGGCCGTGGTGGCTCGGACACGTCGGCGGTGGCGATTGCCGCCGCGATGAAGGCCGACGAGTGTCTGATCTATACCGACGTGGACGGGGTTTACACCACCGATCCGCGCATCGTGCCCGAGGCGCGCCGCCTGAGTTCCATCTCCTTCGAGGAGATGCTGGAAATGGCGTCGCTGGGCTCCAAGATTCTGCAGATCCGCTCGGTGGAATTTGCCGGCAAGTACCGGGTGCCGCTGCGTGTGCTGTCCAGCTTCACGCCCTGGGATATCGACATCAACGAAGAAGCCAACTCCGGCACGCTGATCACTTTCGAAGAGGACGAGAACATGGAACAAGCCGTCGTTTCGGGCATTGCCTTCAGCCGCGACGAGGCCAAGGTGACGCTGCTGGGGGTGCCCGACAAGCCGGGCGTGGCCTTCCAGATCCTGGGCCCGGTGGCCGAGGCCAACATTGATGTGGACGTCATCATTCAGAACGTCTCGCAGGACGGCCGCACGGACTTCTCTTTCACCGTGCACCGCAACGATTACGCCCGCGCGATGGACCTGCTGAAGAACACCGTCGGCCCGGCGCTGCAGGCCCGCGAGGTGCTGGGTGACACCAAGATCTGCAAGGTGTCCATCGTTGGCATCGGCATGCGCTCGCATGTGGGCGTGGCCAGCAAGATGTTCCGCTCGCTGTCGGAAGAGGGCATCAACATCCAGATGATCTCGACCAGCGAGATCAAGACCAGTGTCGTCATCGACGAGAAGTACATGGAACTGGCCGTGCGTGCTCTGCATAAGGCCTTCGAACTGGATCAGCCACCGGCTTCCGCCTGAATCTGAACTAATTTCGAGTTTTTGTCTGGAGCCCGAAATTCTTGCTATAGAATGCAAGGCTCTGTTGGAGCTGTGACCGAGAGGCCGAAGGTGCTCCCCTGCTAAGGGAGTATGTGGGCAAAACCTGCATCGAGGGTTCGAATCCCTCCGGCTCCGCCAAAACTGAAAACGCCGCATCGAAAGATGCGGCGTTTTTCTTTTGCGGCATTCAAAAAATGCCGGCGTATTGAAAGATCCGAAAGATCCCGGTCGACGGCGTATCGGCCGTCAACCGGGATGGGGTCAGACGCTCAGTCCTGCCCCAGCAGTTCCAGCGTGTCCCCCGATGGCGCCGTCACGCCGATCTGGGCCCACAGGTCTTCCATGGCGATCAGCGTCAGCATGGCTCCCGGCGTCTCGGGGCTGCCGCGCACCAGGCGCTCGCGGCCATTGCGGGTGGGGCTGGGCAGTGCCTGGCTTTCATTGATGCTGAACACCGGCCCCAGCTCTTCCACGCGCAGGGCCAGGCCTTGCCCGCGCTCGTTGCGGCAGATGATCACGGGCGAGTCCTCGGGCGGGCAGCCGACGCCGAACATGGCCAGCCCCAGGTCCAGCACCGGGAGCATCTGCTGCCCGTACTGCAGCATGCCGACCAGGGCTCGCGGCGCGTTGGGCAGGGCCGTGATGCGGGGCTGCTCCAGGGCTTCCAGCAGATAGCCGGCCGGCAGGCCCAGCCATTGACCGCTGATGCTGAAGCTGGCTACATCAAAGCTCTTGTCGCCCGAGCGCGGCTGGGGCGGCGCGAACTGGCGCACGTCGCCGGCATCCGGCTCGTCAAGGCGCGTGCCCAGTGGCAGCAGCACGATGGCGATGACATCTTCCGGCGAGGGGGTCTGGCCGCGCCGGTATTCGCGGTAGCCGCCGGACAGTGAGGCGCCGACGGCATAGACCGAGCCGTCCAGCTCCAGCTCGCATTGCAGCGAGCCACCGGCGGCGATGTTGAGCTGCTCTGCCTTCAACGGCGCGACAGCGCCGACCGGCCAGCGTTCATGGGTGCTTGCAACCACGCGGCCGTCTCGGGTGACGAACAGCCCGATGGCGCGGTCGTCAGCATCGGCGGAGGCGCCGTCGCGCGGTGGCGGCAGTGCATCGCGCAGCATGGCGCCGAACTGCGGTTCGCCATCGAACACGATGGCAATGCCGCCGACCACCTGCCCCTCGTGCTGCAGTGCCGTGGCATAGACATAGGTGGGCCGGTCGGCCTCGCCGTGCATGGCGCCGGCCGGCGGCGCATAGAGCCCGCAGGTTTCGTGGCGCGACACCACGTAGCGTTCCCGGTCGCGCAGCGCCAGGGCGGCATTCACCCAGGAGGCGTCCAGTTGCTGGCCGACATGACGGGCCTGGGCGGGGTCCGACACGGCGATCACGCGGCCGCTCAGATCGAACACCAGCAGCAGCGAATAGACCGTGTACAGGCTGTTGATGCGTTGCAGGACGGCCTGGGCCTCGGCCGCCGCGCGGCTGCGCTCGGGGTCGCCGGCGGGGCGGGCCTGGGCGGCGAGCGCACGCTGCAGGCGCGTGTCCAGCGCCCACCAGCGGCAGTCGTTGGCCCGCTCGTAGAGGTTGCGATCCATGATGTCGATCGCGAGCTGCGCCTGAAAGAGCGCGCTGTCGAACACGGCGGCCAGCGCGGAGTGCTGCAGGTTGCCGATGGCCTGCTCGAACACCAGGCGCAGTTGCTCGCCGGTGCGTTGCACCTCGTTGAGCAGCGTGACGGCGAAGGACGCCGAGCCCGAACTGGCCTGCGCCTGGGCGCGGCTGCGCAGCTTGCCGTTCCACAGCGAGCGGGACAGGTTGCGCTGGATGCGGCGGGCCTCCAGCGGGATGCCGCGCAGTTCGGCATCGAAGAGCTTGCGGGTGTCCAGCGCCGTGCTGAGCTGCCTGAGCTGTTCGCTCAGCGCGCCGGTGTCCTCGTCGTCGAAGGCCCATTCCAGCGGCATGAGCACGCGGGCCTTCCAGCCCGGAGGGCCCATATAGCCTTCGTAGCCGCTGGCGCTCGCGGCCACGCTGAGGTACTCGCGTCCGGCGAACAGCAGGCGCTCGCCGGCCGCCTGCAGCTGCGCGCCTATCGGCACCTGCCAGGCATCGGAGGTCTGCAGCACATGGTCGTCCGCATCCAGCAGGCAGATGACTGCACGCCGGTCGTCGCCCAGCAGCTTGCGGAACACGCCGTCCATCTCGTTGCCCAGCCGGAACGACAGGCACAGCAGGCCGGCCACGCCCTGCGGCGTCTTGATGGTGGTGGCGTAGATCAGACCGGTGCGGCCGCCGAGCAGTTCGGTCGGCCCGAAGCGCTCGACGTAAGGGTCAGTCGATTGCAGGGCTTGCTGGATCCAGGCCTCGTGGCAGGACGGGGTCTCGACGGCCGAGTCCAGGCGCGCGAGCACCTGGCCCTGGGGCGAGAGCACGACGATGTCGTCGTAGACCGAGTACTTGGCGACATAGTCGCGAAAGCGTGCTTCCAGTTCCACGCGGCTCGCGGCGTGCTCGGGGCTGTCCACCGGCAGCGCGGCATGCGCGCACAACGGGCCATCGGAGGCCAGGAAGCCGACGTCGGCCGTGCGCTCGAACAGGTTGCGCACCAGGATGTCGATGGCCACGCGGGCCTTGCCATTCATGCGCTCGGTCGCGTTGGCCAGCAGCCGGCGCGCCAGGCTGTCCAGCAGCGTGCCGGTGAGTGCCTGGAAGGCACTGCGTGTTTCGGCAATGTCCGTGGCCGCGCCACTCATCTGCCCGAGCAGCGCGAGGCTGTCCCAGACTCCTTGCAGGCGCAGCAGCGCCTCTCGATGCTCATCAACCAACGCCATGCGGCGCAGATACGGCGCCACGCCAGCGCTGAAGGGCAGGCCCTTGTGCCAGACCTTGTTCATTCGTTCAGATACTCCGGATTCGTTTCGCGCTAAGCGCAGGCACCGACGAAGGCAAGCTCCATGCCCGTTGTGCAGGCAGGGCGCATTGCCCCGCGATGATGCGCTGCAGCAGCGCTCCGGCGTGTGTCTGGCGGTGCGTCGGATCGAGCATTCGTCACGCTCCTGCCCGACTTTGCTGGGGAGGCGGGTGGCTAGGCCATGGCTCGCAGTCGCACCCGCAGCGACTTCGACGCTGGCGTGCCCGCGCCCAACGCGACCGCTTGCAAGGGCACGAGCGGGTTGGTCTCGGGGTAGTAGCTGGCGACGCAGCCGGCGGGCAGGTCGTAGGGCACCAGCAGGAAACCCTCGAGCCGGCGCTGCACGCCGTCGTCCGCCAGGCTGTCAATGGCCACGCGTGTTCCCGCCTGCAGGCCCAGGCGTTCCAGGTCGGCCGGCGAGATGAAGAGCACGCGGCGCTCGCCCTTCACGCCGCGGTAGCGGTCGTGGTCGCCGTAGACCGTCGTGTTGTATTGGTCATGCGAGCGGATGGTGGCGAGCAGCAGCACGTCGTCAGCCGGCGGCAGGGCGAGGCTCAGTTCATGGACATGAAACTCGGCCCGGCCGGAGGCGGTGGCCCAGACGCGGTCTCTGGCTCCGTTGGGCAGCAGGAAGCCGCCGGGGGCGGCAACGCGTGCGTTGAAGTCGTCGAAGCCGGGAATGACCTGGGCGATCTCGTCGCGGATGCGGTCGTGGTCCTGCACCAGCCAGCGCCAGCGCACCCGGCTGTCCGGCAGCGTGGCCTCGGCCAGACGCGCCACGATCTCGGGCTCGGACAGCAGCTGCGCACTGGCCGGTTCGTTGCGGCCGGTGGAACGGTGCACCATGCTCATGGAGTCTTCCACCGTGATGGCCTGGGCCCGGCCCTGCTGAAGATCCAGTTCGGTGCGCCCCAGGCAGGGAAGCACCAAGGCGTCGCGCCCGCGCACCACATGGCTGCGGTTCAGCTTGGTGGAAATGTGCACGGTCAGTGCACAACGCTGCAAGGCCGCCTGGGTGGCGGCCGTGTCGGGCGTTGCCGCGGCGAAATTGCCCCCCAGCGCGATGAAGACCTGGGCGCGGCCGTCCGCCATGGCGGCGATCGCTTCCACGGTATTGAAGCCGTCATGGCGCGGTGGCGTGAAGCCGTAGACCGCCTCGAGGCGGTCCAGCAGCGCCACGGGCGGCCGCTCGTTGATACCCATGGTGCGGTCGCCCTGCACATTGCTGTGCCCGCGCACCGGGCAGACGCCGGCGCCCGGCTTGCCGATCTGGCCGCGCATCAGCAGCAGCGCCGCGATCATCTCGACATTGGCCACGCTGTGGCGGTGCTGGGTGATGCCCATGCCCCAGCAGATGATGCTGCGTTCGGCGCGGATGAAGACCTCGGCCGCCTGCTCCAGCTGCGTGCGCGTCAGGCCGGAGGCCAGTTCCAGGTCTTGCCAGGTCTGCACGCGAAGGTGTGCGGCGAAGGCCTCGAAGCCGGTGGTGTGCGTGGCAATGAAGTCGCGGTCCAGCGCATCGCGTTCCAGCACGCATTTGGCCAGCGCGGTCAGCACGGCCAGGTCGCCGCCGATGCGCGGCTGGTAGTAGTGGGAGGCGATGTCGGTGCTGGACAGCGTGGCCATCTCCACCGCGTCCTTGGGGTCGGTGAAGCGCTCCAGGCCGCGCTCGCGCAGCGGGTTGAAGGCCACGATGCGCGCACCGCGGCGCGAGGCCGCGCGCAGTTCGCCCAGCATGCGGGGGTGGTTGCTGCCGGGGTTGTGGCCGAACGAGAAGATCGCGTCGGCCAGCGCGAAATCATCCAGCGTGACGGTGCCCTTGCCCACGCCTATCGTGGCCTTGAGCCCGACGCCGCTGGGCTCGTGGCACATGTTGGAGCAGTCCGGCAGGTTGTTGGTGCCGTATTCGCGCACGAACAGCTGCCACAGGAAGGCTGCCTCGTTGCTGGTGCGGCCCGAGGTGTAGAAGAGTGCCTGGTCGGGCGAGGGCAGGGCGCGCAGGTGCGACGCCATCAGCGCGAAGGCCTCGTCCCAGGAGATTTCGACATAGCGGTCGCTGGCGGCGTCGTAGCGCAGCGGATGCGTCAGCCGGCCGAGATCCTCCAGCGCGTAGTCGCTCCAGCCGGCCATGTCGCTGACGGTCTGTGCGCCCACGCGCTCGGGCGTGGCGCGCTTGGCCGTGGTTTCGGCGGCCACGGCCTTGGCCCCGTTCTCGCAGAACTGCATCGCGGTGCGCGGGCTGTCCGGCCAGGCGCAGCCCGGGCAATCGAAGCCCTCGGGCTGATTGGCGGCCAGCAGCGTGCGCGAGCCCTTGAGTTCGACGCGTTGTTCACGCAGGTGCTGGCCGACGCTCTTCAGCGCGCCCCAGCCGCCGGCCGGGCCGGCATACGGTTTGATCTCCGACATGGCGGCGATGATAGGAGGCTGCTGAACCGGGAGCCCCGCCATGTACCTGCCTCGCCATTTCACCTCCGAGGATCGTGAGCTCGCATTCCGGCTGATCGCCGAGTACCCGCTGGCGCTTGTCGTGGGCCCGGATGCGCAGGGGCAGGGCTTCGGCAGTCACCTGCCGCTGGTGGCGCGCGTCGAGGGCGATGCCTGGATGCTGGAGGGCCACATGGCACGGGCCAATCCGCACTGGGGCTGGCTGGCGCAGCAACGCAGCCTGCTGGCCGTGTTCAGCGGGCCGAGCGCCTATGTGAGCCCGAGCCACTACGACACGGTCCAGAACGTGCCGACCTGGAACTACGCGGCGCTGCATGCCTATGGCGACATCGAACTGGTGCCGGACGAGGCGGGCAAGGACGAACTGCTCAAGCGCCTGATCGCCCAGATGGAGCCCGACTACGCGGAGCAGTGGCGCGGGCTTGACCCGGGCTACCAGCACAAGATGCTGGCGGCCATCGTCGGGTTTCGCATCCGCGTGACGCGCTGGGAGCTCAAGCTCAAGCTCAGCCAGAACCGTGCTGCCACCGAACGCGCTCGCGTGCAGGCCAGCCTGGCCGGCTCGGCGCGCCCGGGCGACAGGGCCGTGGCGGACTGGATGGCGCTGCTGGCGGGGTGACGGCCTTCAGCCGTCGCTCGTGCCGTTGCCCGGTTCTTCATCCGGCGCATCGCCCAATGCACGGCGCAGCGCCAGGGCCGCCTGCGGCGCGCGCTCCTTGGCGCCGCTGATGAAGAAGATGAACACGTCACGCGGCGTGGCAGCCGGCGGGCTCGCGAGCAGCGGGGCTCCGGCGGGGATCCCACCGGCCGCCCAGGTCTGGGCGCAGGCCGCCAGTGCGGGGAAGACCTCGGGCGCGCAGCCCCAGGGCTGGGCCGCCTCGGTCCGCATGATGCGGGCGTAGACGACGTCGGAGGTCGGGTCGGCGATGGGCGGGTAGTCCGGCGATTCGGTGAACACCGTGGCCACACGGCGCTGGCGTGCCAGGGTCAGGTATTGCTCGCACTGGAAGCTGGCATGGCGCACGTCCAGCACATGACGCAGGCTCAGGCCGTCGAGCCGGTCGGGCAGCAGGTCGAGAAAGGCGGACAGGTCGCCCGGCTCGAAACGATGCGTCGGCGGCAGCTGCCAGACGATGGGCCCCAGCCGGTCACCCAGCTCGGCAATGCCGGAGCCGAGAAACCGCCGGACGGAGTCGGCGCCCTCGGCCAGCACGCGGCGCTGGGTTGCGAAACGGCTGGCCTTGACGGTGAAGACGAAGCCCTCGGGCGTCTCGCGACGCCAGCGGGCAAAGGTGGCCGGCTTCTGATCGCTGTAGTAGGTGCTGTTGATCTCGATCGCGCTGAGCCGCCGGCTGGCATAGGCCAGTTCGCGCGCCTGCGGCCAGCGGGCAGGATAGAAGCTGCCGCGCCAGGCTTCGAAGTTCCAGCCGCCGATGCCGACTCGTATGCGCGTGCCGTTCAAGCGGCCTCCGGAAAGGGTTGCATGAGTTTCCCCAATCTACCCAGACCGAAAGGGGCCGCACAAGCGGGATTCGACGGGCTTACATGCCCGCGTAGTTCGGGCCGCCGCCGCCCTCGGGCGTGACCCAGACGATGTTCTGGGTCGGATCCTTGATGTCGCAGGTCTTGCAGTGCACGCAGTTCTGCGCATTGATCTGCAGGCGCTCGCTGTCGTCGGCGTTCTTCACGAACTCGTAGACGCCGGCCGGGCAGTAGCGGCTCTCGGGGCCGGCGAATTTCGCCAGGTTCACCTGTACCGGCACGCTGGCGTTCTTCAGCGTCAGGTGGGCCGGCTGGTTCTCCTCGTGGTTGGTGTTGGAGATGAACACCGAGGAGAGGCGGTCGAAGCTGAGCTTGCCGTCGGGCTTGGGGTAGGCGATGGGCTGGCATTCGGCTGCGGGGCGCAGCGCCTCGTGGTCGGCCTTGTGGTTGTGCAGCGTCCACGGCGGGCTTTGCACGCCCAGCTTGGGCAGCAGCCACTGCTCGATGCCGGTCATCAACTGGCCCACGGTCTTGCCCTTCTTGAACCACAGCTTGAAGTTGCGGGTCTGCTGCAGTTCATCAAAGAGCCAGCTCTTCTCGAAGGCCTCGGGGTAGGCCGTCAGCTCGTCCTGCGCACGGCCGGCTTCCAGGGCCGGGGCCAGGGCCTCGGCGCACAGCATGCCGCTCTTGATGGCGGCATGGCTGCCCTTGATGCGGGCAGCATTGAGGTAGCCCGCATCGCAGCCGATCAGCGCGCCGCCGGGGAACACCGTCTTGGGCAGGGCCTGGGGCGTGCCGTTGTTGATCGCGCGGGCACCGTAGCCGATGCGCTTGCCACCTTCGATGTGGGCGGCAATGGCCGGGTGGGTCTTCCAGCGCTGCATCTCTTCGAAGGGGCTCATGTAGGGGTTCTGGTAATCCAGCCCGATCACGAAACCCAGCGTGACCTTGTTGCCCTCCAGGTGGTAGAGGAAGCCCCCGCCGAAGCTGTCGTCCTGCATGGGCCAGCCGGCGGTGTGCACCACCTTGCCGGGCTGTGCCTTGTCCGCCGGCACCTCCCACAGCTCCTTGATGCCGATGGCGAAGGTCTGGGTGTCGCGGCCTTCGGTCAGGCGGTATTTGGCCAGCAGCTGCTTGCCCAGGTGGCCGCGTGCACCCTCCGCGAAGATGGTGTACCTGCCGAGCAGCTCCATGCCCAGCTGGAAGCTGTCGCCGGGCTCGCCCTCCTTGGTGATACCCATGTTGCCCGTGGCCACGCCCTTCACGCGGCCCTGCTCGTCGTACAGCACCTCGGCGGCGGCAAAGCCCGGGAAGATCTCCACGCCCAGGGCCTCGGCCTGGCTGGCCAGCCATTTCACGACGTTGCACAGGCTCACCACATAGCAGCCGTGGTTGTGCAGCGTGCGCGGCACCAGCGCGTCGGGCGTGCGGGTGCTGCCGGTCTCGGACAGGAACAGGATGTCATCGCTGCTCACCGGCTGGTTCAGCGGCGCGCCCAACGCCTGCCAGTCGGGGAACAGCTCGGTGATGGCGCGCGGGTCCATCACCGCGCCTGACAGGATGTGCGCGCCGGGCTCCGAGCCCTTCTCGATGACGACGATGTTGGCGTCTGCCTTGAGCTGCTTCAGGCGGATGGCCGTGGCCAGGCCCGCCGGGCCGGCGCCGACGATGACCACGTCGTACTCCATGGACTCGCGGGGGCCGAACTGGGCCAGGATCTCATCGGGGGTCATGCAGGTCTCCAGCGTTTTGAGCACATTGATTGGCGCGCGATTCTAGAGACCCTGGAGAGCAAATCGAACGATCGTGCTTTTTTAGTGTGGCGCGCCTAGCCGCAGGCCGCGGGCGGCTAGGATGAACCCCAGGACTTTGCAGGTAGTGACCATGAGTTTTTCTATCGATCTGGAGGGCCGTGTGGCCCTCGTCACGGGCGCCTCGAGTGGCCTGGGCCAGCAGTTCGCCCGCACGCTCGCCAAGGCCGGCGCCTGCGTGGTGCTGGCCGGCCGGCGCATCGAGCGGCTGAAGGATCTGCGCGCCGAAATCGAAGGCAGCGGCGGCGACGCCCATGTGGTGCACCTGGACGTGACCGATGTGGCCAGCATCAAGGCCGCCGTGGCTCATGCGGAGACCGAGGTCGGCACGCTGGACATCCTGATCAACAACTCCGGCGTGTCCACCACGCAGCGCCTCACCGACGTCACCGAGAACGACTACGACTACGTGATGGACACCAACACCCGCGGGGCGTTCTTCGTCGCGCAGGAGGTGGGCAAGCGCATGCTGGCGCGTGCGCGCGGCGCGGCGCCGGGCTCCTTCGTGGGCGGGCGCATCGTCAACATCGCGTCCATGGCCGGCCTGCGGGTGCTGGGCCAGATCGGTGTCTACGCGATGAGCAAGGCCGCGGTCATCCACATGACCCGTGCGATGGCGCTGGAGTGGGGGCGCTACGGCATCAACGTGAACGCGATCTGCCCGGGCTACATCGACACCGAGATCAACCACCACCACTGGGACACCGAGCAGGGCCGCAAGCTGGTGGAGATGCTGCCGCGCAAGCGCGTGGGCCAACCCCAGGACCTGGACACGGCGCTGCTGATGCTGTGCGCCAACGAGAGCCATTTCATCAATGGCGCGGTCATCCAGGCCGACGACGGTTTCGGGGTCTGAACATGCCCCTCGTGCGGACCGCCCCTGCTGAACGCGGGGCCGCACGCCCGGTCCCCCGAGGGGACGCCGATCGCACGGGCATCGAGCCCGTGCGACATCGCCAGCGCGGGCCGGCTCGGGAGCGGCCCGGCGCTCGGCCCGCAACACACAAGACACGATGAAAAGAGACCTGACCCCTTTGGAGGCCCGCGTGCTGGCCGTGCTGGTCGAGAAGGAAAGCACGGTGCCGGACAGCTATCCGCTGTCGGCCAATGCGCTGACCTCGGGCTGCAACCAGAAGACGGCGCGCGACCCGGTGATGGACGTCGCCGAGGCCGAGGTGCTGGCGGCCGTTGAAGAGCTCAAGGGCCTGAGCCTGGTGAACACCGTCAGCGGCAGCCGCGTGCTGCGCTACGAGCACAACTTCGCTCGCGGCATGGGCGTTCCCGGCGCGGCCCAGGCGCTGCTGACCCAGCTGATGCTGCGCGGCCCGCAGACCGCCGCCGAACTGCGCCAGAACACCGAGCGCCTGCACCGTTTCGCGGACGTGTCCTCCGTCGAGGGCTTTCTGGAGGAGCTGGCGGAGCGCGAGCCGCCGTTCGCGGTGAAGCTGCCCAAGGCGCCCGGCGCGCGCGAGGCCCGCTGGGCCCACCTGCTGTGCGGCCCGGTAGCCAATATCGAGCAGGCCGCCGCCGCTGCGTTGCCGCGCGACGAGGAACTGGCACTTCAAAAGGCCGAGCTCGCGGCGTTGAAGGCCGAGGTGGCGGCGCTGCGCGGCCTGGTGGATCGCATGGCCGCCGAGCTGGGCATCACGCCCTGAGCGGCACGGGCGGCGTCGACGGCAGCGTCGGGCCGGACGCCGTCGTGGCCGGCTGCCGCGGTGCTAGAACAGCGCGCGCACGTAGTCGGGCAGCGGCACGCTGCGCCTCTCGTCGAAGTTCACCCACACCGTGGTGGCGCCGCCCTCGGCATGGATGTCGCCCGGCGCATCCAGCCGTTCCAGCGTGATGAAGGTATCGAAGCTGGAGCGGCCGGGGGCCGCGATGTAGTGCCGCGCCAGGATGATGCCGGGGTACTCCAGCTGTTTGTAGAAGTTGCAGAACGCGTTGGCGATGACCGGCCCCTCGCCGCGTGGGTTGGGCGGTGCGCCGATCTTTGTCAGCCACTCGATCCGCGCGATCTCGAGATAGCGGAAGTAGTTGGCGTTGTTGACATGGGCCATCATGTCCTGATCACCCCAGCGGATCTGGATCTCGGTCTCGTGGACCAGCTTCTTGTCGGCGGGAATCTCGAAGCGCATGCGAACCTCGTGGCGAGTGGGCGGCCAGTGCCGGGGCTGGGCGATGCCCCGCATGCCACGGGTTCAGCCGTGATCAGACCCTGCGCGGATCAACGGAAGGTGTACTTCGCGCTCACGTAGGCGAAGCGGCCGCGGGGATCGGTGTAGCTGGGGTCGTAGCCCACCAGGAAGTAGTAGGCCTGCTGGGAATAGGGCGGCGACTTGTCGAACAGGTTCTGCACGCCGGCGCGCAGCGTCAGCGACTTGGTGGCCTCCCAGGCGGCCGACAGGTTCCACAGCGAGTACGAGCCGACCTTGCGGTCGTCCTTGCCGACGATGTGCTGGTCCGTGTAGCCGGACAGGTAGCTGTTCGACAGCGTCAGCGAGTAGTCGCCCCGTGTCCAGTCTGCCGTGATCGTGTGGCGCCAGCGCTGGACGGCACTGTCGTTGACGAAGCGACCCAGGTTGCTGATGAAGGGGTCGCCGTTGCCGGTCTGCTGTTCGGACTTCAGCGTGAGCGTGCCGTTCAGGCGCAGGCCGAACTCGCCGATGCCCGTCTTCAGGCCGCTGAGCGTGAGGCCGAGATCGAGGCCCGAGATCTTTTGCTTGCCGCGGTTTTCCTTGATCAGGTCGATGCCGCAGATGGTGTAGTCCTCGGGGTCATAGCCGCTCTCGCAATCGGAGGGCAGCTTGGTGTCCCAGTAGCGGTGCACCAGCGAGCCGTACTTGTTCAGGTCGGCCAGGATCACGTCCACGCCCAGCGTGCTGATGAGGTCGCTCTTCTGGATGTTCCAGTAGTCGACGTTCATGCTGACGCCGCGGCTGGGCTCGAACACCGCACCCATGGAGAACTGGCGCGACTTTTCCGGCTTGAGCTTGGCGTTGCTGTAGTTGTAGGTGCCCCAGCCTTCGGAGCAGTCGGTGGGCGTGTTGCTCGGGTCCTGCTGCATGCAGACCGGGTCCACCACGACGGCGGCACTGCCGGTGGTGAGCGGCCGGTACAGGTCAGACATGCTGGGCGCCCGGAAGCCGCGGCCCAGCGAGGCGCGCAGCATCAGCTCCGGCATGGGCAGGTACTTCAGGCCGATCTTGGGGCTCAGGGCGCCGCCACTGACCTGGTAGTGCTCGTAGCGCATGGCGGCCTGCAGCTCCAGCTGCTTGGTGACCGGGGCGCTGATCTCGCCGAACACGGCGCTGACATTGCGGGAGTGGCCGAAGTCGGAGTCGGGGCCCTGCGAGGTCTCGCCGAGGATGTTGTCGGCCTTCAGCGCGTCGGACTGGTGGTAGGTCTGCTTCTCCCGGCGCACCTCGCCGCCCAGCGCCAGCGCGAGGTCGCCGCCGGCCAGCGGCAGCAGGCCCTTGGACATTCGGAAGTCCAGGCTGTCCATGGTGCCGTTGGCATGGCGCACCTCGCCGCGGATCTGGGCCTGCTCGTACAGCGCCAGCCCCGCCGCGCTGGACGGGCCGAAGGCGTTCAGCGTGCCGGCGGTGAAGCCGGCTATCACCATCTGCTCGTTCAGGTAGCCCTGGGAGTCGCGGTCCGACACCTTGCTGGTGCTGTGGTTCAGCGCCCATTCGTAGTCCCAGCCGGCAACCGTGCCCAGCGTGCCCAGCACGAAGCGGTTCGAGGTGGAGACCAGCTCGCTGGTGCGCAGGCCGGCCTCGACCAGCCGGGTGCGCACGGTGATGATGCGGTCCTCGTCGTCGGCATCCAGGCTGTTCAGCGAACTGCCCTTCAGTGCCGCGATCTGCGACACGTCCAGGTCGATGTCCGTGCGGTTGGGCGTGCCCGAATAGAAGGTCTTGGCCCGGGCCAGCGAGGCCTCGGCGAACAGCTGATGGCCGCCGCCCAGGTCCAGCACGCCACGCGTGAAGAAGCTGCCCTTGCGCGACTTCGGGTAGAGTTCGATGTCGCGCATGAAGTCGAAGGTGCAACCGTCTGCGCCGCCTATGCCTGCAGGCAGGTAGAGGCTGCCATTGGCCGGGTTGCAGCCGGTGGCAGCGGCAGGGTTCACGGTGCGCGAGTCGATGACGGTCTTGCCGTTGGTCGAGAAGCCCTCGTCGATGAGGATGTCCCGCTGCGAGCTGCTCAGCCGCATGTTGCCGGGGAAGCTGTAGCTGGAGAGCTGGTCGGGCAGGCGGCCAGGGATGTCCAGCGCCTTGATGAACTTGCGCTGGTTGGCGTTCAGCGTGCTGGTGGTCTGCAGGTCCAGCACGCCCATGAGGTTGAAGCCGTCGCGGCCATAGTCGCCGAAGCCGCCGGCCAGCGTGGCCGAGCGCTTGTTGGCCCCGCCCTCGCTGGTGTTGCCCGCCAGCACGTTGAGGTCGATGCCGCGGAAATCCTTGCGGGTGATGAAGTTGATGACGCCGCCGATCGCGTCTGAGCCATAGAGCGACGAGGCACCGTCCAGCAGCACCTCCACGCGCTGGATGGCGGCGGCCGGGATGCTGTTGAGATCGACGCCGGCAGCATCGCCGGGCGATGCGAAATTGGCCATGCGCCGGCCGTTCAGCAGCACCAGCGTGGACGACACGCCCAGGCCGCGCAGATTGGCCGCGTTCAGGCCCATCTGGTCGCGGAAGCCGCCGGTGCCGATGCTGCCGCCGTCGGTCAGGTTGTTGGCGCTGGCGCTGATGCGCGACAGGATCTCGGCAGCGGTGGTCAGGCCGGCCTTGTCGATCTCGTTGCGCGAGATCACCTGGACGGGCAGGGCGGTTTCCCCCTCGATGCGCTTGATCGCGGAGCCCGTCACTTCCACGCGTTCGAGTTGCGTGGAGGTCTGCGCCTGGGCAAGGGTCGAAAGACTCAGGCAGAGCGTGGCCGCGGCGAGCGCGCGGGCGTGCGGGAGGCGGGTGGGCATGAGCAGTCCTTCTGTGCTTATTCGTTCTCGGGCCAGTCTATGCAGAGCGCCCGCCGCTGCGTCCGGGTGTTCGCCCGGGCTGTCGCCCGCGCGCGACGTCACCCCCCAAGCTGTAGCGATTTGTTCTGGCGCAAGTCGGGCGCCGTGAACGGCCGGCATCATCAGTGCAGACCAAACGGAGAATTGCCCATGTACGAACGCATTCTTGTGCCGCTCGACGGCTCTGCCACGTCTCAGCGCGGCCTGCAGGAGGCGCTCACGCTGGCCTCCGGCCTGGGCGCCACGGTGGTGCTGCTGCATGTGCTGGAGCCCTATCCGTACGGCATGGAGTTCGCCTCCGCCGAGACCTGGGAGAGCCTTATCGACGGCATGAGGCAGCAGGCGGACCAGCTGCTGGCCAGCGCCCGCGGCGAGGCCGAGGCGCGCGCCGTGAAGGTTGAAACCCTGGTGGCCGAGGCGCCGGACGGCCGTGTCTGCGATGCCATCGTCGCGCAGGCCACGGCACAGCACTGCGGCCTGGTGGTGATTGGCACGCACGGCCGGCGCGGTATGTCGCACGCCTTGCTGGGCAGTGATGCGGAGCGGGTGCTGCGTCTGAGCCCTGTGCCGGTGCTGAGCGTTCGCGGCACCGTCTGAGGCGAAGCACGGCCGACGCCGGGCCGTTCGCCGGCATCCCGGAGCCCCCTGGGGTCGGGTGTTGTCCTTTGCAGCCGGGCCGGGCCGCCCCCGCCCGCGCACTGGCCACTGACGGGGTTCTGGCAGCAGGCATCCGGCATGACTTCGGTCGGAAGGGGTGCGAGTGCTGTCATGATCCGGCCTGCAGATCCAAGGAGGACCAGGGGCATGTGGCGCAGGATTTTCGGGATGGCCGCCGTTTGGGCGGTGCTGGGATCGGGGGCGGCCTGGGCTGCGAACCCGGTGCCGCCGGCCGCGGCCGCACGTGCCGCCAAGCCCGCGGCGCTCACGGCGTCGGCGCCGGCCACCAATGCGACCCGCCAGGCGGTGTCGCGCCAGATTCCCGAGCCGGAGCCCGAGACCGGGCCGCGCGGCTATGCCGTGCCCATTGGTGGCGCGCTGAAGGCCGATAACGAGGAGGTCTGGCAGCGCATCGTGCAGCTGGCGGGTGGCAAGGGCTCGCGCTGGGTGGTGTTCGGCACCGCCAGCGAGGACCCGGAATTCAGCGCCAGGCAGGCGGTCGAGCTGCTGCAGCGGCGCGGCGCGGTGGCCGAGGCGCTGCCGGTGGCGCCGAAGTTCTCGTGGGTGGACCTGAACAAGGTGGTGCGCGACCCGGCGCTGATTGCCAAGGTCAAGGCCGCGCACGGCGTCTTCTTCACCGGCGGCGTGCAGGAGCGCATCGTCAGCGTGCTGCAGCCCGGCGGGCAGACCACGCCCATGCTGGAGGCCATCTGGGACGTCTACCGCAAGGGCGGTGTCGTGGCCGGCACCTCGGCCGGTGCGGCCATCATGAGCACGGTGATGTTCCGCGACGCGCCCAGCATCATCAACGTGATGAAGGGTCGCTTCACCGATGGCAAACAGGTGGATAGGGGCCTGGGCTTCGTGGGCCCGGACCTGTTCGTCGACCAGCACTTTCTCAAGCGCGGCCGCTTCGGTCGCATGATCCCACTGATGCTGGCCAAGGGCTACAAGCTGGGTCTGGGCGTGGACGAGAACACGGCGGCCATCATCCATGGCGACGACGTCGAGGTGGTGGGAGGGCGCGGCGCGCTGGTGGTGGATCTGACGGATGCCACCAGCGACGCGGCGATGAGTGCCTTCAACGTGACCGGCGCGCGCCTGTCCTACCTCGAACACGGCGACCATTACCACCTGAAGGCCCGCTCGACGACACCCTCGGCGCCCAAGCTGCGGGGTGAACTGCACGACGCCGAGTCGCCCAACTTCAAGCCCTACTACACCGAGGACGTGTTCTCGCTGGACATGCTGGGCGATTCCACCATCGCGAACCTGATGACCCGGCTGATCGACAGTTCGCGGACCGAGGTCAAGGGCGTGGCCTTCGATGCGCTGCCGCGCGAGGGCGATGCGCTCGCCGAGCTGGGCTTCCTGTTCCGCATCTACAAGGGCTCGGACAGCCTGGGCTGGAGCACCGAGGAGTTCGGCGGCGAGCAATTCACGGTGGCCAACCTCTACCTGGACATCCGTCCGGTGCGCCTGCCCATTCCCATCTACGGCACCTGGGGGCAGAAGCCTGCGGCGCCTGCTGCGGCCGGCAGTGCTTCCGGCGCGGCAACGGGTGGCAGCACGGCGCCCCAGGCCGCCCCCGAGGCGGCCCCCGCGGCCCAGGTCCAACCCTGAGCGGGCGACAGTCGCATGGCGGTTGACGAGCCGCGCGGCACCACGCTGCTGATCGGCGGCGCGGTGCAGCGCGACAACGAGGCGGTCTGGCAACGGGTCGTGGACGAGGCGGGCGGCGTGGGCTCGCGCATCGCCGTGTTCGCCACCGCGGCCACCGAGCCCAAGCGCATCTCGGCGCAGATCGTGGCCGCGCTGGCGCGGCGCGGCGCGGTGGCCGAGGCCATCCCGGTCGCGCCGCGGCTCAAGCGCGTGGACCTGGCCCAGACCCTGAACGACCCGGCCCTGATCGCCCGGGTCGAGTCGGCCCAGGGTGTGTTCTTCTCGGGCGGGGCGCAGGAGCTGATCGTCGACACGCTGCAGCCCGGTGGCATGCCCACCGAGATGCTCCAGGCGATCCGGCGGCTGCACCAGGCCGGCGGTCTGGTGGCCGGCAGCAGCGCCGGCGCCGCGGTGATGAGCCGCATGATGTTCCGCGACGCCATGGACAACCTGCTGGTCATGAAGGGTCTGATCCGGCATGGGCATGAGGTGGATCGAGGCCTGGGTTTCGTCGCGCCGGAACTGTTCGTCGACCAGCATTTCCTGCGCCGCGGTCGTATCGGGCGCCTGCTGCCGGCCATGCAACGGCTGGGCTTCCGGCTGGGGCTGGGGGTGGACGAGGACACCGCGGCGGTGGTGAAGGGGCGGCGCATCGAGATCGTCGGCACCGGCGGCGCCGTGCTGGTGGATCTGCGCGATGCCACTCGTGATGCCCAGGTGCCGGCCTTCAACATCCAGGGCGTGCGGCTGTCCTACCTGGGGCCGGGGGACAGGCACGACCTGGCCACCGGCCAGACCTGGCCGGCGGCGCGGCGCCTGGCCGAGCCGCTGACGCCGCCGACGGTGCTGCCTGACGCGCTGATCCCCTGCCTGCCCGACATGCTGTCGGACACCGCGTTGAGGCGGGCGATGGTGGCGCTGCTGGAGCAGCCGCTGGGCGAGGTGCGTGGCCTGGCGCATCGCCTGGGGCTGGATGAGCAAGACCCGGCACCCGATCTCGGCTTCGAGTTCCGGCTCTACCGCGCGCCCGGCCTGCTGGGGTGGCGTGGCAGCGTCGACGGCGATGCGGACTACACCCTGCTGAACGTGCGGGCCGATGTGCGGCCGGTGCGCATGGCCAGCCCGTTGTTCACGCCGCTCGGTGCGGCCTGAGCGGTCGCCGCACAATGCCGGCATGACTGAATCGAACCCGGGCGAACGCCCCGAAGGATTCCTGCGCGTGACGGCCGTTCTTGCCGAGCGGGGCCACCCGGAATCGCCGCGCTGGCTGGAGGTGTCGGCCCGCACGGCACAGGAGGCGGCCGAGGCGCTGGGGGTGTCGCTGGGGCAGATCGCGAAATCGGTCGTGTTCCGCCGCAAGGCCGACGACACGGCCGTGCTGGTGATCACCTCCGGCGACAGGCGCGTGGACGAGGCCCGGCTGAAGCCGCACACCGGCCCCTTGGGGCGTGCCGATGCCGACTACGTGAAGGCGCGGACCGGCTTCTCCATCGGCGGCGTGTCGCCCGCCGGTTTTGCGCCGGCCGACGGGCATGCGCCGCCACAGCTTTTCATCGATCGGGAGCTGTTCCGGTTCGAGCTCATCTGGGCGGCGGCCGGGCACCCGAACGGCGTCTTTCCGCTGACGCCGCAGCAACTGGTGGCGCTGACCGGGGCGCCGGTCATCGACGTGGTGCAGGCCTGACCCCATGGCGGAGTCGCCCTGCACCAAGGTCTGTCAGCTGGACCCAGCCACGCAGTGGTGCCGTGGCTGCGCGCGCGATCTCGTGGAGATCACCGCCTGGGGGCGGGCCAGCGAGGCCGAGCAGCAGGCCATCCTCGAGCGCCTGGCCGTCAGACAACGGCAGCTCGAGCAGGCAGGCCAGTGGCTGGGCGCGGGTGGCTCGGAGTCCGGCCGATGAAAGTCGTGAACTGCTATCTCGATCCGGTGTCGCCCTATGCGGCGCTGGGCCTGCAGGCGTTGCCGCTGGCCTTGCAGGGCTTCAGCGTGGAACTGGTCTATCGCCCCATCCTGTTTGCTGGCCTGCTCAAGGCTTTGCAGCACAAGGGGCCCGCCGAGATCCCGGGCAAGCGGGCCTGGACCTACCGCCATGTGGCCTGGCTGGCGCGCCAGCAGGGCTGGGCCTTGCAGATGCCGGCCGCGCATCCGTTCAACCCGTTGCCGCTGCTGCGCCTGGCCTGGGCCTGTGCAGCACCGGCAGGGCAGGCCGGCGATACGCCCAGTCGCTGGGTGATGGAGCAACTGTTCCAGCACGTGTGGCAGGGCGGCGGCGCCGCGGCCGACGAGCCGGCCAGGCTCGCCGCGTTGCAGACCCGGCTGGCGCCTGTGCAGGACCCGGTGGGCGAGGCGGTCAAGCAACGGCTGCGCGACGAAACCGACGCCGCGCTGGCGGCGGGCGTGTTCGGTGTGCCGAGCTTCGCGCTGGAGGGGCGAGTGTTCTGGGGGCAGGACGCCCTGCCGATGTTGCGGGCCGCCCTGGCCGGCGACGCCTGGTTCGCCGACGGGGGCTGGGACGAGGCCGCCGCAGTGGCTTCCGGGGTGCAGCGCCGAGGCTGACGCTGAGCTGGCCGCGGCCCGGTGTTTACCCGTGACTCCTTGTTAATTTCGCATTGAGAAATTTCGACTCCGGGTTCCTGCGGGGTTTGTCAGCATCGGTTCAGACTGGCGTCAGAACACGGTCAGAGGTCATGTGAATAGTGCGGTTCGCAAGAGCCCCGCCGCCGTGGGGGGGTTCGACAACGCTAACGGAGACTCCACATGGCAACTGCAACCGCTGTGTCGTCCAACGCGCCGATGACCAGTGCCGAGAAGAAGGTGATCTTCGCCTCGTCGCTGGGTACGGTGTTCGAGTGGTACGACTTCTACCTCTACGGCTCGCTCGCGCCCATCATCGCGAAGCAGTTCTTCTCGGGCCTGGACCCGCAGGCCGCCTTCATCGCGTCGCTGCTGGCCTTTGCCGCCGGCTTCATCGTGCGCCCCTTCGGCGCGCTGGTGTTCGGCCGCCTGGGCGACATGATCGGCCGCAAGTACACCTTCCTGGTGACCATCCTGATCATGGGCCTGTCGACCTTCATCGTCGGCGTGCTGCCCAGCTACGCGACCATCGGTGCCGCGGCGCCGGTGATCCTGATCGGCCTGCGGATGCTGCAGGGCCTGGCACTGGGTGGTGAGTACGGCGGTGCGGCCACCTATGTGGCCGAGCATGCGCCGCACGGCAAGCGCGGCGCCTACACCTCGTGGATCCAGACCACGGCGACCCTGGGCCTGTTCCTGTCGCTGATCGTGATCCTGGGCACCCGCACGGCGATCGGCGAGAAGGACTTCGCCGACTGGGGCTGGCGCGTGCCCTTCATCGTGTCCATCCTGCTGCTCGGCATCTCGGTGTGGATTCGTCTGTCGATGAACGAATCGCCCGCCTTCCAGAAGATGAAGGCCGAGGGCAAGACCTCCAAGGCGCCGCTGTCCGAATCCTTCGGTCAGTGGAAGAACCTGAAGATCGTGCTGCTGGCGCTGTTCGGCCTGGTGGCCGGTCAGGGCGTGGTCTGGTATTCGGGCCAGTTCTACGCGCTGTTCTTCCTGACCTCGGTGCTGAAGGTGGATGCTGCGGCGGCCAACATCATGGTGGCGGTCTCGCTGCTGCTGGCCACGCCGTTCTTTGTCGTGTTCGGCACGCTCTCCGACAAGATCGGTCGCAAGTCCATCATCATGGCTGGTCTGCTGCTGGCGGTGGTGACCTACTTCCCGCTGTTCAAGGCGCTGACCGCCGCGGCCAACCCGGATCTGGCCAAGGCCCAGGAAACCGCCAAGGTCACGCTGGTCACCTCCACGGCCAGCTGCTCCTTCCAGGGCAGCCCGCTGGCGCGTGAGGTGGACTTCACCAGCGCCTGCGACATCGCCAAGCGTGCGCTCGCCGTGTCGTCGGCCAGCTCGGAGACGGTGGAAGCCGCGCCGGGCGCTCCGACCACGGTGCGCGTGGGTGACAAGGAAATCACCGTCCCGACCGCGACCAAGGCCACCGAGCACAAGTTCGACGAAGCCAGCACCAAGGCCATCGCCGCCTTCAAGAAGGAGCTGGCCGATGCGATGAAGGCCGCCGGCTACCCGGCCAAGGCCGACCCGGCCAAGGTCAACCAGCCGCTGGTGATCGCCATCCTGTTCGTCCTGGTGCTGTACGTGACCATGGTCTACGGCCCCATCGCCGCCATGCTGGTGGAGATGTTCCCGACCCGTATCCGCTACACCTCGATGAGCCTGCCGTACCACATCGGCAATGGCTGGTTCGGCGGCCTGCTGCCCTCCATCACCTTCGCGATGGTGGCTCAGAACGGCAACATCTATCACGGCCTGTGGTACCCCATCGGCATCGCTGCGATGAGTCTGGTCATCGGCATGCTGTTCGTCCGCGAAACCAAGGACGTCGACATCTACGCCAAGGACTGAGGCGAGGCGTCGGGCCATGCCAGTGCCTGGCCCGACCCGTGCCTGAGACCGGCGGCTCACGGGCTGCCGGTCGATCCGGGGCTCGAGCCCCCGGCATGCATCGTTTGCACACCCAGCCGGCTTTGCGCCGGCTGCTTTTTTTGCGGGCTTCAGTTGAGCGTCAGCCAGCCTGCCCAGAATCGGCGCATCACCAACCGGAGGATGTTTGCATGTGGAAATTGCTCGTGGGCTTCGTCGTGTTTGCTGCGCTGGCCCTGTTCGTGCTGATGAAGGGTGGCGGCAACATCGACATGAGCGGCGAAAAGCACGACGTGAGCGCCCCGCATGACAGCAGTGCCTCCGCGGTTGCCGCGCCGGCCTCGGTGCCGGTGGAGGCTGCGTCTGCGTCTGCGTCTGCGTCTGCGTCTGCGTCCGCGTCCGCGGCGTCCAACTGATCGCACGTCGCGCCCGGCGGCGCGAACGCTGGCAGGTCCGCCCCAGGCGGACCTTTTTATTTCAGCTGAGCGGTGCCGGTGCGGTGTCGCCCGTCTTGCGCTGCGGGGCCTGGCGCGGCAGCCGCATCAGCATCTGCGTGCCTTCGCCGGGTGCGGAGCGGACCTCGATCTGGCCGCCCAGCACGTTCGTCACGATGCTGTGCACGATGTGCATGCCCAGCCCCGAGCCGCCGGTGCCGAGCTTGGTGGTGAAGAAGGGGTCGAAGATGCGGCGGCGCACGGACTCGTCCATGCCGCGCCCGTCGTCGATGACGCTGAGCTCGACCTCGTCGGCGCTCAGCGGCGCGCAGTGGATGCGCACATGGCCCTTGGACAGGCCCTCGAAACCGTGCAGCAGCGCGTTCATCAGCAGGTTGGTCAGCACCTGGCCGAGCGAGCCTGGATAGCTGCTCAGCCGCAGGCCGCGGGCCAGCTCGGTCTCGATGACGTAGGGCGTGTGCTTGAAGCTGGGCTCAACCATCACCAGCACATCCTCCACGACCTGGGCCAGGTCGAAGTCGCGCCGCAGGTCGGAGGTCTGGTCGATCGCCACCTGCTTGAAGTCGCGCACCAGATCCGCAGCCTTCTGCACGTTGCGCTGCAGGATGTCCTGGCCGTGCCGGGTGTCGCGCACCAGGTCTTCCAGCATGCTGCGTCGCATCGGCTGGTTGCTGGCCAGCGAGCGCTCCAGCTCGCGGTAGCGGTCCTCCAGCGCCGACACCACGGTCAGCGCATTGCCCAGCGGCGTGTTCAGCTCGTGCGCCACGCCGGCCACCAGCCGGCCCAGCGAGGCCAGCTTCTCGGACTCGACCAGCTCGCTCTGGGCCTTGCGCAGCGTCTGCAGCGCGGCGGAGAGCTCTTCGTTGCTGGCGGTCAGCTCGGCGGTACGCTGGGTGACGGTCTCTTCGAGGTTGATGTTGTGCTGGCGCAGGGCCTCGAAGGCGGACAGCAGCGCCAGCCGCATGCGTTCCATGGCCAGGCCCACTCGCGCGATCTCGTCGGCGCCCCCCAGTTGCAACGGCTGCTCCAGGCGGCCGGCGGCCAGGGCCTCGGCCGCTCGGGTCAGGTCGGTCATGGGGCGCAGCACGAAGCGCTGCAGCACCCACAGCATCAGGGCGAGCGACAGCGTCAGCGTCAGCGCGCTGCGCCACACGGTGCGGACGATCTCGGTCCGCTTGGCCTCCAGCAGCGGCGCGGCCGTCATGCTCACGGTGAGGCGCGCGATCTCGCGGCCGTCGCGCAGGATGGGGCGGGTCTGGCTCAGCGTCAGTTCCGCGTCGGCCGGGTCCTGGGGGCGATCGAAGGACAGGAAGGGCTGTGACGAGGCCGGCTCGGTGACCTTGACCATCACGAATCGCGGGTCGTCGACCTGCGCCTTCAGCATGGGTTCCGCCAGGTCGGGCGACACCTGCCAGACCGGCTCGGCCAGCGACAGCGACATCACCTCGGCGGTGCGCGACAGATCGCGGCGCAGATCCTCCATCGCGGTGGCGCGGGTCTTTTGGCTGTCATACAGCAGCACACCGGTCGTTGGCAGCAGCAGCCCCAGCAGCAAGGCCAGCACGACCGCGAAGCGCAGGGAATTGCGGCGCAGACCGAAGACGTGGCGGTAGTGCGTCGAGCTGTCGGGGCTGGGAGGAGGCAGCGGGCTGGCGGGCATGTCGCGGTGGGCGAAGGCCGGCAGAGTGTAGGGCCAGGGGTGCGGCCGAACGTGTCGTCATGGGGCGGCGGGGTCGGGTGTTTCCCCAGGGAGCGTGCGCCCATGCAGGCGGACGGCGCCGGTCGCGGCGATGATGCGCCGCGAAGCGAGCAGGAGACCTCTCATGGATCTGGGTTTGAAGGGGCGTTGGGCCCTGGTGTGTGCGGCCAGCAAGGGTTTGGGGCGCGGTTGCGCGCAGGCGCTGGCGGGCGAGGGCGTGAACGTGGTGATCACGGCGCGCGGCGAGCCCGAGCTTCAGGCCACGGCCGAGGCACTTCGCGCGCTGGCGCCGGGCGTCGAGGTGCGCACCGTGGTGGGCGACATCGCCACGCCCGAGGGGCGTGCCGCGGCGCTGGCGGCCTGCCCGCAGGTCGACATCCTGGTCAACAACGCCGGCGGTCCGCCACCCGGCGACTTCCGCGACTGGGGCCGCGAGCAGTGGATCGCGGCGCTGGACGCCAACATGCTGACGCCCATCGAGCTGATCAAGGCCACGGTGGACGGCATGGCCGAGCGCGGCTTCGGGCGCATCGTCAACATCACCTCGGGGGCGGTGAAGGCGCCTATCGACGTGCTGGGGCTGTCCAACGGCGCGCGTTCTGGCCTGACCGGCTTTGTCGCCGGGCTGGCGCGCCAGCCCCGCCTGGCCGGGGCCAATGTGACGATCAACAACCTGCTGCCCGGCGCCTTCGACACCGACCGGCTGCGCAAGACCATGGCGGCCGGGGCGGCCAAGAGCGGCGCCAGCGTCGATGACGTGGCGGCGCGGCGCCGGGCCGCCATTCCTGCCCAGCGCTTCGGCACGGCGGCGGAGTTCGGCGCCGTCTGCGCGATGCTGTGCAGCGCGCAGGCGGGCTATCTGACCGGCCAGAACCTGCTGCTCGACGGCGGCGCCTATCCGGGCACGTTCTGATCATGGGACGCTGGTTGAAGCGCGGCGCGCTGGCGCTGCTCGGCCTGCTGGTGCTGGCGGGGCTGCTGCTCTGGGGCGCGCTCAAGGCCAGCCTGGCGACGCTGGACGGCGAGCGGGCCGGGCAGGTGCCAGGCCTTGCCGCCACCACGCTGCTGGAGCGTGATGCGCGCGGTTACGTGACGGTGCAGGCCGGCAGTCGGCTGGATGCCGCGCGAGCGCTGGGCTATGTGCATGCGCAGGAACGCTTCTTCCAGATGGACCTGATGCGCCGCAATGCGGCGGGCGAGCTGTCCGAGCTGGTCGGCGACAAGGCCCTGCCGCTGGACCGGCAGCGGCGCCTGCATCGCTTCCGCCATCGCGCCGGCCTGGCCCTGGCAATGCTCCCGCCGGGTGAGCGGGCGCTGGTGGATGCCTACGTCGGCGGCGTGAACGCCGGGCTGAAGGCCTTGTCGCTGCGGCCGCCGGAATACCTGCTGCTGCGCCAGGCGCCCCGGCCCTGGGTGGCGGAGGACACGCTGCTGGCGGTCTATGGCATGTACCTGGACCTGCAGCGCGCCCAGGGGCTGGACGACCTAGCCACCGGCTGGCTCAAGGCCGAGTTGCCGGCGGACTGGTCGGCCTTTCTGCTGCAGCACAGCGCCGACTGGCAGGCCGCGCAGGACGACAGCCGGGTCGCGCCCGTGCCCGTGCCGGCCACGCCGCTGCCGGCGGCCCTGCGCAGCGCCCAGGTGGCCTGCAGCGACTGCAGCCTGCAGGACGCCCGCGACATCGGCAGCAACAACTGGGCGGTGGCCGGGCGGCTGACGCCGCATGGCCACGCCATCCTGGCCGACGACATGCATCTGGGCCTGCGCGTGCCCGGCACCTGGTTCAAGGCGCGGCTGCGCTGGAACGCCGGCGGTGCGGCGCACGACGTGGCCGGCGTGACGCTGCCGGGCGCGCCGCTGGTGGTGGCGGGCAGCAACGGGCAGGTGGCCTGGGGCTTCACCAACAGCACGGCCGACTGGTCGGACGTGATCGAGCTGCGCCTGAATGCGGCCGGTACGCACTACCTGAGCGGTGGCGTCGAGAAGCCGCTGCGGCGCGTCGCGGAGACGCTGGCGGTGGCCGGCAGGCCCGCGCAGACGCTGGAGGTGCTGGAAAGCGAGTGGGGGCCGGTGCTGCCGCAGAAGGCGCCGGCCGGCCGCGCTTTTGTGCTGCGCTGGGTGGCCCACGATGCCCAGGCCGTCAATCTGCGGCTGATGCAGCTGGAGTCGGCCCGCACGGTCGACGATGTGGTGCGCCTGGCCGCCGGCGCCGGCATTCCCGCGCAGAACCTGCTCGTGGCCGATGCCGGAGGGCGCATCGCCTGGACCATCATCGGTGCCATGCCGCGGCGGGTCGGCGATGCCGACATGGACGCGCCGCAGGACTGGAGCGACGGGCGGCCGCGCTGGCAGGGCTACCTGGATGCGGCCGAATACCCGCGCCTGGTGGACCCCGCCGACGGCCGGCTGTGGACCGCCAACTCCCGCATGATTGGCGGCGAGGCGCTGCGGCTGCTGGGCAATGGCGGCTACGACCTGGGCGCGCGGGCGCAGCAGATCCGCGACGGCCTGCGCTCGCGCGAGCGGCTGGACGAGGCCGCGCTGGCGGCCATCCAGCTGGATGACCGGGCGCTGCTGATGCAGCGCTGGCGCCGCCTGATGCTGGACGGCGTGCTCGACAAGGCTTTCGTCGCCGAGCACGACCTGGCGGACTACCGCGACCGCGTGGCGCGGGATGCCGACGCCGCCAGTGCCGATGCGGTGGGCTATCTGCTGGTGCGTTCCTTCCGGGAGCAGGTGCTGCGCAAGCTGTTCGAGCCGCTGGCGGGGCGGCTGGAGGCCCAGGGCCTGAAGCTGCGCGATCTCAAGATGGTGCCGGAGACGCCGGGTTGGGCGCTGATCCAGGCCGGCCGCGAGGACACGCTGCCGTCCGGCTACCGCAGCTGGACCGAGCTGCTGCAGCGCTCGCTGCTGCAGAGCCGTGACGAGCTGCTGGCCCGGCATGGCCGGCTGGAGGCGGCCACCTGGGGGGCGGACAACCGGGCCACGCTGCGGCATCCGCTGTCGCCGGCGCTGCCGGCCTGGCTGGCGCGACGGCTGGACATGCCGTCCACGCCGATGGCGGGCGACAGCCACATGCCGCGGGTCTACAACCACGGGCACGGGCAGTCCGAGCGCATGGTGGTGGCGCCGGGCCGCGAGACGCAGGGCCAGCTGGTGATCCCGGCAGGGCAGAGTGGCCATCCGCTGTCGCCGTTCTACCGGGCGGATCACGAGGCCTGGCTGGAAGGTCTGCCCACGCCCTTCCTGCCGGGGCCGGCGACGCACCGCCTGGTGCTCAAGCCCTGAAGGCGTTGGCGACAGCTGAGGCAGCGAGGGCGGCGCGCACAATCGACGTGCGTACTGCTTGAGAGGAATCGGGATGCGTTGTGCGTTGGTGACCGGAGCGGGCTCGGGCATAGGCCGGGCCGTGGCCTTGGAACTGGGGCGGCAGGGCTGGCAGCTGGCGCTGCTGGGGCGCCGCGAGGCGGCCTTGCGGGAGACGGCGGCGCTGCTGATGGCCGAGGCCCCGAGGGATGCGCTGGTCCTGCCGGCCGATGTGGCGGACGAGGTGCAGGTGGGCGCGGCCTTTGCGCAGCTGCGCGAGCGCTTCGGGCGGCTGGACCTGCTGTTCAACAACGCCGGCATCGCCGCGCCGCCGGTGCCGGTGGACCAGCTCACACCTGCGCAATGGCGTGCCGTGGTGGATGTGAACCTCACCGGCAGCTTCCTGTGCGCCCGCGCGGCCTTCGCGCTGATGAAGGCGCAGAGCCCGCGCGGCGGGCGCATCATCAACAACGGCTCCATCTCCGCGCACGCGCCGCGCCCTAACTCCGCGCCCTACACGGCCACCAAGCACGCGATCACGGGTCTGACCAAGGCGCTGAGCCTGGACGGCCGCGAGTTCGACATCGCCTGTGGCCAGATCGACATCGGCAACGCCGCCACCGAGATGGCCGCGCCCATGCAGGCCGGTGTGCGCCAGGCCAACGGACAGATCGCGGTGGAGCCGACGATGGACGTGGCCGACGTCGGGCGTGCCGTGGCGAACATGGCGGCGCTGCCGCTGTCGGCCAACGTGCAGTTCATGACCGTGATGGCCACCGCCATGCCATTCATCGGTCGAGGCTGAACCTGCTTCAACCCCTGACTGATGGCCCGGTGGGCCGCCGGCCTCAGAATGTGCGCATGAATGTTGTTCGCGTGCTGACCCGCGCCGCCCTGTTGGTGGTCGGGACCCTGATTGGCCTGGGCCTGTTCCTGCTGTCGCTGATCGTGCTGGTGGTGCTGCTGATCGTGGGCCTGTTCACCGGCCGCAGGCCCGATTTCAGCCGGGTGCGCCGCCCGCAGCCCTGGGGCCGCCGCCAGCCCATGGGCGAGGTGGTGGATGTCGAGGTGCGCGAGGTGCATGACGTGCACGAGGCCCCTCGTGCTGACGCGCCCTCGGGCGCGCCGCCCTCGCTGCGCTGAGGCGCAGCGCGCAAGGCCTCACCAGGTCTTGCGCTGCAGCTCTTCGAGAATCTCGCCGTAGATGCGGTAGCGGCTGGCACTGATCTGGCCGGCTTCCACCGCGGCGCGCACGCCGCAGCCCGGCTCGTGCTGGTGGCTGCAGTTGTAGAAGCGGCAGTCCGCGTGCTCGCGCAGGTCCGGCATGTGTTTCCACAGCTCGGCCGGGTCGATCTGGCGCAGGCCGAACTCCTGGAAGCCCGGCGAGTCGATCAGCGCCGTGTGGCGCTCGGCATCGGCCCAGTACCACTGGGTCGTCGTCGTCGTGTGGCGGCCGGAGTTCAGCGCCTGCGAGATCTCGCCCACCTGGGCCTGCGCGTCGCGCACCAGCAGGTTGATCAGCGTGCTCTTGCCGGTGCCGCTGGGCCCCAGCACGAAGCTGCGCTGGCCTTGCAGCCAGGGCATCAGCGTGGCCTGCGAGGCCTCGCGCTCGGCCTTCAGGGCCACCTCGAACACGGTCAGCCCCATGGCGCGGTAGGGCGCCAGGCGCTCGCGCGCGGCATCGGCGCCGGGCAGGTCGGTCTTGTTCAGCGCGATGGCCGCGCGGATGCCGGCCGAGTCAGCCGCAATCAGTGCTCGTGTCAGCTGCGATTCACTGAACACCGGCTCCACCGCCACCAGCACCAGCAGCTGATCCAGGTTGGCGGCAAAGCTCTTGGTCTTCCACTCGTCCTGGCGGAACAGCAGGTTGCGGCGCGGCTCCACCGCCTCGATGACGCCCTCGACCTCGTCGCCGTTGCGGCTGGTCTCGGCAAAGCGCACCTGGTCGCCGACCACCGCATCGCTCTTCTTGCCGCGCGGGTGGCAGACGAAGCGCCGACCCTCGGCGTCCTCGACGATGTAGTGCCGGCCATGGCCGCGCACCACCAGGCCCCGGTCGAGCTGCTGGTGTCGGCTCATCCGCCGGTCGCTTCCGGCAGCGCGCTTACCTGCGCTGCGCAGATGCAGTCGTTCAGCGTCAGCCCGCCGCGCGAGTGGGTGCTGAAGCTGATCGTGCAGGCGTTGAAGCCCACCAGCATCTCGGGGTGGTGGTCCTGCGCATGAGCGATCTCGGCGACCGCGTTCACGAAGGCCATGGTCTGGTAGAAGTTGTCGAAACCGAAGCGCCGGGCGATCAGCTTGTCCTCGGGGTCAGACTCCCAGCCGGGCAGCGTGGCCAGCACGCGGGTGCGTGTGTCGGCATCCAGCAGCGGGGCCTTGGGGTCGCAGTGCGCGAGCAGCAGTTCGTTCATGGTGTCGGGTCAGGTCTTGTCAGGCACCCAGGGCGGCCAGGCGCTCGGCGGCCGGGGGGTGCGAATAGTAGAAGCGTGCGTACAGCGGGTCAGGCGTCAGCGTGCCGGCATTGTCCTGGTGCAGCTTCAGCAGGGCGGACGCCAGATCGGCACCGCTGGCCTGCTGGCGCGCGTAGGCATCGGCCTGGAATTCGTCGCGCCGCGAGAAGTGGCTGGCCAGCGGCGTCACGAAGAAGCTGAACACCGGCCCGGCCAGCAGGAACAGCATCAGCGCTAGCGCGTCGTTGGGTGCGCCCATGTTGGGCCGCACGCCCAGCCCCAGGTAGAAGGCCGACTGGGTGCTGAGCCAGCCCAGCAGCGCGAAGCCGGCCAGGCTCAGCGCAAACATCGTGACGATGCGCTTGGTGATGTGGCGGTGCTTGAAGTGACCCAGCTCATGGGCCAGCACGGCTTCCACCTCCGGCCCGCTGAGCTTGGCCAGCAGGGTGTCGAAGAACACCACGCGCTTGGCCGGGCCGAAGCCGCTGAAATAGGCGTTGCCGTGGGCCGAACGCCGGCTGCCGTCCATCACGAACAGGCCCTTGGCCGCAAAGCCGCAGCGCGCCATCAGCCGCTCCACGCGCTCCTTCAGCGTGGCGTCGGTGAGCGGCTCGAACTTGTTGAACAGCGGCGCGATGACGCTGGGGTAGATCACCATCACCAGTAGGTTGAAACCCATCCACACGGCCCAGGCCCACAGCCACCAGCGCGGCCCGGCGGCACCCATCAGCCACAGGATGAGTGCGAGTATCGGCAGGCCCAGCAGCGCGCCGACGATCAGCCCCTTGATCGCGTCGGCCAGCCACAGGCGCCAGGTCATGCGGTTGAAGCCGAAGGCCTGTTCGATACGGAAGGTGTTCCACAGGCTCCAGGGCAGATCGAGCAGGCCGCCCACCAGCAGGAAGCCGGTCACCAGGCCGAGCTGGTAACCCATGGCCTGCCAGCCCTCGGGCAGCCAGGCCTGGGCCGCGGCGAGCGTGGCCTGGTTGAGTGCATCCAGCCCGCCCAGCAGCGTCCAGCCCAGCAGCACGGCCGACTCGAAGGCCAGCGTCAGCAGGCCGAAGCGGCCGCGCACGATGGTGTAGTCCGCGGCCTTGCGGTGGGCCTCCAGCGTCACGCTGCCGGCGAACGGGGTCGGGACGCGATCGCGGTGCAGGGCCACGTGGCGGATCTGGCGTGAGGCCAGCCAGAACTTGACGAGCAGCGAGGCCGCGAGGGCCAGGGCGAACGCGAGCGACAGCGCTTGAGGGGACATGGGCGAAGTGTAGGCTGCGACAATCCGCCGCTTTGCCGACTAGAGAGAGCCCACGATGTCCGACACCCTTGCGCTGCACGAGAGCAACCTGATCTGGATCGATCTGGAGATGACCGGCCTCTACCCGGACAAGGACCGCATCATCGAGATCGCCGTGGTGGTGACCGACGCCAACCTGGACAAGCGCGTGGAAGGCCCGGTGTTCGCGGTGCACCAGAGCGACGCCACGCTGGACGGCATGGACGCCTGGAACAAGGGCACGCATGGCAAGAGTGGCCTGATCGACCGCGTGAAGGCCTCCACCGTCACCGAAGCCGAGGCCGCTGCGCAGACCATCGCTTTCCTGAAAGCTTACGTGCCCAAGGGCAAGAGCCCCATGTGTGGCAACAGCATCTGCCAGGACCGCCGCTTCCTGGCCAACTACATGCCCGAGCTGGAAGACTTCTTCCACTACCGCAACCTCGACGTGTCCACGCTGAAGGAACTGGCCAAGCGCTGGAAGCCGTCGGCGATGGAGGGCTTCAAGAAGGCGCAGGCCCACACCGCGCTGGCCGACATCCACGAGTCCATCGACGAGCTGATCCACTACCGCTCGACCTTCCTGTCGCTCTGATGGCATCACGGGCCGAGCGCTGGGCCGCTCCCGAGCCGGCCCGCGATCCCCGTGGGGGATCGACCGACCGGCAGGGCGGGCGAGGGGCCAAGGTCTTGCACGCCGCCTTCGACTTCCCGCGCCATCCGCTGTCCCGCGAGGACGGCGAGCGCCTGCGTGGCGCCTGGCACCAGCCGCCGGCGCTCTGGCTGCGGGCGGGTTCTCTCGGTGAGCTGAGGGCCGTCATCACGGCGGCCGAACGGGCGGCGCTTGACGGCGCCTGGGTGCTGGGCGGCCTACGCTACGAGGCGGCGCGGGCGCTGGACCCCGCACTGGCCACGCATGCCAGTGATGCACCGCTGGCCGAGTTCGCGGTCTATGAACAGCCGCCCGCCGAATGGCCGGCCGACGCGCCGGCCCACACGGGGTCATTGGGCTGGCATGACCCGGCCCCCGAGGCCCGCCCGGCGATCGAGCGCATCCGCGACTACATCCGCGCTGGCGACTGCTACCAGGTCAATCTCACGACCCGGTTGCGGGCTGCCGCCCCGGCGCCCGAGCCCGAGCAGCTGTTTCGGGCGCTGCAGGCCAGCCAGCCGGGCGGCTTCAGCCTGTTTCTGCGTGATGCGGCCAGCGGGGCGGGCGTGGCCAGCGTGTCGCCGGAGCTGTTCTTCGATTGGCGGCCCGTGCCCGGTGCGGAGCGCAGCCGACTCGTCGCGACCCAGCCCATGAAGGGCACGGCGCCGCGCGGCGCGGACCGCGCGGCCGACGAGGCCGCCCAGGCTTACCTGCGCACCAGCGAGAAGGAGCGGGCGGAGAACCTGATGATCGTGGACCTGCTGCGCAATGACCTGAGCCGGATTGCGCAGCTGGGCACGGTGCGGGTTCCGCGGCTCTTCGAGCTGCATGCGCTGCCCACCGTCTGGCAGATGACCTCCACCGTCACCGCGGTGGGCCGCCCCGGCCTGACGCTGGCCGACCTGTTCGAGGCGCTGTTTCCCTGCGGCTCGGTGACCGGGGCGCCGAAGATCCGCGCGATGCAGATCATCCGGGAGCTGGAGCCGACGGCGCGTGGCTGGTATTGCGGCGCGCTGGGGCTGATTCAGCCTGGCGGCATCGCCACCTTCAATGTGCCGATACGCACGGTCGAGTTCGGCCCTCGCGGCCTGGTCTGCGGCCTGGGCAGCGCGATCACGCTGGACAGCGAGCCCACCGCCGAGATGGCCGAATGGCGGGCCAAGGCGCGTTTCCTGGCCCGCGCGGAAGCCCCCATCGACGCGCTGGAGACTCTGCGGCTGGAGGACGGCGTGCCCCTGCGCGGCGACGCGCATCTGGCGCGCATGCAGCGCACAGCCCGGCATTTCGGGCTGCGCTTCTCGCTGGCTGATGCGCGCACCCAACTGGCCGCCATTGCCGCCGGCCAGCCGGACGGCTGCTGGCGCCTGCGCCTCACCTGCGACGCCACCGGGCGGCTTGCGCACACGCTCAGCCCGTTCACGCCCACCGAGACGCCGGTGGCGCTGGTGCTGGCGGATCGCCCGATCGCCACGCGCGGCCCGGGCGCCGAGTTCCTGGCACACAAGACGACGCGCCGCGAGCTCTACGCGCTGACCAAGCCCGCCGCCGCCTTCGACCTCATCCTGTGGAACGAGGCCGGCGAGCTGACGGAGTGCAGTTTCGGCAACCTGGCCGTGCAGATGAACGGCCAGTGGCTGACGCCGCCGCTGGCCGCCGGGCTGCTGCCGGGCGTGATGCGCGCCGAGCTGTTGGCCCAGGGCCGCATCCGGGAGGCGCGGCTGACCTGCGATGACCTGGCGCGCGCCGAAGGCCTGGCTTTCTTCAACAGCCTGCGCGGCTGGCTGCCGGCTCAGCTGTTGAAGTAACCGGGCTGGGCGATATCGGCCAGCAGGCCGGTGCGGCGCGGCTGCCAGTCCAGTTCGCGCTGGGTCCAGTCGCTGCTGGTGGGGTTGTCCATCGCCGCGAAATGCTGGAACCAGCCGAAGTGCGACGCTGCCTCGTCGCCGGTCAGTCCGCGCACCGGCAGGCCCAGCTGCTGGCCGATGACCGCGGCGAGATTGGCGAATGGCACGCCGGTCTCGGCGGCACCGTGATAGCTGACGCCGGCGCGGCCGCGTTCGGCAACCAGGCGGAACAGCGTGGCTGCGTCCAGCCGGTGCACCGCCGGCCAGCGGTTGCGGCCGTCGCCGACGTAGGCCGCGAGGCCCTGCTGGCGCGCCAGGCCGATCAGCAGCGGCACAAAGCCCCGGTCGCCCTCGCCATGAACGGACGGCGCCAGGCGCACGACGCTCGCATTCACCCCCCGCTCCACCAGTCCCGCCACCGCCTGCTCGGACGCCGCGCGCGGGTGGTGCGGTGATGCCACGGCGGCTTCGGTCGCCACCGCCGGGCCGGCGACCAGGGCGGTGCCTGACGTGACGACGAGCCGGCGGTTGCTGCCGGCCAGCGCATCGCCCAGCGCGGTGACGATGTGACGGTCGTCTTCACAGCTGGCGGCAAAGCGCGAGAAATCGTGGTTGAAGGCCGTGTGGATCACGGCATCCGCCGCGGCCGCGCCGCGGCGCAGGCTGTCGAGGTCGTCGATGGAACCGCGGTGCGCCGCCGCGCCGGCCGTGGCCAGCGCTTCGACGGCGGCGTCGGAGCGCGCCAAGCCGGTCACGCGGTGACCATGGGACAGCAGCTCTTGCACAATGGCCGAGCCGATGAAGCCGGTTGCGCCTGTCACGAATACATGCATGGGAAGTCCTTGCAGAACGATGGGGATGGCGCGACTGTCGCGGCATGGTTCGCACACGTGAAGCCGAGATGGCATACCGGTATCGCCACTAACAGGATCAAGATGTCCGCCGACGACGACAACTCGCTGGGCCGCTATCTGAAGGAGCGCCGCGCGCGCCTGGATCCCGCGGCCCTGGGCCTGCCGCTGGCGCGGCGCCGTACGCCTGGGCTGCGCCGTGAGGAGGTGGCGCAGCGCGCACATGTCAGCTCCACCTGGTACACATGGCTGGAGCAGGGCCGCGGCGGGGCGCCGTCCACCGAGGTGCTGGAGCGGCTGGCCGGTGCTCTGCAGTTGAGTGACGTTGAGCGGGAACACCTGTTCCTGCTCGCGCAGAATCGACCGCCCGAGGTGCGCTACCAGCCGGCGGCCGAGGTGCCGCCGCGACTCCAGCGTGTGCTCGACGCGCTGGCGTACTGCCCGGCCATGGTCCGCACGGCCACCTGGGATGTGCTGGCCTGGAACCCGGCCTGTGCTGCCGTGCTGAACGATTACGCGGCCATGCCGCCTGAGAAGCGCAACATCCTGCGTCACCTGTTTGCCAACCCGGCGGCGCGGCGGCGCATGCCCAACTGGGATCGCGACGCGCGCTTCGTGGTGGCAGCCTTCCGTACCGACGCGGCCCGCGCCGGCGCGACCGCCGCGGTACAGGCATTGGTGGACGAGCTCTGCGCCGCCAACCCCGAGTTCGCTGCCATGTGGGCCGAGCTGGACGTGCGCGCCGATTACGGCGAGGCGGCCAAGCAGATCGACCACCCGGTGGTGGGGCGCATCGAGATGGAGTACACCGGCCTGGCCGTCGAGGGGCGGCCCGACCTGACGATGGTCGTCTACCACCCCGCCACGCCCGCCGACCTTGCCCGCGTGCGGCAATTGCTGGCCCTCTGAAAGCCGTGCTTGCGTGAAAACCCTGATTTCCTTTAGAATCACTACTTCGCCTGGGGCTTCCCCAGGAGTTCCACGTCTCCTCTGACCTCGTTCGATCATTCGAATCGAACTCCGAACACGGATCGGTCGGCGGCGATGAAGCCGTCGCTTTGACTGACTGTTCCCCCGCGCCGCACCCGGGCTGAAGTAGCTGCCCGAGCCGCACGACGCGAGCTGATCTATCTCCCAGCGACTTTTGATGATTCCGAGAGCGATCGATGCCTCTCGGCGCTGCGCATTTGCCTGCGCGGCGTGACCCTGAATGAAAGAACGAACGATGAGTTTCGAGACCCTGGGCCTGAGCCCCGCCGTGCTGCAAGCCGTCAAGGACGCTGGATACGAGAACGCCACCGACGTGCAGGCGCAGGCCATTCCGGCTGCCATCGCGAACAAGGACCTGATGGTTTCTTCGCGCACCGGCTCCGGCAAGACCGCCGCCTTCATCCTGCCCGCGCTGGAGAAGATCCTGGCCGCCCGTGGCGACAACACCAAGCGCCGCGAGAAGGGCAAGATCTACGGCCCGCGCGTGCTGGTGCTGGCTCCCACGCGTGAGCTGGCCATGCAGGTGTCCAAGGCCGCGCAGACCTACGGCCGCCACATCCCCGGCCTGAAGGTCGCGACCGTGCTGGGTGGCATGCCCTATCCGCTGCAGATCCGCCAGCTGACCGGCCCGCTGGACATCCTGATCGCCACCCCCGGCCGTCTGCTGGACCATCTTGCCAGCGGCAAGTGCGTGCTGGAAAACGTCGAGATGCTGGTGCTGGACGAGGCCGACCGCATGCTGGACATGGGCTTCATCGACGACATCAACGTCGTCACCAGCCACACGCCGCCGACCAAGCAGACCGTGATGTTCAGCGCCACCTTTGCTGGCCACGTCGGTCGCCTGGCGCAAGACCTGCTGAAGGACCCGGTGCGCATCGAGGTGGCCAGCCACACCGACACGCACGAAAACATCACCCAGCGCCTGCACTGGGCGGACAACCCCCACCACAAGGATCAACTGCTGGAGGCCATCCTGGCCACGCCCGAGCTGGACCAGGCCGTGGTGTTCACCAGCACGCAGCGTGACGCCGACTGGCTGGCCGAGCGCCTGGCCGAGATCGGCCACGCCGTCGCCCCGCTGCACGGCGCCATGCCCCAGGGCAAGCGCAACCGTGTGCTGCGTGCGCTGCGCGAGCGTCAGCTGCGCGTGCTGGTGGCCACCGACGTGGCCGCCCGCGGTATCGACGTGCCCACCATCAGCCACGTCATCAACTACGGCCTGCCGATGAAGGCCGAGGACTACGTGCACCGCATCGGCCGTACCGGCCGTGCCGGCCGCAGCGGTCTGGCGATCACGCTGGGTCTGCGCGAGGACGTGGGCATGATCCGCCGCATCCAGCAGTTCACCACGCAGCAGATTCCGGTCCAGCAGATCGCCGGCCTGGAGCCCAAGACGCAGGAACCGCGCATCTTCCCGCCGCGTCCGGCGGGCGAGCGCGGTGACCGCTTCGGTCAGGGCCGTCCGGGCTTTGGCCGCAAGAACTTCAGCCGCGACGACGGCCCGCGCCATGGTGGCGGCTTCCACGGCGGCCCGCGCCGCGAGGACGGCCCCCGCTTTGACGACCGTCGCCCGTTCGAGCGCCAGGGTGAAGGCCGTGGCTTCGGTGGCGGCGAGCGCAGCTTCGACCGCGGCCAGGACCGCAGCGGCCCGCGTCGTGACGAGCGTGGTTTTGCGCCCCGTGAGGATCGCGGCTTCGCCCCGCGCGAGGACCGTGGTTTTGCACCGCGTGGTGGTGACCGTGGTTTTGCGCCCCGTGGCGACGAGCGCGGCTTTGCGCCGCGTGGCGACCGCCCGGCGCCCAAGAGCTTCGGCGAAGGCCGTCCCAGCTTTGGTGGTGACCGCGGTGATCGCGGGGGCGACCGCGGCTTCGGCGGCGAGCGCCGCGGTGGCCCGCGCAAGGGCGGCTTCGGCCGCTGATCGGCGCGATGCAGCAGGGGGCTGAGCTCAGCCTCCGGCCGCTGACGGCGGCCGATCTGGGGGAGTTGCTGGCGCTGCAATCGCGCTGCTATGGCGCGGACTACCTCGAAAGCCGGGCCTCGTTCGAGGCCAAGCTGGCAGCCACTGAGGGGCGCTCCACCTGCTGGATGGCCTGGCGCGACCGCGAGGCACTGGCCTACGCGGTGGCGCTGCCCGTCACAGAGCAGACATTGCCGGCCCTGAACGCGCCGCTGTGCGAGCGCGTGCCGAAGCCCGAGCTGCTCTACCTGCACGACATCGCCGTTTCTCCCGAGGCCCGTTCGCTGGGTCTGGCCGGGCGGTTGCTTGCCTGCCTGGCCGAGCGCGCGCAAGACCTGGGCCTGTCCAGGCTCGCCCTGATTGCCGTGCAGGGATCCGTGCCCTATTGGACCCGCCAGGGCTTCGAACCCTGGCCTGCCCAGGGGGCGCTGGCCCTCAAACTGGCCAGCTTCGGTGTCGAGGCGCGGCTGATGCAGCGGCGCCTGAGACCTGCCGCCGCTCAATAAGCGGCCGTGAAGCGCTGGCGGTGGTGCCGCGGCGTTTCCACCTCATCCACGATGGCTGCGGCAAGGTCGGCCACCGAGATGCGGCTGTGCCCCTCACTGTCCACCACCGGCTGTTCGCCGCCCAGGCGGTACTGCCCAGTGCGCTCGCCGGGCTCCAGGTGAATGGCGGGCGATACGAAGCTCCAGTCCAGCGTGCTGGTGTCGGCGCGCAGGCGGTTCAGCAACTCGCGGGCGGCCAGGGCGCCCGATTTCCATTCGGCCGGGAAGGCCGGGGAATCCACCAGCTGCTGGCCCGGCGCCACGAACAGGCTGCCCGCGCCGCCCACCACCAGCAGGCGCACGCCCGCCTGCCGGGCCGCGGTCGCAATGGCCTCGCTGCCGCGCAGGAAGTCGTCGTGAAGCTGCGGGTTGCCCCAGCCGGCGTTGTAGGCGCTGACGACCGCATCCACGCCCTCAAACTGCGCGGCCAGATCTGCGTCATTCAGCACGTCGACCGCGCGAGCTTCGAGGCCGGGTCGGGCGGCCAGCTTGGCCGGGTCGCGCTGCAGCGCGCGCACCTGGTGGCCGCGGGTCAGCAGTTCGTTCAACAGGGCCGCGCCGACAAAGCCGGTCGCGCCAATCAGGGCGATGTTCATGGAGTGCTCCGCACAATGAGTCAGCCGCCTATTGTTTGGGCTTCACAATCTGGCGATAAGTCGGGTGAAATGAAGTTCTCTGTTTAGTTGAACTTCATGCTCGACCAACTCAAACGCATGGCCGTGTTCGCCGAGGTGGTGCGGCAGGGCAGCTTTGCCGGTGCCGCGCGGCAGCTGCGCATCACCACCTCGGCGGTCAGCCAGCAGGTGAGGGCGCTGGAGCAGGACATGGGCGTCACCCTGCTGCACCGCAGCACCCGCAAGCTCAGTCTCACGCCGGCCGGCGAGCGCTTTCATGTCGGCTGCGCCGCGATGTGGTCGGCGGCCAGCCAGGCCCAGACCCAGCTTCAGCAACTGCGCGATGCGCCCGAAGGCGAGCTGCGCCTGGCCATGACGGTGGGCTTTGCCCGCCACGTCGGCCCGGCGCTGGCGCCGCTGCTGGCGGCCCACCCCGCGCTGCGCCTGCACCTGCAGGTGGAAGACGGCATGACCGATCTGGTCGAGCACCGCATCGACCTGGCCGTGCGCTTCGGCCGCCTGCCCGACAGCCCCTGGGTGGCGCAGCGCATTGGCAGCGTGCGCATGGGCCTTTACGCGGCTCCGGCCTATCTGGCGCGTCGTGGCGTGCCTGCCCAGCCGCAGGAGCTGGAGGCGGCGGACTGGTTGCTGCTGCAGGATGGCACCGACCGCCCGCGCCGCCTGGGCCTGGCTGGAGGTGAGCTGACGCTGCAGCCCCGCTACAGCAGCAACAACCAGCTCAGCCTGCAACAGCTCTGCGAGGCCGGCCTGGGCCTGGCGCTGCTGGGTGAGGACGACGTGGGCGAGGCCGTGGCCGCGGGCCGGCTGCTGAGGCTGAACCTGCCTGGGCCGCTGCCCGAGCTGCCGGTGTGGGCGCTCAGCCCGCAGCGCGACGCCCAGCCCGCCAAGGTGCGCCATGCCATCAGTGCGCTGCGCGAGCACCTGGCCCAGGCCGCCCAGCGGCTGGCCTGAGCGAAGATCGCGGTCCTGCCGTCGGTACGCCGGCAGGCTTGCTCCGCCCCTCGCTCTGGAGCCAGGGCGGTTCTCCATTCAGTTTTGCCTTGCCATGTCCTCGTCCCGTACCGCCTCTTCCTCGTCCGCCAGCCCGCAGCGAGGCGTGCTGACGCAATGGGAAGATGCCAAGGGCTATGGCTTCGTGACGCCTGAGGGTGCCGGCCCCACGGGGCGGGTGTTCATCCACATCAAGGCCTTCGGGCTGCGCCCGCGCCGGCCCTTCGTGGGCGAGCGCCTGAGCTTCCGCGTGGGGCGCGATGCCCAGGGCAAGAGCCGGGCGATCGAGGTGAAAAGCCTGGAGCCGCGGCCGGCCGCGGCGCCGCCCGCATCACCCGCCGCCAAAGCCCGCAGGACGCCCGACGCCAGCCGTGTGCTGCTGCTGGTGCCGCTGTTTGCGCTGCTGGTGCTGGCCGTGCAGCTGGTGTGGGGCCTGCCGCACGGCCTGTGGGGCTTCTACAGTGCCATGAGCATGGCCAGCTTCATCGTCTACTGGCTGGACAAGCGCGCGGCCCAGCAGGGCGGCTGGCGCGTGCCCGAGAAGACGCTGCACCTGCTGGCGCTCGCCTGCGGCTGGCCGGGCGCGCTGCTGGCCCAGCAGCTGCTGCGGCACAAGAGCGCCAAGCCGGAGTTCCTGCGGGTGTACTGGCTGATGGTGGCGTTGAACCTGTCGGTCTTCGTGCTGGTGTTCACGCCGCTGGGCACGCGCCTGCTGGCACGCTGAACGCCACCTCGCCCAGCCCGGCCATCGTCAGTTTCAGCATGCCCCCCTCGGGTGCCAGCGCGTGCAGACCGGCCCAGGCGCCGGTGGTCACCACGGTCCCGGCGGGCACCACTCGTTCCTTGCGGGGCGGCGCTGGCATGGCCTGACCCTCTCGGGTCAGGTGTTGCAACCAGGCCGGCAGCACGCCGGCCGGGTCACCCAGCGAATGCCCACCGCGCCGGATGATCTTGGCCTGCCCCGGCAGGGCCAGGCACCAATCCAGCTGCGCCCAGTCCAACGGCCGCCACGGCTGCCAGGGCCCCAGCAGCAGGCCCGCGTTGGACTGGAAGTCCGCCATGCGCAGCAACGCCGGCGCGTCCAGCCCCTGTTGCCAGCGCGAGGCCACGCACTCCACGGCGATGCACATCGAATCCACCACCTCGGCCACGGCCAGCGGCCGCAGGGCGTCTTCGGCCGTGATGTCGCGCCCCAGCCGCAGCGCGACCTCCACCTCCACGCCCAACAGCGGCGTGTGTGGCGCAACGTCGCCGGGGTTCACCGGCGAATGGCTGAACGGCCCCTGCGGCCCGGCGCCGCCGGACTTCCAGCGCGTGCCTGCCCAGCCCAGCGCCGCCGCCACGCCGGCCTGCACGGCATAGGCGTCGGCTTCGGTCTGCACCGTCGCAGTCCACGCGGAGGCGTCCAAGAGGGTGCCGGTGGCGTGCGCGTGGGCCAAGGCCTTGACCAGTTCGGCGCTGGGCTGAATAAGGTTTGATGCGTGCGGAGCTTGGGGCCGGTTCTGGATCATGGGGCGCTCTGGCTGTGCGTTGCACCGCAGTGTCGACGACATAGGCAGGGCCGGCCCGGTAAAGAAGGTGGGGCTGGAATGAGAAACACGCCCCGCAGGGCGTGTTTCCCGGTGACTGCGAGGTGTGCTCAGGTGCGACGGCGGGCGCTGATGGTCAGCCCCAGCAGTGCGACGCCGACGAGCGCCAGGCTGGCGGGCTCGGGCAAGGCGGTGCCCTCAACCTGAACGTTGAAGTCGGAGGCCTTGTCCCAGCCATTGCCCAGCGAGGTCCAGGTGCCCACGCCGCTCAACGACGAGCCGGCCAGGGTGGCGTACAGCATCTGGTCGTCGGCGCCGTCCTGCGGCGAGCCACTGCGGGCGGCATTCGACGCGTGCAGGAACGGAACGACGTAGCTGCCGCCGGTGCCGTCCAGGAAAAAGTCGAAGGTTTCGCCCGCAGCCAGCAGCACGTTCACGGCGAAGTCGATCTGGGACAGGCGGATGTCGCTGCCACCGTAGCCCTGATAGGTCGATGCGTCTGCATAGGTCGTTGTCGACGAGGTGAATGAGGTCGACACCAGGCCCAGGTCGCCCGACGCGATCCCGCCGAGCAGGCGGGCTGAGGTGATGTCACCCACCACCCACAGCCTGATCGTGCTGATAGCCCAGGTCTGGCCGCTGCTGTTGGTGAAGCTGTCCCCCATGACCGTGTAGGACTGGTTGCTGGGGGCATCGCCTTCGACCCAGGCGACGTTCGAGCGATCGGCGCCCGCGACATTGTTCAGGTTGACCGTAGGCAGGCCCCGGTCGACCAGCAATGTCGGGTCAGCGTGCGCGCCGACCGCGCTCAGCGCGAGGAACAGAGAAGCAATGGCAACGCGGGATCGAGACATGGCGGGCCCTTTCGATGGTGAGCTTGATGGACATGCAAGCTTGACGATGCGGTCCATTAAGCAAACCGGGTGCCAAGAGTAGAAACACTTTTTGTTTCAACTACTTGCGCCGACCCTGTCGAATGTTGCTGCTGCAGCGTTTGCACAATGTAAAAAACGTCGACAGCTTTCTGAAAGCAACGGCGCTGGCCTCACCCAAACCTGAAACTCGACGCCGTGAGCCCGCCCAGGTAGTGGGTCTCGTGGTAGTTGCAGGTTGCCACCTCTCCCTCGGCGGCACCGGCGGCCACCATCAGCGGGAGCAGGTGTTCCTCGCGGGCATGGGCCAGGCGTGCGGCGGGCGCCTGGGCCCAGGCCTGCAGGCGCTCGGCGCGGCCTTCGGGCGAGGGCAGGGCCTGCTGCAGCCAGGCGTCGAAGGCGGCTGACGGGGCGTAGCCCTCGGAGCGGAACATCAGGCGCAGGTTGTGGAAGCTGAAGCCGCTGCCCAGGATCAGCACGCCCTCGTCGCGCAGTGGCGCCAGCGCGCGGCCGAGTGCCAGGTGTTCGGCCGGGTCCAGGCCGTGGCGCAGCGACAGCTGCACCACCGGGATGTCGGCCTTGGGATACATCGGCTCCAGCGTGCAGAAGGCACCGTGGTCGAAGCCGCGCTGGGCGTTGGCGGCCGTGGGCAGGCCGGCGGCGGCGATCAGCGCCTGCACGCGTGCAGCCAGCGCCGGGTCGCCGGGGGCGGGATAGACCACCTCGTAGGTGTGAGGCGGGAAGCCGCCGTAGTCATAGAGCATGCCCGGATGCGGCGCGGTCATCACCGTGTAGGCATCCTCCTCCCAGTGGGCCGACACCATCAGGATGGCCTTGGGCGCCTCGGGCAGCGTGGCGGGCAGGCCCTTCAGCGAGGCTTCGAGCTGCGCATGGGCCTGGCGGAAGTCGCCGTCCATGTAGGGCCAGGGGCCGCCGCCGTGGGAGAGGAAGAAGGTGGGCATTCTCATGAGGCAGCAGCCTACGCCCGCGGCGCGGCGGCGGTATTCAAGCGGCTCGGCGGCAGCGCTCAAAGTGGCTGAATGGCAGCAGAGATAATCCTTCGCCCATGTCCGACCTTCGCCCCACACCCTCTGACGATCCGCGCTCGCCCGACGAGTTCTTCCGCGACGGCGGTGCGCCCGTAGACTCCCTGCTGTGGTGGCAGCTGGACCGCCACGAGGCGCTGATGGGCGCGCAGCGTGCGCTGTTCGGCGGTGAGGCGGCCTGGGTGCGACTGCGGGTGTGGGTGTTCCTGGAGCTGATGGCGCTGCCGGCCGCGCGACTGGCCCGCGATGAGCTGAACCGGCACTTCCACCACGTCAAGGAAGACGCGCTGGAGACCGTGCTCAAGCGCTTGCGCGACGCCGGCCTGCTGCACTGGGAGGCCTCCACGCAGACCTATGCGATCACGCCGCTGGCGCAGTCGGTCGTGGGCATGCTGCAGCCGCTGACGGCCGATACCGCAGGCTCCGACGACGACCTCGCCGCCCTGCTGGCCGGCGTGGCCGGGGCCCACCAGCTGGGCCTGCTGGAGCCCCAGCAGCTCAACATGCTGCAGGCCCAACTGGCGCGGCTGCGCGAGGAGTTTGCCGACGCGATGGCCAGCGGCAGCGAGTTCGAGCTGCGTCGCGCCAATGCCCGCTTCGAGCGCGCGATGGCGCTGGTCGACAGGGCCAGCGACGCGGTCAAGGCCATCATCGAGCAGGCCCAGGCCAGCGGCCATGCGCGGCTGGAGCGGCTGGCGCGCGACCTCGCCAGCGCCCAGGCCAGCCTGCTCGTCATGGCCAGCCAGTTCAACCGCGCGCTGCAGCAGGCCGACCGCCAGCGCGTGACGCTGGGCTCTACCGGTGTGACAAGCACCGACCTGCGCCAGTGGCTGCAGCGCAAGGCGACGGACAGCGACCTGCATCTGCTGCTGGGCGATGCGTTGTCGACCTCGGTGCAGCCCGTGATGGTGGCCGGGCAGGAGCTGGTGGATGGCGCCGAGGCCGAGTTCGAGCGCGACCGGCCCAAGCCCGCCGACGTGGCCGGCCTGCCAGCCGCACGCTCGGCGCCCGATGGCCGGCTGGAGGTGTTGAGCCTGCCGGCCGAGTTGGGCGCGCTGCAGGCGCTGCTGAACGGCTGGACGGCCGAGGGCCGCGGCGCGCAGCCGGTGGCGCCGGCCGTGCTGGGCGGCAGCTATGCGTCCGCGGCCTATCGTGCGCAGCTGCTGCCGCTGCTGGGCGACCCGCAGGCCCGCCACCTCAAGGGCGCCACCGGCGACATGGCCCGCCAGCCCTGGCGGGTGCGCTGGAGCGCCGAGCAGGGCGAGACCGATGACCCGTTCGTGGCCTGGATGAGCCGCGGCGATCTGCTGAACGAGACCGAATGAACGCTTTGGACGATGCCGCCAGCCTGGCGGCCCAGTTGCTGGCCCGCCGCTGGCTGCCGCGCACCCACCCGCTGGTCAAGCGGGCGCTGATCGATGCCGACCTGTGGGCCGCCGTCACCGCACGGCTGGCCGGTGTGGGGCTCAAGCTCGTGGACAACGTCTACGCCGAGCATGTATCGGTCGCGCTGCTGCGCCCGGCCGAGAGTGCGGTGTTCGGCGAGTCGGGCCTGGCCGCCAACAACAACCTGGAACTCCCGCGCGACGGTGTGTCGCTGCTGGTGGTGCTGTGGAGCCTGATCGTGCTGCCCAAGCGCCAGCGCCAGCTCAACCGCGCCGATGCCGACGGTGACCAGCAGGGCGAGATGTTCGCTGCCGACAAGCCGCTGCCCAGCAGCCCCAGCGTGTCGCCGCTGCTGAGCTACCGCAGCCTGCTGGCTGACTTCGGTGACCAGCTCGGCAAGAAGGTGCGGCTGGACGGCAACCTGAAGCTGCTGGAGCGCCACGGCTTCATCACACGGCGCGGCGAGGACATCGCCGAGGGGCCGCTGCTGGACCTGCTGCTGGACTACGACCAGCTCGCGCCGCGCATCCTCGACGGCGCGCTGGCCGACGTGCTGGCCCGTGCGACCGATGCCGTCGCCGGCCCGGCCCTTGCCGAGATCCAGGCCGACCGCCAGGAACAAGAAGAACCCGCTGACGACGCCGCCTGATGTTCCACCTCCAAACCCTAGAACTGCTGCACTGGGACTACTGCCAGCGCGTCACGCTGCCGTTGGACGGCAACATCATCACCATCGCCGGCCCCAACGGCTCGGGCAAGACCACGCTGCTGGACGCGCTGCGCACGCTGCTGGGCCTGGAGTGCTCGGGTGGCCGGACCTTCCGCACCTATGCCCGCCACGCCAATGCCGAGACGGCCTGGCTGCGCGCGCTGGTGGACAACCGACCGCGTGGCCGGCAGAACAGCAGCCGGCCGTTCGCCAGCTCCTTGATCTATGCCGACCAGGTCACGCTGGCCTGCCGCATCGAGCGCCAGGGCGGTGACTGGGTGCGGCGCTATGCCATCGTCGAGGGCGTCGTCGAGATCGAGCAGCTGGCCGAGAAGAGCGACCGCGACTGGCTGGGCATCGAGGCCTGGAGAAAACGACTTGAGGCGGCAGGATTGACGCGCGCCATCGGCCGCGTGCTGGCGCTGGAGCAGGGCCAGACCGACCGGCTGTGCGAGCTTTCAGCCAAGGAGCTGCTGCGCCTGGTGTTCGAGGTGTTCGGCGACCAGGAGGTGCTGGACCGCTACGAGCAGGCGCGCAGCCACCAGCAGCAACTGGCCAAGGAGGTGCAGGCCGCCGAGGGCGAGCTGGCGCGCACGCAGGCGCAGCTGGCCGAGCTTGCCAACCGCGTGACCAGCTACCGCCAGTGGCAGCTCAAGATCCAGGAGCGCGAGCGCCTGTCCACCGAGGTGCTGCCGGTGTTGCAGTGGGGCGAAGCCCGCGAGCGGCTGGCCCGCGAGGGGCGCGAGCTGCACCGCGCACGCCTTTTCGCTGCCGCGGATGCGCGGGCCATGTCGGCCAAGCGGGCCGGCCTGCATGAGCTGTTCCGTGAACACGAGGCCACCAAGGCGCGGCTGGTCGCGCTGGAAGGCGAGAAACGTGAGACCCGCGCCGCGTTCGAGCAGGCCCGGGAGGCTGAGAAGCCGGTAGAGCAGACCGTCAAGCGCGAGGATGAGCTGCGTGCGCTGGCCGACGTGGAGGCCGATGCGGCCGCACTGGCCGCCCGCACGCAGCAACTGGCCGCCGACAAGGACCGGCTGCGTGGCGAATACACCCGCGCCGATGACAAGCTGCGCCATGTGCAGGGGCTGCTGGCCGAGCTGAAGGACAAGCGCCTGCCGCCGCCGCCGCCCGAGGTGAGGCCGCTGCGCCAGGCGTTGGACGACGCCGGCATCGCCCACCATGTGGTGGCCGACAGCATCGACATCGCCGACGAGCGCTGGCGCGAGGCCGCCGAGGGCGTGTTGCGGGGCTCGCGCTGGGTGGTGGTGCTGAAACACCGCAGCGACGAGGCCCGCGCTTTCGCGATCGCGGCCAAGCAGAAGTACCGCCACTACGTCGTCTCCGACGCTGCGCCGGTGCCGCCCGCCCGGGCGGGCTCGCTGCTGGCCGCGCTCAAGGTCAGCGCACCGCTGCCGACCTGGCTGGCCCGCCAGCTCGACGGCATACGCTGTGTCGCCAGCACGGAAGAGGGCAGTGGCGCGGGGGGCGAATGGATCACGCCCGACGCCTACTACCGCGACGGCCGCGGTGGCCGCAGCGTGGCCATCCCGGCATCCGACCATCAGTTCGGCGCCAACGCCGTGGCCGGCCGGCGTGCGTCGCTGGAGGCCGAGCTGGCCCGCATCGACGCCGAGCTGACCCGTGTCGCCAAGGCCCAGGCCGAGGTGGACCGCCAGCTCAAGGATGCCCAGCGCGCTGCCCAGGGCCACAAGGCAGCAATGGAGCTCTCTGAGCGCGCCGACGAGTTCGCCGAGGCCCGCGCGCGCCTGCCCGCGCTCAAGCAGGCCCGCGCCGAGGCGTCCACCCGCATGACGACGGTGGAGGCCGAGCACGAGCGCTTGCTGAAGGCCTCCGGCGTGCACGAGCAGAACTACGAGCGCGCCCAGCGTGAGCTGGCCGACGGCGAGGAGCGGCAGGCCCGCACGGCGCGCGAGCACGCGGAGCGACGCAAGACGCTGCAGGCGGCGGCGCACACGTCGCGCGAGGCCGGTGCCAAGTTCCCGCCGCGCTGGATCACGTCCATCGCGCTGACCGCGCTGAAGAACGAGTTCGAGAACGCCCGCCAGGCCGAGATCCGTGCCCACCATGTGGACCAGGAGCTGGAGAAGGGCGTCTGGGAGACCGACGCCACGGTGCTGGACCGCCATGTGCGCATGACCCAGCAGGTGCGCGACGAGGAGGAGCAGCTCTCCAACCGCAAGGCCAGCAATGCGCTGGCCGCCACCGCCGCCGGCAATGCGCGCGAGCGCTACATCGACGTGCTGCGCGCCACCGTGCGCCGCTACAAGAAGAACGTGGCCGAGCTGGGCGAACTGGCCGGCGTGGCCGCCGAGGCCGTGCTGCCCCACCTGGACAACGACGACACCGTGCTGGCCCAGGCTGGTCTGCAGGTGAAGTTCAACTTCGACGGCAAGGGCGAGGTGGGCCTCAACGACGGCGAGGCCTCGGGCGGCCAGCAGGTGCTCAAGAGCCTGATCCTGCTGGTGGGCCTGATGAAGGACGACGAGACGCCTGGCGGCTTTGTGTTCATCGACGAGCCCTTCGCCCACCTGGATGTGCGCAACATCCAGCTGGTGGGTCATTTCCTGCGCAGCACCCGCGCGCAATACCTGCTGACCACGCCGATCACGCACAACGTCGAGGTCTTCGAGCCCAGCGAGATCACGCTGGTGACCAGCAAGAAGCCGCGTGGCGAACGCTGGGCGCCGCCCATTGCGGTGCTGGCGCGCCGGCCCGAGGTCAGTGAATACGCGTGAGTTGAGCGCTAGCCGCACGCGCCGCCATCTGGCAGCGGCGCGCGCGGTGTGGCCTGGCGTGCTGCCGGTGCTGAATGCCGATGAGCGCGAGTTGCTGGTGGACTGGCTGCGCGGCAGCGCCGAGACCCGCCCCTGGCAAAGCCTGTTGCAGGCTGCCGGCCCCGGGCGCATCGAACTGGCCGACGCGCTGTCGCAGAAGGTGCTGGAGGCGGGCCTCGCCACCCGCCACGAGCGCAGCGAGCACGGCCGCTGGTGGCCCGTGAAGCTGTGCTGGGTCGAGCTGGAGCAGCTGCAGGCCGCGCTGGGCCTGGTGACGCGCAGCGAGCGCGATAAGCGTGCGGCGGCACTGGCGCAGCGGCTGGAAGCGCTGATGGTTGACGAGCTCGTCGGCGAGGCCGCGCAGGCCCTGGCCGAGGCGCGCATGGCCACCACCGCCGCCGAGGCGAGGGCGGCGCTGCTGGACACGCTGTGCCGTTGGGTGGCGGGGGGCTGCACGGGGCTGCGGCGCGACTTCGCGCTGCAGTTGGGCCACACCAAGGCCATCTCCTCCAGCGAGTGGGCCTGGCTGGAACGGCACTTCGACCTGCCGGCGCTGGGCATAGACGCCTTTGCGCCGACGCTGACGTTGGCTGGCGATGCTCGTCTGTGCTGGGTGGGTGACCGCCGGCTGGATCTGGGCGTGGCGCCCTTCTTCACGCTGCCGGTCGATGCATTGCAGGGTTTGCAGCACATCGACACGCCGCCCGCGCGCTGGTGGCTGATCGAGAACCGCGCCAGCTTCGAGAAGCAGGCGGCAAGGCGTCAGCCCGGCGATGCGCTCGTGTGGATCGCTGGCCGGCCCACGCGCGCCTGGGGCGAGGCGGTGGCGCGGCTGATCGCGCTGGCGCCCGCGCCGGCCGCCGTCAGCGCCGATGCCGACCCCGCCGGCATCGAGATTGCACTGGCCGCCGCCGAGCCCTGGGAGCGCGCCGGGCTGGCCTGGACAGCCACCGCGATGGAGCCCGCGCAGCTGGACCGTGCCGGCCTGCAGCCACTGGGCCGCTACGACCGCGGTGTACTGGACCGGCTGGCGGCTCGGGCGCTGCCGCCCGCGCTGGCCGCGCTGCGCAACGCGCTGGTCGAACGTGGCGTGAAGGCCGAGCAGGAGGGCTGGCTGTGATGAGCGATATGACTCCAGGCTGGGACCGCCCCGGCCCCTTCACGCTGGCGCTGGCGCCCCAGCCCGTCCACATCGACGGCCTGGGCCACACCAACAACGCGGTCTATGTGCAGTGGTGCGAGCAGGTGGCCTGGGCGCATTCCGACGCGCTGGGCCTCACGCTGGCCGACTACCAGCGCCTGGACCGCGCGATGGCCATCCGCGAGGGCCACTACGACTACCTGCTTCCGTCCTTCGAGGGCGAGGCGCTGCTGCTGGGCACCTGGCTCACGGCCAGCGACGGCAAGCTGACGATGGAGCGCCGCTTCCAGCTGCGCCGCGTGAGCGACGGCGCGACGCTGCTGCGCGGGCGCTGGGCGCTGGTCTGCATAGAGATCAGCAGTGGGCGACCGAAGCGCATGCCGGCAGAGTTTCTGGCGATCTACGAGCAGGCGGTGGTGGCGGGCTGATTCCGTTGGTGGGGCCGCAATATATGGTTCGTATATGGATCGTATATAGTCCTGCCATGGGAATCGTCAAAATCTCCGATCCGCTGCACGAGAGCCTGCGCATTGCAAGCCAGGCGCTGTCGCGCTCCATCAACGCCCAGGCCGAGCACTGGATGCGCATCGGCCTGCTGGCCGAACTTCACCCCCAGCTCAACCACAGCGAGCTGTGCCAGCTGCTGATCCGCGCCGAGCAGGAGGGCGGGCTGGACCTGGCCCGCCTGGCGGGCTGGACGCCGGCCGCACCGGCCAAGGCCACGAAGGGAGCGCGCACATGAAGAGCATCAAGATCCGCAGCCCCGAGGAAGTGGCCAAGGCCCGCACGGCCGGCCATCTGATCGCCGAGGTGCTGGCCATGCTTAAGCCCCATGTGGTGCCCGGCGTTACCACCGGCGAGCTGGACGACCTCTGCCACGACTACATCGTCAACAAACTGGGCTGCATTCCGTCCAACGTGGGCTATCACGGCTTTCCCAAGACCGCCTGCGTGTCGCCCAACCATGTGGTCTGCCACGGCATCCCCTCGCCGGACAAGAAGCTCAAGAAGGGTGACATCGTCAACGTGGACGTCACGCTGACCAAGGACGGCTGGTTCGGCGACAGCAGCCGCATGTTCTTCGTGGGCGAGCCCGGGCCGCTGGCCAAGCGGCTGGTGACCACCACCTACGAGGCGCTGCGTGCTGGCATCCGTCAGGTGCGCCCCGGCGCGACACTGGGCGACGTGGGGCATGCGATCCAGCAGGTGGCGCTGGCCGCCGGCTACAGCGTGGTGCGCGAGTACGGTGGCCACGGCATAGGCGACATCTATCACGACGAGCCGCATGTGAACCACTTCGGCCGCCCCGGCGAGGGCCTGCGGCTGCAGGAAGGCATGATCTTCACGATCGAGCCCATGATCAATGCCGGCCAGGCCGCGATCAAGGAGTTGTCGGACGGCTGGACGGTGGTGACCAAGGATCACTCGCTGTCCGCGCAGTGGGAGCACATGGTCACGGTCACCAAGGACGGCTTCGAGATCCTGACCCCCTGGCCGGACGGACTGGGCGAGTACGCGGCCATCGCCGACTGAGGCGTTCACGCTGTTGCGCGCACGCGCACGCGCACGCGCACGCGCCTGGCCGTGCGCGTGATGCGTGGCTTGGCGGCTACCATGGCCCAAAAAGCCAGGGAGTCGTCGCCATGCGTTCCTCCGAGCGTGTCCTGGGTCATGCCGAGTTCGAGAAGTCGGGCCTGGCCCAGCGCATCCAGCGCTTGCATGCCATCCTGCGGGCCCGCTACCCCTTCATCGCCCGGGTGGCGCTGGCGCTCTACGACGCCGAGACCGATCTGCTCAAGACCTTTGCGAGCAGCACCGAGGGCGGCCAGACGCTGACCCACCACCAGGCCACGCTGGCCAGCGTGCCCTCGCTGCTGCAGCTGCGCGACGAGCGCCGCGCGCGCGTGGTGGACGACATCACGCAGAGCTTCCCGTCCCACAGCGTGCACACCGACTGGCTGAAGAGCCAGCACTACCGCAGCAGCTACACGCTGCCGGTCTACCGGGGCGACGAGCTGTCGGCCTTCGTGTTCTTCGACGCCGTTGAGCGCGCGGCCTTCACGCCCGCGGTCACCGAGGTACTGGACGAATTCGCCGACATCATCAGCCAGCTCTACCTGCTGCGGCTCTCGGCGGTGCAGCACCTGATAGGCGCGGTGGACATCGCCACCGGCCTGGCGCGCATCCGCGACGTGGAGACCGGCCAGCACCTGGTGCGCATGGCCAAGTACTCGCGCCTGATCGCGCGCGGCGTGGCCGAGCGCTACGGGCTCAGCGACGAGACCATCGAATACCTGCACCTGTTCGCGCCGCTGCACGACATCGGCAAGGTCGGCATCCCGGACGCCATCCTGCTCAAGCCCGGCCGGCTCACGCCCGAGGAGTGGCAGCAGATGCAGCAGCATGTGCAGATCGGCGAGACGCTGGTCGAGCACATCCTCAACGACCTCGGCCTGGGCCAGGACCCGGCCGCGGCCGTGATGCGCGACGTGGTGGCCGGCCACCACGAGCGTGGTGACGGCAGCGGCTATCCGCGCGGCCTGCGCGGCGACGCCGTGCCGGTGCCGGCGCGCATCGTCGCGGTGGCGGATGTCTACGACGCGCTGTCCTCTGCGCGCCCCTACAAGCCGGCCTGGCCCCAGGACCGCTGCGAGGCCGAGCTGCGCGACCAGGTGGCGCGCGGCCTGCTGGACGCGGCCTGCGTGGAGGCGCTGTTGAGCGACCACGAGGGCCGCGAGGCGATACGGCAGCGCTACGCCGACTGAGCCGTTCGGCCCTGCATCAACGGCCGTGCAGCAGATTGGCCAGGCCCAGGCCCATCAGCACAAGGAACAGCGCGCGCTGGAAGGCCGGGCCGCTGAGGCGCTGGCGCCAGCGTCCGCCCACGGCCATTCCCACGAGCGCGGTGGCCAGCGCCAGCAGCGTGTCGACGCTCCACAGTGGGGCCTGGGGGCTGGCCTGCAGGCGCAGAGCCAGCGCCAGTGTCGCGATCATGAAGCACAGGCCCTGGGCCTGGATCAGGGCCTCGCGGGACAGGCGCCGGGCCTGCAGATACGGCACCAGCGGGATCACGAAGACCGCAGTCACCGCCGTGATGGCACCGGTGCACAGGCCGATCAGCAGCGCGAACAGGGCCGCCTGCAGGCGCCCGCGGGGCGCTGGTTCCGCTGGCGGTCGCTGCGGCCGGGCTTGCCGCAGCAACCCCCAGCCGCCATAGGCCAGCAGCGCGGCACCCAGCAGCTGATGCGGGTCCGGCAGGGCCGGGCTGGCGGCCGGGGTCAACAGCACGCCGGCGATGAGGCCCAGCCACAGCGGCCACAGCGCCGCGGCCAGGGCGCGGGCCTGGGGGCCGCGGCATTGCGCGAGATTGGTCAGCAGCGACGGCGCCACCAGCAGTGCCGCGGCCTGCGCCGGGGCCATCACCAGCCCCAGCAGGCTGACGGCCACGGTGGGCAGGCCCATGCCGGTGATGCCCTTGACCGCACCGGCGAGCAGGAAGACCAGGCCGGTCCAGAGGGTCAGTTCTATATCCATGGCGGCATCTTGCGGGCGCGGACTGGCGGGCGTCCATCGGGAAGCGCGGTGCGTATCCTTCGGCCATTCAAGAGGATCACCATGGCTGCCCCGCTTCGCGCCGTCGACTACCGCATCGCCCCCTTCGATCTGCATCTGCTGCTGGCCGTGCTGGAACAGGGCTCCATCACGGCCGCCGCACAGCAGGTCAGCCTGTCGCTGGCAGCGGCCAGTGCCCGGCTGAAGGCGCTGGAGGCCAGCGTGGGCACGCCGCTGCTGCTGCGTTCCAAGGCCGGGGCCACACCGACCGACGCCGGCCGCGCGCTGGCGCGCCAGGCACGCCGGGTGCTGGTGGAGCTGGAGTCGCTGCACCTGGAGATGGCGAGCTTCGGCGGCGGCCTGCGGGGCACGCTGCGGCTGCTTGGCAATACCGCGGCGCTGTCCGAGGCGCTGCCTGTGCGGCTGGGCCCCTTCCTGATGGCCCATCCCGATCTGGACGTGGACGTTCAGGAGCTGCCCAGCGATGCCGTGCTGGACGGACTGCATCGGGGCACCGCGGAGCTGGGTGTGGTGGCCGACCACGTGGACACGCGCGGCCTGGTGGCCCGACCCTGGCTGAGCGACCCGCTGGTGGCGGTGCTGCCGCGGGCCTGGACGGTCGGCCGACTTCGTTCGATCGCCTTTGCCGAACTGCTGGAGCGACCCTGGGTCGGCCTGGCGCGGGACAGCGGGCTGGGGCGATTCCTGGCGGCGCAGGCCGCCCGCAGCGGCCGCGTGCCGCGTCACCGCGTGCGCCTGGGCAGCTTCGAGGCGGTGGCCCAGGTGGTGGCGGCGGGCGTGGGCCTGGCCGTGATGCCGGGCAGCGCCGCACGACGGCTGGCGGTGCAGGGCTTGCGCTGCCTGCCGCTGTCCGACCCCTGGGCGCGCCATCGGCAGCTGCTGCTGTGCACGACGGCGGCGTCGGAGGAACAGCCCGGCGTGCAGGCGCTGGTGGCCGCGTTGATGGAGAACTGAGGGTGAGCTGCGGGCGAACTGATCCGAACGAGAAAAGGGCACCCTCGGGTGCCCTTTCGGTGTCTGCGGGGGCGAGCCCCGCGGGTTTAGCGCAGCCGTGGCGTCAGGGGGCGCAGCGGTAGACGTTGACGTCGTCCACGTACCAGCCGTAGCCGCCGCTGCAGCTGTCGGCGCCCATCTCGAAGCGCAGCTTCACCTTGTCGCCGGGCACCGCATAGGGCGTCAGGTTCACGATGGAGCGGCCCCAGGTGCCGGTGAAGCTGCCGCCGTCGCTGCCCGAGAACGCGGCCTGGCCGGCCAGCGGGCTGCTGTTGGTGGCGCTGCCGATCAGGGTCGTGTTGTACGGGTTGTAGACGAAGTCCGTGGCCTTCACGAGCTGCCAGGCGCCGCCGTTGACGCTGATCTTGACGTTGCCGCCGTCGTAGCCGGTCTCGGTGCCCACCCAGTGATCGAAGGCCATGCGCAGCGTCGTGGCGCCCGCCGGGATGGTGATCTCCTGGCTGTCCAGGCGCATGGCCATGGACTCGTTGGGGCCGGAGCAGGCGCTGTTCGGATCGGTCGCGTACATCGCATAGCCCGCACGGTTGCCCGGCAGGTTGGTCACCGCGCCCCAGTCGCGCGCGGTGGCGCTGCTCACGCCGCTGTGGCTGACGGTCCAACGCGTGGTGGCGCGACGGCCGGCGTCGAAGTTGTCGGCCAGTAGCGAGGTCGGCGTGCCGGACGGGCACAGGGCCGGCGGGTTCTGGGCCAGCAGCGTCGTGTAGCCGCACTGCGACGGCGGGGTGCGCAGCTCGATGGCGGCTGTGGTCTTGGCGACCTGGGCGCAATCGGAGGCCGTGATGACCTCGCCGGACACCTGACCCGTGCGCAGGTCGTTCAGCGCCACGCCGGTCAGGTCGCGGCAGGAGGCTTCCAGCGCGTCGGCGTGGGCCGAGAAGTCGCTGATGGAGCCCTGGTAAACGCTCTGGGCGCGGAAGTAGATGTGCGCCGCCTTGGTCAGGCCGATGGCTGAGATGACCTGGCCGTTGTAGGTGCCGCCGTCCACCAGTAGCGCATAGCCGTGGTTGGGCACGCCGGAGTTGCTGTGCACGCCGCCGTAGTCGCCGGCGGAGTCGCCGGTGGAGCAGGTGTAGCGGGCGTCGGACACCTTGCCGGCGTTGCCGTAGCAGCCCGGGTTCCACATGTCGCGGATCGCGCCGCCGAAGGCCGAGGAGTCCTCGCCCATCAGCCAGCGCACCGAGCTGTCGGTGCCGAAGCCGCCACGGCCCAGCGAGACGGATACCGTGGCGCCCTGGGCCAGCTGGGTCTTGATGGCGGTGCCGTCGTTCTGCGTGACGGACAGCGACGGGATGGTGACGGTTGCGTCATCGCCGCTCATGTTGATGACGGCCGTGCCCCCCTGGTTGTTACCGATGATCACGCCGATGGCGCCGTTCAGCTGGGCGTTCTTGGCCTTCACGGCGAAGTTGCAGGTGCCGCGGTCGATGAAGGCAATCTTGCCGGCGAGGGCGGCGGCGTTGGCAAAGGGCGTGGTGCAGCCGTCGTTGCCCGGGCTCACGCCGTCGTTGACCTCGACCACGCTGCCGTTCAGCGTGAAGGTCGAGGGGCCGAACGCGGCCGTGCCGGCGATCTTGTCGCCGGCGATGGCGACCGGCGAGTTCACCGTGATGGACGGCAGGCGCGGCGTGGACACCGTGCAGGCGCCATTGCTGCGGGCGGCATCGGGCGTGTCACCGCCGCGGCCGTTGATGCGGTCCACGGTCTCGCCCCAGATGTCGGAGTAGGCCTCGTTCAGTGCACCGGGCTGCCACAGGTAGACCAGGCCGTGCGTGTACTCGGTGTAGGCATGACCCCATTCGTGCGCGGTGACGTCGTCGGTCGTCGTGCCCGGGCAGAAGGAGATGTAGGTGCCGTTCCAGGAGGCGTTCGGGCAGTCGTTGCCGCGGTTGAAGATGGAGTCCATCCGCGCGCCGTTGCCGTCGAAGGAGTCGCGGCCGAAGGCGTTCTTGAACAGGTCGTAGACCTCGGACGAGGCCTGGATCATGTTGTCGGCCTCGGTGGTGCCGGTGGGGAAGGGGTTGCCCTCCACCCAGAACGGGTTGTTCGGGTAGTTGGGGCCGGGCTGCGCGACGTTGTTGCCGTTGAAGGCGCGGCGGTTCTTGTCAGTGTGGATGCCGGGCAGCTTGTCGATGACCTTGCCGCTGTGGGCATCCACGTAGACGAATTCGCGCACATCGCGGCCGTTGCCCACGACGACCATCCAGGCCAGGTGGTTCACGCCCTGCACGCCCTTGGCCAGGCCTTCGCGGTAGATCACCAGCGCCGGCTGGGCGGCGCTCAGCGCGATGTCGGCCTGCAGGTCGGCCTTGACGCGGGCGATGGCTGCGGTGCTGGCCTCGCTCGCGGCGCGGCTCGGCGTGGCGCTCAGGTTGATCCCGGGCACGAAGGTGCCGCTGACGGCGCTGATGTTGCCGGCCGCATCGAAGTGCGTGCGCAGCTCGCCACCGAACACCGGCACGCCCTGGTAGACCTGACGGTAGGTGATGTGCATGCGGCCCAGACGATCCGTCGAGGGGCGTGCGGCGCTCAGCTCGGAGGACGCGTCGGTGATGCCGAACAGCGCCGCGTTGTCGCTGAAGAAACGCAGCGCGGTCTGCTGGCGGGCCAGTTCCGTCTGGGCGGAAGGGGTGCGCGCCAACTGCGTGTTCTTCGTGGCGGACAAGACCGGCAGGCGCACGAATTGCGCGGTGCCGGTGGCGCGATTGAAGCTGACGTCGGCGCCGCTGCCCAGGCGGGTCACGGCGTCACGCTGGGCGGCGGTGGTGGATTGGGCCTGGGCCTGGGCGGCGAAGCCGAGTGCGATGGACAGGGCCATCGTGGACAGATGTAGAGGGGTGCGAACCATGGGAACTCCCGGATGCGGCGGCTAGAGCCACATCGATGATTGAATGACGCGTGGGTGCCGGTCTCTGGCCGGCGAGCCTATGGGGTCAGGCCTTGCGGCGGCGAACCGCCCACAGGAGGCTGGCGCCCAGGCCGAGCAGCGCAGCCGAGGCCGGCTCGGGCACGGCCGACACGCCCACCGTCAGGTTGTCCAGGTTGGCGTAGGGATAGAGCAGCGAGCCGGGCTGGGTGATGCCCAGCGTCACCGAGCTGATGCTGGTCGTGGACACGAAGCCGCGGAAGCTGTCGGCCTGCGAGGTGGGCGTGAAGTCGACCACCGTGCCGTCGCTCAGCGACACGCTGACGGACAGCGGCAGGAAGTCGCCACCGATGTTGTTGGCAAAGAAATCCGCGCCGATCGCGTTCACGCTGGCGCCGGTGAAGCTGATGGTCAGCGTCTCGTAGGGGAAGCTGCCGCCGATGTATTCGCCCGTGGCGTAGGCACCGCCGGCGGTGGTGATGCTGTAGCTGAAGCCACCGCCGGAGAAGCTCGGTGGCAGATCGGCCAGGCCGTCGAAGGTTTCGGTGTAGTAGCCGGCTGCCAGTTGCGGCAGGAAGCTCGCCGCGGAGGTGTAGACGGTCGAGTCCGCCAGGGCCGGCGTGGCCAGGATGGCGAGGGCGACAGCCGAAAGGGCGTGGGACGCGGGGCGCATTCAGAGGTCCTTGGTAAGGAGTGTGGAGAGGCGAACCCGGTGGGATTGCGCCCAGACCAAATCAGTTTCCCCGGCGCCCCAGCCCGTCACATCGTTAATGCGTAGGACGAAAGCGCCGCCAAGGCCTTGCGTTAGTGGAAATCGATACCCGGGAAAACCTCGTTGAACTTACGGACTAGTTCCTAAGGTGCGGGGAGGGCAGATCAGCAAGACCTGCTCCTTTGCCGCGTTGAGCACACGCCTGCCGGCGTGCTCGATGGCAGGGGCGGAGGCCCTCAGGCCAGCGCGGTGCTGGGCTCGACCAGCACGCAGCGCACCCAGCGGCGCGCGGTGATCTGCGCGGTCTGCACGCGCAGGAACTCCTCGGCCTCGGAGTTGGGGGCGTCGAATTCGAAGCCGCTGAGCTGCACCAGGCCGCTCAGCGGTCGGCTCCAGACCCGGCGCACCGGCGCGGTGAAGAGGGGCACGCCCTCGTCTTCGCCAAGCAGCAGGCGCATCTCGTAGTGCGAGGCCTCTAGCGGTGGCTCGGCCGAGGCCAGGATCTGCAGACCGGACTCGCTGAGGTTCACGACCACGCCGCCACGCGCGTCGGCCAGGTCTTCGGGCTTGACGACCCAGACGGGCAACTGCTCATGCTCGTCCGGAACCAGGAAGAACTCTACGCGCGGAAAACGGCGCATGTCGGCCGAGGAGGTGAGGTGATCGTTCATGCGAGACATCCATCCGTTGGGGGTGGCGATACACAAGCGAGCAAAGCACAGGTCCATGACAGCGCAGTGAAGTCCTTGGCTACCATGGGGCCGTCACGACAAGGGGTGCCATGACGAGCGCTGTCGAGTTGAGGGTAACACCATCACGATCTGGCTGGCGGCAGACCTTTGCGCTGTATCAGGCGGCCGATGGGGAGTCAGCGCAGATCCGCGCCGAGCATCTGGCGCAGCTGGTGCGCCTGACCCCGGCGCTGATGGGCGCCAACCTGATTGCGGGCGGCATGCTCTGGGTCAGTGTGGGGCGCAGTGGTGGCTGGGCATTCGCGGTCTGGCTGAGCCTGCTGACGCTGGTGGCGGCACTGGCACTGGCCACCTGGTGGCGCACGCGCGGCCGCCGGCTGCGCCAGGCCTCTGCGCATGCCTATCGTCGCGGCATCTGGCATGCCGCCGTGCTGGGCCTGTGCTGGGGCTCGGCGGCCGCGCTGTGGTTTCCGGCGGCGGGGCCGCAGGAACAGGTGCTGATCGCCACCCTGGTGTGCGGCATGCTCAGCGCCGGGGCGATCGCGCTGGCGATGCAGCCCTGGGCCAGCCTGGCCTATGCCTGGCTGATCGCTGCCGGTGCGCTGCTGGCGCTCTGGCAGGTGCCAGGTCTGGTGTTCGCGCTGCTGGCCGGGCTGCTGCTCAGCTACACGGTGGTGGTGTCGCTGACGGCGATGGCGCTCTATCGTCAGGCGACGGCGCTGCTGCGGGCGCGTTTCGAGCAGGCCCGGCAGCAGCAGGTGGTCTCACTGTTGTTGCGCGATTTCGAGGAGAACTCCAGCGATGCGCTGTGGGAGACCGACGCTCAGGGTCAGCTGTTGCATCGTTCGTCACGGCTGGCCGAATTGCTGGGCGTTGCCGAGGCCGGCCTGGGCGAGCTGCGCTTTCCGCAGTGGTTTGCCAGCCATGGCCACGACGTCAGCCAGCTGCTGGCGGCCTGGGCGCTGGGGCGCCCCTTCCGGGACATGAAGCTGCAGATCGGGCAGGGCGAGACAGCGCACTGGTGGTCGCTCAGCGCCAAGCCCAAGCCGGGTCAAGAAGGCTGGCGCGGCGTGATCGCCGACATCACCGAGGCCCAGCGCTTCGAGAACCAGCTGAAGCTGCAGGCCGAGCAGGACAGCCTGACCGGCCTGCCCAATCGGCGAGCGCTGCTGAATGCGCTGCGGGCCGCATTGGCGCTCGGCCGGCCGGGCTGGCTGATGTCCATCGACCTCGACCATTTCAAGGCCGTCAACGACAGTTCGGGCCACACGGTGGGCGACGAGGTGCTGCGCACCGTCGCCCAGCGGTTGCGCCAGGCGGCGGAGGAGGGTGATCTGGTGGCGCGCCTGGGGGGAGACGAGTTCGCGCTGCTGAGCCTGAACCCGGCGCCACGGCTTGCGCCGCAGGCCCAGGCTGCCCATCTGGTGGAGCGCCTGAGCGAGCCCATGACCGTCGGCGCCAAGCGGCTGCACGTGGGGGCCAGCGTGGGCCTGGTGCGCCTGGACGAGCGCATCGGCTCGGTGGAGGACCTGATGGTGAACGCCGACCTCGCGCTCTACGACGCCAAGCGATCGGGGCGGGGCCGCAGCGTGGTCTATGCCGCCACGCTGGGCGAGGCCGCGCGTCGGCAGAACAGCATCGAGCTGGCGCTGCGCGACGGGCTGCGCGCCGGTCAGTTCGAACTGCACTTCCAGCCGCAGGCCGAGGCGCGCAGCCTCAAGCCCGTGGGCGTGGAGGCGCTGCTGCGCTGGGAGCACCCGCAGCTCGGCTCCATCGCGCCGGGGGAGTTCATTCCGGTGGCCGAGCGCAGCGGCCTCATTCACGAACTGGGGGAGTTCGCGTTGCGCGAGGCCTGCGAGGCGGCACTGCGCCTGCCGGGGCTCGGCGTGGCGGTGAACGTGTCGCCGTTGCAGCTGATGCAGGCCGACTTCGTCGACAGCGTGCGGCGCGTGCTGGCCACCGTGGGGCTGGAGCCGGCCCGTCTGCACCTGGAGGTGACCGAGTCGCTGATGCTGGAGGACGCGCAGGGCGCGCTGCGGCGCCTGCATGCGCTGCGTGAGCTGGGCGTGCATCTGGCGCTCGACGACTTCGGCACGGGCTTCTCGTCGCTGGCCTATCTGCGCGCCTTCCCGTTCCACACGCTGAAGGTGGACCGTTCCTTCGTGCGCGCGCTCTCGGAGCACGCCGATGCGCTGGCCATCGTCAACACCATCGTGCAGATGGCGCGAGTGCTGGGCATGCGGACGGTGGCGGAGGGCGTGGAGACCCAGCAGGACCTGCAGGGCATACGGCAGATCGGCTGCGACGAGGTGCAGGGCTACTTCGTCTCTAGGCCGCTCACATTCGGGCGGCTGCAGGACTGGCTGGCTGGCCGCCCGGTGAGCGGGCCGCAGGACGACACGGACTCGCGCGTGCTGCCCTGGCGGCTCACCCAGTCGGCGCCGACCACGCTGTTCGGCGACGTCTGAGACCGGCCGCCGCGCGGGCGGCAGGCCGGGGGCACGGGCCTCAGACGGCCAGCAGCTCCACCTCGAACAGCAGGGTGGCGTGGGGCGGAATGACACCGCCGGCCCCGTAGGCGCCATAGCCCAGCTCCGGCGGCAGCACCAGCATGCGGGTGCCGCCCACCTTCATGCCCTGCACGCCCTCGTCCCAGCCGGCGATCACCTCGCCGCCGCCCAGGCGGAACTTGAACGGCTGGCCGCGGTCCTTGCTGGAGTCGAACTTCTTGCCCTTCATGCCGTTCTGGAACAGCCAGCCGGTGTAGTGCACCGACACGCGCTGGCCCTTGGCCGCTTCGGCGCCTTCGCCGGCGACCTTGTCCTCGAACTGCAGGCCGGTGGCGGTGGCGGTCAGCGTCAGCTCGACCGGCTCGGGGCCGCCGGCCACGCCCAGCAGTTCGACGTCGAAGCACAGCGTCGCGTTGGGCGGGATCACGCCGCCGGCGCCGCGTGCGCCATAGCCCAGCTCGGCCGGGATGATCAGCGTGCGCTTGCCGCCGATCTTCATGCCCTGCACGCCCTCGTCCCAGCCGCGGATCACCATGCCGGCGCCAAGCTCGAACTCGAACGGATCGCGGCGATCCAGGCTGGAGTCGAACTTGGTGGTCTTCTTGCCGTCGACCCACAGCCAGCCGGTGTAGTGCACCGTCACATCCTGGCCGGCCTGGGCTTGCTTGCCGTCACCGACGACGCTGTCTTCAAACTGCAGGCCGCTGGGCGTGGTGTTCATGGGAAATCCTTTGGTGATGAGCGAAAGCCGGGATTGTCGCCGCGACCTGGATGCCCGTGTCTCTGCCCTGGATGGCAACGAGTCGGCCGTTCGGGTGACGAACGCGGGCGACTCGCTCGCTCAGCCGCGGGTCGGGCGGCGGCTCAGCGCCGGGTCGCTTCGCGGCATGGGTGCGGCGGCGTGCGGCAGACAGGAGGTCGGTGGTGGCCTGCGCTGCCATTGCTCGACGGCATAGACCACGCGGTCCCAGGTCTGGCGGTCGAAGCAGGCGGTGGCAAACAGGTTGTCCGGCGTGGGTTCGGGGCGCGAGGCGGTCTGGGCCAGGCGCTCCAGCACATCGCGGCTCGCGGCCACGCAGCCGGGCAGGTCGTGAAAGGCATGGTTGACCCGGTGGAACAGCAGCCCGCGGCGCAGCTCGGCGGCCTTCAGCGAGGCGGCCGGCACGGCGCGCAGGAAGATACGGGCCTGGCCGTCGCCCAGCAGCTCGACGCAGAACTCACGGCGCCATCCGGTCAGGGTCTGTTCCGCGCTCAGCACGGGCGTTGCTTCGTCGATGTGCAAACTCATCGTGCCAGTCTGCGCTGCCGCGCCACCCGGCTCGGCGCGCTTTGTGTCGCGATGCTTCAGCGGGGCGGCGCCACAGTCGTTTGCTCACCTTTGAGCGATCTTGCTTGCGCCTTGTTGCTGACCACGGGCCCGCAGGTGGTGCCGCGCCACGGCGATGCGCAGCAGCCCGGCGCTGGCGAACAGCAGCACGGCCAGCGTGAGCACCGAGCCTTCCAGGCCGTAGCTGCCGCCGGTCAGCCAGTCGGGGCCGCTCAGCTGGCCCAGCAGCAGGCCCTTGGGCAGGCCGTGTCCGGAGACGGCCACCGAGAACACGCTGCCCAGCGTGAAGTTCCAGCCCGTGTGCAGCGCAATGCACAGCCACAGGCGGCGGGTCGCCAGGAAGGCCGCCCCCAGGAACAGGCCCGCCACGACGGTGGTGGCCATGGCCAGCGGGCTGAAGCCGTCGCCCGGCAGGTGCATCAGGCCGAACAGCAGCGACGACAGCAGCAGCGCCGCCCCGCTGCCCAGCGAGCGCTCCAGGATGCGCAGCACGATGCCGCGCAGCAGCAGCTCCTCGAAGACCCCGGCGAACACCATCTCCGCGAAGGCGGCGCCCAGCTTGCCCGGATGCTCGTTCAGCCCCTGGAACTGATAGCCGCCGGCGGCAGCCAGGCCGGCAACGACCAGCGCCACCAAGGCCGCGCCGCCCGTCAGGCCGATACCCAGTTCCGGCAACGCCCGCTGGCGTGCCAGCTCGCCGGCGCTGCGGCCTTCGACCAGGCGCACGTAGGCCAGGTACACCGCCAGCGCGGCAGCGGCACCGCCGAATCCCGGTGCCAGCGCGTGCAGCAGACCCTCGGTGTGGGCGTGCAGGACGCGGGCCGTCAGTGCCCCGGCCAGGGCCGTCACCACGAAGGCCAGACACAGGCGCACCGCGCCGAAGTCCAGCAACCGGCGCAGCCGGCTCGGCGCGGGCAGCGCGGGCAGGGTGGGTGCGACGGGCATGTTCATCAGGGCCTCCGTGGCTTGTCGTTCGATGCGGCGGACTCTAGAGATCCCCCGCGCATCGAACCCCGGCCGTGCGACGTGCGGCCGCAGGATGCGACCCAGCTGCACCCGTTGGCGACAGGCGGTGCCGGCGCGCTCAGCCGGCTTCGTGGGCGTAGGCGATCGCGGCCTTGACGCGCAGCGACACGAAGGTGCCCAGCCCGCTGTGCCCATGGATGCGGAACTGCGCCCCGACGCGCTGGGCCCGCTCCCGCATGCCCAGGATGCCGAAGTGCCCGCCGCTGCGGCCGATCTCAGTCGGCGAGGCAGGCGCGGCCCTGGCCATGGCCAGGCCCACGCCGTCGTCGCGCACCGTGATCTCCAGCCAGCGCCGGCCGTAGTCGATGCGCACCGCCACATGGCGGGCGCCGGCATGGCGGGCGGCATTGAACAGCGCCTCGCCGAGGATGCACAGCACCTCGTCGACCAGATCGGGCCGGAGCTGGCGGCGCTGGCCATGGCTGCTGACCCCGATCTGGGTGGCGGCTGCGAACGGCTGCTCGGCGATCAGCCGGCGTACCGCGCGCTCCAGGTCGCTGGTGTCGATCTGGCGCAGCCCCTGCAGCCGGTCTCGCCCTTCCTCCAGCACGGATTCGGCGCGGTCCAGGGCCTGGTGCATCAGCTGCCGGGTCGGCGGGTCGCCATCGAGGCGGTTGGCCACGGCATGAAAGCGCAGGATCAATCCCTGCACGCTCTGCAGCAGCGTGTCATGCATGTCGCGGGCGATGCGCTCGCGCTCGCGGATGCGGTCCTCGCTGCGCTGGCGCAGCCGCGCGCGCATCTGCCGCAGTCGTGCCAGGTACAGCGCGTAGAGCGCCAGCAGGACCAGGCCGGCCGCGGCCAGCTTGAAGCCCGGCGACTGGGTGAACGTGGCCGGGATGGTCAGCTCCAGCCGGCTGGCCTGTTCGCTCCACACCCCGTCGTTGTTGCAGGCGCGCACCTCGAACCGGTAGCGGCCCGGACGCAGATCGCTCAGCAGCGCGCTGCGCTGGGTGCTGGGCGGGCTCCAGGCGTCGTTCTGGCCGAGCAGCCGGTGCTGGAACTGCACCCGCCCGGGGACGGTCAGGCTCAGCGCCGTGAACGCGATGCGAACGGTGCTGGTGCCGGCGGGCACCGTCAGCTGCGGTGCGGCGGCGTAGACCTGCTCGCCCACCTCCACGGCGCGCAGCACCACGGGGGGCCGCAGCGGATTGGGCTGGATGACGGCCGGGTCCACCCGCATGACATTGCGCCGGGTCAGGAACCACACACGGCCGTCCCCGCCGAGCACCACCTGCGGGCCGGGCGCCTTCTGGACGAAGCTGTTCAGCCCGTCGTGGAAATCGAAGACGCGCACGTCCAGCGGCTGGGCCGGTGCGCGCAGCGCGGCGGCCAGATCCGCCGAGCGCAGCCGCAGGATGCCGGCATCGCCGATGGCCCAAGTGTCGCCGTCGCGCGTCTGGGCCAGGCCGTTGATCGAGGCCGCCCAGGGGTGGGTGCGGCTGGCCAGCAGCGCGGTGGTGTTCGTTGCGGCCAGGCCCAGGCTGCCACTGACCAGCAGGCCGGCATCGGTGGGCAGCAGGCCTTCGATGCCGCCGGCCGGTGATCGGCCGGCCTCCAGGGCGAGGAAGGGCAGTTCGCCTCGCGGCGCCTGGGCGCGGAACAGCAGCACCGCGCGGCCGTCGCGGTCCAGCGCGGCATTGGCGGGCAGGGAGGGTGAGGGGGACGGCTCCGGCCAGCGCTGCCAGCGGTCATCGAGCAGCCAATGCAGGCCGCGCTCCAGCCCCGGCATCCAGAGCCGCCCGGCGCCGTCCTCGACACAGCCATAGGCGCTGCTGTCCGCGGGCTTGGGATGCCGCTGCGCCTTGCCGGCCTCGACCCGCAGCACCCGGTCGGCCAGGAACAGCCAGACGCCGTGCTCGCCTGCCGCGCACAGGGCCTCGGCCGGTGAGGCGTTGCTGAGCACCCGGACCGGCCCCTGACCCGGCGCAATTGCGTAGAGCGCTTCGGCATCGGCCACGTACACGGTGCCGTCGCGTGCCGCAGCCAGGCGGTAGCTGGTGGGCGAGTTGCGCGGCAGCCCCGGCTCCACGACCACGCTGGCCGGCCGCAGCTGGTCCAGCCCCATCTCGGTACCGACCCAGAGATTGCCCTCGCGATCCTGGAAGAGGGCGCGGGTCTGATCCGAGGTCAGGCCCGCGGTGGCCTGCAGCGAGGCCATGCGGGTGGCGCCCGGTGGGCCGGCCTGTGCCTGGCCCGGCGCGCGTATGCGCAGCACGCCGCTGTTCCAGGTGGTGCTCCAGAGGTCACCATGGCGATCGAACAGCAACCGGGTGCCGCCGGTGGGGTTGGGGTGCGGGAAGTTGGTGTCAGGCCCGACCGGGCGATTCAGCGCTCGCGTGCCCTGCGAGTCCGAGAGCCACACCTGACCCTGCGCATCCTCCGACAGGCTGGCGCGCGGTGTGATGGTCTGGGGCGCGAGCTGAAAGCCCGTGTCGGCGGGCCGCCGGAAGGCCAGGGCGTGGGACAGCACCACCCACAGCGTGCCATCGCGCGTCACCAGCAGGTCCCACACGGGCTGGGCGGGCAGGCCGCTCTCGGTGCCGAACTCCTGCCAGCGGCCCTGGTGGAAGCGGGCCAGCATGCGCTCGCTGCGGCCGCCGCGGGCCACCCAGATGCCGCCGTCGGCGTCCTCCTCGATGTCGTTGACCTCGCGCGACGGGTTGGGCATCTGCGCGTCGATGAGCTGGCCGTTGCGCAGCACGGCCACACCGCGGCCGCGCGCGAGCCCGACCCAGAGATCGCCGCCGCGCGCCGCGCGCAGGCTGGAGACGACCAGTCGCTGCGGGTCGTCCGGTGTCAGCCGCACCGGATCGAAGCTGACCCCATCGAAGCGGAACAGGCCTTCGACGCTGCCTATCCACAGGAAGCCGTCGGAGGTTTGCGTGATGGCATTGATGCGGCTGGGCGCCCCGCGCTCCACCGGCCAGGCGTCGTGCTTGAACTCCATCAGCGCAACCGGCAGCGTGGCCGCGCGCACGAGCATCGCGCACAGCCCCAGGGCGAAACCGGCCAGCCAGGCCCGCCAGCACGCCATGACCCGGCCGGCCTGTCTGGCGGCCAGCGGCCGGGCAGACGGGCGAAGAGGGGGCAACGTCATCTCGGGCGTAGGCGGCTCGCAATCAGGCGGCCGGATGATAGGGAGTCGGCCAGCGTCTGACTGCCCACTTTCGGCCAATGGTGCTCGCCCTAGGCCAGCCATCGGCGGGCCGACGCCGGGCTGCTCAGCGGTGACGCTCGCGCCACTGGGCGACGGCCGCGGCCAGCACCTCGCCGGTGGTGGGCAGACCTGCGGGCAGCGTCAGTCCGAGGCGCCTGGCGCCCTCCTGCAGTCGCAGGGCGGGCGCCTCCACCGCGATGGCCGCGGCGCCGTTCTGCTTGGACAGTTTGTGCCCGTCCTCGGCCAGCACCAGCGGCGTGTGCAGGTAGCGCGGGGTGGGCGCGCCGAGTGCCCGCTGCAGCGCGATCTGGCGCGGGGTGTTGTCGGCCAGATCCTCGCCGCGGACGACATCGGTGATGCCCTGCTCGGCGTCGTCCACGACGACGGCGAGCTGGTAGGCCCACAGGCCGTCGGCACGCCGCAGCACGAAGTCACCGACCTCGGCCTCCAGGTCCTGCCGCTGCGCACCCAGTCGGCGGTCCTGCCATTCGATGCTGCCCCGCACACGAAAGCGCCAGGCCCGCGCCGGGCGCCCGTGGGTGCCTGCGCGGCAGGTGCCGGGATAGATCAGCTCGCCGTGCTTGGGGCGCGGGCCGAAGCGCGCCTCGTAGGCGGCGGCGATCTCGGCCCGGGTGCAGGCGCAGCCATAGGCCTGGCCGCGCTCGACCAGGGCTGCCAGCGCGCGCTCGTAGGCGGCACCGCGCTGCGACTGCCACAGCACGGGCTCGTCAGGCAGCAGGCCCAGCGCGGCCAGTTGGCCGAGGATGAACTCCCCCGTGCCTGGCGGGCAGCGCGGGGTGTCGACATCCTCAATGCGCACCAGCCAGTCGCCGTCGTGGGCGCGGGCGTCCAGCCAGCTGGCCAGCGCGGCGACGAGCGAGCCCTCGTGCAGCGGGCCGGTGGGCGAGGGGGCGAAGCGGCCGCGGTAGCGCATGGGGCTCAGAGCAGCAGCCCCTCGTGCTGCTCCAGCAGCGCCTTGCGCGTGGTGGTGCTGCGCAGACGCTCCAGCCACCAGGCCAGGGCCTTGCCGGGCGCATGGCCGGTGTTGCGCCAGGCGTAATGCATCAGGCCATGGCGGCGGCCTTCGTAGGTGGCCTTCTGCACCAGCCGGCCGGCCTCCACATGGCGCCGCACCATGGGCGCGGGCAGCGAGCCGCAGCCCAGGCCGCGCAGCATGGCCTCGAGCTTGGTGGCCAGCGAGGGCACTGTCAGCACGTCCTGACCGGGCAGCAGGCCGACCGTGATGGGCGCCAGCTGCCGCGCGCTGTCGGCCACCGCGACGATGCGGTGCTCGGCGATCTGCGCGGCCGTCAGCGGCTCGGGCAGGTTGGCCAGCGGGTGGTGGGGCGCCACGCAGAACGCGAAGTCCAGTTCGCCGCCTTCCTCGCAGTGGATGGCGCTGCTGGGCAGCTGGGCCGGCACGCCGATGGCGAGGTCGGCCTGGCCGTGCAGCAGGGCCTCCCAGGTGCCGGCCAGCACCTCGATGCGCAGCTTGAGCCGGGTGGGCGGCGGGCCGCCGGTGTCGGTCTTCTCGGCATAGAAAGCCTCCATCAGGTCGAACAGCGCGCGGCGGGCGACGGCATCGTCTACCGCCAGCGTGAGCTCGCTCTCCCAGCCGGTGGCGATGCGGCGCACCCGGTTGGCGACGGCGTCCAGCTCCTGCAGCAGGCGGCGGCCCTCGTGCAGCAGCTCCTCGCCGGCGCTGGTCAGCACCGCCTGGCGCGAACTGCGGTCGAACAGCAGCACATCGAGAGCGTCCTCGAGCTGGCGGACGGAATAGGTCAGGGCCGACGGCACCCGCCCCATCTCGCGGGCGGCGGCGGCGAAACTGCCGGTGCGGGCGATGGTGTCCATCATCGCCAGGGCCTCGGGCGTCAGCGCGCGGCGTTTGTCGTGGGTGTTGGGCATGTGTTCAGTCTATTTGAATGGTGTCTGCCGGCTGGGCTGATCGATGGACGGGGGGGCGGCTTCTACAGTGACTCCATCGCAAATCAACGGAGCCTCACCATGCAACAGCTCATCAAGTCGAGTGACCGCGGTTATGCAGACCACGGCTGGCTCAAGTCCTTCCACAGCTTCTCGTTCGCCGACTACTACGACCCGGCCCGCATGGGCTTCGGTGCGCTGCGCGTCATCAACGAGGACAAGATCGCCCCGGGCACCGGCTTCGGCACGCACGGCCACCGCGACATGGAGATCATCAGCTACGTGCTGTCGGGCGAACTCGCCCACAAGGACAGCATGGGCAACGGCGAGGCCGGCGCGGCCGAGGCCGGCAAGGCCACTGGTGTGATCCGCCCGGGCGACGTGCAGCGCATGAGCGCCGGCACCGGCGTGCTGCACAGCGAGTTCAACCATGCCAAGGGGGCGGTGACGCACTTCCTGCAGATCTGGATCCAGCCCGACAAGCGCGGCATCACGCCCAGCTACGAGCAGAAGCACTTCGACGCCGACAGCAAGCGCGGCAAGCTGCGCCTGGTGGCGGCCAACGACGGTGCCGAGAACTCGGTGACCATCAACGCCAATGCGCGGCTCTATGCGGGCCTGTTCAACGGCGAGGAGGTTGCCGAGCTGAACCTGGCCCAGGGCCGCATCGCCTACGTGCACCTGGTGCGCGGCTCGCTGAACGTCAACGGGCAAGACCTGACGGCAGGCGATGCCTTGCAAATCAGTGAATCATCGCTGGTCAACCTCAAGGCCGGACAGGACGCCGAAGTGCTGGTGTTCGACCTGGCCGCCTGAATTCCCTTCCACTGCGCTACTTAGAGAGCCTTCATCATGAGCAAGATCGCTGTTGTGTATTTCTCCGGCTACGGCCACACCAAGAAGATCGCCGAGGTCGTGGCCGAGTCGGCCGGCGCCCAACTGGTGGCCATCGACGCCGAGGGCAACCTGGGCGAGGCCGAGTGGGCCGCGCTGAACGCTGCCGACGCCATCGTCTTCGGTGCGCCGACCTACATGGGCGGCGCCCCCTGGCAGTTCAAGAAGTTCGCCGATGCGTCCTCCAAGGCCTGGTTCAACCGCCTGTGGCAGGACAAGCTGGCAGCCGGCTTCACGAACTCCGCCTCGCTGAACGGCGACAAGGCCGGCACGCTGTCCTACCTGCAGACGCTGGCCAACCAGCACGGCATGCTGTGGCTGAGCCTGGGCCTGCCGCCTGCCAACAGCAAGGCCGCAACCCGCGCCGATGTGAACAACCTCGGCGGTTCGGGCGGCCTGCTGGCCAGCACCCCGTCGGACGCCTCCACCGAGGAAATGGTCTCCGGCGACATCGAAACGGCCAAGGCCTTCGGCGCCCGCGTGAAGGCGGCTGCCGCTCGCTGGACGCGCTGAGCCTAGACCAGCCCCAGGTCCTGCGCGGTGGCGCCGGGGAAGACCGCCGCCACCTGCGCAGGGCTCAGGCCGTAGAGCCGCTGCATCACGCCACCCAGCAAGGCGCGGTAGTCGGTGAGCACCGGCCAGTCGCGGTTCTGGAACAACGTGGCCGCGCTCAGCGCGACCTGCTCGCCCGCGATGCGCCCGCCACGCACGCCGCCGCCCAGCACCCAGTAGACGCTGCCGTGACCATGATCGGTGCCGCGGTTGCCGTTCTCGCGGAAGGTGCGGCCGAACTCGCTGAGCACCACCACCGTGGTCTGACCCCACTGCGGGCCCATCTCGTCGGCAAACGCGGCCAGGCCGCGACCCAGCTCGCCCAGCCGGGTGGCCAGCGCCCCGCTGGCGCCGCCCTGGGCCACGTGTGTATCCCAGCCGCCCACATCCACGAAGCCCAGTGTGACGCGCTCGCGCATCAGCCGTGCGATGCGGCGCGCCTCCACGGCGAAGCCCTTGGCGGCGATGGCATTGCGGCTGGCGGCCTCCATCTCACCCGCCATCTCGCGGCTGACCGCCTCGCGCACCTCGAAGCCGCCGCTGACCGTGCCGGCCAGCGGCGTGCCGGCATACATGCGGGTGATGGCCTCGGCCTGCGCGGGCGTGAGCAGCGGCTTGCCCAGCTCGCGCAGCGCCTGGTTGGCCACCGGCGTGGGACCGCGCAGGATCAGCGGCACCTGGTCCGTGAAGGCCATGGCCTCCAGGCGGGCCGGGTGCTCAGCGCCCAGCACCGTGGCGAGCCGGTTCATGAAGCCGCTGCGGAAGTCGCGTGAGCCGTTGTCGGGGCCTCCCAGCTCGATGTGGTCCTGGGTCTCGAAATGGCTGCGGCTGGTGTCGGCCGTGCCTGCAAAGGGCACGAAGGCCAGCTGGCCGCGCTGCCACAGCGGCATCAGGCTGTCGGCCACTGCGGGCGCCAGCGCCCAGGCATCGTCCAGCCGCAGCGCCGCCTGCGGGCCGCTGTCCGGACGCGGCACCGCGATGTTGGGGCGGGCCTCGTAATAGAAGTCCGCGCCATAGGGCACGAGCAGGCTGGCGGCGTCGTAGGCCCCGCGCAGAAACACCACCAGCAGCCGCGGCGTGTCGCCGGATGGCGCCGCCCAGAGCCGGGTGACCGGCAGCCCGCAGGCGGCGCCGAGGCCGAGTTGAAGCAGATGGCGTCGTTGCATGGTCAGCGGTACATGAAGTCGGGGGAGGCCAGCAGGTAGGTGTTCCATTCCTGCGGGGACGAGGCCTGGGCCAGCGTGTGCTGGGTGGCGGCCGCCAGGCGCGGCGCGATGCCGTCGTAGTACAGCGGGTTGGCCAGCTGCGGGAAGGCCGGCCGGTCCTGCTTCTCGCCGTCTACGCGGAACAGGCCGGCACTGCCGCTGCCTATGGCGCGGGCGATCTCGAAGCGGGTGGTCATCTGGCCGGGGCCGGCCCAGGCGGCCTCGTCCAGCGGGTAGCCGTCGGGCGTCTGGCGGTTGTAGGGAGCCTGGCCCAGCCGGTACAGCCAGCCCTGCATGGGGGCGGTGTTGAGCACCACGCGGTCCGCATAGGCCAGGCGCACGGACGACACGACGTAGTGCATCGGGTCCTTGAACTTGCGGCCCAGCGAGGCCTCGAACTCGGGCGAGCCGATCAGCGTGCGCAGCACCGCGGCGATGTCGCCGTCGCTGGCCAGCCAGCGCTGTGCCATGCGCTCCACCAGCGCCGGCGGCGGCTCGTCGGCCACCAGGTATTGCGCGATCTGGCGGCACACATGCCGGGCGGTGGCGGGCTGGCGGGCCAGCAGGTCCAGCACCTGGTCGATCTCGGCCGCCCCGTGGCCCTTGATGGTCTGACCCAGCAGCTGCTTGTCGCCGAAGTCGTGGCGTGCCGGGTTGAACTCGGCCAGGCCCCAGCTCCGGTAGAGCGCCTGCTGGGCAGGCTTGAGGCGTGGTGGCGTGTCGCCGAGGTTGACGCCCAGGCCGGTCAGCACCCGGGCCAGCTCCTGCACATCATGCTGGCTGTAGCCGCCGTTCACGCCCAGCGTGTGCAGCTCCATCAGCTCGCGCGCGTAGTTCTCGTTGATGCGGTTGGCCGCGTTCTGCTCGTTGTCCAGGTAGCGCAGCATGGCCGGATGGTGGGCGGTGAAGCCCAACAGGTCGCGGAAGCGCCCCAGCGCGTGCTCGCGCAGGCCCTGCTCGTAGTCGCCCACCATGGCGCGCAGATTGGCCTTGTACTGGTGGACGTTGAAATGGTTGAACCAGAACCAGGTCATCTGCTCGCGCAGCTGCTGCGGCGAATAGAGCGCGTCCAGCAGCGAACGGGCGGCGGCCTGCTTGGCCAGCCGCGTCATGGCCTGCTGGTAGGCCTGCTGCGCGGCCTGCTTGGTGGCGTCGTCGGTCTGCGCGTCGGCGGCCTTGCGCTGCGCTTCCAGTGCGCGGACCTGGGTGGCCAGGTCTTGCTGGTCGAGGCCCAGTGCGGCCACCTGGGCCTGGGCCGCCGGCGGCAGCTGGCCCGTGCCGGGGCGCAGTTGCTGCTCCAGCCAGGCCTCACGGCCCTGGCGGCGTACCAGCGCCAGGTCGGTGGCGCTGGCGCCCCAGCTGAGGCGGTCCAGCCAGCGCGCGTCCTGGGCGGCCGAGCGCGGGGTGGTGGGCGCCTTGGCGGCTGGGCTGCCGGGCTCGGCGCAGCCGGCCAGCGTGAGCGCCAGCGCCAGGGCCGACAGCATCGCGGGGGCCGCGGCGTGCGGTAGGGCGGGGAAATGTTGCATCACCTGGGTCTCCTGCACAGACCGGGACACAACGTGGGGGCCTGCGCGCAGCGTTGACCGCACGCAGGTTACCGCCGGGTAAAGACCGGCGGCGTGTCAAAGCGCTACGGCAAGCTGTCAGCGCGCGCCGGGTGTGTAGATCTGGTCGAACACGCCGCCGTCGTCGAAGTGGGTCTTCTGCGCCTGGCGCCAGCCGCCGAACAGCTCGTCGATGGTGAACAGCTGCACCGGTGCGAACTGCTTGGCGTACTTGGCCGCCACCTTGGGGTCGCGCGGGCGGTAGTAGTTGCGGCCGGCGATCTCCTGGCCTTCCGGCGAGTACAGGTATTGCAGGTAGGCCTCGGCGGTCTTCCTGGTGCCGCGCTTGTCGACCACCTTGTCCACCACCGCCACCGGCGGCTCGGTCAGGATGGAAACGCTGGGCGTGACGATGTCGAACTTGGTCGGCCCCAGTTCCTTCACCGCCAGGTAGGCCTCGTTCTCCCAGGCAATCAGCACGTCACCGATGCCGCGCTCCACGAAGGTGGTGGTGGCGCCGCGAGCGCCGGAGTCCAGCACCTTGGTGTTCTGGTAGATGCGCTTCACAAACGCCTTGGCCGAGTCGGCGTTGCCGCCCGGCTGCTTCAGGGCATAGCCCCAGGCCGCGAGGTAGTTCCAGCGGGCGCCGCCGCTGGTCTTGGGGTTGGGCGTGATCACGTCCACGCCGCTGCGGGCCAGGTCGGGCCAGTTGTTGATGTGCTTGGGGTTGCCCTTGCGCACCAGGAACACGATGGTGGACGTGTAGGGGCTGGCATTGCTGGGCAGCTTCTTCTGCCAGTCCAGCGGCAGCAGCTTGCGGTCGGCCAGCGCGTCGATGTCGTAGGCCAGCGCCAGCGTGACGACATCGGCCTCCAGCCCGTCGATGACGGTACGGGCCTGCTTGCCCGAGCCGCCGTGCGAGTTCTTCACGGTGAGGGTCTCGCCGGTCTTGGCCTTCCAGTACTTGGCGAAGGCGGCGTTGAAGTCCTGGTAGAGCTCGCGCGTGGGGTCGTAGGAGACGTTGAGCAGCGAGGTCTGGGCGAAGGCGCCGGCGGCAGCCAGGCTGAAGGTCAGGGCGGTCAGGAGTTTGCGCATGGGGGGCCTGGGGCGGTGAAACGGAGGGTTGGGAGGCTCAGGCGGCGAGCGCCAGCGGGGCGGGGGACGCCAGGCCTTCGGCGGCCTGGTGGCGGGCGGCGTCCACCACCTCGCGCTTGAGCGGCGAGGCGAAGGTCTGGATGAAGGCGTACACGTAGTCGCGCAGGTAGGCGCTGCGGCGCACGGCCAGGCGGGTCATGTTGTCCTCGAACAGGTGGCGGGCGTCGATGGCGCGCAGGTGGCGGTCGCGCTCCTCGTCGAAGGCGATGGCCGCGACGATGCCCACGCCCAGGCCCAGCTCTACATAGGTCTTGATGACGTCCGCGTCCATGGCGCTCAGCACGATGTGGGGCGTCAGTTGCGCGGCGGCAAAGGCCTCGTCGATATGGGAGCGGCCGGTGTAGCCGGGCTCGTAGGTGATGATGGGGAACTGCGCCAGGCGGGCCAGCGTCAGCGGCTGCGCATCGTCCAGCAGCGGATGGCCGGGCGGCACGACGACCGAATGGGTCCAGCGGTAGCAGGGCAGAGCCACCAGCTCGGGGTATTGCGCCAGCGCCTCGGTGGCGATGCCCACATCGGCCTCGCCGTCCAGCAGCAGCTTGGCGATCTGCTGCGGTGAGCCCTGCTGCAGGTGCAGGCTCACATCGGGGTGGTGGGCGCGGAAGTCGCGCACCGCCGGCGGCAGCGCATAACGCGCTTGGCTGTGGGTGGCGGCGATGCGCAGGCGGCCGCTGCCGGCCTGCGCGAAGTCGTCAGCCGCGCGCTTGAGGTTCTCGGCCTCCTGCAGCAGGCGCTCGATGACGGGCAGCACCTGTTCGCCCGGTTCGGTCAGGCCGGTCAGCCGCTTGCCGACGCGCACGAACAGCTCGATGCCGAGCTCGTCCTCCAGCTCGCGGATCTGGCGGCTGACGCCCGGCTGCGAGGTGTGCAGCGCAAGCGCCACCTCGGTCAGGTTGAAGCCGCGGCGCTGGGCTTCGCGGACGGATCGGAGTTGCTGGAAGTTCATGCGTGGGCGGCCGTGGCCGTCGGAGGATTGCGCTGGATTCTGGAAACTGACGGACCGCTTGTCGTCGAATCAATCGCGATATGCATATGCGCTTCGTGTCTGGGCCGCATGCCGCAACCTGCGTCGCATAAGCGCGGGTGACGGCGCGGCCCGCGGCTCAGGACGCCTGGCCGGGCAGTGTGGTCAGCCGCAGATACGGACGCACGGCCTCGAACCCCTGCGGGAACCTGGCCTGGAGCACCTCGGGGTCCTGGATGGAGGGCAGGATCACGACGCGCTGGCCGGGCTGCCAGTCCACCGGCGTGGCGACGCTGTGCGAGTCGGTCAGCTGCAGCGAGTCGATGACGCGCAGGATCTCGTCGAAGTTGCGGCCCGTGCTGGCCGGGTAGGTGATGATGAGCCGCACCTTCTTGGCCGGGTCGATCACGAACAGCGAACGCACGGTGGCCGTGGCGCTGGCGTTGGGGTGGATCAGGTCGTAGAGCTGCGACACCTTGCGGTCCGCGTCGGCCAGGATGGGGAACTCCACCCGGGCGTGCTGCGTGGCCTCGATGTCGGGCACCCAGCGGCTGTGCGAATCCAGTGTGTCCACCGACAGGGCGATGGCCTTGACCCCGCGTTTGTCGAACTCGCTCTTGAGCTGCGCGGTGCGGCCGAGCTCGGTGGTGCAGACCGGCGTGAAGTCGGCCGGGTGCGAGAAGAGCACACCCCACGACGTGCCCAGCCATTCGTGGAAACGGATGCGGCCGTGGGTGGAGTCTTGATCGAAGTCGGGCGCGAGGTCGCCCAGGCGAAGGCTTGGCATGACGGGATTCCTTTCGTGAAACGTTGCGGGAGCGCTCAGATCGCGAAGCCCCATTCGAGGAAGCTGGCGTGTTGTGGACGCTGCTCGGCCGCGGCGCGCTGGCGGGCGCTGTCCACCCAGGCCTTGGCGAGCGGGAAGGGGCCGAAGCCCGATTCGGTGTTGACGTGGCCCACCGCGCCCAGGTTGCTGAAGCTCGAGCCCCAGCGATGCGCCCATCGGGCGGCACTGGCGGCGCTCATCCAGGGGTCGTTGCTGCTGGCAATCAGCCGGGTGCGACGTGGCAGGCGTTCATGCGGCAGCGCTTCGGCCAGGCCGAACTTGTCGGGCTCGGCCGGGGCCACCAGCAGCGCCTCGCGAATGGGGGAGTCCGGGTGATCGGCCAGGTGGCGCACCAGCGCCAGCGCACCGAAGCTGTGGGCGACGGCCAGCCATTCGCCGTCACCGGCGACCTCCAGCGTGCGCTGGATCCGCTCGGCCCAACGCTCCAGCGCCGGTGTGCCGGGGTCGCGCTGCGTGACCCGACGCGCGTCGCGGTACTGGGCCTGCAGCCAGGTCTGCCAGTGGGCCGGGCCACTGTCGTGCAGGCCCGGAATGATGAGGACGCGCGGCGGACGGTAGCCCATGGTGCGGCCTCCGTCAGAGCGTGGCGATCGACACTTCGGTCGACTTCACCAGCGCGACGACCTCACGGCCGACTTCGAGCTGCAGTTCCTTCACCGAGCGGGTCGTGATGACGGATGTGACGACGATGCCTTGCGGCGTGATGACGTCGACCTCGGACACGACCGGGCCTTCGATGATTTCCTTGACCTTGCCGCGGAACTGGTTGCGGACGTTGATGGCGGTGACGCTCATGGGATCTCCTGAAGAGGAGTCTTCAGTGTGAGCAAACGGCCTGGTGCGCGGAACGAATGAAAGTGAGGGTGGGCATGCAGGGAGCGAGTAAGGGGTGAGCCTTTGCTACTTCGCTATGGGGTGCGCTTGCTGAGCGTCTTAGCGACTCGCGGCACCGCGCCGGGATTCCATCCAGGCGGGCGGGTAACTTTCTTCTGGTGGCGCCCAGCAGAAGGTCACCAAAGAAGATGCGCTGAACCGCACCGCGCTCGGGGATTGCATCGCGGTCCACCAAACCAACGGGCGCTTGTTTCGTGCGGAAAAGCGAGCCGCTGCGCTCTCGCGGTGGACTTGTCACCGGCCGGTGGCCGCGTACCTTTGCGCCGTCCGACGCGCGGCTGCACGCCGTGCTCAACAGCAAAACCCAATGCGGCGTCGCTCGGGCGACGCGGTCGAGGGTGATTCGTTGGCGTGTTGAGGAAAGACGTCGGGGTTCGAGGGCTGACCCCAGCCTGCCGCGCTGAAGCCGTGACATTTTGGCGCTATTGTTTTCTTGCTAACTGAATAGTAAGGCGGTCAAAAAAAGAAGAGCCAATCCGCTGTCAACATGGAACCTCAGCGAGTGGCAGGTCTTGCGCGGCGGTGCTAGTCATTGATCGTGTTCCCCACCACTTCCAATCGGAGTAACCAAGTGTCCAAGACGTTCCAAACCATCCCCCTGGCCCTCATCGCAGCAGCAGCGCTGTCCCTGACCGCATGCGGCGGCGGCGGCGGTGGTGATGCCGCATCTCCTGCCCCGGCTCCCGCCCCTGCCCCGGCTCCTGCGCCTGCACCCGCTCCTTCTGTCGTGTCGAGCGCCGGCACGCTGCAATCCACGGTGCCCGCCCCCACCTATGCTGCGTCGTCGGTGCAGGCCGGCATGTACGCCGAACTCAATGCTCTTCGCTCCAAGGCCGGCGCTGGGCTTCTCGCGCAATCCGTCCTGATCGACGTCGCCGCGCAGAAGCACGCTGACTACCTGCACTTCAATCCCGCCGACGGCCATGTGGAATACGCTGGCAAGACGGGCTTCTACGCTGCGAGCCACACCGAGCGCATCGCGCTCGCCGGCTACAAGGCCGCTACCGCTACCGAGTCCATTGGTGGTACGGGCGCATCGTTCAAGGGTGAGGACTGCTCGCTCGGGTTGCTGAATTCGGTATACCACGCCGCGGCAATGCTCAGCAGCTACACGGACGTCGGCGTCGGCAGCAATGTCGATGGCCTGGGCGCCCCCACCTGCATCTACGACTTTGCAACGCCTGCGGGCTCCAGTTATGTCCAGATACCAGCTTCCGGAGCTTTGGTTGCCTACCCTTACGCGGGCCAAACCGATGCGCCGGCGAACTTCGAGGCGGCCACGGAAGTGCCTCGGCCGCCTGTGACTGTGCTTCCCGATGCGCTGGTTGGTACCCCCATTCTCGTCAGCATCGGTAACGCCGACTACTACAACGCCAAGGCTGCAGGCACGCTCTCGCCATCGCTGACTACGTTTGAGCTTCGCGATTCCGCAGGCAACCTGGTCCCCTCCGTCGTTCTGGCAGGGAGCGGCATTTCCGGCGCCGGCACCGTGGTCAACAGTGACGCCAATCTGGCTGGCAACTGGATCGTCTTGGTGCCGAAAGCCCCGCTCAACCTCGGTGCGAATTATTCGGTCAAGTTCTCAGCAACTATTTCGAGCGGCACTGTCGTAGCAAAGGTCTGGAGCTTCACCACCAGCACTAGGACTGACATGCGCTGAAGCCTGATTGAGCGACGAATATGTTAAGGGGCTGCCATGCAGCCCCATTTTGGGAAGCTCCGCACAACCCGATGCGAAGTGCAGCTCGGCAGGTTGGATTGAGCCTGCGAACCCCAACGCTTGCCAAGGTACCTCAGCCGTCATGCTCGACGTCGTCGCCGAGCGGCGCAGTGTTGGATCCCTCGTGAGCACGGCGTGCAGCCGCGCGTCGGCCGGCGCCGAGGTTCGAGGTCACCGGGCGATGACAAATCCACCGTGAGAGCGCAGCGGTTCGCTTCTCCGCAAGAGGCTGGTGCCCGTTGGTTTGGTGGACCGCGATGCAGTCCCCGAGCGCGGTGCGGTTCAGCGAATCTTCTTTGGTGACGTTCTTCTGGGCACGACCAGGAGAAAGCTACCCGCCCGCCGGGGCTGAGCCCGGACACAAGGCAGCCCGCTGCGGGCTGCCTTGTGCCTGGCGAAGGCCTTGCCGCTTGCAAGCGGCAAGGCAGGATTCCCGGTGCTTCGAGTCGAAAGGCTGGCCGTGAAAGCAGCCGGAGCCATCGATCAATCAAAGCGCGCCGCGAGTCAAATCAAATCCCCGCGCCAGCCTCAAACAAGCTCAGGCGCGCCGCGCTCAGCTTTACCCGCTGCCCGCCGCGCAGGGCCAGTGCCTCGGCTTCGTCGCGGGTCAGCTCGGCTTCCAGCGGCTGGCCATCTGGCCCGGTCAGCTCCACGCGGGCGCTGGCGCCGAAGGCCAGCACGCGTTCCACCGTGGCGGCCAGGCCCGGCGCGCTCTCGTCGGCGCTGATCTGCAACTCGTGCGGGCGCGCATAGGCCAGCACCTCGCCTTCGCTGCCCGCGCCCTGGTGGGGCAGCTGGTGCTCGCCGATGTGCAGCACGCCGCCGCGGTCCTGGCCGACGAAGCGGTTGGCCGCGCCCAGGAAGCCGTAGACAAAGGGCGTGGCCGGGCGCTCATAGACCTCTTGCGGCGGGCCGACCTGCTCGACCCGGCCGTGGTCCATCAGCACGATGCGGTCGGCCACTTCCAGGGCTTCGTCCTGGTCGTGGGTGACGAAGATGCTGGTGATGTGCAGCTCGTCGTGCAGGCGGCGCAGCCAGCGGCGCAGCTCCTTGCGCACCTTGGCGTCCAGCGCACCAAAGGGTTCGTCCAGCAGCAGCACGCGGGGCTCGACGGCCAGCGCGCGGGCCAGCGCGATGCGCTGGCGCTGGCCGCCGGACAACTGCGGCGGGAAGCGGTCACCCAGCCAGTCCAGCTGCACCAGCTTGAGCAGCTCGGTCACGCGCTTTTTGATCTCGGCCTCGGGCAGACGTTGCTTGCGCGGCTTCACGCGCAGGCCGAAGGCGACGTTGTCGAACACGGTCATGTGGCGGAACAGTGCGTAGTGCTGGAACACGAAGCCCACCTGGCGCTCGCGCACATGGGTCTCGGAGGCGTCCTGGCCGTCCAGCAGCACGCGGCCCGAGTCGGCCTGCTCCAGCCCCGCGATGATGCGCAGCAGCGTGGTCTTGCCGCAGCCCGAGGGGCCCAGCAGCGCCACCAGCTCGCCGGTGGGGAAGTCCAGCGTCACATCGCCCAGCGCGGTGAAGCTGCCGAAGCCCTTGTGGATGTTTTCGACGCGAATGCCCATCATGCTTCCTTGTGTGCGGCGCGGCTGGCGCGCCATTCCACGATCTGTTTGAGCACCAGCGTGACCAGCGCCAGCAGCGCCAGCAGCGAGGCCACCGCGAAGGCGGCGGAGAACTGGTACTCGTTGTAGAGAATCTCGACCTGCAGCGGCAGCGTGTTGGTGAGGCCGCGCACATGACCTGACACCACCGACACCGCGCCGAACTCGCCCATGGCGCGCGCGTTGCACAGGATCACGCCGTACAGCAGGCCCCACTTGATGTTGGGCAGCGTGACACGGCGGAAGGTCTGCCAGCCGCTGGCGCCCAGCACGGTGGCGGCTTCTTCTTCGTCGCGGCCCTGGGCCTGCATCAGCGGGATCAGCTCGCGGGCGACGAAGGGGAAGGTCACGAACACGGTGGCCAGCACGATGCCCGGCACGGCGAACACGATCTTGATGTCGTGCGCGTCCAGCCACGGGCCCAGCCAGCCCTGGGCGCCGAACAGCAGCACATACATCAGGCCGGCCACCACCGGCGACACCGAGAAGGGCAGGTCGATGAAGGTGATGAGCAGCTGCTTGCCGCGGAAGTCGTGCTTGGCGATGGCCCAGGCGGCGCTGACGCCGAACACCAGGTTCAGCGGCACCGCGATGGCCGCGGCCAGCAGCGTGAGCTTGACCGCCGAGATGGCGTCCGGGTCGGCCAGCGCGGCGAAATAGGCGTCCCAGCCCTTGCGCAGCGCCTCGGTGAACACGGCCACCAGCGGCAGCAGCAGAAAGAGTGCAAAGAAGCCAAGGCCCAGCGCCAGCAGCGTGTAGCGCACCCAGGGCGCCTCGCGGGTGGCGGGGTTGTCCTGGTACTTGGCGCGGCTACGCGCCGGCGCGACGGACAAAGAGGTACTCAACGCTTGCTCCCTCGGCGCTGCGTCCAGGCCTGCAGTGCATTGATGGTCAGCAGCAGCACGAAGCTGAACACCAGCATCACGACGGCGATGGCGGTGGCGCCGACATAGTCGTACTGCTCCAGCTTGGCGATGATCATCAGCGGCGTGATCTCGCTGACCAGTGGGATGTTGCCGGCGATGAAGATCACCGAGCCGTACTCACCCACCGCACGCGCAAAGGCCAGCGCAAAGCCGGTCAGCAGCGCCGGCAGCAGCGTGGGCAGCACGACGAAGCGGAAGGTCTGCCAGCGGTGCGCGCCCAGCGACGCGGCGGCCTCCTCCAGCTCGGTCTCCATGTCTTCCAGCACCGGCTGCACCGTGCGCACGATGAAGGGCAGGCCGATGAAGATCAGCGCCAGCAGCACGCCCAGCGGCGAGAACGCGATCTTCAGGCCCTCGTCGCCGAACAGGGGGCTGAGCGCACCGCCCGGCACGAACAGCGAGCCCACCCAGCCATTGGGCGCGTAGAGCGCGGTCAGCGCGATGCCGGCCACGGCGGTGGGCAGCGCGAAGGGCAGGTCGATCAGCGCGTCCACCAGCTTCTTGCCGGGGAATTCATAGCGCACCAGGCACCAGGCCAGGATCAGCCCGAACACCAGGTTGATGGCCGCGGCCAGCAGCGCGGCGCCGAAGCTGAGCTTGTAGGACGCGATCACGCGCGGCGTGGTGGCCGCGTCCCAGAAAGCCTGGAAGCCGTGGCCGGCGGACTTCAGGAACACCGCGCTGAGCGGGATCAGCACCAGCAGCGACAGGTAGAACAGCGTGAAGCCCAGCGTCGGCGCAAAGCCGGGGAGCACACGCCGTCGACCCAACGAAAACGAAGCCATAGAAGTTATTGGTTTTGGTACTGCATTCGGGCCGAGCGCCGGGCCGCCCCAAGCCGGCCCGCGTGGGCGATGTGCGAGCGGCTCAAGGCCGCGAGCATCGCCGTCCCCATGGGGGGGCGACCAGCCCCGCGCGCGTTCAGCGCCGCGGTGCTGGGCGAGGGGTCAACGCTTGATCCCCGCCATGATCTGGTCGTAGGTGCCGCCGTCGGCAAAGTGCGTCTTGCTGACCTGCGCCCAGCCGCCCAGCGTCTGCTCCACGGTGAAGAGCTTGAGCTTGGCGAAGCGCTGCTCGTGCTTCTTGAACACCGCCGGGTCGCGCGGGCGGAAGTTGTTCTTCGCGATGATCTCCTGGGCCTCCGGTGTCCACTGGAAGTCCAGGTAGGCCTTGGCCAGCGCGGCCGAGCCGCGCTTGGCGGTGACCTTGTCCACCAGCGCCACCGGCGCCTCGGTCTCGATGGAGATGCTGGGCGTGACCTGCTCGAACTGGCCCTTGCCGAATTCGTTCTCGATCAGCTCCACCTCGCCCTCGAAGGTCACCAGCACGTCGCCGATGCCGCGCTGCGTGAAGGTGGTGGTGGCGCCGCGGCCGCCGCCGTCCAGCACCGGCACGTTGGCGAAGATCTTGCTCACCCGCTCGCGCGCCTGGGCCTCGCTGCCGCCGGTGGCGATCACGCTGCCCCAGGCGGCCAGATAGCCGTAGCGGCCGTTGCCGGTGACCTTGGGGTTGGGGATGATGACCTGCACGCCGGGGCGGGCCAGGTCGGCCCAGTCCTTGATGCCCTTGGGGTTGCCCTTGCGCACCAGGAACAGCATGGTGGAGCTGTAGGGCGCGGCGCCGTTGGGGAAGCGCTTGGCCCAGTCGGCCGGGGTGTAGCCCTTGTCTGCCAGCTGCTGGATGTCGGTGGCCTGGTTCATGGTCACCACATCGGCCTCCAGGCCGCCGATGACCGCGCCGATCTGCTTGCTGGAGCCGCCGTGGCTCTGGTTGACGGTGACCGTCTGCCCGGTCTTGACCTTCCAGGCCGCGACGAAGGCCGGGTTGATCTGCTTGTACAGCTCGCGGGCCACGTCGTAGGAGACGTTGAGCAGCGAGTTGGGCGCATCGGCCGCCAGCGCCGGCAGGGCGGCGGTGGTGGCGATCAGCGCCAGCAGTGTGCGGCGGGAGACGAGTCGGGACATGTCGGGCCTTTGGGATTCGAAGGCCGCGAGGTTGCCGGACTCTCCTTATTCAAGGAACAACAAAAATCTTATTTCCTTATGCAGACAGACGCGTCAGCCGCGCACGGCCAGCATCACCGCATAGGCCTTGAAGCAGGCCGTGGCCGCCTGTCCGGGGGCCAGACCCAGCGCATCCACCGCGTCGTTGGTGACGCTGGCGGTGAGCACCTGGCCGCCGGGCAGGGTCAGCCCGACCAGCGAGGACACCGCACCACGCTGCACGCGGGACACCGTGCCGGCCAGCTGGTTGCGGGCCGAGAGCCGGTAGCCGCCGAAGTCGGTCACCAGCACCACCTCGGAGGCCTTGACCAGCGCCAGCGCCTCCTGGCCGACGGCCACGCCGAGTTCGGCCGCGGCGGCCTGGGTCAGCGACGCGGTGATCTCGTCACCGCTGCCCAGGCTGAGCCGCACCTGGGTGGTGCTCGGGCCGGCATGGACGGCGGAAACGGTGCCGGCGAACTGGTTGCGTGCGGTGGTCTTCATGGACATTCTCTTCAGCATTTGGTTGAGGCCGGGTTGCTCGGCCAGCCAGCGTTCCTGCTCGTGCAGGAACTCGTGATGGCGGGCCTGCAGCTGTCGCCAGGCGGCCAGCAGCTGTCGGCCGGCATCGGTCAGCTGCGAGCCGCCACCGCCGCGCCCGCCGGTGCTGGCTGCCACCAGCGGCACGTGGGTGAGGGCGCTGGCGGCGTCCAGCACGAGCCAGGCGCCCTTGTAACTGTAGCCGGCCGCCCGGGCGGCCTTCTGCAAGGAGCCGGTCAGCGCGAGGGCCGCCAGCAGGTCGAAGAAGCGGCCGTCCAGCCGGCCGGCGAGGCGCAGCTCGCCCTGCAGCAGCGGATGGTCCTGGGAGGTGGTACTCAAGGGGGGATCAGGGCGGGGAGATCAGGGTCAGGCCTTGCAACTGTCTCACCCAGCGGGCCGGGCGCGCATCCGCCGGCACCACGAGGCGCAGCGGGCCCTCGCCGTCCTTCAGCTCGGCTCCTGCGCCGTTCTGCACCAGGTAGACCTGGCGGCCGCCCAGCGCGGGGTCGAGCTCGCCCCAGGCAAAGCTGACCGCGTAGCCGTCGGCCGCGGTGGCCAGCAGCACCTGGCGCAATGCAGCGCCATGGACCTTTTCCGGCGGCGCGATGCCGCCCGCGCGCAGCACCGCCGCCAGCGGCGTGGCCTGCACGGTGAGGGTCTGGCCATGGGCCTCGGCGCGCACGGTCTCGCGCGGCAGCGCGGCCAGTTGCTCGGCGCTCAGCGTGACGGCCTGGCCGTCGGGGCGGGTCAGCCTGAGCTGGGCCTGGGCACTCAGCGAGGTGCCCAGGGCACCCAGCAACAGCAGGGCGGTGGTGAAGGAGCGCAGGAATTTCATGCGGGTGAGGCGCCCAGCAGGCGGCGCAGCTGTTGTTCACGGGGTGTGGGGGCGGGAGGCTGAAGCAGCTCGCGGGCCTCGGCCCGATCGAGGTCGATCTCGCGCACCAGATGTCCGCCTTCTACCAGATAGGCCCGCCGGGCCAGCGCGATCACGTCCTCGACATCGTGGGTGATCATCACCGCCGGAATGCGCCAGCGTTCGCACACCTGGCGCAGCTCCTCGCGCAGCTGGCTGCGCAGGGCCGGGTGGAGGGCGGCGAAGGGTTCGTCGAGCAGCAGCACCCGCGGGTTGCAGGCCAGGGCCCGCGCCAGTGCGACCCGCTGCTGCTGGCCGCCTGACAGCGTCCCCGGGCGGCTGCGGGCCAGCGCGGTGAGGCCGAAGGACGCCATCAGCTCATCCACCCGTTCGCCGGCATCGCGCGTGAGGCGGCGGCGCCAGCTGGTCAGCCCGAATGCGATGTTGTCCCGCACGCTCAGGTGCGGGAACAGCGCGTAATGCTGGAACAGGTAGCCGACGTTGCGCTGCTCGGGCGGCAGGTTGATGCCCTGCGCGGTGTCCAGCAACGTGCGCCCGCCGACGCGGACATGGCCGCGCTGGACCGGCAGCAGCCCGGCCATGGCCTGCAGTGTCAGCGACTTGCCTGCGCCGGACGGCCCGTAGAGCGCGACGAAGGCCGCGTCCGTGGCAAAGGCCAGATCCAGGTCGAAGCGGCGCCGGGCGTCGCTGACCGAGAGCTGCAGCGCGACGTCGATCACGGCTTGGTGAATCCGTAGCGGCCCAGAACGGCCTGCGCCTCGGCGCCCGTCAGGAAGGCGACGAACTCGCGCGCCAGCGCGGCCTGGCGGCTGTCGGCCACCACGGCGACCGGGTAGGTCACCGGCGCGTGACCGCCCACGATCAGCGTGATGCGCAGCTTGTCCTTGGCGATCTCGGCATCGGTGCGGTAGACGAAGCCGGCCTCCACCTCGCCGCGGGTCACGTAGTCCAGCACCTGGCGTACGTTGTCGGCATAGACGATCTTGGGCTGCACGGGCGCCCAGACCATCGCGGCCTCGAGTGCGGCCTGCGTGTAGCGGCCCACCGGCACGGAGGCCGGCTTGCCGACGGCGATGCGCTTGATCTCGGGCCTGGTCAGCTCGGTCAGCGTGGCGGGGGCCGGGCCCTGCGTCGGCACGATCATCACCAGCGAATTGGCGGCGAAGTCGCGGCGCGTGTCCGCGGCGATGAGCTTTTGCTCGACGCCGCGGTCCATCGTGGGCTGGTCGGCGCTGGCGAACACGTCGGCCGGCGCGCCCTGCGAGATCTGCTGCAGCAGCACGCCCGAGGCCGCGAAATTGAAGCGCAGCGTGACGCCCGGGTGGGCGGCCTCGAAGCGAGGGGCCAGCTGCTTGAAGGCGTCGGTCAGGCTGGCGGCAGCGGAGACGGTCAGCGTCTGGGCCGAGGCCAGCAGCGGCAGGGCGAGGGACAGGGAGGCGAGCAGGCGTTTGATCATGAGGCTTGGCGTTGCAGGTAGCGGTTGGAGAGCACCAGGATGAGCACCGAGACGGCGGACACCATGGCGGCGAGCAGGAAGGCCAGGTCGTCACGGCCGGCCTGGACCGCGTCGTAGATGGCCATGGAGGCGGTCTGGGTCTGGCCGGGAATCGAGCCGGCCACCATCAGCGAGGCGCCGAATTCGCCCATCGCGCGGGCGAAGGCCAGCAGCGTGCCGGCCAGGATGCCGGGCCAGGCCTGCGGCAGCGTCACGCGCACGAAGCTGCTCCAGGCCGACTGGCCCAGCGTGCGGGCGGCGGCCTCCAGCCGGCGGTCCACCTGGGTGAAGGCTGAGCTGGCGCCCTTGAGCACCAGCGGCAGCGCCACCAGGGCCGAGGCGATGACGGCGCCGTGCCAGTTGAAGATCACCGTGTAGTCGAAGTGCTCGCGCAGCCATTGGCCCAGCGGGCTGCGCCGGCCCATCGCCACCAGGATGGCGTAGCCCAGCACGGTTGGCGGCAGCACCAGCGGCAGCATGCAGACGGCTTCGAGCACGCCGCGCCCGGGCAGCCGCGTGCGGGCGAACACCCAGCCCAGCGCGACGCCCAGCAGCAGGGCCAGCAGGGTGGCGATCAGGGCCACGCGCAGCGTGAGCCACAGCGGGGCGGCGTCGAATGTGGTCCAGAGTTCGGCGGGCATGGGTTCGCAATGTATCTGAGTACATTACGCGATGCCGATCCGGGGTTTTGCTGCCGGCCGTGGCCGCATCGCCCCTGCGCGGGGTCAGGTCTGCCCGCCGGGCGCGAGCGGCGCGGCGGGCGACTGCTCACAATGTGGCCGTCGCAGTGGGGCAGTAAGCTGCTCGTTTTTGGCTGGCGGCCGCCGTGATCCGGCGCGTCTGATCCGCTGCATCCGCAACATCTTTGACTGGAAGTCCACCATGGCCCGCATGACCCCCATCGAGCGCTACCGCAACATCGGTATCTCCGCGCACATCGATGCCGGCAAGACGACGACGACCGAGCGCATCCTCTTCTACACCGGCGTGAACCACAAGATCGGCGAGGTGCACGACGGCGCGGCCACCATGGACTGGATGGAGCAGGAGCAGGAGCGCGGCATCACGATCACGTCGGCGGCCACCACCTGCTTCTGGAAGGGCATGGACCTGTCCTACCCCGAGCACCGCTTCAACATCATCGACACGCCCGGACACGTGGACTTCACCATCGAGGTGGAGCGCTCCATGCGCGTGCTGGACGGCGCGGTGATGGTCTATGACTCGGTGGGCGGCGTGCAGCCGCAGAGCGAGACCGTCTGGCGCCAGGCCAACAAGTACGGCGTGCCGCGCCTGGCCTTCGTGAACAAGATGGACCGCATCGGCGCCAACTTCTTCCGCGTGCGCCAGATGATGGTGGACCGCCTGCGCGCCAACCCCGTGCCCATCGTGATCCCCATCGGCGCCGAGGCCGACTTCAAGGGCGTGGTGGACCTGCTGAAGATGAAGGCCATCCTGTGGGACGAGGCCTCGCAGGGCATGAAGTTCAGCTACGAGGACATTCCGGCCGACCTCGCCGCCACCGCCAAGGAATGGCGCGAGAAGATGCTGGAGGCCGCGGCCGAGGCGTCCGAGGAACTGATGAACAAGTACCTCGAGAGCGGCGAGCTCAGCGAGGCGGAGATCAAGGTGGGTATCCGCCAGCGCACCATCGCCGGCGAGATCCAACCCATGCTGTGCGGCTCGGCCTTCAAGAACAAGGGCGTGCAGCGCATGCTGGACGCGGTGATCGACTTCCTGCCCAGCCCGGTGGACATCCCGCCGGTGACCGGCACCGACGAGGACGACAAGGAAGTTGCCCGCAAGGCCGACGACAACGAGAAGTTCTCGGCGCTGGCCTTCAAGCTGATGACCGACCCGTTTGTGGGCCAGCTCACCTTCGTGCGCGTGTATTCGGGCGTGCTGCAGTCGGGCTCCACCGTCTACAACCCGATCAAGAACAAGAAGGAGCGCATCGGCCGCATCCTGCAGATGCACGCCAATCAGCGCGAAGAGATCAAGGAAATTCTGGCCGGCGACATCGCCGCCTGCGTGGGCCTGAAGGAGGTGACGACCGGCGAGACGCTGTGCGACCCGGACGCCATCATCACGCTGGAGAAGATGGTCTTCCCCGAGCCGGTGATCTCGCAGGCCGTCGAGCCCAAGACCAAGGCCGACCAGGAAAAGATGGGCATCGCGCTGGGTCGCCTGGCGGCCGAAGACCCGTCCTTCCGCGTGCGAACCGATGAAGAGTCCGGCCAGACCATCATCTCCGGCATGGGCGAGCTGCACCTGGAAATCATCGTCGACCGCATGAAGCGCGAGTTCGGCGTGGAGGCCAACGTCGGCAAGCCGCAGGTGGCCTACCGCGAGACCATCCGCAAGACCGCGACCGACGTCGAAGGCAAGTTCGTGCGCCAGTCCGGCGGCAAGGGCCAGTACGGCCATGTCGTGCTGACGCTGGAGCCGCAGGAGCCGGGCAAGGGCTTCGAGTTCGTGGACGCGATCAAGGGCGGCGTCGTGCCGCGCGAGTACATCCCGGCGGTGGAGAAGGGCATCATCGACACGCTGCCCAACGGCGTGCTGGCCGGCTTCCCCGTGGTGGACGTCAAGGCCACGCTGACCTTCGGTTCCTACCACGACGTGGCCGCGCCAGCCCGGTCATCCTCGAGCCCATGATGGCCGTCGAGGTCGAGACGCCGGAAGACTACGCCGGCAACGTGATGGGCGACCTGTCCAGCCGCCGTGGCATGGTGCAGGGCATGGACGAGATGGTGGGTGGCGGCAAGATCATCAAGGCGGAGGTGCCGCTGTCCGAGATGTTCGGCTACTCGACGACCCTGCGCTCCATGAGCCAGGGCCGTGCCACCTACACGATGGAGTTCAAGCACTACAGCGAGGCGCCGAAGAACGTCGCCGACGCGATCGTCACGTCGCGCGCCAAGTAAGCCGGCGGCGTTCAGCCGCAACGAGAAGGCCTGGCTTGCCAGGCCTTTTTTCATGTGCATCCGGGCCGCCGGTTCGTGGTCGAATTGGCGCCATGCAAGACCGTCGTGCCGCGCTCATGCTGCTGGCCGGGCTGCCCGGGCTGGGGCTGGCCCGCCACGCGCCTGCCGGCCCGCCCGAGCTGCGGGTGACGCTGCGGGCGCCGGACAGCCCGGGCGATCAGCGCAACCTCTACGTGCGTGAGGCGGTCGCCCTGGCGCTGGAGAAGACGCGCAGCACCCATGGTGGCTTCCTGCTGCGGCTGACGCAGCCGATGAACAAGCGGCGTGCACTGCTGGCGGCGCGCAGCAACCAGCCCGCCAACCTGCTGCTGACCGCCAGCCCTTCGGCTCAGGTCGAGGGTCTGGTGCCCGTGCCGTTTCCGGTGCACCTGGGCGCGAACGGCTACCGCGTCTGCCTGGTGAACGAGGCCGTGCAGCCGCAACTGCGCCGCGTCCGCAGCCTGCAAGACCTGCAAGGGCTGCGCATCGTGCAGGGCACGGGCTGGGCCGACGTCGAGGTGCTTCGCGGCAACGGGCTGGCGGTGGCCGAGGTGGGGGCCTACGAGGCGATGTTCCGCATGGTGGCCATGGGCCGGGCTGACCTGTTTTGCCGCGGGCTGCTTGAGGTCGGCGACGAATGGGCCACGCACCGCGGCCTGGCTGGCCTGGCGCTGGATGATCAGTTGCTGCTGAGCTATGAGCTGCCGCAGTACCTCTACACCCACCCAGGCAATCGAACGCTGATGGAGCGCCTGCTGCTGGGGTTCAACAAGGCCTATGCCGACGGCTCGTTGCAGGCGCTGCTTCGTCTGCATCTTCAGCGTTCGCTGGCCCAGCTGGGCACCGCGGCCCGACGCGTGATTGCGCTGCAGTCGCCGCCGCATCTGACGCTGGCCGAGGCGCCCAATCTGCGTCTGGACCTGCGTGCCGAGCTCGGGACATGAGTCGCCGATTCAGAAAAATTGTTCTAGACAATGAGTTCTAGAAAAGATATTCTGAAATGCATGCAAGATCCTTCCGCATCCCGTCCCACGTCGGCAGAACTCGATCTGCTGCGCGTTCTCTGGCAGCAAGGCCCCTGTACCGCGCGCCAGGCTCATGAGCTGCTTCAGCGCGAACGCCCCGAGGTCACCGAGGCCAATGTCCTGCGTCAGTTGCAGCTCATGCACGCCAAGGGCCAGCTCAGCCGTGACGAAAGCCAGCGTGCCCACGTGTATGCCGCGGTGGAGCCACGCGAGCGGCTGCAGACGCAGTTGCTTGGCGACATGGCGCGCCGCCTGTTTTCGGGGTCCGGCAAGCAACTGATACTGACCGCGCTGCGCACGCAGGTGGATGCCGGCGAACGTGAGGAGATCGCCCGGCTGCTCAGTGAAGGGCTGGGTACGCCGCCGGGAGATCGGCGATGAGCGCCGAGACCTGGCCGCTGCTGGCCCGCCTGCTCAGCGACACGCTGGTGGCGCTGGCCTGGCAGTTTGCGTTGTTGGGGGGGCTGGTGGCCGGTCTGCTCAGGCTGCTGCGTCGACAGCCGGCCAGTTCGCGCTACGCCTTGCTCGGCTCGGCCCTGCTGTGTTGCGCGCTGCTTGGTGGGTGGCAGCTGAGCAAGGCCTGGCCCGCGGCTGCCGAGACCGACGCGGGGGCCGCCTGGCAGATCGTGGCCGATGACGACGGCGGGTCGCGAACCGTGCGACCGTCGTCCGCTCCGGCCGCCCTGAGTGGCGCACCATCCATGCCCGATGACGCGGGTTGGCGTGAAACGCTGGCTGCGGCCTGGCTGTTGGGAGCGATGGTGATGAGCCTGCGCCTGTTGGGCGGTCTGGTCTGGCTCTCGCGCTGGCGCCGGCAGGCGCTGGTGGCGCCGCGGGCGATGCAGCATCGGCTGGACCGCATCGCGCAGGCACTGGGGCTGCGTCGCGGCGTGATGCTCAGGCTGCTGCCCGAGGGCAGCGGGCCGGTGACGGTGGGCTGGTGGCGCCCCGTCGTGCTCATGCCCGCTGCCTTGCTGAGCGGCCTGCCCTTGCCGCTGCTGGACGCCTTACTGGCGCATGAGCTGGCCCATGTGCGGCGTTGGGACTACCTGGCCAATCTGCTGCAGCGGCTGGTGGAGGCCCTGTTCTTCTTCCATCCGGTCGTGTGGTGGCTCTCCAGCCGACTGCGTGCCGAGCGCGAGCTGGTGGCCGATCAGTTGGCCGCCGAGGTGCTGGCCTCGCCGCGCGACCTGGCCCTCGCGCTGCAGGCGCTGGCCGAGCACGACCGGGTGCAGCCCGCCGCATTGCCCTCGCTGGTGGCGGCCGCCCAGGGCGGCGAGCTGCTGGCGCGCGTTCAGGCCTTGCTGCGTCGGCCGGCCGCGCCGGGCAGCTCGCGGGCCGCCATGCCGGTGGCGCTGATGCTTGCGCTGGTGCTGCTGACTGGCCCCGTCCTGCTTGCACTGGGGCTGCCCGCGGGCGCAGACCGTGCGGCCGGTGAACCAGGCTCCCAGGCGGTGCCGGCGGCCACCGAGCTGCGACAAGGCCCGCCAGTGGCGGCGCCGTCAACGAGGCTGAGCGACCTGCGGCTCGCGTCTTCCCAGGTGCTGGTGAGCGATGCCGACACCGGCGAGGTGCTCTGGTCCCGCGATGCGGCTCGCCCGGTGCCCGTCGCCTCGCTGAGCAAGCTGATGACGGCCTTGCTGGTGGTGCGCTCGGGCCAGGATCTGCAGCAGGAGTTGACCGTCTCGCGTGAGGAGCTGCGCGGTGGCACCAACGGCATGCCGTCGTTGAAGCCGGGACAGCGGCTCACCCGTGAGGCGGCGCTGACTCTGATGCTGCAGGCCTCCGACAACCGCGCGGCGCTGCTGCTGGCCCGGCACTACCCGGGCGGCAGTGCAGCCTTTGCCGACGCCAGCGATGCCTTGGCGCGCCGGCTGGGTCTCGCGCAGACGAAGCTCCACCACCCGAGCGGGGCCGATGATGGCAACCGCTCCAGCGCCGAGGATGTGGCCCGCCTGCTGGCGGCCGCCGCTCAGGAGCCGTTGATCCTGCGCGGCATCGCATCTGCCCGCCTGCAGGTGCGCGTTGACGGTCGCGAGCGCGAATCGCGCAGCACCCATCCGCTGATGGGCGATGCCGACTGGCCCATCCTGATGGCCAAGACCGGCACATCGCGTGCGGCCGGCCGCTGCGTCGCACTGCAGATGCAGGCCGGGGGCCGCCGGCTCAGCGTGGTGCTGCTGGGCGCGCCCGATGCGGCCGCGCGCGAGGCTGACCTGCTCAGCATCCGCAGCGCGCTGCAGGCCTGACACCCGCGCAGGCCTCTCCCACCGCTTTCTGAATCCACCGCCGCGACCGGTGCCCAGGGCACCGGCGCGCCGCCGCATGCCCGAACGGAACTCCCGATGACGTCTATTCGTTCCCAATCCCCCCGCCTGATGGCACTGCTCGCCATGTCCTCGCTGCAGCCCGTGCTGGCCCAGGAGGCCGAGCAACGGCTCTCGACCGTCGAGGTGCGCGGCACCGCGGCCGGCAGCGCCCAGCCCGAGGGCGTGCTGCGCCGTGTGGTGGAGGCGACGGAGCTGCTGCGCATGAACGACAGCCGCCTGGCCGAGGCGCTGCGCCGGCTGCCGGGCCTGAGCCTGGTGGCCGGGCGCCCGGGTCAGCCGGACCAGATCACGCTGCTGGGCCTGGGCCCGGGCCGCACGCAGGTGCTGCTGAACGGGCGGCGCGTGCCGCCGGGCTTCAACCTGGACGACATCGCGCCCGAGCAGATCGCCCGCGTGGAGATCCAGCGCGGCCAGAGTGCGGGGCTCAGCGGGGACGCGGTCGCCGGCAGCATCAACCTGGTGCTGCGGCCGGCGGCCCAGCAGCGCCAGCGCAGGCTGCAGGCCACGGGCTCCGGCGGGGCGGCGGGCGACAACACCCGGCTGCAATGGCAGCAAAGCGGTGCGCTGCCGGTGGAGGGGTTCTCCCAGGTCTCGCAAGGCCTGACCCTGACCGCCCAGCAGCGCGACTGGCATCAGCCGTTCGACATCACCAGCGCCGGGCCAGCCGATCTGCGCCAGGAAAGCCGACGCTACGACGGCCGCTCGCGCCAGCTGCAGCTGGCGCCGCAGCTGAGCTGGGCCGGGGAAGGGGGGCAGAGCGTCAGCTGGAACGGCCAGCTGGAGCTGGGCCGCATGCACCGCGATGTGGACTATCGGGTCGACACCCTCAGTGGTACGCCGCCCGCCTACCCGCAGCACGACGAACGCTTCCAGCAGCGCCGCCAGGCCTGGCGCAGCGACCTCGACGGGCGCTGGAACCTGCGCCCGGGCTGGCAGCTGCAGACGGGCCTGGCGCTGCAGGGCCAGCGCCTGAACTCGCACTTCACCGACGATGGCTCGGGCCTGCAAGACCTGACACTGGGCCGCGTGCGCGAGCACAGCGAGCAGTTCACGGCCAGTGTGTCGGCCGAGCTGGGCGACAGCCACACGCTGACCAGCGGCCTGAGCTGGAGCCGCCAGGCGCGCCAGGAGTCGCGCGAGCAATGGCTGTCGGCGGCGCCGGTCAGCCAGCTGGCGCTCGCTGCCGGCCAGCGCCGCGAGGCCTGGTTCGTGCAGGATGAATGGGATCTCTCCGAGACCCAGCAGCTGGCGCTGGGCTGGCGCCAGGAGCGGCTGACGCTGAACAGCGAGTCGGTGCGCCAGCGCTTCACGCAGGCGCTGCCCTCGCTGCAATGGGCCTGGCGGCTGCCCGCGGGGCAGTGGCGCAGCTCGCTGTCGCGCAGCTTCCGTGCGCCCAGCCTGATGCAGATCCAGCCGCGCCCCTTCACCAGCGCCAACAACGAGCCGCTGGACCCTGACACCGAGGGCAACCCGGCGTTGCGGCCCGAGCGGGCCTGGGCGCTGGACCTGCAGTTCCAGCCCCGGCTGGGGCGCGATCAGCGCGTCAGCGTCGGGCTGTTCTGGCGTGACATTCGCGACCCCATGCTGAGCGCTACGGCGTGGCGGGTTGGGGCGTTGGGGCAGCCGCGCTGGATCAGCTCACCCGTCAATGGTGAGCGGGCCCAGGTGCGCGGCCTGGATGCTGAGCTGCAATGGCCGCTCGCCGCCGCCGTGACGCTGGATGCACAGCTCACGCGCAGCTGGAGCCGCGTGCGGCTGCAGCCCTCGGGCGACTGGCGCCTGCAGCTGGCAGACTTCAACCCCTGGCGCGCTCAGCTCGGGCTGCAGGGGCGCATCGCCCAGGGTCAGTGGCGGCTGGCCTATGCCTGGACCTCGGGCGGCTGGCGCAGCAGCTCGCCCGGGCTGCAGCAGCGCAGCCAGCCCGGCGCGCGGCTGGATCTGTCCTGGCAGCAGCGCCTGCCCGACGCCTGGCAGCTGCAGCTGGGCCTGGAGGGCCTGCTGCAGCGCGAGCCGCTGACCTGGGAGCTGTTTCAGGTCGACGGTGGCCGCTATCTGGACTCGACGCGTGGCCAGGCCAGGGCGAGTCTGCGCGCGGGCCTGCAGCGCAGCTTCTGAGGGTGCCGCTGGCGTTGGCTCAGTGCGTGGGCTGCGCCACTGAACCCAGGCCGTCGAAGGTGGTGGCCGTCACCCAGTCGACGATCTGCTGCGGGGTGTACTGGCCCGAGCTCTTCAGCAGCGCCACGACGGGGTCGCAGGCGCGCGCAAACAGCGTGTAGAGCACCAGCTCGGGCGGCAGCTCGGCCTTGATCTGGCCGCTGGTCTGCGCCTCGGTGATCCAGATGCTGAGCCGGTTGCTCAGCGAGATCAGCCGGTCCATGTAGGCGTCATTGGACTGCAGCGAGGCGCTCAGCGACGAGTTCTGCGCCGGCAGCGACGGCATCTCGCCTTCCAGCTGCGTCAGCATGGCCCAGCGCGTCACGGCCTTGAGCTGCTCCAGCGGCGACGGCGACGGGCCGCCGTCGGCCTGGGCGCGCAGGCCGTCCACGAAGGCCAGGGCGCGATCCAGCACGCCCACCATCGCAGCGCCGGCCAGCTCCTCCTTGGACGGGAACAGCTTGTACAGGCTGGCCTTGGCCAGGCCCGCCTCGGCGGCCACCTCGTCCACCGTCATCGCGTCGTAGCCCTTGCTGGCCAGCAGCCGGTTGACGGCCGTGACGATGGCGTCCTGCCGCACGCGCTGCATCTGTTCCCGGATCGATGGACGTTCTGCCATGCGGCGATTCTAGGACGGCAGCGCAGTCAATAAAACTTGATGGTGCAATTTTTGAACTGTTGAGTTATTGTGTGAACTAATCAGTTCAACATTTGATCTTCATAGTTCACAGGAGGCCTTGCATGCATCGAATTGCGGTCATCGGCTCGGGAATTGCGGGACTGGGAGCGGCCTGGCGGCTCACGTCCGCGCCCGGGGCGCCGCAGGTGACGCTGTTCGAGGCGGGCGCCCATTTCGGCGGCCATGCCCACACGGTGGATCTGTGCCTGGACGGCGTCAGCCACGGCGTGGACACCGGCTTCCTGGTGTTCAACCAGCGCACCTATCCCTTGCTGACGGCGCTGTTTGCCGAGCTGGGCGTGGAGGTGGCGGGGTCGGACATGTCCTTCTCCGTCCAGGCGCCCGAACCCGGCGGCGCTGAAGGGCTGGAGTGGAGCGGCAGCTCGCTGGCCACGGTGTTCGCCCAGCGGCGCAATCTGCTGCGGCCGCGCTTCTGGCACATGCTGGCCGAGATCCTGCGGTTCAACCGCCTGGCCACCGCGCTGGCGGTGGGCGAGGCGCCATTGGCCGGGCAGGGCTCGGTGGCGGAGTTCCTGGCCCGGCATCGCTTCGGGTCGGGTTTCCGGGACGGCTATCTGCTGCCCATGATCGGCTGCATCTGGTCCAGCCCGACGGCGCAGATGCTGGAGTTTCCGGTCGAGACGCTGATCCGCTTCTGCCACAACCATGGCCTCATCCAGGTGGCCGACCGGCCGCCGTGGCAGACGGTGCGCGGCGGCTCGCGCCAGTACGTGCGTCGCCTCGTGGCCCGCTTGGCCGACGCGCGGCTGAACATGCCGGTGCTGGGGCTGCGGCGCCTGCCCGGCCAGGTGCTGGTGAGCACGGCCGCAGGCACCGAGGCCTTCGACGCCGTGGTGCTGGCCTGCCACAGCGACCAGGCGCTGGATCTGCTGGGCGCCGAGGCCAGTGTTGATGAGCGCGCGGTGCTGGGCGCCATCCGCTACCAGCCCAACGTCGCGGTGCTGCACACCGACGCGGGCGTGCTGCCCAAGCGCCAGGCCGCCTGGGCCGCGTGGAACTATGAGCGTGCCGTGGAGAGCTCGCGCGAGCAGTCGCAGGTCTGCCTGCACTACCTGCTCAATCGCCTGCAACCGCTGCCCTGGCAGCAGCCGGTCATCGTGTCGCTGAATCCGGTGCGCCCCATCGACGAGCGGCAGGTGCACCGCCGCATCGAATACGCCCACCCGGTGTTCGATCTCGCCGCGCTGCAGGCGCAGTCGCGTGTCGGCCAACTGCAGGGCCGGCAGCGCACCTGGTTCTGCGGCGCCTGGTGCGGCTACGGTTTCCATGAGGACGGGCTGCGCGCCGGCTACGCCGCCGCCGATGGCGTGCTGGCTGCGTCGGCCGGCTGGGCGCTGGCGAACCGGGGGGCGGCGTGACGGCACAGGCCCAGCTCGGCACCGGCCCGGTCTGGCACCGGCGGCTGCGGCCGGTTGCGCATGAATTCCGCTACGACGGCTGCTTCCTGCTGCTGCCCCTGCGCAGCCTGCGCCAGCAGGCTTACCCGGCGCTGCGCCGCAACCAGCCGGGGTGGCTGAGCTTTCACGACCGCGACCATGGCGACGGTGGCGAGGATGCGCTGGCCTGGTTCGAGGCCTTGCTGGCCAGCGAGGGCATCAGCGATGCCGACGGCGAGGTGTGGCTGCACACCTTCCCGCGCATGCTGGGCTATGCCTTCAAGCCGGTGAGCTTCTGGTACGCCCACCGCGCCGATGGCTCGCTGGCCGCGGTGCTGGCCGAGGTCAACAACACCTTCGGCGAGCGCCATGCCTACCTGCTGGCGGGGCCGGGTCTTGCCTGGGGCGCCGAGCAGCGCGCCACCAAGGTGTTCCATGTGTCGCCGTTCTGCGCCACGCAGGGGCAATACTGCTTCCGCTTCGAACGCTCGGCCGGGCACACGCTGGTGCGCGTCGACCTGCATGACGCCGACGGTGCGCTACTGCAGACCAGCGTCGGCGGCCAGCTCCAGCCGTTGACGGCCACGAGCGCCCGGGCGGCCGTGCTGCGCATGCCCCTCATGACGCTGGGCGTCGTGGCCCGCATCCACTGGCAGGCCTTGCGGCTCTGGCTCAAGCGCGTGCCTTTCTTCCGCAAGCCTCAAGCTCCCGAAACCCTCGTCAGCCGATCATGACTGCCTCCACACTGCCTTCGCCCCTGGCCTTGCCCACGCAGGCCCCCGGTGCAGCCCGCCGCCTGCTCAGGCTGCTGGAGCGGCTGCCGCACGGGCGGCTCGACCTGCGGCTGCCCGACGGCAGCACGCTGAGCCTGCCGGCCGGCGCCGCCGACGGGCCGCGCGCCAGCCTCACGCTGCACAACTGGGCCTTGTTCGAGCGGGTGCTGAAGGCCGGCGACATCGGCCTGGCCGAGGGCTTCATCGCCGGCGAGTGGGACAGCCCCGACCTCAGCGCGCTGCTGCGGCTGTGCATCGTCAACCGCGATCACATCGAAGGCCTGGTCTACGGCAGCTGGTGGGGCCGGCTGGGCTACCGGCTGCGCCACCTGCTGCGGCGCAACTCGCGTGCCGGCAGCGAGCGCAACATCCACGCCCACTACGACCTGGGCAACGAGTTCTACCGCCTGTGGCTGGACCCGACCATGAGCTACAGCGCGGCCTGGTTCGAAGGCCGCGACCCCACGGGCGCCGACCTGCTGGCCGCCCAGCACGCCAAGGTGCGCCGCGCGCTGCGCGAGGCGCGCGTGCAGCCCGGCCAGCGGCTGCTGGAAATCGGCTGCGGCTGGGGCGGGCTGGCCGAGGTGGCGGCACGCGAGTTTGGCGCCCGCGTGACCGGCGTGACGCTGTCGGCCGAGCAACTGGCCTGGGGCCAGCGCCGCATGCAGGACGCGGGTCTGCAGAAGCAGGTGGAGCTGCGCTACCAAGACTACCGCGAGCTGCCGCAGCGCCATGCCGGCGAGCCCTTTGATGCCATCGTCTCCATCGAGATGTTCGAGGCCGTGGGCCACGAATACTGGCGCGGCTACTTCAACGCGCTGCACGCCTGCCTCAAGCCGGGCGGCCACGCCTGCATCCAGACCATCACCATCCGCGACGACCTGTTCCCGCGCTACCTGCGCTCCACCGACTTCATCCAGCAATACATCTTCCCCGGCGGCCTGCTGCCCAGCCCCAGCGCCTTCGAGGCCGAGGCCCGGCGTGCGGGTTTCGTGGTGCAGCAGCGCCTGGCCTTCGGGCGCGACTACGCCGAGACGCTGCGCCGCTGGCGCGATGCCTTCCTGGCGAACCAGGAGGCCGTGATGTGCCAGGGCTTCGATGCCCGCTTCCAGCGCATCTGGACCTTCTATCTGGCCTACTGCGAGGCCGCGTTCGACACCGGCAACACCGACGTCATGCAGTTCACGCTGCACAAGCCGGCGCCATGACCGCCGCCCGCGCCACGCGCCGCGAAGCGCTGCTTGCCCTGACCCTGAGCACCATGACCGCCACGACTGCATCCGCCGATTCACACACCGATCCCGCACCGCCCGCCGAGCTGCTCGGCGTCCTGCCCGAGGCCCGGCTGCGCGGCAGTGGCGTGCTGCGCTTTTTCGGCCTGCGCGTGTACGAAGCGCGGCTCTGGGTGCGCGAGGGCTTCGAGCCCACCCGCTACGCGCAGCACCCGTTCGCGCTGGAGCTGACCTACGACCGCCGGCTCGAGGGCCTGGCGATTGCCGAGCGCTCCGTGGCCGAGATGCGCCGCGTCGGCAGCTTCGACGAGGCCCGCGCCAAGCGCTGGCTGGCGCTGATGAGGCAGGCCTTTCCCGATGTGGTGGCCCAGGATCGTCTGCTGGGCCACCACGACGGCGCGGGCGAGGTGAGCTTCTTCTACAACGGCCGCCTGACGGCGCGCGTGGGCGACGCCGAATTCGCGCGCCTGTTCTTCGGCATCTGGCTGGCGCCGCAAAGCTCCGCGCCCGCGCTGCGCCAGGCCTTGCTGGGCCCGAGCGCCTGAGCCATGCCAAAGGGCGTTCCTTCCCAGGCTGCGCACCCGCCCGCGCACGTCCCCACGTATTTGCCGGTGCGCCAGGGTTTGGCCTACGCCGGGCTGGCCGTGCCGCTGGCCTTCGTGTCGCTGCCGCTGTATGTGAACCTGCCCTACCACTACGCCACGACCGTGGGCATGCCGCTGGCGGCGCTGGGCGGCGTGATGCTGGCCGTGCGTGCGCTGGACGCGGTGATCGACCCGGCGCTGGGCCGGGCCGTGGATCGGCTGTTCCAGCGCGGGCGCGAAGCTGCCTGGCGCGCGGCGGCGTTAGGCGCCATTGCGCTGGCCGCCGCCTTCACGGCGCTGTGGTGGCCGCCGGGCGGGGGCGCCGGCGTCGTGCTGCCCTGGCTGGCGGCCGTGCTGCTGCTGTGCACGCTGGCCTGGAGCGGCGTTGTGCTGCTGCACCAGGGCTGGGGCACGCGCTGGGGCGGCGGGCCGGCTCTGCGGGCCGGCGTCACCGGCTGGCGCGAGGCCGGCACGCTGTTGGGCGTGCTGCTGGCCAGCGCGCTGCCGGCGCTGTGGGGCTGGGGCGCGGCCTGCGGCGCGCTGTTTGCTGCCCTGGCGCTGGGCCTGGCGGGCCTGCGCGGCCTGCCGGTGGCGGGGCAGCCCGCGGCATCGCCGGCCGAGTCTCCGGCCCAATTCGCGGCCCAATCCGCAGCCTCGTCCGCCTCGTCCTCTTCGCCCTGGCGGCAACCAGCGTTTCGTTGGCTGGCCGCCGTGTTCATGCTGAACGGCATTGCCGACGCGGTGCCGGCCACGCTGCTGCCGTTTTTCATCGCGGACAGGCTGCAGGCCCCGTCCTGGCAGGCCGGGCTGCTGCTGGCCTACTTCGGCGCGGCCGTGCTGGGCCTGCCTTGGTGGGTGAAGGCCGGCGCGCGCTGGGGCCTGGCCCCCGCCTGGCGCCTGGGCATGGCGGCGGGCGTGGCCGTGTTTGCGCTGACGCCCTGGCTCGCCGCGGGCGACGTGGCCGCATTTGCTGTGGTCTGCGTGGCCAGCGGCCTGATGCTGGGGGCCGATCTGGCGCTGCCCGGTGCCTTGCTCACGGGCCTCATCCACCGCGCCGGCGATGGCCAGCGGGCCGAGGGCCGCTATCTGGGCTGGTGGGCCTGCATGGCCAAGCTAAACCTGGCCCTTGCGGCCGGCGCGGCGCTGCCGCTGCTGGCACTGGCCGGCTACAGCGCCGGCACGCGCGAGCCCGCGGGGCTGCAGGCTCTGGCCTGGGCCTATGGCGGCTTGCCCTGCCTGTTCAAGCTGGCGGCTGCCGTGCTGTTGTGGCGGGCCGAGCCGCGCCATCCCGCCTGGAAGGAACGTGAATGAACTCAAGCGTTGGCCTCTCACGGCGTAGCCTCGCGCTGCTGCTGGGCGCCGCCCTCACGGGCTGTGCCGGCCCGCAGGTGCAGGACTACGCGCAGCAACAGCCCCGGCTCGACCTGCGCGACTACTTCAACGGCCGCCTGACCGCGCACGGCATGTTCACCGACCGCTCGGGCCGTGTCATCAAGCGCTTCACAGTGGCGCTGACCGGCACCTGGCAGGGCGATGTCGGCACGCTGGACGAGCAGTTCCAGTACAGCGACGGCACGACCGAGCGCCGCGTCTGGCGCCTGCGCCACCTGGGCGAGGGCCGTTATGCGGGTCAGGCCGACGACGTGATCGGCACCGCCGAGGGCGAGAGCGCCGGCAACGCCCTGCGCTGGCGCTACACGCTGGCGCTGCCGGTGGACGGCCGCGTGTGGCAGGTGAGCATGGACGACTGGATGTTCCTGATGGACGGCCGCACGCTGCTCAACCGCACCGCGATGAGCAAGTTCGGCGTCCATCTGGGCGACGTGACGCTGGCCTTCCGTAAGGACTGAGATGCTGCTGCCCGGCCGCCCCCTGAACCCGCCGCTTGCCGACTGGCGCGGGCGCCGTGTGTGGATCGTCGGCGCGTCCACTGGCATAGGCCGCGCCGTTGCCTCGGCCTTGCATGGGCAGGGCGCGGAGCTCATCGTCTCGGCCCGCAATGCCGTGGCGCTGGACGCCTTCGTGCAGGCCCATGCCGGCAGCCGGGCCCTGCCGCTGGATGTGACCGATGCGGGCGCGCTGCGCCAGGCCGCGCAGGCCCTGGGCGCGCCGGACCTGGTGCTGTATTGCGCCGGCCATTACCGCGCCATGCGCGCCACCGCCCTCGACATCGCCGAGATGCGGCGCCACTGGGCAGTCAACTACGAAGGCGCGCTGCAGCTGCTGGATGCCGTGCTGCCCGCGCTGCTGGCCGCCGGGGCCGGGCATGTCAGCCTGGTGGGCAGCGTGGCCGGCTACCGCGGCCTGCCGATGTCGCTGGCCTACGGCCCCACCAAGGCCGCGCTGAACAACCTGGCCGAGAGCCTCTACCTCGATCTGCGGCCGCGGGGCCTGGGCGTGTCCATCGTGAACCCGGGTTTCGTGGACACGCCACTGACGGCACAGAACGGCTTTCACATGCCGGCCCTCATCACGCCCGAGCAGGCCGCCCGCCACATGCTGCAGGGCTGGGCGCGTGGCCGCTTCGAGATCAACTTTCCGCGGCGCTTCACGGCCTGGATGCGCCTGCTGCGCTGCCTGCCCGACGCCTGGTACTTTGCCGCCGTGCGCCGCGCCACCGGAGCCTGACCCATGCCCGTTTCCTGTTCCGACCCACGCGCCGCCGCGCTGGTGGCCGCCTACGAAGGCCTGACGCGCGATTCCCTGCCCACGCTGCTGGCGCTGTACGCCGAGCAGGCCCGTTTCAAGGACCCCTTCAACGAAGTGCGCGGCCGCGCGGCCATCGAGCAGGTGTTTGCCCACATGTTCAACACGCTTCGCGAGCCCCGCTTCACCGTGACCCTGTGCACCTGCGAGGGCGACCACGCCTTCCTGACCTGGGACTTCCGCTTCCTGCGGGAGCGCGGCGAGCCGCTACTCGTGCGCGGCGCCAGCCACCTGAGCTTCCAGCCCGATGGGCTGGTGGCGCTGCACCGCGACTACTGGGACGCGGCCGAAGAGCTGTACGCCAAGCTGCCGCTGCTGGGTGTTCTCATGCGCGCGCTGCAGAAACGGTTGAGGGCGTAGCGGCCTGCGAGTGGCGAGCTGGATGCCGGAGCGGCGAGAAAGCTGCCTCGCAACCCGGCCGGTCATTGATAGGTCGACGCGCTGCTGAGCCGAGTTGCTGCACGGCCTGAGCGCGTCATTGGGGCCGGCGCTGATCGCGGCGGATGCTCATGATGGTCGGCATCGGCTGATGTCGATGTCGCGTGCAAATTCCAGCATTGTGATCACGCGATCAGCGCCGCAGTTGTCTCAAGGCCTGAAGGTCGGACAGCAGCGGCGGGGAAGCGACGAGGGCGAGCACCAGAGCCAGCGGTACGGTTGACAGGTAGCCGAAGTGCTGAAAGGCCATGGCTCCTGTCAAGGCGCCGACGCAGAACGCCAGCAGGAGGCTGGCGTGAATGCCCAGGCGCTCGCGATCGGCCTTGGCGCTGAACTCGGCTTTCATCCGGGCGTCCTTGTTCCAGTAGAGCAGCCGGCCGAGCTCAATGCCCAGGTCGGTCAGGATGCCTGTCATGTGCGTCGTGCGTATCTGCGCCCGTGAGACCTTGGTGACGACGGCGTTCTGCAAACCCATGAGGTAGCAGAGCAGCAGCACCGTGGCGGGCACGACGACGTCGATGGCGAGATGGACATGGGCGCCCATGACGCCGAACAGCAGCAGCAACAGCGCTTCGAGCAGCAGCGGCAGCGCGAACAGGCTGTTGAGCCGGTGCCGTCTCCCCCAGTTCGCCAGCAGCGCTGTCGTCGCGGCGCCGCCGACGAAGCAGCAGATGGAAAGTACACCGGCGCCCGCCAGCGCCAGTCGTCCGAGTGCGAGGTCATCGGCGACCCCTGACACCAGGCCGGTCATGTGTGAGGTGTACCGGCCCACGGCAAGAAAGCCACCCGCATTTACCGCGCCGGCCACGAGGGCGAGCAATTGCCCCAGGCGGCGGTTGCCGACGACCGTGCGATCCGGGCCGGTGAGCAGGTTCATGAATGCCACGGGCATGCGGACCTCAGCGAGCTTGATGCGCAGGTGCGCAGCGCTGCCTGCGGCCGGCGACGGCCTGCCTTCGGCCCAAGCGGACGCCGCAGGGCTGCGGCCACTCGGGTTCGGCGGCCCCCGAGGGGTCAGGGGGCAGGTGCGAGGGAGCTTGCATCAAGGGGGCCGGCACCGGCTTGCATGAGGCCTTTGGAGACACGCACCATGCTCTTCATCAGGTTTCTCCGCGCATCCAGCGGCAGGCTGGTCAGGCCACGCCAGCCGTGCGTTGCGTACAGCTGGTCGAGCGGGCTGCGTGACGCGAAAACCACCGTGTTGCTGAAGTCCCGCTCCGGCACGATGAGCAAATGGCCGTCGAAGGCGAGCTGCAGATCGTGGAGCTGCAGCTCGTAGCCCCGGTAGATGGGACACAGGTTGAATACCGCAACGCCGTCCGGTTGCAGCGCTGCGGCGCAATCCTCGTAAAAGCGTTGGGACGCCAGTTCGGGAGGCTGTCCACCGGCGTCGAAGCCGTCGACCAGAAGCACGTCGAACGGCCGCGGCGGCAGGCGCACGAAATCGGCGCCGTCACCGAGGCGTACCCGGAAGCGATCGCCGTCGTCCGGGATGAGAAATTCCGTCCTCAGGCCCAAGACCTCTGGGTTGATCTCGACAACCTTCAGGTAGGTCTCGGGAAGGTAGCGATGGATGAAGCGCGCCAGCGAGCCGCCACCAAGCCCAATCATCGCGATTGCTGCTGGGCGGGATTGCAGCAGCAGGAAGCCCATCATCGTGCGGGTGTAGTCAAGCGCCAGGAGCTCTGGCCGCACCAGGTCCATCCGGCTTTGAATCGCCGCAAAGGAGAAGTGCATGGACTTGGCGTGCAGCGTCGTCAACACATAAGGCACCGAGTGGCCCGCCGACTCGTCCTGGGTCTCGGTATCCAGATGTGCTGCCGCGGATAGCCCGGTCTCCTGGACCGCTGAGCGGAAGTCGGGCGGAACGGCCCTCATGCCCAATACACCCAAGGGCCGGGGGCGTGCGCCACCCGGGTGGTGGCGGACTCAGGGACTTCGGCCTGAGCGGTCAGGGGCCAGGGGAGCTGGACGATCAGTAGAGAAACCGTAACGCGGCGTCGTGTGCACATGGTGCGCCAATGTTACGAGCCTGCCTGCCGAGCGTCGGCAGGCCCTTCCGCGTGTGGCTGGCGCAGGGGGGGCGGCGGCATGAGAAAACCCGCCGGAACGCGGCGGGTTGGCGGCTGACAGCGGGCGGGTGCTCAGACGGGAGCAGCGGGCAGCGGGTTCTCGGCAACCATCACATCAGCCGTTGTCGTGCGGCGGCCTTCGATGACCACGCGCGGCAGTTTGGCCACCACCATGGCGTCGGCACGCTTGCCCACCACGACGACTCGCTCCAGCTTGACGATGTCTGCTGCTGGCGCCGCGGTCCGGTTGGCCAGGCCGATACCGAGGGCAGCCGCGCCCAAGGCGGCGGCGAGGGCAATGGCGAAGGACTGGGCTGCGGTATGCATGGTGGGCTCCGGTGGGTGGGCTGTGTCAGTGATTGCAGTGTCGTCAGCGGCCCGAAGCATCGCCAGCAACAGGCGATGGATCGCCGGCAGCGACGGATGAACTGCAGATTCATGAGACAGGGCGCGACCACAGTCGACCGCCGGGGCAGCTTTGAGGGCAGGAAGGGCACCACGCCGCGGTGCGAGGCTGCCGACTCAGCCCTTTTGTTCTGGCCTGCTGGTAACGGGCCTTGCTGGGCTGCCAGAACCTGGCGCACTGCAGTCAGTGGCTCGGCGGCGGGTGTTTCGACGGTGCGGGCGGCCTTGTCGCCCGCACGGCGGAACGATTCGATGAGCGTGGAACTATTGATGAAGAGCAAGTCCTCGGCGTGCGCCGTGCGCCAGACTGGCGCTGAACGGATGAGGTGTGCCGCGCTTTAATTCGAGGAGGAGTGCACCATGCCTCAGGCAGCAAGTTTTGGTCCCGCGCTGTGCTGCGGCAGCGGTGTGTGCGGCCAGCATGTCGATGGTCGATTGGTCGGCGTCGCTGCCGATATCGACCGGGCCAAAGCCTGGGGCGCAGATCAAGCGCTTCAATCTGGCGCAGCCGCGGCAGGTCTTCGCCCAGAACGGGGCGGGCGCCTCGCCCGTGGTCATGCTTGGCGGACAGGTGGTGCTGGCGGGGCGCCATCTCCGTCGGCAGGCGCTGATTCTGTGGGCTGGCGTGGCCCCGGTGACGAACTGCAGAAGCAGAAGTTGCTGCGAACAAGGATGACGCCATGAAGTTCATTGACGGGCTGCCTCGCTTTTCGTTCTTCACCGGCAAGGGCGGTGTGGGCAAGACCTCGCTGGCCTGTGCCGCGGCAGTGCATCTGGCGGACGCTGGAAAAAGAGTGCTGCTCGTCAGTACCGATCCGGCCTCCAACGTGGGTCAGGTCTTCAGCATTCGCATTGGCAACCGGATCACGGCAGTGCCCGCCGTTGCAAATCTGTGGGCGCTTGAGATTGACCCTCAGGCGGCCGCTCAGGGCTACCGTGACCGCATCGTCGAACCAGTGCGCGGTGTGCTGTCGGCCGATGTCGTGAAGGGCATCGAGGAGCAGCTGTCCGGGGCCTGCACCACGGAGATTGCAGCCTTTGACGAGTTCACGGGGCTGTTGACCGACGAGACGCTGGTGACACGCTTCGAGCATGTCATCTTCGACACCGCGCCAACCGGCCACACGATCCGGCTGCTGCAGCTCCCCGGCGCCTGGAACGGCTTCCTGGAGGCGGGCAAAGGCAATGCGTCCTGCCTGGGACCGTTGGCTGGCCTGGAGAAACAGCGCACCCAGTACAGGGCCGCGGTTGACGCGCTGGCCGACCCCGAGCGAACCCGGCTGGTCCTGGTCGCCCGGGCGCAGGCCTCCACCTTGCAGGAGGCGGCCCGCACGCACGACGAGCTGTCGCGCATCGGGCTGACCCGCCAGCATCTGGTCATCAATGGCGTCATGCCCGAGACGGAAGCCGCCGCCGACGCGCTTGCTGCTGCCGTGGTCAGGCGGGAGCAGGCCGCGATCGCGGCACTCCCCGAGGTGCTCCATGCTTTGCCCACGGACCAGGTGCCGCTGAAGGCGTTCGATCTGGTCGGGCTGGAGGCCTTGCGTCACCTCTTCGACCCGTCGCCGTGGGGCCGGAGGATCGCTCCCGATCTGGCCCCGCCGCTTCAAGCGCCGAGCCTGGCGAAGCTCGTTGACGGCCTGGCCGAGTCCGGGCACGGCCTCATCATGGTGATGGGCAAGGGTGGCGTGGGCAAAACCACGCTGGCCGCGGCCATCGCCGTCGAACTGGCACGTCGCGGCCTGCCGGTGCATCTGACGACCTCCGATCCGGCCGCACATCTGACTGACACGTTGGCAGGCCAGATGGAGCATCTGAGCGTCAGCCGCATCGACCCCCAGGTCGAGACGCAACGCTACCGGGATCAGGTGCTGGCCAGCAAAGGCAAGAACCTCGATGCCCTGGGGCGCGCTTTGCTGGAAGAAGATCTGCGCTCACCATGCACCGAAGAAATTGCGGTCTTCCAGGCCTTCTCGCGGATCATCCGCGAGGCTGGCCGCAGGTTCGTCGTCATGGATACGGCGCCGACCGGGCACACGCTGCTGCTGCTTGACGCCACCGGCGCCTATCACCGCGAGATTGCGCGCCAGATGTCCACATCGGGCGTTCATTTCACGACGCCCATGATGCAGTTGCAGGACCCGAGCCGGACGAAGGTATTGATCGCGACGCTGGCCGAGAACACACCTGTTCAGGAGGCTGCGCTACTCCAGGCCGACCTTCGCCGCGCGGGCATCGAACCCTGGGCCTGGGTCATCAACAACAGCGTTGCCGCGGCCGACGTGCATGCGCCCCTGTTGCGCGCACGCGCGGCCAAGGAGTGGCCGCTCATCCAGGCGGTCGCAAACCAGCATGCCCATCGGTACGCGCTGGTGCCATTGCTCGCGGAGGAGCCCGTAGGGATCGCCAGGTTGGAGCAGTTGGCGGGCGGCGTTTCCAGCGTAACCCCGACCACATGATCCGTTTGAACGATCCAGGCAAACCCTGCCTCGCGTTGAGGGCCGTGGTCGCCGCCTGACCATGTCGTTGTGCTGAACGGGATCGGCTGCTGCGTGAGTGCCGCAGCACTTTCGACCTTGGACTTCAGAATTCCCAGGCTGCCGCGCCAGTAACTGCCAGGTGATTCCGTGTCTCCAGCAATGCCCGGCATCGCGGGTCAAAGAAAAAGCCCCGGAGCGTTGATTCTCGAGGGCTCTTCGTTGTTCCTGGGACGGTGCCGGACCGTCCGGAATGATGGGTGGTGGAGAGGAGGAGGATCGAACTCCCGACCTCCGCATTGCGAACGCGGCGCTCTCCCAGCTGAGCTACCCCCCCACGCAAGGCGCGCAGTATAGCCCCAGTTTTCCGGTGCTATCGTGGCCGCATGAGTGCACGCAAGACGGGGGAGCGCAGGGCCGCCGGCGACGGTATCGGGGTTCAGGTGCCGGATGCCGCGCCGGTGCTGGCGAGGTGGCGTCAGGCGTCCGATCTGGTACGCAGCCAGGCCCGGTTTCATGCGGACCTGCGCTACGGCGAGGCAGCGCAGCAGGTGCTGGATCTGTACGAGCCGGACGCGGTGTTTGGCGCCGGGCGCGCGCCGGTGCTGGTGTTCCTGCCGGGCCTGCTGGGCCAGGCGCTGGACAAGTGCGACTACGCATTTCTCGCGGCCAGCTTCTGTGACGAAGGCGCACTGGTCGTCCTGCCGGAACGGGAGCACGGCCCGGCGGCGAGCCTGGAGCGTGGCGCGGTGCAGTGCGCCGAGGCGGTGGCCTGGGCCTGGCGACATGCGGCGGATTTCGGCGGTGACCCCGCCCGCATCGTGGTGGCGGGGCATTCGTCGGGGGGGCATCTGGCGGCCATGCTGAGCACCTGCGACTGGCGGCTGCTGGGGCGCGACCTGCCGCACCGCCTGCTGCGGGCAGCGTTCGCACTGTCGGGCGTGTACGACATGGCACCGCTGGCGCGCATGCCGGCGTTGCAGCAAGACCTGTCCCTCGATGCTCCGCGGGTGAAGCGTCTGAGCCCGGTGCGGTTTGCGGCGCCGCGGTCGCCGATGACGCTGGCCTGCCTGGTGGGCGGCAACGAGAGCGATGAGCTGAAGCGGCAGGCGCAGCTCATCCGCGCGGCCTGGGGTGCGCGTGCCGTACCGGTGTGCGAAGAGTTGCCCGGCTGCGATCACCTGAGCGTGATGCACGATCTGGCGGATCCGCAGGGCCGCTCGCATCAGGTGCTGAGGCGGCTGCTTGATCTGCGCTGGTACAGCGGGCTGGCCTGAACGTCGGGTGGCTTTCCTGCCTGCGTCGGCGGTGAGGCGAATCGCTTCGAGCCCCTGGCGCAGCATGGACAATCGGTGCGCTAAGACACAGGAGGCCGCCATGAATCTCAAGGGCTCGAAGACCGAGCAGAACCTGAAGGACGCGTTCGCGGTCGAGGCGGAGGCGAATCGGCGCTATTTGTATTTCGCGAACAAGGCGGATATCGAGGGGCAGAGCGACGTGGCGGCCCTGTTCCGCTCCACGGCGGAAGGCGAGACCGGCCACGCGCATGGGCATCTGGAGTTTCTGGAGGCCGTGGGCGATCCGACCACCGGCCTGCCGATCGGCGCCACGCGCGACAACCTGAAGGCCGCCATCGCCAGCGAGACGCATGAGTATTCCGACATGTACCCGGGCATGGCCCGCACCGCCCGCGATGAAGGCTTCGACGAGGTGGCGGACTGGTTCGAGACCCTGGCCAAGGCCGAGCGCTCCCATGCCAGTCGGTATCAGCGGGCCCTGGATGCGCTGGAGGATTGAGCCGCGGGTGGGGAGGGCATGCGCATGAGCCTGGATGCGGGGCAGCTGATGTCGCTGGAGGCCTACGCGCGCGAACGTTCCGGGCTGCGGCCCGGCGAGATCGCGCATCGCCGGCTGCGCAGCGTGTCGCTGGGCGAGCATCTGCGGCTGCAGTTCGAGGACGAGCGCACGGTGCGCTACCAGCTCCAGGAGATGCTGCGTGCCGAGCGGCTGTTCGAGCCGGAGGACATTCGGCGCGAGATCGAGGCCTATGCGCTGCTGCTGCCCGATGGCCGCAGTTGGCGGGCGACGTTGCTGATCGAGTATGTGGACCCGGCCGAGCGACGGATGGCGCTGCAGCATCTGGTGGGCATCGAGGCCCGGCTCCATGTTGACATTGCCGGTGAGCAGCGGGTGTATGCGGTGCCGGCCGACGGCTGTGCCGCGGCGGCGTCGGGCCGGACGTCGGCGGTGCACTTCCTGGCCTTCCGGTTCACGGCGGCGCAGTGCGGGGCGCTGAAGGCCGGGGCCGCCTGCGTGCTGGGGTGCGACCACCCCTTTCACGTTGCGCAGGCGGTGCTGACCGGCCCGACGCTGGACAGCCTGCGCGCCGATCTGTGACGAATCACCTGCCCGATGGGGGCAGGTCGTGCGCGGTGGTGGCACAGTCGCTGCCGTCCCGCCGGGGTTCGTCGGGCGGGCCTTCAATCATCAAGGAAGCATGAGCATGTTCAACGAAGCGAACCGTTTGCCCAGCGGCCTCAAGCGGGGTGCTCAGGTGCTGGCGGTGCTGGGGCTGCTGTGGGTGTTCGCTCCCTACGGCATCGTGCCGGCCGGCACCCGCGGCGTGATGACCACGTTCGGCCGGCCCGCGGACGAGGTCTTGAACGAGGGCATCCACTTCCGCATCCCGCTCGCGCAGCGCATCCATCTGCTGGAGGTGCGGGTGCAGAAGGGCGAGGGTGAGGGTGACGCCGCCTCCAAGGACCTGCAGGCCGTGCATACGCGCGTGGCCATCAACTACCACCTGGAGCCGCATCAGGTGGCCCAGGCCTTCAAGGCCATAGGCCCGACCACCGAGGTCATTGCCGACCGCATCATCCTGCCGGCAGCGCAGGAGTCGGTGAAGGCGGTGACGGCGCGCTTCACGGCCGAGGAACTGATCACCCGGCGCACCGATGTGCGCGAGGGCATCGCGTCGCTGCTGCGCGAGAAGATGCAGCGCCATGGCCTGGTGCTGGACGAATTCGCCATCGTCAACTTCCGCTTTTCGGACAGCTTCTCCAAGGCCATCGAGGCCAAGGTGGGCGCCGAGCAGGAGAAGCTGCGGGCGGAACGCGACCTGCAGCGCATCCGCGTGGAGGCCGAGCAGAAGGTGACGCAGGCCAAGGCGGAGGCCGAGTCCCTGGCCTTGCAGCGCGCGCAGGTGACGCCCGAGCTGCTGAAGCTGCGCGAGGTGGAGAACCAGCGCGCCGCCATCGCCAAGTGGAACGGCGTGCTGCCCACCACCACCTACGGCGCCGTGCCGCTGATCGGCATCGCGGCGGCGGCGGCGGGCAGGTGAGCGCGGCGGGCCTCAGCCCAGGTTGCCGGCCAGGAAGAACTTGATCAAGCCCTTGGCGGCGAAGCCGACCAGGCCGAAGCCCAGGCCCAGCAGCAGCACGAAGGTGCCGAACCTGCCGGCCTTGGACTCGCGCGCCAGCTGCAGGATGATGAAGACCATGTAGAGCATGAAGGCCGAGACCCCGAAGGTCAGGCCGAACTGCGCGATCTCCGCTTCGGTATAGCCCCACATGTCAGCGGCTCCCGGCCGCGCGGGCACGAACAGGTGGGATCGCCCGGGGCGGGCAATGGCGGGTACTGCAGCGTTTCATGTCAGTCGTGGCGCGGCGTCACCAGGTCGCGGTAGGCGTGCCAGCTGGCGTGGCCCAGCCAGGGCAGGATGACGATGAGGCCGATCAGGGCAGTGGCCATGCCGATGGCGGTCAGCGCCAGCAGCAGCACGGCCCACAGGGCGATGGGGGCGGGGTGTTCCATGACCACGCGCCAGCTGGTGAACACGGCGCCCAGCACGCCCAGTCGGCTGGGGGGCTGGTCGACGAGCGCCGGGATGGCGACGACGCAGGACGCGAACAGCGGCGCCGCCAGCACGGCGCCCAGTGCCAGCCAGAGTTCGAACAGGTGGGAGTGGTCGTTGAGCACGACCTTGAAGACGAAATCCTGCAGGTTGCGCACCGGCTCCGGGGCAAAGCCCGCGATCAGTGCGGCCGAGCACATCACCCAGCCCGTGCCTGCAAACGCGAGCAGCACGCCGAACACGATGAGCCGGCCGTCGTGCGGACGCCAGGCGGCCTTGACGGTGTGCCAGCCCGGGCGGCCGCCGTGCTGCAGCTCGCGGCTGATCGCGTAGAGGCCGGTGGCCAGCACCGGCGCGACGATCAGGAAGCCGCTGAAGGCGCCGGACAGCAGCCAGAAGCGCTCGTGCGCCCATTGCCACAGCAGCGCACCGAACGCGGCCATCAGCAGGCCGTGTATCAGCGAGGCGCCGGGTGCCTGCCAGAGGTCATGCCAGCCACGCGCCAGCCAGCCGAGCGGACGCAGCAGGGGGATGGCGCGGACACCGAAGCTGCGCGATTCGCGCAGCGCCTGTTCACTGAAGCGGTGGGGCATGGCGGTCGCAGTGTCGGCGCAAGTGCCCCGAGCTGGCTTGACCTCCCTCAAGCCGTGGCGCAGCGGCAACGCCGCCGGGTCAGGCCGGCAGCGACACGGCGTCCAGCAGCTCGCTCTCGATCTCGAGCTGCGTGCGGTTCTGCTGCAGCGCCGGGCCGTCGATCAGGAAGGTGTCCTCCACCCGCTCGCCGAGCGTGGAGACCTTGGCCAGCTGCAGGTTGATGCCGTGGCGGGCCAGCACGCGGGCGATGGCGTAGAGCAGCCCGGCGCGGTCGCTGGTGGAGATGCTCAGCAGCCAGGCCGTCGCGCGCTCGTCGGGCCGCAGCGAGATGCGCGGCATGTAGGGGAAGCTCTTGACCCGGCGCGACAGCCGGCCGCGCCGCGGCTCGGGCAGCGGCCCGCCGGTCTGCAGCGCGCTGGTGAGCTTTTGCTCGACCAGCGGCACCAGGTCGCGGTGGTGCAGGTCGCCCTCGGGGCGTATCACCTGGAAGGTGTCCAGCGCGTAGCCGCCCTTCGTGGTGTGCACCTTGGCATCGAGGATGTTGAAGCCGGCCCCGTCGAAGTAGCCGCAGATGCGGGCGAACAGGTCGGGCTGGTCGGGGGCATAGACCAGCACCTGCAGCCCTTCGCCGATGGGCGAGGGGCGCGCCTGCACGACGGGCTGCTGGGACTCCACATGGCGCCACAGCGAGCGGGCATGCCAGGCCAGCTCGGCCGCTTCGTGGCGCGCGAAGTAGCTCAGCGTCAGCGTGTTCCACAGCGCCTCCTCGGTGCCGGGCAGCATGGAATGCAGGGCCAGGTCGTGCCGCGCGTCCTGCTTGCGGGCCTCGATCTCGGCATCCATGTTGATCTTGGCGCCGCCCAGCGCGCGCAGCGTGATGCGGTAGAGGTCTTCCAGCAGCTTGCCCTTCCAGGCGTTCCACACCTTGGGGCTGGTGCCGCGGATGTCCGCCACTGTCAGCAGGTACAGCGCCGTCAGGTGGCGCACGTCGCCCACCTTGGCGGCAAAACCGGCGATCACCTCGGGGTCGGAGAGGTCGGCCTTCTGGGCCACGCGCGACATCGTCAGGTGGTGTTCCACCAGGAACACGCACAGCGCCGTACCCTGGGCATCGACGCCATGCTGGCGGCAGAAGCGCTTCACCTCGACGGCGCCCAGCTCGGAATGGTCGCCACCGCGGCCCTTGGCCACGTCATGGAACAGCGCCGCGATGTAGAGCAGCTCCGGCGTGTCGAACTGCGCCGCCAGCTGCGAGCAGAACGGGTACTCGTGCGCATGCTCCGGCACGAAGAAGCGCCGGATATTGCGCAGCACCATCAGGATGTGCTGGTCCACGGTGTAGACGTGGAACAGGTCGTGCTGCATCTGGCCGACGATGGCGCGGAACACCCACAGGTAGCGGCCCAGTACCGAGGTCTGGTTCATCAGCCGGAACGCGTGGGTCTGCCCCTCGGGCGCCTGCAGCATGGCCATGAAGGTGGCGCGGTTGACCGGGTCGCGGCGCCAGCGGGCGTTCATCAGGCCGCGGGCGTTGTAGAGCGCCCGCAGCGTGCGGGCCGACAGGCCCTTGATGCCCGGCGTCTGCTGGTAGACCAGGAAGGTGCGCAGGATGGCGTGCGGATCCCGCTGGTAGAGGTCGTCACTGACGACCTCCAGCATGCGGCCCCGGTCGAGGAACTCTTCGGTGATCGGCTGACGCAGTGCCTGCTGCGAGCCGTTGATGTGTTCCTCGAGATTCAGCAGCAGGATCTGATGCAGCTGGGTGACCGCCTTGGCCGCCCAGTAGTAGCGCCGCATCAGCAGCTCGGAGGCGCGCACGGACTCCGTGCCGACAAAGCCGAAGCTCTGCGCGACGGCGGTCTGCAGGTCGAACACCAGCCGGTCCTCGCGGCGCCCGGCCACCACGTGCAGGCGGGCGCGGATGAGCTTGAGCTGACCCTCGTTGCGCTGCAGCTGGCGGCTCTCGAAGGGGGTGATCAGGCCACGCTCGGCCAATGCCTTCCAGGTCTTGCCCAGGCCGGCGGCCTGGGCGATCCAGATCAGCATCTGCAGGTCGCGCAGGCCACCCGGGCTTTCCTTGCAGTTGGGCTCCAGGGCGTAGGGGGTGTCGTCGAACTTGGTGTGGCGCTGCAGCGCCTCCAGCGTCTTGGCGCGCAGGAAAGCCTTGGCATCCATGGCATCGGCCAGACGCTGGCTGAGCTGGCGGAACAGCGGCTGCGGGCCGGCAATGTGGCGGGCCTCCAGCAGCGCGGTCTGGATGGTCACGTCGCCCGTCGATTCGGTCACGCATTCGGCGAGCGTGCGCACCGAGGAGCCGATCTCCAGCCCCAGGTCCCAGCAGCTGGTGATGAAGCCCTCGATCGCGCTCTTCACGGGGCCGGGCTGATGGGCCTCGGTGCCCTCGGGCAGCAGCACCAGCACATCGATGTCGGAATGCGGGAACAGCTCGCCGCGGCCGAAGCCGCCCACCGCCGCGAGGCAGGCGCCGTCGGGCATGCCGGCGCGGGTCCAGAGATCGCGCAGCGCGTCGTCCACATGGCGGGCCAGGCGACGCAGCAGGCGGTCCGTCGCGGCAACGGTGGGCGGCCCCTGGACGAAGGCGTCGATGAGGGTCTGCTTGCCAGCCTTGAAGCGCTGGCGCAGCTCGGCGAGCGTGGCCACCGGGGTCAGGCCGCGAGCCGGGCGCTGGCCGCGTCGGTGATGAAGGCCGGCGGCGGCGGGCTGCCGGCGGACAGGGTCAGGATCTCGTAGCCGGTCTCGGTGACGAGCACGGTGTGCTCCCACTGGGCCGACAGCGAGCGGTCCTTGGTGACGATGGTCCAGCCGTCGCCCATTTCCTTGATCTCGCGGCGGCCCGCGTTGATCATGGGTTCGATCGTGAAGACCATGCCGGGCACGAGCACGTCCAGCGTGCCCGGGCGGCCGTAGTGCAGCACCTGCGGCTCTTCGTGGAAGACCTGGCCGATGCCGTGACCGCAGAACTCGCGCACCACCGAGAAACCGGCGTTCTCGGCGAAGGTCTGGATCGCGTGGCCGATGTCGCCCAGGCGGGCGCCGGGGCGCACCTTGGCAATGCCCTTCCACATCGCGTCGTAGGTGAAGGCGCACAGGCGCTTGGCGGCGATCGAGCCCTCGCCGACGACGAACATGCGGCTGGTGTCGCCATGCCAGCCGTCCTTGATGACGGTGACGTCGATGTTGACGATGTCGCCGTTCTTCAGCGGCTTGTCGTTCGGGATGCCGTGGCAGACCTGATGGTTGATCGAGGTGCAGACCGACTTGGGGTAGGGCGTGTAGCCCGGCGGGCAGTAGTTCAGCGGGGCCGGCACGGCCTGCTGCACGTTGACGATGTGGTCGTGCGCGAGGCGGTCGAGTTCGTTGGTCGTGATGCCCGGTTGCACGTGCGGGGTCAGCATGTCCAGGACTTCAGACGCCAGGCGTCCCGCGATGCGCATGCCCTCGATGTCGGCAGCGGTCTTGATGGTGATGGCCATGGCCGGATTATCGCGATCAGTCCGCCCAGACGACGAGGCCGCTCCAGGAGGTCGCAAGCACCACAAGGCCAAATGCGATGCGGTACCAGGCGAAGGGCACGAAGGTGTGGCTGGACACGTAGCGCAGCAGCCAGCGCACGCAGACCCAGGCGGCCAGGAAGCTGACGACGAAGCCGACGATGAACATCGGCGCGTCGGCGACAGACAGCGCGTGGCGTTCCTTCCAGAGGCTGTAGCCGCCGGCCGCGACCAGCGTCGGGATGGCCAGGAAGAAGGAGAAGTCCGTCGCGGCCTTGCGCGACAGGCCCAGCAGCATGCCGCCGATGATGGTGGAGCCCGAGCGGCTGGTGCCGGGGATCATGCCCAGGCACTGCACCAGGCCGACCTTGAGGGCATCCAGCGGCGTCATGTCGTCCACGCTCTGCACACGGGCCTGCGGCTGCGCGCGCTTCTCGGCCCACAGGATGATCAGGCCGCCGACGATGAAGGCGCCTGCCACCACCGGCGCGTTGAAGAGGTAGCCCTTGATGAGCTTGTAGACCGTCAGGCCCACCAGGCCGGCGGGCAGGAAGCCGATCAGGATGTTCAGCACGAAGCGGCGCTGCCGGGCGCTGTGACCCAGGCCGGTGAGCGCCTCGCGGATGCGCGCCCAGTAGACGATGAATACCGCCAGGATGGCGCCGCTCTGGATGGCGATGTCGAACACCTTGGACTTGGCATCCGTCATGCCCAGCAGGCTGCCGGTCAGGATCAGGTGGCCGGTCGACGAGATGGGCAGGAATTCGGTCAGGCCTTCGACGATCCCCATGATCGCGGCCTTCAGCAGCAGGATGACATCCACGGTACAGCGGGCCACGAGGGCCAGAGTTGGGCGCAGGGCGCAAGAGCGGCCGCAGTGTAGCCAGCGCCTGCCCCGTCACCGGCCTCGCAGCCTTGCCGAGTGGTTACAGAGCTTGCGCGGGGCCGTCGCCCGGCCGTGCTGCGCAAGGACTGGCCCGGCGGCTCAGCGGGCAGGCCCGCTGGCCGGACCGTCGGGCGGTGCATCAGGAGGCGGCCGATTGCCGTCCGGTGGCGGGCCGGGCCAGCCGGGCGGCGGCCCTGACGGGCGCGCGCCCGGCGGCGGCATGCCCGGGCCACCTGACGAACCTGGCCCACCCGGTCCGCCGGGCCCTGGCGCGCCGCCTGGGGTGCTCATGCCCGGCGGCCCCTGGTCCACCGGGTTGGACTGGTTGCTGTCGACCGCGAGTACCAGGGCGGCGACCAGCCCCTGCTCGACGCTGCCGCCCAGCGTGAGCATCTCGCCTGCCGTGCCGTCGCTGAAGACGTTGTCGGCAGCGAAGTCGGCCACCGAGGTGTTCTGCCCCTTGGGGTAGAGCGTGCTGGCATAGACGGCCTGGGTGACCGACGGAGGGAAGGCGAACTGGGTCGTCGCAATGGAGCGGCTCTGGCTGCCGGGCGCGCTGCCCGGCAGGAAGACCATGCAATGCAGGTGCGTGATGCGGCCCTCGTACCAGCCGGGGAAGATGGTCTGGAAGCTGACGCAGCCGCTGGTGTCGCTCTGCTGCACGGCGCGCAGCGCGTGGCCGCCCTCGGCGTTGGCAGCCGTGCCGTCGTAGCCCGAGTAGCGCCCGTCCCGGTCGCAGTGCCAGAGGTAGACCCAGGCGCCGGCGATAGGCTGGCAGCCCTGGCGGGCGTCCACCAGGCGCAGTCGCAAAGCCAGCGGTGTGCCGGGCTTGCCGTCGCGCATGTCGCTGCGCTGCAGCGCGGTGTGGCCGAGCATGGCGCGCAGCGGGAAGGGGCCTTCGGTCTCCGTCGGCACGATGCGGCAGGTGGCGGGCGTGCCGGCCAGCAGCGCGGTCAGGCGGCGCTCCAGGGCCGGGCTGAGGCCCGACGTCGCGGCCGTCGTGGCCGTTGTGGCGGCTGAACTGCGCGCGGTGAGTGCCACGGCGCCCAGGCCGGTGAGGGCCTGCAACAGGCTGCGCCGCGGCAGCGCGGGGACGGGGCCGTCGCTGGCCGCAGGGCGTTCGTCGACGGGATCGGTGGGGGGATGGCGGGGTGTGGACATGGCGCCACTGTGGTGGGCGCGGGTTTCGGCTTTCTGGTCGATATGTGACCACCCCGACACAAAAACGGCCGAACCCGGCGCGGCGGCTTGCCCGGCGCCGGGCGCCGCGCTTACATTAATGACCGATGGGTCAATAAATCCATGTCTGCCGTCATCGTCCCCCGCCAGCGTCGCAAGGAGGCGCGTCCGCAAGAGTTGCTGGACGCGGCCGCCGCCCTGTTCATCGAAAAAGGCTTCGCCGCCACGCGCAGCGAGGAGGTGGCCGCCCGCGCCGGCGTGTCCAAGGGCACGCTGTATCGCTACTACCCGAGCAAGGACGATCTCTTCAAGGCCGTGGTGCGGGAGAACCTGTCGGCGCCCATTGCCGAGTCCGCGGCGCTTGCGGCGCAGTACCAGGGGCCCATCGCCACGCTGCTGCGCGAGATGATGCGCGCCTGGTGGGAGCGGGTGGGCGAGGGCATCATGGACGGGGTGACCAAGATCATGCTGGTGGAGGCGCGCAACTTCCCAGAGCTCGCGCAGTTCTATGCCGAAGAGGTGATCGAGCCCTCGCAGGCCCTGCTGGGCAGCCTGCTGGAGCGCGGCATGCGCTCGGGGGAGTTCCGCGATGTGCCGGTCGAGGCCGGCGTTCACCTGCTGATCGCGCCGCTGATGCAGCTGATGCTGCACCAGCATTCCTTTGGCGATATCTGCAATCCGAACATGAGTGCCGCGGAGCTGCTGGAGGCCCAGATGTCGCTGTTGTTGCACGGATTGCTGGTGGAGCCGACGCCGTCCGCCGCCGGCGTGGCGCGGCGCCCCTAGAATTTCGGCCGCTCAAGCGTCGATGCTCGACCGATTTGGAGAACCAAGAATGAATCTCGAACAGGCCCGCTTCAACATGATCGAACAGCAGATCCGCCCCTGGGATGTGCTCGATCTCAGCGTGCTGGAGTTGCTGCGCGTCGTGCACCGCGAAGACTACGTGCCCGCGGCGCTGCGCGCCCAGGCCTTCGTCGATGTGGAACTGCCGCTGACGGCCACGCGCCGCATGCTGGCCCCCAAGGTCGAGGCTCGGCTGCTGCAGGAACTGCAGATCCAGCGCCATGAGAAGGTGCTGGAGATCGGTGCGGCCACCGGCCACCTGGCCGCGCTGCTGGGCCACAAGGCGCAGTCCGTGGTGGCGCTGGAGGCCGACACCGGCCTCGCCGACCAGGCCAGGGCCAACCTCAAGCGCACCGGCGTGCTGAACGTGACGGTGCTGAACCAGGACGGCGCCTCCGGCCTCGCGGCGGAAGGCCCGTTCGACGCCATCCTGCTGTCCGGCTCGGTCGCGGCGGTGCCGCAGGTGCTGCTGGATCAGCTCAAGGTGGGTGGCCGGCTGGCCGCCATCGTCGGCGATGAGCCGGTGATGCGCGCGGTGCTGGTGACGCGCGGTGCTGCAGGCTTCCAGACCCGTGAGCTGTTCGACACGGTGGCCGGCCGCCTGCCGGGCTTTGCCGAGCACTCGGCCTTCAGTTTCTGAGCCTTGCGTGCCTGCAGCCTGTCCTTCGAAATGGCGGGTTGCACCCCCTCCAGGCGCAGGTCGTCGCATGGCTGGCGCCATCGCGACGGTCTTCCCCTATAACCGCGGCCGCTGATCTCTCAACGCTCTGCCCAAGGAAACCCATGCGCTTTGCCCCTGTTCCCCGCCTGATCCTGCAACCGCTGGCGTTCGCCGCCGGCCTCCTGCTCGCTGGCGCGGCCCAGGCTCAGAGCCTGCAGGATCTCTACGACGCGGCCCGTGGCTACGACGCCACCTACCTGGCCACCCGTGCGTCGGCCGATGCGGCCGCGGCGCGCGTGGGGCAGGCGGAGGCGCTGTTCCGTCCGACGCTGGGCCTGCAGGCCTCGGCCACGGGCACCCGTACCGATTCGCCCGGCAGCACGCCCACCATCACGAATCGCACGGTGCAGACGGGGCTTCAAGGCAGCTACTCGGTCTACAACGCGGCCAACCGCCCGACGCTGGACAAGGCCCAGCGCGGCTTCGCGGTCGCGCAGGCCGATCTGGAGGCCGCCGAGCAGGACCTCATCGTCCGCCTGGCCACGGCCTACTTCAACGTGCTGAATGCACAGGACACGCTGTCCACGACGCAGTCCAACAAGAAGGCCATCGCGGAGCAGCTGGCCTCGGCCAAGCGCAACTTCGAGGTCGGCACGGCCACCATCACGGATACCCGTGAAGCCCAGGCCAAGTACGACCTGGCCGTGGCGCAGGAGCTGGCGGCCGACAACGACCTGCGCGTCAAGCGCGTGACGCTGGACCAGCTGGTCGGCCGCGTCGGGGTTCAGCCCAAGGGCCTGGCCACGCCCGTGGCGCTGCCGGGTCTGCCGAGCGACAACATCGACACCTGGGTGGCGACCGGCGACGAGCAGCATCCCAGCATCCGCAAGGCCCGCCTGGGGCTGGAGACGGCGCAGCTCGACACCCAGATCGCCCGTGCGGCCGAGAAGCCCACGCTGGACGCCAGCGCCACGCTGGGCGCGCAGAACCTGCACAACAATCTGAACGGTGCTGCGGCGGCGTCCAGTGGCGTCGGCACCACCAAGACGGCCAGCCTGGGCCTGACCTTCACCTACCCGCTCTACACCGGCGGCCAGACCCAGAGCCGCATCCGCGAGACCCTGGTGCTGGAGGACAAGGCCCGCAATGACCTCGACTTCGCGCGCCGCAGCGTGTCGGAGGCGACCCGCCAGGCCTTCTTCGGCGTGCAGTCGCTGCGCGCGCAGGTGGGGGCCTACGAGGCGGCCGAGGCGTCCACCAAGCTGGCGCTGGAGGCCACCGAGCTGGGCTACAAGGTCGGCGTGCGGGTGAACCTGGACGTGCTGAACGCCCAGACCCAGCTCTACACCACGCAGCGCGATCTGGCCAAGGCCCGCTACGACGTCATCGTCAACGGCCTCAAGCTGCGCCAGGCCTCGGGCCAGCTGCGTCCCGAGGACCTCTCGGCCGTCAATACGCTGCTGGTGAAGTAAGCCGCAAGGCCTGACCCCGGGGCTGCGTGGCCCCGCCGGGCGGTGCGGCACGGCGCAGGGCTGGGCGACAATCCGGCCATGCTGTTTCTGCTCTCGCCCGCCAAGTCGCTGGATTACGAAACGCCGACGCCGCCGCAGCTGGCGCCGGCCCTGACCGACCCGCAGTTCCTCGACGACAGCAGCGCGCTGATCGAACTGCTGCGCACCAGGAGCGTGGCGGACATCCGCGCGCTGATGGACCTGTCCGAGCCGCTCGCGCAGCTCAATGTCGACCGCTACGCCGCCTGGCAGCGTCGCTTCACGCCGCAGAACAGCAAGCCCGCCGTGCTGGCCTTCAATGGCGATGTCTACGACGGCCTGGCCGCAACCAGCCTGTCCGATGACGACCTGGCCTGGGCACAGCAGCATGTGCGCATGCTGTCGGGTCTCTACGGCATCCTGCGCCCGCTGGACCGCATGCAGCCCTACCGGCTGGAGATGGGCACGCGGCTGAAGAACCCCGCGGGATCGAATCTCTACGACTTCTGGGGCGACCGCCTCGTCGACCATCTCAACCGTCTGGTGAAGGGCGAGAAGGCGCCGGTCATCGTGAACCTGGCGTCGCAGGAGTACTTCCGTGCAGTGGATCGCAAGAGCCTGCAGGCGCGTGTGGTGGAGTGCCAGTTCGAGGACTGGAAGAACGGCCAGTTCAAGATCATCAGCTTCTTCGCCAAGCGGGCGCGCGGCCTGATGGCTCGCTTCGCGATCCAGCACCGCATCGAGACGCCCGAGGGCCTGAAGGCCTTCGATGTGGACGGCTACCGCCTCGCCCCCGAGGTCTCAACCCCGGAACGTCTGCTGTTCCGCCGCCAAACATGAGCGCACAGGTCATCACCCCCGAACTGATGGCCTGGATCGCCGAGCAGTCGCGCGCCGGCCATGCCTCTGACGCCATCCTCGCGGCCATGCTGGGCAGCGGCTGGGACGAGACCATCGCGCGCCAGGCGCTGGCCCGCGCGCTCGGTCATGTCGCGCCCGCCCGCCCGGCGGTGCCGCAGGCCGCACCCGCCGTGGCCGCCGGCCTGCCCGAGCCGGACCTCAGCGGCCACCAGCCCGTGCTCGACGTCGGGGACCGCGAGGTCAAGGTGGTGCTGGCCATGCGTCAGCCGCGCGTCGTGGTGTTTTCCGATCTGCTGTCCCACGAGGAGTGCGACGGCATCATGGCGCTGGCCGGCAAGCGGCTGGCGCGTTCCGAGACGGTGGCGACGAATGCCGATGGCAGCGAGGTGAACTCGGCGCGCACCAGCGACGGCATGTTCTTCGAACGTGGCGAGACCGAGCTGATCCAGCGCATCGAGATCCGCATCGCGCGCCTGCTGCGCTGGCCGCTGGACCATGGCGAGGGCCTGCAGGTGCTGCGCTACCGGCCGGGCGCAGAGTACCAGCCGCACTACGACTACTTCGAACCGGGCCACGCCAGTTCCACGGCCATCCTCAGGCGCGGCGGCCAGCGTGTCGGCACGCTGGTGATGTATCTCAACACGCCGGAGGCTGGTGGCGCCACCACCTTCCCCGATGTCGGGCTCGAGGTGTCGCCGGTGAAGGGGCACGCCGTGTTCTTCAGCTACGACCGCCCGCATCCGGCCACGCAGACGCTGCATGGGGGCGCGCCGGTACTGGCCGGCGAGAAATGGGTGGCGACCAAGTGGCTGCGCCAGGGCGTGTTCCGCTGAGCTGAATCGCCGCGGCCTGCACCCCGCCGATGAAGCTGGGGTCAGGCCTTGCGGGTTTATTCGGCGGGCGCATGTGCCGGGCTGAAATCCGTCGTTGTCGGCCTTCCGGGCATCCCGGAGCATCGGTCTCTTTGCAACGGAGAACGCCATGCCCCGACCGACGCACCGTCGGCTGCCCCTGCCCCTGACCTCGGCCGCCGCGCTGCTGCTGTGTGGCGCGGTGGCCCGCGCCGAGACACAGGAGGGCGGCGCCGCCGCGACGCCCGCGGCCGGTGCGACGAACACGCTCGGTACGGTCGTCATCACCGCCCAGCGGCGTGAGGAAAAGGCGCAGGACGTGGGCATCGCGCTGACCGTGGTGTCGGGCGACAGCCTGGCGGAGCGCGGCATACAGAAGGTGTTCGACCTCCAGTACGCCGCACCCAATGTGGAGATCGACCCGCTGTACGGCAGCGACAACGTGCAGTTCCGCATCCGCGGCGTGGGCCTGCGCGACTACGCCAGCAACAACACGGCCACCGTCGGCGTCTACGTGGATGACGTCGCCTATCCGTTCCCGGTCCAGACCCAGGGGCTGCTGTTCGACGTGGACCGGGTGGAGATCCTGCGAGGTCCGCAGGGCACGCTTTACGGGCGCAACAGCACCGGCGGCGCGGTGAACTACCTGGTGAAGCGTCCCACCAAGGATTTCGAGGGGCAGGTCAGCGGCACCTGGGGCTCGAACAACGCGCGCACTGCGGAGGCCTATGTGTCAGGCCCCTTGTCGGACGCGCTGCGCGCGCGCCTGAGCCTGGCCACGCAGCAGGGCGGGGCCTGGCAGCACAACCGGCTGACTGGCGAGAAGCTGGGCGACCAGGACACGCTGGCACTGCGCGGCCAGCTGGAGCTCGACGCGACGCGAGACCTGACCCTGCGCCTGTCGGTTCGGCACAGCGAGGATCAGTCCGACAGCCGTGGCCTGCGCCTGTATCAGGGGCTGGTGCCGGCCGCACAGGGGCGGGCCTACTCGGGCACCATCGCACCTGACACCGACAACACCGCCACCGGCTGGAGCCTGACGCCTCGCTTTGCCGCGCTGACCGGCCTGGCCGAGGGCGACAAGCCGCACAAGGACAACCGGGCCAACGGGGTGTCGCTGCATGCGGACTGGGCGTTGGGTGATCTGCGTCTGAGCAGCATCACCTCGCAGGAAAGCCTGCATCGACTGGAGTTCATCGACTGGGATGGCTCCGTGATTCCCCAATCGGACGAGGTCTTCAGGAGCCGCATCAACGTGTTCTCTCAGGAGTTGAGGCTTGCGTCCGCGGGCGGGCGGCGGCTGAACTGGGTGGGCGGCCTGTACGCGTCGCGCGAGAAGCTGACCGAGAAGTTCTATTCGGATTTCACCGGCAACGGCGGCTATGGCACGCTCACGCAGTACGGACAGCGGGCTACCGCCACCGCTGTGTTCGGGCAGCTGGACTACGCGCTGAGCGAGCGGCTCAAGCTGATTGCCGGCCTGCGGCAGGAACACGAGAAGCGCCATCTCGACGACTTCAGCAGCGGCTACACCTTCAACGATGTGGCGCCGGCCCGCGCCAACACGCCGTTCTTCAGCACGCCGCAGAACCGTGAGCTCAGTACCGACCAGACCTCGGGCAAGCTGGCCCTGGAGTACAAGCCCGGCGCCGATCAGCTGCTCTATGCCAGCCTCAGCCGTGGCGTGAAGTCCGGGGGCTTCACGGTCTACAACTCGCCCTATCCGAATCAGGTCGATCCCTTCCAGCCCGAGAAGCTGCTGGCCTACGAGGCAGGCTTCAAGGCCGACATCGGCAGGACGGTGCAGCTCAACGGCGCGATCTTCTATTACGACTACCGTGATCAGCAGGTGCTGGACAGCGTCTGGATTCCCAACCAGCTCGTGCCGGGCGGCCCAGGCCAGCGGGTCGGGCGTCTCGTGAACGCGCCGAAGTCCGAGATCCAGGGGGTGGAGCTCGAGCTGGCCTGGCGCGCCAGTCCTCGGTTGCTCATCACGCAGTTGGTGGGCTACAAAAAGGGGCAGTACAAGGAGTTCAACGCGCTCAATGCCACGGCGAGCACCGCAGCCAATGCCGCCGTCTATTCGGATTACGCGGGCACGGCGTTGGCGATTCCCAAGGTCAGCTATGGCGGCAGCGCCCGCTACAGCTGGACGCTGGGCAGCTACCGGCTGGTGGCCCAGGGGGACTACGCCTTCAGGGACAAGATCGTCAACGTCAGCAACCCGGACCGCACCACCAGAAGCTACTGGCTGGCCAATGCCCGGCTGGAGCTGTCGCCGTTCAATGCACCCTGGTCGGTGGCGCTGTGGGCCCGCAACCTGTTTGACCGCGCGTACGACGTTCACCATGGCTCCTTCCTGAGCAATGCCCAGATCGCCACGGCCGGCGAACCGCGCACGGTCGGCGTACAGGGCAGCTATTCTTTCTGAGCCTTCGTGCCGGGCTGGCGCGCCGGGCGTCACCTCCTCTTCAACGACGGGCCATCACCTGGTGGTTCGTGCCCGACCCATGTCTCACTCCTGCCCTCGTGCCCGCGTCCTGCTGGCCGCCCTGTGCCTGTGCTGGGCCGGCCTGCCACTCCGGGCCGAGCCTGCGGTGACGTCGCGTCATGTCGTGCTCATCAGCGTGGACGGTCTGCGGCCGGAGTTCTATCTGGACCCGGCCTGGCCGGCGCCCCATCTGCAGGCGCTGGCGCGGCGCGGCCTGGCGGCCGAGGGCGTGGAAGGCGTCTTCCCGACGCTGACCTATCCCTCGCACACCACGCTCATCACCGGCGTGCGCCCGGCCCGCCACGGCATTCTTTACAACACGCGTTTCGACCCGGCGGGGGACGCAGCCCGCTGGTTCCAGCAGGCCGACGAGGTGCGCGCGGCCGGGCTGAAGTCGGCGTCGGTGAACTGGCCCATCACCAGCGGGGCAGCCATCGACTTCAACCTGCCGGAGACCTTCTCGTACGACACCCCGGAAGACCGGCGTCCTGCCATCAGTGCGGCCGCGACGCCGCCCCGACTGTTCGAGGAGGTGCAGCGTGAGGCGACCGGCCGGTTGTCGGCCCGGGATGTGTTCTACAAAGACCCGGCGGTGGATCGCAACAACGCACGTGCGCTGGCCTACTTGATCCGCACCTACCGGCCTCATCTGGCGGCCATCCATCTGGTCTATGCCGATGCGGCCCAGCACGAGCACGGCCGCGACGGCGAGGCCGTGCGCCAGGCCGTCGCGGACATCGATGCCGCGGTGGCCGTCATTCTGGAGGCTGTTGAGCAGGCGGGCCTGTCGGCCCGGACGACGGTCATCGTGACGGGGGATCACGGCTTCGTCGGCACGCACACGGCCATTGCACCCAATGTCTGGCTGCGCGGCGCCGGCCTGTTGGGCACGGGCGATGCCGAGCGCGGCGAAGGATGGAGGGCGATCTTCCATTCAGGTGGCGGGTCCACCTTCCTGCAGCTTCGCGAGCCGGGCGACCAGGCGACGCTGCGGCAGGTGCGCGCCCTGCTGGCGGCCCTGCCGCCGGGCACGCAGCGGCTGCTTCACGTCGTCGAACAGCCGGCGTTGCGGGCGGCGGGCGCCGATCCCCGGGCCGCGCTGGCGTTGGTGGCGGAGCCGGGTCTTGCGTTCGTGAGTGCCAGCCGAGGCGAGCCCTTGCGGCCGCAGCGCGGCGGCGCGCATGGCTACGGGCCGGAGCTGCGCGAGGTCCGTACCGGCTTCGTGGCCGCGGGCGCGGGCCTGGGCAGCGCCGGCAGCATCCCGTTGCTGCATCTGGAGGATGTGGCGCCGACCGTGGCGGCGCTGCTGGGGCTGACGCTGCCCGAGGCCCAGGGGGTGGCGCTACCCGGCGTGGTGGCCGCCCCGGCAGCGAGGGCGCGCTGAAGCGTCAGGCCAGGGTCGCGATCAGCCCCAGCAGCAGGATCATGCCCAGCGCCAGCAGCATGAAGTAGCCCATGCTGAGCAGCAGGCCGCGCCAGAAGGCCCCCCGCGTGCTCAGGCCGTAGACCCGTCGCATGGCCAGCATACCGTGCCAGAACACCGCCAGCATCACCGGGCCGCCGGACACGCCGGTGTTCACCAGCAGCAGGGCCAGGAACCACAGGCTGTGGCAGTGCAGCGAAAACACGAAATGCTCCGCATAGCGTCGGCCGCTGCCCGCGAACATCAGCAGCAGCAGCGAGGCGAAGAACGGCTGCATGGCCAGCATGGCGTAGGGGGCGGATGCCCACAGCTTGGCCTCCCACTGCGCCCGGGTCATGTGCTGGGCCCGTTCGATCTGCGCGGCCAGCCAGCGTTCACCAGCCGAGCAGTTGCTGTTCACATGTTGAAGGTCGCAGCCGGAGCTTCCAGCACTGGCTGCTGCGTGTTCGACACGAAGGTTCTTGGACAGGCCTTCGCGCACGGCGCGGTCAGTCTCGCGCACCACGGCCTTGGCCGGGTCGGTCTCGGCGGCGTTGTCCGGCTGGGTCCGCGCCGCCGCTGCGGCCGCGCTGGCGCCCCCACGGGCGGCCCCACTGGAGGCAGCGGGCGCGCGGTGGGCGGACTGGGCCTCGTCCCCGTCGCCATCCCATTGAACGATGGATTCCTCGCTCTCCGGGATGTGCGGCTTGTGCCCGGTCAGCAGGTGCGAGCCGACGAAGAACAGGAAGCTGGCGCTCAGGTAGACCCGCAGCGGCAGCACGTAGCGGCGGCGGCGGCCATGGAAGTAGGCCAGCGTCAGGTGGCCGGGCAGCATCACCAGCGCCCACAGCGTGCGCCACAGCGGGCCGTCGAAGGCCACGTAATGGCCCACGTACTCGGTCAGCATCTCGCGCACCGAGGGCGGGTGCAGGTCGGTCTCCTGGCCGCAGTGGCCGCAGTAGCGCGGACGGGCCCGCGGCAGCGTGTAGTGGCAGTTCAGGCAGTAGGGCGACTGCGGGCCATGGGCCGCGTGGCCGGGCGTGTCGTGGGCGTGCTCGGTGTCGCTCATGCGCTCAACAGTTTGTGTATGAGTTCGGGCGTGCTGGACGCCTGGTATTTCTTCATCAGCCGGGCGCGGTAGACGTCCACCGTGCGCGGGCTCAGGCCGAGCCGGCGCCCGACGGCCTTGCTGGTCTGGCCCTCCGCGAGCAGCGCGGCGATCTCGCGCTCGCGCGGGGTCAGCTGCGCCGTCAGCTGGCGGCGGGCCGACAGGTCCTCGAAGCACCAGATGCCGCGCGCATGCGGGTCGGCCGGGTCCAGAGCCCGCCCGCTGACGTGGCACCAGAACAGGCTGCCGTCGCCCACGCGGCGCATCACGCGGTCGTCGGCATAGCGGCCATCGGCGTCCAGGCTGGCGACGATGCGCGCGCCGGTGCGCTCGAACTCGGCGGCGCTGGGGTACATCACCGCAAAGCTCTGGCCGACCAGCTGTTCGCGCCGCGCGCCGAAGATCTGCAGCACGCGCTCGTTGCAATCGACGATCTGGCGCTGCGCGGACAGCACCAGGCCCAGCGGGGCGAGCTGAAAGGCGTTGCGGTAATCGAGGGCGTCGAGGCTCACACGGCTGTAGGGTCTGCGGGGCGCGATCCTACCCGGCGGCGGTGCCCGCATTCGAGGGGGGATCACCCTCGGTCGGTCGGGTAGACCTCGGGCCATGGCTCCAACGGGCGATGCCGCGCCGGGGGGCTGCCACCTACCGTGCGGGCTCTCATTTTCAGCAAGGAGTCCGATGATGTTTCAACCGTCCGTCCTCACGTTCCGGCGCCTGCGTGCCGGCCTGGGCGCGCTGCTGCTGGCTGCACTTGGCGGCGCCAGCCACGCCGGTGTCAGCCTGTCCTGGGATCTCAGCCAGTGGAACTACACGCTGACACCCGATCAGACCCTGGTGCTGCAGGCCACGGTCTACAACGAGGCCTCGGCCACCGAGCACCTGCTGGGCAGCCGTTTCGTGGGTGCCTTTGGCGAGGGCATCGAATTCGCCTACGACTTCCTGGCGCCCGAGGTGCCACTGGCCCAGCAGTTCGCCGCCATGGATCTCGCACCCGGCGAAAGCATGAGCTTCGTCTTCGGCCGGCTCGTGCCCATCGGCGGCCAGGTGGCTCTTGGCGACTATCAGGGGGGCGGGCTGTCGCTGGCCTTTCGTGACGCCAGGGGTGCCGAGGTGTCCTGGACGCCCGAACGCAGTCTGCAGATCAGCGTCGTCGCCGGCGAGTCGCCGGGCCAGACGCTGCCGGAGCCGGCAACGCTGGCGCTGGCGGGCACCTGCCTGGGCGTGCTGGCCTGGCAGCGCCGTCGCCGTGCGCAGCGCGGTGCCGAACAGTGCCTCCCTGCCGGCGCGGACCCGCTCGGCGCCGCTTAGTCAATCTTGCGTAATCGACGTCAACTGCCGGGGCCGCTACGCTCACGCCTTCCCTCATAAATGCAGGAGACGGCATGAACAAGGTGTACCCCAGCGCCGCCGAGGCGCTGCGTGGTGTCGTGGCGGACGGCCAGTTGATGGCGGTGGGCGGCTTCGGCCTGTGCGGCATCCCGGAGGCGCTGATCGCTGCGCTGCGCGACAGCGGCGTGAAGAACCTCAGCGTGATCTCCAACAACGCGGGCGTCGACGGCTTCGGCCTGGGCCAGTTGCTGGAGACGCGCCAGATCCGGAAGATGATTTCCAGCTACGTTGGCGAGAACAAGGAGTTCGAGCGCCAGTACCTGGCCGGCGAACTGGAGCTGGAGTTCACGCCCCAGGGCACGCTGGCCGAGAAGCTGCGCGCCGGCGGTGCGGGCATCCCGGCCTTCTTCGTGCGCACCGGCGTGGGCACGCTGATCGCCGAGGGCAAGGAAACCCGCGAGTTCGACGGCCAGACCTACATCCTCGAAAAGGCCCTGGTGCCCGACGTGGCGCTGGTCAAGGCCTGGAAGGCCGACAAGAGCGGCAACCTGGTGTTCCGCCGCACGGCGCGCAACTTCAACCCGGCTGCCGCGATGGCCGGGAAGCTGACGGTGGTGGAGGTGGAGCAGATCGTCGAAACCGGCGAGATCGATCCCGACGACGTGCATCTGCCGGGCATCTACGTGCACCGCATCGTGCTGAATGCGACGCCCGAGAAGCGCATCGAGAAGAAGACCCTGTCGCCGAAAAAGGAGGCCTGAGCCATGCCCTGGACCCAAGATCAGATGGCCGCGCGCGCGGCCCAGGAGCTGGAAGACGGCTTCTACGTGAACCTCGGCATCGGCATTCCGACGCTGGTGGCCAACCATGTGCCGGCCGACAAGGAGGTCTGGCTGCAGAGCGAGAACGGCATGCTGGGCATCGGCCCCTTCCCGACGGAAGACGAGGTCGACGCCGACCTCATCAACGCCGGCAAGCAGACCGTCACCACGCTGCCGGGCTCCAGCATCTTCGGCAGCCATGACAGCTTCGCGATGATCCGCGCCGGCAAGATCAACCTGTCCATCCTGGGCGCCATGCAGGTCAGCGGCCAGGGCGATCTGGCCAACTGGATGATCCCGGGCAAGATGGTCAAGGGCATGGGCGGCGCGATGGACCTGGTGGCCGGCGTGAAGCGCGTCATCGTGCTGATGGAGCATGTAGCCCGCAAGAAGGACGGCAGCGAGGACCTGAAGATCATCCCTGCCTGCACGCTGCCGCTGACCGGCGTGGGCGTGGTGGACCGCATCATCACGGACCTGGGCGTCTTCGACGTGGTGCCCGAAGGCCTGAAGCTGGTCGAGCTGGCCGAGGGCGTGAGCCGCGAGTTCGCGCAGAGCAAGACCGGCGTGCCGCTGATCTGAACCTGTCGCCACGCATGACCTGGCCCCTCGCGAGGGGCCTTTTTCATGCCCGCGCCCGACCCTGCGCACCGCTCGGACCGGGCGGCCTGCCTAAGATGCGGCGATGCGTTGGCGACCCTTCTCCCCGATTCCGTTCCTGTGGTTTGCGGCCTGCGCCGCGCTGAGCCAGCCGGTGCTGGCGCTGGACCAGCCCGAGGCCGCGAGCCGGCGCCTGGCCAAGGAGGGGCAGCTCACCGCACCGGCGCAGCGCTTCGCGGTGTCGGCCGCCAATCCGCTGGCGGTGGACGCCGGGGTCGAGATACTCCGGGCCGGCGGCTCGGCCTTCGATGCGGTGGTTGCCGTGCAGGCGGTGCTGGGCCTGGTGGAGCCGCAGTCCAGCGGCATCGCGGGCGGCGCCTTCCTGCTGCACTGGGACGGCCGCCAGGTGCAGGCCTGGGACGGTCGCGAAACCGCGCCGGCGGGCGCCACGCCCGAGCTCTTTCTGCAGCCCGACGGCCGGCCGCTGCCCTTTCGCGAGGCGGTGATGAGCGGCCTGTCCACCGGCACGCCCGGCGTGCTGGCCATGCTGGCCGCGGGCCACAAGGCGCAGGGCCGGCTGCCCTGGGTGCGTCTGTTCGAGCCGGCCATCCGCCTGGCCGAGCAGGGTTTTGCGATCAGCCCGCGGCTGCACGACCTCTTCGCCGCCGAGGCCGCGCTGCGCCGCGACCCGCAGGCCTCCGGCTATTTCTTCGACGCCGAGGGCCAGCCCAAGCCGGTCGGCACGGTGCTGAAGAACCCGGCCTATGCGGCGGTGCTGCGCGGCATCGCGCAGCGCGGGGTCGATGCCTTCTACCGCGGGCCGGTGGCGGAGGACATCGTGCGCCGCGTCCATGCCCAGGCCCGGCCGGGCACGCTGTCGCTGGCGGACCTTGCGGGCTACCGCGCGGTGCAGCGGCCGGCGCTGTGCAACGACTGGCGCAGCTACCGCGTCTGCGGCTTCGGGCCGCCCACGTCCGGCCACCTGACGGTGATGCAGATCCTGGGTCTGCTGGACACCCAGCCCGCGGCCCGCGCGGCCACGGGTTTCGGCGCGGACTGGCTGCATGTGTATTCCGAGGCCGCCAAGCTGGCGTTCGCCGACCGGGCCGAGTATCTCGGCGACCCGGCCTTCGTTGCCGCGCCGGGCGGCGACTGGCAGAACCTGCTGGCGCCGGACTACCTGCGCGAGCGCGGCCGGCTGATCACCGACCGTTCCATGACGCAGGCCGCGGCCGGCCGACCCGGCGGCGTGAAGCAGGCCTTCGCGGCCCAGCCGGACCAGCCCGAACACGGTACCAGCCAGGTCAGCGTGGTCGATGCCCAGGGCCATGCGGTGTCCATGACCACCAGCGTGGAATCCGCCTTCGGCAGCCGCGTGATGAGCGACGGCGGCACCGGCTTGGCCGGCGGCTTCTTCCTGAACAACCAGCTGACCGATTTCTCGTTCACGCCACGCGGGGCCGATGGCCGGCCGGTGGCCAACCGGGTGGAACCGGGCAAGCGGCCGCGCTCCAGCATGGCGCCCACGCTGGTGTTCGACGCCCAGGGGCAGTTGCTGATGGCCGGGGGCTCGCCGGGTGGCGCGGTCATCATCCATTACGTCGCCAAGCTGCTGACCGGCACGCTGGCCTGGGGGCTGAGCGCCCAGCAGGCCGTGGACCTGCCCAATTTCGGCGAGTTCAACAGCGGCAGCCTCATCGTCGAGCCCGGGGCGCTGGATGCCGAGGGGCTGGCATCGCTGCGCGCGCGCGGCCACCGCGTGGTCGAGACCGACCTCACCAGCGGTCTGCAGGTGCTGATGCGGGTGAAGGGGGGCTGGGTCGGGGGCGCCGATCCGCGCCGCGAGGGCGTGGTGCGCGGGGAGTGAGCCGCGCCGCCGCAGTTGCGGCAGCGCGGGGCGCCGGTCAGCGGCGGCTGAGCGTGAACAGGGCCAGCGCGCCGAGCACGGCGTAGAGCAGGCCGCTCCAGAGGTCGTAGCCCAGGCCCAGCAGCTTGTAGGCCGCGGCCTCGGCGCAGCCGGCCGTCACCATGAAGACCGGCGGCCAGGCTTCTTCCAGATTGAGCGCACCCAGGATGCGGTCGGCCAGGCCCATTGCGCAGCTCTCGGTCTGCGCGGCCACCTCGTGCTGGAACACCGCGGCGGTCAGGCCGGCGGCGCACAGCAGCAGCACGGCCACCAGCGCGGCCTGGCGCAGCGGGCGACGCGACTGCGCCAGCCAGCCCAGCAGCGAGAAGCCGCCGATTAGCAGGTAGATGCCGCGCTGCAGCACGCACCAGGGGCAAGGCTTGACCCCGAACTGGTGCTGCGCGATCAGCGCGGCGCCCACCGCGCCCCAGCTGAACAGGGTCAGCGCCAGCAGCACCCGACCGGCGGGCGACTTGAAGGCCGTGCCCATCAGTCGGCGATCTCGGCGATCAGCTCGATTTCGACGCAGGCGCCCATGGGGATCTGCGCGACGCCGAAGGCACTGCGGGCATGCTTGCCGGCCTCGCCCAACACGGTGGCGAACAGCTCGGAGCAGCCGTTGGTCACCAGGTGCTGCTCGGTGTAGTCGGGCGTGCTGTTCACCAGGCTCATCACCTTGACGATGCGCTTGACGCGGCCCAGGTCGCCGGTGGCAGCCTGCAGGGTGCCCAGCAGGTCGATCGCGATGGCGCGTGCGGCGGCCTGGCCGGTGGCGGTGTCGGTATCGCGGCCCAGCTGACCCACCCAGGGCTTGCCGTCCTTCTTGGCGATGTGGCCGGACACGAACAGCAGATTGCCGCTGCGCACAAAGGGTTGGTAGGCGGCGGCCGGCACGGCCAGCGGGGGCAGCGTGATGCCCAGCTCGGCGAGCTTGGCCTGGATCGCAGTAGTGCTCATGGGGGAGATGCGCCGTGGCGCCGACGAAAAAACGGCGGCATCCTACACCCCGGCCCCGCGCAGACGGGGCCTTGGGGAGATTCGTGCGGCCCACTCGCGCCCACCCCTTGGCGCCGGCGTCCGGCGCGCTGCTCGGCCTGGCCTGGCTGGCCGGGCTGGGCCTGTTGCACCAGTTCGAACGGCTGCCTGCGCAGACGGTGTTGGCCGGGCTGGCGCTGCTGGGCGCAGCGCTGCTCATGCTGGGCCCGTGGATGCGTCGCAAGGGGCGGGTCTTGCCCGCGCTGGCGCTGGGCGTTGCGGCCGTGGCGCTGCTGGCCTTGGCCCAGGGGGCCTGGCGGGCCCAGCTGCGGCTGGCGGACGAACTGGACCCCGCCTGGGAGCAGCGCGACCTGACGCTGACCGGTCGTGTCGATTCCCTGCCGGTGGCCGTGGTGGGCGTTGGCGGCCAGCCGGGCTGGCGCTTCGAGTTCGCGGTGCAGGCGCTGTGGCCGGACCCGAGCGCCCCCGGGGCCCGGCCGCGCGTTCCATCGCGGTTGATGCTGGCGGCCTATGGCGGCGAGCCCGTCCGTGCCGGTGAACGCTGGCGGCTGGTGGTGCGGCTCAAGCGGCCCCATGGGCTCAGCAACCCCGGCGGGCTGGATGCCGAGCTCTGGCTGTTCGAACAGGGCTTGCGGGCGACCGGGGTGGTCCGGCCCCAGGGCGCGCAGCGGCTGGAGGCCGCATCGCCCTGGTCGCTGGACGGCGCGCGGCAGCGGCTGCGGCAGGCCATTTCGCAGCATGTGACCGACCCCACCGCGGCCGGGGTGCTGGCTGCGCTGAGTCTGGGCGACCAGAACGCCATTGCCTCGCAGGACTGGGCGCTGTTCCGAGACACCGGCGTGGCGCATCTGCTGAGCGTCAGCGGCTTGCATGTGACGCTGTTCGCCTGGCTGGCCGGCGGGCTGGCGGGGGCGCTGTGGCGGCGCATGCCCGCGCTGTGCCTGCGCTGCCCGGCGCCCTGGGTGGCCCGCTGGGCCGGTGCTGCCGCGGCGCTGGCCTATGCGCTGTTCTCGGGCTGGGGCGTGCCGGCCCAGCGCACGGTCTGGATGCTGGTGGCGCTGGCCGGGCTGTCACAGCTGGGCCTGCGATGGCCCTGGCCGCTGCAGATGCTGCTGGTGGCGGTGATCGTCACCGGGCTGGACCCCTGGGCGCTGCTGCAGCCCGGCTTCTGGCTGTCGTTCGGCGCGGTGGCGCTGCTGATGAGTGCGGGTGACGCCCAGGTCGTCGGTTGGCGGCAGCGCCTGATGGCGGGGCTGCGCACTCAGCTGCTGGCCTGCCTCGGGCTGGCGCCGTTGAGCGTGCTCTGCTTCGGCCAGTGGTCGCTGGTAGGCCTGCTGGCCAACCTGGTGGCGATTCCGCTGGTGAGCTATGTGCTGATGCCCTTGGCGCTGCTGGGCGCGCTGTGGGCGCCCCTGTGGACGCTGGCCGCCCAGCTGGTGCAGGCGTTGCTGGCCTATCTGGGCTGGCTGGCAACCTGGCCCGGCGCCGTCTGGTGGCTGCCGGCCGCGCCGGCCTGGGCCGTGCCGCCGGCCCTGCTGGGCGCGGTGCTGGCCGTGCTGCGCCTGCCCTGGAGCCTGCGGCTGATGGCCGTGCCGCTGATGCTGCCCCTGCTGTGGCCCGTGGTGCCTCGCCCGCATGACGGTGAGTTCGAGCTGACGGCGCCTGACATCGGGCAGGGCAATGCGGTGCTGCTGCGCACCCGGGAACATGCACTGCTTTTCGACGCGGGGCCCACCTACGGGCCGGGTTCCGATGCCGGCGAGCGGGTGCTGCTGCCCATGCTGCGACGCCAGGGCGTGCGGCGCCTGGACGAGCTGATGCTCAGCCACCGGGACAGCGACCATGTCGGCGGTGCGGCAGCGCTGCTGCGCGCGCTGCCCGTCGGCCTGCTGCGCAGTTCGCTGGAGCCCGGCCACCCGCTGCGGGCTCTCGGAGCGCCAACGCTGCGCTGCGAGGCCGGCCAGCGCTGGGCCTGGGATGGCGTGACGCTGGAGGTGCTGCATCCCCGGCCTGCCGACTACGACGCCCGGCTGAAGCCCAACGACCTGTCCTGCGTGCTGCGCGTGCGTTCCGCCTCCGGTCGTACGGCCCTGTTGATGGGCGACCTGCAGGCCGGCCAGGAGCTGGCGCTGGTGGCGCGAACGGCCGACCTGCGGGCCGACTGGCTGCTGGTGCCGCATCACGGCAGCAAGACCTCGTCCAGCCCGGCCCTGCTGGCGGCGGTCCGCCCGGAGCTTGCCCTGGTGCAGGCGGGTTATCGCAACCGCTTCGGCCATCCGGCCCTGCCGGTGCTGGCGCGCTACCGCGCTGCGAACATTGCGGTGATCGGCAGCCCGGCCTGCGGCCAGTGGCGCTGGGACAGCGCAATGCCTCTGGCGCAGGCGAGCTGCGAGCGGCAGGCCCGCCCGCGCTACTGGCAGGACCGGCTCGGTCCCTGGGAGCCTGGCGCGTCGAACTCAGCAGACATTGAAGACGCAGCCGGCGCCGAACCGGGGCCGCAGCCGGAGTGGTTGCCGTGATCGCCAGCGCCAGGGCAGGTGTCAGCGCCTGACGCGTCGTTGGCGCAGCGCCAGTGCGCCCAGGCCGAGCGCCTGCAGCAGCCATGTGGCCGGCTCCGGGACGGCACTGACGCTGAGGTTGTCCACCATCACGTCGAAGCTGATGGCGGTGTAGCCCCAGCCGGGCTTCATCGTCGTGAAGGCGATCTGGTCGACGCCCTTCAGGATGTCGGCGAAGCTCACGCCATCGGGCAGCACGGGCTCGCCGGTCGTGGGGTCAGAGGCGCCATTGCCGAGCCAGCCGGCTGGCAGCGTGGCGGACAGCGGGTTGTCTATGGTGGTGCCGAGATGCTGCCAGCCCTGGCCGACGGTCAGCGGCCCGAGGTTGATCCAGACCGAGGCGAAGGGCATGTCGGCCGTGGCACGGTCGTAGTCGCGCAGTTCGAGGATCAGGTCACGCTGCGGGGGCGCTTCCGGGAAGTCCCCGCCGGCGCTCATGCTCAGCACATTGATGTCGATGCCGAAGCTGATCGCGCCCGATTGGCTGAAGTCGCCGATGAAGGCCGGGTTGCTGCTGTTCACGAAGGTGATGGCGTAGGTGGTGAACTGCGTGCGGTAGACCGGATCGCCCAGGCTGGTGTCGATGTTGGAGTTGATGCCGTCCCAGTGGCCTTCCCAGCCCTGGGTGCCGGTGGAGAAATCGACGATGGCGTTGTGCCCTTCGGCATGGGCGGGTGCCACGCTGAGGAATGCGAGAGGGAGAGCGAGCAGGGCGGCGAGGGCTTGATGGCGATGCATGGTGATGGAAGGTTTGGGCGGCGCCCGAGCGAATCGATCGCCGGCATGCTGGCGCAAGCCGATCCATCAATCCTGATGAAAAGATGATGAGTCGCCCCCCGGGGTCAGGTATTGCTAACTTGCCGGCGATACGGGATTCGAGCGTGCGCGGTTAGCCCGGCCTGCGCGGCTTGACCATAGGTCTTTGGGCGTATGACGCAGGCGAGCCACGCCGGCGCCGGCGGCTGCCATGGCGTGTTCATGACGCAGAAAGCCTCGACCAAGCCCTGATTTGGCAGCGTCGTGCCAGCCGAAATGGGGGATGTCCCCTAGCTCGGCCGGGCCGGAGCAGGGCAGTCACGCCTCGTGACAACTTGTATAGACGAGCTTATGGATTGCCCGGGGTGCTAGGCCGGCGACCTGTCGAAAAACATGCGGGTTCGTTCCGGCCCTGTGGCCGGTGTTGACCGCCGATCGCCACGATGCGCCTGCGGGCGCCGACGGCGATCCTCTTCAAGGAATCGTGATGAACAAGCTTCTCTTGGGCCGCCTTGGCCTGCTGTTGGCCGGCAGCGCCCTGCTGGGCATGGCGCACGCGCAGTCGGTGCCGGGGCAGGGTGACTGGACCACCACGCTCCAGGCGCGGGATCTGGACGGCAATCTGGCCAATGGCGCGGAGGCCTACTACGACACCGTGCTCAACATCACCTGGATGGCGAACGCGAACCTCGGCGTGGGCTCGGTGTATGACACCGATGAAGACCAGCCGGGCGGCCTGTCCTGGTACGACGCGAAGACGCTGGTGGCCTCGCTGACCGATGGTGGCGTCAGCGGTTGGCGGCTGCCCAAGGCCTCGCCGGTGAATGGCGAGTACTGGCAGTACTACGACCCGAACGACTACTGGACCGGCCAGCGCGACCAGGGCTACAACATCATCAGCCCCAACAGCGAGCTGGCCCACATGTTCCATGTGACGCTGGGCAACAAGAGCATCCTGGACACGACAGGTGCCGACCAGGAGGGCTTCGGCGTCAGCAACATGGGGCCGTTCAGCGGGCTGTCGTCCGCCAATGCCTACTGGTTCGGCACCACCTTCGACCAGTTCGCCGGCGACCCGCGCTATCCGCAGGACCGGGCCTGGCTGTTCTACCCGGCGTTCGGCTCGCAGGGCTTCGCACGCATGAGCAACCACCTGCAGGTCTGGGCGGTGCACGACGGCGACGTGGGCACGGCCATCACGGCCGTGCCCGAGCCCTCCAGCTACGGGCTGATGCTGGCGGGGCTGCTGGGCGTGATGGCCATGGTGCGTCGCCGCCAGGCCTGAGCCGCGCCCGCCGCGTCCGCCTCAGCCGGCGCGCAGCACCTCATCGACGGGACTGGCCTCGGCGTAGAGCCAGCCCTGGGCCAGCTCGATGGGCCAGCGTGACAGCACGTCGCGCTGGCCGGTCGTCTCGACCCCCTCGGCCAGCACGCGGCTGCCCAGCTCGCGCAGCCGCTGCACGGTGTCCGCGATGGCCTGCAGCACCGGGCTGTCCGGTGCGGCCTGCCGCACGACGGTGATGCAGAGCTTGACGATCTCGGGGCGCAGCTGCCGCACCGTTTCGAGATCCGCAAAGCCGCAGCCGGTGTCGTCCAGCACCAGGCTGTGACCCTGGGCACGCAGCCTCTCCACGGCGGGCCGCAGGGCGTCCAGCTGGTCCAGCGGCATGTGCTCGGTCAGCTCGATCTTCACGTCGCTGCGGCCGGCGAGTGGCAGCTCGCCCAGGGCCAGGTGCAGGGCCTCGGGGCCGAGGTTGAGTGTCAGGAAGCGGCCGCTGCGCAGCCGCCCGGCGGTGCGCTCCAGTGCCAGCCGGGCGGTCAGCAGCTCCAGCTCGGTGGCGCGCCCGGCCGCCCGGGCGGCGCCGAACAGCCGATCGGGGCGTTCCAGCGCGGAGCCGGCGGGCCCGCGCGTCAGCGCCTCGTAGCCCAGCAGCTCGCCGGTGCCCAGCCGCACGATGGGCTGCAACAAGGTGCGCAGCGAGCGCCCGTTCAGCAGCGGGGTGAGCAGCTGCGCGTCCGTCACGCTGGCGCCGGGGGCCTGCCAGGCCAGCTCGGGCAGGCGGCCGAGCCGGTCCTGCAGCCAGTCGGCCTGCCCGGCGGCGTCGGCCTGCGCCAGCGAGACGGGCAGGGGCAGCACCTGCACGGCGCTGCGCAGCCGCTGGGCCGAGCCGCTGCCGAAGATGCGTAGCAGCAGGGCGTCGGTGAGCGTGCGGGCGGCTTCGGCCAGGGCCTGCCAGGTTTCCTGCGCGTCGCGCGGCAGGCCGTCGGCGCGGGGCCGGAAGCTCATCGCCCAGCGGCCGGGCCATCGCAGCACCTGCAGCGCGTCGTGTCGCGCCAGCAGGTGGCTGCCGATATCGCTCAGCCCCTGCTGCAATTCCTCCAGCGCACGGCCCAGCGTGGCGGGGCCGAAGATCGCGTCCAGCGCCGGCAGATCATGCAGCGCCACCGCGAGCATCGCCGCCGTGCCCGCGGGCGCGGCATCCTCAGACATCGTGGCCATGCTCAGGCCGGGAGCATGGCCGGCTGGCGGCCGTGGGCGGCGGGCGACGAGGCTGCCAGCTGGAACATGCTGACCAGCTGGGCCAGCCGCGCGGCGTCGTCCCGGAGTTCGTCGGCAGCCGAGGAGCTCTGCTCGACGAGTGCAGCGTTCTGCTGCGTTGCATCGTCCAGCTGCGACATCGCGGCGTTCACCTGCGTGATGCCGGTCGTCTGGCTGAGCGTGGCATCACGGATCTCGGTGATCAGCGCCGCCACGCTCTGCACCTGGGCAACGATGTCCGTCATGGACGAGCCGGCCTGATGCACCAGTCGCGAGCCGTCCTCGATGCGCTGCACGCTGCTGTCGATCAGACCCTTGATCTCGCTGGCCGCCGTCGCGCTGCGCTGGGCCAGCATGCGCACCTCGCTGGCCACGACGGCAAAGCCGCGCCCCTGCTCGCCGGCGCGCGCCGCCTCCACGGCTGCGTTCAGCGCCAGCAGGTTGGTCTGGAAGGCGATGCTGTCGATCAGGCCGATGATGTCGGCGATGCGCCGCGAGCTGGTGGAGATCTGGTCCATGTTGCTCACGACCCGGCCCACCACCTCGCCACCCTGGCGGGCGGCCACGCTGGCGGACTCGGCGAGCTGGGCCGCCTGCCGGGCCGCCTCAGCATTGCCCTGCACGATGTCGGTCATCTGCTGCATCGACGCCGTGGTCTGCTGCAAGCTGCTGGCCTGGGCCTCGGTCCGGCGCAGCAGGCCGGCATTGCCTTCCGCGATGCCGTGCGAGCCGCTGGCAATGCCCTCCGAGGTATTGCGCACCTGGCCCACGACCTGGGCGAGGCTGTCGCGCATGGCGGCCAGCGACGCGGCCACGCTGCCCTGCGGGGCCTGGCGATCGAGTTTCGCCGTGCGCAGGTCACCCTGGGCCACATGGCTGGCTGCGTCGGCCAGTTGCTGGGGTTCCGCACCCAGCTGCTGCAGCAGGCTGCGCGTGACGCGCCAGGCGGCCAGCGCGCTGACCGCGGCGGCGGCCAGCAGGGCTGCCAGCATCACGCCGACGAATCCGGCCGCCTGCCGGCGGGCGATGCCCTCGCCGGCGCGCAGACGGCCCTCCTCGAAATCGATCAGGCGATTGATCGTGGCCAGCCACTCCACGTACTGGGGCTTGGCCTGCTCCCACAGCAGTTTGCGGGCGCCATCGGCGTCATTGGCGCTGCCGGCCTGTTCGATCAGCTGGCGCGTCGTGCCCATGGCGCGCGCCTCGGCGGCGCGGATGGCGGCATACATCTGGCCGAGCTCGGGGCTGGCTTCGGGCGCATGGACCATGCGCTCCAGCGGGGCGTCCGACTCGGCATAGAAGCGCGCCAGCGCCTCGATGCGCTCGACCTCGCGCTGACGGTCCTGCGCGTTGCCGGCCAGCACCAGGTCGCGCACCGCGATGGCCCGGTCATGCGCCGAGCCGCGGAAGTTGATCGCGTAGCGCTGGATGGGGGCGTGACGATTGCCGTTGGCGTCCAGCGCGGCATCGATGGTGCGCACATTGAACACCGCCAGGCCCGTCACGGCCGTCAGGATCAGCAACAGCAGGCCGAATCCGGCATATAGGCGCTTGGCCACCGACATACTCGAGAGCATCTGGTCCTCATTCCCAACGAAGTAGATGCCGCCATTGTGGGGAGAGGCCCGGTCGGGTGGGTTTTATTCTGCCAATGTCATTGATTGGGTGGGTTTATTTATGGCTGATCAATAGGGGTGACTTTTGATTTATTCCGGCGCTGCCAATGGTTTTGTATTGGTTCTCGTGAATTTATTCACGTCAATGCCGGGGCGCTATTGAACCTTGTCTTGTCGTTTGGCGGCCAGCCCGCGGCTTGCTGAATTCCGTACCGAACGCCGCGAGATTAAAGGCCTGGGGTGCCGGAAGTATTCATTGAAGTGACTGAAGTTACTGCGGCGGCGTCGAGTATGCGGTATTTCACGCCGTACCGGGTTTGCATGCGATGTCGCAGGATGATTTATCCCGGCTGGCCTATCTGCGCTCGCTTCGCGTCGGGTGTGCTGCGCAGGGCGGCTTCAGCCGGCGCTGTTGGCGGCCTGCCAGGCGCGGCGAACGGCGGAGCCCAGTTCGATGACGCTCATCGCGTAGTAGCTTGACCAGTTGTAGCGCGTCAGCGCATAGAAGTTGGCGGTGCCGGCGTAGTACTGGGGCGCCGCGGCGCCGTTCTGCAATTCGATCAGCGCCAGCAGGCCCTGATGCTCCTGGCCGGCCTCGGAGAGCCGTGCGCCGGCGTCGGCGAACTGGGCCGGCGTGAGGCTGGGCAGGATGTCGTTGGCCAGCAGCCGCGCGCGCTGGGCCGTGTCCACCGGCACGGCCACCGTGTAGTGCGTCAGCATGCCGGGCTGCCAGCCGTGCTGAACCAGGAAGTTGGCCACCGAGCCGATGGCATCGGCGGCACTGGTGCGCAGGTCGATATGACCATCGCCGTCGAAGTCCACCGCATGACGGCGCCAGCTGCCGGGCATGAACTGCGGCAGGCCGAGGGCGCCGGCATAGCTGCCGCGCACGTCCGTCGGGTCCAGGCCTTGCTCGCGGCACAGGCGCAGGAAGTCGGCCAGCTCGGCACGGAAGAAGGCCTGGCGCTCGGCGGCGCGAGGATGCTGGCTGGGGAAGTCGAAGGCCAGCGTGGCCAGCGCGTCCAGCACCTTGAAGCCGCCGGTCACGCGGCCATAGAAGGTTTCCACGCCGATGATGCCCACGATGATCTCGGGCGGCACGCCATAGCGTGATTCGGCCCGGGCCAGCGTGGCCGCGTTGTCGCGCCAGAACGCAGCGCCTGCAGCGATTCGCTTCGGCTCGATGAAGCGCTCACGATAGGCGGCCCAGTTCTTGGTGGCACCGGTGGCGGGCGGCAGGATCAGCTGCTTGACGCGGGGCAGGTCTTGCGCCGCCGTCAGCTGGGTCGACAGCGCCTCCACGTCCCAGCCCTCGGCCTGCGCCAGTTCGCGGGCGAACACGAGCAGTTCGGGGCGTGGGCCCAGGGGTTGGGCGGCGGGGGCCGCGGGCGATGGTGGCTTGCGGTGGTGGGCTTTGGGCGCAGCAGGCCAGGCAGCCGTGCTGAGGGCCATGATCAGGACGGCTGCCCCGACGGCCGGAGAGATGAGGGTCATCGCACAGTGAATTGGAACTCTTGTACGAATATATGGTCTCCCGGGCAGCGGTAGCTACCCAAGGCCTGGTAGACGGCCGCGCGAAGGCGCATGTGGCTGGCGGGGGGCATTCGGTCCGAGCTTTCCTTGAGGTCCAGTCTGACGGCGACGGGGCGACCGTCGCGAACCTCGGTGGTGGTCTCGTACAGGAATTTCGCGCTGCCGGAAGCAAGTTGCAGCCCCTCCAGCACGGCCGCGTCGGGCTTGGGCATGGCGGCGCAGACCATGGCCGATTGACCGGCGCTGATCGCCGTCTGCGCGAGTGACAGCGGCAGACTGAGCTTCAGGCGGGGAAGTGTCGGTTGCGGAGGCGCTACCTTGGGCACGACGCTTTTCGGGGTTTCCTTTTGGGCGTTCAGGAAGGCGGTGATCTGCCCGCCGCTGTCCTGCAACAAGGTTTGAAGCAGGTCTTCGGATGCGGCCACCGCTGCCACCGTGGCCTCAGCTTGGCCAGGGCAGCGCTGGTTCCATTGCGCCTTTGCCGCGTCCAGGTCGGGCTTTGCCCCGGCAGCCCCGAGCATGGCGCGGATGCGCGCAAAGGCCAGGCCGGATGAGGGTGAAAAATAGGCCATGCGTTGGAGGTTGGGGCCCCAGAGGCCGACGGCTTCTCGCACGAGCATCTGCGGATGGCAGCTGGCCAGTGTGAGGGGCTGGGCCATTTGCGCGGCCATCCAGGCCGACAGGCCCTGGCCGTCGACCTCGTTGATGGACGCGCGCACGCTGTCGTCGGCGAGCAGGGCTGCAACCACGTCGGCATACCCCCACAGTGCGGCATTGATCAGCGGCGTGCGCCACAGGTCGTCGCGAGCGGTCAGCGCGGGTTGCCCAGGGGCTTTGGCTATGAGCGCTGATATGGTGGCGGCCACCTTTTTCTCGGCATTGCGCTGACTGTCCCAATTGCCGTCTGCGTTGGCCTGCGTGGCCGCACCCAGCGATCGAACCTGGTCTTGCACGGACAGGTCTGGCGAGGCCGTTTTCGGGTCAGACGTCGGCTGGGATTGGGCGTGCAGCGTGAAGCAGGCGGCGAATGCGGCGAGCAGGAGGCGCGATGAGATGGGGGCCATGGAGTATTGAATGAGTTGGGGACGTCATCCATCTCAACGATGGCTTGACGACGGGTGTTCTGCCGGGCCAACGGGTGGGCAACGGCAGCGGCCTTGATCTTGGCCGAACTCAGCAGAATTCCGGCCTCGTGCTAACCCAAGAGTCGCGATGACCTTGCGGTGAAGTAACGGCTGTACCGCGGCGCTGGGCCAATGCATCAGGTTCACCGTCCGACGCGCACGAGGCGCGCTGCTTAGTCCGTCATGCGGTACTCGAATTCCTGCCGAACGAGGTGGTCGCCTGTGCAGCGGTAGGCGCCCAGTGCTCTTAATGTCATGGCGCGGAATTCGATGGCGATGGCGTCGGGGAGTGCAGGTTTGGCGCTCAGGGTCGTGACCCTGGCCACAACCGGGGCACCATCCTGGACCTCGAAGTCGATGCTGAACAGCGCGCGACCTGTCCACGGGATACCGGCATTGTTGATCCATTCGGGCTTGGGCATGTTCTTGCAGGTATGTTTGGCGCCAGAGCTTTGCGCGTCGGACACCGGATCAGTAGCCGGGAACGTGTTCGTCGGGCTATCGATCCCGGGGCTGGCTTGGCGTGATTTCGGCGCCTTGCGCGGGTCGGCAAAGAAGCCTTGCAGGCGCTGGTTGGCGTCGTTCAGCAAGGTCTGCATCAGATCGCTGGATTGTTCGATCAGCGGCTCCAGTTCGGGCGCGTGTTCCGGGCATTGCTTCAACCAGAGCTGTTTGGCTTTGTCGAGTTCAGGCTTTGCGCCAGCGGCGCCCAGTGCGCTGCGGATGCGGTCGAACGGGAGCGGCGTCTGTAGAGCGAAATAGCGCAGGCGCTGGAGGTAGGGGCCCCACAGACCGATGGCTTCGATGGTGAGATCCTGCGGATGACAGGCCGCCAGCGTCAGCGGACGGGCGTATTGCGCTGCGATCCATGCGGAGACGCCGTCCCCGTCCTGGGTGTTGATGGACTGCCGAACGCCCTCATCGCTTAGCAGGGCCTCAACCACATCGGCATAGCCGCGCATCGCGGCATTGATCAGGGGTGTTCGCCACCGGTGATCCCGGCTTCGAAACGCCGGATCGCCCGGCGACTGACTGATCAGCTGACGCAGTTGATTGGCAACCGCCTGTTCCGCAGCGCGTTGCTGGTTCAGGTCGCCGTCCGCCGTTGCCTGAGTGGCTTCGTTCAGATTGGCCACCAGCTTGAAAACGAGCGCCCCGAGTTCCTGGCCCGCCGGCGCATCAGCCTTGGCGAGCGTGGCTGTCAGCGCACAGCAGAGGGCCAGGGCGAAGCTTCGCAGATTGCATTTCCGGATTTCGAGCATGCCCGATCATCAACGTCGAGACACTCGCACTGACCGGGGCTAACCCTCTATCGACGGGTGCTGGTGAATTTTCCGCGCGCTGGACAGGATCTCGCGGGCGATCGTGCCTATCGGGCGCGGTGACTGTCGGCCATAGCGAAATTCGTCGAGCTGACGGAGCAGGCTGGCGAGCTCGGCGCCTTCGTCGCCGTATCGATGTTCGATCAGCTCTGCCCAGGCGCGCGGGGTCTGGCCTTCGTGAATCGGCAGTTGCAGTCGGATCAGTTCGCGTGTCAGGGCGCCGCGCAGCCGGCTCCAGGCATCCCGCGGTCGCGCCTGCCAGCGCAGCCAGGCGGCGGCTGCGGTGGCCAGCAGCAGGATGGTTGCGGCCAGGGCCCGGCCCAGCGCGGCCCAGTCGGGCTGGGCGAAGCCCAGGCCCTTGAGCAGGTCGAACTGGTTCTGCCGCGAGTAGTTCAGCACCCACTGGGCCCAACGGTTGTTGACCGTTTCCCAGGCGCCGCGGAAGGTGCGCCAGAGTGTGGGGTTGAGCTGGCCAATGACGCCAGGCGAGGGCTGCAAGGCCTGACCCTGAACGACCCGGCTGGGGGCCACGGCCGCCGTGGGGTCGGCACGCAGCCAGCCGCGGCCCGACACCCAGTACTCGGCCCAGGCGTGGGCCTGGGCGTTGCGCACGACGTAGTAGCCGTCCTGAGGCTCGGCGTCCCAGCCCTGGAAGCCGGTCACCAGGCGCGCCGGCACGCCCATGGCGCGCATCACGACGACGAAGGCCGACGCGAAGTGCTCGCAGAAGCCGAGCCGGCGATCCAGCCAGAACTCGTCGATCAGGTGCGGGGACGACTCGCCGTAGCGCCCGGGCGCCAGCGTGTAGGTGAAGTCGCTGCGGCGGATGTGCTGCAGCACCGCGTCGGCCAGCGCGGCGGCGCGCGGGCCGTCGGCCAGGCCCTGGAAGCGGGCTTGCCCGGCCAGTTCACGCGCCCAGGCGATCGTGCGGGGATTCAGGCCGGCGGGCAGTTCCAGCTCGTTGGCGAGCAGCAGGCTGCGGCGTTCGGCGCCGGCCTGCCATTGCGGGCTGGCTTCGGCGTTCAGGCGCAGGCGTTCGGTGATGGGGCGCGCGGCCAGCCACTGCAGCTCCGGGCCGCGGGTCAGGGTCAGGTCGGGCAGGCTGCGCTGGCTGCCCACGGCGCCCGGACTCATCTCCAGCAGTGGCAGCACGGGAATGCGCAGCGGCTCGAGCGTGAGCTCGTAGCGCAGCGGGCGGCCCTGCAGCACGAGGTCGTCACGCCCACGCAGCCAGGCCTGGCCGGGGGCGGTGGCGCGCCAGGTCTTGCCGTCGAAGCGGGTCAGCACCGGGCCGCGGAAATAGCGCTGCTCGGGCGGTGGCGGGCTGCCCTCGAGAAAGCGCAGGCGCATCGCGATGCCGTCGTCGTTGGCGATCTCGTTCATTGCGCCGAACTCGAGCTGGTTGGACAGCCCGGTGCGCCCGACCGCCTCGCTGGGCACGCCCCACAACGGCGCGATGCGCGGAAACAGCAGGAACAGGCCGATCATCACCGGCAGGCCGAGCAGTGTGGTGGTGGCTGCGCGGCGCGCGGCCACCCGCAGGCTGGCCGTGGGGCCGGGCATCTGCGCCAGCACGACGGCGGCCAGCAGGCCCCAGACGGCGCCGAGCATCCACAGCCCCACCAGCAGCGACTGCGAGTACAGGAACTGCGTGAGCACCAGGAAGAAGCCGAGGAAGAACACCACGAAGGCGTCGCGCCGGGCCCGCAGCTCCAGCGTCTTCAGCGCCAGCAGTACGACCAGCAGCGTGATGCCGGCCTCGCGGCCCAGCAGCGTGCGGAAGTGCAGCCAGGTCAGCGCGCTGTAGATCGCCAGCACGCCCAGCAGCAGCCAGCGGCCGGGCAGCGGGCGCTGGCGCCACACCAGCTGGGCCCGCCAGGCCAGCACCAGGCCAGCCATGGCGCTGGCCCACCAGGGCAGGTGGCCGATGTGAGGGGCGATGACGGCGGCGATCAGCGCCAGCAGGAAGAAGCTGTCCCGGCTGTCGCGGCTCAGGCGCGCCAGGCGTGGCGTGGGGCGAGCGGACTCAGGCATGGGCGGCGAGCGCCTCCAGGCAGGCCCGTTGATGGGCCGGGCCGCTGGCGGGGGGCAGGTCATGCGCGGGCAGCCGCAATCCGTAGCTGAGGCCGGCATGGTCGGCGGCCAGCACCCAGGCCGTCAGGCGCGACAGCCGGGCCTCGGCGTCCCGGCCGGCGCTGGCCTCCCAGCTCAACCACAGCTCGCGCGACGGCGGGGCCTCGGTGTCGCGCACCCACGGCGCCTGGCCCGCTTCGAGCGCGGTGACCGACTTGCGCCACAGCACGGCGCGCAGGGTGTCGCCGCGGCGGTAGGGCCGCACGCCGGCGAAGTCGCTGCCACCGGCGCGCGCGGCGCTGGCACCGGCAGCCTGTTCGCCAGCGTCGGCCTGCAAGGGGAAGGGCGGGGATGGCTGCTCGGCGCGCGGGTAGACCCACAGCCGGCTCGCAGGCCGCCAGTAGCTCCAGGCGCGAAAGAAGCCCAGCGGGAAGCTCGTGGCGATCTCCAGCCGCGGCAGCGCCTGCAGGCCGCGGGCCTGGGCCGGCAGCCGCAGCGTCAGTGCCGCATGGCCGCGGGCCGGCACGTCGACCCACGCGGGCTCGGTGGCCGTGCCGTCGGGCAGCAGGGCGTGCAGGGCCAGGCCGTAGCGGGCGACGCCGGGGTTGTGCAGGCGGATCTCCAGCGGGTAGTCGTCGCCGGCATGCACGCCGTCCGGGGCCTTGAGGTCGAGCTGCAGGCCGCGCAGGTTGGCGTGCGTGGTATGCATGGAGGCCAGCCCGGCACCGGTCAGCGCAAAGGTCAGTGCATAGCCCAGGCTGAGCTGCTCGTTGATGCTGGCCAGCAGCAGCACGCCCAACGTCGCGCAGAAGGCCAGGCCGGCGCGGGTGGGCAGGATGTAGACATTGCGCTGGGCCAGCCGGTGGGTGTCGGCCAGCGGCAACCGGGCCTGCCACCAGGCCTGCCAGCGCCGGCGCAGGCCGCTCATCGCCACGCTCATGCCGCGCTCCCGGCGGCGCGCTGCAGCGGGCCCCGCGTCACGGCAGGGGGATCGCGTCGATCATCGCGCGCACCTGTTCGCGCGCGCCGCGGCCTGCGCCGGCGCGGGGTTGCAGGCGGTGCGCGATGGTCTGGGGCAGGATGGCCTGCAGGTCGTCCGGCGACACGTAGTCGCGCTCCTGCAGCAGCGCGCGCGCCCGGGCCGCGCGCAGCAGGGCCAGGCCGGCGCGGGGCGACAGGCCTTCGACGAACCACTGGCCCGAACGGGTGGCGGCCAGCAGCGCCTGCAGGTAGTCCAGCAGCGGCGGTGCGGCATGCACCTCGCGCACGGCGGCCTGGGCGTCGATCAGTTCGGCCGGCGTCATCACCGGCTGGAGCCGGCGCAGCAGCTCGCGGCTGTCCTGGCCCATCAGCAGCTCGCGCTCGGAGGCGGCATCGGGATAGCCCAGCGAGATGCACATCAGGAAGCGATCCAGCTGCGACTCCGGCAGCGGGAAGGTGCCGAGCTGCTCGCTGGGGTTCTGGGTGGCGATCACGAAGAAGGGCTGGGGCAGGGCGTGGGTCTGGCCGTCGATGCTGACCTGGTGCTCCTCCATCGCCTCCAGCAGAGCGCTCTGGGTCTTGGGGCCGGCGCGGTTGATCTCGTCGGCCAGCAGCACCTGGGCGAACACCGGGCCGGGGTGGAACACGAAGCCCTGGCGCTCGCGCTCGTAGACCGACACGCCCAGCAGATCGCTGGGCAGCAGGTCGGCGGTGAATTGCAGACGCGAGAACTTCAGGCCCAGCGACATGGCCAGCGCATGGGCCAGCGTGGTCTTGCCGACGCCGGGCAGATCCTCGATCAGCAGGTGGCCGCCGGCCAGCAGGCAGGCCAGGCTGTCGGCGATCTGCTCCGGCTTGCCCTTGATGACCGTGCTAATCTGGTTGTGCAGGGTCTTCAACGACCCGGCCAGCGTCCTTGATGTGGCTTGCGTCATGGCGCGGACCATACCAAGAGACTGAGTTTTCATGCCGACCGCCTATTTCAATCCCCCAGCCTGCCGCCGCCATGACATGGGGCCGGGCCATCCGGAGTGCCCGCAGCGGCTCTCCGCCATCGACGACTGGCTGCTCGGCACCGGGCTGGATCAGGCGCTGGAGCATGTGGACTCCGGCCCCGTGGATCTGAGCGACGTGGAGCTGGCCCACACGCACCGCTACGTGACCGAGATCGGCGAGCGCATGCGCCGCTGCGCCGAGACCGGCACCAGCGAGGCCGTGGACCCCGACACCGCGATGAATCCGCACACCTGGCAGGCGGCGCTGCATGCCGCCGGCGCCACGGTGAAGGCCACCGACTGGGTGCTGGACGGCCGGGCCGAGAACGCCTTCTGCTCGGTGCGCCCGCCCGGCCACCATGCGACCCGTGACGAGAGCATGGGCTTTTGCTTCTTCAACAACGTCGCCATCGCGGCGCGCCATGCGCTGGACGTGCGGGGCCTGCAGCGCGTGGCCATTGCCGACTTCGACGTGCATCACGGCAACGGCACCGAGGACATCATTGCCGGCGATGACCGCATCCTGATGGTCAGCCTCTTCCAGGACCAGCTCTACCCCTACTGCGGCGCCGTGCCCAAGGGCACGAACATGGTCAACGTGCCCATCCCGGCCTACACGCGCGGCGGCGAGATCCGCGAGATCGTCGAGGCCATGTGGATGCCGGCGCTGGAGCGCTTCAAGCCGCAGATGATCTTCATTTCCGCGGGCTTCGACGGGCACCGCGATGACGACCTCGGCCAGCTGGGGTTGGTGGAGGCGGACTACGAGTGGATGACGCTCAAGCTCAAATCGGTGGCCGACCGCTACGCCCACGGGCGCATCGTGTCGGTGTTGGAGGGCGGCTATCACCTGGATGCCCTGGCTCGTAGCGTGGCGGTGCATCTGCGCGCCCTGGCGGATCTGTGAACGGCGTGCATCAGGCGATCAGTCTGCAGGAACTTCGCCACCTGCTGGTTCGAATCTTCAGCAGCGACGCGCTCGGCGAATGGGCGCTGCTGCTGGGCTGTCTGGGCGGCGCGCTGCTGCTGAGCTGGATACTGAGCCGGGCGCTGGTGACCCAGCAGTCGCGCGGGTCGGTGATGTTCGGCCGTCGCATCGTCGACGGTGCGTTGTTTCCGCTGCTGGCCATGGGCTTTGCGTTCACCGCTCGACGCCTGCTGCCGGAATGGGGTCTGTCGCCCGCGCTGTTCAAGCTGGCGCTGCCGGTGCTGGTGTCGCTGGCGGTGATTCGGTTGATCGCACGCGTGCTGGCGGCGGCCTGGCCGCAGTCGGCGCTGATCAAGGCGGTGGAGCGGCTGGGCTCCTGGCTGGTCTGGATCCTGGCGGTGCTGTGGGCCACCGGCCTGCTGCCGGTCATCCTGGACGAGCTGGACGACATCGAGTGGAAGTTCGGCTCGGTGCACCTGACGGCGCGCAACCTGATCGAGGGCGGGCTGACGGCCAGCATCGTGCTGGTGACGGCCCTGTGGATCTCCTCGGCCATCGAGGCGCAGCTGTTGCGCCGCGAGTCCATGGATCTGTCAACGCGCAAGATCGCGGCCAACGTGATCCGCTCGCTGCTGCTGTTCGTCGGCCTGCTGTTCGCGCTGTCGGCGGCGGGCATCGACCTGACCGCGCTGGGCGTGCTGGGTGGCGCTTTGGGCGTGGGCATCGGCTTTGGCCTGCAGAAGCTGGCGGCCAACTACGTGTCGGGCTTCGTGATCCTGGCCGAACGCTCGCTGCGCATCGGCGACATGGTCAAGGTGGACGGTTTCGAGGGTCAGGTCACGGACATCAAGACCCGCTACACCGTGATCCGCTCGCTTGGCGGCAAGGAGGCCATCGTGCCCAACGAGCTGCTGATCACGCAGCGGGTCGAGAACTCGTCGCTGGCCGACACGCGGGTGCTGCTCAGCACCATCGTGCAGGTGGACTACGGCTGCGACATTGAGCGTGTGATGGCCAGCCTGACCGAGGCCGTCGGGCGGGTGCCGCGGGTGATGAGCAGCCCCGGCCCGGCGGTGCAACTGAGCCAGTTCGCCGCCGATGGCCTGGAGCTGACCATCTATTTCTGGATCCTGGACCCCGAGAACGGCTCGGGCGGCGTGCGCTCCGAGGTGAACCTGGCCATCCTGCGCCAGCTCAATGCGCTGGGCGTGGGCATTCCCTATCCGCAGCGCGTGCTGCATCAGGCCGGCGCGGCCGTCGAGGGGCAGGTTTTGCCGGTCGCGCCGCAGCCTGCGGCCTGAACTCAGCGGCTGCCGGTGGCCTGGGCCGGCAGTGTCTTCAGGTAGGCATAGAGCGCCCGGGCGTCGGTGTCATCCAGCGCCGCCAGCGTTTCGAAGGGCATCACCTGCAGATGGCGGCCCTGCGGGTCGCGGCCGCTGCGCAGCATTGCGACGAAGCTGTCGGCGTCGCGATAGCGGGCCAGGGCGCCGTCGGGGGCCGGGGTCAGGTTGGCCGCAGCGGGCCAGTCCGGCGGGCCGCCCGGGATGCGGCCGCCGCTGAGCAGGGGCCCATGGCAGCCCTGGCACATCTGCGCCACGTAGCGCCCGTGCGCAACGCTGACGCTGGCCGGTATGGGTTGGGGCGGTGCCTGGCGGTGGTTGATCTTGGCGGCGGCATCCTGCGCGATGCCGGCACCGTAGAGCAGCTGGAGCGGCAGCGGCCAGTCCATCCGGGCCGGCAGGCCCGCCTTGGGCGGCAGCTGGCGCACATAGGCGACGATGGCCGTCAGGTCCTGGTCGGTCAGGCCGGCATAGTCCTCGCTCGGCATGATGAGCACCGGGCGTCCGTCGGGCTTCACGCCGTGGCGCAGCGTGCGCTCCCACTGGGCCAGGTCGTAGCCCGCGGTGACGCCCTGCGGGCCGGTGGTCAGGTTGGGGCCGACCACCTGCAGGCTGCCGGCATCGATGACGGTGCGGCCGGTGCCGTCGGCCCCGTGGCATTCCGCGCAGCCGCGTGATGCGTACAGGTAGCGGCCGCGCGCCAGCGCGGTGGCGTCGGACACGAGGTTCAGCGGCGCGCCGGGGTGGGCGGGCAGCTCGATACGGCGTTCGCGCAGCTGCTGGGAGCGCCACAGCAGCGCCAGCACGACGAGGGCCAGCAGCGCCGCCAGCGAGATCAGGCCGAACAGCAGGCGGCGCAGCCAGCGGCGACCGGGTGACAGGGTGATGGGAAGGACAGCAGACATCGCTCGACACGGTGGGAGAACAGGCCCCCATGCTCGGCAATGCCGGGTCTCGTCGCATCGCCCGAGGGAGCCATGGTCCACCGGAGACACGGGCCATGAGGTGTGGCCCGTCAGACCTCAGGCCGTCGAGCCGCCGGGGGCGGATTGCCGGCCGTGCCAGTAGGCGGCGGCCTGCGTGCGGCTGTCCAGCCCCAGCTTGTTCAGGATGTTGGCGACGTGGCGTTTGACGGTGTGCGGGCTGAGGTCGAGATCGCGGGCGATCTGCTTGTTGCTGTGCCCGGCGGCCATCAGCACGATGACCTCGCGCTCGCGCTCGCTGAGGCCGGACAGGTCGGGTGCGCCCCGGGCCGCGTGAAGCCCTGGGGTCGGCAGAGGCTGGTCCCGCGACCAGGCCTTCAGGCGCGCGACCAACTCGGCCACACCGGGGCGGCCCAGCCAGTCCGGCGGCAGCGTGCCCAGCAGGCCCTCGCGCACCAGCGGGGGTTCGAGCAGCCAGGCGCCGATGGCATCGTCCTGCAGCATTTCCTCCCAGACCGGCTGCAATACGGCCCAGGCCTGCGCGGGCGATCGACGCTGCAGATGCAGCCAGGCCAGGCTGAGGCGCGGATCGCCGGTGAAGATGCTCAGACGCACCTGCTCGGCCAGGGCGACGGCATGCTGCAGCTGCTGCTCGGCGAGCGGCCAGCGGCCCTGCAGCAGTGCGAGCTGGCCGAGCATCAGCAGCCGCCCCTGTTCCACGAACGGCCATTCGGCCGGTGTGCGCGGCGGCGTCATCAGCGGCGCAAGCGCCTCCAGGGCCGTGCCATCCTGGGCCCACCAGTGCACTCTGGCCAGGGTCAGGTGGATGGAGCGGGTCCAGCTCGGTGCCAGGGCAGCCAGCGTGGGCTGCTGCACGATGCCCACCTCGAAGGCGGCGGCTTCGCGCGCGGTGGGCAGGTCGTCGCGCAGCAGCGCCATCAGCACGCGCAGCTGGCTGGCGTCCAGCCAGGTGGCGGGCAGGTGGCGCAGGCTGTCGCGCTGGGCCAGGTGGCGATCGGCCGCAGCAAGCAGTTGGGTGCGCTCGCCATGCCAGTACTCGGGCCAGCAGCTGGCGCCCATGACCGCCACCTGCCAGTGGGCCAGCGGCTGCTGGCGTGCGAGCGTGGCGCAGGCATCGCGCAGCCGGCGGTAGAGCGCCACGCAGCCGGGCGTGTCGACGAAGAAGCTGTTGAACAGGTCGTTGATGGCCGGAGTCAGCAGCTCGCCCCGCCCGTCGCGCAGGGCCTCCTCGACGCGCTCCACCAGCGTCCTCAGCATGTCGGGCAGGCCCTGCCAAGGGCCGGTCGAGCCCTGCTGCCAGCAATCGGCGCCGGCCACGGTGAGCGCGAGGCGGCGGTCGACCGGCAGGCCGGCGCACTGCTCGCGCAGCTGCTGTGCGGTGTGCAGCGCCCCCATGGAGTTGTGGGCCCGCGCGCGCATCACCAGCACGCCGTGCAGCCGCAGCAGGTCTTGGTTGCGTCCGCGCCGGCGGTAACCGGCCTCTGCCAGCAGGAAGTGCGATTCGGCCGAGGGGTAGTCGTAGCGCGCCCAGGCGCCGAGCGCCTGCAGCTCGGCCAGCTCGGGATGCTGTGCCGCCTGGTCGGCCGGCAGCTGGGCGATCCAGCGCTGCAGCGTCTGGTGCGCGCCTTCCGCGAGCAGGGCCTCGGCGCAGGTCAGCATGCGGGCGATCGCCGCCTCCCAACAGTGGGCGGCGAGCAGGTGCTGCACGGCGCGCGGGCCGTGGGTTTCGGCCAGCGCGGCGCGGTGGTGCAGCTCGGGCAGCAGCTGTGGCTGTTCGCGCGCCAGCTCGCTGCGCAGGAAGTCGCGGAACAGGTCGTGAAAGCGCAGCACCGGGACACGCTCGTCGAGCAGGTTCACGAACAGCTGGCGATGCTGTAGCGCTTCGAGCATGGCCAGGCTGTCGGTTTGACGCATAACCGCATCGCACAGCGCGGGGCTGAGCTCCGGCAGCACGGCACAGTGCAGCGCGAAGCGGCGCAGCGCGGGCGGCAGCTCGTCCAGCACCTCTTGCGCAAAGTACTCGAACAGATGGCGCTGGGCCTGCGGGCCGACGGCGGCGTCTCCGGGCGGCGCATCCCGCAGGTGGCCCAGCAGCAGCTGCAGCCCGGCGGGCCAGCCGCGGGTGCGCTCGATGGCCTGGGCCAGCCCTTCGGTGCTGAGCGTGGCGTCGCCGCGCAACGCGCACAGCCGCTGCAGATCGTCAGGCGCGAACTGCAGGTCCTGCGGCGTCAGCTCGGTCAGCTCGCCGCTGACCCGCCAGCGCGCCAGCGACAGGCGCGGCGGCGTGCGGCTGCCCGCCAGCAGCAGGGCTTCGGGCGGCAGGCGGTCGATGAGGGTGTCCAGCAGCTGCAGCGCGTCGTCGTCGTCGATGTGATGCAGGTCGTCCAGCACGATGACGACGCGCTGCCCGGGGCGGCTGGCCAGGGCGTCCAGCAGCGGGGTCAGGGCGGCACGCGCCGCCGGCCCGGCGTCGTGTAGCTCGGCCAGCAACGATTGCGGTGGCACCGGCCAGTCGAGCGACAGCGTCGCCAATGCGCCGAACAGCGAGGCGAACAGGCGGTTGCTGTCGTTGTCATCGGTGTCCAGCGAGACCCAGGCCAGTTGCGCCCGGGCCGACGAGGACAGGGCATCTGCGAGCTGAACCAGTACCGTGGTCTTGCCGAAGCCCGCGGGCGCCTGCACCAGGAGCAGCCGGGCATCCTCGCTGCCGCGCAAGGCCCGCTGCAGCAGCTCGGGGCGCAGCAGCGTGTCGCGGCGCAGGCGCGGCGTGCGGAACTTGGTCTGCGGTGCGAAGGCCTGGGGCGCGAAGGACATGGCGTTGCGGGTGGGCGGGCCCGACGTCACGGCGATGCGCGGATTCTAGGAAGCGGCAAGACCTGGCTCATGCCGCTAGGGCGTGTCATCCCTACAAATGAGAAGGGCCCGCAACGCGGGCCCTGCAGGCGGGGTGGGGCGAGATCAGCCGGCCACCACCGGAATGGTCTTGCCGGCCGCGATGCGGGCCGACCAGTCGGCCGGGCCGGTCTGGTGGGCGCTGGTGCCGCCGGCATCCACGGCCACGGTGACGGGCATGTCCACCACGTCGAACTCGTAGATGGCTTCCATGCCCAGGTCGGCGAAGCCCACGACCTGGGCACCCTTGATCGCCTTGGACACCAGGTAGGCCGCGCCGCCCACCGCCATCAGGTAGGCGCTCTTGTGCTTCTTGATGGACTCGATGGCGACCGGGCCGCGCTCGGCCTTGCCCACCATCGCGATGAGGCCGGTCTTGGCCAGCATCATGTCGGTGAACTTGTCCATGCGGGTGGCCGTGGTGGGGCCGGCGGGGCCGACCACCTCGTCGCGCACCGGGTCCACCGGGCCCACGTAGTAGATGACGCGGTTGGTGAAGTCCACCGGCAGCGGCTCACCCTTGGCCAGCATGTCCTGGATGCGCTTGTGAGCGGCGTCGCGGCCGGTCAGCAGCTTGCCCGACAGCAGCAGCGTGTCGCCGGGCTTCCAGCTCGCGACCTCGGCCGGCGTCAGCGCGTTCAGGTCCACCTTCTTGCTCTTGTTGTAGTCGGGGGCCCATTTCACGTCGGGCCACAGGTCCAGGCTGGGCGGCTCGATGTAGCTGGGGCCGGAACCATCCAGCACGAAGTGTGCGTGGCGGGTGGCCGCGCAGTTGGGGATCATCGCGATGGGCTTGCTGGCGGCGTGGGTCGGGAAGGTCTTGATTTTCACGTCCAGCACGGTCGTCAGGCCGCCCAGGCCCTGGGCGCCTATGCCCAGTGCGTTGACCTTCTCGTACAGCTCGATGCGCAGTTCTTCGAGCTTGTTTTGCGGGCCGCGGGCCAGCAGCTCGTACATGTCAATGTCTTCCATCAGCGCCTGCTTGGCCAGCAGGGCCGCCTTCTCGGCCGTGCCGCCCACGCCGATGCCCAGCATGCCCGGCGGGCACCAGCCCGCACCCATGGTCGGCACGGTCTTGAGCACCCAGTCGACGATGTCGTCGCTGGGGTTGAGCATGTAGACCTTGCTCTTGTTCTCGGAGCCGCCGCCCTTGGCCGCGACGATCACGTCCACCGTGTTGCCCGGCACCAGTTCCATCTGCACGACGGCCGGCGTGTTGTCCTTGGTGTTCTTGCGGGCAAAGATGGGGTCGTCCAGCACACTGGCGCGCAGCTTGTTGTCGGGGTTCAGGTAGCCCTGGCGCACGCCTTCGTTGATGGCGTCCTCGATGGAGCCGCTGAAGCCTTCCCAGCGCACGTCCATGCCGATCTTCAGGAACACGTTGACGATGCCGGTGTCCTGGCAGATGGGGCGACGACCCTCGGCGCACATCTTGGAGTTGGTCAGGATCTGCGCGATCGCATCCTTGGCCGCCGGGCTCTGCTCGCGCTCGTAGGCGCGGGCCAGATGCTGGATGTAGTCGGCGGGGTGGTAGTAGCTGATGTATTGCAGGGCGGCAGCAACGCTGTCGATCAGGTCTTGCTGGCGGATCGTGGTCGTCATGGCTATCGAGTTGGGATCGTGAACCTGCCGAAATTATCCCGCGGGCGGCTGATGGCGCTCTTACGGCACGGCAATGGCCCGACGCCTCAGCCCTTGGCCGCCTGGACCATGCAGGCCGACAGGCGTTCGAAATGCCGGATGGCAGCCTGGGTCAGCTCAATCTGCTTGCGCCGCGCGTCCTCGGTGTCGGCCAGTGCGATCCAGCCCTTGTCGCGCATCGACTTGAGGCGTGTATGGATGGTCTGCGCCGCGCCAAGTTCCTGCTTGCCCATCATGTCGCGCACCGACAGCCTTTCCTGGGCCTGCTGCGCCTTCGCCACGATGGACAGGATGCGCTCCTCCAGTGGGTCCAGTGCCGGCAGCGACGGCAGCCCCCGGATGGCGTCCGCCAGCTGGAGAAATCGCAGGTAGACATCGGCGGCAGCCTTCGACTGGGACATGGCGAGAAACTCCGTGGCGCTGCGGGACAATATCGATCCAGGTATTGGTTCGATGTTACTTCCCGACAAATCGATGGAACGCTGGCGTTTGCAGGCCGCGATGGTGATGGCCACGATGGGGCTGTTCGTGGCCATGCTGGTGCTCAACGAATGGCTGTTCACATCGCTGGAATTCGCTCGCGGCATCAATTTCATCTATCTGCCGGGTGGCGTGCGCCTGCTGTCCACGCTGCTGTTCGCACAGGCCGGAGCCCTGGGACTGCTGCTGGTGTCCTGGCTGGTCTGCTTTCTGTATTTCTTCCCGGATGATGTCGTACGCTCATTCATGGGCGGTGTTCTCGCCGCGGCCGCGCCCTATGGGGTCTACCTGCTGGCGCAGCGCCGCTACGGCATCGGTAGTTCGTTGGCCAATCTGACGCCCAGGCGCCTGCTGCTGCTGAGCGTGGCGTATTCGTTGGCCAGCCCGGCGCTTCATCACCTATGGTTCGTCGCGCATGGCGATGCCGCCAGTCTCCGGAGCTTTGCGGCGATGGCGATCGGCGACCTGAGCGGAACGCTGATCGTGCTCTACCTCGTCAAGGGGCTGTTGTCCATGTGGCCGACGAAAAAGACCTGAAGGGCTGTGTTGCTCAGGGTTGACGCTGGATGGGCGCGGGTAGTCTGGCGACATAATTGATCTACATATTGGATCAATATTCGAGTCATGGAACTTGGACCGCCGTGGCGTCAGGATGATGCAGCCCCGTCCATCCGGCTGGGGAGCCTGCTGATCACGCACAACTGCCGCCGTTCTCTGGATGCCGCCGACATCAATCCGCTGCACTACCTGATGACGCATTGCAGCGGGCACGCGCTGATTCCAGCCATCGATGGCGCTGCGCATCTGCGGGTGTCGCGCTTCGACCTGGAGGGCGGCGAGGAGCTTTTCATCGTCTCGGATGCCGCGCTGGAGCAAACGACCCTGATGCTGGCAGGCGACTGGAGCGCGCTCGGTGCAGCGCTGGCCCGGGCCGCCGACCTGCGGGGTTAGATGCGGGCGTCTGCTCGGCGTGGCCGGCCGCAGTGACCCCGGCTGCGGCGGTGTCTTTGCCGCGCACTATGCTGGCCGCCCCTGAGTTCACCGGACCTGATGATGAGCACCCGTATCGAGAAGGACACCTTTGGCCCCATTGACGTTCCTGCCGAGCGGCTGTGGGGTGCGCAGACGCAGCGTTCGCTGCAGAACTTCGACATCTCGGGTGAGCGCCAGTCGGCCGAACTGATCCGTGCGCTGGCCCAGGTGAAGCGCGCGTCGGCCGTGGTCAACCAGGCGCTGGGCCTGCAGGATGCGGCCAAGACCCAGGCCATCGTCGCGGCGGCCGACGAGGTCATCGCCGGTCAGCATCCGGGTGAGTTTCCGCTGGTGGTCTGGCAGACCGGCTCGGGCACGCAGACCAATATGAACGTCAACGAGGTGCTGGCCAACCGCGCCAGCGAGCTGCTGGGTGGCCAGCGCGGCGAGGGGCGGCTGGTGCACCCCAACGACGACGTGAACCGCAGCCAGAGCAGCAACGACGTGTTCCCCACCGCCATGCATGTGGCGGCCGTCACCGCGCTGGTCGGCCGCCTACTGCCCTCGCTGCGGGCGCTGCAGGCCACGCTGCAGGCCAAGGCGGAGGCCTTCGACCACATTGTGAAGATTGGCCGCACCCACCTGCAGGATGCGACGCCGTTGACGCTGGGCCAGGAGATTTCGGGCTGGGTGGCGCAACTGGCCCATGGCGAGCGCCATGTGCTGGCGGCGCTGCCGCACCTGCACGAGTTGGCGCTGGGCGGTACGGCGGTGGGGACAGGTCTGAACGCCCCCAAGGGCTATGCCGAGGCGGTGGCGGCCGAGCTGGCGCGGCTAACCGGCCATGCCTTCGTCACAGCACCCAACAAGTTCGAGGCCATGGCCTCGGTGGATGGTCTGGTGCATGCGCATGGCGCGCTGAAGACGCTGGCTGCCAGCATGACGAAGATCGCCAACGACGTGCGCTGGCTGGCCAGCGGCCCGCGCAGCGGCATCGGCGAGATCAGCATTCCTGAGAACGAGCCGGGCTCGTCCATCATGCCGGGCAAGGTCAACCCCACGCAGAGCGAGGCGGTCACCATGCTGGCCGCTCAGGTGATGGGCAATGACGTGGCGATCAACATCGGCGGCGCGTCGGGCAACTTTGAGCTCAACGTGTTCCGGCCCATGGTCATCCACAACTTCCTGCAGAGCGTGCGCCTGCTGGCGGATGGCATGAAGAGCTTCAACGAGCACTGCGCGGTGGGCCTGCAGCCCAACGAGGCGCGCATCACCGAGCTGGTGGATCGCTCGCTGATGCTGGTGACCGCGCTGAACCCCCATATCGGCTACGACAAGGCGGCGCAGATCGCGAAGAAGGCGCACAAGGATGGCAGCAGCCTGCGCGAGGCCGCGCTGGCGCTGGGTCACGTCACGGCCGAGCAGTTCGACGCCTGGGTGGTGCCGGCCCAGATGGTGGGCCGCTGAGCCTGCCGGCACCCCGGGCTTGCCCGGGATGCCGGCGCGATCAGTGGTGGCTGCCGTGCTTCTCGGGGTGGGGCAGCAGGCGGTCCGACAGCGCGATCGCCATGGCCGAGAACAGGAAGGCCATGTGGATGATGGTCTGCCACATCAGGATCTTCTCGTCATACGCCGCGGCGTTGATGAAGGTCTTGAGCAGGTGGATGGAGCTGATGCCGATGATGGCCGTGCCCAGCTTGACCTTGAGCACCGACGCGTTCACATGGCTCAGCCACTCGGGCTGGTCGGGGTGGCCTTCGAGATCCATGCGTGACACAAAGGTCTCGTAGCCGCCCACGATCACCATGATCAGCAGGTTGGAGATCATCACCACGTCGATCAGGCCCAGCACCACCAGCATCAGGATGGTCTCGTTGAGCTTGTCGGGCACGGCGTCGGTCTTGTAGCCGATGCTGTGCACCAGCAGCTCCAGCGCATGGCTGTCGCCGAACACGGCCTCGATCAGGTGGACCAGCTCGGTCCAGAACTGCCAGACATAGACCGCCTGGGCCACGATCAGTCCGATATAGAGCGGCAGCTGCAGCCAGCGGCTCGCGAAGATCAGGCGGGGAAGGGGGCGCAGTTGGGGGTCGTTGGCCATTGGGGCGGTCTTCAGTACAGCAGTGAGGGGCAGCCGAAATTCTAGGCGGCATGACCTGGAACGTCGTCAGGGCTTCGTCAGTCGCTCGCCGCACAGTCCGGAGCAAGTTATTCCTGGAGACATGCGATGAGCACGCTGAACACCTACGCCCCCAGCCCGGAATGGGTGGCCCAGGCCCATGTGAAGGGCGAGGCCGGCTACCAGGCCCTGGTGGCCGAGGCCGAGAAGGATTACGAAGGCTACTGGGCCCGCCTGGCCCGCGAGCTGATCAGCTGGCAGACCCCGTTCACCAAGACGCTCAACGACAGCGAGGCGCCGTTCTTCAAGTGGTTCGAGGACGGCCGGCTGAACGTCTCCTACAACTGCCTGGACCGTCATGTCGAGGCCGGCAAGGGCGACAAGACCGCGCTGATCTTCGAAGCCGATGACGGCACGGTCACCAAGGTGTCCTACGCCGAGCTGCTGGCCCGGGTGAGCCAGCTGGCCAATGCACTCAAGGCACGGGGCATCAAGAAGGGTGACCGCGTCGTCATCTACATGCCCATGTCGGTGGAGGGCGTGGTGGCCATGCAGGCCTGCGCCCGCATCGGCGCGACGCACTCGGTGGTGTTTGGCGGCTTCTCGGCCCAGAGCCTGCGGGACCGTGTGCAGGACGCCGGTGCCGTGGCGCTGATCTGCGCCGACGAGCAGCTGCGCGGCGGCAAGGCGCTGCCGCTGAAGGCCATCGTCGACGAAGCGCTGGCCGACAACAGCTGCCCGACGCTGAAGGACGTGATCGTCTACAAGCGCACCGGTGGCAGCATCGGCTGGGTGACCGGGCGCGATCTGTGGCTGCACGAGCTGACCGCCGCGCAACCCACCGCCTGCGAGCCGGTGTGGGTGGAGGCCGAGCATCCGCTGTTCCTGCTCTACACCTCGGGCTCTACCGGCAAGCCCAAGGGCGTGCAGCACAGCAGTGGCGGCTATCTGCTGCATGCGGCGCTGACCACCAAGTGGACCTTCGACCTGAAGGATGACGACGTCTTCTGGTGCACGGCCGATATCGGCTGGGTCACCGGCCACAGCTACATCACCTACGGCCCGTTGGCGCTGGGCGGCACCGAGATCGTCTTCGAGGGCGTGCCCACCTACCCGGACGCCGGCCGCTTCTGGCAGATGATCCAGAAGCACAAGGTCAGCATCTTCTACACGGCGCCCACCGCCATCCGATCGCTGATCAAGGCGGCCGAGAGCAACGAGGCCGTGCATCCCAAGCAGTACGACCTGTCGTCGCTGCGCCTGCTGGGCTCGGTGGGCGAGCCCATCAACCCGGCCGCCTGGGAGTGGTACTACGAGCATGTGGGCGGCAAGCGCTGCCCCATCGTCGACACCTTCTGGCAGACCGAGACCGGCGGCCACATGATCACGCCGCTGCCCGGTGTGACCACGCTGGTGCCCGGCTCTTGCACGCTGCCCTTCCCGGGCATCACGGCGGCCATCGTCGACGAGACCGGCAATGACGTGCCCAACGGCCAGGGCGGCATCCTGGTGGTCAAGAAGCCCTGGCCCAGCATGATCCGCACCATCTGGGGCGACCCCGAGCGCTTCAAGAAGAGCTACTACCCGGCCGAGCTCAAGGGCTACTACCTGGCGGGCGACGGCGCGATCCGCGACGCCGAGACGGGCTACTTCACCATCACCGGTCGCATCGACGACGTGCTGAACGTGTCGGGCCACCGCATGGGCACGATGGAGATCGAGTCGGCGCTGGTCAGCTGCACCGAGCTGGTGGCCGAGGCCGCCGTCGTGGGCCGGCCGGACGACACCACGGGCGAGGCCATCTGCGCCTTCGTCGTGCTCAAGCGCCCACGCCCCAGCGGCGACGAGGCCAAGGCCATTGCCAAGCAGCTGCGCGACCACGTGGCCAAGGAGATCGGCCCCATCGCCAAGCCCAAGGACATCCGCTTCGGCGACAACCTGCCCAAGACCCGCTCCGGCAAGATCATGCGACGCCTGCTGCGTGCCGTGGCCAAGGGTGAGGCCGTCACGCAGGACACCTCGACGCTGGAGAACCCGGCCATCCTGGAGCAGTTGGGGCAGGCGTACTGAGCCTCTGGCGGCCGGGCCGGGCAAGGCCTGGCCCCGTGAGCCTGCAAGAAGGGCCGCCCGATGGCGGCCCTTGTCATGCCTGGGGGCTCAGCGCGGGCGGCGGCGCAGCGCCGTGAAGCCCGTCAGGCTCAGGCCGCCCAGCAGCAAGGCCCACTGGCTGGGCTCAGGCACCGGGCTCACGTCGAGCGCCTGGTCCAGATGGATCTTCAGGAACTCGGTGTTGTCCGAGGTGGCTGCTCGGCCGCCGCCGCCGGGAAAGTTGTTGTCGTTGACCACCAGCAGCGTGTTCGCGTCGATGACATGGACGTTCTCGATGGTCACGTAGGGGAAGTCGAATACCGTCTTGCCGTCGCCGTTGAGGTCGTTGGGGTCGGCGATGTTCATCAGATCCACCAGCTCGACCTTTTCCACGCTGCCATCGGCATTGCGCTTGTTCAGGTCGATCTTGAACAGCTTCTTGAATGGCGTGCCGCCGCTGGTGGCGGTGCTGCCATTGCGCTCGATGACGATGAACTCGTGGTCGTTGATCGCCGTCATGTCGCCGATGTTCGTGCCGTCGGCCTCCAGCTTGTAGACCCACTGCTGCGGCGTGTAGGTGTTGGTGTCGATATTGAACTCGTTGATGCGCAGCGTCTTGGCCGGGTCACCGGTGACCGTGCCCTCCAGCAGCGTGTAGAGCCGGTCGCCGTTGGCATTGATCGCCAGCCCCTCGAAGCCGCGCGAACTGCCCAGGTTGGCCGGCGTGCTGCCGCGATAGGGGTTTTCCGGCGCGTAGACGCCGGCCATGGGCACGTCGCGCGACAGCACGCGACCCGTGGCATCGGTTTTCACCAGGAAGGGGCCGAACTCGTCGCCGAACCAGAGATTGCCGTTCTTGTCCTGGCGCACGCCCTCGACGTCGAAGTCGGCGCCGGTCAGCAGCTTGTTGGCGCGGATGCTGGCGTCGACGGCGATGCCGGAGGGGTTCAGGCTGGCACTGCCGTTGTAGTACTGCGCGTAGTCGGCCTGGATGGCGAAGCCGATCTGGCGGCTGGGGTCGCTCAGCGTGATGCGGGTGCTGGCATCGAAGCTGGTGCGGGCGGCGCCGGTGCTCCAGTCGGCCGCCGACACCGTGCCGCTGCCGCCCGTGGCCGTGCGGAAGTCAGGCAGCACCGCGTACATGCGCAGCACCGAGTCGGCCGAGTTGGCCTGGGTGCCGAAGCCGTTGTCCACCAGGAAACGATAGCTGCTGCCCGCGCCCTGCAGCACGCCGGAGAAGCCCTGCACCGGCTGCAGGTTCAGGTAGGGCGGATTGTTCAGCGGGCTGGCGCCGTTGCCCGATGCGAACTGGCCGGAGGTCGGGCCGTCGGAGAAGGTGGCGGCGGGCATCAGGGCCCAGCCCTCGAGGCTGGCGCTGCCGGCCGAGGCCAGCGGGGTGATGCCCAGGGCCAGGGCGGAGCCGGCGGCGCAGAGCAGGACGCGGGTGGTCTTCATGGTCGGTGTGATCGAGATGCGCAGAACAGCCTGCGCGCTGCGATTCTTGGAAGCCGAGGTGACGGCTCCGTGACCCGGCAATGGGCACCGACCAACGGATTAGGGAGAGAAACGAAAACAGGCCCCGCAGGGCCTGTTTCGATCAATCAGCCGGACGGGCTTACTTGATCGTCAGCACCCACTTGGCCAGGGTCTCGGCTTCGGCCGGGCTCACCTGCGCGTTGGGGGGCATGGGCACGGGGCCCCAGACGCCGGAGCCGCCCTTGACGATCTTCTCGGCGAGCTTCTTGTAGGCGTCCTTATCCTTGGCGTACTTGGCAGCGACGTCCTTGTAGGCCGGGCCAACCAGCTTCTTGTCGAGAGCGTGGCAGGCCAGGCAGTTCTTCTTCTGCGCGAGTTCCTGGTTGGCGAACGCGGCAGCGGGGGCGATCAGGGCCAGGGCGAGGACGAGGGCTTTATTCATGCGGACCTTTCCAGACGGTGAACTAAAGTGCCCGCAAAGATACCCCAAGGAGTAAGCCGATGGGTTTTGTATTGATTGGTGTGTTGTTCCTTGCGCTGCGTCTAGGCGGCTGGGTGAAGTTCTCCGATTCGGATTGGGTGGCCTGGGCCATCGTGCTGGCGCCCTTCGGGCTGGCCGTGCTGTGGTGGGCCTGGGCCGATTCCAGCGGGCTGACCCAGCGGCAAGCCATGCAGTCCATCGATGACAAGAAGGCCCAGCGGCGCGAGAAGGCGCTCGAGGCACTGGGCCAGGGCAAGGCCTCGCGCAAGGGGCGGCGCGGCTGAGCGCGGAGCAAGGCCTGACCCCCAGGGGCGTCTGGATATACCCGACGACTTTGATCGGAGAAGGTGTGCGGCGCCGGTGAGGCCCGCCCCGTCGTTCACGCAGGCCGGTGCAAGCTCGACTGAAAAGTGGCTGGCTATGATGCGCGCCGCTTCCCTTTCCCGCTGGATCCATGCTGGTTCATCCGCAGTTTGACCCCATCGCCGTTCAAGTCGGCCCCCTGGCCGTGCACTGGTACGGCCTCATGTACCTGCTCGGTTTCGTGGCCTTCCTGTGGCTGGGCAAGCGTCGCGCCCGCATGCCGCAGCATGTCGCTGTCGGCTGGAGCGAGCGGGATGTGGATGACATCCTGTTCTATGGCGTGCTGGGCGTGGTGCTCGGAGGCCGGCTGGGCTATGTGCTCTTCTACAAGCCTGATTACTACGTCGATCATCTGGCCGAGGTGTTCGCGGTCTGGAAGGGCGGCATGTCTTTCCATGGCGGCCTGCTGGGCGTCATCGTCGCGATGGCGGTGTTCGGCTGGATCCGCAAGCGCGGTTTCTTCGAGATCGCGGACCTGATCGCCCCGTGCGTGCCGCCGGGGCTGGCCGCAGGCAGGCTGGGCAATTTCATCAACGGCGAGCTGTGGGGGCGGCCCGCGCCGACGGACCTCCCCTGGGCCATGCTGTTTCCGCAGAGCAGCGACGGCATTGCGCGCCACCCGTCGCAGATCTATCAGTTCCTGGGCGAGGGCGTCTTCCTCTTCCTGCTGCTGTGGCTGTTCGGTCGCAAGCCGCGCGCCACCGGACAGATCTCCGCGCTGTTCCTGATTGGCTACGGGGCCCAGCGCTTCGTCACCGAGTTCTTCCGTCAGCCCGATGACTTCCTGCCGCTGGACGGCCGCTGGCTGCACCTGAGCCAGGGGCAGTGGCTGAGTCTGCCGATGGTGCTGGCCGGCGTGCTGATGTTCGCCTGGGCCAGCAAGCGCAACCTCCGACCCGCCGCCTGACATGCGCCAGATCTTCTTCGACACCGAAACCACCGGCCTGGAGGCCGACAAGGGCGACCGCATCATCGAGATCGGTTGCGTGGAGATGGTGGACCGGCAGCTCACCGGCAACAACCTGCACCTCTACATCAACCCCGAGCGGGCCAGCCATGAGGAGGCACTGCGGGTGCACGGCCTGACCGAGGAGTTCCTGTCCGACAAACCCAAGTTCGCCGAGATCGCCGAGCAGCTGCTGGACTTCCTGCGCGGCGCCGAGCTGGTGATCCACAACGCGGCCTTCGACATCGGTTTCGTGAACGCGGAGCTCAAGCGTCTGAAGCTCGGTGCAGTGACCGACTACGTCGGCAGCGTGCTGGACACGCTGCTGATGGCGCGCGAGATGTTCCCCGGCAAGGCGAACTCGCTGGACGCGTTGTGCCGGCGCCTGGAGGTGGACAACGCCAGCCGCGTGCTGCACGGCGCCCTGCTGGATGCCAAGCTGCTGGCCGACGTCTACATCAACATGACGCGCGGCCAGGACGCGCTGCTGATGGACGACCATGCCGACGCCTCGGGGCAGGATGCCGAGGGCAGCTTCGAGGCCGTTGATCTGAGCAAGTTCCAGCTGCGCGTGCTGCGCGCCGATGCGGCCGAATCCGAGGCCCATACCAAGATGCTGGTGGACCTCGACAAGGCCGCTGGTGGAAATTGCAAATGGAGATCTTTGGAAGCGCCGGAAACCGTGGCATAATGGCGGGCTTCCCGGATGCGATATCTCTTCGATATCGGCAACGTTCAAGGGCGGTTAGCTCAGCGGTAGAGCACTGCCTTCACACGGCAGGGGTCGCAGGTTCGAACCCTGCACCGCCCACCAGGCTTGCAAAGCTGGTGCCTTGAACGAAGCTCCGCAAATTCCGGGCGGTTAGCTCAGCGGTAGAGCACTGCCTTCACACGGCAGGGGTCGCAGGTTCGAACCCTGCACCGCCCACCAGGACGAGTCCCCGTCGATCATCGGATCGGCGGGGATTTTTCTTTGTGCCGCTGTATCCTGCCGTGGCGCCGGGCCGGCGAGGGCGGTGGCGGACGGGCCCGCTATGATGGCGATGCAAACACCGGAGGCACGAGGCCATGAAGGCACTCAAGAGTGAACTGGCGAAGAAGCTGCTGGCGGACCCTCAGGCCCGCGAGCAGTTGCAGGGGCTGGCGTCGCAGGGCGCGCAGGGGCCGCGCCAGGTCGTCGTGCAGCTGCGCGAGGGCGAGAGGTCCCGCCAGTACGTTGCACGACTGGTGGCCAAGGCCGCCTGAAGCGACTCACCGTACCGCTGAGGCGCACCGGCCCCGATGAATCTCGCGCTGCCGGCGGTCGTCATCTTTGCGCTGCTGCTGCCCGGGTTCATCTTCCGCAGCCGACTCAAGCGGGTCGAGCGCACCTCGCTGGACTATTCACCCTTCGGCACCGTCGTGGCCGAGGCCGTGTTCTTCGCGGCCTGCCTGCACGCGTTGTGGCTGATCGCCGCCGCCTTGCTGCTGGGCCTGCGTCTGGACCTTGCCATCCTGCTGAGCCTGCTGGCGCCCAGCCCCGCGCCGACCGAGGCCATCCGCAGCATCGCGGCGCACCCGGCCTGGCTGGAGGTCTATTTCGCCACACTGCTGGCCGCGGCCTATGGGCTGCCCACGCTGCTGCGCCGCGGCGTGACACGCTGGCGGCTGGACCGCTGGGGGCACTGGATGAGCCCCGCCGCGCGCTTCCACGAGGCGCCCTGGTACTACCTGCTGACCGGCGCCGACTTTCCCGCCGATGAGCTGCCCGACTACATCCGCGTGACCGCCGTGGTCGACGTGGGCAAGGGCGCGGTGCTGTATCGCGGCACGCTGGAAGAGTGGTTCGTGAACCCCGATGACGGCCAGCTGGACCGCATCGTGCTCTCGGCCGCGTCGCGCCGGCCTTTCGAGCGTGACAAGCCGCTCGAGGAGTCGACCGAGGAGCCGTTGCGCTTCTACCCGATCGACGGTGACTACTTCGTGCTGCGCTACGCGCACATGCTGTCGCTGAATGTGCAGTACGTGCGCATCACCGAGCAGGCCGACGAGGGCCTGCCGGCCGCCATGCCGCAGCCTGTCGGCTGACGCGCCGGCGCGCCGGCAGGTGCATCAGAGGTGCAGCCAGGCCACGCCGCCCAGCCCCAGGCCCACCAGCCCCAGACCGACGGTGGCCCATTCCATCCAGCGCTTCTTGGTCAGCAGCGCGATGGCGGCGATGGCAATGGCCACCTGCAGGGCCGTCGTCGCCTGGGCCCAGCGGTGATGCAGGTGCATCTGGCCTTCGCTGAGCTCATCGAAATGCGTGGATTCCGCCTCCAGCTTCTCGGCCTGGGCCTTGATGTCCGCCTTTTCCTTCTCGTAGCGGGCGATCTTGTCGCGGTACTTGGCCTTCTGCTCCTCGTTGCTGCTCAGATCCAGCGCCAGCTCGGACAGGTTCTGCTTGCTGCTCTTGGCCTGGTAGTAGTTCCACTGGTTGCTGGCCTCGGTCTTCTTGATGGCCGCATCGTTCTTGTAGAGCGCCGCATTCGCCTGCGTGGCGCCACCCATGTAGGAGAAGAAGGCGCCCACCGTGGCCAGCACGGCGGTGATCACGGCGAGCTGGCCGGCCAGCCCCCGGGGTTCGTGCTGGGCCGCATGCTCCAGTTCGTGATCGTGCGGGCCGTGGACATGAAAGCCGCCTGAGGACATGGTTCAGAGCTCCTTGCGAAGGTAGTCAACAAAATCGAATCGGGTGCCGTCGGCGGCTTCCAGTGTTTCGCGGCTCGCCTCGACGAAATCCGTTCGGTTCCAGGCCGGGAAGTGCCGATCGGCGTCCGGGAAGTCGCGGGCGATCTCGGTCAGTGCGAGCCGATGGGCGCGCGGCAGCGCCAGCGCGTAGATCTCGCCGCCCCCCATCACGCAGACCTCGGCCTCCGTGCAGGCCGCGAGCGCGGCGTCCAGGCTGGCGAACACCTCGGCACCGGGCAGGGCCGGGCTGCTGCGGCTGACCACGAGATTGCGTCGGCCGGGCAGGGGGCGAAAGCGCGCGGGCAGCGAGTCCCAGGTCTTGCGGCCCATGATGACGGGCCTGCCCAGCGTGAGCTGCTTGAAGCGGGCCATGTCGCGAGGCTCCGTCCACAGCAGGTCGTTGCGCCGGCCGATCGCGCCGTCCCTGGCCACGGCGGCCACCAGCGTGATGCGGGGTCCGGCGTCGGGGTCGGGGCTGGCGGGGGTCGAGGGCATCGGGACTCCGTAAAAACGCTGAAGGGAAACGAGGCCGGGGCCAGGGCGCGGCATTGTATGAAGCGCAGGCTGTCGGGGCGCCTTCAGGCGCGCGCGGCGTTCTCTGCCTTTGGACGCTGGTGCGCGTGCCGTGCGCCCGTCAGACTCAGGCCCTCGCTGGAGGACGGGTCATGGACGGTCTGGTGCTGGAGAACCCCATCGTGGAGCGCGTGCTGCAGTCGCACCGGGCGGTGCTGGGGCCGGATTTCGACGGCTACCGCCATCATGTGTACCGTGTCGCCAGCTTCTTCAACGGGCTGGGCCCGGCGCGTTTGACGTCCAACCCGGCGCTGCCCATTGCGGCGGCCTTCCACGATCTCGGCATCTGGGTGGACCACACCTTCGACTATCTCGAGCCTTCGGCCCGGCTGGCGCGGGCCTACCTGGCGGCGCAGGGCCTGGCGGATGTGGACCCCGACCTGGTTCACGAGCTCATCGTGCAGCACCACAAGCTCAGCCGCTATCGGCAGACCGCGCCCTGGGCCGCGCTGGTCGAGCAGTGGCGCCAGGCCGACCTGGTGGATGTGTCGCTCGGCATGGTGCGCTTCGGCCTGCCGTACCGCTATGTGCGGGAGGTGCAGCGCCACCTGCCCGATTGCGGCTTTCACCGGCGCCTGCTGAGCCTCACGCTGCGGGAGTTCGTGCGCAGGCCCTGGAGGCCATTGCCGATGATGAGGTGGTGAGGAGGGCGGGTATCAGAGCGAACAGGCCTGCGCGGCCTGCGCGCGCCCCAGTTCGGCGGGCAGGCCGGACTTGTAGACGGCCCGCACCAGCGCCAGCCCGGCATCGAAGGCCACCAGCGCCCGCGGCACGCGCACCACGTGGCGCATCGATCCTTCGGACAGGCCGACGATGAAGTCGTCCTCCGCGTCGCGCCGGCAGTCGATGCAGGCGTCGGGCCAGATCAGCCCGAACACGCGGCGCACCGTCGACTCGCAGGCGCGCGGGTCGGCGCCGCCTGCGTCGAGCAGGGGATCCGCCGGCTCGTCGGGGCTCATGAGCGGGCCCCGGCCGAAAGGCGTGGCTCGCTCTCCCAGTTCAGCCGCGCGAAGGTGACGGTTTCGAACAGGCAGTCCATGAAGCGTTCGGCCTCGTGCCGTGGCGCCCCCAGCTCACCGCGTTCGAAGGCGCCCAGTGCATAGCCGCGCAACGTCGGCGACAGGCCCTCGAACAGGGCGCCCGTCTCGGCCCGCAGCCCGGCATCCAGCGCCGCCAGCCCCTGAAGCAACAAGGCCTGGCGCTGGCCACGCGAGCGCGGCGACTGCACGAAGCGGGCCGGCAGGCCCGGCCCCTGCAGGTGCAGCAGCGTGTCCGCATGATCCAGACCGGCCAGATCCAGCAGTTCCTGCACGTTGCGTGGCGGCCAGTCCGTGTGGGGGCCATCGGCCTCGTACAGCGCCTCGATCAGTGCTGGCAGCAACAGGGCCTCGCGGCCCGGTGCAAGCGAATCCAGGCCGAAGCATGAAGGCGCGAACGGCGACAGCCCCGCCCCATCGCCGTGGCTGAAGCCGTGGATGAATCGCGAGAGCCCCAGTTGCCAGCCCATGGTGCCCCTCTATACGTGATTGAGCCGTCGTACTGTCGGGCAATGCCGCCCCGGCGGCGCCCTCCGTCGGGTGGCGATGTCACACCACCCAAAGGCCTATCGCGGGCTGCCACTCCAGCGCCGGGTGGGACCCGGCAGTGCGGGTGATGCCGGTGCGGGGAAGCACCTCTACGCTCGCGGCATCGAGTGTCTTCAGCTACCGGACGCAGCCATGTGCCACAACCCCGTGAACTGCCCGCGCCGGCTGGCCCTGGCTCAGCCTGGTGACATGGACGACTTCGGCCAGGAACTCGCCCATAGTCTGGGCCGGCACGGCGGCCTGATTCCGCTGGCCGAACTTCAGGCCCGATTGCTGGTGCCCGCTGCGGCCGACATGGGGCCGTGGCTGCAACGTCGCGGGCTGCGCCGCCTGGCCTGGCGCGCGCAGCAGTGGGTGCCGGCCTTCCAGCTGGCGGCCGACGGGCTCACGCCGCGCGCCGATGTCGCCGCCGTGGCGGACGAGTTGCCCGTGGCGCTGGACGAGCTCGGCATCCTCGCTTGGTTTGCGCAGCCCAACCTGATGCTGGACGGCGAGCCGCCGGTGGCCTGCCTGGACGCCCGGCTGCCGGCCGTGCTGGAGGCCGCGCGGCTGGAGTACTTCCTGGTGTCGGGCTGAGGCAGCGGCCGGCCCGGCGGCTTACACCGCCACCGGCGCCTTGATGGCGGGGTGCGGGTCGTAGCCGCTCAGCTCGAAGTCCTCGAACTCGTAGTCGAAGATGGACGCCGGGCGGCGCTTGATCGTCATGCTGGGGTAGGGCCGCGGCTCGCGGGCGAGCTGGGTCTGCACCTGCTCCATGTGGTTGTCGTAGATGTGGCAGTCGCCGCCGGTCCAGATGAAGTCGCCCAGCTGCAGGTCGCACTGCTGGGCCAGCATCATGGTCAGCAGCGCATAGCTGGCGATGTTGAAGGGCACGCCCAGGAAGATGTCGGCCGAGCGCTGGTAGAGCTGGCAGCTGAGTCGGCCGTCGGCCACGTAGAACTGGAAGAAGGCGTGGCAGGGCATCAGCGCCATCTTGGAGAGGTCGGCCACGTTCCATGCGCTGACGATGATGCGGCGCGAGTCCGGGTTGGATTTCAGCTGCTTCACAACCTCGGCGATCTGGTCGATGTGGCCGCCATCCGGCGTGGGCCAGCTGCGCCATTGCACGCCGTAGACCGGACCGAGGTCGCCGTCGGCGCGGGCCCATTCGTTCCAGATGGTCACGCCGCGTTCCTGCAGCCACTTCACGTTGGAGTCGCCGCGCAGGAACCACAGCAGCTCCAGCACGATGGACTTCAGGTGCACCTTCTTGGTGGTCACCAGCGGGAAGCCCTGGCTCAGGTCGAAGCGCATCTGATGGCCGAACACGCTGCGCGTGCCGGTGCCGGTGCGGTCGCTCTTTTGCACGCCATGCTCGAACACATGGCGCATGAAGTCTTCGTACTGCTGCGAGGGGCGGGACGGGGTGCTCATGAGCGCATTGTCCGTCGAGCGGCGGGCGGCCGCGGGCGGCGGGGCCATCGCGCTCAAGCGGTCAGCAGCAGCTTGAGCACCCGCTGCATCACGGGCGTCATCACGCCCACGTGCTGGCCCACGCGAGGCTGACGCACGCTCAGCGCGGTCAGCCCGTTGAACAGGGCCGCCAGCATCAGCGCGCGGCCCACGATCTCGCCCGGCGGCAGCGTGGCCGCCGCCGGGCCCAGGCTCTGGCGGATCAGCTCCAGCGCCTTGGCATGCACCTGGTCTTCGCCTGCCTGCACCACGGCCGCCAGCCGCGGGTTGCGGCTGGCCTCGGCGAGCACCTCCAGCTCCAGCGCGGCATCGGCCACCTGGGTGGACTCGTCGATCGCCCGCTCCGTCTCGGCCACCATCACCTGCAGGATGTCATCGGCCTGCTGCAGCTCGGTGATGCGGGCCACCACCTCGGCACAGTCGCGCTCGACGATGGCCGCGATGATGTCGTCCTTGTTCTGGAACAGGTTGTAGATGTGGCCGGCGCTCATACCGGCCGTCTTGGCGATCTCCGACATGCTGGCCGCATGGAAGCCGCGTCGGCGGAAGCAGTCGGCGGCGGCCTCCAGCACTTGCTGGCGGCGGGCTTGGGCGCGGTCGGACGAGGGGGCGGCGGTCATGGTTGGCGAGAGAATCAGGCGCCGGATTGTCGCGTTGCCGGCGAGGCCGCCGACTGCTCAATGACCCCGCCACCCAGGGCCTTGTAGAGCGTCACGCGGTTGACCTGCTGGGCCAGGCGCGTGGCGATCAGGCTCTGCTGCGCGCTGTAGAGCGTGCGCTGCGCGTCCAGCGTGGCGAGGCGGTCGTCCACGCCGGCGCGGAAGCGCGCCTCGGCCAGGCGCAGGGCATCCTGGGTCTGCGCGACCAGGCGTTGCTGCGCCTCGGCCTGCTGGCCCAGGGCGCCGCGTTCGCTCAGCGCATCGGCCACCTCGCGGAAGGCCGACTGGATGGCCTTCTCGTACTGCGCGACGGCGATGTCGCGGTCCACCTCGGCCACCTTCAGGTTGGCGCGGTTGCGGCCGGTGTCGAAGATGGGCAGCGTGATCTGCGGCACGAAGCTCCAGAAACCGCTGCCGTTGCGGAACAGGCCGTCCAGCTCGCCGCTGGCGCTGCCGGCGCTGGCCGTCAGCGTGATGCGCGGGAAGAAGGCCGCCCGTGCCGCGCCGATGTTGGCGTTGGCGGACTGCAGGCTGCGTTCCGCCTGCTGCACGTCCGGGCGGGCCAGCAGCACCTCGGAGGGCAGGCCGGCCGGTAGTGCGGCCGTCTGCGTGGCCGCCGCGGTGGTGTCGCGTTGCGGCCACTGCGCGGGCGTCAGCGGCTGGCCCACCAGCAGCTCCAGCGCGTGGCGGTCGGCGGCCACCTGGGCGCCGAGGCTGGCCTGGTCGGCGCGCGCGGACTCCACCGCGATCTCGGCCTGGCGCAGATCCAGCGTGGATGAGATGCCGCTGCCCTGCAGGCGCTGCGTGAGCCGCAGGCTGTCCTCGCGGGTCTTGAGCGTGGCCTCGGTCAGCGCCAGGCGTTCCTGGTCGGCGGCCAGTGTCAGCCAGCTGCTGGCCACCTGGGCGATCAGGCTGATCTGCGCGCTGCGGCGCGCGTCCTCGGTGCCGAGGTATTGCTGCAGGGCGGCGTCCGTCAGGTTGCGCACCCGGCCGAACAGGTCCAGCTCGTAAGCGCTGATGCCCAGCGTGGCGGTGTACTGGCGGCTGATGGCGGGCTCGCCGGTGCCGCTCAAGCCGCCCGGCAGGCGCTGGGCCGACTGGCCCACGCCGGCGTTCACGGACGGCAGCTGGTCGGCCCGCTGCACGCGGTACTGCGCCTGGGCACGCTCCACGTTCAGCACCGAGACCTTCAGGTCGCGGTTGTGCTGCAGCGCCTGGGCGATCAGGGCCTGCAGCTGCGAGTCGGTGAAGAACTCGCGCCAGCCCAGCTCGGCCGCGGGCCGGGCCGCGGTGGTGGGCGAGGAGGCCGCGTCGGCCCACTGTGGGGCCACCGGCGCCTCGGGGCGTTCATAGGCCGGCGTGAGTGCCGTGCAGCCGGCCAGCGCCAGGGCGACCACCAGGGTCGTGGGCAGCATGGCGGACATCAGGGCCGACATCGGGGGCTTGGTGTTGCTGGTCATGTCACTGACCCTCCGGGGTGGTGTGCGCGACGGCGGGGGCCGCGGGCGCGGTGGCAGGCGCCGGGAACCAGCGCCGCACCGCAACGAAGAACACGGGCACGAAGAAGATGCCCAGCACCGTGGCCGACAGCATGCCGCCCAGCACGCCGGTGCCGATGGCGTTCTGGCTGCCCGAGCCGGCGCCGGTGGCGATGGCCAGCGGCAGCACGCCCAGCGCGAAGGCCAGCGAGGTCATCAGGATGGGGCGCAGACGCATGCGCACGGCGGTCAGCGTGGCGTGGATGGCGTCCTTGCCGGCTTCCATCTCGGCCTTGGCGAATTCGACGATCAGGATCGCGTTCTTCGCCGACAGGCCGATGGTGGTCAGCAGGCCGACCTGGAAGTACACGTCGTTGGACAGCCCGCGCAGCATCGCGGCCAGCAGTGCGCCGATGACGCCCAGCGGCACCACCAGCATCACCGAGAACGGAATGCTCCAGCTCTCGTACAGCGCGGCCAGGCACAGGAACACCACCAGCAGCGAGATCGCGTACAGCATGGGCGCCTGGTCGCCGGTCAGGCGCTCCTGGTAGGACAGGCCCGTCCAGCTCACGCCCACGCCCGGGGGCAGCTGGGCGGTCATCTCCTCCACCGCCTTCATCGCGGCGCCCGAGCTCTTGCCCGGCGCCGGCTGGCCCAGCACTTCCACCGCGGGCAGGCCGTTGTAGCGCTCCAGGCGCGGCGAGCCCATCTCCCACTCGGCCTTGCCGAAGGCCGAGAACGGCACCATCTGTCCCGACGCGTTGCGCACGCGCCAGTTGTCCAGGTCTTCCGGCTGCATGCGGTAGGGCGCATCGGCCTGCATGTAGACCTTCTTCACGCGGCCGCGGTCGATGAAGTCGTTCACATAGCTGCCACCCCAGGCGGTGGACAGCAGGGCATTGATGTCGTTCACCGAGATGCCCAGCGCGCCGGCCTTGGCGGTGTCGATGTCCAGGCGCAGCTGCGGGGCGTCTTCCAGCCCGTTGGGGCGTACCGCCATCAGGGCCGGGTTTTGCGCGGCCATGCCCAGGAACTGGTTGCGTGCGGCCATCAGGGCCTCGCGGCCCACGCCGGCCTGGTCCTGCAGGTAGGCGTCGAAGCCGGTGGCGTTGCCCAGTTCGATGACGGCCGGCGGCGCGAACGCGAAGGCCATGGCGTCGCGGAACTGCATGAAGCTGCCCATCGCGCGGCCGGCAATCGCCTGCACCTTCTGGTCGGGGCGCTTGCGCTCGGACCAGTCCTTCATCTTCACGAAGCCGATGGCCATGTTCTCGCCGCGGCCGGCAAAGCTGAAGCCGGTCACCGCGAACACGGATTCCACGTTCTCCTTCTCGTTGGTCAGGAAGTGGTTCTCCACGCGCTTGACCACGTCCAGCGTGCGCTGCTGCGTCGCGCCGGCCGGCAGCTGGATCTGCGAGAACAGGATGCCCTGGTCTTCATCCGGCAGGAAGGAGCTGGGCAGGCGGGCGAACATCCAGGCCATGCCGGCCACGATCAGGCCGTACACCACCAGATGGCGGCCCCAGCGCTTGAGCATGCGGCCAACGACGTTCTGGTAGCCATTGGTGGCCGAGTCGAAGCCGCGGTTGAAGGCGCCGAAGAAGCCCTTGGTGGCCAGCGCATGGTGGCCCGGCTTCACCGGCTTGAGCAGCGTGGCGCACAGCGCCGGGGTCAGCACCATGGCCACCAGCACCGACAGCGCCATGGCCGACACGATGGTGATGGAGAACTGGCGGTAGATCACGCCGGTGGAGCCGCCGAAGAAGGCCATGGGCACGAACACGGCCGACAGCACCAGGGCGATGCCCACCAGCGCGCCGGTGATCTGGCCCATGGACTTGCGCGTGGCCTCCTTGGGCGACAGGCCTTCCTCGCTCATCACGCGCTCGACGTTCTCCACCACCACGATGGCGTCGTCCACCAGCAGGCCGATGGCCAGCACCAGGCCGAACATGGTCAGCGTGTTGATGGAGAAGCCCGCCAGCGACATCACGCCGAAGGTGCCCAGCAGCACCACCGGCACCGCGATCGTGGGGATCAGCGTGGCGCGGAAGTTCTGCAGGAACAGATACATCACCAGGAAGACCAGCACCACGGCCTCGATCAGCGTCTTCACCACCTCGTGGATGGAGACCTCGACGAAGGGCGTGCTGTCGTAGGGGATGACCGTGGCCATGCCTTCGGGCATGAACTTCTCGAGGCGCTTGACCTCGGCCTCCACCGCCTTGGCCGTGGCCAGCGCGTTGGCGCCGGTGGCCAGCTTCACGGCCACGCCGGCGGCCGGCTTGCCGTTGTAGCGCGACACCGTGGCATAGCTCTCCGCACCCAGCTCCACGCGGGCCACGTCGCCCAGGTGCACGATGGAGCCGTCGCCCTGGGTCTTGAGCACGATGTTGCGGAACTGCTCGGGCGTCTGCAGGCGGCTCTGCGCCGTCACGGTCGCGTTGAGCTGCTGGTTGGCCGTGGCCGGGGCCGCGCCCAGCTGGCCGGCCGACACCTGCGCGTTCTGCGCCAGGATGGCGGCGGACACATCGGCCGGGGTCAGGTTGTACTGGTTGAGCTGGTTGGGGTTCAGCCAGATGCGCATCGCGTACTGCGCGCCGAACAGCTGCACCTCACCCACGCCCTCGACCCGACTCAGCGGGTCCAGCACGCTGGACGACACATAGTCCGACAGGTCGTACTGCGACAGCTTGCCGTCCTTGGACACGAAGCCCAGCACCATCAGGAAGTTGATGGTGGACTTGGTCACCGTCACGCCCTGGCGCTGCACCTCCTGCGGCAGCAGCGGTGTGGCGGCCTGCAGCTTGTTCTGCACCTGCACCTGGGCGATGTCGGGGTTGGTGCCCGCGGCAAAGGTCAGCGTCACGCTGGCATTGCCCTGCGAGTCCGACGTGGACGACATGTAGGTCAGCCCGTCGATGCCCTTGAGCTTTTGCTCGATGACCTGGGTGACGGTGTCTTCCAGCGTCTTGGCCGACGCGCCGGGGTAGGTGGCGCCAATGGTCACCTGCGGCGGCGCGATGCTCGGGTACTGCGACACCGGCAGCGTTTCGATCGAGAGGGCGCCGGCCAGCATGATGACGATGGCCAGCACCCACGCGAAGATGGGTCTGTCAATGAAGAAACGGGACATGGTCTGTGCTCCGGGGCGGGATCAGCGGGCAGCGCCCGAGGCCGGGTTGGCGGCAGAGGCGGCGGCGCCTGCCGGGGCGGCCTGGGCCGGCATGCCGGGGCGCAGGCGCTGCAGGCCGTCGACGATCAGCCGGTCACCGGCGGCCAGACCGCTGGTCACCACCCACTGGCCGTTCACCACGGCGCGGGTCTGCAGCTGGCGGGCCTCCACCTTGCCGTCCTTGCCCAGCACCATGGCCGTGGCGTTGCCGCGCGCATCGCGCGACACCGCGCCCTGCGGCGCCAGCAGCGCCTGGTCCTGCACACCGCTCTGCACCTGGGCGCGCACATACATGCCTGGCAGCAGCTGGCGCTTGGGGTTGGGGAAGACGGCGCGCAGCGTCACGCTGCCGCTGGTCGGGTCCACCTGCAGCTCCGAGAACTGCAGCTTGCCCTCCAGCGCATAGCTGCTGCCGTCCTCCAGCAGCAGCTTCACGCGGGCCTGGCCCTTGGCATCGCTCTGCAGCCGGCCCTCGGCCAGGTCGCGCTGCAGGCGCAGCAGCTCGGCGCTGGTCTGGGTCACGTCCACGTAGATCGGGTCCAGCTGCTGGATGGCGGCCATCGCCGTGGTCTGGTTGGCCGTCACCAGCGCGCCCGGCGTCACCGCCGAGCGGCCGATGCGGCCGGCGATCGGGGCGCTCACGCGGGTGCGGTCCAGGTCGATCTGGGCGCTGCGCACCGCGGCACGGGCGGCCTCCACATCGGCCTGCGCCTGCTTCAGCGCAGCCTGGGCGTCATCACGCAGCTGCTTGCTGACGGCGTCGATGCCGGCCAGCTCGTCATAGCGGCCGGCCTTGAGGCGGGCGGTGGTCAGGTTGGCCTCGGCCTTGGACTGCGAGGCCTTGGCGTTGTCCAGCGCGGCCTGGTAGCTGGCGGGGTCGATCTGGTAGAGCAGCTGGCCGGCCTTCACGTCGCTGCCCTCGGTGAAGGCGCGGGTCTTGACCAGGCCGTTCACCTGCGGCCGCACCTCGGCCAGCTGGTAGGCCACCGTGCGGCCGGACAGCTCGCTGCTGAGCTCGACGCGCTGCGGCTGCAGCGTCAGCACGCCCACCACGGCCGGGCCGCCGGCGCCGCCGGGGCCACCATGGCCACCGGCCTCGGGCTTGCCACAGGCGGTCAACACCGCGGCCGCGGCCACCGACAGGGCCAGCGTGCCCAGCATGGGCAGGCCACGCGGCAGGGCGCGGCGGGTTTGGGGGGAGGGCGAATCAACGATGTGTGGCATGGCGGTTCTCGACGGCTTGTGCGGGCCAGGCCGGCACGCCGCCCCAGGGGCGCCGCGCTGCACTAGCCGGTTTGAAGTGCTGAATGAGCGTTCATTCTAGTTTTGGGGCGGCATGAGGCCAAGAAAAAAGTGAATGACCATTCAGAAATGAAGGGTCATTCAGCGCGCGGGTGTGATGGAGTGCACGGCCGAGGCAGCCTTTCGAACGCGGGATACCGCCGCGGGCGTCCGGTCCGCGGTCGTGGACACTGCATGAAAGACATCCCCCCGGAATCGCTCATGAAACTTGCCATCGCTGTCCACCTCGACGGCGCGCGGGCGCAGGTCGCTGCCGTCGAATTCGACGCCTGGGACTCGCCGGAAGCCGCGAAGACCTACCTCACGTCCATCACCCCGATCGAGCCGCCGCCCGCGCGCGGCGAACTCGACCTGCGCGCGCTGAGTTGCGTGATGCAACTGCTGCGCGAGCACCGGCTGGCGCCCGAACTGATCGTCATCGACGCTTGTTTCGTCCATCTGGATGCCCATGAGGCGCCGGGCCTGGGGCAGCACCTGTTCCAGGCGCTGGGCGGCGCGATACCCGTCATCGGTGTCTCCAAGACCGGCCGGCCCGGCTTGACGGCCCAGTTCGAGGTGATGCGCGAAGAGGAGGCCAAGCCGCTGGTGGTGACCAGTGCGGGCGTGGACATCGGCGCGGCCAAGGCCCGCCTGCGCGCGATGCATGGCCGCAAGCGCGTGCCCACGCTGATGAAGCTGGTGGCGAGGCTGGCGAAGAGCGAGGGCTGAAGCCGGCTGGCTGTGCTGTGACCTGCATCTTGCGTGGCGCGATGTTGGGGGGGCGCGGGGCTGTTCAGCCTATCGGCTTAGTTCCGTGGGGTGGTGTTGGCCGTCAGTGGCCGCTTGGGCGGCGATCCGTTGAACTCGGCTATGCGCGGCTGTACGCCGTGCTCTCGCGGAATGCCAAGCCTGTGTCGCACGGGTGATGCTGGCTGTGGTTGCTTTTGCGATCAGCCTTTGCAACTCGCAGCACCGCGCCGGGATTCCGCCCCGGCAGGCGGGTAACTTTCTTCTGGTCGCGCCCAGAAGAAAGTCACCAAAGAAGATGCGCGCGCTCTCGCGGTGGACTTGTCATCGCCCGGTGAAATCGAACCTCTGCGCCGTCTGACGCGCGGCTGCACGCCGTGCTCACGAGCAAAACCCAATGCGGCGTCGTTCGGGCGACGCGGCAGAGGGTGATTTGTTGGAGCGTTGATGCAACTCGTTGTGGTTCGCGAGCTCACTCCAGCCTATCTTGCTGGAGTTCGGTGGATTGCCTCTTCACCAGCCAATTCCTAATCGACATTCCGGCCGCCAGAAGGACTAGGGCTAACAGAAGAGTGCCGATTCCCCATCTCTTGACTTGATCTTGCATCGGAGTCGGGTAGCTGCGAACCCAAAAACCACTGGGATCCCAATTGGTAATCCGCTTTGTGATTTCCGGCAAGCCGGCAATTTTTCCGAACGGCTCTAAATCATCCTGCTCTTTGTCTTGGCGTCTGATCAGCGCTCGAACGATAAGTGATTCACCTGGCTCTAAGGTGACTCGTCGTAGTAGTACCTCTCCTGTCCCCTGTCGCGCTATGGGCACGCCTCGTTTGAGGTAGCCGGTGCTAGCATGCACAACGTCCAGTTGCAGCACTGCTGCATTAAGGCGGAAGCCAAATGGCTCTTCTTTGTCGATGTCGTCAGCCTTGATCGGAAAATCGCCGCTGTTCCAAATTCGCACAAGCACAACTCTCGCTGGCGTTGACGCAGGATCAATCAACTCACTCCCCACCTGCAGTTTTATGCCAGCATTGCGAGCCGTCTCAGCGAGTAAATCGCTTGACGTGTAGATCGCCATACTTAACTCGGTACGCTTGGCCTCTTGGTACACAAACGTGTAACCGCTAAATATTAGCCCTATCGCCCCAATAAGGAATGCGCAGAGGACACCCGTAGGGCTTGTTGTCCAAGTCTTAAACCTGTAAATCGAGCGCCGTGGGCCTGGACTGCTTGGGAAGGTCTGCAAAACCTCGCGTCAATCCGACTGGCAAGTGGCATAAGAGTCGAGGACGATGCGGGGCATGGACCAGATCACGCTCGGCCTTGACCCG
>QFOD01000047.1 GCA_003241055.1 Roseateles depolymerans
GCTCTCGATCTCCGACGGTGGCAGGTCATACGTCCTGCTCGCCTCCGACACGCTGGCCTTGCCCTGGATGATCTCCAGCACCAACGCCGTCTTGCGCTTGGGCGTCCAGCGCTTTATCTCTTCGTCCATCAACGTACTCACGGTGTCTTCCTTTCGACGGTAACACCTGAGCAGGTTTTCACTGGGTCAATACATCAGACCTTCGGATTCGATGCCCGGCTGATAAACGAACCATCACCTTCGGCTCAGTCCGCCTCGTCCGGTGTGCGGTGGGCCGCGACCAGTGCCGCCTGCGTGGCTGGCGGCACGACCTCGTCGTGCGACGGCAGCAGGGTGTAGCGGCCGCGGCCCGCCGTCATCGCGTTGAGACGCGATTGGTAGTTCGCCAGCTCCACCAGCGGGGCCAGGCCCTGCACGATGAGGCTGCCCGGCACGCTGCCGCGGGTGCCGTTGACCTGGCCGCGACGGGTGGACAGGTCGCCGGTGATGTCGCCGACGGCGCTCTCCGGGGCCGTGATCTCCACCTGCACCACGGGTTCGAGCACTAGCGGGCCGGCCTCGCGCACGGCCGCCTGCAGTGCGCGTCGGCCGGCCGCGACGAAGGCGACTTCCTTGCTGTCCACCGAATGGTGCTTGCCGTCGAACACCGTCACGCGCAGGTCCACGAGCGGATAGCCCGCCATCACGCCCTCCGCGCAGGCCTGGCGCACCCCCTTCTCGACGGCGGGCATGAACTGGCCGGGAATGGTGCCGCCCTTGACCGCGTCGATGAACTCGAAGCCCGCGCCGCGCGCCAGCGGTTCGACGCGCAGGAACACCTCGCCGAACTGGCCGGCGCCGCCGCTCTGCTTCTTGTGGCGGTGATGGCCCTCGGCCGGGCGCGACACGGTCTCGCGGTAGGCGATGCGCGGCGCTGCGGTGACGACCTCGCCCTTGTAGAGCTCGCGCAGGCGCTCCAGCAGCAGGCGCAGATGCAGCTCGCCGAGCCCGTAGACAACGGTCTGATGGGCCTGCCGGCCGTCGGCGCCGGCCTGCTCGATGCGCAGGCAGGGGTCTTCGTCCACGAGCCGGGCCAGGCTTTCCCACAGCTTCTGCTCGTCGCCGCGCCGGGCCGGGCTGATTGCCAGGCCGTGCACCGGGGTCGGGAAGTCGGGCGGCTGCAGGAAGATGTGCTCATCCTCCTGGGCGTCGTGCAGCACGGCGTCGAAGCAGATCTCGTCCATCTTGGCGATGGCGCAGAGCTCGCCGGGCAGGGCTTCATCCACCTCGACATGGCGGGCGCCCTGCAGCATCAGCAGATGTCCGAGCCGGACACTGCGGCGGGCATGGCCCACGTACAGCTGGGCGCCGCGGGTCAGCCGGCCCTGGTGCACCCGCAGCACGCCGAGCTTGCCCAGGTAAGGGTCGGACACGATCTTGAACACGTGGGCCAGCACATGGGCGGCGGGGTCGGGTCGTGCGGGGTAGGGCTGCGGTGTCGGGCCCTTGCCCTCGAGAAAGGGCGGCGGGTTGCCCTCGGCGGGGTTGGGCATCAGGCGTTCGATGGCGGCCAGCAGCTCGGCCACGCCTGCGCCGCTGCGGGCGGAGCAGAAGCACACCGGGATGAGATGCCCTTCGCGCAGGGCCTGCTCCAGCGGCGCATGCAGCTCGCGCGGGTCGATGTCGCCGTCGTTCAGGTAGCGATCCACGAAGGCGGCGTCCACCTCGACGACCTGTTCGACCAGGGCCCGGTGGGCCTCGGCCACGGATGAAAAATCGGCGTCCCCGGACGCCGTGAAGAAACAGTCGGCCACACGCCGCGCGCCATCGGCGGGCAGGTTCAGCGGCAGGCATTCGCGCCCGAAATGCGTTCGGATCTGCTGCAGCAGGCCCGGCAGGTCGGCGCCCGGACAGTCGATCTTGTTGATGACGATGAGCCGGGCGAGGCCGCGGGCCGCCGCACTGTCCAGCATGCGCTGCGCCATCAGCTCGACGCCGCTCTGTGCGTTGATGACGACCACGGCGGTGTCGGCGGCCTCCAGCGCCGGCAGCGCCTGGCCGATGAAGTCCGGCGCGCCGGGGGTGTCGATGGCGTGGACCCGCAGGCCTTCGTGGGTGAAGTGCGCCAGGCTGGATTGCAGCGAATGGCCCAGCCGCTTCTCCAGCGGATCGTGGTCGCCGACGGTGTTGCCGCGTTCGATGCTGCCGGGCTGGGCCAGCACGCCGGCGTGGTGCAGCAGCGCCTCCAGCAGTAGGGTCTTGCCGGCCGAGGCCGGTCCGACCAGTGCGATCGTTCGCGTCGCGGCAACGCGCGCATCCAGCTGGGGCAGGTTCATGGCACCCTCCGTCGTGGCGGGCGTCAGCGTAGTCCTGTGCCCAGCACAGGGCAAGGGCAGAATGGTCTCATGCCCCATCGCCTCAAGCTGCTCTCCCGTTCCGTGGTCCTGTGCCTGGCCGCGGCCAGTGCCCTTGGCGCCCAGGCCGACACGGTGTCCCCGCCAGCGGCCGCCGAACTTCAGGCCATGCTGGCCGACGTGAGCGCGGCGCGCATCGAGGCCAACATCCGCAAGCTGGTCGGCTTCGGCACGCGCCACACGCTGTCTGACATTGCCTCGGACACGCGCGGCATCGGCGCGGCACGGCGCTGGATCACCGCCGAGATGATGTCCTGCGCCAAGGCGTCAGGCGGGCGTCTGCAGGTGGAGGAGCAGTCCTTCATCGAGCCCGCCGGGGCCCGGGTGCCGCAGCCGACTGAACTGGTGAACGTGGTGGCGACCCTGCCGGGACGGGGCGCCTCCAAGGGGCGCTACCTGGTCGTCAGCGGGCACTACGACTCGCGCAACAGCGATGTGATGGACGGCCTGGGCGAGGCCCCCGGCGCCAACGACGACGCCTCCGGCACGGCGGCCGTGATGGAGCTGGCCTGCGTGATGGCCCGTCATGCGGACCGCGTGCCCTTCGACGCCACGCTGGTGTTCATGGCGGTGCCGGGCGAGGAGCAGGGTCTGTTGGGCGCGGCCCAGTGGGCCCGCGATGCGCGCGCCCAGCGCCTGAACGTCGAGGGCATGATCACCAACGACATCGTCGGCAGCTCGCGCGGCGACGCCGGCCAGCGCGATGCGCGCCGGCTGCGCCTCTTCGCGGACGGGCTGGACCCGCTGGTGCGGCTGCTGGTGCAGGGGCAGGCCAACCGTGCGCCCAGCGTGGCCGACACCCAGGCAATCGCGGCCATGCAGGCCGAGCTGCTGCCGCTGCTGCAGGCCGGCGGCGCCGAGGATCTGCCGACGCAGCAGTTCGGGCGCCACCTGAAGGCGGCCGCCGAAGCCGCCATGCCGGGCTTCACGGTGCAGCTGATCCAGCGGCGCGACCGCTACCTGCGCGGCGGTGACCACATCCCGTTCCTGGAGCGGGGCTATGCCGCCGTGCGCTTCTCCGAGCCCTTCGAGAACTTCGCCCATCAGCACCAGAACCCGCGGATCGAATGTGCCGATGGCTCGGTTCAGCAGCTAGGCGAACCCGGTCGGACGGCCTGCGCGCAGGGCGTGGTCTACGGTGATCTGCCCGAGTTCGTGGACTTCGCCTACGTCGCCGATGTGGCCCGCGCCAACCTGGCCGGCCTGGCGACGCTGGCCTGGGCGCCGGCACCGCCCAAGGGCGTGCGGCTGGATTCGCGCGAGCTGACGAACAACTCCACGCTGGAGTGGGTGGCCAGCGACGATCCCGAGGTGGCGGGCTACCGGGTGGTCTGGCGCAGCACCGATGCGCCGACCTGGCAGCAGGCCCAGGACGTTGGGCAGGTCACGCGGGTGACGCTGCCCGTGTCCAAGGACAACGTGGTGTTCGGCGTGCAGGCGCTGTCCCGCAAGGGCTACGCCAGCCTGGCCAGCTTCCCGCTGCCGCGCCGCTGAACGCTGCGGGACGCCGCTCAGCGGCGGTGGTCGTGGCGATCGTCGCGCCAGTCGTCACGGCGATCGTGGCGGTCATCGCGCCGGTCGTCACGCCAGTCATCCCGGCGGTCCGGACCGCGCCAGCCGCGGTCATGCGGATCACGGCGGACTTGCACGTGATCCCGGTACCAGCCATCCTGCACGAAGTACACCGGCGCGCCGCAGGCGCCGTAGCGCTGGCAATGGTGGCGCCAGTCGCGTCGATGTTCGGGCGGCACCCACAGATAGACGGGTTCGCGCACGACCGGGCGGCCGATGTAGACCGGCTGCGGCGCCACCAGCACCGGCTGCGGGTACTGGCCGATGTCGACCCGACCGTAGACGCCGGGCTGGCTGAAGGCGATGGACACGCCCACATCGCCGGCCTGAGGTAAGCGTCCGGCCATCCCGTCTTGACGCCGTATTCAGTCGGAGTCCAGCACTTGGATGATGGGGCAGCCCCCTGTCGATGAGCCCCTTTGGCATTT
>QFOD01000033.1 GCA_003241055.1 Roseateles depolymerans
GATGAGCCGCAGGGGCTCTTCCGCAACGCTGATTCCGTTTCAAGAGCCGCGCCCGACCTCAGTAGCCTGCGTGGGCGGGGTTTTGCAGACCTTCCCTAAGCAAGGCCGTTATACCCATGGCTGCAGCACGCTGCCGCGACACTTGCCTAACGAACTCACTGCGCGCGTCGGCAAGGAATGGGGTCTCGGTGGCCTCAACTGCCAGTAGCGACAGTGGATCGTGCAGTGGCCGCCCCCAGCGTACCTGCAACTGCTCAGTTTCGATCGTCAAGCGATCATTGTTCGGAAACTGCACGAGGACCTCGTTGTCCTCGTCGTGCAGCACGCGTCCCACTTGCCACCGGCCCGCGGCGTGCCGACGGTACACGCGCGTCTGGATAGGGAGGCTTACCCCCTGCAGAGAGGCCACCGGGCACTCAACGATGTCGGGCAGCGGTGCCCCCGGAGCGTCAAAATACTGGACACGTGCCACGCCACCGGTAGCCCCTAGGAATTTGCCGATGCCCCAGGTGTTGTAGGGCGTCAGCTTCACCTCCACGAAGGAGCCTGGCTTGATGCCGATCGAACGCATCAGGAGGACCAGCGCCAGCGAAACACAAAGACATCACTCGGCTCATGCGAGTGGCAGCCACTGAAAAGCTCGGACAGTCCCAAGCTGCCGTGGCGCCCGACAAGAGGGCAATCTAGCTCAACCATTTCCTAACCTCCACTGCAGTCGAACGACGAGCTTGTGTGCCCAAGCTTCTTCGTAAGTGCTTTGAAATCGTGCCGCTATCTCATTAGTCAGTCGCAAGAACTCTGGCGTTCAGTCGCATTTAAGTGGCGCCGGTCGCATTTAATCTGGCGCCCTACGCTACGCCACGACTTGACGGGTGACATGGCGAGTGAAATGGCCCATCTTGATCCATTGAGCAAATTTCAACATCTATGTCACAGCTAGCCAGCCAGTGTGACACGGAACCTGAGATGGCACCCGACATGTGACATCACAACTGAGATGCGCCCCGACCCGGTCAGTTCTGGGGAATCGCCAACACTGCACCTGCCGCATCAAGCAGGTCTGGCTGTTCAACGAGTGTCGTCTTGCCTCTGCCTCTGCCTCGCCGATCCTTCCTGCGTGGCGGCGCTGCCCTCGGCGTAGTCTCGCCAGCCTTCGTCGCGCATGCCTTTGCCACAAACCTGCGCAAGTCTTCGGTCAACAACGCCAGGTCGAAGACTCCTGGCGATGACTCACGCACTTGAATGAAGCAGTCATGCAGGCAAACTACGTCGAGCCCGATCTCCTGAAGCTGTTGCACCATGAGGTAACCAGTCCAGTTCGCGCCGCGAAGCCTACCTCGGAGGGCAAGGAAGCCGCTCCCGGCCTGGCTAGCAGAAGGCTCAACAAGCTGTGGCCAGTTCGACTCGCTGTCAGCAATTGTCCCGAGAAACTTGCTCGAGTCTTGGTCCAGGCATGGATGCTTTGTCCATGGTGATCCTGGGCTCTCGAAGTAGGCACGCCCCCCGTTCGCCAGGGCTCGAAAGAAGACCGGGGCTTCGCAAAAGGAGCACTGATCAGTGGCCTTCGTGTAATGCCTCGGCACCTTTGGCACGAACAAGTCCGGGACTGGCACTCGCTCACGCCTGCGCGATGCGCCCTGGCCACGGCCAAAGCCACAGTTGCAGTTCCAGTCATGATCCCTGCCGTTGCAACTCATCGCTCAATGCCCCTTTTGCCCAAGTCAAATGGCCCTACACCTCATGGTCGACGCGCTCAAGTGACCCGTGGCAAGAACGCCTGAACTTCATCCCGATTCAGGAGCGCGAGCTGCTGAACATTCGGCGGCCCCTCTTGCCCAGGCAACAACCCCAATCGCTTGAGCGTGTAGAAGAGAAGCGCTTGCCTGCACGTGATGGCTACCTGCCCTGCCTCCATGGCGTAGTCCAACTCGATCACTCGCTTTGCTCCTGGGCTCATAGCGGGGTTAGGCCCGATCACTAACTCGACCCAACGATGCCAAGCAGCATCAGCCTCCGCGCTCAAAGCATCAGCTTCATTGCTGGAAGCTTGTAGGACGCGGGCGATGACAAAGTCGCGATAGGAGCCCCTTGAATGGCAGTAAGCGCGCACGTGCCATCGAAATCCGTCGTACCCAAGTGCATGCGGAGATATCTGGCGTACTTCTGGCTCTGCCGCAGACATCGACTGGTACTGCACATCCACGCGCTTTGCATGACGGATCGCGGCGAGCAAGATCAGTAGCGTCCGCGAATCCACTCCTCTCGCTGGGTTGGCCGGCATATCCATGGGCGGAGTCCAGCCGGAGAACCCCAACTCTGGTTGCATCACGCCTGCACAGCGCGCCAAGAGCTCGTTGAGATAGCGCTCTGGGGTGGTGCCTGGATAGAGCGCCTGGAACGTCTCGGACGCCACGTAGACCTTACTGCTACGGTCGTACCTGGCGTTGTAGGGCGCGAGCTCGATGTAGCGCGCGAGGTCCAGCGACGCCTGGGGGATGGAGATGCCAAAGAAGGAGGTGAGGTCGCTGCGGTTGATGCGCCTCTCCCAGCAAAGCCGCCAGTCGATGAACTCCAAGCGCCTCTCGTGCCCCCATTTGGAGACAACTCTCAGATCTGTCTTGCCGCGTTGCGGATCGTTGGACACCATGCGTGGAATTATCACACGCGTCTAACAACTATGCGAACCAAGATGTTATGCGTATACTTGTTATACGAGAGGGCCGCATGCCACGAGACCACATCACTGCTAGACCAATCGTGCCTTCGCGGCGTCCAGGGGGCCTTGCGTGAGCGTCGAGAGGCTAGCCGCTACCAATGGGCGACTGCGCGAGGGGCGTCTATGGCGGCTGCTTGCCATCCATCATGCGCCGCTCGTGCTCGCCGTGCTGGAGTCGGTGTTCACTGAGGACGAGGCGGTTCTGACGGTATCAGTCGTCACCGAGCGCGTCACTCGTGACCTTGAAGCATTGCGCGCCCAGGGCAATGGGATGGAGCAAACCGCTCAGGCCTACATAGCCGACTGGCTCACCCAAGGTTGGCTGACCCGCCGCCTGCCGGCAGGCGCCCATGAAGAGGTGCTTGAGTTGACGGCCGAGGCCACAGCCGCGCTCCGCTGGCTCGCTTCAATGCAGCGCCCCAGGGCGGCCGCGACCGAGAGCCGGCTGGCCAGCGTCATGCAGCAAGTGTTGCGTTTGGCCGAGGAGACTGACGCGAACCCGGCCACCCGCCTGGCGCGACTGCATGCCGAACGCGATCGCATCGACGCGGAGATTGCCCAGGTCCAGCGAGGCGGGGTCCAGACGCTCCCTCAAGACAGGGCACTTGAGCGCGCTCGCGAGATCATCAGCCAGGCCGAAGAACTCACTGCTGACTTTCGCAACGTGCGCGATGCCTTTGATCGCCTCAACAAGAACTTACGGCAAAGCCTTGTCGAAGGTGCCAGCGAGCGCAACACGGTGCTCCAACAGCTCTTCGACGGTGTGGACATCATCGAGCAAAGCGAGCCGGGCCGAGCGTTCGCCGCGTTTTGGCTGCTGTTGACTGACGTCGAGCAGTCTCATCTGCTGGGCGAGGCCATTGATGCCATCACTTCACGCGACTTCAGCCGCGGCCTGGAGCCCAGAGAGCGCCAGTTCCTGCAGACCTTGACGGCACTGCTCCTGCGCGAGGGCAACACCGTGCACGGCGTGCTGCAGCAGTTCGCCCGGGGACTCAAGACTTTTGTGAAGAGCAGAGAGTTCCGGGAGCAGCGTCGCATCACCACACTGATGCGTGAAGCCCATGCTGCGGCCATGGCTGCGCGCGAATTGGTGCGCCCCAACGAGCCTGTGGGATTCGAGTTCGTTCAGACCAGCTCGCGCATCCGCTCCGTGTCGCAGTGGGCGCTGCATGATCCCCAGCTCCAAGCACCCAGCAGCGACATGGCTGACGGCGACTCCTCAGGGCTGACGGTGGAAATGGTGAAGTCACTCGTGCGCGACTCGGAAATCGACTTCCGCGCCTTGAGTGACAACATCCTGGCGCTACTCGTCGAGCATTCGCAGGTAAGTGTCGCGGAGGTCCTTGAGCGCTTCCCCGCTGAGCAAGGCTTTGGTTCGGTTGTGGGATACGTGGCGCTCGGCGCCAAGCATGCTGAGGTGCTGGAAAGCACACAACGAGTCAGCTGGACGGGCAAGGACGGCGTAGACCGCTCAGCTCGAGTACCAGCCATCTACTTCACCAGGGAGAGAGCCCATGAGCTTAGGCGAAGAGGACCTTGACGACGACTTCGAGGTGTCGGCAGACCAGGATCTCGACGACGATACCGATGCGACGTTCCCGGGCGACCGCGGGACGATCGCCATGCCTACACGCCGCGCATTGGTGCAACTACTTGCCGGCCCGTCGATTGACGGCAGCCGTCAATCCAAGCTCTGGGAAACCGTTCTCAAGGACGAGGCGGCCCTGCGCGCCCAGCTCCACAACCTGTTCCTGGACCTTGTGCTGGACCACGACCACAAGGTGGCCTTCACGCGCAAGGTGATCGCAGAAGGCCTGGAGCTGCCCACGCTGCTGCGAAAACAAAACCTCACCTACCTCGAGTCGGCACTGGTTCTGTTCTTGCGCCAGCGTCTGACCCAGTCAGAGGCCCAAGGAGAGCGCGCTGTCATCTCGCATCAAGAGATGGTCGAGCATCTCTCCGTCTACGAGCGCGACAAGAACGTCGATCACTCGCGCTTTGAGCGACAGATCGAAGGCGCCGTCGAAAAGTCCAAGAAGCTGAGCTTGCTCCGAAAGCTTCGCGGCACGGAGGACCGCTACGAAGTGTCCCCTACGCTGCGAATTCTCTTCACTGCGGAAGATGTCTCGGCACTGGCACGCGCCTACAAAGGGCTCGCCACCAAGCCAGCCGCTGCGTCAGAACGTGCCTCGGGCGACACCATGCTTCCCGCTGAGGCAGATGCATCCAACCCCGAAGAGGAGCCGACCCATGGGCGCATCTGAGATCGTCGACCTGTTCTCTGAAGCCGCTGCGCCAGATGGTGTCGAAACCGGTGCTGCGCCAGAAGGCGCACACGAACAAATGCGACTGCGCGACATCCAGGTCTTCAACTGGGGAACGTTCAGTGGCTACCACCGCATCCCGGTCGCGGCCGAAGGCTACCTACTCGTCGGACCATCTGGATCAGGCAAGTCAACCATATTGGATGCGCATGCCGCGCTTACCAACCCGCCCGGAGGTGTGGCCTTCAATGCTGCCGCCCGTGAGGGCGAGCGCAAGGGCCGTGACCGCAACTTCGCCACCTACATCCGTGGAGCGTGGGCTCAGCAAACCACGGACTCTGGTGAGCATGCTGCGCAGTACCTCCGCCCAGACACCACCTGGTCAGCCATCGCGGAGACGTACCGTAACGCCGCCGGTGCCGTGGTGGCCATAGCCCAGGTGCTATGGATTCGGGGCAAAGGCAGCAGCAGCGCGGATGTCAAGAAGGTCTATCTGGTGATCGAGCGTGAGTTCGATCTGCGCGAGTTGAAGTTCTTCGCGGAGAACGACTACGACGTGCGTCGCTTCAAGTTCGACCTGAAGGATGCGTTCGTGCGTGAAGAGTTCAGCGCCTACCAGGAGCGCTTTCGGCGGCTGCTCGGCATCAAGAGCGAGCGGGCATTGAAGCTCTTGCACCGCACCCAGGTCTCGAAGAACCTGGGCGACATCAACGACTTCATGCGCGACTTCATGCTCGATCCACCAGAGACCTTCGAGCTGGCGGATGACCTCGTGCAGCAGTTCGTGGAGCTCAATGAGGCCCATCGGCTTGTGGTGGACGCCCGCCGGCAAATTGAGACGCTCAGGCCCGCCAGGGCTTGGGGTATGGATCTAGACGCTGCGCGGCTCCGGCGCAACGAGCTTGATGAACTTCAGGCGGGGATCGAGCGCTACCGGGAGCAGTTGCGACGTGATTTGCTCCATGCATCCATGAAGGAGCTGCAGACAGGGATCGACGGCGAATCGCAGGCCCTGTCAGCCAAGCAAACCACAGAGCGGTTGATGCGGGACGAACTCAAGGCCCTCGAGCGTCGACGTGATGAGCTCGGCGGCAGCCTCATCGAAGACTTGAAGGCCAAACACGCAGCGGCTGAAACCAAGCGCGCGGAAAGAGCTGTCAAGCGCAGCCGAGTTGCGACCAACTGCGAGGTCATGGGCTGGGCACCGCCAGACACCGCGCAGTGGTTCACAGAGCGGCGGGATGCAGCCCGGGATTTTGTTGAGCAGTCGCGCAAGTACGTAGAGCAGCTTGGGGAGGAACGGTTCACGCTTCGCACCCAAAGGGAGAAGGACGAGCTGGAGTTCAGTGCAGCAGTAGCGGAAGTCAAGGCTTTGGAGCGGCAGCCATCCAACATCCCCGCGAAGATGCTGGCATTGAGGGACCGCATCTGTGAGCATCTGGGTGTGCCCACGGAACGCCTACCCTTCGCGGGCGAACTCATTGAGGTGGGTGCTGAGCACAAGCAGTGGGAGGCCGCCATTGAGCGCGTGCTGCATGGCTTTGCGCTCTCACTCTTGGTCGACGAAGCCCACTACCAAGGGGTGGCGAGCTATCTCAATGACACGCACACCGGCATGCGCGTGGTCTACCTGCGCATGCTGCCTCACGACTCCAGAAACCGTAGCGTCTCGCCAGGCTCACTGGTCAAGAAGCTCAACTTTGCGAGGCGCCCTGAGGCCGAATGGATCCGTGAAGAGCTCAAGGAGCGCTTCGACTACGAGTGCGCGGAGACTCTGGCTGCGTTTCGCGCTGCCAAGCGCGGCATTACCCGCGAGGGCCAAGTCAAGCACAGCGCCAGCCGTCACGAAAAGGATGACCGTACACGCCTGGGTGACGACCGCGAGTACGTGCTGGGCTTCAACAACGCCGCCAAACTTGCGCTCTACAAGCGTCGTGCACACGAGCTTGCCGAAGCCATCGAAGCGGCACGCTTGCGGACTTCCGAGCTCCAGGAGGCCGCCAGCAAACATGACGCCAAGGTCCGGGCCTGCGTGGATTTGGCCAACCTCGAGTGGTCAGAAGTCGATGTGAATGCCGCAGTGACCGAGATCGAGTCGCTGCGGGAGCGAATTGCTGCGGAGACTGCCGCGCGGCCCGATCTGGGCTCGCTGCAGCACGAGATCGAACGGCAAGAGCGCAAGGTCGAGGTTGCGAGGAAGGCGGCCGAAGACCTGTCCGGCGCCCTGAACGCAAAGAAGATCTTGCTGGGCAACCTTGAGCGGCGCCTGGGAGAGCTCAAGCCCGAACTCACTGAAGTCGCTCTGACTCCGCATCAGCGGACGGGCCTGGATGAACGCTTCGAGCGGTATCGAGAGGGTCTGACCCATGAGAACCTTGATCGTGCCAGCAGCAGCGTCGACAAGGCGCTGTCTGCGGAGCTGAAGCAGCTGGGCGAGCAAATGCTGAGCCTTGAGCACAACATCACGAACTGCTTTAAGGACTTCGTTCGCACCTGGCCCGCAGAGGCCAGCGGTCTGGACGCTGCGATGGCAAGTGCCCCTGACTTCATGGCCAAACTAGAGCGGCTCGAAAGCGAAGGGTTGCCGGAGTTCCAAGAGCGCTTCCACGCGCTACTGAGGAAGCAGAGCGAACAGAACCTCACGGCACTTTCGGCACAGCTTGAGCTTGAGCGCAAGGCCATCATCGACCGCATCAGTCTCGTCAACGACGGCCTGGCAACCGCCCCCTTTGGCCCTGGCACACACCTCAAGCTTGAGCACAAGGACAAGGTACTTCCAGACGTAGTTGCCTTCAAGCAGCAACTTCGGCAGGCACTGAGCAACATGCTCAGTCTCGACGCCGCAGACGCCGAAGCGCGCTTTGTCGTTATCAGTGCACTCGTGGGCCGTCTGGCCGGCTCCAACACGGCTGACAAGAATTGGAAGCAGCTGGTGCTGGATGTACGCCAGCACGTGGAGTTCATTGCCATCGAGCTAGACAAGGATGGCGTCCAGATCGAGGTCTACAAGAGCGGTGCAGGCAAGTCTGGCGGCCAGCGCCAAAAACTCGCCTCCACATGCCTGGCCGCGGCGTTGCGCTATCAGCTGGCCGGGGAAGAGCGCTCCTGGCCGAAGTTCTGTACGGTGTTCCTCGACGAGGCCTTCGACAAAGCCGACGCGGATTTCACGACCATGGCGATGAACATCTTCAAGACGTTCGGCTTCCAGATGGTGGTGGCAACGCCACTCAAATCCGTCATGACGCTCGAGCCCTTCATCGGCGGTGCTGGCTTCGTGCAGATCCGAGATCGCAAGGTCTCCTCTGTACTGTCCATCGAATATGACCACCAAGCGGGCAAGCTCCGCTACGACTCCCAGGCAGAAGATGGCCAAGAAGTTACTGCTGCCTGAACACGTCAAAGATGCCGTCGTGCGGCGCTACAACGGCGCCCACCGCGATTGGCTGGTGGGAAGTGGCGACTGGCCAATCGCCTTTGTTGTGGGTGCACCTACTGAGACCGAGGTCATGGCTGACCTTCCGGCCGTTCAATCTTGGGCGCATGCCTGGCGCAAGTGGTCAGGGCCGGCGACGGTGGAATTCGAGACCAAGAAGTGGGCGCGTCTTGGCAGCCAGGACTTGCCGACGAGGCTCGTCATTTGCAGCCCTGGTGACGTGGCCTCCCTATGTGGGCAAGAGAAGCGCTGGGCTAAGGCTGTCGAAAGGAAGGACGCGCTGCTTGCGCTTTGGCCCAGCCTTGCGACCAGCGCGAAGCTGGGGCGCTACTTCGATGTGTTGGCCGACTATGCGGACACCGACTTCGAGCGGCTCGTAGCAGTGGTCCAGTGGCTGGAGGCCAATCCAGCATCAAACCTCTACATCCGCCAGTTGCCAATCGTTGGGGTGGATACCAAGTGGCTCGAAAAGCGCCAGGCCTTGGTCGCAGAAGTCCTGAGTCTGGTCAGGGGCTCGGAGATGGTCGGGGACTTCTTTGAAGTCACCGGGCTCAAACGGCTGCCGCATCGCGTACGGGTGATCGTGCTGTGCCCTGAGCTCAGACGATTGGTTGGTGGCGTGCGCGACTTCGAAGCCCCCATCGAGGACGTGATGCAGCTTGAATTGACGCCAAAACGTGTCTTGGTGGTCGAGAACCACGCGTGCGCTACGGCGCTCGGTGACATGCCTGGGTGTGTCGCATTCGCAGGTCTTGGGAAAGCAGTCGGCGTGCTCGGCCGGGTTGGCTGGGCCAAAGGGGTACCCGCTGTCTACTGGGGGGACATCGACACCCACGGGCTGGTCATCCTGAATTCAGCCAGGGCGGCGTTGCCGGGCTTGCGGTCGGTACTCATGGACGTGGCAACTTTGCTGGAGTTCAAGGAGCTGGCTGTGCATGAAGCGGCTCAAGCAGTGGAGTCGGGCCTTGAGCACTTGACGGTGGAGGAGGCGGAACTTCTCGAAGGACTGAAGTCAGCGCGCTGGGGATTAAAGCTTAGGATCGAGCAAGAGAGGCTGCCTTGGACTGTTGTTAAGGCTACGCTTTTGACAGCCGGGCCTTTTGACGATCACTCCAATTAGCGGCTTTTCGCCGAGGTGGGGAATCCATCCCAATCCCCTTGGGGTCAAAGGCCCCTTCGGAAGCACGCAAAAGGCGTCGATGCGGATCCACTCAGCAGGGTCAATGTCCATTGCCGCTGCTAACCCAGCACGGGCAGCAGACCGGCAGGGTAGTCGCGCTCATTGCCGTGAAAATGCTCGCCAAACGGGGAGGTCACAGAACCATGAAGGTCGTCCAGCTCAGTATCACGAACTTCCGCAGCATCAAGTCTGCAGACTTGCATTTCGATGGCCACACGCTGCTTGTAGGCCCGAACAATGTCGGTAAGAGCACGATCTGTGAGGCTCTCGACCTCGTGCTCGGACCGGACCGAATTTCAAGGTTCCCGCCGGTCGAGGAGTTCGACTTCCACAACGCCAACTACCTCCAGGCGCCTGCGGAGGAGGGCGGTGAGCCGACCCCGATCCCCATCCGGATCGCCGCAGTCCTGGTCGACATCAACGCCGAAGTCGAGAACCGTTGCGGCCAGCACCTGGAGTTCTGGAACACCGCTGAGCATCGTGTACTTGGCCCCGGCGAGGTCGCCGAGGCCAACCCGCCGCTGGTCGTCAGTTGTCTTCGCCTAGAGACCCTGGCCAGGTACAACCCGGAAGAAGACGAGTTCGAGGCGCAAACCTACTTCACCCACAGTCCGAACGCGGAGCCCGACGAGCTGGATCGGGTTGGCAAGGACATTAAGCGCCTGTTCGGATTCCTCTACCTTCGCGCAGTCCGAACCGGGTCGCGCGCCCTCAGCCTTGAGCGTGGCTCCCTTCTCGATGTCATCCTGCGGCTGAGGGGCACCCGTGCTGGGTTGTGGGAGAAGGCGATTGGGCGCCTGCGTGGCCTGGACATTGAACAGGACGCCACCAGCCTGCAGCCAGTTCTGCAGTCAATCGAGTCCCGGCTTGGCAAGTACATCGCTACCGACGTTCCCGGGCGGACGACAAAGCTGCATGTCTCACAGCTCACCCGGGAGCACCTGCGCAAGACGATGGCTTTCTTCCTGGCAATCTCTCAGGATCAGCAGCCCGTTCCCTTCCAGCAGGTCGGCACCGGCACGCTCAACGTCCTAGTGCTGGCCCTGCTCTCGTTCATTGCAGAGCTGAAGCCGTCCTCGGTCATCTTTGCCATGGAGGAGCCTGAGATCGCTCTGCCGCCGCACACGCAGCGTCGCATCGCCGATTACTTGCTGCACAAAACGACGCAGGCTTTCGCGACCTCGCACTCGCCGTTCGTCATCGAACGGTTCGAGCCAGAGCAGACAATTCTCTTGTCACGGGGGCCAGACTCCAGCGTCGTCGGCCAGCGCGTCTCCGATTCGTCAGGGCTGAAGGGCAACGACTTCCGCAGGTACGCTCGCCGGGGCCTAACCGAGTGCATGCTTGGAAAGGCTGCGATCGTTGTCGAGGGGCTGACCGAGTTCAACGCCTTGCCCGTCGTTGCCCGGAAGATGGAGGAGGCCAACGAGGACCTCCAGCCTCTCGACATCGCCGGTGTTGCCTTCTTCGATGCCGAGTCTGAAGGTTCGATGCCCAAGTTCGGCAACTTCTTCAAGAGCCTGGGGCTGAAGACCTTCGGCTTCTATGACCTCGCTGCGCGATCCGCACAGAAGAAGCAGGAGCTGGTCGATGCGTACGACATCGACTGCGAGCACCAGTACGCCGGCTTCGAAGCGCTCGTCGTCGCGGAGATCCCCGTAGATCGGCTGTGGTCGTTCCTAGACGACCTGCGTGAGACCGGCGACTGCGGCAACTTCGTCATCCCGGCGGCGCGGCCAGCCGATGATGCCGTGCGCGCATTGGTGATGTCCGCTCTCAAGGGTCACAAGGGCTCCGGGTGGGCTGCCAGGTTGCTGGACGGGTGCGAGGTCCACGAGCTTCCAGCCACGGTGACTGCCTTCCTGGCGCCGATCTATGCGGCCTTCCCGAAGCCCGTCGAAGTAGCGGCCATCCCCGACCCCGCCGGAGCAGTACCACCGGCCGCTGGCGGCGCATCAGCCTGACGGGCGCAATCGCCGTGCAAATCTGCGAGCTACGTCAGAGCCTGCTCGACTGTCAAGGTCATGCCCTGGTGCTGGGAGGTCCGGGGAGTGGCAAGACGACTATCGCGCTGAAGAAGGCCGTCGCCCGGATCAACGCCGGTCTCGATGCCGGGCAGTCGGTGCTGTTCCTCAGCTTCTCGCGGGCGGCCGTCGCGAGGCTGGGCGAGGCGATGAAGCAGGAGGTCCCGCAGACCCAGCGAAGTCAGCTAAGCATGCAGACCTTCCACTCCTTCTTCTGGACCCTGCTGTCGGCCCATGGCTATCTTCTGGGCGCCCCACGCAAGCTGCGCATCCTGCTGCCTCAGGACGAGCAGGTGGAGTACGGGTCGATCAGGCCGCGCGAACGCAATGTGCAGAACGCCGACTGGCGAGCGTGGCTCGCAAGGCGCGAGGAGATGTTCCGGCAGGACGGGCGTATCGCCTTCGATCTCTTCGCCCGCAATGCGGAGGCGCTGCTCACTCAGAGCCAGCACATCCGCAGACTGATCACGCAACGCTATCCGCTGATCATCGTCGACGAGGCGCAGGACACCGACGCACATGCCTGGCGTTGCATCGAACTGCTGTCCGCCACGGCGCAGATCGTCTGCCTCGCCGATCTGGACCAGCAGATCTTCGACTACTTGCCGGGGATCGGGCCCGAGAGAGTGGATGCCATCCGGCAGACTCTGGCGCCGCTGGAGATCGACCTCGGTGGCCAGAACCATCGCAGCAGCGGCACCGAGATTGCGATCTTCGGGCAGGACATCCTCACTGGCCGGGCCAGAGGTGCGCCCTATGCAGGCGTCTCTTCGTTCGGGTACGACCCACGGCGCCGGACGCAGAAGACAGCGTTGAGAATGGCACTGGGCATCCTGCAGCGATCCATCAGGGCTGCCACAGGTCGCTACGGCCGCAACGTCGCGATCTTGACCCACTCGGGTGTATCCGCGGCAAAGGTCTCTGCCTCGCTGAACGCCGATCCCAAGCCGGTGCGGCACAAGCTCGCGTTTGACGAGGCCGAGGCGATGCTGACGGCCCGCTTCGCGGCGTTCCTGCTGGAGCCGAAATCCGAAGCCACGCGTCGCGAGGACATCGCACTTGGTCTTGAACTGCTCGCGACTTCGAAGGCAGCGGCCGGGCTTGCCGCTGCAGCTCAGTGGCGGCTGTGGGCGGTGCGAGTTCGCGAAGGTCGAGAGCCTCGTGCTGGATTCGTTCAGGCGGTGATCGGTGTGATCGATGCCGTGCGGCAGTCACCGTTCACCGGAGACCCGGCGAAGGACTGGTCGTGTGTGAAGCGTCTGCTGCGCGACTCAGGGGACCCGGAACTGCTCACCACAGCCAAGAACCTGGACTACCTGGTGGCCTTCAATCGCGGCCGGCGGATAAGTGCTGGGCTTGGTGCGATATGGGCGCGCGATGGCCGATACACGGGCGCTCGTGAAGCGCTCGACCTCGCACTGGCGCAGGACCAGATTCTCGGCGGTGTTGACGATCCGCCCGGTGTGCAGGTCATGACCATCCACAAGTCGAAGGGAAAGCAGTTCGACGGCGTGATCGTGATCCGCGAGGGCAGGCACAACGGGGAACGACAGGTTTCGTCATTCGTCTGGTGGGACGACGAGCCGCCGTACTGGCGCAGCAGGAAGATTCTGCGCGTCGGCGTCACCAGGGCCAAGGTTCACACGCTGATCCTGGAGCACGTCTTCCCGGCGTGTCCGATCATGGCGGGGCACAACTTGTAGTGATCGAAGTCGCCAGCACCCATCAGAGGGGTACCTCACGGGATGTCGAGGTATAGCTGGCCACCCGGCAAGTAACGGTGCTTGATGCCGCACAGGGCGACAGCCTCATCGGCAATGTCGCCGATGGCCTCGAATGAGGTCTTGTCGGTCCACCGACCGTATTGGTCCCAGATAGTCCGACAAGCTTCGTGCAGCCGCTTGAAGAACGGCTCGAACCAGTGTCCGGCAAGTGCAGCAGCGAGGTTGGCTCGCTCTGCCACTTCGAGGCGACGCCCGTCCGCGTTGCCAAGCGCGTAGGCAGCGAACTTCATGAGGTCGCCGATGGCGCCGTAGATCTCTGCGTAGACCTGATTCACCTCACCATGTAGTCGGTAGGCGCCAATGAACGTACGAGCCCGGTCGCGGGCATCTGCCAGGTGCTTGAGGAACGTCTCTTCGTATCCGTCGGTTGGGTCTTCACCAAAGTTGGCGCTCATCCGAGTAGCGGCGTACTCATCCCAGCAGGCAAGGATGACTTGCCATCTGAAGGCATCGCGTGAGTCGCCGCATCTCTGTCTCAGAAGGACGTTCGGGAACACCTCGTCGAACTTCTGCGTGATCTCGACGTGGGCGCACTCGTGCGCGATAACGTGCACCGGTAGTTGGATCGACGCTGGGTCGGGCTTAGCGATCGGCGCCACGATGCCTGCATTGAAGACGATGTGGCTCATCAGCCTACCGTTGCGGATCACCGACGGTGTCATCGCAATTCCCACGGCGTACCCATCGCTCGGGGTGAGGACTTGCTTGGTCTCATAGCCACGGTCAAGCGACGCCAACGCCTGACCGTAGTCATGGGCGACTGTGACGCCATCGAGGCGCGACAAGTCGAAGTGCCGGCTGAAGAGCATGACGCACTCGCGCACTGCCGTGCCCACTTCCCGCGCATCAACCTCGGTGGAGAAGCCACGAGCTGTAACGCAGAGGCTTTCCGCGGCGGTGGGCGGACCGAGTTCATCCTCGGTTGCGCTATCGCTGGTCGTAGTCGTCATCGATCAACAGCCTCTGTAACTTGGGAATCCGCTCCCGCGCGCCACTCCAGGCTGATGCCAAGACCTGTCGCCACGCGAGTTAGCGTCGAGAGTGGCATGTCAGCCCCTCGACTGAAGTCGCGTTCAAGCACCAGTCTACATATGCCAACCCGATGCACGAATGCGGGCCAGCCCATAGCCTCGACAGTCTTGCGAAGCGCTTTGACGATTCGGACGGCATCCTGAGTCTTGATCTCCTCCGCGAGAAGCGCCAGAAGCGAAGGGTCAACAGGCGGCAACGGCTCCACTTGCGGCTCCACGGTGCTGTTCCTCGGCATTGAACTTTTCCTCCGCAGGATTTCTACAGGACTCGGAACGGGGCCGCTCCCCCTGACTTTCGCGCGCGAAAGGTCCAGCCCTATTGGTAGATCGGCCCTCACGGCTCATGCGCTGGAGAGCTCGTCGAACGGAAGCGTCATCCGCGCGTTGGCCACCCAATCCGCCGACCGACCGATCCCAACTAACTCGTACTCGCCGTCTGCAGTCTCGTAGCCCACACCGAGTCGCAACTCCACATCGCGAACGGCAACGTAGGCCGCCGTGGCGGAGCCCTCGCACCCGTAGTCAACACCGTCGAAGACCGGCGCGAAAACGCCGAGTGCGTCCTTGTCGACGCGGGTCTGCTCCCGCAAGAACAAGATGAAGCCTTGTTGAAGGGTTGCCCAGTCATCCTTCAACATTGCCGACCGACCATCTGGCGCTTCCATCCCCACCGCGTACGCCGTGCCATCTGACTCCACGAACAGGACGCCAGCAAACACCTTGCAGAACAGCCCCGGCCGAACCGCTTTCACGTCAGCGGACCAGAGCTGGCCGCGCCCGTCTGGGAGAGCGCCGAGCAGCCGAGGAGCTTTCACGCCAAAGACGATCGGTGCGTAGTCAGCCGAAGCGGACGGAGCGGAGTGGGGCATGCGACTACCTTCAGATAGTCAGGGTTGCGAGGGCATCGCCGGCCAGGTAGGCCGAAAACGACAGCGGCAAGCGAGATTCTGCGCTACTTATAGTCTGTAGACCTATAGTCATCACCATAGCAACCTTTCGGGCGATGTCAAACGCCCGTCGCTCCACCGAAACCGCAAGGCTTCGCTTCGCAAGGTTGCTCAAAACAGAGCGCCTTTCGCGGGGCATCAGCCAGGAAGGCTTGGCCGAGCTGGCAGGTTTGCACCGCACCTACGTCGGCTCGGTTGAGCGAGGTGAACGGAACATCGCCGTAGACAACATGGAAGCGCTGGCTGGCGCCCTCGAACTGGATATCAGCGATCTGCTGAGGCCTGAACTGACCACCAGCTGAAGCCAGGCCGGGGTCTTCAGGGCTGATCATCATCAGCCGCAGGCCCCTTTGCCGAAGAGAGCCGAAGCCAAGGCCCAGCAAGCTCACGAAAGCACGCCTCGCAGAAGTCGACCTGAACACGGACACCGTCGCCGACGATCGATCCGTACCCACCCAGGTGATCGACAGAGATGAACTCGTGAAACGCAGGCTCCGTGGCATCGGCGCGAGTACCGCATCGATCACAGCAGAGAGCCGCCACCACCTGCACCGACTCAGAACGCATCGACTTCATAGGGACCTTTCCTTTTTCGGCTGCAGCGTGACCTTGTTGGTCGGGCTTCGAGCCCACACGGGTTGGCGCGGAGCGATTTCCACTGGCTTGTCATGATTCAGCCACCGGGATGTCGAGCCCTGAATTGGCAAGCTCTCGCCGCAAGAAGAAGTATTGCCGTGCACCATCGACGCTCGGCCCGCAAGCAGGACGAACCGGCAATTCGCTGAGCAATGCCTTTGGCGATCGCTTCATGGCACTGGCAACTTCGCTCAACGAAACGTATTCCGCTTTGAAGCGGTGAACCGCATCCCGATGGATGCGCCTACCGCTCCGGCCCTTGGAGACCTCTGAGGAATGCAACATGCCCGCTCGAACCAGCTGATACCCGACCTGCTGCTTCACCCCAAGTAGCTGAGCTGCTGCGTCAACGGAAAGCCACTCCCGGGCATTCTGTTCTCTCGCTTGTCGCCAGGCGGCTGCGGCGTCGCGCATGAGCACAAGGCCGCCGATGCCGGCCAGGCCTGCGGCGACCCCTACGACGGGAACGGCACCAGACTGGATCGCCCGGAGCAATTCTGGGAACTCGCCCTTCTGCAGCCGCCACGACTTGAGAAGCTGATGCAGGCCGACCCCATGCCCAGAGTCCAGCGACTTCGTGGGCAACTGGGCAAGACAGCGCGCCATCACACCGTCAATCTCGCTCCGAGCCAGCAACCATGGACGGGCACCGCCCTTCGACCGAAAGTGAGCCGTCAACAGGCCTCCGTCGATGAGCTCTCGAACCCGGCTCTCGGCAATACCCAGTGACCTCGCTGCAGTCTGAAGGTTGACGCCATCCTCAACGTATCGAGCGATCACGTCGACCTCTGACGTTGGCACAGACCAAGCGGTCCGACCGCTGGGGAGTTGAACGACGTGAGCATCGACAAGCCCCGCCAGATGGAGTTGCCTGACGACTGAAGGCGCTGTGCCCGCCGCACGCGCCGACGCGGCAACCGTTTGGCGTCCATGAGCTGCCTGGGTGCGATTGCTGAGATTGCGGTTGCGACGGCAGACAAGACCCCACCAATGCTCATTCAGGTAGTTCTCGAATGCATCGCGTAGGAAATGAAAGCAGGGGTCGGCGAGGTACACGTAAAGCCACTTGTAGATACGGCCGTAGGTCTTGGAGATGCTGAAGCTGCCTTGCCTCGAATCTCGGTGGGTGTCCAGCACGGTGTGGAAGCCGCGCGGCCAGTCATGCAAAAGCTGACCCAGTGCGGTGCTTTGTCGGGCCGATACGTCTACGCGGTCGAGGCCCGAGACCTGGCCCGTCTTTCTCGCCCGTTGTGCATCGACGATCTGGTCGGCGATCCGCAGCAGCTTCAGCCAACCGTCAACCGGCAGATCAAGAACGGGATCGGACGCTCCGCAAAGAAGCTTGCCTATCAGTCGATCTTGAACATCCACGAGCGCGACGCTCCCTGCAGATGTCGGGGCACGAGTCAAGTCGTAGCCGCAGGAACAGATGGATAGACGCGGCCGCTCCAGCCGCTGCACCGCACTGCACCGCGGACAGGCATCACGCAGCACGACACGATGCCGGTCGCACCAGCAAATGAGCTTGATTGACCACGGCCAGCGAAGATGCATTGAATCCCGCAGGCATGAAGGACACCAACGCATAACCACCAGGCTGAAGTCGGCCCTCACCAGTCCACAAGGCAGGGTGTCAACCTCATCGCAATACTGCAGCCATGGGCCCTTCAGCAGACTCCAGTCACTGTCGGCCAGACCAAGTGCGCTCTGCAGCATCTTCGGGCCAGTGCCGAAATGAGCAGCAATGGCGGTCCTGAGTGTCCTGGGGGACTCAACTCCGAACAGCTCGGAGAGCCGAACCATGTAGCTTGCAGGCGATTCTCCAAGTACAGGCCGAGGCCGGAGAGGCAGCCGCCGAACGTGGCCAGAGCCGTCTCGGTTCTCTCTCATGCGGTGCAGGTTGCATAGGCTCGGCGACTAAGGCGTTCGAGCCGGTGTGCAAGCGCCGTGGACGCGCCGGCCAACTGCGCAGAGGCCGTGAAAAGCACCTGCTGCGGATCTTTGGCGGCATCGACAAATCTCTCCGGCCAGGCCCATGCCAATGGTCGGAACTTCTCAACAGGCAGGTCGGCCCACGCCGCGTCCAGAAGCCGATTCAGGATCGTCCAATGAGGCCGCGAGTAGCTGCCGTAGTGCAGCGCGTGCGTGCTGCTGGTGCTCCTCTTCGCCAGAAATCTGGCGATGTGCGGAGCCACCGGCTCGTAGTGCTCAAAGAGCCGCTTCCACCACTCACTGAACTGGCAAAGTCGCCGCTGCCGCTCTTGGAGCCCAAGGGTTGGATTGAAAACGATCAGGTTGCCGTTCTTGGACGGTGGCAGAAGGTCCAACCGCCGCCACTCAGCGATCTGCCGAAGTTCGGGAGCCGCGCCCTTGTCTGCGACAACACGGGAGTACCACTCGTGGACTCCCCTCAGGGCCACGTCGGGCATCAAATCAATGCAGAGCTGAGAATTCCCTGCGACGAGCAATCGCTCCACGCGTGTCAAGCTCCGTCTCAGCAAAGCTGGCCAGCGGCCTAGTAGCCGCCCCGTGATGGCACCAGCCCTGGTCTTGGCCAGCGTAGCCCGCCACTCGGGTGGGGGTACTTGCCAGACGAGCTCATGCATCAATTGAACCGTTCGAAAGGGCGTAACGGCAGGCTGTACAGGGTCGGATCGCATCCCCGCCTCGTGCCGATAGGCCTGAATTCCCCGTATGACGAACTCGTCGGCGTTCAATTCACCGCGCCTGGCAGGCTCATTCGCAATTTCCCGCAAATCCAGCCCGCAAGGACATCGCCAGTCGGCCTGCAGAGTCCGCCAAGAAATCCTCCTGTTGCACTGGCATTTGTCCAGCAGCACGCAACGATGGCGCAAACAGGTCTGAACAAGCGGCAGCTCCCACGCTGCCTGGTGGTGTCCATCCAGCTCGAGGCAGCGGGGACATGCGCGCAAATTCTGGTAGCTGAACTCCGCTTGAGAATTGAGTCGGCCTTCACCGGGTGGAGCCGCCAGATGATTGAGGCGCCATACCTCTCGCTCAGCGCCCAAGCGCCCGCCTGCAATCGCGTCCAAGAGTCGCCACGCTTCATCAAACCTGGACAGCTTGGTGGGGCGGTAAATGGTCTCCAGACTCATATGCAGCACGTCCGGTACGCGGTGGCCGTTGCTTCCGTAGAACCGGTAGATGTAGCCCGCGAGGCTTTCGCCGACCGACCTTTGCGGCCGAACCGGAAACTGTCCAAGGTCAAGCACGCTAGACACCTATCGCCTGCCGCTGCCAAGTGCGCCACGCTCGAAGGGCTCGCCGGCGCGGTCAAGCCGCCGGAACTCGAAGCTTTTATGGAACGGGTTCAAGGCGCCGACACCCTGGGGCCAGATCGCAGCCGTGAACGCCTCCGCAAGGTCCGACACCGTCAAGACGTCGAGGCAGTTCGCCATGCCGAACCGCAATGCCTGAGACAACAGCACTTTGAAGAGGGCAACTCGCCCGTCGGTCCCAAACCGAACGCGCTGGCCCAACTCCGACCAGGACATATCGCCGGGATCAAAGCGAATCGGCAGTGCATGCGCCAGGGAATTGAACAACTGGAGACACTCAGTCTCCACCGCCACATCCGGGTCTTGTCCAAGCTCCATCCGAATCTGGCGGGTGAAGCGGCGACGGAGTTGTTCGTTCACTCGAAGCAGTGCCTCCACTCTTGGCAGACCAAGTAGGACGCAAGGAATCTGAAGCTCATCCGTCAGCGCCTTCAGCCAATCTCCCACGTGGTACTGCGTGCCCGACCGCCCTCGATCCTGGATGTGATTCGCCTCATCAAACAGGAGCAGCTCAACGCCGCACCCGCGGGCCAGCCGAACGGCCCGCGCGGTCTTGGCCGACGTCGTGCCCTTCGCGGGGGCGGGATCCCCCAGCCGGAACAGCATCTGCTCGGCCGCACCGCCGATCGTGGCTGCTGGCGGTATGGGCGCAAACAGAACGGGGATCACATCCCGCTCCAGATGTACCTGCTTCGGGTACTTCTGGAGCATGGTTCGGCACAGAGTGGTCTTGCCTGTACCAGACTCACCCGTCACCAGCAGGTTCTCAACCATGCCGGTAAGGCGGAACTGCGTCAACAGCCGGTCAATCGCATCTGACGCCGCCACGAAAGGTGGGAAGAGCAGGTACTCGGCATCAAAGGCGCCGAACACTTCGAAGTCGCGGTGGTTCATTCGGACCTCCCTGGCGCGAGCCGAAACGCCGGGAGAAGCGCCGGTGGATCATTCGCGGCAGCGGTTGACCGCTTCGGCACTTCCGCCTTCTTCGGCGCTGGGGCAACAGCCGCTGATGCGGGCTCAAGACGTCCCTGCGGCTTGGTACTGGTGATCCCGTGGAGTTGCGCGGCGCGACGCCGTGTCCGTTGCTTCCGACTGGTGACCATCTGTTCGAGTGCCACCGCCATCTGATACTTGGCGGTGATGAGCGCCTGGGTGTCCTCTGCATCCTTGCCGGCTTCGCGCACCTGTTGGCGGAGAAGCTGGTGTTGTGTCAGGGTGAGGCCCTTCGCATAGGCCTGATCTGCCGCGAGGACCGTCACCGGATCGGGCTCTTCCGGCCCCCAGACTTGGACATCCCCAAGATCCTCTGCATCGAAGACCACTCTCACCTTGGTTCCAGCCCCCCACTTTTTGAGCAGAGGCAGCAGACTGTCATCCGCATATCGAATGCCTTCGACGGTGATCCCGTCAGGGCGCAGGGCTCGCTCTCTGACCAAACCAATTCGTCGCTGGAGCGACTTGAGGTCCGCAGGCAATTGCGGTGTTCTGCGTCCGACGCCTTCGTGCCACTTGGCCCAGGGCGTAGTTCCCAGTCCTCGGTGCGTCGTTTGCGCATAGACATCCAGCACCCACTTCTCAAACAGGTGCTTGAATTCGCCCATGGTAAGCAGGGCATGCCGCTGCGGGTCGTAGTCGCCTCGGTCGGCCAGCTTGGCCATGGCCGCGCCGGGGATCTGATGGGCAAAAAAATAGTTGACGGTCTTCAGGTAACGCTCAATCGACCCCTTGAACCTCGGCGTCCGCTTTGGGCAGAACTGCAGACGGATCATCAAGTCCAAGGCCACGCTTTCCAGATCGAGCCCATGAAATTCGAGGCCGTTGTCCAGGACCAAGACGTCCATGATTCCGAAGCAAGGCCAGAGATGCTGGACAGGGAGGTCCGGGATCACCTCAACAACCGGGCTCTTTGGCAAGATCGCATGTCGCAGGGCTCCCATCACCGCCGCGGCAGAGGTGCCGCCAAAGCTCAAGTAGTAACCCAACGGGAATCGGCTGTAGTGGTCGATGAAGACGGTGAGCGTCGGCCGGCCCAAGGGCAACCACGTCACCTCATCGATCAAGAAAAGATCCAGCGGCGTATGGTCTGCCTCCACACGCTCCAAGACGCATTGGGTTCGTGGGCCCAGCTTCGCAATTCGGAAGCGCCGATCCGCAGATGCCTCGCCTTCACGAAGAACGGTTTTGTCGTAGGCCTCCACCCGGGCGAGCAACCTGTAGGTGGTGCGCTTGCAAGGTGTCTGCAGCCTTTCGTCAGGAAGACGTCGGGCATTCTCTAAATCGATCCTTCCAGCCAGGCGTTCATGAATGTCCGCACCAGTCGCGTTGGGGCTCAGCTTGAACGCTGCATCCACGGAATCCGCGAGCAGTTCCAAGACCCGCGCGTCCTGCCGGCTTGCCTTTGCTCCCCGGCTCCCAAACAGAGGGACCAATGCGCGGACATCGCCAAACGCCTTAAACCGCGAGTGCCATCGCCACAGGGTTGCGCGCGACGGGGGGGCGGCGTCACCCATTTCGGCCGCCTTCGCTGCAATGAAGGGCTCGATGAATTCAGACTCAAACGTGAAGCTTCCCTGGTCGACCAAGGCGAGAACATAGGCGCGCCGGCGCTTGAACTCGCGCATCTGTACCTCGCTCAAGCCGTTCAACGGCGCAGATTGAAGTGGGCTCCTGGCCTTGCTGGTGCTCGCATCAGATGCAGAAATCCGCCCAGCCGCGTAGGCCGAAAGGAGCTCCTGCTCGGTCTTCAGAACCGTGCGGCCGTCGTGACAACGTTGCAGGACGACCTGACCAATATCCTGGGGGTCCGCCCTGTGCAGACGCTCGATCTGGTACGTCGTCCCTTCCAATTCAAAGGTCTGACCGACGCGGAGCGAAAAGTTCGCCATGCGTACCTCCTTCGATGTCGATCCGCACGACGGAGTCCAGCGTGAGAGCCTGTTGCAGATCGCAGACCAGCAAGCCCATCAACATCAGTGAGAACGGGCTCAGCTGGTACGGCTCCAGCAATGCGGTCGCACGGCGAATCGACACTGGAAGCTCATGCCCGACCTTGCGCAGCGCAGCATGCGCGGCCGCAGTCGTTGGCCCGACGCGGGGCGCCTGGTGGTAGATCCACTTCAGGTTGCTGAGCCGCGGTTCCTGGCGGATCACCTCGTCCGTGAGGACGATGAACTCCCTACCGACCCTGGCCATGTGCGCAGCGACACACTGCATTCGGTGCCATGTGTCTGGCTCTTCCAAATGCACTCTGGGCTTCACTTCGACCGTGAGCTGCCGGCCACCGACGAAGGTCAGCAAGAAGTCGGGGGTGTACCGTCTCAGGCGCGGGCCGTCCGGGAAGCTGATCTTCTCTGGTTGCTCCACGTACCGTTCGATCTGCGGTGCAGTTTCAAACAGGTAGATCGCGTCGAGCTCAAGCAGCTTCTCGTGACCGACCATCCTGCCGGTCTTAGCACTCGGGAACTTGCCCCTGACGATTGCGCCCGTGTAGCGCACGATATTGCGTGCCGGCGTGTGGGGTGTACTGGCGGGCGAGCGCCCACGCCAAGTACCGTCCCAGCCTTGCTTCGACATGTCGACTCCTCCAAGGGCTCCGAGCCCCATGAGGACCTGCAGAGCCGAACTGGATCTTGGTCAGCCAACCGATTTCAGGCGTAGCTACGCCCGTCGCTGGCGATTTGCCTGCGAATCAATCGATGGCCGGGGATGAAGGAGGCTTGACTGCCGGGCAGCCGTTCAGGACACTGAGAGTGCGAATTCGGCGTTCCTAGCGGACGCTACCCAGCGGGGCAAGCCAGCGATGGTTTGTCCCGCTTTTACATGGTGGCCTCCGATCGGGGGCGCTTTCGCAGCCGGTGCAACTCGACTGGTGGCGCCTCTGCCAGGCGCGCCCGCATGCCGATGATTTCCCGGATCAGGGTGACCTGCGCCGGGTGAAGCGTGTCCAGGTGGTCCCGCAGTTCCGAGACCATCCAAAACAGAGACTCGGGCATGTCGTTTCGCAGGTTGATCCGTCGCTCCGATGCGGCAGCGGCGGATCTAAGGTCCGCCTGTTCGGCATCGCCCAGTTGCAGCGCCTTGATCGCCCGCTCAATGAACTCATCCGTAGGCGGTCCTTTGGACCCGATCTCCAGCGCGGAGATGTACGTCTGCTCGTACCCCATGGCTTCGGCCAGGTCGCCTTGACGCATGCCGTGACGCATGCGGAGCTCGCGAAGGACTCGGGAAAACGGGCTCAAGATGACTCGCAACAGTCGTGAATTTGACGGTCAGCGTAGGTATCGACGCAGGGGCTGTCAAACGGCTGCGGACGCTTGAAAGTGCGGTGCTGCCAGAGTGGCAGCACGACTGGTTGACGTTGTTGGGGCAAACGCCTTGTCCGGCAAGGATTCGGGCAGAGGGCGGTTCAGCTACTTGATCGCCGCAGGCTTGGCTGGGCCAATTCCGACTGATCTACACGGACTTCGCGTTCAACTGGTTGATGGTCGAGTCGACCAAGAACTCTTGCCGCCTTGCTCGCCCCGACGCATCTTTTCAGCACCTGGCGCATTCGCTAGCTCGGCGAGCTGATACTCTGTGCAAAACGCTAGCGTTTTGCAGACCGGAGTCCACCTTGGCCATCACAAAAACCGAAGTCGTCAGCGTCAGGGTGCCCCCAGACGTCAAGGCCGCTCTCATCGCTGCTGCAGAACATGAACGGCGCAGCATCGCATCCATGGTGGAGTTCATGGTCCTGGAGTACTGCCGTGCGCGTGGCATCACGCCACCGCCCCCGGCCATGGCATCGCGCGCGCGTAAAGCGCCTTGAGCCAGCGACCGCTTCGCCCGCACAAACAGAACAGAACCGCCAAGATACCTATGACTGCGCTTTCCTCGTTGCTCAACCACTACCGCCAGTCCTCCATGTCGGAGCGAGAGAAGGGTACGTACTTCGAAGAGCTCATGCTCTGCTACCTGCGCAACGAGGCAACCTACCGTGATCTGTACAGCGACGTATGGACCTACGGTGAATGGGCCGCGCTGAACGGGTTGGATAAGCGAGACGCCGGCATCGATCTGGTCGCCAAGACCCACGGTACTGGCGAGATACACGCCATCCAGTGCAAGCTGTACGCCGAGGACTACCGGCTGCAGAAGAGCGACATCGACAGCTTCTTCACGGCCTCGGGCAAGAAGCCGTTCGTCCATCGAGTGATCGTCAGCACGACGAACCACTGGAGCACGCACGCCGAAGAAGCTCTGCGTGACCAGCAGCCGCCCGTCAGCAAGATCGACCTGAATGACCTGGAGAACAGCCAGATCGACTGGGCCCAGTACCAGCCCAAAGCAGTCCCAGTGCTGAAGGTCAAGAAGCAGCTCCGGCCCCATCAGCAGCAGGCGCTGGACGGCGCGCTATCCGGATTGCAGACCGCCGACCGCGGCAAGCTCATCATGGCCTGCGGTACGGGCAAGACCTTCACCAGCCTGAAGATCGCCGAAGCCCTGGCCGGCAAGGGCAAGCGGGTGCTGTTCCTCGTGCCCAGCCTGTCCCTGCTGTCGCAGACCCTGACCGAGTGGACCCAGGAAAGCACCACGCCGCTGCACAACTTCGCCGTTTGCTCGGACAGCGATGTCGGCAAGAAGCGCCAGAAGGACGACGACAGCGTCCAGACCTTCACCCACGAACTGCGCTACCCCGCCACGACCGAACCAGGCCGGCTGGCCAGCGAGATGGCCAAGCGGCACGACGCCGCGCACATGAGCGTCGTCTTCAGCACCTACCACTCCATCGACGTCATCCACCGTGCCCAGCAAGGGCACGGCCTGGCTGACTTCGACCTCATCGTCTGCGACGAGGCTCACCGCACCACGGGCGCTACCTTCGGCGACGAAGACGAGAGCAACTTCGTCAAGGTGCACGACGCGGCCTTCATCCGCTCGGCCAAGCGCCTCTACATGACGGCCACGCCGCGCATCTACGGCGACAGCGCCAAGGCCAAGGCCGAACAGGGCAGCGTGGCGCTGTGCTCGATGGACGACGAGGCCCTGTACGGCCCCGAGCTGCACGTCATCACCTTCTCCGAGGCGGTCCGGCGCGGTCTGTTGGTGGACTACAAGGTCATCGTGCTCTCGGTAGAGGAGAGCCACGTCAGCCGCCGCATCCAGAGCCTGCTCAAAGACGAGAACAACCAACTCAAGGTGGACGACGCCGCCAAGATCATTGGCTGCTGGAAGGCTCTGGCCAAGCAGGGTCTCGCCGAGGATCTGAATGGCGACCACGAAGCCATGAAGCGTGCTGTGGCCTTCTGCCAGGTTATTGAGGTGAGCAAGGGCGCCAAGACGCACAAGGTCAGCTCCAAGAACATCGCCGGCATGTTCCAGGCGGTGGTAGAGGCGTACCAGGCGACCGAGGAGGACGATGCTGCCTCGACCCTGGCCTGCGAAGCCGAGCATGTAGACGGCAGCATGAATGCCAGCGAGAAGGAGGCCAAGCTCGCTTGGCTCAAGGCCGATGCCGCTGAGGACACCTGCCGCATCCTGAGCAATGTGCGCTGCTTGTCCGAAGGTGTTGACGTGCCGGCGTTGGACGCGGTGCTGTTCCTGACCCCACGCAATTCCCAAGTGGATGTGGTGCAGTCGGTCGGCCGCGTGATGCGCAACGCCCCGGGCAAGAAGCGCGGCTACGTCGTGCTTCCGGTGGTCATCCCCGCCGGCGTGGAGCCGCACGACGCGCTGAATGACAACAAGACCTATGCCGTGGTGTGGCAGGTGCTGCAGGCGCTGCGCTCACACGACGACCGCTTCGACGCGATGGTCAACAAGCTCGACCTGATCGGCCGTGACACCAGCAAGATGGAAGTCGTCGCCATCACCGACAAGATTCAGAAAAAGGCGGAGAAGCCCAAGGGGTCGAAGAGCAAGGACGCCGGCAAGGGCGGCTTCACCATCGGGGAGCCGACGCCCAAGCCCTACGGTAAGGAAGCCCAGACATCCCTGCCGTTCGAAATCGGCGAGATCGAGAAGGCCATCTACGCCAAGCTCGTGCAGAAGGTTGGCAACCGCCACCATTGGGAAGACTGGGCCAACGACATCGCCAAGATCGCCCGCACCCACATCGATCGCATCACGGCCATCGTTGAAGACCCGGCCAATGAGAAGGAGCGCGCCGCGTTCAACACCTTCGCCGGAGAGCTGCGCGACGACCTGAACGGCAGCATCAGCGACGGCGAGGTCATCGAGATGCTGGCCCAGCACCTCATCACCAAGCCAGTCTTCGATGCCCTCTTTGAGGATTACAGCTTCGCCCAGCACAACCCGATGTCGCTGGCCATGCAGGGCGTTCTGGACGTGCTGCAGGAGCACCGGCTGGACAAGGAAGCTGACACTCTCCAGCGGTTCTACGACAGTGTGAAGCTGCGTGTCGAGGGCATTGACAGCGCGTCCGGCAAGCAGAAGATCGTCGTCGAGCTGTACGACAAGTTCTTCACCAATGCGTTCCCTCGGCTTCGCGAAAAGCTGGGTATCGTATATACCCCTGTGGAAGTGGTGGACTTCATTATCCACAGCATCGCCCATATTCTGGAGACCGAGTTTGGCCAGACGTTGGGCAACAAAGGTGTCCACATCATCGACCCCTTCACGGGTACCGGCACCTTCATCACCCGGCTGCTGCAAAGTGGCCTGATTGCGCCGGAGCACCTGCCCCACAAGTACAAGCACGAAATCCATGCCAACGAGCTGGTGCTATTGGCCTACTACATCGCTGCCATCAACATCGAGGCGGTCTACCACGGCATCGTCGGCGGAAAGTACCAGCCGTTCGAGGGCATCTGCCTGACCGACACCTTCCAGATGTATGAAAAGGAAGACCTCGTCGATGCGCTGCTGGTGGACAACAGCGCGCGGCGCAAGCGGCAGAAGAAGCTAGACATCCGGGTCGTCATCGGCAACCCGCCCTATTCGGATGGCCAAGAAAGCGCAAACGACATCAACGAGAATATCGAATACCCGCAGCTTGATGCGCGCATTCGTGGCACCTATGCCGAGCGCTCCGACATCCGAATGGTTCGGTCGCTGTACAACAGCTACATTCGTGCGATTAGGTGGGCGAGCGACCGAATCGGCAATGCTGGAGTCATTGGATTCGTAACCAACGCTGGGTTTCTGAATGCCATCTCATCAGACGGTATGCGCCGTTGCTTGGCGGATGAGTTCAGCAGCATCTACGTGTTTCATCTTCGTGGGAATCAGCGTACATCCGGAGAACTCTCTCGCAGAGAGGGCGGCAAGATATTTGGTAGCGGGAGCCGTGCGCCAATTGCCATCTCGATTCTCGTCAAGAATCCAGCGGCAAAGCTGCAGGGCCAAATCTATTTCAACGACATCGGCGACTACCTCAGTAAGGAAGAAAAGCTTTCAAAGGTTCATGCGTATCGAGACATCAGCGGAATAACCGAAGTTGGTGGCTGGCAGCACATCACACCAGATGCTCATGGCGATTGGTTCAAACAGCGTGACACGGATTTCGCCGCACACATTGCTTTGGGGGACAAGAAGGGCCAGCAGGCTCGCCTGTTCGAGCGGTTCTCCAATGGTGTGAAGAGTAATCGCGACCCCTGGGTGTTCAACTGTTCTAAGTCGCGCCTCCAAGAGAACGTGGATCGCATGTCAGCCTTCTTCAACGAGGAGGCTCGGCGCTTTGCTGCATCGAAGCAGGACGGCCGAGCTCCTGAGGTCGATTCGTTTATCAGAGTTGACCGGAGCCAGATCAGTTGGGCCGATGACCTGAAGCGCTGGCTTGGCGCAGGGCGGACACTGTCGGTGGACGTCGAAGCCTTCGTACCAAGTCTTTACAGGCCGTTTGCCAAGCAATGGCTCTACATGGATCGCCGGTACTTGTGGAGTCTCTACCTGATTCCTCAAATGCTGCCCAACGCAGGCACAGGCAACCGGCTGATTTGCATGTCCAGTCCAGGAAGCAAGGGTGAATTCAGCGTACTGATGACCGATGTAGTTCCGAGTCTGCACATGGCAGATATGGCGGGCTGCCAATGCTTTCCACTCTATGTATTTGACGCCGAGGCGGACGATGTGAGAGGGCAGCAGTCGCTCAATCTGGATGAAGGGGCCAAGATCGCCGTGCCGAAGCGCCGCGATGGCCTGACTGACGAAGGCTTGGCCCACGTCAAGGCGGCCTATCCCGGCGAGCCCATCGCGAAGGAGGACGTTTTCTACTACATCTACGGCCTGCTTCACTCGCCCGACTACCGCGAGCGCTTCGCCGACAACCTGGCCAAGGAGCTGCCGCGCATCCCGCGTGTGAAGACTGCATCCGACTTCTGGGCCTTCTCCCAGGCCGGCCGCAAGCTGGCTGACCTCCACCTGAACTACGAGAGCGCCGAGCCTTATCCGCTGAAGATCGACAGTGGCGGCAAGAAGCTCACCGACGCCGACTACCGCGTCGAGAAGATGCGCTACGGCAAGGGCAAAGGCAAGGACAAGGACCTGACGACCCTGCACTACAACGACCGAATCACCTTGACCGGCATCCCGCTGGAAGCCTACGACTACGTCGTCAACGGCAAGCCGGCCCTGGACTGGGTGGTCGAGCGCCAGGGCGTCAAGACTGACAAGGACAGCGGCATCGTCAACGATGCGAACGACTGGGCGGTCGAGACCATGGGCAACCCCCGTTACCCTCTGGAGTTGTTCCAGCGAGTGGTCACGGTCAGCATCGAGACGATGAAGATCGTGCGGGCTCTGCCCACGCTGAAGTTGTAGTCTGACGCGCCTAGCCCCACCCCTTCAAAACCCAGCGGTCGCCGCGTTCGGCGCAGAAACTTCAGCTAGCAATTTGCGAAGGGCTCCATGGCGACCAAACCCATCACGCAATTTTTCCTGGACCTGAAGCTTCCCCTCAAGAATGCCCGCTGGTCCTGGGGTGCGCAGCACGAGCGGACGATCTTGCTGCGAACGTGGGCAGACGAGTTTTCGTCACGCGACAAGCGTGTCGTAGTGCTGCGGGAGCCAGCTGGCTATCAAGACCGCGAGTCCTACGGGCTGGACGAAAGAATCCGGCATCTGCGCACCTTGTGGGCGGGTGGAGTCGCCGGCTACAGCGTCATTGCAACGGCCAAGGCCACGGATGTGCCCAAGCGGGAAATCAAAGAGTACCGCGACGACAAGGTCTTTGTGATTGACCGGCTTGAACTTCGTGCTGACGGGGCCATCGTGGCGGTCCTCGGAAGCATGGTGGCGATCGAAGAACTCGAAACTCACCAGGCACAGCATGTCACTGCGCCGGCTGAGGGCCTCTTCCCAGTGGACGTGCTTGAGACGGGCATGTCCACGGACAGCTACAAGGAAAAGCTGCCGGCTTTACGTGACTGGCTCATTGAGGTGGCGCGCCGAGAGGGCTACGTCACCTATGCCGAGGTCATGGACCGCTTCGGACTCATCTTCTTCGCGCTCCGAACGGCGATGAGTAAGCTAGGGCAACAGTCAGCCGGCAATGGCGAGCCCATCTTGACTGCGCTGATCGTAGACAAGGAAACGCTTCGCTGTTCCGATGGTCTTGCGGATGAGTTTGGAGTCGTTGACGACCAGGCGGAGCGTCGCAGGCTGTACGAGTACTGGGCCTTGCCTAAGGGCGGCGCCGGGCACATCACTGAGCCAGTACCCACGCTGCCCACCGTCGATCCCGATTCGCTGGAAGAGCGAGCAAAGCGGTTTGCACAGGTCGAGGTACGTACCCAACAAGGTGCGTTCCGCAAGGCGGTCTTTTTGGCCTGTGGTGGGCGTTGTGTCGTCAGTGGATGCCGCATTCCCGAGGCTCTAGAGGCAGCTCACCTGGAAGGGCGCAATTGGAGGGACGGACAAAACGCGGCGTCCGACGGCATCCTGCTGCGCCGGGACTTGCACGCGTTGTACGACGCGGGACTGCTCTCGTTCACAGAGGACATGCAGGTGCGGCTGAGCCCGGCCATTCGCGAACACTATGGCGCCTTCGAGGGAGTCGTGCTTACTGCTAGACCAGCAATAGAGGCCCAGGTGACACCATGATTCCTGGTACCCGTAATGCTGGAGGCTACGAAGGGACTACCTCTTTCCCTCTCGCCGGGTCACCACGGATTTCCGCCAGGCTTCGAGCGCATTGATGTCCTTCTCCATCTCATCGGGCGAAGGGGGGGCAACATTTGCTTCTTGTGCGCCGTCATGGCCAGTGTAGTTCGAGCATCGGGACATCCCAGCCGTGATGGCAGTCACGTCATCAGGTTCAACGGTGACCTTCTTCAATCGGTTCGTCTCCACGCCCTTGCGGAAACGAAGGACGACCTCGTGGAACAGGACTTCTTCCACTCCGCGCTCCCAAGCCATCCGTAGGTCGTTGTAAAGGTCCCGGGCGAGAAGTCGGTAGCCGGCTTGGTCCCCGGCCTTGAACCTGCGTGCACACTCCACCTGCTTGTTGCGTAGGATGCCAACGCGCTGGGACACGTTCGCACCCGCAAAAGGCAACGTCTCCTCGGCAACGCCAAAGCCCTCTGGTGTCTGGTTCAAGGTCAGTGCTTTCGGGACGAGCCCGAGTGCGGTGGCCTCGAACATGAGAACGTTGAGGAAGAAGATATCGTGCGTGAAGACGACGACCTGCCGCTCCTGGGCTTCTGCCGCAATTCGCCGCGCGACCCGTTCCCGACGCGCGTGGTCGAGTGACGAGACAGGATCGTCGAAAACGATGCCGCCCTTGCCCTTGCCCTTGCTGAGTCTGACTTCAGCAAGGAAAGCCGCGATGGCAATAGCGCGCTGTTCACCTTCGCTCAGGATGTCCTGGGGAACGGCGCCGCTTTCGGACTTCAGGACCAGCTTAAACGTAGTCTTCGCCTTGGTCGATGAGGGCTGCATGGCAACGCTGATGCCATTTACACCCAGTGCTGCCAACTCCTCGCTCAAGGCTGCTGCCACCTCGTCAGTCGCCATGGTGTTGGTTAGCTCGGTCGACTTTCGAGAGATTGCCGTCGTGCTGGTTGCTGCAAGGCACTCAGCAAGCTTGGCACTCGTTAGAAATCGGTCGACAGCTTCAAGCGCCACCGTCTTGAGCTCTGCGAGCTGTCGGCGTGCCTGGAGTTCTGCCAAGTCCTTTTCCATCTTGGCCCGGGCTGCCGCATCCTGGGACTGGTCGAGTTTGACGGCGGCCTCGCGCCAGGCAGCCGCAATCTTGGCAAGCGCCTCTTGAGGGCTAACCGGAAGCGCAGGAATCTGGTCCCAGGGATTGCCGGAATCAGGCTTCGCGGCTTCGCGTACGGCATCACGACGCGCTCTCAGCGCCTTCTGAAACTCCGTGCATGAATCCACCAGCTCCGGACTCGCCTCCAGATCGTGGGTCAGAGTCTCATCGAAGTTCAGCTCAAGCTGAGCATCCACTACAGCCTTGAAGGCGGTTATGGCGTCCTTGCGGGCCTTGTCCGCAGCCTTCGTGGCTTCGCCTCCGATGAACTCGTCAAACGCAATGAGACGAGCGGCACCAGCCTCACCGACTTGGTTCTGGCATAGCGGGCAACGTGCCTCTCCAGAGAGGCGGGGAAAGGCATGAACAGTGTGCGAGGTCACACAGAACTGCCGCGCAGCCCTGAACATCTCGAGCCAAAGATCGTCACCGGTGCCGTCGAGGGTGTCCATCTCCTTGAACCGTTGCGCCACTACCAGCGCAACACTCTTGGCCTGATTGGACTTGTCGACAAGTTCGTGGAGGCTATCGATCTTCGGCTGTGCAACGACGGCAATCGCAGCCTCGATTCGCTGGACCAAAGCATCAACACGACCCGCCTTCAAGCGCAGATCGGCGGCGCGCCGCTTCGGGTCTGCTTCGCCTAAAGTCTTGACGAGGCTGTCTAGCTGCGCCAGTTCTTCACCTGACAGGGTCGTTAGCCGTTCGATGTCCTCTTTGCGTGTCTTGGCGGAAAGCCCCTTTGCAAGAAGACCTGCCTGCGTAGGACTCAGTGCAAGCTTGGCAAACGGTTCAACGTTGGGCTTGGCGGCACGCTGCTCCTGCTGAACACGCTCTTTCAGCCAGGCGCATACCTTGGCGAGGCCTTCCAAGATGTCGAGACCATAGGGGACGTAGGAAAAGTCACCTTGGTTGTCGACGTATGCGCGAGCGCAGCGCGAGTCAAAGATTGCAATGCTAGACAGCTCGACCGGCGCTGCCTGTCCATCAGTCCATTGGTATTCAGCTGGTTCGCCATCGACGAGAGCATCGAAGCCAGCCGTTGCCGCTCCGGCCAGGACTGGGTGCTTGTAGGCGTTAGGGCGAATTGGCTCGGACTGGTCTCGTGCGCGGCAGGCCTTCTTAAGTACTCGGGTGTACCCAGATTTTCCGACACCGTTGTCGCCATAGATGCTCGTCAACCCGGTTGGGGCCAAGGGAAGCACCTTCCCCGGCGCCAACGCGTTGACGTACTGGAGGTTCTTGATCGAAGTGATTTGGACGATCGGCTGACCGGCCTGAGGCGACGCAACTTGCTCTGTGGTCAGCTTGCGTGTGTCACGACCGAGAAGATCCGGGATTCCGTGGGTATCCAGAAGCAACGCGAGGATGTCCTCGAGGTCTTCCGCCGTTGGAACCGGTCGCTCGTAGAGAACAGCGACCGCGTGCTGCTGCCAAGTCGGCAGTTTCTCAGACCACTTCTGAATCTCACTGAGGATCGTCATAAGCAGCCCTCCCAGGCCTGCACATTGGTCTTTGACCTAAGGAAGGTCTGAAAAATTCACATCCAGTGCGAGTACCGGCGGGACCACATTGATGCATTCGAATTCGGTCGCTCGATGCGTTCCAAAGGCTCCAT
>QFOD01000048.1 GCA_003241055.1 Roseateles depolymerans
GTCAAGGCCGAGCGTGATCTGGTCCATGCCCCGCATCGTCCTCGACTCTTATGCCACTTGCCAGTCGGATTGACGCGAGGTTTTGCAGACCTTCCTTAGTCAGGCCGGCCCAACTGGCAAAAGAGAGCGCTGGAGGATTCTTGCTTCGACTCGCGCACAAAAACGGCATCAGACCGCTCTGGGGACATTCGGGAAGCGGCTTGCGCGTCACGGCGCCTGGTCTTGGTATCGCCCGTTGGTGCCCGGGTTGTCTCGCGGCGTCGGAGCCTTTCTGGTGGAGGGACTGGACCCATGGATCCGCAATTTGCCTTGAGCATCACTGCTGGCTGCTCGACACCTGCGCAGACTGCGGAGCGTCAGCATATTGGCGGAACTGCCGCTTTCTGCAGTGCCAATGCGGAGCGGACTTGGCAGGTCAGCTTGCAGCACCTTGGTCAGACAACTTGCGAGCGATGATCCTCACGCCAGAGCTTATCGCCGACCGGCGCGTCGGGTCGGCGTGCCTTGCTCAGAGATTCGCGCTGGCGGAGTTGCTCGGAGCTATTGATCTGTACGGCCTGCAAGGCAAGCCACTCAAACGCACATCCGTGCGAGCCGCATCACACCAGCAGTCAGTCATAGAGCGAGGCGCCTTGATCGTCATGCACGCAGGCGACGAAATCGGCTCGCTCCTAGAGCGAGTCCGCGTGCCGAGCCGGGCCGGACAGGGCGTGCAGTTGATAGGCGAGGCCTGGCCCGGTCTATTGCGGCTGTTCAGGCGGCGACTGAGCGGCTCCGTACTGGACTGGGCAACAAGCCAGGTGGAGCAATTCGCGGCACGCTCTCTATCGCACGACGTACAGCTCAAGGAGGGGCGCCGCACCGGTGCGCCGTCGGGTGTCCGGGGCCTGGCAAAGGCCGCGAGTGTTCGCGTGGAGCGAATTCCTGGGTTGCTGTCGGACTGCGGCGTCTCTCTTCCTGCGCGGCAGAGCAAGTCGGGGAGGCGGATGGCCGTGGTGACCGACGAGGTGGTGACCAAGGTCCGTGAACATCTTGACGACCTCCTACCAGCGCGTGCAGTCCAGCGATGTTTTGGCCTTACCGCTGCGCGCCTGGAGAGGCTGGCAGATGCGGGGCTGATTCGGCGCACAAATGAAAGATACAGCTCATCCTCCATTCAGGCGCTGCTTAGGAATATTCCACTAGCGACAGAGGTCGAGAAGCGATTTGACATCCGTGAACAGGGAGCTCGCTGTTCGCTTCACCGAGCACTTCGGCTCCACGTATCGCATCGTCAAACGACAGACTTCTTCACCGCCTTGACGCGTGGGGAACTGAAGGTCTGGCAGGCATCTGAGGGCGGGAGGCATTTGGGTGATCTATGCCTTGTCGAATCAGAGGTAAAAGCCTGGAATCAGGCCAGCGCGGCGCCTTGCGAAGAAGTGCCTATTCCGCAGGCGGCGTTGCTGCTTGGGCTGAAGCAAGAGGTCATGTACCACCTCGTCCGAGTCGGCCTGCTCCAGACATCTGATCAACTCGTTGGACGTCGGAAGTGCCGGGTGATTTCGCAGCACGAGATCCGCCGATTCAGCATCGAGGTTTCGCCACTCTCGCGGCTGGCGAGTCTCAACGGCGTCGATTTCAGATCCGCACAGCGCTGGGCGCGTGAACGTCGGTTAGAACTTGTGAGTGGACCTGGCATAGACGGTGGCCGCCAGTTCTTTGTCCGAAACAGCATGCGATGAAGAGTTGCGTCGAATATTGGCCCGCAGTAGCCCGGTACCTTTGACGCGCTCTGGCGCGATACTGCATGGCAGCGAATACCTGTCGTGCAAGAGCCCCACCCAACAGGAGTGAAGACAAATGGCGAAGTCCCTCGCGACGATCTTGTCCCAGATTGAGAAACTCCAGCGCGAAGCGGAGTCGATCCAGATGGAAGTCGTCGAACGCATACGCAAAGAGATAGCCAAGTACGGGTTGACGCCTGAGCAGCTTTTTGGCGGCGGGGCCCCGAAGAAGCGTGGGGCAAAGCCCGTAGCGAAGTCCGCAGCTGCGCCAAAGTATGCCGACGGTGCTGGCAACACTTGGGGTGGCATGGGCAAACGTCCGACGTGGTTGAAGGAGGCGTTGGAGGCTGGCGCCAAGCTTGAGGACTTTCTGGTCGCAAACGCACCGGCAACCCGCGCAAAGCCTGTTCGAGCAGCCAAGGCTCCTGCCAAGAAGGCGGCCGCTGCCAGGAAGACTGCCTCTGGCAAGCCGGCCGCCAAGAAGCGCCGTACGAAGCCCGCAAAAGCTGCTACTCCGGCCTCCTGAGCGGGCTCAGTCCACTGGTCGCAACGCAAGCATTGCGAGCCTCGCAACGGTGTCGTTTCGGTGCATTGGCAGCGCCGCCGATTCGCATCGGACCAGACAGTAGGCCGTCGATGAGCAAAATCCAAAAGCAGCTGACCTGACGTCTCATCAAAGTCGCAACTAGACGTCAGGTCGCAACTTGAAAGGGTCGTCCCATGCAGATGCTGGCTCCGCTAGCCTTCCCCAGCGCGCCGTCAGTCGCGAGAATGCGCCAATGGGCTGTGCTACAGGTGAACGACGATGATGGCTCCGTCGTTCGACTCGCCTCGGGGATGACCAGTGAGACAAGGGTGAGGCTGACGAGCCAGATCGAGCAGTTCGAAGGGGGCCAGGCTTTGACCAAGTCTGGAAGTATCTACACACTGGAAGGCCCGCCTGCGACTCCTGAGCAGTTTGATGCGCAGCGAACTCGCCGTGAAGCGCTGCTAGCGGGCCGTGACGCGATTGACGTGACCGGCGAGTACGTGCATGGCGGATGACACAGCAACGCGGGAGGCATGGCTCTGGCGGGCAGAGGAGCGCGCGCGGCAACCGTTCGCGCTTTTGCACCTGAGCTCGCACGGCCTGTTGCTGCAGGTCGATGCCCGCCGGGCCTTCCTCGCTGGCGCGTGGGCGTCCGTGATCGTTATCGCGCAGGCAGTCATCGAGGCCACGCTGCGAGACCTGCACTTCAAAGACTATGACGCGAAGGCAAAGGCGCTGTTCTTCGGCCAGGAAGACCTCGAACGCTTGCGGACGCTGCGCAACCAGTTGCTGCATCCCAGCGAGCCGGGCACGCCGTCGGACATCTGGGTGCTGCCAGACGGCGACTACGAGGGCTGCCACGCCGAACTCGAAGTCCACGCCCGCTGGGCCTACGAACTGATGCTGGAGGCTGTTTACTCCGGCCGCGAGGGCTCAGCGGCCTAGCCGGAAGTCGTCTGACCCAGTTCCCTCTGCAGGTTCCGGATGCCGTTGAGCATTCGTTTCGGGAGACCTTGAGCAGCCAGTCCACCGCCAACACAGGGCGCCCCGTGAGGCTAAAGTTGCACTTAGTGAAGGTCCGCACATGAAGCGAGTTCGAGTCGCCCCAGGCAAGTTCGTCACCATCTCCACCGAGCTGTCGGAGAAGGCGGCGCGCGTGTTCGCGACCGGGCTCACGCGCGACCACGTGCGCGACCTCAAGGCCAGCGAGCCGCGACGCGCAACGGGCCTGATGGTCGGCTCGGCCAAGCCGCTGGCCCTTGCCCGGCCGAAGACCGCTGTGGCGACGGATGTTGGGAAGATCTCCTCGCCTGTCCAGGCTTCCAGCGTCGCAGGACCGGCTAATGCGCCGGCTGGAAAGAACTGAATCCCAACAGTTCGAAACCAGTTCGACCAGCGGGTGATCGTCCACGTTGGACGGACTGAGCAACAGCGTCGGAATACACACCACCTCTCAGCCTACATCGCGGGATCCAAGCATGCCGTCTCAAAGGAAGCGGAAATCGAGTGTCTGTGAGCGCGCGCTCAGGCAGCGCCGAAACCTCTTCGAAGAGGAACTTCGCCTGTGGGATCGGATGTGTCCGGTTGGACGTGAATTTGGGAGTCCGGACTTCGAGCGTATCCGTCCGGCAAAGTCATCTTGAACCGGCAGTCGCCTGCGACAAGGATGCTGTCCACGTAACGTAGGTGGACGCATGACAAGCGACAAGAAGA
>QFOD01000012.1 GCA_003241055.1 Roseateles depolymerans
AGGCGGGTGACGTTGCCACCGGCGAAGGTGGTGGCGCCGCTGACGTTGAGCGTGCCCTCGGTGCCGTCGCTGCGGCCCAGCCAGACGGTGCCGTTGCCGGCGAAGCTGGCGGAGCCGGCATCGAGCAGGCCGCTGCCGCCGAGGCTGCCCGCATGGAGCAGCAGGCTGCCGATGGCACGCGCGTCGGTCAGGATGACCTCGTGGTTGCCGTTCTGGATGATGGCCGTGTCGCCGGCGCCGGGCACGCCCAGCAGCGACCACTTGCTGGCGTCGGACCAGTTGCCGCTGGTGCCCAGCCAGGTGTAGGTGGCCGCGCCGACGGGGGTGGCCAGACTGGCCAGGCCGGCGCACATCAGGGCCAGCGCAAGGGGGCGCCGCGCGGCGGGCCGGGGGCGGGTGAGACGGTTGCGCGCAGAGGAAGTGTTCCGCATGGGGTGCTCCAAAGGGGTGACGGGCTGCCGGCCGGCTCGGGCCGCAGGGGAGGTCAGGACCTCTTCGGGATGACGGTGCGCGTGCGCGGCTGTCAGGCCTGCGGGCGCAACATGTCAGGCAACTCCCCGCGGGTGCGGGGGTGGGCGCCACGTTTGTGCGGAAGCGGCCGGGGTTCAGCCCGGGTCGTGACAGACGGCTTCGATGTTGTGGCCGTCGGGGTCCAGCACGAAGGCGCCGTAGTAATGAGGGTGGTAGTGCGGGCGCAGGCCCGGCGCGCCGTTGTCGCGCCCGCCGGCGGCCAGGGCCGCGCGGTGGAAGGCGTCCACTACCGCGCGCGACGCGGCGCGAAACGCGATGTGCAGCGGCGGCTGGTTGGGCGTGCCCGAGCTGATCCAGAAGTCCGGCTTGGGTGGCTCGCCAAAGCCTGCCACGTCGGCGTGGCCGGTCTCGGCAGCCGACAGTGCCATCAGCGGCACATAGCCCAGCGGCGCGAGCGCGGCGGCGTAGAAGGCCTGGCTGCGCTGGAAATCGCTGACGGTGACGCCGGTGTGATCGATCATCTGCAGGCCCTTGCTCGTTGTGGGGTGGTGGCGATGTTAGCGAGCGCCGGCGGCGCGGCGGGCCTGCGTGAAATCAGCGTGCCCGGCAGGCCGTATCCGCTCTATCCTGCCGTCATGATCCGTGCCCGTATGAAGACCCGCTGCGCCGCGCTGGCGCTGAGTTCCTTGCTGCTCGCCGCCTGTGCGGGCCAGCCGCCCGCGCCACCCCAGACTGACTTTGTGCTGCTGGGCGAGGTGCATGACAACGCCGTGCAGCACCGGCTGCGCGCCGAGCGGCTGCGGGCCCTGCTGGCCGACGGCCGACCCACGGCGGTGGTGTTCGAGCAGATGCCGGCCGCGCGCCAGGCCGAGCTGGCCGCGGCGCAGCAGCAGCACCCGCGTGACGTGGACGCCGTGGTGGACGCCGGCCAGCTCGACCGCAAGGGCTGGAAGTGGCCGCTGCACCAGCCGCTGTTCGAGGCCAGCCTGGCGGGCGGCGCGCGCGTGCTGGGCGGCAACCTGGGCCGCGACGAGCTGCGCCGCCTGATGCGCGAGGGCGACGCCGCCTGGCCGCCCGAGCTGCTGGCGCTGGTGCGGCAAACACCGTGGAGCGAGGCCCAGCAGCAGGCACAGCTCAAGGCGATAGCCGATGGCCACTGCGGCGCGCTGCCGGCTGCCATGCAGGCGCCCATGGCCACGGCACAGCGCGCCCGCGACGCCTCGCTGGCGCAGGCCCTGCTCGCGGCACGGGCGGCCGGCGCGCAGCGCGTCGTGTTGATCGCCGGCAACGGCCATGTGGACCGCGCGCTGGGCGTGCCGCGCTATCTGGAGGCGGCCGGCGTGGCGCCCGAGACCATCCACGCGGTGGGCTATCTGGAAGCCGGCGGCGGTGACACGGGCCGCTACGACGAGCGCGTGGAAACCGCAGCGGCCGAGCGTGAAGACCCCTGCAAGGCGTTGCGCCAGCGCTGAACGGCCGGCCCGCCGCCGCTACGGCGCGTGGTGCAGCACGAAGCGCAGCGGGTATTCCACCCAGGCGGTCAGCCGCTGCTCGCCATGGCGGGCGGGCAGGTAGGGGCAGGCCAGCGCCACCTGACGCGCGGCCTCGTCCAGCAGCCGCCAGCCGCTGCCGTTTTGCACGACGACGTCGGCCGCGCGTCCCTGCGGGTCGACCTGCACGCGCAGCATCACCAGGCCCTCGATGCCGCGCTCGCGCAGCAGCGCCGGGTAGTGCTGCGCCATGCCGCGCGAGCTGCAGCTGCCATGCTCGGGCGGCAGTGCGGCCGGCTGCCATCTCGGCTCCTCGATGTCGGCCTGTGCCACGACGGCGGTGGCGGCCTCGGCAGGCCTGGCGGTGGGGGCCGGTGTGCTGCTGAGGGCCGGCCGCTCGGCCGGCGCGGCCGCAGGCTCGGCGGCCAGCGTGAAGGCAGGCGGCGCGACCAGCGCGGGCCGCGGCGGCGCAGGCAGGCCGGGCGGCCGCACTTGTGGCGGCATGGGTGACAGGTGTTGCGTTGGCTGCTCGGGCGCGGGCAGCAGGCGCAGCTGCACCAGTGCTGGGGTGTGCCGTGCGGCGGGTCTCAGGGCATGGGAGGCCTGTGCGCCCTGCCACAGCAGCGTGGCCAGCGCCGCGCCGTGCAGCAGCGCCACGCCAGCGGCGGCGCTGCGGTTCATGCCGGTTCGGCCAGCGCGCGGGCGCGCACCGGCAGCACGGCCAGGCCCTCGGCGTCGCGCAGCAGGCGCAGCTTCAGGCCGTAGAGCTGCTCCAGCAAGGGCAGGGCTGCGGGCATGGCGTCGCAGTCGGCCAGGATGCGGCCCTCGCGCACCAGCCACAGGCGTTCGAAGTGGTTGAGCGCGATGTTGAGGTCGTGCAGCACGGCCACCAGCGCATGGCCGCGTTCGGCGGCAAAAGCCTGCATCGCGCCGGTCAGCTCCAGCGTGAGGCCGGGGTCCAGCGCGGCCAGCGGCTCGTCGAACAGCAGCAGGCCGCCGCGGGCGTCCCACAGCTGGGCGAACACGCGGGCCAGCTGCACGCGGGCCTGCTCGCCGCCGGACAGCGTGTCAAAGCGCCGGCCCTGCAGATGATCGGCCTGGGCCAGCGCCAGCGCTTGCTGCACGAGGGCGTCGGGCGCGGCCTCCTGCCGGGCCACGCGGCCCAGCGCCACCACCAGTTCCACCGGCAGGCCGAAGGCCACCGCATGCGACTGCGGCAGCACCGCGCGGCGCAGTGCCAGCGCGGCTTGCGGCCATTGCGGCAGCGGCCGGCCGTCGAATTCCACCGTTCCGTCAGCAGGCTGCCATTCGCCGGCCATCAGGCGCAGCAGGCTGGACTTGCCCGCGCCGCTGGGCCCCAGGATGGCGATGCGCTCGCCGGCGCGCAGCTGCAACGTGAACGGGCCCATGCGCAGCCGCCCGCGCGTGAGCGTGGCGCGGCGCAGCTGCATCAGGGCGGGACTTGGCGCCTGCATCAGGCGGCTCCGTGGCGGCGCATGCCGGCGCGTAGCAGCGCGAGAAACCAGGGCGCACCGATCAGCGCGCTGAACACGCCCACCGGCACCTCGGCCGGTGCGGCCACGGTGCGGCCCAGCGTGTCGGCCACCACCAGCAGCAGTGCACCGCACACCATGGCCATGGGCATGAGGCGGCGCTGGTCGGCCCCCGCCAGCTGGCGGGCCAGGTGCGGGGCGATCAGGCCGATGAAACCAATGCTGCCGCACCAGGCCACGGCCAGCGCGCTGAGCAGCGCGATCAGCGCGATGGCGCGCCAGCGCAGGCCCTGCACGTCCACGCCGATATGGCTGGCGGCGGCCTCGCCCAGCGCCAGCGCGTTCAGGCGCTGGGCCATGCGCCGCGCGGCCCAGCCGCCCAGCACCAGCGCCGCCAGCATCACGCCGCTCATCAGCCAGTTGGCGCCGGCCAGCGAGCCCAGTGTCCAGAAGCTGATGGCGCGCAGCTGCTCGTCGGTGGCCACGCTGCTGCACAGGCCGATGACGGCAAAGCACAGCGCCTGCAGGGCCAGCCCCGTCAGCAGCAGGCCGGCGATGGAGCCCGGCGCCAGCCAGCGCGCGGTGCGCTCCAGCATCAGGCACACCAGCAGCGCGCCACCAAAGCCCAGCGCCGGCATCAGCCACAGGCGCCAGGCCGGCGGCAGGCTCAGCTGCAGGCTGGCGAACAGCGTCAGCCCCAGCGCCACGGCCGCACCGGCGCCGCTGGTGACACCCAGCAGGGCGGGGTCCGCCATGGGGTTGCGAAACAGCGCCTGGGCCAGCGCGCCGGCCAGCGCCAGCGCCGCGCCCACGGCCAGGGCCAGCAGCAGGCGCGGCAGGCGCAGCTGCCACAGCACATGGGCGCCGCCGCTGAAGGGGACGTCGCCGGCGGCCCACGGGGGCGAAAGCCAGTCCTGCGCGCTCAGCGGCAGGGCGCCGAGCTGGGCACACAGCGCGGTGATCAGCAGCGTCAGCGCCAGCAGGGCGGCCAGGCGCTGGCGTGGCGTGCCCCGCCAGCGCCTGTGCGGCTCGCGCGTGGGCAGGGCCAGGGCCGGCATGGTGGCGTCACGCACGGTGCAGCGCCTGGGCCAGGCGGGGCAGCAGCGCAGGCAGGCGCGGGCCGAAGCCCAGCAGCTCCAGCGCGTCGAAGGCGACGACGCGGCGCGCGCGCCCGGCCGGCGTCTGTGCAAGACCCGGCACCTGCAGCAGCGGCTCGATGCCGCCGGCGGCGTCCAGGCCTTCGCGGGTGGTGAGGATGATCTCCGGCGCGGCGGCAATCACCGCCTCGGGCGTGAGCTGCCGGTAGCCGTTGATGCCGCCCATCACGTTGCGCACGCCGGCGTAGCCCAGCATCGCGTCGGCCGCGGTGCCCTGGCCGGCGATGCGCAGCTGCGCCATGCTGTGGGCCAGCACGAACAGCACCTGCGGCTGCCGCGCCGCGCTCTGCGCGAGCTGCTGCACCTGGCGCTGCCCGGCCTGCCATTGGGCGTCCAGCCGCTGGTTCAGCGCGCGGGCCTCGGCCGGGCGGCCCAGCAGCTCGCCGATGCGCGTGCTGCGCGCCAGCAGGCCCTCGAAGCGGTGCTCGGCGCGCAGGATGTGCAGCGGCACGCGGGCCAGCTCCAGCTGGCGCAGCACGGGCGGCGGACCGGCATCTTCAGTGGCCAGGATCAGCGTGGGCGCGAGCGACAGCAGGCCTTCGGCGGAGAGCGTGCGCTGGTAGCCCACGTCGGGCAGGGCGCGGGCGGCGGCGGGGTAGCTGGAGGTGCTGTCCACGCCCACCAGCAGGCGCTCGGCGCCCAGTGCGTAGACGATCTCGGTGAGCGCGCCGCCCACGCTGATCACGCGTGGCGTGGCCGCCGCCGCGCGGGCAAGACCCGCCCCCGACGCGCCCAGCGCCAGCAGCGCACCGAGCTGGCGGCGGTTCAGCATGGGATGGCCTTGCGCGGGGTGTCCACCAGGCTCTCCAGCAGCACGCGCCAGTCGCAGCGCTCGGCCTGGCCGGGCTTGCGCTCGCCGAAGAACTGCGCGATCAGGCGCTGCTGGGCGTCGAACAGCTCCAGCGAGCAGACCAGGCCGTCGCTGGTGGGCTTGCGCACCAGCCAGGCGCTGGCGATGTGGTCTTCGCGCAGGTGCAGGTTGAAGCCGGGGTCCAGCACGTTGAGCCAGGGGCCCATCACCGCCACGCGCGTGACCGGGCCGCTGTGGATCTGGATCATGCCGGGGTTGCCGACGAAGCACATGATGGGCAGCGCCAGCTGGGCGGCGCGGCTGAGCAGCTCCTGCGCGCTGCCGGCGCTCAGCGGCTGGGCGAAGGCCGGGTCGGCCAGGCGCAGCGCCTGGCTGCGCGTGAGGCCGAAGCGCTTGAGCAGGCCGAAGAAGTCGTGCGTGTCGCGCAACGCCGACCAGGCCTCGCGAAAGCCGGCCTGGTCGATCGCGTCGTCGGGCTGCTCGGCCGGCTCCTGCCAGGCCTCGCCCAGCACCAGGCCGGGGTGCTGGTCGGCGTGCAGGCGCTGTGCCACCAGGGCCTCCCAGGCGGCCAGGTCGCTGGCCGGGCGCAGGAAGATCTTGTGCACCGCCTGGCCGGCCGGGTCGAAGAACTGCAGGCTGCGCTGCCAGGCCCCGTCGGCCAGGCGCTCGGTGACCGCGAAGCCGTGGGCCCATTGCGTGTAGAACACGCGCAGGTCGATGGCGCCGCCCAGCACCAGGCCGACGCCGCGCTGGTGGCTGGCACGGCGGTAGACGCCCACCTTCTCGTGCACGCAGGAGTCGTTGCGGGTCAGTGCCATCAGCTCGCCCAGCGGCTCGAGGTGCTCGATCAGATCGGCCCAGTCCTCGCGCAGGCGACGCGCGCGCAGCGGCGACTCCGCCTCGTTGAAGGCGCCGCAGTGGGCCGCGATCAGCTCGCCCTCGGAGAGCTGCAGGTGCGCGGCGATGTCGCGGTGGCGGGCCGGGTGGCCGGCCTCAAGCCTGGCGCTGGCGAAGGCGCGGCGGGTGTCGTCGAAGCGGGAGGTGATCATGGCGAGGCTCCGTGGCGAGGGTCAGAAGTCGGCGCGCAGCGACAGCTGCAGCTGGCGGCCGGGGGCGGTGTAGGCGTCGAGCACGTTGCTGCTGGCGGCGATGCCGCGCACGTCGGCCCAGCGCCAGTACTTCTTGTCAGTCAGGTTGCTGATGTAGGCGGCGGCGCGCAGCGTGGCGTTGATGCGATAGCTGGCGCCCAGGTCCAGCACGTCGTAGGACGGCGACAGGAAGTTGGCGGCGCTGCTACTGCGCGAGGCCGACTTGCCGTTGGCGTGCTGCCAGCTGGCCTGCAGATCCCAGTCGCCGGTTTCCCAGCGCGCGGCCAGCGTGGCGCGCAGCGGCTGCACGGTGTCCAGCGGCGTGTCGACGCCGCCTTCGTCGCTGTGGCCGCGGGCGCTGGAGAGGGCGCCGCTGAAGCTCAGGCCGGCTTGCGGCTGCCACATCAGGCGCGCCTCGGCGCCCTGGATGCGCACCCGGGTGAGGTTGATGTACTGGAACACCAGCGGGTTGCTGGGCGTGCCCGCGCCGCTGACCACCTCCTGGCTGATGAAGTCGCGGTAGCGGTTGTCGTAGGCGCTGAGCTGCCAGCGCAGCGTCTGCGCGAGCTGGCCGCGCAGGCCGATCTCCAGGCTGTTGGCGTGCTCGGGCTTGAGGTCGGGGTTGCCGATGCTGCGGTAGCCCTGGGCGGGGTTGGCAAAGCCGTTGTTGACCTGGTCCGGCGTGGGGGCGCGAAAGCCCTGGGCCCACTGCGCATAGGGCTGCAGCTCGGGCAGGGCGCGCCACACCAGGCCCAGGCGCGGCGTGACGGCCTCGTCGGACAGCTTCACCACCTCGCCGCCGCTGTAGCCCGCGGCCTTGGGGCTGAGCGCGTAGTGCTCGAAGCGCAGGCCCGGGATGATGCTGAACGCGCCGGCCTCGATCTCGTCCTGCACGAAGGCGCCGGCCAGCGTGTAGTCGGTGTCGGGGAAGGGCTTGTTGGGGAAGCTCTCGCCGGCCGGCGGCACCGTGCCGTCGCGCACGCCCGAGATGCGGTTGCGGCTGATGTCCAGCCCGTAGCTCAGGCGCTGGCCGCTGAGCTGGGTCTGGGCCTGCGTGGTCAGGCCGATCAGGCGCTCCTTGTAATAGCCGTCGCGGATGCGGTCGGCCGAGACGTAGCGGTCCTCGGTGGTGTATTGCCGGGTCTTGCTGTTTTGCACATAGACCTGGGTCTTGAGTGACTGCAGCCAGGGGGCGTTGAGGTCTTCGTAGCTGTGTTCCAGCGAGACGCGCTGGCGCTCGAGCTTGTCGCGGGCGTCCAGGTCGACGACGGCCGTGGGCGTGGCGGCACTGAAGCTGGCGGCACGCGCGCTCAGCACCTCGGTGTCCGTCTTGCGCTGGCGCGCTTCCAGCGTGGCCATCAGCTGGTGCGCCGGGTTGAGGCGCAGGCCCAGCTTGCCCATCACGCTGTCGCTGCGGATGTCGGCGGGGTTGGGCGCGGTGCGGTTGAGGTTGTCGGCCTCGTTGTCGCCCATGTTCCTGGTTTCGTGGCCGCGCCGGGTCGTGGCCATCAGCAGGCCCTGCCAGTCGCCCGCCGAGGCCGCCACCGCCGCGCTGAGCTTGGTGGAGCGGTCGGTCGTGAGCACGCTGCTGCTGACGAAGCCCGCCAGCGTCTTGCCGTTGACCAGCAGATCCTGCGGCGCCCAGGTGCGCAGGCTGAGCGCGCCGCCCAGGCCGTCGCTGCCGAACTGGGCCGAGGCCGGGCCGCGCAGCACCTCGGCGCTGACCAGCATGTCGGGGTCGATGTAGTCGACCCGGCCGCTGGCGAAGGCGCCGAAGCTGAAGCTCTGCGGCAGGCGGATGCCGTCCAGCATCATCAGCACCTGGTTGCCCTCCAGGCCGCGGATGTTGATGCCCTCGTTGCCGGCCCGCCCGGTGGAGGCGCCGGCCGCGGTGAAGCGCGGCGAGACGGCGCGCACAGCCAGGTCCACCTCGCCTTCGAGCAGGTCTTTCAGGTCGCGGGCGTCGCGCTGCTGCAGGCGCTTGCTGCTGTAGACGGTGACGGTGTTGGGCACCGCGTCGGTGGCGCGCTCGGTGCGGGTGGCGCTGACGGTGACCTCACCCAGGCGCGCGGCCGCGTCGGGTGCCGAGGCGGCGGGGGCCGGGTTTTGCGGCGCCGTGCCGCCCGAAGTCTGGGCCTGACCGGCGGCCGGCGTGAGCAGGGGAATGAGTGCGCAGAGCGCGAGCGCGACCGGCGTGGGGCGCAACAGCATGAGCGAGTCCTTGTAGGGCTGGCACGGGCTGGCGCAGGCTGGCTGGTGCGAATTTTCTGGGTGACGCGCGGCCTCAGGGCCGGTGGAGTCCGGCCGGGGCGGTCACGAGTGAGAATGAATGTTATTGATAATCATTCTCAAATGCAAGCGGTGCCGGCCGCTTGTCTGCGCGGTGCGGCACGCCTCCCGGCGCACCGCACCGCCTGGGCTCAGCCCGCCAGGCGGGCCCGCAGCGCGCCGAGCTCTTCGCGCAGCGCGGCGTTCTCGGCTTCCAGCTCGCGCACGCGCAGGCGCAGCGCGTCGGCGTCGCCGGCAGGGGCGGTGGCCGCTGCATCGACGGCAACGGGGTCAGGCGTTGCCGCTGCGTCGTCCGGCGCGGCGTCCACCGGCACCGTGACGGGCCGACGCTTGGCCTCGCGCACGCGCTTGGCGGCCTGCTTGAGCTCGGCGGCACCGGCGGCGGCGGCGGCGGCCTGCTCCTGCGCGGGCAGCGAGGCCACGGCCGCGGCGGCGTTGATGGAGACCATGCCGGCCTTCACTGCCGCCACCAGTTCGGGCGCGCCCTGTTTCTGGATCTTCTCGATCAGCACCACCTGGCTGCTGCTCAGGCGCGCGGCCCGCGCCAGCGCCTCGCGGGTTTCCAGCGCGTCCTGGGCCGACACGACTGGCGCCGGTGCAGGCGCCTCTTGAGAGGCGGGCGCGGCCTCGGGGGCCGCCACGTCGGCCGGCTCAGGCGCAGCGGCCGGCGTGACCGCGTTGCGCGCGCGGCGCTCGGCGACGATCTCGCGCTTGCGCAGCGCCAGCACGCCGCGCTGGAAGTCCGACACGCTGCGCCGGCCCAGGTGCTGGTCGATCATCCACAGGTGCACGTCCTCCATGGACTGGAAGCGCGTGTTCTGCACCGTCTGGAAGGGCAGGCCGTGCTTGGTGCAGATGCCGTAGCGGTTGTGGCCGTCCACCAGCACATTGCCCCACAGCACCAGCGCGTCGCGGCAGCCCTCGGCCAGGATGCTGCGCTCCAGTGCGTCGTGCTCGTCCGGGGTCAGCGGGTCGATGTAGGCCTTGAGTTCTTCGTTGACGACGATGTCCATGACTGCCAGGTGCGGGTTCGGGGCAAAGGGGCGGGATTCTAGGGAGGCCGGGCGTTCTCCGTCCGAGGGCGGATGGCGGGCTGGCCTCGCGAGGGCTGCGGCGGGCCGCGGCGCGGGCTTTAATCCCGGCCGGGCGGCCTCATCTGGCCGTTCATCACCTCACCCGCGCACCGCCAAGGAATCCCATGCTGCTCGTCTGCCCCCACTGCGGCACCCGCAACCGCGTCCCCGACGAACGTCTGGCCGAACACCCGAGCTGTGGCCAGTGCGGCCGCGAGGTGGCGCCGCACAAGCCGGTGGCGCTGACCGATGCCTCGCTCGCGCCCTATCTGGAGGGCACGGAGGCGCCGGTGCTGGTCGACTTCTGGGCGGCCTGGTGCGGCCCCTGCCGGTCCTATGCGCCGCAGTACGAGCAGCTGGCCGCCGCACGGCCCGAGCTGCGTTTCGTGAAGGTGGACAGCGACGCCGCGCCTGCGGCCAGCCAGGGGCTGCAGATCCGCAGCATCCCGACGACGCTGCTCTTCGTCGGCGGGCAGGAGGTGGCGCGCCAGAGCGGCGCGATGTCGGCGGCCCAGCTCAGCGCCTGGGTGGACAGCGCCCTGCGCTGACCTGGTGCAAAGCCCGGCCGACCGCCTGACCAGAGGCCCTAAGATGCCGACATGCGCCGCTGGCTCGCCCTGTTCCTGTTCGTGCTGATGCCGCTCCAGTTCACCTGGGGCGTCGCTGCCGCGTACTGCGGACACGAAGGCGGGCCCGAGCGCAGCCGCGAGCCCAGCAGCCTGAGCGCGCACTTCGGCCATCACGAGCACCAGCACGAGTCGGCCACCGCGGCCGATCCGCAGGCCGACAAGCTCAAGCTGGGCAAGCAGGGCTCGCCCCTGCCGGACAACGACTGCGACTACTGCCACCTCGGCGCGGCCAAGCCGCTGGCCCTCGTGCCCGCACCGCTGCCGCTGCCGGGTGCCCAGACGCTGGTGGACACGGCCGAGCCGCTGTTCTCCAGCCGCGCCCCCGACCACCCCGACCGCCCCAACTGGCGCATCGCCTGATTCGGCGATCGCCCCTGCGCAGACGTTCAGCGCGGCCCCAACGCGTTGACGCGCCGCCCGCTGCCATGGGCGGCCGCCGCGTGGCGCCCGGCTCTCGCCGAATCCTTCGACTTGTTCCACAAGCCAGGAGTTTTCGATGCGAATCTTGTTCGTGCCGCTGATCTGCGCGGCACTCTCCCCCCTGCTGGCCGCCGCCCCGAGCATCGCTCGGGCCGAGGCTGAATCCGCTGCCGACCCGGCGGCCCCACCCGGGCAGGACGCCGCGCGGCCCGCGCCGCTGGGCCTGGACCAGGCCGTCCAGACCGCGCTGAACGGCCATCCGCTGCTGAGCGCACTGCGCAACGAGCTGGAGGGCGGCGACGGCGCCATCCGGCAGGCCGACCTGCCCCCCAACCCGACGCTGAGCCTGGAGCAGGAGGACACGCGCGCCGCCACCCGCACCCGCACGCTGATGCTCACGCAGACGCTGGAGCTGGGCGGCAAGCGCGCGGCCCGCACCGAGCTGGCGCGGCGCGACCGCGACCTCGCCGCGCTGGAGCTGCAAGCCCGCCGCGCCGAGCTGCGCGCCGGCGTGACGCTGGCCTTTCATGAAGTGCTGATTGCGCAGGAGCGGCTGCGCGTGGCCCAGCAGTCGCTGCAGCTGGCCGGCAGCGCGGCGCAGGCCGCGGCCCAGCGGGTCACGGCCGGCAAGGTCTCGCCCACCGAGCAGACCCGCGCCCAGGTGGCGCAGGCCACGGCCGGCATCGAGCTGCGCCAGGCCCGGGCCGACCTGGCCGCCGCGCTGCAGGCGCTGTGCGCCGCGATGGGCGTGGCGCCCGGCACGGTGGACGCGGTGCAGGGCCGGCTCGATGCGCTGCCGCCGCTGCCCGAGCCCGAACTGCTGGCGCAGCGCCTGCAGGACGCGCCGCAGCTGCAGCTCGCGCGCATGGCCGTGCAGCGCGCCGCGGCCGCCGCCGAGCTGGAGCGCCGCCGCGCCGTGCCCGACCTCAGCGTGGGCATAGGCAGCCAGCGCGCGGCCGATCTGGGGCGCAGCCAGCCCATGTTCAGCCTGTCGCTGCCCATTCCGCTGTTCGACCGCAACCAGGGTGCCCAGCTGCAGGCCCTGCGCCGGCGTGACGCCGCCGAGTCGCTGGCCCAGGCCGAGGAGCAGCGCCTGCGCGCCGAGGTGTTGCAGACCGCCGCGCAGCTGCAGGCCCGCCTCGACGAGGTGCAGGCGCTGAACCGCGAGGTGCTGCCCGGCGCGCAGTCGGCCTATGACGCGGCGCGGCGCGGCTTCGAGCTGGGCAAGTTTGGCTTTCTGGACGTGCTGGACGCGCAGCGCACGCTGCTGCAGGCGCGCGGCCAGTACTTCGCGGCGCTGTCCCAGGCCCATCGCCTGGGCGCCGAGCTGGAGCGGCGCCTGGGCGCGCCCGCCGGCGGCCGTTGAACGCATTCAAAGGATTCCCCATGAACATCAAGACCGAGATTCAGAACTTCCTGCGCACCGGCGCGGGCCGCCGCCAGGCGGTGGCCGTGACCGTCATCCTGCTGCTGGGTGGCGCGGCCGGCGTGGCGCTGTGGCCGCGCGGTGGCGACGCGCATGCGCAGGCCCATGGCGACGAAGACGGGCACGGCCACGGCGAGGCCGCGAAGCCCGAGCATGAAGAGGCCGGGCATGACGAGCTGATCGCACTGACCGAGGCCCAGCAGCGCGCGGCCGGCATCGTCGTGGAGCCCAGCCGCGCGGCCACGCTGCGTGCGCGCCTGGAGCTGCCTGGCGAGGTGGGTCTGAACGAAGACCGCACCGCCCACGTCGTGCCGCGCGTCAGCGGCGTGGTGGAGGCGGTGCCGGTGTCGCTGGGTCAGGTCGTGCGCCGCGGCGAGCTGCTGGCGGTGCTGAGCAGCCCGGCGGTGTCGGACCTGCGCGCCGAGCTGCAGGCGGCCCAGCGCCGGCTGCAGCTGGCGCGTGCCACGCATGAGCGCGAACAGCGGCTCTACGACGAGAAGATCTCGCCCCAGCAGGATGTGCAGCAGGCCGAGCAGGCGCTGCGCGAGGCCGAGATCGCGGTGGCCAACGCCCGCCAGAAGCTGCAGGCCGTGGGGGCCGCGCCCGACGGCGGCGTGCTGGGCCGGCTGGAGCTGCGGGCGCCGTTCGACGGCAGCATCGTGCAAAAGCACATCTCGCGCGGCGAGCAGGTGCGCGAGGACGCTAATGTGTTCACGCTGTCGGACCTGCGCCAGGTGTGGGTGCAGATCAGCGTGCCCGCGCGCGAGCTGCCGCAGGTGCGCGTGGGCGCGCCGGTGGCGATTGCGGCGGACGGCTGGCCGCAACCGGTGCCGGGCCAGGTGGCCTATGTGGGCGCGCTGATCGGCGAGCAAAGCCGCACCGCCCAGGCCCGCGTGACGCTGGCCAACCCGGACGGCAGCTGGCGCCCCGGCCTGTTCGTGAACGTGACGCTGCAGGGCCAGGCCTTCGAGGCGGCGGTCACGGTCAGCACGCAGGCGGTGCAGACGCTGGGCGAGCGCAGCGTGGTGTTCGTGGCCGCGCCCGGCGGCTTCGTGGCGCGGCCGGTGCGGCTGGGCCGCAGCGATGGCGAGCGGGTGGAGGTGCTGGAGGGCCTGAAGGCCGGCGAGCCCCACATCGCGGTGGGCAGCTTCGTGGCCAAGGCGGAGGCCGGCAAGGCCAGCGCCTCGCATTCGCACTGAGGGAGGCCGCATGTTCGAACGTCTCATTCATTTCTCGATCGCGCAGCGCTGGCTGGTGCTGCTGGCGGTGCTGGCGATGGCGGCGCTGGGGCTCTACAGCTACCAGAAGCTGCCGATCGACGCCGTGCCCGACATCACCAACGTGCAGGTGCAGATCAACACCGCCGCGCCGGGCTATTCGCCGCTGGAGACCGAGCAGCGCATCAGCTACCCCATCGAGACCGTGATGGCCGGCCTGCCGGGGCTGCAGCAGGCGCGCTCGCTGTCGCGCTACGGGCTGTCGCAGGTGACGGTGATCTTCAGGGACGGCACCGACGTCTACTTCGCGCGCCAGCTCGTCAGCGAGCGCATCCAGGCCGCGCGCGGCCAGCTGCCGGCGGGTGTGTCGCCCGAGCTGGGGCCGATTTCCACGGGGTTGGGCGAGATCTTCCTGTGGACCGTGGAGAGCGAGCCCGGCGCCCGCAAGCCCGACGGCACGCCCTACACGCCCACCGATCTGCGCGAGATCCAGGACTGGGTCATCAAGCCGCAGCTGCGCACCGTGGCCGGCGTCACCGAGATCAACTCGATAGGCGGTTATGCCAAGGAGTACCACGTGGCGCCCGACCCGCTGCGGCTGTCGTCCTACGGCCTGTCGCTGGCCGACGTGGTGGCCGCGCTGGAGCGCAACAACGCCAACGTGGGCGCGGGCTACATCGAGCGCCAGGGCGAGCAGGTGCTGATCCGCGCGCCGGGGCAGCTGGGCACGGTGGAAGACCTGGGCAACGTGGTGCTGCGCAACGCGGCCGGCGTGCCCGTGCGGGTGCGCGACGTGGCCAGCGTGTCCCTAGGCCGCGAGCTGCGCACCGGCGCGGCCACCGACAACGGCCGCGAGGTGGTGCTGGGCACGGTGTTCATGCTGATCGGCGAGAACAGCCGCAGCGTGGCGCAGGCCGTGGCCAGCCGCATGCAGACCATCAACGCCAACCTGCCCGAGGGGGTGCGCGCGGTGACGGTGTACGACCGCACGACGCTGGTGGACAAGGCCATCGCCACGGTCAAGAAGAACCTGATCGAGGGCGCGGTGCTGGTGATCGCCGTGCTGTTCCTGTTCCTGGGCAACCTGCGCGCGGCGGTGCTGACGGCGCTGGTGATTCCGCTGTCCATGCTGTTCACCTTCACGGGCATGGTGCAGCAAAAGGTCAGCGCCAACCTGATGAGCCTGGGCGCGCTGGACTTCGGCATCATCATCGACGGCGCGGTCGTCATCGTGGAGAACTGCGTGCGGCGCCTCGCACATGCGCAGCAGCAGCTGGGGCGCACGCTGACGCGCGAGGAGCGCTTTCGCGAGGTCTTCCTGGCCTCGCAGGAGGCGCGCCGGCCGCTGCTGTTCGGGCAGCTGATCATCATGATCGTCTACCTGCCCATCTTCGCGCTGGCCGGCGTGGAGGGGCGCATGTTCCACCCCATGGCCTTCACCGTGGTGATCGCGCTGCTGGGCGCGATGCTGCTGTCCGTCACCTTCGTGCCGGCGGCGGTGGCGCTGTTCATAGGCCGGCGCGTGGCCGAGAAGGAGAACCGCCTGATGGGCTGGGCGCGCCGCGCCTACGCGCCGCTGCTGGAGCGCGCGCTGGCCGCGCCGCCGGTGGTGCTGGTGGCGGCCGCGGTGGCCGTGGCGCTGTCCGCGCTGCTGGCCACGCGCCTGGGCAGCGAGTTCATTCCCAGCCTGAACGAGGGCGACTTCGCGATCCAGGCGCTGCGCGTGCCGGGCACCAGCCTGTCGCAGTCGGTGGCGATGCAGCAGCAGCTGGAGGCCCGGCTCAAGCAGAAGTTCCCGGAGATCGAGCGCGTGTTTGCGCGCACCGGCACGGCCGAGATCGCGGCCGACCCCATGCCGCCCAATATCTCGGACGGCTACGTGATGCTCAAGCCGCGTGATCAGTGGCCCGAGCCGCGTCGCACGCGCGACGAGCTGCTGGCCGCGGTGCAGGCCGAGGTGGCGCAGCTGCCGGGGCAGAACTACGAGTTCTCGCAGCCCATCCAGCTGCGCTTCAACGAGCTGATCTCGGGCGTGCGCGCGGACGTGGCGGTCAAGGTCTTCGGCGACGACATGGCCGTGCTCAACGCGCAGGCCGCGCGCATCCAGGCGCTGCTGCAGCGCGTGGCCGGCGCGTCGGAGGTGAACCTGGAGCAGACCAGCGGCCTGCCCATGCTCAGCGTGCAGGTGGACCGCGAGCGCAGCGCGCGCTACGGCCTGAACGTGCAGGACGTGCAGGACACGCTGGCCACCGCCATCGGCGGCCGCGAGGCCGGTACGCTGTTCGAGGGCGACCGCCGCTTCGACATCCTGGTGCGCCTGCCCGAGGCCCAGCGCGCCGACCTCGACGCGATGCGCCGCCTGCCCATCGCGCTGCCGCTGGGCGCGGACGGCGTGCGCCGCTTCATCCCGCTCAGCGAGGTGGCCACGCTGGTGCAGGCGCCCGGGCCCAACCAGGTGAGCCGCGAGGACGGCAAACGCCGCGTGGTGGTCAGCGCCAATGTGCGCGGGCGCGACCTGGGCAGCTTCGTGGCCGAGGCGCAGCGCGTGATCGGCGCCGAGCTGCGGCTGCCCACCGGCTACTGGCTGAGCTGGGGCGGGCAGTACGAGAACCTGCAGTCCGCCACCGGGCGGCTGCAGATCGTGGTGCCGGTGTCGCTGCTGCTGGTGTTCGTGCTGCTGTTTGCGATGTTCGGCAATCTGCGCGACGGGCTCATCGTGTTCACCGGCATCCCGTTCGCGCTGACCGGCGGCATCGTCGCGCTGTGGCTGCGCGGCATTCCGCTGTCCATCTCGGCGGCGGTGGGCTTTATCGCGTTGTCCGGCGTGGCGGTGCTCAACGGCCTGGTGATGATCGCCTTCATCCGCAAGCTGCGCGAGGGCGGCCAGCCGCTGGACGAGGCCATACGCGAAGGCGCGCTGACCCGGCTGCGCCCGGTGCTGATGACGGCGCTGGTGGCATCGCTCGGCTTCGTGCCCATGGCGCTGGCCACCGGCACCGGCGCCGAGGTGCAGCGCCCGCTGGCCACCGTGGTGATAGGCGGCATCCTGTCGTCCACCGCGCTGACGCTGCTGGTGCTGCCGGTGCTCTACCGGCTGGCGCACCGCCGCCGCGCCGGCGAGGGGATCGCGTCGTCTGCGACGGCGCAGGGGGTTGCGGAAGTGGCGCCCTAAGTGGTCAGGCCCGGCCCCTTGGCGCGTTCCTGGGAACGTGCCGGAGGCCGGGCCTGGCGGCCGGCTCAGGGTCGGCGCGGCGTCAGGGCGCCGGTGTGCCGCCGCGGCGGCCGTTGCGCCACAGGCCCACCAGGCCCAGGCCGCCCAGCAGCAGCGCCACCGAGGCCGGCTCCGGCACGGCCTGCACGCTCACCGCCATCTGGTAGGGCGCGAACGCGGCGTTGCTGCTGACGCCCATCAGCGCGTTGTAGTTGTAGCCGCCGGCCACGCCGGTGGCGCCCAGGTCGCCCGACCAGGACCACTCCACCGCGTTGGGGCTCAGCGCCTCGATGGCGATCCAGTAGGTGGTGTCCGCCGCCAGCTGCACGCCGTTGGCCGGCGTGAACACGTAGCTGGCGAAATCGGCCGTCGAGACGGCGGCGCTGGACAGCGTGCCCAGCGTGGCCAGCACGCTGCCCGGCGTGTTGGCGTTGTCGGCCAGCAGGCTCACGCGGATGTCGCCGACCACGTCGGCACTGCCGCTCTTGAGCAGGGCGGTGATGCTGCTCAGCACGTAGCCGGCGTCGCTGCCGGTGTGGAAGGAGTCGGCCAGCGGGCCGTAGCTCAGCAGCGGGTCCGAGCCGTCACGGCTGGAGGCGAGGTTGTCGAACACGGTGCCGGCCTGGGCGGCCGGCAGGGCCAGCGCCAGCACGGCGGCGGCGAGCAGGGAGGACTTGAACATGGGGTTCCTTGCGGTGATTCGGGGGCTCAGAGCAGCGGGTCGCTGATGCCGGCGGCGCCGGTCTCGACATGGCCGGCGAAGTGCGCGATGAAGCGCGTGTCGGTGTCGGCGGCGATGGCCAGGTCATACCAGCGCGAGCTGGTCTGCAGCGACCAGTCGGAGCGGAAGCTGGCGCCCGGCTGCAGCGTCTGGTGCGAGCTGCTGCTGGTGTAGCGATCCGTCACGGTGACGGTGGTGGCGCTGCTGCCGGCGTTGGTGACCGTCAGCGACAGGCCGCCGGTGGCGCGGTCGTAGCGGCTGCGCACCACCAGCCTGGCGGCACCGGCCTCCAGGCTGCCGGCATAGCGGCGGAAGAAGCCGTTGGGGCCGTGCACGGACACGTCGTAGGCGCTGCCGGTGGGGGCGGTCCAGGTGTCGGCCAGCACCTTGCCGGCCTCCACCGTGTAGCCCCAGGGGCCGGTGCCGCCGCCGGCGGTGCAGCCGTTGGCGGTGCGCACATGCAGCCAGGCGCCGGCCGTGCCGGTGTTGACGAAGTTGAGGCCGAAGCTGCTGCCATCGGCATTCGGCGTCCAGTCGGCCTGCAGCTCGTAGGGCAGGGCGCGGGCCAGGCGGGTGCCGGGCTCCTGCAGCGGCATCTGCTGGTTGGCGGGCACGGCCGGCGTGTAGGTGCTGTATTTCTTGCCGCTGACGACGTCGGCCTGCGGCGGCGCGTAGGCGGCCGTGCTGGGCAGGCGGGCGGCGCTGGCGTTGGGGGTGGAGAAGTCCAGCGTCGAGGTCAGGTCGCCGCAGACCGTGCGGCGCCACGGCGAGATGTTGGGCTCGCCGATGCCGAAGCGCTTTTCGATGAAGCGCAGGATGGAGGTGTGGTCGAAGGTCTCGGAGTTGACCCAGCCGCCCTTGCTCCAGGGCGAGATCACCAGCATGGGCACGCGCGCGCCCAGGCCGTAGGGGCCGGCCACATAGGTGCTGCTGGCACCGGGGTAGAGCTCGTTGACCGTGCTGACCGTGGACTTGCCCTGCGCGGCCGTGGCCGGCGGCGTCGGCGCGACGATGTGGTCGAAGAAGCCGTCGTTCTCGTCGAAGCAGATGATGAAGACGGTGCTGGCCCAGACCTCGGGGTTGGCGGTCAGCGCGTTCAGCACGTTCTGGATGTACCAGGTGCCGTAGCTGGTCGGCCAGTTGGAGTGCTCGCTGTAGGCCTCGGGCGCCGCGATCCACGACACCTGGGGCAGCGTGCCGTTCAGTACGTCGGCGCGCAGCTGGTCGAACAGCGAGCCGTTGTTGAAGGCGCCGCCGTTCAGGATGTTGGTGCCGGTGCGGGCCTTTTCATACAGCGCGCTGCCGGGCTGGGCGTTGCGGTACTGGTTGAAGTACAGCAGCGAGTTGTCGCCGTAGTTGCCGATGTAGGGGTTGGCGCTGTCCCAGCCCCAGGAGCCGGTGCTGTTGAGGCCGTGGCCGATGTCCTGGTAGATCTTCCAGCTGATGCCGGCCGCCTCCAGGCGCTCCGGGTAGGTGGTCCAGCCGTAGCCCTGCTCGGCGTTGCTGACGACCGGGCCGTAGGGCGGCGTGCCGTTGCCGGCATTGGTGCCGCTGGCGTTCAGGCTCATCACGCCGGGCGTGCTGCCGGTGTCGGTGACGCTGATGCCGCCGGGCAGCGTGCCGTTCTGGCCGCACCAGCCCGTCCACAGGTAGTAGCGGTTGGGGTCGGTCGACGCCATGATGGAGCAGTGATAGGCGTCGCAGATCGTGAAGGCGTCGGCCAGCGCGTAGTAGAACGGGATGTCGCTGCGCTGCATGTAGGCCATCGTGACCTTGCCCTTGGCCGGCACCCAGCGGTCGTTGTGGCCGTCGTTCCAGGCCTTGTGCGCGTCCGCCCAGGCGTGCGGCAGCCCGGTCAGGAACTGTTGGCCCAGGTTGGCCGCGGCGGGGTGGAAGGGCAGGATGGTGGCCGGCGTCTGCACCGTGCCGGCCGAGTTCAGGTTGGGCTGCTCGAAGATGGACTTGCCCGAACCGTACTGCTTCACCGCGCGCGGGTCGCCAAAGCCGCGCACGCCGCGCAGCGTGCCGAAGTAGTGGTCGAAGGAACGGTTCTCCTGCATCAGCACGACGATGTGCTTGACGTCCTGGATGGTGCCCGTCACGGTCTTGGCGGGAATCGCCAGCGCCTGCCGGATGCTGTCCGGCAATGCCGCCGTGGCCCCTGCCCCCGCCATGCCGCGCAGTACCGCGCGCCTGTCCATCTTGCTCGTCATGCTGTCCTCGTTTCTGCACTGCCAGGAGCGGGATCGCTCCGTGAAAAAATTCTCCTTTCCGTCTGTGGCAGGCCGGTGGCGGGATTGCGACGGCTTGGCGACAGTCCGATGACATGCGGCGGTCACGGTGCAGACCTGACCCCGGGCGGCGCAGCGCCGGTTGCGCCGCCCGGGGCGGCCGGCTCAGCGGGCCGCCTGCAGCACCGCGCGGCTGATATCCGGCGTGATGTCGGCGTGCTCGCCCAGCGCGGTCATGCCGTGTTCCTCGAGCTTGCGCACCAGGGTGTCGATCTGCGGGTCGGTGATGCCGTGGCCGGACAGCCGGGTGGGTAGGCCCATGCGCTCGAAGAAATCGCGCGTCGCGGCGATGGCGGCGTCGATGCGGGCATCCTCGTCGCCATCGCGCAGGCCCCAGACGCGCTCGGCGTACTGCAGCAGCTTGGCGCGCTTGGGCCCGCGCCGCGCCGCCAGCATCGCGGGCAGCACGACGGCCAGCGTCTGCGCATGGTCCAGCCCGTGCACCGCGGTGATCTCGTGGCCCAGCATGTGGGTGCTCCAGTCCTGCGGCACGCCGGCGCCCAGGTAGCCGTTCAGTGCCAGGGTCGCGGCCCACATCACGTTGGCGCGGGCGTCGTAGTCTTCGGGAGCCGCCAGCACCCTGGGGCCTTCCTCGATCAGCGTCAGCAGCAGGCCTTCGGCCAGGCGGTCCTGCACCTTGGCGTTGACCGGGTAGGTCAGGTATTGCTCGATGGTGTGCACGAAGGCGTCCACCACGCCGTTGGCGGTCTGGCGTGCCGGCAGCGAATACAGCGTGCTCGGGTCCAGCACCGCGAAGCGCGGCAGCACGGTTTCGGAGCCGAAGAACAGCTTGTCGCCGGTCTCGCGGCGGCTGATGACGGCGCCGGCGTTCATCTCCGAGCCGGTCGCGGACAGCGTCAGCACCACGCCCAGCGGCACGGCCGATGCCGGGCGGCCGGCGCCGGTCAGCAGCTCCCACGGATCGCCGGGATAGTGCAGCGCCGCGGCGATGAACTTGCTGCCGTCGGCTACCGAGCCGCCGCCGACGGCGAGCACGAAGTCGATGCGCTGCTCGCGGCCCAGCGCCACGGCCTGCATCAGCGTCGCGTAGTCGGGGTTGGGCTCGATGCCGCCGAATTCGACGCTCACCCGCTGGCCCAGTGCGTCGCGCACCTGGTCCAGCACGCCGTTGCGCTTGATGCTGCCGCCGCCATAGGTCACGAGCACCCGGGCCTCGGCCGGAACCTGTTGCGCCAGCGTGGCGATCTGGCCGCGGCCGAACAGCACGCGGGTGGGCACGTAGAGATTGAAGTTCTGCATATGGAGTCCTTGAAGAAGAGTCGTCAGGGGGGCGGGCTCAGGCCGCCTGTGCCGCCGGGCTGAATTCGGTGTAGCCCTCGGCGCCGCCGCCGAAGTAGCTGGCGGCGGGCGCATCGAACAGCGGCAGGTCGTCCCGCAGGCGCTCCACCAGGTCGGGGTTGCCGATGTAGGCCCGGCCGAAGGCGACCATGTCGGCCTGGCCCGATGCGGTCGCGTCGAGCGCGCGCTGGCGGTCGTAGCCGTTGTTGGCGATGTAGGCGCCGCGGCCGAAGGCGGCGCGCAGCGCGGCGTTGTCGAAGCGGGCGTCACTCGCATGCATCTGGCCTTCGACCACATGCAGGAAGGCCAGGCCGCGCGCACCCAGCTCACGGGCCAGGTAGGCGTGGGTGTCCTGTGGCGTGCTGTCCAGCGGCGTGTCGCCGATGGCGGTGGACAGCGGCGACAGGCGCACGCCCACCCGGTCGGCGCCCCACACGGACGCGACCGCGTCCACCACCTCCAGCGTCAGCCGGGCGCGGTTGGCGATGGAGCCGCCGTAGGCATCGGTGCGCTGGTTGGTGCTGTCGCGCAGGAACTGCTCCAGCAGATAGCCGTTGGCCGCGTGCACCTCCACGCCGTCGAAGCCGGCCGCCTTGGCCCGCAGCGCGGCCAGCCGGTAGTCCTCGACGATGCCGGCGATTTCGGCCGTCTCGAGCGCGCGCGGCATCGACGGCGGCTCGAAGCCGTTCTCGGTGAACACCGCGCCGCCGGCCTGCAGCGCCGACGGGGCGACGGGCGCGGCGCCGTGCGCCTGTAGGCTCGCATGGGACATGCGGCCCACGTGCCAGAGCTGCATCACGATGCGGCCGCCGGCGTCATGCACGGCATCGGTGACGGCGCGCCAGGCCTGCACCTGGGCGTCGGTGTAGATGCCCGGCGTGTAGGCGTAGCCACGGCCCTGGCGCGAGATGTTGGTGGCCTCCGTGATCAGAAGGCCGGCCGAGGCGCGCTGCCGGTAGTACTCGACGGCCAGCGGCGAGGGCACGCCGTCCATGCCGCTGCGCGAGCGGGTCAGCGGCGCCATCGCGATGCGGTTGGCGACGGGAATGGCGCCCAGGCGGGCGGGGGTGAAGAGGGGAGCGGTGGTCATCACGGGTGCCTTTGAAACGGTGGCTTGGGCCCGCGGGGCGGGCGGCTTCGAGAGGGGACAGGCACAGTTTGGGGATGGCTGAACAATTCATCCAATTTATTCGTTGAATTTCAGATATTCACGTGGCAGCATTTCGGGGTGCGCTACGACCTGAACCTGCTGCCCGTCTTCACGGCCCTGATGGAGGAGCGCAGCGTCACGCGGGCGGCCCAACGGCTGGGGCTGACGCAGCCGGCGCTGTCCAACGCGCTGAACCGGCTGCGGGAGCTGCTGCAGGACCCGCTCTTCATCCGCGAGCGCTACGGCATGCAGCCCACGCCCAAGGCCGAGGAGCTGGCGCCGGTGATCGCCCAGGCGCTCGCCGGGCTGGATGCGCTCATCCTGGGCCAGCAGGCCTTCGATCCGGCCCAGGCGCGGCTGCAGCTGGTGATCGCGCCCAACAGCTACGTGGAGTACGCGCTGATGCCCGCCGTGGTGGAACGGCTGCGCGCCTTAGCGCCCGGCATCAGCCTGCGATTGGTGCCCTTTGGCACCGATCTGGCTGAAACCGGCGTGATCTCGGGCTCGACCGCGCTGGTGCTGGGGCGTCTGATCGATCCGCCGGACAACCTCATCGTGCAGCACCTGATGGACGAAAGCCTGGCCTGCGTGGTGAGGGCCGACCACCCGCTGATCGGGGATCGCATCAGCCGCCGGCAGTTCGAGCAGCTCCGGCACGTCAACATGCTGCCGCCCGGGCGCCTGCGTGCCGGCCTGTTCCAGCGCCTGGAGCAGCACGGGCTCAAGCGCGAGGTGGCGGTGTCGGTCACGCACTTTCTGGCGATCCCGGAGATGGTGGCCGTGACGGACTACTGCGCCACGCTGCCCCGGCTGATCTGCCGCCGCCTGGCCGGCGACGCCCGTCTCAAGGTGCTGCCGGCGCCGGTGGACCTGGGCAGCTTCCCGGTGGAGATGGCCTGGCATGTGCGCTACCGCAATGACCCGGCGCACCGCTGGCTGCGCGGGCTGATCGCCGAGGTGGCCGAGGCCGTGGCGGGTGACGGCGCGGCATGATGCGGTTTTGAACCTTTGGCCCGCGGCGAGGCACTGACGGGCAACGAAAGGTTCTCGCCCCTCCCCATGTGGCTCCGTAGCAAGGTCAGCAAGCTCAGGTCGTCGTCCGCGGCGGCACCCGCACGCCCGGCAGATGCGCTGGAAGACGAGCTCTTCCGGGGCGTGCGCCAGGGCCGCCGGCCGGATTTCGAGGCGCTCTACCGGCTGTACTACCCGCGGCTGCAGCGCTTCCTGGCCCACATGGTGCGTCAGCCCGAGCCCATCGACGAGATCCTGAACGACACCATGCTCGTGGTCTGGCAGCGGGCCGACAGCTTCGACGGCCGCAGCAAGCTGTCCACCTGGATCTTCGGCATCGCCTACCGGCAGGCCTTGAAGGCCCTGGGCCGCCTCGACCTGCCGCAGGACGACAAGGACGTCGACGAACCGGCCGATCCCGAGCCCGGCCCGGAGCAGCGGCTGGACCTGCTGCAGCGGCGCGCGCAGCTGCTGGCGGCGCTGGGGGCGCTGTCGCTGGAGCATCGGGCGGTGGTCGAGCTCTGCTACTTCCACGACATGGCCTACGGGGAGATCGCGGAGGTGGTGGGCTGCCCCGCGGAGACCGTCAAGACACGGATGTTCTATGCGCGCCGACGGCTGCGCGCATTGCTGGGCGATGCGGGGCTGGCCCCCATCGGTCCGGCGCAAGGAGAGTGAGATGAGCGTTGTGGTGCCTCTGGAAAACGATCCCCACGCGGTCGTGCAGGGCCTGCTGCCCTGGTATGCGCGCGGCCAGCTGGACGACGTCGAGATGTTGTCGGTGCAGCAGCACCTGCAGCAGTGCGACCTGTGCCGCGCCGAGCTGGCGGCCGAGCAGTCGCTGCAGGCCCTGCGGGGCCTGCCCGAGCCGGTGGCCGGGGACGGCGAGGTGGCGCTGGCGCGCCTGATGCCGCGCCTGACGCCGCGCGCCCCCCAGGCCAGGCAGACCGCGCCGGCAAGCACGCCTCGTGCGGCCGGGCGTCGGTCGCGCCCGGCCACCCCGGCGGGAGGCGTGCCGCTGTGGGTGCGCTGGACGCTGGGCGTGCAGGGGGCGGCGATCGCGCTGCTGCTGGTGCTGCTGGTGCTGCCGCACGAGGAGCTGGCGGTCTACCGTGGGCTGTCGGACGCCGGCGCCCCGGTGGCGCGTGACGCCGATGCGCTGATCATGTTCCGGCCGGAGCTGAGCGAGCAGGCCATGCGCCGGCTGCTGCAGGCCCATGGCGCGAGCATCGTTGGCGGGCCGACCGAGAGCGGCGCCTACCGGCTCCGGCTGAGTGGGGCGCCGGTCGCGGCGCTCGCCGGGCTGCGTGCCGAGCCCGGCGTGACGCTGGTGGAGTCGCTGATGCCGGGAGCCCGGCCGTGAGATGGAACACCTGGTGGCGGGTGCTGCTCGCCGCATGGCTGGTGGCGCTGGCCGGTGGCGCCCGTGCGGCCGAGGAGCCGCCGCGTCAGCTGCTGGTGATGCTGCAGCTGCCCAAGGCCCACTACCGGCCCGACAGCAGCTACGCGGGCGCCTACGGTGACGCCGTCGGCCTGCAGGCCCGGCGCCAGCTGGCCGAGGACCTGGCGCGCCAGCACCAGTTGCTGCTGCAGGGTGAGTGGCCGATGCCGCTGGTCGGCGTGGACTGCTTCGTGATGCAGCTGGCGCCGGCCGACGACCGCAACCCGGGCGAGCTGGCGCGCCGCATCGCCGCCGACAGCCGGGTGGCCTGGGCTCAGCCGGTCAACACCTTCAAGGCCCAGGGCAGCGACAGCGAACCGCTCTATCCCACCCAGCCGGTGGCCCGCCAGTGGCATCTGGCCGACCTGCACACGCTGGCCACGGGGCGCGGCGTGCGCATCGCCGTCATCGACAGCGGCGTGGCCGCCTCGCACCCCGACCTGGCCGGGCAGCTGATGCTCAACCAGAACTTCGTGGACGCGCAGGCCCTGCAGGCCGAGGACCACGGCACGGCGGTGGCCGGCGTGATCGCGGCGCGCGCAGACAACCGGCTCGGCATTGCCGGCGTGGCGCCCGGGGCGCGGCTGCTGGCGCTGCGGGCCTGCTGGCAGTCGGCCGGCAGCACGCTGTGCAACAGCCTGAGCCTGGCCAAGGCGCTGCAGACCGCGGTGCAACAGGGGGCGCAGGTGGTGAACATGAGCCTCAGCGGACCGGAGGACAGGCTGCTGGGCCTGCTGCTGGACCAGGCGATGGCACGCGGCGCCGCCGTGGTGGCCGCGCTCGGCAGCGCGGACCAGCCCTTTCCGGCCAGCCATCCCGGCGTGCTGGGCGTAGGCAGCGCATTGCCGCTGCCCGCCGGCGCGGTGCTGGCGCCGGGGCGCGACATCCCGGCCCCCGCGCCCGATGGCGGCTGGACGCTGGTGTCGGGATCCTCCTTTTCCGCCGCTCACGCGTCGGGGCTGCTCGCGCTGGTGAAGGAGGTGGACAAGGCCGGGCGATGGCGACGCCCGCAGGACGCCCTGGTCATGGAATCACCCGGACGCATCGACAGCTGCGCGACGCTGTTGAAGGCCGGTGCGGCGCGGCAGCCCTGCGGACTCTCGGGCATGGGGCAGACTCCGCGCTGATGCCGCCTTCTTCGCTGTCGATCCGATGCTTTTTCTGGGCCGCCCTGCTGATGGCAGGGGCGGCCCGCGCCGATTGGGGGGGCAGCCTGGCGCTGCAGTCCGATGCGCGCGAACGCGGGATTTCCTACAGTGACGACCGGCCGCGTGCGCAGGCCACCGTGGCCTATGACGGGCCGGCCGGCTGGTACGGCGGCGCGCTGCTCACGCGCATGAACTTCTACCCGCCGCGCACCAGCAGCCTGCTGCAGGCCTACGCCGGGCGGGTGTGGTCGCTGACGCCGGAGCTGGACGGCGAGGCCGGCCTGCAGTTCAGCCATTTCGATGCCATCCGCCGCTACGACTATGCCGAGGCCTATGTCGGCCTGCTGGGCGACCGCTGGAGCGCGCGCCTGCATGCGTCGGACGACTACTACGGCACCGGCCTGCACAGCCTCTATGCAGAGTGGAACGGCCATCAGCCGTTGACGGAGTCGCTGCAGCTGTTCGCGCATGCGGGCCTGCTGGGCGGCTGGGGGCGTGGCCAGCGCGACCCGGGCGGGCGCTTCCGCGCGGACCTGCGCCTGGGCGCGGCCTGGCGGGTCGGCCTGGTCGAGCTGCAGCTGGCCGGCGTGTGGGCCAGTCGTGGCGGCCCCTCCACCTGGCTGCCCCACGAGCGGCGCGGCACCGTGGTGCTGGGCGCCAGCGTCGCTTTCTGATTCTGCGTTGAACCGGCGCAGGCCGCGCCGGCACATACCGGCGTTCCTGGTGAATCCGGAGGTAGCAGATGAAGAGAACCTGGGCGGCGGCACTGCTGTGTGCAGTGGTCGCGAGTGTGGCCGGCTGCGGTGGCGGCAGCGGCGAGGGGCTGGACAGCAATGGCCGCCCGTTGGGCGAGGGCGCCGATCCCGGCGGGCCGCTGACGGCCAGCTTCGCGTCCATCCAGTCGCATGTGTTCACGCCGGTCTGCTCGGTCTGCCATTCGGGCGGCTCGGCCCCGCAGGGCCTGCGCCTGGATGCCACCAACAGCTTCACGATGCTGGTGGGCGTGTCCAGCGCCGAGGTGCCGTCGCTGAAGCGGGTCAAGCCCGGTGATCCGGACAACAGCTACCTGATCCAGAAGATCGAAGGCCACGCCTCGGTGGGCGCCCGCATGCCATTCGGCGGCCCCTACCTCGATGCGGACACCGTGGCACGCATCCGTCAGTGGATCGCCAACGGAGCCCAGCCATGAGCGCGCGTCGCTGGCTGCAGGGCCTGCTGCTGGCCGTGGTCGGCTGGCTGGCGGGGGCGGCGCAGGCCGAGCCCTACCTGGCCATTCGCTACGGTCTCAAGTGCGCGGCCTGCCACGTCAACCCCACGGGCGGCGGGCTGCGCAATGCGGTGGGCAATGCCTTCGCCCAGGGCAGCATCCCGGCCAACGCGCTGCCCGAGGCGCTGCAGGGCTGGACGGGCGGCTTCTTCGGCGACCGCCTCCGGGTGGGCGGCGACTGGCGCAGTGCCCAGACCGACACCCGCGTCTCCGGCCAGCCCACCCAGCGGGCCACGGGCACGGAGCAGGGCCGGCTGTACGCCGACGTGCAGGTGCTGGCCGACTACCTCGGCGTCTACGTGGACGAGGCCGTGGCGCCAGGCAAGGCGGAGCGCATGGAGTCCTATGCGCGGCTCTCGACGCCGGGCATGGGCTGGTATGCCAAGCTGGGCCAGTTCTACCTGCCGTTCGGCTGGCGTCTGCAGGACAACACGGCCTTCGTGCGCCAGGTCAGCGGCATCAGCATGACGGTGCCCGACAAGGGGGTGGAACTGGGCATGGAGCAGGGTGACTGGACGGCGCAGCTGGTCTACAGCCGCGGCCCGGGCAACAAGGGCACGGTCACGGGCCACCAGTGGACGGGCAACGTCGCCTGGCTGCAGTCCTGGGGACGGCTGGGCTTCTCGACCGCGCAGGTCACGTCCACGGGCGGCAGCCGCCAGGCCTACGGCTTCTACGGCGGCACCACCACCGGCCCGGTGGCCTGGCTGGGCGAGGTCGACCTGGTCAGCGACAGCGGCTTCCCCGAGGGGCGACGACGGCTGATGTCCGGCCTGCTGGAGGCGAACTGGCTGGTGCGGCAGGGGCACAACCTGAAGATCAGCAGCGAGTACTTCGACCCGGACCGGAGCGTCTCCAACGATCAGAAGATGCGCTACAGCCTGGTCTACGAGTACACGCCCATCGCCTTCCTGCAGCTGCGGGGTGGCGTGCGGCACTACGACGGCATTCCGCAGAACAAGTTCGACAACCGACGGCAGACCTTCGTCGAGCTGCATGGCCTCTTCTAGCGTGATCAGCTTGCAGGGGCGCGACCTGGCCCCGCCGCTGGCGGCGCTGCCCCTGCTCACGCTCTACCTGACCGAGCGCTGCAACTCGCGCTGCATCAGCTGCGACTACTGGCGCCACGGTCGGCGAGACCTGGACCCCCAGGTGCTCGACCGCCTGCTGCCCGATCTGCTGCAGCGCGGTACGCGCGTCGTGCAGTTCTCGGGCGGGGAGCCGCTGCTGCATCCGCACTGGCCGCTGCTGGCCGAGCGGCTGCGGGCCGCCGGCCTGAAGCTCTGGCTGCTGACCGCCGGGCTGGCCCTGGCCAAGCAGGCCGACGCGGTGGCGGCGAGCTTCGAGCGCGTCATCGTGTCGATGGACGGTGCCAGCGCCGAGAGCTACGCCGCCATCCGCGGCGTGAAGGCCTTCGAGGCCGTCTGCGATGGCGTCAGGGCCCTGGCGGCGCGCGGGCGGCCGGCGACGCTGCGGGTCACGGTGCAGCGCGCCAATCACACCCAGCTGCCGGCCTTCGTGGCGCTGGCACGCGAGCTGGGCGCGGGGGGCGTGTCCTTCCTGCCGGCCGATGTCGGCCACGCCGAGGCCTTCGGTCGCGCTCCCGACCTGCCCGATCAGGCCGTGCCGCCGCTGGCCGTGCCGGCCGACGAGCTGCCGGCCCTGGCGGCCACGCTGATGCGGCTGGAGCGGGACGAGGCCGCGGCATTTGCCGATGGATTCATCCTCGAGTCGCCCGCCAAGCTGCGCCGCCTGCATGCCTATTTCGCCGCGCTGGCCGGCCTGGGCGAGTGGCCGGCGGTGCGCTGCAACGCGCCGGAGTTTTCGGCCGTGGTGGAGGCCGACGGCCGGGCCCGGCCGTGCTTCTTCATTGCCGGGCCGACGCCGCCGGCGCTGCCGCTGGGCGAGGCGCTCGACGGTGCCGCGATGCGCGGGCTGCGGGCCGACATCGCCGCCGGACGGCGCGCGGAATGCGGCCGCTGCGTGTGCTCCAAGTGGCTGGACCTGGGCCGGCCCGAGGTCTGGGCGTGAGCGGCGCCTCCTGCGCGCCAGCAGCGCCGCTGTTCCTGTTCAACGGTGCCGCCGGTCAATGCCTGCGGGTGGCGCAGGGCCGCATCGCCGAGCCCGAGCCGGCGCCGGGCGACCTGCATCTCGACCTGCGTGGCGACCGTCTGCTGCCCGGGCTGGTGAACGCCCATGATCACCTGCAGCTCAACGGCCTGCCGCGCCTGCACTACCGTCCGCAGCCCTACCGCAACGTGCGCGAATGGATCGCGGACATCACGCCGCGGCTGGGCACCGAGGCGGGCCTGCGGGCCTATCGCGCGCTGCCGCGGGCGCAGCGGCTCCGGCAGGGCGCGCTGAAGAACCTGCTCAGCGGCGTGACCACCGTCGCGCATCACGACCCGGGCGACGCGGCGTTGCAGGCGCCGGACTTCCCCGTCAACGTCCCGCCGCTGGCCTGGTCGCATTCGCTGGGCCTGGACGGCGAGGCCGCCGTGGCCGCCTCCCAGTGCGAGGCGCCGACCGGCCAGCCCTGGATCATCCATGCCGCCGAGGGCCTCGATGCCGAGGCCGCGGCCGAGTTCGACCGGCTGGAGGCGCTGGGCTGCATCACCGCGCGGACGGTGCTGGTGCACGGCCTGGCGCTGGACGAGGCCCAGCAGCAGCGCCTGCTGGATGCCCAGGCCGGGCTGGTGTGCTGCCTGGGGTCCAACCGCCATCTGTTCGGCCGTGTGCCGCGGCCGCGCCGGCTGCTGGCGGCCGGCCGGGTGGCGCTGGGCAGCGACTCCCGCATCAGCGGTGAGCGCGACCTGCTGGCCGAGCTGGCGCTGGCCCGCGAGACCTGGCACCTGCCCGAGGCCGAACTGGAACGGCTGGTGACGGCGCAGCCGGCCGCGCTGCTGCGGCTGCCCGATGCCGGGCATCTGCGGCCGGGCGCGCGTGCGGACCTGCTCGTGCTGCCGGCCGACCTGCCGCTGTCGAGGGCCTCGCGCGCCGATCTGCGCCTGGTGCTGGCGGGTGGCCGGCCGCGGCACGCGGATGCGGCCTACGCGGCGCTGCTGCAGCACCGGGTCGACTGGCGGCCGGCGAGGCTGGACGGGCGGCCGCGCGCGCTGGCGGCCGACCTGGGCTGGCCGGAGCGCGCGCTGGCCGAGCCGGGTCTGGAGGCCTGAGCCCATGCCGCGCGTGATGCAGCTGCAGCTGCACGACGACCCGCTGCGCCGCCGTCCCGCCACGCTGCTGGAGGACTGGCCGACGATGCGCCAGCTCGCGCGCTCGGCTGCGGCGGCCGGTGCCGAGGTGCGCGTGGTGTCGGTCTGCGAGGTGGCCGAGCAGCATCGCGTCGATGGCGTGGACTACCTGTTCCTGCCGCGCGCGGCGCTGGCGCAGCAGCTGCAGGCCTGGCGCCCGCAGCTGCTGCATGTGCAGGGCCTGGCCCAGGGCCTGGCGCTGCCCCCGCTGCTGGACCGCTGGCCCGAGCTGCCGGTGCTGCTGCAGGACCGCGCCGACCGGCCGCCGCGGCCCTGGCGCTGGCTGGCCTGGCGACGCGCGCTGGCCCGCGCCCGGGGGGTGATGTTCTGCGACGCCGGCCAGGCCGCCCCCTGGCGGCGACGCGGCCTGCTCGCGCCCGGTGCGCAGGTCTATGAGCTGCCCGGATCCAGCAGCGACTTCGGCCCGCAGCCCCGCGACGCGGCGCGCGCCCGCTGCGGCATGACGGGCGAGCCGGCGTTGCTGTGGGTGGGGCATCTCGATGCCAACAAGGACCCGCTGACCGTGCTCGACGGCCTGGCCCGTGCGGCCCCCTACCTGCCGGATCTGCAGCTGTGGTGCTGCTACGGCAGCAACGCGCTGGTGCCGGAGATGCGCGCCCGCGTGGCTGCCGACCCGCGCCTGCGCGGCCGCGTCCATTGGCTGGGCCGGGTGCCGCATGGGCAGGTCGAGACGCTGATGGCGGCGGCCGACGCGCTGGTGCAGGGCAGCCACCGTGAGGCGACCGGTTTCACCGTGCTGGAGGCGCTGGCCTGTGCGCTGCCGCCGCTGGTCACCGACATTCCGGCCTTCCGCGCCCTGCTGGGCGCGCCCGCCGAGGCCGGGCGCCTGTGGCGGGTCGGTCATGGCGAGGGATTGGCGCAGGCGCTGCTGTCGCTGATGCGCGAGCCCGAAGCGGCACGGCGCGCGGCGGCGCGTCAGCGCTTCGAGCACTGCCTGTCGCCCACGGCCTGGGGGCAACGCCTGGTGGCCATCTATGAGGACGCGCTGAGGCCATGAGCGCTGCCCAGGCCTCGGAGGGCGGCTATCGCCGCTCGCTGCAGATCCAGCTGCTGTCGTCGCTGGCCGGCAGCGTGACGCGCTTCGGCGTGTCCCTGGTGCTGGCCCGTCTGCTGCTGCCGGCGGAGCTGGGCCTGTTCGCGATGGCGGCGGCATTGGCCGGGCTGGTGCAGCTGGCCTGCGGGCTGGGGCTGTCGGCCTGGCTGCAGCGGGCCGGTCCGCTGGAAGAGGCCGCCTGGCGGGCCTGCCTGGGGCTGCTGGTGGCCGCCACGGGCGGCGCGCTGCTCGTGCAGGCGGGCCTGGCCGGCTGGGCTGCCCGGCATTTCGGCCAGCCGGCATTGCGCGAGCTGCTGTGGGTGCTGAGCCTGGGGCTGCTGGCGACGCCGGTGTCCGTCACGATGTCGGCCCTGCTGCAGCGGGACTACGCGGCCGGCCGCATTGCGGCGGTGTCGAGGCTGGGGGCGCTCGCCCACGCGCTGGCGGCGGTGGGTCTGGCGGCGGCGGGCTGGGGCGCGCTGGCGCTGGCCTGCGCTCAGGTGCTGAACAACCTGGTGTGCGCGGCCGCTTACTGGGGGCTGCGGCCCGCCGCGCTGCGCTGGCAGCCGACGCTGCGGGGCAGCCGGCCGCTGCTGCGCTTTGCGCTGCCGATGCTGGCGGGCCAGGGGCTGGCGGCGCTGAACCAGGCGCTGCCGGCCCTGCTGCTCGGGCGTCTGGGGTCGGCGGCGCAGGTGGGCTGGATGGCGCGCGCGCAGGGCCTGGTGGGGCTGCTGCAGGCGGTGATCGGCGGGGTGATGAACTTCGGTGCGCTGCGGCGCTTCTCGCATGCGGACCGGGCGGTCGTGGCCGCGCGGCTGCTGCAGGCGACGGCGCTGCTCACCGGCCTGGCCTGGCCGGTGCTGGCCCTGACGGTGGTGCTGCGCGAGCCGCTGATCGACGCGCTCTACGGCCCGGCCTGGCATGCGAGCGCCGCCGCCGTGCCGCCGCTGGCATTGGCGCTGGCGCTGAGCCTGCTGTCCAACTATGTCGCGCCGCTGCTGGCGGCCCAGGGTCGCCCCGGCCGCATGGCGGGCCTGGAGCTGCTGCAGTTGCTGGCCCGCGGGGGCCTGGTGCTGCTGCTGTTCGACGGCACGCTGTCGGCGTTCGCCTGGGCGCTGGCCTGGGCGGCCGTGCTGGTGACGCCGCTGCAGCTGCACGGGCTGATGCGCCAGCTGGGGCTGGCCTGGTGGCGCCTGCTGCCGGCGCTGGCTCCGGCGGCGGCCACGGCCGGCGGCGTGGCCGTGGTGACCGCCTGGGCCCGGCCGCTGGGGCCGGGTCTTGCCGCCCTGTCCGGCGGGTTGGCGATGCTGGCCCTGCTGGCCGCGCTGCACCGGCCCTGGCGGGCCGAGCTGCGTCAGCTGGCCCGCTTGCGCATGACGAGCAGGAAATGATCGCCCATCGCGCGGAACACCGGCCAGGCCGCCACGCGGCGGTCCAGCCGCCACAGGCGCTCATGCCAGCGTGGGTGGCGTTCGTGCAGCCAGGTCAGGTAGGGCGGCGGCACGAAGACGCACAGGCCGCGTTGCTGCTCCAGCTCGAAGTAGGGCGCGAAGGCCGCGTAGAACTCGCGCGGCGTGAAATAGCGGGTCCAGATGGTGCGCTTGTTCATGCCCACGGCGACGGTGTCGCGCGCAAAGCGTATGCCCACGCGCGACCAGCGGCCCTGGCGCGCGTAGTGCCAGATCTCCCACGGGCACCAGCGGCCGATCACGGTGAACACCAGGCGGCCGCCCGGCTTGAGCAGGCGGTGGCATTCGCGGGCGACGGCGTCGAGATCGGGCACGCAGTTCAAGGGGCCGAGGTTGGAGTAGGCGCCGTCGTAGAGGCCGTCGCCCTCCAGCGCCTGCAGCTCCTGGGCGCCGACGGCACGGGCCTGCACCCGCTGCGCCAGCCCGGCCGCCTCGGCGCGCGCCGCGGTGCGCGCCACCATCTGCGGCGACCAGTCGGTGGCCGTCACCTGGTGGCCCAGGCCGGCCAGGTGCACGGCGTCCAGGCCGGTGCCGCAGCCCAGGTCGATGAGGCGGCTGCCGGGGGCGAAGCTGCGGTCCAGCCAGCGCCACATCTCGTCGCGCATGTCCTGGATGGGGCCGTTGTTGCCGCGCGGCCCGTCGTAGTCGGCGGCGACGCTGTCGAAAGCCTCGCGCGTGTCCTGCAGGCGGGTCTGGAGTTCAAGGTCTTGGGGAGTCATGGTTGATGGCAAGGACGGCTGAGGGAGGTGTGACGATGAGACGCAAGATTGCGCTCGTGGTGCCCGGTGGCGTGGATCGCTCCGGCGAGGAACGGGTGATCCCGGTGCTGCTGGCGCTGATCGAGCGGCTGGCGGCCCGCCATGAGGTGCATGTGTTCGCGCTGCAGCAGGAGGACACGCCGGGCCGCTGGACGCTGGCAGGCGCCCAGATCCACAACGCCGGCGGGCAGCGGGCGCGGGAGCGGCTCTGGCGCACGCTGCGCGCGCTCTGGCAGGAGCATGGCCGGGGCGGCTTCGATGTCATCCATGCGCTGTGGTCGGGGCCGCAGGGCGTGGTGGCGGTCGTCGCGGCCACGCTGCTGCGCCGCCCCAGCCTCGTCCATCTGACGGGGGGTGAGCTGCTGGCGCTGCCGGACATCGGCTACGGCGGCCGGCAGCACTGGCGGGGCCGGCTGAGAGAGGCCTGCGTGCTGGGCCGGGCCACGCGCATCACGGCCACCAGCGACCCCATGCTGCAGCAGCTCGCGGCCCTGGGCCACCGTGCGCAGCGCGTGCCGCTGGGCGTGGATCAGCGCCACTGGCCCGCCTGCCCGCCGCGCCCGCGGGAGGCCGGCCGGCCCTTGCAGCTGCTGCACGTGGCCAGCCTCAATCGCGTGAAGGACCCCTTCACGCTGCTGCAGGCGCTGGCGCTGCTGGCCGGGCGCGGCCTGGATTTCCGGCTGGCATGGATAGGCGAGGACACGCTGGGCGGCGCGGTGCAGCGGCGTGCCGCCGAGCTGGGCCTGCAGGCGCGCGTGACGTTCCACGGCTTTCTGACCCAGCAGGCCCTGCGCCCGCATCTGGCGCAGGCCGATCTGCTGGTGCTGAGCTCGCGCCACGAAGCCGGCCCGGCGGTGCTGCTGGAGGCTGCGCTGTCGGGCCTGCCCTGCGTCGGCACGGCCGTGGGGCACCTGGCCGAGTGGGCACCCGGCGCCGCGGTCGCGGTGCCGGTGGGCGATGCGCAGGCGCTGGCCACCGGCATCGAGCGCCTCGCGGCGGATGATGCCGAGCGTCTGCGGCTGGCGCAGGCCGCGCAGCGCCGGGCCCGGGCGGAGGATGCGGATCACACCGCCTCCTGCGTGCTCGGGCTGTACGACGAACTGGCCGGGGGGCGGTAATGCAGGGCCTGGTTCACCATGTAGACGGTCTGCACCCGGGGTGGCTGACCCTGCAGCCAGCCCAGCGCGCGCTGCCAGCGCGGCCGGCCGGCCTGGGGCGAGGCCCTCAGCGGTGCCTGGGTCTGCAGGTGGCCGCGCGCCAGCGCGAGCGCCTGGCGGCCGGGGTAGAGGCGGCGTGCCAGCAAGGCCATCAGCTCGCCGGCGCTGGTGCACCACGGCAGGCCGGGCAGCACGGGCATGTACAGGCCGGTGAAGGAGAGCCCGTCCAGCGTCCAGCGATCGGCGCTGCGGCGCAGCCACGGCGGGCAGAGCCGCGCCGCCGCCTGCAGCACCTCGTCGGGCAGCCGGCCGGGCAGGCAGCGGCTGGCCAGTGCCAGCGGGGGGTAGACCCAGTCCGCCCCGGCCGCGCGGCCGCTGTCCAGCACCTGCTGCCATTCGGCAGCCGTCAGTCGCTCGCCCAGCAGCACGATGTCGTGCAGCTGGATCAGCCGTATCGAGTGATGGCAGCAGTTGCCGGCCGCATGCAGCAGCAGGTGGCGCATCAGTGCGGCGCGGCCCGGATAGGCGTTGAGCCCGGCGCGCGGCGCGTCGGGCCACAGCTCGCTCGTCAGCGCCACCGATCGGCGCGGCAGCGGCTCGGCGATGTGGTCGTGCAGCTCGATCTTCAGCGGGTTGTTCAGGTGCTCGCCGAAGGCGCGCTCCGGTGGCGTCGTCGACGGCTGGTACTGCCGATGGCGCGGGCCGAGCTCGTGGGCGATGTAGCCCAGCACCTCGACCATCTCCTCCGTCGTATCCATGTCCTGCGGGTGCACCAGCAGGTCGATGTCGCTCATCGGCCGCTCGTCGTCCTCGTACAGCCCCATGGCGAGCAGGGCCGAGCCCTTCAGGGCCAGCGCGGCGATGCCGGCATGGCGCGTGGCGCTGTTCAGCGTGACCAGCAGCTCGCGTGCCCGTTGCTCGCGCAGCCCGGTCTGCTGGCGCTGTTCGGCCAGGAAGTCCTGCCACAGCGCGGGGCCCTGCCAGCGCAGCCGCCGGGCCAGCAGGCCGGCGATGCCGTGTATCGCCACGGCGGCCATGGCCAGGCGCCAGTGGGTGGCGTCCCAGTCCGGCGCAACGGCCTGCGGCGTCGTCAGCTCGGCGCACAGGCGTTGCGTGGACGCCTGCAGCGCCTGCGCGAGCCGGGCGTTGTCAGGCGGCGCGATCTTGTCGGCTTCCATCATGTCGTCTTCCTTCCAAGCACATCCCATGTCCCCCATGAATGACCTGCCGTCCTCCCTGACCGACCCCTACGGCGAGCGGCGCGAGCTGCCGCTGCGGCGCCAGCTGTACCTGCTGGGGTTGCCCGTCGAGTTCCGCGCCGACGACGCCCGGCTGCTGGCGCTGGTGGACGCGGCCTACCTCGGCCTGCCCGGCGGCGCCCGGCCGGCCGACGCGGCGCCCGATGCCGTTATCGAGCTGCGGCTGCTGCCCGGCGAGGCCGCCACCGCACCGGCCGACGCACCGCCCGTGCCGCAGATGCTCGGTGGGGCGGGGCTGATCGGCGCGTCGGTGGCGGATGGTTCGCTCGCCCTGGTGTGCCCGGCCACGCGCAGCGGCCTGGTCTGTCTCAGCCCCACGATGCTGGGCTTCCCGTATCACGCCCGCTACGAGCTGCTGGAGTTCGTGGTGTTCACGCTGGCCAGCCGCCTGGGCCGGCTGGTGCCGCTGCATGCCGGCAGCGTCAGCCTGGCGGGGCGTGCGGCGCTGCTGGTGGGCGAGAGCGGTGCCGGCAAGTCGACGCTGTCGCTGCTGGCGATGCGGGCCGGGCTCGAGTTCCTGACCGAGGACGGCGCCTTCGTGGCGCCGGACGGGCGTGTGCTGGGCGTGCCGAACTTCCTGCACCTGCGCTTCGACGCGCTGCGCTTCCTGGAGGACGACTGGCGCCAACGCGCCGCAGCCTCGCCGGTGATCCGCCGCCGCAGCGGCGTCGAGAAGTACGAGCTGGATCTGCGCGGCGACTGGGCCCGCCTGGCGGCCACGCCGCCGCAGCTGGCGCAGCTGGTGTTCGTGACCCCGCGGCCCGCCGATGGTGGCCCGCTGCTGCGCCCGCTGCCCGCCGACGAGCTGCTGCCGCGCCTGCGCCGCAGCCAGCCCTACGCCGCCCACCAGCCCAGCTGGGCCGGGTTCGAGGCACTGCTGCCCGGCCTGCAGGGCTGGGAGCTGCGGCGTTCGGCCCATCCGCAGGAGGCGGCGTTCGCGCTGCATGAGCTGCTGGCCGGCGCGTTGCTCAGGCGTTGAGCGGCGACGCCGCCAGGCCGGCGCCAGCCATAGCCGTCTGCAGCGGGGTGGCGTCGGCCAGCAGCTGCTCCCAGTGCTGCTCCAGCCGGGCCAGTGCCAGCGGCGCGGCGCCGGGCGCGGTGTCAAGCTCGACCTGGCGGTGCAGCAGGTCGCGAACGCTGCGGTAGAACTCGGTCGAGAAGCTGCCGCGGAACATCATGGCCAGGTCGCCGCTGTCCTCCCAGTGGGTCTTGGGGCCGAGCTGTGCCTGGACCAGTTCGTGGAAGCGGGTGCCGGGCAGCGGGTAGGCGACGGACACGCCGATGTCGTCGGGCCGGGCCGTCTTGATCAGGCGGCGGGTGTCGCGCAGTTCGTCCAGCCCCTCGCCCAGGTAGCCCAGCTGGATGAAGAAGCCCACGCGGATGCCGACGGCCTTGAGCCGGTTCCGGGCCTGCAGGATCTCGGCGACCGTCGTGCCCTTGTCCATCGCATCGAGCACCCGCTGGCTGCCGCTCTCGGCACCGAGCCAGACCTCGCGGCAGCCGGCGCGCCTCAGCGCGATGGCCATGGCGTCGCTGACGAGGTCGGCGCGGGTCTGGATCGTGAACGGCAGGCCGCCGCCCAGGCGCTCCACCTCGTCGGCGAAGCGGGCCACCCAGTCGGAGCGGAAGCCGAAGATGTCGTCGGCAAACCAGATGTGGTCCGGCGCATGGCAGAGCTTGAGCTGCACCATCTCTGCCGCCACCAGGCGGGCGTCGCGCTGTTCGTAGCGGCTGCCCCAGATCGGCTTGGCGCACCAGGCGCAGCGGAAGGAGCAGCCCTTGGAGGCCGCCATGTTGAGGCTGAAGTAGCCGTGCGCCTGCGTCCAGACGGCGCGGTAGCTCTCCAGGTCGGCCAGATCCCAGGCCACGCCGAGCTCGATGGGGGCGTCGGCCTCCTCATGGCGGGTGCGTTGCAGGCGCAGCGGGCGGACCTTGTCCTCCAGGGCGCCGGGCGACGCGGCGCCCAGCGCCTGGCCGCTGATGACCTCGCCGTGCTGCAGCAGGTGCACGTCCGGCAGGCCCGCGGCCAGCGAGGCCGGTTCGTCCCGGGGCGAGGCGTCCAGGCGCTGCAGCAGCTCGTCCAGCGCCTGCAGCCCCTCGCCGCGCAGCACCCAGTCGGCGCCGGCCTGAAGGTAGACGCCAGGTTCGTCGCTGGGGTCGGAGCCGGCGACCAGCACCCGCGCACCGCAGCGCCGCGCGGCCGCCGCCATCTCGGCCGCCGCATCCCGCATGCGGCCCAGGCACATCTTGGTCAGGTAGTTGTAGTTGTCCTCGTACAGCACCACCAGCTGCGGGCGGATGCGCTCCACGCTGGTGATGAAGTCGGCGGTGCTCTGCGCAAGCATGGCGTCGAAGAAATCGACCCGATGGCCGCGGGCGCGCAGCCGGGCGGCCACCTGCAGCGTGGCGAGCGGGGGGTAGGGCTTGGATCGTTCCTGTTGTTTTCGATCGAAATTGAGAAAGTAGGCGTGTCCAACCAGGATAGACAGCATGTCCGCTCCGCGCTCAGGGTTCCGTGGCGCTGATCGCGGCAGAAGAGCCGCGATCAGCTTCGCTTGGAACGTGAGTGCGAGCGGGCGCCCGAAACGTTCAAACCGCCGCTTCCGCCGGTCTGAACGCGGGCCGGGCCGGCCTCACTGCGGCCGCGGGAAGTCCAGCGTCGTGTCGTTGACCCGGTTCACCAGGTTGGTGAAGGTGATCAGCGAGACGGTCAGCAGGGCCTCGATGACCTGGGGCTCGCTGAAGCCGGCGGCCAGCACCTGCTGCACGACCTCGGCCGGCACGGTGCCGCGGCTGCCGCTGACCACGCGCACGAAGCGCACCAGCGCATCGCGGCGCTCGTCGCCGGTGGCGCCGCCGTTGCGCAGCTGGCTCAGTTCCTCGGGCTTGAGCCCGGCCATCTTGCCGACCAGGCTGTGCGCGGCCACGCAATAGTCACAGCCGTTATCGCTGCTGATGGCCACCCGGATGGCCTCGATCTCGGCCTTGGTCAGCGTGCCCTTGCCCAGCGCGGCGTCGCCGCTCAGCATCAGGCCGAGCGCGGCCGGGCTGAGTGCGCCGATGGTGGCGTAGGCGTTGGGTACCTTGCCCATGGCCTGCTTGATCTGGCCGAACAGGGCCTGGGCAGCCGCCGGGGCGGCATCGATGGAAACGGAGTTCAGACGGGACATGATGGGTTCCTTGCAGAGGGGTTGGCGCCGTGTCGGGCGGTGAGGAAATTGTGGGATTCGTCCCCTGAAAACCGAATGCCGCGGCGTCTCAGCTTCATGCTCCGGCGTCTCACCGGGCCGCCGTGCGCTGCCTGTTTTTCGGGCAGGGCCGGCGCCGCCCAGGCAGGACAAGGACTTGCGTCATCCGGCCCCTGCTTATCCACAGGCTTGCCCACCCCGGGCGGGGACAGACCGCCGTGCCAGGTGTTGCGTGTCCTGCCGGCCCGGGTGCGCGTGCGCTTGTCCACCCCGGCCGTGGAGAAGCTTGTGCACAAGCTCTGGCCGGAGGCGCCAAGTGCTTGTTTTGATGGGGGAAATCGCCCGCTGCCCGTTTATTGGGCAGCGGCGCGGCGCTTGTCCAGCGCGGGGGTGGAGAAGCTTGTGAATAAGCTCTGGCCGCCCGCGCTAAGCCGCTGTGGGCGTTGAGAAAAGTTCAGTCTGCTGAATTTTTGAGCAGGGCGCGGGCGCGCCAGAAGGCGGCGTCCATCAGCTGGGTGGCGCCGCTGCGTTCATTGATCAGCCAGAACTGGCGCCCGTCGGCGCTCACGCGGCTGACCTCGCCCACATGCCGGCCGGCCTGCACCCGGCGGCCCAGGGCGTTGGCCGGGAAGCCGGGCTCGCGTGCCAGGTCTTGCAGCGGCTGCACCGGGCGGGCGTCGGCGCTCAGGCGGTGGCGCTGCACGATGGGCGCGAGCAGCGGGTTCTCGGCGTCGCCGGCCGACAGGTAGATCAGCACCTTGGCCTGCGCGCGACTCAGCGCCACGTTGATGAGGCGCCGCGCCTCCTCGGTCTGCAGGAAGGGCTGGCGGCCGTCCGCCGGGTCGAACAGCAGCAGCGGCGCCTCGCTGCCCTGGGCGCGGTGCACGGTGCTGACCTTGACGGCGTCGGGCACGCCCAGCGCCTGCAGGCGCTGGCGGATCAGCGCACGCTGGGCGCGGAAGGGGGTCAGCACGATCAGCTCGTGGGCCTGCCAGTCGCCGCTTGCCAGCGCCGCGGCAACCGTGGTGGCGATGGCGTCGGCCGACTCGCGCCGCACCGGCCCGCGCTCGCTGGCCGACCAGGCGCCGTCGCTCTTCATCGGCACGACCTGCAGGTGGGCGTCGGCCGCGATGTCGCCGAGCGCGCGCTGGCGCGCGGCCAGCCAGTCGGGCGAGGCCTGGGCGTCGGCGGCCACGCGCAGTGCGCCGTCGTAGAACAGGTCGCTGACGAGCTGGCTGATGGGCGGCGCCATGCGCGACTGTTCGTCCAGCAGCGCCACCGAGTCGCCGCGGCGTGGCATCTCCGCGAAGGCCGAGCGGCCCAGCCAGCGCCGCGCGCCGCGGGCGGGGCTGCGCAGCACCGGCGAGAGCTGCTGCGGGTCGCCGGCGAACAGCCGGGTGCGGCCCAGCGGCATCAGCGCCAGCGTGTGGGCCAGGCTGACCTGGCTGGCCTCGTCGAACACCAGCAGGTCGAACGGCGGCTCGGCCTCGTCGCCGGCCAGCTCCCGCAGCGTCTTCAGCGTGAAGGCGGCGCGGGTGGTGGTCATGCTGGCCAGGCGGCAGCGCCGCAGCACCTGCAGCGAGGACTGGCGCAGCTCCTGGCGCAACGCGGCGACACGTTCGGACCAGGCCTGCAGCGCCGCCGCGTCGCGTGCCGGCGGCCGGGCGGCTTCGGCGCGGGCCAGGCGGGCGATGAGGGCCTGATCCTGCGTGGGAATGAGGTGTTCGCGGCCCAGGTAGGCGGCGGCGTCGAAGCGCGTGCCCAGGCGCTGCACGCCGGGGCGCAGCGCCTCGCGGCGGCCGCGCTGCAGCGCCTTGTCCACCGCCAGCGTGGCCAGGTCCACCGCGGCATTGGTGGTGGACAGCAGCAGCACGCGCGCCTCGGGTCGGCGCTCGAGGTACTCAGCCAGCAGCACGCCCAGCGTGGTCGTCTTGCCGGTGCCGGGCGGGCCCCACAGGAAGGCGCTGCGGTGGCGCAGCAGCGTCAGCGCGCGCCGCTGGGCCGGCCGCAGCCAGCGAAACGGCGCGCCCGTCAGCAGCGGCGCGTCGTCCACGGGCTCGGGCCGGCCCAGGTCGGGCAGGCAGGCCAGCGCGCGCTCGGCCCAGGGCGTGTCCCACCAGGCATCGGCCACCGCGGTCAGGAAGCGGGTGGGGTAGAGGCGTATCAGCTGCTCCGGCCCCGGCGGCGGGCTGCTGGCGTTCTGCAGCACCAGCTCGTCGTCCTCCGGCACGACGGCCAGCACGCTGGCGCCGCCCTTGGCGGGGGCGCCCCACCAGGCGGAGGCACCATCCAGGCTGTCGTCGAGCAGGGCCTGGGCCGAGGCCTGGCCGGGGCGCTGCCCCTCGGCATAGACATAGCCCGGCTCGAGTCGCACGCGCCACAACGCGCCGTCGCGCTGGCTGTGCAGCACCTTGAAGTCGTAATACTCGGGAGTGGCCGCCAGCTCGGCGTCCAGCGCCGCGCGCAGCTCGGCGAGGCTCATGTCGATGGGGCAGATTCGGGGAGGCGCGACTGTAGCGGGTCGAGCCCTGCGGCCGATTCGGGGGCGCACAAAAGAAAACCCCCGACGGCCGTCGCGGCCCTCGGGGGATAAACCACCGTGGAGCGGTGGAGGAGACAAGGCTTTACCTTATCGCAAATGTTGCAGCGCAGCAAATATCAAGTTGGCATAAGCAAATGACTTTGTGTCAGGTCTCGCGTCGGAGGTGCTCATCAGCCGGCAGGACGGGGCGCTGCGGACCCGGCGCCGCTTGACCTGGATCAAGCCCACGGGCCCGGGCCGGGCCTACACCGGACCACGGCGGCCGCCCCAGCCGCGCAGCGAGCGCTTGTGATGACCTTTTCCCCCCAACGTCGTGCGCTGTTGCAGCTGGGCCTGAGCCTGAGCTGGCCGGCTGCCGCGGGGCCGGGGCGGGTGTGCGGCGTGCCGGGCACGCCGGCTGCGGTCAGCTTCCCGTCGGCCGATCCGGCACGGGACCCGCGGCGGGTCTATCCGCTGGAGCTGCTGACGCTGGCGCTGCGCAAGGCGGGGTGCGGCCTGCCGGTCGAGCCGCGACAGGACTATGCGCAAGGGCGTGCCATGGCGGAGCTGGCGCTGGGCCGGCTGGATTTGACGATGGTGAGTCACCGCCAGCTGCCGAGGGTGCGGGGTCAGGTGGTGCCGGTGCCGTTGCGTCGGGGGCTGCTCGGCCTGCGCCTGCTACTGTGCCTGCCCGATCGGGTGGACGAGCTGGCGCGGGTGCAGGATGCCGGCCAGCTCAAGGGCCTGGCGCTGGGCTATGGCGCCGACTGGAACGATCGCCCGGTGTTCGAGCAGCTGGGCTACCGGCTGGTCACCACGTCCAGCTATGCCGGCCTGTTCTCCATGCTGCGGGCGCGGCGCTTCGACTACCTGTCGCGCGGGCTGAACGAGGTCTGGGACGAACTCGCCCTGGCCCGGCGGCGGGGCAGCGCCATCGCGGTGGTGCCGGGCCTGGCGCTGCGCTACCCGCTGGATGACTATTTCGTCGTGCGGCCCGATGCGCCCGAACTGGCCAGCCTGATCGAGCAAGGCCTGGTGCTGGCGCAGAAGGATGGCAGCTTCCAGTCCCTGTTCGAGCAGCGCTTCGGGGCGGCGCTGCGTCAGGCCGACCTGAGGGCGCGCCGCCTGCTGGCGGTGGCGGGCTATCCGGACGACGAGCTGGTGCAGCGCGAGCAGGATCAGCTGCTGAGGAAGATTCACGCGCTGCCGACGCGGCGGGCCGGCTGAGGGGGCGGACGGGTCGTCATGGCATCGCGTGGGGCTGTTAGGCTGGCTATTGATCGGCTCCGCGGCGCGGGGCAAGGGGGTCCGGGTGCACAGACGACAGATGGTCGCGATGCTGGCTGGCGGGGCATTGCCCGGATGGGCGGCCGGCGGTCTGCGCCTGGAGGTGTCCTTCGACGAAAGCGCCTTCCCGTTGCAGTACGGGCTGGGAGATGGCACGGCGGCCGGGCTGTACCCGCTCATCGTTGGTGCGGTGGGGCAGCGCCTGGGCTGGGCGCTGCAGCTGCGTGCCCGGCCTTTCCTACGTGATCGCGCCCGAGCTCTCCGGCCGCTTGCTGCTGCACTCGGCGCCTGCGGGCGCGCAGGCCGTGGAGGGCGAGCGCCCCCTGGCGCAGACGCCCATTCACTTCTGTGTCTGGCATGGCCTGCCGCGCGCCGTGGAGCGCATGGCCGACTTCAACGCCGCGTTGCGTGAGCTGGTGCGTGAAGGCGTGGTGGCGCGTCTGGTGGAGCGGGAGCGGCAGCGGCAGCGCCAGATGCCCTAGCCCGGCGCGGCCGAGATCAGGCCGCAGCCGCCAGTCCCGTCAGCCCCAGCTTCTGCTCGAGGGCGGTACGCAGCGGTGCCGGGCGGCCCAGCCACTGGCCCAGCGGCAGCAGCTCCAGCTGATCGCCGCGCTGCAGCGCCAGCGTGGGGTAGCCCCGGGCGCCCAGGCTTTGCAGCAGCGCATGGCTGGCGGCGAAGTGCCGCCCCAGCCCGCTCATGGCCTGGTCCAGCGCGGCCTCGAAGGCGGTGTCGGGCAGGCCAAGTTCGCTGGCCTGGCGCAGCAGCTCGTCGTGGTCCGCAATCGGGCGGCCGTCGAGGTAGTAGGCCTTCTGCAGCCGCTTCAGCACGGCCAGGCCCAGGCCACCCGCCGCCTCGGCTGCCAGCATCGCGGCGGTCGGGGGGCCGGAGTCCAGCCGCAGCGAGCGGTCGAACTGGGCGATGTCCCGGTAGCGGCTGCCGAAGCCCTGGCCGGTCAGCGTGGTGATGCGCTGTTCATGCGGCCGCACGAATTCGCGCCAGTCGTCGTCCATCGAGCGGGCGCGGTCGCCCGTCAGCAGGCCGCCGCCGTGCAGCGCTATCCGCAGCCCCGGCACATGGGCGGCAGCGCTGAGCAGCGGCGCTGCGCCGAAGCACCAGCCGCAGAAAGGGTCGTAGACGTAGTGAAGCGTGGGCATCTCGTTCATGGGTTGCTCCTCGGGGTCAGGTATTGCTTCAGCGCAGACGGGCCAGGGCCTCGGCAAGCACCGGGGCGGGTTGAGCGCCGCTGATGAGGGCAGCGCCTATGCGCAGCGACGGCACCGAGCGCACGCCGTCACGCTGGGCCTGGACCTCGGCGTCCACCACCTGCTGCTCGCCCTGGCGGCCGCCCAGCAGTTCGCGCACGGCGGGCAGGGCCAGGCCGGCATCGGCCGCCAGCGACAGCAGCACGGCGGGCTCGCCGATGTCGCGGCCCTGCGAGAAGTAGGCCGAGAAGATGGCCTCGCACAGCGCGGCGCTGCGGGCCGCGTCGCCCTGGGCCTGGGCATGCAGCATCAGCTGGTGGGCGAGCCGGGTGTTGGGCGTGCGTTCGACCCGCTCGTAATGGAAGGCGAGCCCCAAGCGCCGGCCCGCCAGCGTGACGTCGGCGTCCAGCGCCTGCGAATGCGCCCAGCTGCCGAACTTGGCGCTGCGGTATTCGCGCCGGTTCATGCCGGTGCGGGGCATGGTGGGGTTGAGCTCGTAGGGGCGGTAGCTCACCGTCGGCGTGCGTGGCAGCGCGGACCCGGCCAGTGCCTGGCGCAGATGCGCGTGGCCTATCCAGCACCACGGGCAGATGAAGTCGTAGGTGATGACGATGTCTGGCGTTTGCATGAGGCCTCCTGGGCGGTGTTGCATGGCCAAAAGGTTATGTATTGCGCTGCCTTGCCGGAATACGATGACGCTGCAATTCACTCTTGCGATTCACGCAAAGCGACATGGACAAGCTGCAGGCGCTGAGGGCGCTGGTGGACGTGGCGGAGTCGGGGGGCTTCTCCAGCGCCGCCCGCCGCCTGGGCGTGGCGACCTCCTCGGTGACGCGGCTGCTGGACGGCCTGGAGGCCTCGCTGGGCAGTGCGCTGCTGACGCGCAGCACGCGCCGGGTCACGCTGACCGATGCCGGCGTGACCTATCTCGAACAGGTGCGACGCATCCTGGCGGAGCTCGACGAGGCCGATGGCAGCGTCTCCGATGCCGGCGGCGACGCCGTCGGGCCGTTGCGGGTGGCGCTGCCGGTGACCTTCGGCCGCCTGTGCCTGGCGCCCCACATCGCCGGCTTTCTGCGCGAGCACCCGCGGGTGTCGCTGGAGCTGGTGCTGTCGGACGCCTATGTGGACCTGGTGGCCGATCGGGTGGACGTGGCGGTGCGCATCGGCGTGCCGGACCGCCAGCCCCATCTCATCGTCCGGCGCCTGGCCGAGCATCGTCGCTATGTGGTGGCCAGCCACGACTACCTGGCGGCCCATGGCGTGCCCGAGCAGCCGCAGGCGCTGGCGCAGCACGACTGCCTGCGCTTTGCCTACCAGGCCGGGCCGCAGCGCTGGGCCTTCCGGCGCGGCGAGCTCAGCGAGACCGTGGACGTGAGCGGGCGGCTCTCGGTGAACAACTCCGACATGCTGCGCGAGGCCGTGCTGGCCGGCGCGGGCATCGCCCTGCTGCCCCAATGGCTGGTGCAGGACGATGTGCAGGCCGGGCGGATGCGCCGCCTGTTCGAGGACTACGAGATCAATCCTCAGGAGCAGGCCATCAGCGTGTACGCCGCCTACCTGCCCAACCGCCGGCACTCGCGCAAGGTGCAGGTGCTGCTCGAGTTCCTGCAGGCGCGGGTGGGCGCGGCGATGCCGGACTGAGGCTCATTGCTTGTAGCGCAACACTGGGTTGCATGGGTGGCCTATTCAGGTTGGTGGGCGCAATGACTAATCTGGGTCATTCCGTTGAACGACCCGGAGTTCCTCATGTCCACCCCCTCTACGCCCCGCGCCCTCATCATCGGCGGCTCGCTGGGCGGCCTGTTCACCGCCACCACGCTGCGTGCCATCGGCTGGGACGTCACCGTCTTCGAACGCTCGCCGCATGAGCTGGACAGCCGCGGCGGCGGCATCGTGCTGCAGCCCGACGTGCTGGACGCGCTGCGCTTCGCCGGCGTGGGCACCTCGGGGCCCTTGGGCGTGCGCTCGCGCGACCGCATCTACCTGGACCGTGACGACGCGGTCATCAGCCGCCGCTACATGCCGCAGACCCAGACCTCCTGGAACATGCTGTACGGCGTGATGCGCCGCACGCTGCCGGACGGCGTCGTGCAGGCCGGTGAGCAGCTGCTGCGCTTCGAGGCGGACGAATCCGGCGTCGTCGCGCACTTCGCCAGCGGCCGGGTGGAACGCGGGGATCTGCTGATCGGCGCAGACGGGGCCGGCTCCACCGTGCGCCGCCAGCTGATGCCCGGCCTGGAGCCCAACTACAGCGGCTACGTCGCCTGGCGCGGCCTGGTCGACGAGCCCGAGCTGCCCGCGTCGGCTGCCGCGCTGCTGGACGACAGCTTCGTGTTCCAGCAGGGCGAGGGGCACCTGTTGCTTGAGTACCGCGTGCCCGGCGCCGATCTGTCCACCGCCGAGGGGCGGCGGCGCTGGAACTGGGTCTGGTACCGCCCGGTGGGGGCCGGCGCGCCGCTGGCCGATCTGCTGACCGACGCGCAGGGCCGGCGCCATGCGTTCTCGCTGCCGCCCGGCGCGCTGCGTGCCGGCCTGGCCGCCGAGTTGCGGGATGCCGCCGCCCATCTGCTCGCCCCCAGCCTGCAGGCGCTGGTGGCGGCCACGCGCGAGCCCTTCGTGCAGGCCATCCTGGATCTGCAGGTGCCGCGCATGGCGGTCGGCCGCGTGGTGCTGGTGGGCGACGCGGCCTTCGTGCCGCGCCCGCACACGGCGGGCAGCTCGGCCAAGGCGGCGGCCAATGCGCTGGCGCTGGCCCGCGCGCTGCAGGCTCACCCGGGCGATCTCGCCACCGCGCTGGCCGGCTGGCAGCAGGGCCAGCTGCGCGAGGGCTTCGCGATGACCGAGTGGGGCATGGACATCGGCGACCGCATCATGGGCCTGGAGCGCAGCCGCGAGATGCTGCAGCCGGTGTGACCGGCTACGCCGGATCGGGCGGCGGCGTGTCGGCGAAGGGCATCGCGGCCTCCACCGTCTCCCAGATGAATCGGCCCGACGGGCTTTGCTGCTCCTCGACGATGTGGGCCACCAGGCCGGCGGCGCGCGAGATCACCGCGAAGCCGCGCATCACCCCGGTGGGCACGCCCAGCTCGCCCAGCAGCGCGGCCACCGCGCCGGTGGCGTTGAGGGTGATGGCGCGGCCGGCCTGCGCGTCCACCGCGGCGGACAGCGTGCGCAGCGCCCGCAGCCGCGTGCCGGTCAGCTCGGGCTCGGCGTCGGCCAGTTCCAGCAGCTTGTAGGCGCGCGGGTCCACCGGCTTGTGCAGGTGGTGGCCGAAGCCCGGCATGGCCTGGCCGCGCTCGCGGTGCTCGCGGGCGATGGCGGCGGCCTCGGCGGCCGGGTCGGCGGCGGCGGCGATGCGGTCCAGCAGGCGCGAGCAGTTCTCCATCGTGCCGACGAAGGAGCTGCCCACCGCCAGCAGGCCGGCGGCCACCGCGCCCTGCAGGTTCTCGGGCGCGCTCATGTAGACCAGCCGGGTGGAGATCGCGCTGGGGGTCAGGCCGTGCTCCATCAACACGATCAGCACCGCGTCGGTGATGCGCAGGTCCACCGGGCGCGGCGTGCGGCCCAGGATCTGCATCAGCAGCACCTCGGTGAAGCTGCGCTGGCCGAGCAGGTCCTGCACCAGGTCGGCGTCGCGATAGTGCAGGCTGGTCAGCGTGTGGTGGCACAGCCGCGTGACCGGCGGGGTGCGCCGGCGCGAATCGGGAGGACTGCTCATGGGCGCTCCGGGTTCTGCAGTGCGAGCTCGCGCACCGCGGTCTTCAGCACCTTGCCCACCGGCGAGCGCGGCAGGCTGGCGTGCAGATGGATGCGCTTGGGCGTGGCCACGGGGCCGAGGCGCTCGCGCACGAAGGCGATCAGTTCGGCCTCGCCGGCCGCCAGGCCGGGTCGCAGCTGCACGGCCGCATGCACGGCCTCGCCCCACTTGTCGTCGGGCACGCCGAACACCGCACACTCGTGCACGGCCGGGTGCTGGCCCAGCGCGTTCTCCACATCCACCGGGTAGACGTTGAAGCCGCCGGTGATGACGACATCGCGCAGCCTGTCCTTCAGGTAGAGCCAGCCGTCGGCGTCCAGGTAGCCGCGGTCGCCGGTGTGCAGCCAGCCGTCCACCAGGGTCTCGGCGGTCTTGGCCGGCAGGCGCCAGTAGCCGGTCATCAGCAGCTCGCCGCGCGCCACCACCTCGCCGATCTCGCCGGCCGGCAGCAGGCGGCCGTCGGGCGCCATGATGGCCAGCTCGCTGCCGGCGCCGGCCGTGGCCCGGCCCACCGAGGCCCAGCGCGTCGCGTCGGCGAAGTCCTGGGTGCGCATCACGCTCAGCACCTGGGGCGCCTCGGTCTGGCCGTAGGTGGTGCCCAGCACCGGCCCGAAGAAGGCCAGCGCCTCGCGGATCTTCTCGGGCGGCATGGGTGCGCCACCGTAGATCAGCGCACGCAGCCGCGGGAAGTCGGCGTGCGAGGCGCCGGGCAGGGCCATCAGCATGTAGACCAGCGTGGGCGGCATGAAGGCCAGGCTGCCGCCGCGGGTGCGGAAGGCCTCGCGCACCGCCTCGGCGCCGCTGCCGTCCAGCACGACGTGGCAGCCGCCGGTGGCCAGCACCGGCAGCAGATAGGTGCCGGTGCCGTGCGTGATGGGCGCGGCCAGCACATAGCGGTCCTCGGGGCCCAGCTGCCAGGCGGCGATCTGCGCGGCGATGCAGGCGTTCCAGGCGCGCAGCGGCTGCATCACGCCCTTGGGCAGGCCGGTGGAGCCGCCGGTGAACTTGATGGCCTGGGTGGCGTCCGGCGGCAGCTCGAGGCGTGGCGGCGTGGCGCCGGCATGCGGCTGCATCAGCGCGGGCAGCTCCTCGATGCGCAGCAGCGTGGCCGGGGCGCCGTCCAGCAGCGGGGCGTAGGCCTCGTCCAGGATCAGCAGGCTGGGCTCGGTGGCGTCGACGATGCGGCGGATCTCGGCCGCGCTGGTCTTGGGGTTGAGCGGCACCCAGACCTTGCCGCAGGCCATGGTGGCCAGCAGCGCGACGATGTGGCCTGCGTGGTTGGCCGCGCAGATGCCGACGCGGCTCTGCGGGGCCGGGTCGATGGCCATCAGCGCGGCGGCCAGCGCCGCGACCTGGCGGGCCAGCGCCGCGTAGCTCAGCTGGGCCTGCGGCGAGTCCACCGCGATGCGCTCGGGCCAGCGTTCGGCGGCCTGCCAGAAGTGATCGATGGGCAGCATCCGGGCTCCTTCAGTCGGCCTGTGCGCCGGAGGACTTCACCACCTCGCGCCAGCGTTGCACCTCGGCGGCCATGAAGCGGCGCATCTGTTCCGGCGTGGACGAGGTGGGCGTGGCGGCCATGTCCTGCAGCCGCTTCGCGAGATCGGGGTGGGCCACAGCCTTGGCCAGCTCGGCGCTGGCGCGCTCGATGACGGCGCGCGGCGTGCCGGCCGGCGCGGCTAGGCCGAACCACGACTGCACGTCGAAGCCGGGGAAGCCCGACTCCGCCAGTGTCGGCACATCCGGCAGCTGCGGCAGGCGCTGCGGGCTGGTGACGGCCAGCGCGCGCAGCTTGCCGGCCTTCACATAGGGCAGGGCCGAGGGGGCGTTGTCGAACATGGACTGCACCTGGCCGCCCATCAGGTCGGTGATGGCGGGGGCGCTGCCGCGGTAGGGCACGTGCAGCATGTTCAGCCGGGAGATGGACTTGAACAGCTCGCCGGAGAGGTGGATGGTCGAGCCGGCGCCCGAGGACGCGAAGGTCACGCCGTCGCGGGAGGCCTTGGCGAAGCGCTGGAACTCCGCCACGTTGGCCGCCGGCACGCCGGGATGGACGACGAAGATGTTGGGGATCTTGGCGATCAGGCCGATGGGCTCGAAGTCCTTCAGCGGGTCGTAGCCCAGCCGGCTGTAGAGCGAGGCGTTGATGGTGTTGGCCACCGTGTAGACGAACAGCGTGTAGCCGTCGGCCGGCGCGCGCGCCGCGGCCTCGGCCGCGACATTGCTGTTGGCGCCGGTGCGGTTGTCCACCAGCACCTGCTGGCCCAGTTGCTCGCCCAGCCGGGCGGCGAGCAGGCGCGAGACCTGGTCGGTCGCGCCGCCGGCCGCGTAGCCGACGATGAGCTTGATGGGCTTGGTGGGCCAGGCGGGGCTGGCCGCACCGGCGGCCTGGGCGCTGGCCAGCAGGGGCAGCGCGCACAGCGCGGCCACGGTGGCGGCCAGCCAGCGGCGGCGGGGGGGCAGGGTCATCGTTGTCTCCGTCAGTTGTCGTGCCAGGGTGGGCGGCCTGCGTGCGGCACACTGCAGGCCTCCCCCCGGTTGCACTGGATTCTTTGCGAATGCCGACCACGCGCTCAACACAAAACGTCCGCCAGGCGGACGAAGCGGATGCCCAGGGACGCACCCTCAGGCGCGGCCTGGCGCTGCTGGATGTGGTGCTGGAGGCCGGGCTGGACGGCGCGCGGGTGGTCGATCTCTGCCGGGCGACCGAGCTGGGCCGGCCCACGGTCTACCGGCTGCTCGCCCCGCTGCTGGAGGCGGGCTGGGTGGCGCAGCGCGAGCGCTTCCGCTACGTGGCCGGCCCCAAGCTGACCCGCGGCGGCCAGCCCCGGCCCAACCTGGCCGTGCGGCTGCAGCCCCTGCTCACGCAGATCAGCGCGGGCTGCGGCGACGCGGCCTTTGCCATCGTGCGCGAGGGCGGCCTGTCCAGCTGCATTGCGCGCCAGGTGGGCACGCATCCGCTGCAGGTGCTGGCCATCCAGGTGGGCACGCAGCAGCCGCTGGGTGTCGGTGCGGCCGGCCTGGCGCTGCTGGCGGCGCTGCCGGACGAGGAGGTGGCCGCCGTCATCGCCGTCAACGAGCCGGTGCTGCACCGCTACGGCGGCATGACCCCGGCGCGCCTGCGCACGCTGGTGCGGGCGACGCGCGAGCGCGGCTGGTCCGTCATCGGCAACCATGCGATCAGCGGCGTGCTGGCCGTGGGCATGCCGCTGCTGGACGCGCGCGGCCAGCCGGTGGCGGCGCTCAGCGTCGCATCCACGCAGCTGCGCATGACGCGCGAACGCCAGCATCAGATCGTCCAGCTGATGCGCAAGGCCCTGGCCCAGCATCCGGCCCTGCGCTGAGCCGGCGCGGCTGCTGGTCTGTGCCGATAGGCGCCCGGCGCCGCCGCGACCTAAGCTCACCGTCAGGAGGCAGACGACGATGCCGATCGCACGATGTAGACAAGGCCTGGCGCTGCTGGCGGCGCTGATGTTGGCGCCCCCTGTGGCGCATGCACAGGCTCGCGTGGCGAGCGAGCCGCCGGCGCTGCCGGACCGCGCCGCGCTGGATGCCCTGGCCCGCCAGGCGCTGCAGGACAGCGGCGCCCAGGGCCTGGCGCTGGCGGTGATCGACGCGGGGCAGGTCGTGCATGTCGGCGCCTACGGCCTGCGCAACGCCGCCGGTGCGCCGCTGCAGACCGACACCGTGATGTATGGCGCCTCGCTGACCAAGGCGGTGTTCGCCTACACCGTGATGCAGCTGGTGGAGGCCGGGCGGCTGGACCTGGACCGTCCGCTGGCCACCTACCTGGAGCGGCCGCTGCCCGACTACCCCTACGAGCGCGGCTACGGCCGCTGGCCCGACCTGGCCGGCGACGAGCGCTGGCGCCGCATCACGGCACGCATGCTGCTCACCCACAGTGCGGGCTTTGCCAACTTCGCGTTCGTCGAGCCGGACGGGCGCCTGCGCCTGCACTTCGACCCGGGCAGCCGCTATGCCTACTCGGGCGAGGGGCTGATCCTGCTGCAGTTCGTGCTGGAGCGCGGCCTGGGCCTGGAGCTGGGTGCCGAGATGCAGCGGCGCGTGTTCGACCGCTTCGGCATGGGGCGCACCAGCATGACGTGGCGCGCCGACTTCGCCGCCAACCTGGCCGACGGCTGGACGGCGGAGGGCCGGCCCGAGCCGCATGACGAGCGCAGCCGCGTGCGCGCCGCTGGCTCGATGGACACGACGATCGCGGACTTCGCCCGCTTCGCGGCCGGCTATGTGCGTGGCGACGGGCTCACGCCGGCAGGCGCGGCCGAGCTGCTGCGCCCGCAGCGGCCCATCACCACGGCCAGCCAGTTCCCGACGCTGCAGCCGGAGCTGCCGCCCGCTCAGCGCCGCGCCGACCTGTCGGCCGGCCTGGGCGTGGTGACCTTCTCGGGGCCGCAGGGGCCGGGCTTCTACAAGGGCGGGCACGACGACGCCACCGGCAACACCTGGGTCTGCCTGCGGCAACCGCAGCGCTGCGTGGTGCTGCTGGGCAACGACGTGCGCGCGGAGCGCGCCTTCCCGCGCCTGGTGGCCGCCATCCTGGGCGACACCGGCGTGCCCTACGACTGGGAATACGGCCCACGGCCCATGCTGCGCTGAGCGGCGACGCGCGCCCTCGTTACCGCTGTAACGGATCGCGGCGCGGCGCGACATGGACCGCTAACGGCGGCCTCGCAACATGAGTTCACACAACGGGCCGCCAGCCCGTGAATTCATCCACGAGGTTGCCATGAAGCTGCTCAACTCCCTCAGCATAGGCTCCCGCCTCACGGCGGTGTTCGGCGCGCTGCTCGCCATTTCGGCGCTCAGCACCGGCTTCGCGCTCTACCGCCTGGCCGAGGTCAGCGCCAGCCTGCGGCAGATCGACCACGAGCGCCTGCCCATGGTGCAGCGCCTGGTGGACATGAGCGATCAGGTCAACGCCGTGGCGCGCGAGCTGCGCAACGCGCTGATCTTCGAGGACGCGCAGCGCGTGCAGACGGCGCTGGCCGACGGCGAGAAGCAGGCGCGCGAGATCGCCGCCGGGCTGGAGGCGCTGAAGCGCCTGCCGGCCGCGGACGACGCGCGCCAGCGCCTGGCGCGGCTGGAGCAGTCCTACACCGCCTACATGCCGCTGCAGAGCCGCTTCGTCGCGCTGGTGAAGGCCAGCCACAAGGAAGAGGCCGGCCAGCTGCTGGTGGGTGAGCTGCGCGATGCGCAGCTGCGCTACATGGCCGATCTGGACGGGCTCAAGGACCTGCAGACGGGGCTCGTCAGCCGCGCCGCCAGCGACGGCGAGCGCAGCTACACCCAGGCCTGGCAGCTGCTGCTGGCGCTGTTCGGCGGCCTGTCGGTGCTGGTGCTGGTGATGGCCCGCCTCATCACGCGCTCCATCACGCGCCCGCTGCAGCAGGCCGTGGCCATCGCCGAGACGGTGGCGCGCGGCGACCTGTCGTCCCGCATCGAGGTGGACCGCAGCGACGAGGCCGGCCGGCTGCTGCAGGCGCTCCAGGCGATGAACCATGGCCTCAGCAGCGTGGTGCAGACCGTGCGCCAGACCTCCGAGGCGATCGCCGCGCATTCCACCCAGATCGCTGCCGGCAACGCCGACCTCAGCGAGCGCACCGAGCGCCAGGCGGTCAGCCTGGAGCAGACCGCAGCGACCATGGAGCAGCTCACCGCCACCGTGCAGCACAACGCCGCCGCCGCGGCGCGGGCCACCGCGCTGGCCAGCAGCACGGCGGGCGTCGCGGTGCAGGGCGGGCGCATGATGGACGAGGCGGTCGCCACCATGGCCACCATCGCCGGGCGCTCGCAGCGCATGGCCGACATCGTGGGCCTGATCGACGAGCTGGCCTTTCAGACCAATCTGCTCGCGCTGAACGCGGCGGTCGAGGCCGCGCGTGCCGGCGAGCAGGGCCGGGGCTTCGCGGTCGTGGCAGCCGAGGTGCGCCACCTGGCCAACCGCAGCGGCGAGGCCGCGCAGGAGATCCGCCGGCTGATCGCCGAGGGCGCGGACGCGGTGCGCGACGGCGGGGCGGTGATGGCCGAGGCCGGCGCCACCATGCAGCGCATCGTCGGCCAGGTGCGCCAGGTCAGCGAGCTGATCGCCGAGATCGCCGCCGCCAGCAACGAGCAGTCGCAGGGCATCAGCCAGGTCGGTCATGTGGTGCTGCAGCTGGATGACGTGACGCAGCAGAACGCGTCGCTGGTGGTGCAGGGCGCCACCGCCGTGGACGACCTGCGCGGCCGCGCCGACGAGCTGAGCCGCGTGGTGGCGGTCTTCCGCACCGCCCAGGCCTGACCCGCGCCACTGGCGCCAGCAACACACGCAAGCCGAGGGAGTCCCCATGAACATCTTGGTCAGCCAGCGCTACCGCTGGGGTGTCTACGCGCTGCTCGCCGCCGTCGTCGCGCTGAGCATTGCGATGTCCGCCTGGATCAGCTGGCTGGGCGACGGCATACGCCGTGGCGCGACCCCGCTGCTGCGCGAGAAGGTGCCGATGCTGCACCATCTGGCCGAGTTCGAATCCGCGTTGCTGCTGCACCAGCTGTCGCTGAACAAGTACTTCGCCAACTCCATCTCCCGCGAGCGCTTCGTGATGCTGGAGCGCGGCACACGCCGCGATATGGAGGCCCATCTCGCCTTCCTGGAGCGCCAGCCCGAGCATGGCGAGGGTGTGGCCAAGGTGCGGCGCGCCTTCGACGAGGTGCTGGCGCTGACGCCGCGCTTCAACGCGGTGGCCGACAGCGGCGCGGCGGATCGCATCGAGGCAGTGCTCTACGAGCTGAATGCCCGCACCAACGAGATCCGCACCCGGGTGGACCTGCTGCAGCGCGACATCGAGACCGCGGTCTACGGCAGCAGCGACAGCATCGTGCGGCGCATCGACCAGTTCGGCATGCTCGTGCACCTGTTCGACGTGGTCATCGTGCTGACCGCGCTGTTCATGATCTATCACGTGTCGGCGCGGCTGCGTTCCGAGGACGCGCTGGCCCACCAGGCCGTGCACGACCCGCTGACCGGCCTGCCGCACCGGCGCAGCCTGGAGCGCCGGCTCAGCCAGCTCGAGGCCCAGGGCAGCACGCTGGTGCTGGGCAAGCTGGACCGCTTCGAGCGCGTGATCGGCAGCCTGGGCTATGGCCAGGGCGACCAGCTGATGTTCGACGTCGCCCGCCGGCTGGGCGCGGCCGCGGCCGCCCACGGCGGCGAGCTGTTCCGGCTGGACGGCGCGGTCGTCGCCATCCTCTACGGCGCGGCGCCGCGCAACGACGGCCGCGCCATCGAGCATCTGCGCAGCGAGCTGCAGCGCCCCTTCCGGCTGGACCGCCACGAGATCTTCGTGACGCTGAGCCTGGGCCTGGTGGACGGCCGGGTCGACGGCGGCCACCCCGACACGCTGCTGCGCAAGGCCGATGCCGCGCTGCAGGCTGCCCAGCGCGGCGGCGGCGACCGGCTGGTGGAGTATTCCGGCACGCTGCACACGCAGACGCTGGAGCGCCTAGACATGGAGGCCGACCTGCAGCACGCTCTGGAGCGTGGCGAGCTGGAGCTGCACTATCAGCCGCAGCAGGACCTGGACAGCGGCGAGCTGCGCGGCTTCGAGGCGCTGCTGCGCTGGCGGCGTGCCGGCCGCCTGGTGTCGCCGGCCGAGTTCATCCCGCTGGCCGAGGAGACCGGGCTCATCGTGCCCATAGGCGAATGGGTGTTCGCCCAGGCCTGCCGGCAGGCCCGGCTGTGGAGTACCGGGGGGCAGGTCTCGCCGGTGATCGCGGTGAATGTGTCGATGCGGCAGTTCCAGCAGCCCGACTTCGTCGCCAGCATCCGCCGCGGTCTGGCCGACAGCGGCGTGGACCCGCGCTGCATGGAGATCGAGCTGACCGAGAGCACCGCGATGCACGACCCCGACAAGGTGCTGGCCGTGCTGCAGGAGCTGCGCGGCCTGGGCCTGGCGCTGGCCATCGACGACTTCGGCACCGGCTATTCCAGCCTGGCCTACCTGAAGCGCTTCCCCTTGAACAAGCTGAAGATCGACCAGGCCTTCGTGCGCGGCATGAAGCTGGACCGCAGCGGCACCGACGCCTGCATCGTGCAGGCGGTCGTGGGCCTGGCCCACAGCATGAAGCTCACCGTGCTGGCCGAAGGGGTGGAGACGGCGGAGCAGCGGGCCCGGCTCGTGGAGGTGGGCTGCGACGAGATCCAGGGCTATCTCTACGGCCGCCCGCTGAGCGCCGTGCATGCCGGCGAATTCCTGACGGCCGCGCAGGTCGTCGCCCAGCCCGTGCCGGCCGATCGGCGGCCGGTGCGCGCGCTGCTGGGCGAGGCCCTGAGTGAGCCGCTGACGGCTCAGTTGGCCGCCGCCTGAGGCCGCCGCCGGCCCGGCGGCCGCCGGGCACGGACATCCATCGCCGGGGCATGCGCCCCGGCTTCTTGTTTTGCAGACGGCGGCGCGGCTCAGGCCGCGAGGGCCGGGCAGGCGACGACGCGGTTCTTGCCGCCGCGCTTGGCCGCGTAGCAGGCGGCGTCGGCCTGGGCGAGCAGCGCCGCGATGTCGCAGGCCTCAGTGGGCATGGGCACCACGCCGATGCTGGCGCCCACGCGCAGCACCTGACCCCGCCAGTCGCGCTGGTGCGACTCGATGCGCGCCCGGATCTGCTCGGCAATCTGCTGGGCGCGGTCCAGCTCGCAGCCCATCAGCAGCACGGCGAACTCGTCGCCGCCGAGACGGGCCACGGTGTCGGTGTCGCGCACCCGCTGCGTCAGCAGCGCGGCCACGTCCTGCAGGATGGCGTCGCCCGCGGCATGGCCGGCGCCGTCGTTGACGGCCTTGAAGCCGTCCAGGTCCAGGCTCAGCAGGCAGTTGGGCTCGCTGCGGCGCTTGCTGGCGCAGATGTGGGTCAGACGGGCCTCGAACTCGCGGCGGTTGACCAGCTGGGTCAGCGAGTCGTGGGCGGCGCTCCAGCTCAGCTGCTCGCGCTGGGCGCGCAGCTCGCTGATGTCCGACAGTATCCAGATGGAGCCGGTCTCGGGCTGGCGGCGGTCCAGCGCCGCGCCCTGCAGATAGGCCCAGAAGGTGTGGCCGTCGCGACGGCGGAATTCATGCTCGGCCTGATAGGTCTGGCCGCTGGCGAAGGCGGCCTGCGCGCCCTGCACGAGGCGGCGGTACTGCGCGAAATCCGGCAGCAGCGCGCGGGCGCTGCGGCCCACCAGGGCGGCGTCGGCATGGCCCAGCTCGTCGGCCAGGCGCTGGCTGACCAGCTCGAAACGGCCGGCACGCATGAAGCCGATGCCGACCGGCGCGTGACGCAGGATGGCCCGCATCAGCGCCAGCAGTTCCTCGCTGCGATGCTGGCTGGCCGCACGCGTGGCCAGCACATGCTGGAACGCGCGGGAGAGCTGGCCGATCTCGCCCGCAGCCGGGGGCCACGGCGCCCCGGCGGGCAGCTGGTCGTCCAGCAGGCGCAGCGCGCGGCGCTCCAGCTGGCGCATGGGCCGCAGCAGCAGGTGGCTCAGACCCATGATGAGTGCGGCGCCGGCCAGCGCCACCGCAACGCTCAGCCACAGGGCCTCACGGCGCGCTGCGGCCGGGCTGCCCAGCATCAGGTCGGCCGGCGCGGAGCGGAACACCATCCAGTCGGCCTCGGGCACCGCGGCCATCGCGACGAAGCGGCTGCCGGTGCGCCAGGTCCAGGCGGTGGGCTCCAGCGGCGCGCCGTCCTGGCGCCAGCGCCGGGCGGCGGCGCGCAGCTGCGGGTCGTCGCCGACGTCGTGGCGCAGCAGGCGGTCGTCCGGGTGGGCCAGGATGCGGCCGCGGGCATCGGTCAGCACGGTGTCAACCGGCGCGGCGGCCGTGCCGATGCCGTGGTCGCTGAGCTCGGGCAGCAGGCTGTCGGTCTGCGGGCGCAGCACCCCGCACAGCAGCGCCTGGGGGCGGCCGGTCAGCAGGTGGTTGCCGAGCGGCACGGCCAGCACCACCTCCAGCGGGCCGGTGGCGCCGGCCGGGCTGGCCTCGGCGGCGATGGCGTGGCCATCGGCCATGGCGCGCTGGAAGAAGGGGTGGTCCTGCACCGAGGCGTCGCCGGGCCGGACGCGCATCTCGTCGGCCACTGCGATGACCCGACCCTGGCCGTCCACCACCATCACGCGGGTGAACAGCGCGCCCAGTGCGGCCTGGCTGCGCAGGAAGGCGCTGGCGCTGGCCAGGTCGGGCGGGGCCTGCTGCGGCCACTGCGCGGCCGAGCGGCCCAGGGCCAGCTCGCGGTTGGCCAGCCGGGCGGAGATGGTCTTGCTGACGGTGTCGACGTCCAGCGTGGAGTCCATGATGGAGCGTTCGGCACGCGCGCCCATGTCGTGCACCACCAGCAGCGCCGTCGCGGCCACGCTCAGACCGATGACCGACACCGACGCGAGCGCGAGCCGCAGCTTCAGCGAGCGCGGCGGGCGCAGGCGTGGCAGGTGTCCGAAGGGCCGGCTCATGACGTCGGCTCTGCCAGGGGGCGCAGGCGCCGGGCCTCGTTGTCCAGCTGACGCGCGAGCCGCTGCGAGCGCTCGATCAGCGCCTGGCGGCTGGCCTCGGCCGGCAGCTCGGGCGGTGTCCAGGGCAGGCGCGGCAGGTCGGTGGCCTGGCGCTGCAGCTGTTCCTGCGAGGACTGCAGCCGCGCCAGCACCTGCACGGCGAGCCGGCTGGTCTCGGTGGCGGCCTGCGCGGCCTGGCGGCGCACGGCGTCCAGCCTCGCTGCATCCGGGCTGACCGAGGCGCGAGATGGCGCGGCCGGCGGCGTGACGAGCCGGCGCGTCCAGGGCGTGGTGATGATGAGCGCCAGCGAGTTCAGCTCATGGCTCTGGGCCAGCGCATCCTCCAGCCGCTGCGCCAGCTGCTGCAGGGCCAGCGGCCCCTGTGCCACCGGGCGTTCGCGCAGGGCCCGGTGGGCCTGATGCTCGGCCAGGCCCAGCGCCTCCATGCGCAGACGCAGCGAAGTGCAGCAGCAGGCGACGTGCGTCTGCAAGCGCCGGGTGACCGCGGCCGCCTGCTCCAGCTGGGCGCTGTCGAACGGCGAGGGGGCCGGGTCTGGCCCGTGCCGCCGCCGCCAGGCCAGCAGCGCGGCGGCGCAGGCCAGCAGCGCTGCCAGCGCCCCCAGGCCGATCTGCCCGGCCAGGTCGCGAAGTTCCGCCCGCCGTCGGGCCAGGTGCGTGTGGCCGAGCATCGCGAGGCGTTCCTGCGCATAGGCCAGCGCGCGCGGCAGGCTGCCGCGGCGCAGGGCGTCCGCCAGCACCAGCTCGTGCTGCGACAGCAGCCCGGCCTCGTCGTGGTACTGCGCCCACAGCCGGCGCTGGCCGGCGATGGCGCTCGCGGTGACCGGATCCAGCCCTTCGGCCGGGGCGGTGTCCTCCAGGCTGCGCGACAGCGCCTCGACCTCGGTTTCCAGTGGGCCGAGCCGCGTCGCGGCGTTGGTGGCGTCCTGTGGGGTCCAGGTCTGGCGGGCCTGGAGCAAGGTCTGGTCGGCCGCGTCGTTCAGCCGCTGCAGCTGCGCGATGCGGTGCAGAGCCTGGGCCTCGCCCGGGCTCTGCAGCGGCTCCGTCGCGCGCCGAGCCTGGCCCAGAGCCAGGGCCGTGAGCGCGAGGGACGCAGCCAGCAGGGCCCAGCCGGCGCGCGCCGGGGCGTTCATGCCAGGGCCTCTGTGGCTGCCGTCCGCTGGCGGCCCAGGCGCACGCTGACGAGGTCGGCCGCCGCGCGCAGCCGCTCGATATGGGCCGCGTCCAGCGGTGCGGTCGAGCGCAGCAGCACGGCCAGGCAGCCGTGCAGCGTCGGCCCCTGCCACAGCGGCAGCAGCAGGGCGCGACAGCAGCTGGCATAGCCGGGCCAGGCCAGCGTGGTGCCCAGGTCGGCCAGGTGTCCGCCCAGCGTCAGCAGGCCCTGGTCACGCAACTGCTCGAGCAGCAGGCTGCGGCCCGGCAGCAGCAGCAGGTCGCCCGGGGCCGGCGGCGGCGGCAGGCCGGCCGCGGTGGCGACATGGCGCACGACCAGGCGCGCGAGGCCGCCCGGGTCGGCGCCGGGGTGCAGTCGGGCTTCGCAGGCGAGATCTGCGAGGCCGTCGTTCACCAGTTGCCGCAGCAATCGGGCCAGGCCCTGATCCAGCTCGACCCCGTCCAGCGCATGGCGCCACGGGGGCGGTGGCGGCGCGGCGCCACGCCCGCGACGGCGGCGCAGCAGCAGGGTCAGCGCCACCGTCAGCCCCCCCGCGGCGGGCAGGGCGCTGCAACGCAGCCAGCCCGGCTCGTCCGTGGCGGCGGTATCGGGGCGCGGGGCGGTGTGGTCGCTGGTCAGCAGGCGCAGCGTGGGCATCAGGTCGCGGCTGGCCGGCGCCAACTGGTGGGTCAGCAGGCGCTGGGTGAGCGCGCTGTCCTGCTCCCGCAGGCTGTCGGCCAGGCGTTCGAGCAGCAGGCTCTGCATCTGCACCTGGGGCCCGAGCTGGGCAGCCAGCCGTATGCGTTCGGGAGACGGCTCGCCGTCGATCTGGCGGGCCAGGTCGTGCCAGCCGGTGCGGGCCCGTTCGGCCGCGCGCTGCAGGGCGTCCACGGCCTGAGGCGTGGACAGCTGGCCGCCGTCGTGCAGCGCCAGCACGCGGAAGGGCAGGGCCGTCAGACCGTCGGAGACCTGCAGCAGCGCATGGGCCAGTGCCGGGTGAGGCTCGGCCGGCGGCGACGGCGGTGCGGGAGCGAATGCCGTGGCGGCGGCAGCGCCCAGCAGGGCGGCCGACGCCAGCGCCACCAGCAGGGTCAGGCGTTGCGGCCAGGGCGAGCCGCCGGCAGGTGCTCGGGGGGCGGGACGGTCGACGGTGGGGGTGGACGGACGGGCAGACATGGCGGTGTGTCCAAGGGACTACGGCGCATCGTCAGCATGGGGGAGGTGAGGCCGGCGCACCATCGTCCGGCGCGCAGGGCCAACTCGGCAGATGCTGAGTTTCAGGCGGCCTGCAGGCACAGGCCCTGGGCGATGGCGTAGCGGAACAGGTCGGCCATGGAGCCGAAGCCCATCTTGGTCATCAGGTTGGCCTTGTGGGTGCTGACGGTCTTGTGGCTGATGCCCAGCCGGGCTGCGATGCAGCCCAGGCTGTCGCCGGCGGCCAGTCCTTCCAGCACCTCCTGCTCGCGGCCGCTCAGGGCGTCGGGGCCGCGGCGCTGCTGCAGGGCCTCGAAGGCCAGGGCCTCGGCCAGCAGCGGGCTGAGCGCCCGGCCGCCCTCGGCCACCTTCTCTATGCCCTCCAGGATGCAGTCGGCCCCCTGGTCCTTGGTGAGGTAGCCGCTGGCGCCGGCGCACAGGGCGCGCTGCGCAACGGCGACATGGCCCTGGGTCGACAGCACCAGCACCCGCAGATTGGGTTGCAGCAGGCGCATGCGGGCGATCAGCTCCACGTCGGACAGCCCCGGCATGTGCATGTCCACGATGGCCAGATCCACCGGCGCGGCCTGCAGGCGATGCAGGGCCCCGGCACCATCGCTGGCCTCGCCGATGACCCGCAGCCACGGGTGGCCGTCGAGCAGGCGCTTCAGGCCCTCGCGCATCAGCGGGTGGTGGTCGACGATCAATAGGCGTGTCATGTCTGCTGCTCCCTCGGTGGCCGCCGTGGCGGCCGGTTGCTGCGCGCCGTTGGGCCCTGGCGCGACGCCCCGTGGGTGTCGCGGCATGCCGGCGGAAGGTGGCGTGGCAGCCCCCCGGGCATCCCCGCGCGAAGGCGGGGCAGGCGTTGCGGGGGCTTCGGCGTGGTGCAAGCTCGGGGCATGACGCGGAAGCCCGCCATGAGCCCATGCTCGGCCGGCACCGCTACCTCGTCGTTACCCGCAGGCGGTGGGAGGTTTCAGCTGAAACCGCGCCGCCCATCCCGCAGCATCTGGGCGACGGCGCTGGCCAGCTCGCGCGCGCTCAGTGGCTTGCGCACCAGCGCGCGGGCGCCGGCCTGGGCCACGCGCTGCTCGAGCTCCTCGCCGCCGTAGCCGCTCATTGCGAGCACCGGCAGATCGGGCCGGATGGCCAGCAGCTGGCGCGTCAGCTCGACGCCGCTGAGCTCAGGCATGGTCTCGTCGGTGAGCACCATGTCGAACCGGACGGGGTCGCGGGCGAAAGCCTCCAGCGCGGCCTGGCTGCTCGTGAAGCCGACGGGCTCGTAGCCCAGCTCGGCCAGCATCTCCTCGGCGAATTCCACCAGCGGGGCCTCGTCGTCGACGATCAGCAGCGTCTGCCCGTCGCCGCGCGGCAGCGGGGACTCGCCGCCCGCGCCGGCGGGGCGGACATCGCCGCTGCGCGGCAGCCACAGCGTGAAGCAGGTGCCGTGCTCGGGCGAGCTCTGCACGTCGATGCAGCCGCCCATGTCGGTGACGATGCTGTGCACCACGGACAGGCCCAGCCCCGTGCCTTCGCCGACCTTCTTGGTGCTGAAGAAGGGGTCGAACATGCGCGGGTAGACCTCGGCCGGGATGCCGCTGCCCTGGTCGGCCACGGCGATGCAGGCCCAGTCGCCGGGCTGGGCGAGCCCGTGGGTGAGGTGGCGGGGCTGGGTCAGGTGCTCGCAGCGGACCTGCACGCTCAGCACGCCCTCGCGGCTCATGGCGCCGACCGCGTTGCTGCACAGGTTGCTGACCAGCTGGTGGATCTGCAGTGCATCGCCGATCACGGCGGCATCGCAGGCGCTCAGGCGGGTCTGCAGGTGCACGTGCGAGGGCAGCGTCGGGCTGACCAGCAGCAGGGCGTCGTCGACCGCCTGGTCGACGTTGACCAGGCCGCGGTCGCGCACGCCGCTGCGGCTGAAGTCCAGGATGCGGCGCACCAGCAGCTTGGCGCGCGCGCCGGCCTGCATGATGCGGTCCAGGTGGCGGGCCAGGGCCGGGTCGTGCTCGGCGTGGCGCTGTGCCATCTCGCCGTGGCCCAGGATGGCGCCCAGGATGTTGTTGAAGTCGTGTGCGATGCCGCCGGCCAGCGTGCCCAGCGACTCCATGTGCTGGGCCTGGCGCAGCTGGCCCTGCAGCTTCTCGCGCTCGGCCTCGGCCTCCTTGCGCGGCGTCACATCCATGGCGGCGCAGAAGAAGCGGGTGGGCTTGCCCTGGGTGTCCCGCAGGCAGCGGCCGCGCATGTGGATCCAGCGCCAGCCGGGCTCCTGGCCCTCGGGCCGCGGCAGGCGAACCCGGTACTCGATGTCCACCTCGCCGGTCTCGCCGGCCAGATGGCGCTGGAGGGCGTCGCGGCCAGGGCCGAGGTCGTCGGGGTGCAGGTCGATGGCGCGCAGCAGCTCGGTGGCGAGCGTCGAGCCCGGCGTGGCCTGCAGCTCGTGCAGCCGCCGCCAGCGTTCCGACGCGAACAGGCGGTTGCTCTCGAGATTCCATTCGGCATGGCCCTCGTTGGCGGCTTCCATCGCGAGCTCGTAGCGCTGCTCGCTGCGGCGCAGCGCCACCTCGCCCTGCTCCAGCCGGCGCAGCTGGCGCAGCAGCAGCGCGATGGTCCAGACGCCGATCAGCACCAGCGCCAGCGCGCGGCCGGTCAGGCCCCACATCTCGGCCCGCCAGGGCTCGAAGGCGTTGTAGGCATCGCGGGTGACGGACATCACCAGCGGGCGATCCGACACCGGCATCGAGACGATGAACTTCTCGCGCCCGTCCACCGGGCTGACGCGCTGCCGCGGCGCCGAGGACTGGCCGGCACTCAGCTCGGGAAAGACCTGGCGCTCCGCACGCGGGTCGGCCGGCTGGCGCACCACCAGGCTGCCGTCGTCGAAGGTCAGCAGCAGCGCGCTGCCGGGGCCGAGGTCGATGGCGTCATAGACCTCGCGCAGCTCGTCGAGCGTGACGATGGCGGTGACGACGCCGGCGAAGCGGCCATCGGCCGTCTCCAGCCGGCGCGACACGATCAGGCCCGGGCGGCGTTCGCTGCGGGTGACCAGCGGCGGGTTGATGAACAGGCCGAGATCACGGGCCTCGCGCTGGCGCAGGAAGTAGGGCCGGTCGGCGACGTTGGCCAGCGGTTCGCCCGTCACCTTGGAGCGGAAGCGCTGCTGGCCGTCCGGGCCGGACAGGGTCAGGACGCTGACCTGGGGCGTGGCGGAAGCACGGGCGCGCAGCGCCATCTCGATGTCGGCGTCCTGCAGGCGGCTGCCGCTGCTCTGGTACCAGAGCGCGGTGTCGGTGAGCAGCAGGTCGACCGCCTGCAGGCTGCGCTCGGCCTCCTCGGACAGCGCCCGCGCCAGATTGCTGAGCTCGCGGGTGGTGGCCTGTGTGACCTGCTGGCGCAGGCGCCAGGCGTCGTAGGCGGTGGAGGCGATGAAGGCGAGCAGCACCCCGGCGCCGACGCCGATGATCCAGCGCCTGAGTCGCTGGGTGGCGGTCATCCGCCGGGCGGGAGGGCGGCCAGCGCCTCCAGCAGTTCGGCACGCACGCAGGGCTTGGCGAGCAGGCGCTGCAGGCCCAGGTCGCGCACGGTGGGTGATTCCGGCGGCAGGCTGGCGGACAGCTGGGTGGACAGGCCGATCAGCGCCGCGCGCGGGTAGGCCGCACGGGCACGGGCGACGGCGGCCTGGGCGCCGTCTCTGAGCTTGGGCAAATCGATCAGCACGGCATCAATCTCTGCGGCCGCGGCGGCCGACAGCTGGCGCGCGTCCCAGACGGTGTGGGCGGCGGCACTCAGCCATTCCTGCAGCAACTCGCGGATGGGGGCGTTTTCATCAAGGACAACGATGCTGGACATCTTCTCAAACCGACTCTGCCTCTCGGATGAGGCCTGTCCACGATTTGGGACGATGCGTGTTCCCCCATCATTTCGCGTAGATTTCCTGGGTTACGCCTGTAACGGCAGCAATGCACGCGACAGGTTTCAGAAATGTTAGTTTACGCCACCCTTTGATTCATCAGTCATGAGCGCCCAGCCTCCCCATGTCCTTGCCGTGGACGACGACCCCGCGATGCGCGAGCTGATCTCCGACTACCTGGTCGAGAACGGCATCCGGGTGACGGCGGTGGCCAGCGGGGCAGAGATGCGGCGGGTGCTGCAGACCGAGTCGGTCGATCTTGTGCTGATGGACCTGCGCCTGGGCGGCGAGGACGGCATGCAGCTGGCCCGCTCGCTGCGCGACACCAGCCCGGTGCCGCTGATGATCGTCACCGGCAAGCTCGACGAGGCCGACCGGGTGATGGGCCTGGAGCTGGCGGCCGACGACTACGTGAACAAGCCCTTCAGCTCGCGCGAGCTGCTGGCGCGCATCCGCGCGGTGCTGCGCCGCTACCAGATGGCGCGCGAGCTGCTGCCGCTGCGCGACGAGCGTCGCCGCGCCTACCGCTTCGACGGCTGGGAGCTGAACCTGCGCTCGCGCCGGCTGACCGCGCCGGACGGGCGTCGCGTGGAGCTGTCCAACGGCGAGTTCAACCTGCTGCAGGCGCTCTGTGCCGCGCCGCAGCGCGTGCTGTCGCGCGACCAGTTGCTGGACCTGTCGCGCCTGCATGGCGCCGAGGTCTATGACCGCTCCATCGATGTGCAGATCCTGCGGCTGCGCCGCAAGGTGGAGGCCAACCCCTCGGAGCCACGCTACATCTGCACCGAGCGCGGTGCCGGCTACCTGTTCAACGTGCCGGTCGAGACGCTGGAATAGGCCTCAGGCGGGGTCGCCGCGAAAGTGCGCGATGGCCGCATCCACCATGCCTTCGGCGCTGCCGCGCTCGCGATGGTGGCGGCGCAGTTCGGCCGCGTCGCCGTCGCTGCGCAGCACCTGCAGCAGGTGCGACAGCGCGGCACCCTCGCCGGGCAGGGCGCGGCTGGTGAGGTGGGCCAGCGTGCGCAGGATGTCGTCGCGCAGCGGCAGGGCCTCGTAGGTCTGCGGATGCACGATCTGCCCCTCCAGCCCGAAGCGGCAGGCCTGGAAGCGGTTGTAGTTGTAGACGAGGTAGTCGTCCTCGGTCGGTAGCGGCTCGCTGCGCTCCAGCAGCCAGCGGCACAGCGCCTGCAGGTAGCCGGCCAGCGCGGCGGCGCGGTCCACGGTCAGCGGCGTGTCGCAGACGCGCAGCTCGATGGTGCCGTACTCGGGCTTGGGTCGGATGTCCCAGTAGAAGTCCTTCATGCTGGAGACGATGCCGGTGCGCTCCATGTGCGCGAAGAAGTTGCTGCGGAAGTCGTCCCAGCTCAGCGTGAACGGCGCGCGGCCGCTCAGGGGGAAGGCGAACACCGAGTTCAGCCGGGCCGAGTCGAACAGCGTGTCGCGCCGCTGCACGAAGGGCGAGGACGCGGCCAGCGCGATGAAGTGCGGCACGTAGCGGTTCAGCGAGTGCAGCAGGAACAGCGCGTCGTCCCCCGAGGCGCAGCCGATGTGGATGTGCTGGCCGAACACGGTGAACTGCTGGGCCAGGTAGCCGTAGAGCTGCGAGACCTCCTTGAAGCGCGGCTTGGAGAAGATCTTGCGCTGCGTCCAGAGCTGGAAGGCGTGGGTGCCGCCGCCGCAGATGCCGACGTTGAGCCGCTCACCCGCGGCCACCAGCGTGTCTCGGATCTCGCGCAGCTGCGTCAGCACGCCGGCGTGGTCAGGCTGCACGCTGGTGGCGATCTCCAGCATGCTCTCGGTGATCTCGGGCACGACCTGACCCGGGAAGGGCCGGCGCCCCAGCAGCTCCAGCATGTCGGGGCTGGCGTCCACGAGGTCGAGGTCGCTCAGGCTGACCAGCTGCAGCTCGAGCTCGACACCCAGCGTCAGCGGCTTGGAGACGGTGAATTCCTGCAGCGGCATCAGCGATCCTCCGGTTGGCCGCGCTCACCCGCCCACAGCAGGGCGCGGCGGGTCACCAGCGGCGAGACGATGTCCAGCAGCAGCGTCATCGCGGCCAGCGGCGCGAGCTGGTCCAGCAGGTCGATGCCCAGCACCCGCGTGTGTTCCAGCAGCAGGATCACGAACACCGAGATCGGCGTCATGCCCAGACCCGTCAGCGCGCCCTTGCGCCAGCTGATGCCGCTGACCCGGGCCAGCGCCGCGGTGACGGCCACCTGCACCAGCAGCCGCACGGCGATCAGCACCACCGCCAGCCCCAGGCCGGCCGCCACGCGCGGCCAGGCGACCGTGGTGGTGACGAACACGAACAGAGCAATGCACAGCAGTTCGCCGAGCACGCCGAAGTTGCGCTGCGCCGGGGCCAGCACGACCCGCTGATGCCGCGCCGCCACGCCGAAGGTCAGGGCGGCCAGCAGCGGTGACGCGCCCAGCACCTGGGCCAGCGATACCAGCAGGATGACGCCGAGCGCGAAGCCCAGCGTCGCGTCGCGGGCCAGGCTGCGGAGCTGGCGCATCAGCGCGGGAAAGGCCGTGCCGAAGACCAGGCCCAACACCACCGAGCCTGCGAGCTGCAGCACGCTGCTCGAGAGCGCCTGCAGCAGGCTGCCGGTGGTGTTGAAGGCCCAGACTCCGACACAGAGCTTGAACGCAAGCACCGACAGCAGGCAGTTCAGTGCCGTCAGGTGCAGAAGACGCTCGGTGACCTGTCCCGAGCTGCGTAATTCGTTGGTGACCCGCAGCACCGCGGCGGGCGAGGTGGAGATGGCCAGGGAGGCCAGCAGCACCGCGTTGAGGGATTCCTGCCCGAAGGCCAGCGCGACGGCCAGCACGGCGGCGAACACCAGCCCGGCCTGCAGCAGCCCGGTGACGCCCAGCCACGGGTTGTGCCGCAGCCAGTGCAGATTGATGCGGTAGCCCAGCTCGAACAGGATGAGGCCGAAGGCCAGGTGGGCCATCAGCATCAGCGGGGTGCTGCTGCCGTCCGGCAGCAGCGGCACCGGGGCGTTGGCCAGCGCGAAGCCGACCAGACCGTAGAGGCTGATGCGAGGCAGGCCCGTCCAGCGGTGGCCCAGCTCGCCCAGGATCCAGGCCAGCGTGAAGGCCAGCGGCCACGCGAATTCACGGGCCAGTTCGGTGAGTTCCGGCATGCTCAGGCGCTCCTCGGTGCGGCCGAAGCGGCCGGTGGCGGGGATTCCGGCAGCTGCGCGGGAATCGTGATCGCCCAGAACTGCCACCACCAGGCGCCGACGATGGCCACCAGGGCAAGCAGCAGGCATAGACCTATCCGGCTCAGGCGCTTCAGCACCGGCTCAGACGACGGCCCGCGAGGGTCGTGAAAGTTCATTCATTTGTACAAATGTATATCGCGCTTCCGGGCGTGGCAAGCCCGGTGCCGTAATGACCGTGCGGGGTGCTTCGACATGGAGGCTGTCACCCGGGCGCGTCACGGGCGCTGTCTATCATGGCCACATGGTCAAGTCCGCGCCAACGTCGCAAGCAGCAACAAGCGTTACCACCGTCGATAGCCTGTCGGCAGGCGAGCTCAGCGAGCCGGCGACGCGGGTGCTGCGGCGCTTCCGGCTGGTGTTCAACGCGATCAAGACCCACTTCCAGCAGGTGGAGAAGCAGGCCGGCGTCGGTGGCGCGCAGCTCTGGGCGCTGAGCATCATCCGCGCGCGGCCGGGCGTGGGGGTGAACGAGCTCGCGCGCGCGATGGACGTCCATCAATCCACGGCCAGCAACCTGGTGCGCTCGCTGGTCGAGCGGGGCCTGGTCCAGGCGGCCAAGCAGGGGCCGGATCGGCGCGCGGTGCAGCTGCACCTGCTGGACGCCGGTGCCGCGGTGCTGGGCCAGGCGCCGGGCCCGCTGGCCGGTGTGCTGCCGCAGGCGCTGGAGGCGCTGGACGCCGACACGCTGGCGCGTCTGGACGCCGATCTGGCCCTGCTGATCAAGGCCCTGGGTGCTGACGAGCGGGCCGCCAACATCCCGATCAGCCCCATCAGCTGAGTCGACGCCCCGCGGGCGTCAACAAAAAAGCCGCCGGGCAAGGCCTCGGCGGCTGCTGTGCCGCGCCCGGAGGCGCGGCCTTGGCGTCGTGACGCTTACTTGGTCGGGTAGGCCAGGTCAGCGCGACGGTTCTGAGACCAGGAGGCCTCGTCGTGGCCGGTGGCCTTCGGGCGTTCCTTGCCCCAGCTCACGGCTTCGACCTGACCGTCCTTCACGCCGTAGATCTTCAGCGCCTTGACGACGGCTTCGGCACGCTTCTGGCCCAGGGCCAGGTTGTACTCGGCGGAGCCGCGTTCGTCGGTGTTGCCTTCGACCTTGATCGCCAGCGACGGGTTGCTCGTCAGGTAGCGGCCATGGCGCTCCAGCATCGCGTCGTAGTCCGACTTGATCGAGAACACGTCGAAGTCGAAGAAGACGCTGCGTTCCTTGTAGATCGGGCTGTTCGGATCCAGGTAGGCCGGCAGCACGGGGGCTGCGACGACCGGAGCCGGTGCCGGCGCGGGAGCGGGCGGCGGGGTGACCGGAGCGGGTGCCGGCGGCACGGGGGCCGGGGGCGGGGTCACGGGTGTGCTGCTGCAGCCTGCCAGCAGAACGCCAGCGGCCAGCAGGCTGGCGCTCAGGAAATGGGCTTTCATCACAGATCTCCAGGAGGGATAGGCTCCCGGGCCGTCAGCGGCTGGGTAGCCAGCCGCGAATCATACTGCGCAAACATTTGTGCACATCTATACAAAGACATAAGACGGTCATAGCCACCACCAAGTGTGGGCAGTTCGTCACGGTCTTCATCCGGGAGGCGTTCCGGGCGACGTGGGCTCGGTGTCGATTTGAAAAACACAAATTGATAAAAACACTTCAATCGAGCTGACTTCGTGATTGAGTTGGCAGTGTTTGATGCGATAAAACCAAAAGTATCAAATAAACTATTTCCAACGCCGCAAAGGTGCTGGCGTTCTGGAGATAGCGATGCGTTCCTCGGTCCACCGCCCCGCACTTGCTTCGGCAGCCTTCCACGCAGCGGCTGCGCCACATCGCCATGCCCTTCGCCCCCAGGTGTCGGGCGGCGAGGCCATCGGTCTTGAAACGCTTTGTGTCCGCGTCGGTGCGCAGGAATACGCGCTGCCGATGGGCCAGGTGGAAGGTCTGCTGCATCACCAGGAAGGCATGAGCGTGCTGGCGGGCAGCGCCGAACTCGGCCGCGCGCCGATGCTGCTGCTGGATCTGGCTGAGCTGCTCGGCCGTGCCGGCGCGCAGCCGGATGGCGCCAACGCTCAGCCTCGCGCCGTGGTGGTGCTGGCCCGCGGCGAGCGTCGCCTGGGCCTGGTGGTCGATCGGGTGGACGGCACGCTGACGCTCAGCGCCGCCCAGCTGCGGCCCGCCCCGGTGACCGATGACTTCTCCGGCCAGCACCTGCTGGCCACCGCACTGGTCAACGGCCGGTGCCTGCAGCTGCTGAGTGCGGACACCTGGTTCGCGCTCGCTGATTCGCCCTACGTCGTTCAAGCCTGACCCCCATCTTCAAGGAGGCCCATCATGAAACTCAATCTGCGCAACCGTCTGCTGCTGTCCTTTGGCGCGGTGCTGGTGCTCACGCTGCTGATGGCGGGCTGGGCTGTTCTCCAACTCCGGTCGCTGCGCGCCAACACCAGCCAACTGGCCGAGAACTGGTTGCCCAGCGTGCGCACGCTCGCCGAGCTCGACAACGCGCTGTATGGCGTTCGCCTGGGCTACGTCCGCCTGGCGCTGAGCACGGACCCCAAGGAGCGCAAGCTGGCGGACGAGGCGATTTCCAAGAACGCCGAGGTCTACGAGTCCGCCTGGAAGCGCTACACGACGCTGGTCAGCAGCCCGGAGGAGCGCAAGCTGGCCGACGAGGTCGCGGACGCGCACAAGATCTATGCCGCCGATGGCGTGGAGATGCACCGACTGATCGCTGCCGGCCAGGAGGACAAGGTCGTGGCGATGAACACCGGCTCCATGAAGCAGCACGGGCGTGATGTCGCCGCCAAGGTCAGCAAGGTGATGAAGATCAACATGGACGGCGCGACGGCAGAAGCTGCGGCGGCGGAGGAAACCTACCAGCGCGCGCTGGTCAGCACCCTCGTGGCGGCCGCCGTCGCGGTGCTGGTCGGGCTGGTGTTGGCCTGGCGCAATGCCTCCAACCTGAGCCGTCGGGTCGGCCTGGCCGCGACCGCCGCGACCCACTTCGCCGATGGCGACCTGGCCCACACGGTCAGCGTCGAAGGGCATGACGAAGTGGCCGAGATGCAGGCCGCCCTGGCTCGCATGCAGGAGCAGTTCAGCCGCATCGTGACGGAGGTGCGCCAGAACGCCGAGAGCGTGGCGACGGCGTCCTCCGAGATCAGCCAGGGCAACAGCGACCTGAGCAGCCGCACCGAGCAGCAGGCCTCGGCGCTGCAGCAGACGGCAGCGTCCATGGAGCAGATCAACGGCACGGCCCGTCACAACGCAGACAACGCCGCCCAGGCCAGCCAGCTCGCCGACCAGGCCAGCGGCGTGGCGGACTCGGGCAGTGCCGTCGTGGGCGAGGTGGTCAACACCATGCACGAGATCGAGAAGGCGTCCCGCGAGATGGAGGACATCATTGCCGTGATCGACGGCATCGCCTTCCAGACCAACATCCTGGCGCTGAACGCCGCGGTCGAGGCGGCGCGGGCCGGCGAGCAAGGCCGCGGCTTTGCGGTGGTGGCCAGCGAGGTGCGCGCGCTGGCGGGCCGCAGCGCCGAGGCCGCCAAGCAGGTGAAGACACTGATCCAGAAGAGCGTGGAGCAGGTCAGCACCGGCTCGGAGCTGGCTGACAAGGCCGGTCGCACGATGCAGGAGGTCAAGACCTCGGTGCAGCGCGTCAGCGACATCGTGGGCGAGATTGCCTCCGGCAGCCGCGAGCAGATGGGTGGCGTGAACCAGATCAGCGAGGCCGTCTCGCACATGGACCAGACCACACAGCAGAACGCGGCACTGGTGGAGCAGAGCGCGGCCGCGGCCGAGAGCCTGCGGCAGCAGGCCGACACGCTGGTGAAGGCGGTGGCGGTGTTCCGCACCTCGGGTGCCGGTGACCGCGTCGTGGCCACCGCGTCGGTGCGGACCCAGACGTCGGTCTTCAGGCCCGCGGCCGCCAGCCCGGCCAAGGCTGCCGCTGCACCGCGCCCGGCCAATGTGGCTCGCCCGGACTTCAGCCGCCGCGCCGCCAAGCCGGCCGCGAGCGCCCAGCCCGCGCTGGCCACGGGCACCGAAGGAGACTGGACCTCGTTCTGAGCCCGGCCAGGCAAGACCTGACGCGGCCCGGGAGCGCCCCCAGCGCCCCGGGCCGCGTCGCTTGCGGGACAGTGTTCACCCCGGGCGCCACAGGCGCAAAGGCCGATACGATCCGCGCTCCACGACAAGATGCGCAGAGCGCACGAGGCCTGGAGACATGGACCTGAGCATTGCCGCGATCCTGGGCCTGGATGGCCTGACCAATGGAGCGATCTACGCGCTGGTGGCGCTGGCCCTCGTGCTGGTGTTTTCCGTCACGCGCGTCATCTTCATCCCGCAGGGTGAGTTCGTCGCCTTCGGCGCCTTGACGCTGGCTGCGCTGCAGCTGGGGCGGGTGCCCGGCACCGTCTGGCTGCTGCTGATCATGGCCGCGGCGGTGACGGCGTTGGACCTGCTGGCTGCCTGGCGCGAGCGCTGGCCGGCGGCACGCCTGGCCCGCCGCCTGCTGAAGACGCTGCTGGGGCCCTTGCTGGCCGCCGGGGCCAGCGCCGCGCTCGCCGCCCACCAGCCACCGCTGCTGGTGCAGGTGCTGCTGACGCTGGCCGTGGTCACCGCGATGGGCCCGCTGCTCTATCGGCTGGCCTACCGGGCCCTGTCGGGCGCCAGCGTGCTGACGCTGCTGATCGTGTCGGTGGGCGTGCATTTCGCGCTGACCGGCATCGGCCTGGTGTTCTTCGGCGCCGAGGGCTACCGCACGCCGGCCTTCTGGGATGCCAGCTTCGCGCTGGGGCCGCTGCAGCTGTCGGGCCAGACGCTGATCATCTTCGCCGCGTCGCTGGCGCTGCTGCTGGCCATGGCCTGGTTCTTCGGCCGTACGCTGGCCGGCAAGGCGCTGCGCGCCACCTCGGTGAACCGCACCGGCGCGCGGCTGATGGGCATCTCGGGCGACTCGGCCGGGGCCTTGAGCTTCACGATGGCGGCCTTCATCGGCGCGCTGTCGGGCCTGCTGATCTCGCCGTCCACCACCATCTACTACGACACCGGCTTCCTGATCGGCCTGAAGGGCTTCGTCGGCGCGGTGTTCGGTGGCCTGGCCAGCTTCCCGCTGGCGCTGGCCGGCGCGGTGGGCGTGGGCCTGATCGAGTCCTTCGGCTCCTTCTGGGCCAGCGCCTTCAAGGAGGTCATCGTGTTCACCGCCATCCTGCCGGTGCTGCTGTGGCGGTCTTTCGTGGACCCGCACCATGAAGAGCATTGAGGGCCGCGCGATGAACAAGACCCTGTTGTGGCGCGCGCTCGGTGCCGCCTGCGTGCTGGCCCTGCCGCTGCTGCCGGTGCCGGACTTCTGGATCACCCAGCTCAACTACATCGGGCTCTTCGCGCTGGTGGTGCTGGGCCTGGTGCTGCTGACCGGCGTGGGCGGGCTGACCTCCTTCGGCCAGGCGGCCTTTGCCGGCGTGGGCGCCTATGCGACCGCGTGGATCACCACCGCGCAAGGCCTGTCCCCCTGGTGGGGCCTGGCGCTGGGCCTGGGCGTGGCGCTGGTGCTGGCGCTGGTGATCGGCGTGCTGACGCTGCGCATGTCGGGCCACTACCTGCCGCTGGCCACCATCTGCTGGTGCCTGGCGCTCTACTACCTGGTGGGCAACCTGGAGGTGCTGGGCAAGTACGACGGCCTGCTGGGCCTGCCGCCCATCACCGTGGGCGAGTTCAGCTTCCAGAGCGAGCGCCGCATCTACGGGCTGATCTGGGGCGCGGCGTTGCTGGGCGCGCTGGCGCTGACACGGCTGCTGGCCTCGCGGCCGGGCCGCATCATGCGGGCGCTCAACCACAACCGGGGCGGCGGCAGCACCATGCCCGAGGCCATGGGCGCGTCCACCTTCCGCTACAAGCTCGCGATGTTCGTCATCGCGGCGCTGCTGGCCGCGGTGTCGGGCTGGCTGTATGCCCACATGCAGCGCAGCGTGAACCCCTCGCCCTTCGGCATCAAGTTCGGCATCGAATACCTGTTCATGGCGGTGCTGGGCGGCATAGGCACGGTGGGCGGCGCGTTTGTGGGCGCGGCACTGGTGAAGCTGGCCGAAGACCAGCTCAAGGTCTGGCTGCCGCTGCTGTTTGGCGGCTCGGGCAACTACGAGATCATCGTGTTCGGCATCGCGCTGGTGCTGGTGCTGCGCTTCGCGCCCGACGGCCTGTGGCCGCTGCTGCGCGGCCTGCTGGCGCGCGTGCTGCCGGCCGCCGCAGCGCCCGTGGTGAACGAAGGCGCCCAGCCGCTGCCCGCGCGCAGCCGGCCGGCGCGCGGCGAGGCGCTGTTGCAGGTGCAGGGGCTGCGCAAGCAGTTCGGCGGCCTGGCGGCGGTGAACGACATCAGCTTCGAGATCCGCGCCGGCGACATCGTGGGCCTGATCGGCCCCAATGGCGCGGGCAAGAGCACCACCTTCAACCTGATCTCGGGCGTGCTGCCGCTGACCGCCGGCCAGGTGAGCCTGCGCGGCCAGGCCATGGGCGGGCGGCCCAGCCGCGAGATCGCACGCGCCGGTCTGTCGCGCACCTTCCAGCATGTGAAGCTGGTGCCCGACATGACGGTGCTGGAGAACGTCGCGCTGGGTTGCTATTTGCGCACCCGCGCCGGCACGGTGGCGGCCATGCTGGGGCTGGACCGCGCCGAGGAGGCCCGCGCCCGCGCCGAGGCGCTGCGCCAGCTGCGCCGTATCGGGCTGGAGGCCCAGGCCCACGAATTGGCCGGCAATCTGGCGCTGGGGCCGCAGCGGCTGGTGGAGATTGCCCGCGCGCTGGCCAGCGATCCGGCGCTGCTGCTGCTGGACGAACCCGCGGCCGGCCTGCGCCACAAGGAGAAGCAGGCGCTGGCCGAGGTGCTGCGCCAGCTGCGCGGGCAAGGCCTGTCCCTGCTGCTGGTGGAACACGACATGGACTTCGTGATGAACCTGACCGACCGCATCGTGGTGATGGAGTTCGGCCGCCACCTGATGCAGGGCACGCCGGCCGAGGTGCAGGCCAGCCCGGCGGTGCGCGCGGCCTATCTGGGGGCGGAGGATTTGCCGGACGAGCGCCGGGCCGCTCCCAAGCCGGCCGGCATCCCCTCGGGGGACAGGCCGACGTATGCGTCGGACGAGGGGCAGGCATGAGCGCGCTGTTGGAGGTGGTGGGCCTGCAGGCCGGCTACGGCCGCGCCGAGGTGCTGCAGGGCCTGGACCTGGTGGCGCCGCAGGGTCAGGTCGTGACCGTGATCGGCCCGAATGGCGCGGGCAAGTCCACGCTGCTGGGTGCACTGATGGGGCTGATCCCGTCGCGCGCGCAGCGCCTGCAGTTCGACGGGCAGGACCTGCGCGGCCTGACGCTGGAGGAGCGCGTGCTGGCCGGCCTGGCGCTGGTGCCCGAAAAGCGCGAGCTGTTCGGCAGCATGAGCGTGGAGGACAACCTGCTGCTGGGCGGCTGGCGACCGCGCAAGCTGGGCGACCGGCGCTGGCGTGACGGGCTGGACAGCGTCTATGCGCGCTTTCCGCGGCTGAAGGAGCGGCGCGCGCAGGCGGCCGGCACGCTGTCGGGCGGCGAGCGCCAGATGCTGGCGCTGGGCCGCGCGCTGATGGGCCAGCCGCGCCTGCTGATGCTGGACGAGCCCAGCCTGGGCCTGGCGCCGCTGATCGTGCGCGAGATCTTCGTCATCATCGAGCAGCTGCGCGCCAGCGGCGTCAGCATCCTGCTGGTGGAGCAGAACGCCCGCGCGGCGCTGCGCGTGGCCGACCAGGGCCATGTGCTGGAGACCGGCGAGCTGGTGCTGGGCGGCCCGGCCGAGCAGCTGGCGCGCGACCCGCGCGTGATCGAGACCTACCTGGGCGCCGGGCGCAAGGACTAGGGCCTGCGGCCGTCGTGTGAACAGGCCTTAGCTCCGTCTCCACACCAGTAGCAGATTGTTGGCGGGCATCTCCATGCGCTCGCGCAGCACCAGGCCGACGGCGGCCGCCTCGCGGGCCACGTCGGCCAGGCGGCGCAGGCCCCAGGCGGGGTTGCGGGCCTTCAGGTCTTCGTCGAACGCGAGGTTGCTGGGCGCCGTGGGGTGGTCGTCTTCCAGGTAGGGGCCGTAGGTGAAGAGCTGACCCTCGGGGGCCAGGTGTCGCGCCGCACCCTGCATCAGCGCGGCGGTGCAGGGCCAGGGTGCGATGTGGATCATGTTGGCGCAGAAGATCGCGTCCAGCTTTGTGGGCACGCCGGGCCAGCCGACGGCCAGCACGTCCAGCCGCAGCGGCGGGCGCACATTCGGCCGGTCGGCGCACCAGGCGGCGATGGAGGCCAGCAGCGCGTCGTCACGGTCGCTGGGCTGCCATTGCCAGCCGGGGAGGCCGGCGCTGCAATGCGCCGCATGCTGGCCGCTGCCGCTGGCGATCTCCAGCAGCAGGCCCTGGGGCGGCAGGTGCTGCTGCAGCGCGGCCAGGATGGGCGACGCATTGCGTTCGGCGGCGGGGCTGTGCAGGCGGTCGGGCAGGGCGGAGCTCATGCGTCATTGTTGCCCCGCCCGATGCCGCGGGCGCTCAGAGCGCCGGGGCGGCGGGGAAGTCCACCGGCACCTGGGTGGTGGCGTGCAGGTAGTTGGAGATGATCTTGTCGCCCACCGCCATCACCACGTCGACCAGCTGTTCCTGGGTCCAGCCGGCGGCGAAGAAGGCGTCCAGCAGCGCCGGGTCGGCTCGGCCGCGCTCCTGCGCGATATGGCGCGCCAGCCGGGCCAGCGCGTCCAGCCGCGGGTCTAAGCCCGCCGTGCCGCGGCGGATCTCGAGCATCTGCTCATCGCTGAAGCCCACCATGCGGCCCAGCGCGGTGTGGGCGGCCAGGCAATACTCGCAGTGGTTGACCTGGCTGACCACCAGATTCACCACCTCGCGGGCCTTGCCGGTGATGCTGGACCTGGCGCCCTGCAGCGCCAGGTAGGTGGCCAGCGCGTGGCCGGACAGCGCGAAGGTGGCGTACAGGTTGGGCACGAAGCCGAGTTGGCCGTGGAGCTGGTCGAAGATGGCCTGGTTGGCGGGGCTGACCTGGTCGCGGCGGGGAACTTGAATCGGGTTCATGGGAGGTCCTTGTCGGGGTTGGAGAAAAGGTCTGGGGGAGATCACTGGGCCGTGTAGCCGCCGTCCACCGCGATGGACTGGCCGGTGAGATAGCGGGCCTGGTCGCCGGCCACGAAGAGCACGGTGGCGGCGATTTCGTCCACCGTGGCCGCGCGGCGGGTGGGCAGCGTGTCCAGCCAGCCGTCGCGGGCCTCGGCCGAGCCGGCGAAGCGGTCCAGCATCGCGGTCTGCACCGGGCCGGGCGCCACCGCGTTGACGCGCACGCCGTGGGCGGCGCCCTCCAGCGCGGCGCTCTTGGTCAGGCCCTCGACCGCATGCTTGCTGGCCACGTAGACCGCCGCGCCCGCGATGCCCACCTGGCCGGCGATGGACGACAGGTTCACGATGGCGCCGCGGCCCTGGGCGCGCATCACGCGCATCTCGTGCTTGAGGCTCAGCAGCGTGCCCAGCACATTGGTGTCGAAGATGGCTTGGTAGTTGTCGCCGGACTGGTCCACCAGCAGGCCGTTCTGGCCCTCGGTGCCGGCGTTGTTGACCGCGATGTCCAGGCGGCCGAAGCGCTGCACGGCGCGATCGATCAGCTGGCGCACCTGGGCCTCGTCGCGCACGTCGGCGGCGACGAATTCCGCCTCGGTGCCCAGGGTGCGCAACTCAGCGGCCAGCGCCTGGCCTTCGGCCTCGCGGCGGCCGCTGACGACCAGGCGGCCGCCCTGGCGGGCAAAGGCCAGCGCGGTGGCACGGCCTATGCCGGTGAGGGCGCCGGTGATGAGGATGACGGGTGGGGTGTTCATGTCGGGCTCCGCCGAGTTCGTTGGGATGGCTGTACTGTGATTCCAACGATTCATTGCCGGTAGCTGGTCTGATTTCCTATGATCTATTCCAGTTTGGAATTTATTGTGGCGCTATGGACCGATGGCTGGCGATGCAGACCCTGGTGCGGGTGGTGGAGACCGGCAGCTTTTCCGCGGCGGCGCGGGAGCTGGGCAGCACGCAGAGCGCGGTCAGCAAGCAGGTGGCGGCGCTGGAGCGCGAGCTCGGCGCGCAGCTGCTGGTGCGCAGCACGCGCGCGCTGAAGCTGACCGAGCCGGGGGCGCGCTATGTGGAGCAGGCGCGGCGCCTGGTGGCCGAGGTTGCGGAGGCCGAGGCCGAGCTGCGCGCCGGCGAGCAGCAGCTGCAGGGCTGGCTGCGCGTGGCGGCCTCGGTGGCCTTCGGGCGGCTCAAGCTGCTGCCGCTGGTGCAGAGCTTTCTGGCCGCGCATCCGGGCGTCAAGGTGGACCTGCGGCTGGACGACGGCTTCGTGGACCTGATCGAGCAGGGCATCGATGTGGCAGTGCGCATCGGCGAGCTGCCGGACTCCAGCCTGGTGGCGCGGCGCGTAGGCACGACGCGGCGTGCGGTGCTGGCCAGCCCGGCCTACCTGGCGCGCCACCCGGCGCCGCGCGTGCCGGCGGACCTGGTCGCGCACAACTGCCTGGTCTACAGCGAGCTCAGCACGCGCAATGCCTGGCGCTTCGTGGCCGGGCCGGGCGCCGACGCGCCGGTGGGGCAGGTGGAGGAGGTGCAGGTGAGCGGCAACCTGCAGACCAACAGCAGCGAGGTGCTGCGCGCGGCGCTGCTGTCGGGCCAGGGCCTGGGCTATGTACCGCTGTGGCTGGTGGAGCCCGAGCTGGCGCGCGGCGAGGTGGTGGCGCTGCTGCCCGGCTGGACGGTGCAGGACCTGCCCATCCACGCGGTCAGCCCGCCGCAGCGCCGACAGTCGGCCAAGGTCAGGGCGCTGGTGGAGCACCTGGCCGGCGCCGGGCTCTGAAAACGACCAGGCGCCCCGGGTTGAGCGGGGCGCCTGGTGGCAAGACCCGGCCCTCGCGGGCCGGGGTCTCGGGGGTGGCTTAGCGCAGACGCGCCTTCAGCTCTTCCGAAGCCTGGTGCAGCGCGGCACGGGTGCTGGGCACGGTGGACAGCACGTTCAGCAGGCCGAAGTCGTGGATCATGCCGTTGTAGCGGGTGGTCACGACGGTCACGCCGGCGGCGTCCAGCTTGCGGCCATAGGCTTCGCCTTCGTCACGCAGCACGTCCTTCTCGGCCGTGATGATCAGCGTAGGGGGCAGGCCCTTGAGCTGTTCCGGCGAGGCCAGCAGCGGCGAGGCGTAGATCTCCTTGCGCTGGTTCACGTCGGTCGTGTAGGCGTCCCAGAACCACTTCATCATCGGGCGGGTCAGGAAGTGACCCTGCTCGAACTCGTCATAGGACGCGTTCTCGAAGTTCGCGTTGGTCACGGGCCAGAACAGCACCTGCGCCTTGATCGCGGGGCCTCCCTTGTCCTTGGCCATCAGCGCGGTCACCGTGGCCATGTTGCCGCCGACGCTGTTGCCCACGACGGCCAGACGCTTGCCGTCCACGTTGATTTCCGAGCCGTGCTCGGCGACCCACTTGGTGGCGCCATAGATCTCGTTGATCGCCACCGGGTAGCGGGCTTCGGGCGACGGTGTGTAGTTCACGAACACCGCGGCAGCGCCGGAGTCGACCACCAGGTCACGCACAAAGCGCTCGTGGGTGGGGAAGTCGCCCAGGATCCAGCCGCCACCGTGCACGAACACGAACACCGGCAGTTGGCCCTTGGCGCCGACCGGGCGCACGATGTTGAGCTTGACCGGCTTGCCGTCGACCGTGATGGTCTTCTCGCTGACGTCGGCCGGGGGCAGCTTGGCGCCGGCTTGCGCACCGACCAGCACCTGGCGGGCATCGGCGGGGCTCAGCGCCTCCAGCGGCTTGCCACCGCCCTTGGCCAGGGCTTCGAGGAAGGCTTGCGTGTTGTGTTCCACGCCCGGGCTGCCGGCGGCGGCGGCCAGGCCCACGGCCAGGGAAGCGGCGGAAGCGGCGATCACGTTGCGAAGGGTTTTCATGGCAATTCCTTTCAGGGGTGGACAGTGGAGAGCGGATCGGTTGACAAGGTCAGCGGGCTGAAGACTTCTCTTCGTCTAATTGCTCGCTGTTTGCTTGCTTGCAATTGTATAGCGTGCAATTTAATTGGCAAGACTTGGAGAACGAAAGCCGTCTGGCGGCGGGTCGGATGTGATTTACGTCACGAACCGGCGCGCGCGGCGACGCGCCGGGGTGGGGCTCAGGCCAGACGGCCGGCCTGGAAGTCGCGCACGGCCTGTACCAGCTCGGCCTCGCTGTTCATCACGAAGGGGCCGTATTGCGCGATGGGCTGGCCCAGCGGGCGGCCCGCCACCAGGATGGCGCGCACCGGCCGGTCCTCGGCCTGCAGGCGCACGCCGTCGCTGCCGGGCGTGTTGGCCAGGATGGCCATTCGCGACTCGGGCAGCAGGCAGCCGTTGTCAAAGCGCAGCGCGCCGTCGTAGACATAGACGAAGGCGTTGAACTCCGGCGGCAGCGGCTGATCGAAGCGGGCGCCGGGCGCCAGGTGCACGTCCAGGTACAGCGGCTCGGTCACCGGGCGCTGCACCGCGCCGGCCACGCCGTGGCTTTCGCCGGCGATCACCCGCACATGGGCGCCGTCCAGGTCGAAGCTGGGCACGTCGGGGCCCTGCACGTCGCGGTACCAGGGCTCGCCCATCTTGTCCTTGGCGGGCAGGTTGAGCCAGAGCTGGAAGCCGGACATGCGGCCTTCGCGCTGCTCGGGCAGCTCGCTGTGGATCACGCCACGGCCCGCGTGCATCCACTGCACGCCGCCGTCGGTGACCAGGCCTTCGTGACCGGCCGAGTCGCGGTGGCGGATGCGGCCGTGCAGCATGTAGGTCACGGTCTCGAAGCCGCGGTGTGGGTGGTCGGGGAAGCCGGCCACGTAGTCATCCGGGTTCTCCGAGCCGAAGTGGTCCAGCATCAGGAAGGGGTCCAGCCGGCGTTGCAGGTTCTGCGTCAGCACGCGGTTGAGCCGCACGCCGGCGCCGTCGCTGGTGGGCTGGCCGGCGACCAGGCGCTCGACCTCACGCGGGGTCTGCACGGTTTGGGTCACGGGGGTGCTCATGGGCTGCTCCGGTGTTCAGGCGGTCAGTTCGGCGATCTGGGCGCGGGCCGAGGCCAGGCCGCGCGCCGCGGCATCACCGCCCAGGTTCAGGCCTTCGGCGAAGATGAATTCGACGTCGGTCATGCCCAGGAAGCCCAGCACGGTGCGCAGGTAGGGCACGATGTGGTCGCTGGGCTGGTCGCGATGCACGCCACCGCGCGAGGTCACGACATAGACCTTCTTGCCGGTCACCAGACCCACAGGGCCTTGCTCGGTGTACCTGAAGGTCACGCCGGCGCGGGCCACGGCGTCAATCCAGTTCTTCAGCTGGGCGCTGATGTGGAAATTGAACATGGGGGCGGCGATGACGATCACATCGGCCGACTGCAGCTCGTCGATCAGGCGGTCGCTGAGGTTCACGCGCTCGGCCTGCTCGGCGGTGCGGGCATCGGCGGCGGTGAACAGCGCGCCCAGCGCTTCCTCGTCCAGCACCGGCAGCGGGTCGCTGGTCAGGTCGCGCACATTCAGCGCGGCGCCGGCGTGGGCGGCCTGCAGGCGGGCGCTCAGTTCGTTGGCCAGGCGGGTCGACACCGAGCCTTGTTCGTCTTGGGCGCGGCGGACGCTGGAATTGATTTGCAGGATGTTCATGGCGGGCTCCTTGTTGCGATGGAGAGACTTTATGGTTGCTTCATCCGGGCCAGAAGACCGTTCAAGGCATAAGATCGTTCCACTGATGCACCAATGGAGGGGCAATGGAGTCTGATGCCGATGACCTGCTGCTGTTCGCCCGCGTGATGGAGGCCGGCAGCTTCAGCCGGGCCGCCGAGCGTGTGCGCTGGCCGAAATCGACCGTCTCGCGCCGTATCGCCGCGCTGGAGAGCCGCCTGGGCGAGAAGCTGCTGCAGCGCAGCACCCGGCGGCTCGCGCTGACGGACTTCGGTGCCGGCGTGCTGGAACACGCCCGGGTGGTGGCGTCAGAGGTGGACGGTGCCCTCGCACTGGCCCTGCATCGCCAGCAGCGCCCGAGTGGGCGGCTGCGCGTGACCATGCCGGCCGACTTTGCCCAGGTGGTGGGCGGGGTGCTGGCCGGGTTCGTGCAGACCTATCCGGAGGTCAACCTGGAGTTGGATCTCACGCCGCGGCGGGTGGACCTGATCGGCGAGGGCTTCGATCTGGCGATTCGCATGGGCGACCTCGGCGAGGACAGCCAGCTGGCGGCACGCAAGCTGGGCAGTTTCGACAATGGTCTGTATGCCTCGCCCGCTTATCTGGAGCGGGTGGGCGAACCCTTGCTGCCGCAGGCGCTGGAGAGCATGCATGGCCTGCTGATCCTGGGGCGCACGGGCGAGCCGTCGGCTTGGCGCCTGCAGCGTGGCGACGAAACGGCCGGAACGCTGGAATCCGTGCGTGCGCTGCCACCGCAGCGCACGCTGGCCAACACGCTCAGCATGCTGGTGCAGCTGGCGGAGGCCGGGGTCGGCATCGCGGGCATCGACGACCTGTTTGCCCGCCAGAGCATGGCGGCGGGGCGGCTGCAGCGCGTGTTGCGCGACTGGCGGCTGCCGCCCACGGCATGCTGGGCGGTGTTCCCGGAGCGGCGCTTGATGCCGCTGCGAACCCGCGTCTTCCTGGAGGCGCTCTCAGCGCATCTGGCCTGAGCGGCGCTGGCGCAGCGTCAGCAGCGCCAGCCCGGCCAGCAGCAGCAGCAGTTGCTGCGGTTCCGGCACGGCGGTGGCGTAGACCGCCTCGGCAAGCAACTGGTGGCCGAGCGTGGTTGGGTGGATGGCGTCGTAGAACAGCGCCGTGGCCGGATCGCAGCCGTTGCTGGGCGCACCGCAGGCCTGGGTCAGGTTGCTGAAACCGGAGGCGCTGCCGGCGGCGACGGTCTGGGTCAGGAAGCCGTACAGGTCGAAGCTGAGCACGCCGGTGCCGGCCAACTGCGTCGCCAGCGCCTGGTCCATCGCGTACGACAGCTGCGACGCGGTCGTCGTGACGCCGAGCGCCTGCGCCAGCGGTGTCAGGCCGAAGTTGGGGGTGTTCAGCACGAGCACATGCTGGGCGCCGGCAGCCTGCAGGCCACCGACGATGTAGGCCATGTCGGCGGCATAGCTGCCGACGGTGGCCGTGAAGGTGCTCATGGGGTCGGCGCCCCCGGCGACCGCCTCCAGCGCTGCACGGATGTTGTTGCCGCCGCCCGAGACGATGTAGAGCGCATTCGGGTCGGCCACGCCGCTTGTCGCGCCGAGGTACATGCCCAGCTGGCTGCGCATGCTGAATGGAAAGCCGGGGATGACGGGCACGTCGGCGCCGTCCAGGCCGGTCTCGGCGCCACCGAAGGCGTAGTTGCCACCGCCAGCCAGCGACGGCGTGAGGGGCAGACCCAGCGACTGTGCCAGGTATTGCGTCCACACCTGGCCGTTGGTGTAGGTGCCCGAGGCGTAGGGAACGCGGGCGTAGTAGGTGTCGCCGCTGATGACCTGGGTGGGGTCGGTGCCGATCAACAGCGCGTTGTTGCCCCCGTCCGACAGGCTGTCACCGAAGACATAGAGCGCCGAGTATCCCGATGCGCCGGCCAGCGTGGCCGTGAGGCTCAGGACCAGACCCGCACACAGGCGGCTGGCGATACGACGGATCAACATGTTCGACTCTCCCTGGGTTGAAAAGACGTTGCGCACCGTGGTGGAGGCAACGAACCAGCATCCCGGGCGCCGTGCGTTTCGTCCAGCCCCACGGCCACGGGGTCAGTTCTCGTTGCTGAAGCGGATCTCGACCGCCGCTTCGCGGGTGCGCGGAATGGGGCCGAAGCGCCATTGCCGCACGGCCTCCACGGCGGCCGCGCCGAAGCGCGGGTGGTTGGTCTTGAGGACCAGGGCCTGCGAGACACTGCCATCCGGCTGGACGGTGAACTGGACCTGTGCGTAGCCATCACGCTGCAACTGAGCTGGCAGCCTGGGCATGACGGGGTCGACTTTTTGCCGCAACTGCAATGGAACCTCGGGCTCCAATGTCGGCGAAGGCTCGGGCTGGGGGGCAGGGGTGGGGCTGGTGTGTGCTGAGGCGTCAACGGGGCGCGGCGTCGCCGTACTTGGCGGCTCCGGCACTGAGGCCGCCGGGCCAGCAGCGGCAGTCGAAGTCACGGCGGCGGACGGCGTTGATGCTGCGGCGGTTGGGGAGGGCGCGGGAACGCCTTGCGTGTTGGCGTTGCTTTGCGAGACCGGCGGCTGCGTCGGCGGCGTATGGGCTGGGGATGGACGCCGCTGCGGTGTCGTCGGCACCGGCGACTGAGGCAGGGGCTGGGCGGCCGGGGCGGCTGGCGTTGGGGTGGCCGGACGTACCCCAGGCTTGTCGGCATTGATCTTGATCCAGCGGAAGACTGCGTCGGCGGCCTTCTGCGCGCGCTCCATGCGGGCGTCCGGGGCAGACGCGGCGGGATCGGCCTGGGCGTGTGCCTGTGCCAGCGGAACGATGGTTAGTGCCAGGGTCTGGACGCAGCGCCGCCAGGGTCTAGAGGTCATGAAAGCTCCACGCGATGCCTGCGCGATACGTCCGGCACAGGCCCGCGGAACTCTAGACAAGCTTGAGGATGGCGAGAGCCGGGGTTTGCCCCGGCCAAACCACACTCATGCGCCGTTCAGCAAGGCACGACAGCGCTTCTCGTGCTGCTGGATCTCGGCGAGCGTGACCTCGATGTCGTTGCGCTGCTGTTCCAGCTGATGGCGGTGTTGGGCCAGGATGGCGAGAAAGGCGCGCAGCTGAGGGGCGGCGCTGGCCTGACTGTCGTACATGTCGACCAGCTGCTTGATCTCCTGCAGCGCCAGGCCCAGGCGCTTGCCGCGCAGCGTGAGCTTGAGCCGGGTGCGGTCGCGCGGGCTGTAGACGCGGTTACGGCCCTTGCGCGCGGGTTCCAGCAGGCCCATGTCCTCGTAGAAGCGGATGGCGCGCGGCGTGATGTCGAATTCAGCGGCCAGTTCGGTGATCGTGAAGGTCGGCTGCAGGGTTTCGGTCGCGGGCGGGACAGACTTGCGAGGGGGCATGGCTACACTCGATTGACGTAAACGTCAGTCTAAAACCAGTCCAGCCTCCAGCCATGGCCAACGCGCGCGAATCCGAACTCCACTATCCCTTGGGCGAACAATTGCCCCAGCCCGGCGAGGCGCTTGACCTGACCCCCGGCGTGCGCTGGGTGCGCATGGGGCTGCCTTTCGCGCTGGATCACATCAATCTCTGGCTGCTGCGCGACCGGGTGGATGGCCAGGAAGGCTGGACCATCGTGGACTGTGGCATCACCAGCGATGAGACCCGCGCGAACTGGGAGCGGGTGTTCGCCGAGCGACTCGATGGCCTGCCGGTGCTGCGCGTGATCGCCACGCATTTCCATCCCGATCACCTGGGGCTGGCGCATTGGTTGACGGAGCGCTGGCAGTGCCGGCTCTGGATGAGCGCGACCGACTTCAACCTGGCGCGGCTGGCCAGCGGCTCGACCGTGGGCATGGGCGGGGAAGCGGCGGCCGCCTTCTTCGGGAGCCACGGGCTGAACGATCCGGAATCGCTGGAGAAGATCCGCGCCCGGGCCGATTACTACCCGCGAATGGTGCCGGCGGTGCCCGCCGCGTTTCGCCGGCTGATGGATGGTCAGGTCATCGAGATCGGCGGCCGGGGCTGGCGCTGCATCGCCGGATACGGGCACTCGCCGGAGCACATCAGCCTCTATTGCGAGGCGGCCGGCCTGCTGATCAGCGGCGACATGGTGCTGCCGCGGATTTCCACCAATGTGTCGGTGGTCGACGTGGAACCCGAGGCCGATCCGCTGTCGCTGTATCTGCAGTCGCTGCGCCGCTACGCGGGCCTGCCTGCCGAAACGCTGGTGCTGCCATCGCATGGCAAACCCTTCCGTGGCCTGGAGGCGCGGTTGGACCAGCTCCACGAGCATCATGACGAGCGCCTGGCCGAGGTGCTGTCGGCCTGCCGCGAAGCGCCAGCGCATGCGGCCGGCCTGCTGGGCGTGCTGTTCAAGCGCAAGCTCGATCTGCACCAGACCACCTTTGCGATGGGCGAAGCCATCGCCCACCTGAACCTGCTCTGGCTGGACGGACGGCTGAGCCGTGAACTTGGCGCCGATGGCGTCTACCGCTTCAGCGCCGCGAACTGAACCGGGCGGCAAAGAAAAGGGCCGCCGACGTTGCCGTGGGCGGCCCTTAGGCATCTTGGCGATGCTTTGGCCCGGTTGGTTCCGGCGGAGGCCGGCCGGGCTTCGTTGATGACAGCGAATATCAGCAGTGTTGCGGATTGTTAATTCGCCGGGATGACGGTGGCTGGGGAATATTCCCGCTACCTCACTGGACGACGATGGATTCCTCGCGCAGCGCGTCGCGGGCCCGCTCGAAGTCCGGCAGCACCGACCGCACCGTGTCCCAGAACGCCGGGCTGTGGTTCATCTCGCGCAGGTGGGCCAGTTCGTGCGCGACCACGTAATCGATGATGGCCGGCGCGAAGTGAATCAGGCGCCAGTTGAGCCGGATGCTGCCGTCCACGCTGGCACTGCCCCAGCGGGTCTGTGCGGATGACAGGCGGAGCTTGGTCATCGTGACGCCCAGTTGTTCGGCGAAGCGATGGCAGCGCGGCAGGAAGTCCTCGCGGGCGCGGGCCTGCAGCCAGGCCTGGGCGAGGTCGCGGATCTGCTGCGCGCTGGCGTCCTGGGCCAGCGGCAGCAGCAGGCGCCGCGTTTCTGCCTGCCAGGCCGGTGCCCGTTCGGCGGGGGCCAGCACCAGGGTCAGCGGCTGACCCAGGTAGGGCAGTTCCGCGCCGTCGCGCCATTCGATGCGGGCGGCCAGCATGCGCCGCTGGCGCTCGCGCTGCTCGACCAGCTTGCGCAGTATCCAGTCGCCCTTCTGGTGCAGTGCCCGTTCGATCTCGGCCAGCGGCACCCAGCGGGGCGCGCTGACGCGCAGGCCCTGCGGGCCGACCACGAAGCCGATGCTGCGGCGCCGGGCGCGCTTGAGTTCGTAGGCGATGCGATGGGCGCCCAGCAGCAGATCCCGCGGCGCGCGAACGGCGCTGGGGTCTGCGGGCTCGAGCTCGGTGTCAGCCTCGAACAAGGGCAGCTGGCTGTCCTGAAGCAGTGGGGCCAGGCGCTTCGGGGGCATGGGCTCAGTGCCTGGACGGGCTGGGGCTCAGTGCCGGCGACACCGCGGGGCGCGGCGGCGCATCCACCGGCGGGCCGGCGCCGTCAGTGGCGGGCTGGTCATAGGCCTCTGGATCCAGGCGGCGCATCTCGGCCTCGATCCAGTCGCGCACTTCGCGCATCAGTTCGGCGGACTCACGCCCGACCGGGCTGATCGGCTGGCCGATGGAGATGTCGATGACGCCGGGGCGCAGCAGGAAACTCTTGCGCGGCCAGCAGCGTGCGGAGGTGGCGGCGATGGGGACGACCGGGATGCCGGTCTCCACCGCGAGCCGGGTGCCGCCCTGCTTGTAGTCGCCGACCTGGCCACGCGGAATGCGAGTGCCTTCCGGGAACATGATGACCCAGATGCCGCGGGCGCTGAACTTCTTACCCTGGGCCGCCACCTTGGACCAGGCCTCGGAACGCTTGCTGCGATCGATGTGGATCATGTCCAGCCGGCTCATCGCCCAGCCGAAGAAGGGGATGTAGAGCAGTTCGCGCTTGAAGACATAGGCCAGCGGGTGGCTCATCAGCGTCGGGTAGGCGAAGGTCTCCCAGGTGCTCTGGTGCTTGGACAGCAGGATCACGCCCTGGTCGCGCTGCTCGGGGCCGGGCAGGTTCTCCATGCCCTGGATGCGCCAGCGCACGCCGCAGATCACCCGCGCGCCCCAGATGGACAGGCGCAGCCAGAAGATGCAGGTCCAGTAGACCGGGTTGCCGCGCACGAACAGCGACAGCAGCATCGCGCTGATCGCCACCGGCACGACGGTGATGGCCATCCAGGCCAGGAAGACGGTGGAGCGCAGGGCACTCAGAAACAGCATCAGTCCAGCCCTCCGGCCTGGGTATCGGGTGACAGGGCCTCGCCGCGGGCATCGGCGCGCTGGCGGCGTTCCTCGCGGATCAGCGCCTCGGCGAAGGCCGCCAGGTCCGCGTGCACGCGGGCGTTGGGGATGGCCGCGAGCAGTGCGTCGCGATCGGGGCTGCTAAGTGCGCCCAGCGGCCCGCTGAGCACCAGGTGGGGCACGCAGCCGGCGGCCTGGGCGGTCTGCAGGTCGCGCAGCGAGGCGCCCACCATGTGCACGCCAGCCAGCTCCACGTCGAAGCGCTCGCCGATCTGGTGGATCAGCCCCGGCAGCGGCTTGCGGCAGTCGCAGCCTTCTTCCGGCGTGTGCGGGCAGAAGAACGCGGCATCCAGGCGCCCGCCCTTCTCGGCCAGCAACTGGTTGAGCCGCAGGTGCACGGCGTTCAGCGAGGCCATGTCCAGCAGGCCGCGACCGATGCCGGCCTGGTTGGTGGCCAGCACGGTGTGCCAGCCGGCGTGGTTGAGCCGCGCCACCGCCTCCATGGCCCCGGGCAGCGGGTCGAGCTCCTCGGGGGCCTTCACGTGGTCATCGCGGTAGCGATTCAGCGTGCCGTCGCGTCCGAGGATCACGAGCTTCATGCCATGGGGGTGTTCGGCGTTGCGCGGCATGGGCTTCAGGTGGCCAGGCGGGACAGGTCGGCCACGCGGTTCATCGCGGCGTGCAGCCGGCCCAGCAGTGCCAGGCGGTTGGCCCGCAGCGCCGGGTCTTCCGCATTGACCATCACATCGTCGAAGAAGGCGTCCACGGGGCTCTTGAGCGCGGCCAGGGCTTTCAGCGAACCGGTGTAGTCGTGCTGCTCGAACAGCGCGTCAGCCTGCGGTTGCACGCTGGCCAGCGCGCTGGCCAGCGCCTGCTCGGCGGCCTCCTTCAGAAGCGCATCGCTGATGGTGGTGGGCAGGCTGCCCTCGACCTTCTTCAGGATGTTGCCGACCCGCTTGTTGGCCGCGGCCAGCGACGCCGCCTCGGGCAGCGCGGCGAAGGCGCGCACGGCCTCCAGGCGCTTGGGCACGTCACCCAGGCGGCTGGGGCTGAGCGCCAACACCGCGTCCACTTCCTGGGCGCTGTAGCCCTGGTCGCGCAGGGAGACCGCCAGGCGGTCGGCGAAGAAGCTCAGCAGCGGCTCACTGGGGTCGGTGATCAGCTCGCCGAAGGCCGGCACGGCGGCCGCGATCAGCGCCGGCAGTTCCAGCGGCAGGTTCTTCTCGACCAGGATGCGGATCACGCCCAGCGCGTGGCGGCGCAGCGCGAACGGGTCCTTGTCGCCGGTGGGCAGCTGGCCGATGCCGAACAGGCCCACCAGGGTTTCCAGCTTGTCGGCCAGGGCCACGACCGTGCCGGTGTGGTTGCGCGGCAGCGCGTCGCCGGCGAAGCGGGGCTTGTAGTGGTCCTCGATCGCGATGGCGACGCCGTCGCGGAGGCCCTCGTGGCGGGCGTAGTAGCCACCCATGATGCCCTGCAGTTCGGGGAACTCGCCGACCATGTCGGTCAGCAGGTCGCACTTGGCCAGCAGCGCGGCCTCGCGCACCTTGCTGTCCAGCACCTCGAAGTGGTCCTTGTCGTCCACGCTGAACGGCACGGTGGCCAGGCTCAGCTGGTTCACGATGGCGTGGGCGATCTGGGCCACGCGCTCGGTGCGCTCGCCCTGCGTGCCCAGCTTGCCGTGGTAGACCACCTTGGCCAGACCGGGCAGACGGGAGGCCAGGGTCTTCTTGCGGTCCTGGTCGAAGAAGAACTTCGCATCGGCCAGTCGCGGGCGCACGACGCGCTCATTGCCGCCGGTGACCGCACTGGCATCGGCCGGCGCGATATTGCTGACCACCAGGAAATGGCGGGTCAGCCGGCCCTCGGCATCCAGCAGCGGGAAGTACTTCTGGTTGGCCTTCATCGTGAGGATCAGGCACTCCTGCGGCACGGCCAGGAACTCGGGCTCGAAGGCACAGCTCAGCACGTTGGGGCGCTCCACCAGCGCGGTGACCTCGTCCAGCAGCGCGTCGTCGTCGATGGGCTTGAGGCCCAGCTTGGCGGCGGCGGCATCGAGCTGGCGCGTGATCTCGGCGCGGCGCTCGTCGAAGCTGGCGATCACCGCCCCCTGCTCGCGCAGCTGCGCGGCGTAGCTGTCGGCGGACTCGATGTACACCGTGGCCTGCGCGGCCTCGAAGCGGTGGCCGGTGGTGGTGCGGCCGGCGCTGAGGCCCAGCGCCTGCACCGGCACGATCTCGCTGCCGTGCAGGGCCACCAGGCCGTGGGCCGGGCGCACGAACTTCACGTCGGTCCAGCCATCGGCCAGCTGGTAGCTCATCACCTTGGGAATGGGCAGTCGGGACAGCGCCTGATCCAGTGCGATCTGCAGGCCGGCGGCCAGCGCGACACCGGGTGCCACGCGGTCCAGGAACAGCGCCTCGGCCTTGCCGTCGGGCGCGCGCTGCAGGCGAGCCACGGCCTCCGGGCCTTCGCCGATGGAGGCGAGCTTCTTCAGCAGGGCCGGAGTGGCCTGGCCGCTGGCATCCAGGCCGACGGCGGCGGGCATCAGCTTGTGGCGCTGCGCGCGGTCCGGCGCCTGGGCGCGCACCTCGCCCACCCACACGGCCAGGCGGCGCGGCGAGGCGAAGGCCATGAAGGGCAGCTCGGTGCCGGGCACGCCGTCTTCATCGGGCTGGACCAGGTTCTGCTCCTGCAGCGATTGGTACAGCACGCCGGCGAAGGATTCGCCGAGCTTCTTCAGCGCCTTGGGCGGCAGCTCTTCGACAAACAGTTCAACGAGGAGATTGGCGCTCATGGCTCAGGCCGCCTTCTTGTTCTTCAGTTCGATCTGCGCGATCACTTCATCGGCCCAGGCCTTGGGTGCCATCGGGAAGCCCAGGCGGGCGCGGCTGTCCACATAGCTCTGCGCCACCGCGCGGGCCAGGTTGCGGATGCGGCCGATGTAGGCGGCGCGCTCGGTCACGCTGATGGCGCCGCGGGCGTCCAGCAGGTTGAAGGTGTGGCCGGCCTTCAGCAGTTGCTCGTAGGCGGGCAGCGCCAGGTGCACCTCCATCAGCTCCTTGGACTTGCGCTCGTAGGCACCAAAGGCGCCGAGCAGGAAGTCCACGTCGCTGTGGTCGAAGTTGTAGGTGCTCTGCTCCACCTCGTTCTGGTGGAACACGTCGCCGTAGGTGAGGCCGTCGGTGTAGACCAGGTCGTAGACCGACTCCTTGCCCTGCAGATACATGGCCAGGCGCTCCAGCCCATAGGTGATCTCGCCGGTGATGGGCTTGCAGTCGATGCCGCCCACCTGCTGGAAGTAGGTGAACTGGGTCACCTCCATGCCGTTGAGCCAGACCTCCCAGCCCAGGCCCCAGCAGCCGAGCGTCGGGTTCTCCCAGTCGTCCTCGACGAAGCGCACGTCGTTCTTCTTCAGGTCGAAGCCCAGGGCCTCCAGCGAGCCGAGATAGAGCTCCAGGATGTTGGCCGGCGCGGGCTTGAGCACGACCTGGAACTGGTAGTAGTGCTGCAGGCGGTTGGGGTTCTCGCCATAGCGGCCGTCCTTGGGGCGGCGGCTGGGCTGCACATAGGCGGCCTTCCACGGCTCGGGGCCCAGGGCGCGCAGGAAGGTGGCGGTGTGGCTGGTGCCGGCACCGACCTCCATGTCGTAGGGCTGGAGCAGGGCGCAGCCCTGCTTGGACCAGTAGTCCTGCAGGGTCAGGATGATTTGCTGGAAGGTCAGCATGTGGTGGTCAGCCGGCGTGCGCCGTGGGCGAACGCCAGTGCGTGGATGGGGGTGAAACAAAAGGGGTGGCCGATTCTATGGGGCTCCATGGCGCCCCATCGGGGCGCCGGGCCTTCAGGCGCGGCCCGGGGTTCAGTGGCGGCGCTGCGTCCGGCAGGCCAGCGCCAACCCGGCCAGCCCCAGCAGCCACAGCGGTGCCAGACCGGCGGCCGCGAGCCAGCGGGCATAGGGCGTGCTGCCGCGGCGCCCGTCGATCGCGACCTCCAGCACGCCGCGCTGCAGCGCGGGCAGGCGGGCCGTGATCCGGCCGTGATGGTCCAGCGCAGCGGTGGCTCCGGTGTTGGTGGCGCGCACGAAGGGGCGCTGGAACTCGAGCGCGCGCATCTGCGAGAACTGCAGGTGCTGGTCCTGCACCATCACCGTGCCGAACCAGGCCAGGTTGCTGACGTTGATCAGCGCGGTCGCGGCGTCGTCGCCGACCAGGCTGGCGGCGAAGTCTTCACCGAACAGGTCCTCATAGCAGATCAGCGGCCGTAGCCGCTGGCCGGCCACCACCCAGGGGCGCTGATGGTCGCCACGGGCCTGGTCGTCCATGGGAATGTTCATCCAGCGCACGAACCAGCCGAAGCCCGGCGGGATGAATTCGCCGAAGGGCAGCAGGTGACGCTTGCCGTAGTGGTAGTCGCCGCCGAGTGCCACCAGCGAGTTCACGAAGCCCTGATCCGCATTGCCCAGGAAGGTGCCCAGCAGCACGGGGCGCTCGGGGCGGGCCAGGTGGCGCAGGATGGCCGGGTCCAGTTCGGCCAGCGGCAGCGGCAGCACCGATTCCGGCGTGATCACGACACGCCCCTGGGCCGAGTCGATCAGCCCTGCCAGCGTCTGCAGATTGGCCTCGAAGCGGGCCGGGTCGAACTTCTGGTCCTGCGCGATGCTGGGCTGCACCAGCGACACCTTGAGCGTGCCGGTCGAGCTGGTGAAGTCCTGCGGCAGCAGCACGCCGGCCATCGGCAGCAGCAGTGCCGGCAGCGCAGGTCGCCAGTCGCGGCGGGCCAGCAGCACCAGGCCGCTGGCGCTCAATGCGGCCAGTGCACTGATGCCGTAGACGCCCACCCAGGGCGCCCACGCCGCCAGCGGGCCGACCGTGTGGGCATAGCCCGAGGCGATCCAGGGGAAGCCGCTGAAACAGGTGGCCCGCGCCAGTTCGGCCAGCAGCCAGGCCGGCACCAGCGCGAACAGGCGGGCCCGGCCTGGGGCCACCCAGCGTGCGGTCAGGCCCAGGGCCAGCGTGTAGTAGCTGGACAGGAAGGCGGCCAGCAGCGCGACGGCACCGGCCGCGGCCAGCCAGGGCAGGCCGCCGAACTGGTGCATGCTGATGTGCAGCCACCACAGGCCGGACGCCAGCCAGCCCATGCCGAAGGCGGCGCCCAGCGCGGCGGCGCGGCGTGGCGCGGCGTTCTGTGCGAGCGCGAACAGCAGGGCCAGCGCGAGGATCTGCGCCCACCAGGCTTCGGTGGGGGAGAAGGCGGCCGTGTGCAGCAGGCCGGCGGCCAGGGCCGCGGCGAGGGCGAGGCCGCGCCTCACGCGTCGAGCTCGGCGTCCGGCGGCGTGCGGGTGACCTTGAACCAGCGCACCGCACCGCCGCGGGTCAGCATCACGGTGAAGCGCAGGCCCGAGATGTCCACCGACTCGCCGCGCCGCGGCACGCGGCCGTGCTCATGGGCGACCAGGCCGCCTATGGTGTCGAAGTCGGCATCGGGAAGCGCCAGCTCGAAGGCGCCGTTGACCGCCGCGATGCTGGCGTCACCGGCCACGCGCTGGCTGCCGTCGGCCAGCGTGTAGATGCTGGTTTCGCCGTCCTTGTCGTCGAACTCGTCCTCGATCTCGCCGACGATTTCTTCCAGCACGTCCTCGATGGTGATCAGGCCGGCCGTGTTGCCGAATTCGTCGATGACGATGGCGAGATGGTTGCGGTTGGAGCGGAAGTCGCGCAGCAGCTCGTTCAGCCCCTTGCTCTCGGGCACGAAGACCGTGGGGCGCAGCAGCGCGCGGAGGTTGAGCTCCGGGGCGCGCTGCATCTTCAGCAGGTCCTTGGCGAGCAGGATGCCGATGATGTTGTCGCGCCCTCCCTCGTAGACCGGGAAGCGCGAGTGGCCGGTGTCGATGACGACGGCCAGCAGCTTGTCGTAGGGCGCGTCGATGTCCAGCAGATCCATGCGGGGCGCGGCCACCATCGCGTCGCCGGCAGACAGCTCGGCCATGCGCAGCACGCCTTCCAGCATCTGCCGCGACTCGGGCTCGATCAGCTCGCGCTGCTCGGCGTCGGCCAGGGTTTCGATCAGCTCGGACTTGGAATCCGGCCCCGGATGCAGGAATTCGAGCATGCGCTCGAGCAGGCCGCGGGATTCGGGGGGTGTCTTGGCGGCCCCGCGTGCTGGGGGCCGGCCTGATTGCGGTTCGCTCAACGGAGCCTGTCAGGGTATTGCGGAAGGGACAGAATAGCCGATTGGTTTGACAAAGCTCTTGCGCAAGGACTTGTCGGCCCCATTTAGATCCGTTCCTCTGAATTTGGTTGCAGCCATGACCACACCCGCCCCCGGCCTGATCCCCGCCACCATCCTCACCGGCTTCCTCGGGGCCGGCAAGACCACGCTGCTCAAGCGGGTGCTGACCGAGGCCCACGGCCAGAAGATCGCGGTCATCGAGAACGAGTTCGGCGAGGAGAACATCGACAACGACATCCTCGTCTCGGAAACCAACGAGCAGATCATCCAGATGAGCAATGGCTGCGTGTGCTGCACCATCCGCGAGGATCTTCGCACCACGCTGAGCGAGCTGGCCGCCAAGCGCCGCCGTGGCGAGCTGGACTTTGAACGCGTGGTCATCGAGACCACCGGCCTGGCCGACCCCGGCCCGGTCGCGCAGACCTTCTTCATGGATGACGAGATCGCCGAAAGCTATTTGCTGGACTCGGTGCTGACCCTGGTGGATGCCAAGCATGCCGACGCGCAGCTCGACACCCGTCAGGAAGCGCGCATGCAGATCGGCTTCGCGGACCAGATCTTCATCAGCAAGACCGACCTGGTGGAGCCGGCCGCGGTCGAGGCGCTGATCCATCGCATCAAGCACATGAACCCGCGCGCGCCCATCCAGACCGCGCATTTCGGCGAGGTGGCGCTGTCCAAGGTGTTCGATCTGCGCGGCTTCAACCTGAACGCCAAGCTGGAGATCGACCCGGATTTCCTGAAGGCCGACGACCACGACCATCATCACCACCATGACCATGATCACCACGACCATGAGCATGGCGAGCATTGCGATCACCCGCACCACCACCATCACGACGATGACGTGAAGAGCTTCGTGTTCCGTTCGGACAAGCCCTTCAACCCGGCCAAGCTGGAAGACTTCCTCGGCGCCATCGTGCAGGTCTACGGCCCCAAGCTGCTGCGCTACAAGGGCGTGCTGAACATGAAGGGCACCGACAAGAAGGTGATCTTCCAGGGCGTGCACCAGCTGATGGGCTCCGACCTGGGCCCGAAATGGCTGCCCACCGAGAAGAAGCAGAGCAAGATGGTCTTCATCGGCATCGACCTGCCCAAGGACGTGCTGATCCAGGGCCTGGAAGGCTGTCTGGCCTGAGTTTGATCGAGGTCGCGCCCGGCGTTTTTTCGGGCGTCTGCGGCGCGGCCGGGCGTGGCTACAATCCGCCGCGCTCAAAAACGGCCAGCCCGGCCCGCGCCCTGCGATTCCTGGTGTCATGCCAGGCCAGGCTGCCCTGAGCGAGGAGAAGACAGTGAGCAAGACCCCGGCCCCCAAATCCGCTGCCGCACCCGCCAAGACCGCCAAGAGCGTGGCCAAATCCGACGCGCCGGAGGGTGCGTCGGTGGCCACGCTTGAGCCGTCGACCGCCAAGGCCGATCCCAAGCTGGCGAGCGCCTGGAAGACCAAGTCGGGCGCCGAGCTGACCGACGCCGAGGTGCTGGCCATGCCGGACTCGGAGTACATGAACGCCAAGCAGATCGAGTTCTTCCGCACCAAGCTGGAAGGCCTGAAGGACGAGGTGCTCTCCAACGCCGGAGAAACCACCGAGCATCTGCGCGAGGACACGACCATCGTGCCGGACCCGGCCGACCGTGCCACCATCGAGGAAGAGCACGCGCTGGAGCTGCGCACGCGTGACCGCGAGCGCAAGCTGCTGAAGAAGATCATGCAGTCCATCGCCCGCCTCGACAGCGGCGACTACGGCTACTGCGACGAGACCGGCGAGCCCATCGGCCTGGGCCGACTGATCGCCCGCCCGACGGCCACGCTGTCGCTCGAGGCGCAGCAGCGCCGCGAGCTCAAGCAGAAGATGTTCGGCGACTGATCAGCCGATTCGAAGGCGCCGGCCCCCTCATCGCGGGGGCGGCAGCGGCCGTCCGGCGGAGCCTGGGCGCCACAGTTGCCGGGTAACAGCCGCCCAGGCGCCATCGAATGAGGGATAGTTAGCTCATGGCCGATTCCAAGCCCGCAGATCCCAAGGAAGGCGACAGCTTCTTCCGCAAGGTTGCGCGCTTCGTGGCCAATCCGACCACCGACTGGTCGGAGATCAACTCGCGCCAGGACGACCCCGAGGGTGATCTCGCCAAGGCCGAGTTGCGCGCGATGGTGGAGCGCAAGCGCCGCAACGACTTCGTGCGCAAGCGCGAGCTCGACATGCTGCGGCGCATCCGGCGCGAGGGGCTGTCGCCCGAGCAACTGGCCGCGCTGGGCTCGTCGTCCGGCGTGCGCAGCGAAGACAGCGAACGCGGCACCGAATCGAATTCCCGCATCGACCTGGGCGTGAAGGCCAAGATCGACGAGATCGAGCAGCAGATGGTGGGCGAGAGTTTCGCCACCACGCAGGCCGTTCACCACCCCACCGGCTTCTTCGAGACCAGCACCCGGCCGGTCGCCTTCTCCACCACCAGCCCCTCGCCGTCGTCCGCGGCGGGCCGTGTCAGCGAGTTCGTGAGCCCGCGCGAGGCCGAGCGCCTGGCCGCGCCGCCGCCGCCGGCCGCGGTCACGATGGGCGCGGCCATGCCGCCGCTGTCCGAGGCGCCGCCCAGCCGGCTGCCGGAACTGCCGCCGCTGGAGATGCCGCTGTCCTTCACGCTCGCCGAGACCACGCCGGCGGTGGAGGTGCAGGAGGTGGTGCACGACCCCGAGCTGGACGAGGCGGTGATTGCCTTCGCGAATGCCGACTACGACACCAGCGAGCGGTCGTTGACCGAGCTGGTCCGGCCGGGCGGCAGTCGCAGCCTGCACGGCGAGACCTGGCTGGTGCTGTTCGACCACTACCGCGCCACCGGCGCGCAGGGCAAGTTCGAGGCGCTGGCGGTGGAGTACGCGCAGCAGTTCGGGCTGTCGGCGCCCCAATGGTTCTCCATGCCCCGGCTCGTGGCCGAGTCCGCCCGCCCGGCGGTGCGTTCGCCGATCGCCAAGAGCGGCCAGGTCAGCTGGGCCGCGCCGGCCACGCTGACCGTGGCCGATGTGCAGCTGCTGCAAAAGCGGTGCGAGGCGCTGCCCATGCCCTGGGTGTTCGACTGGTCGCTGCTGGACCGTATCGACATCGAGGCCGCCGTGCAGCTGCGCCAGGTGTTCCGCCAATGGTCGGTGCAGCAGGTGGACCAGCGCTGGATCAGCGGCGACCGCATGCTGGCCCACTTCAAGGACCTGACGCCGGTGGGCGAGCGTGACACCGACGCCGCGCTCTGGATGTTGCGCATGGAAGCGCTGCGCCTGGCCAACCGGCCCGACCAGTTCGACGAGGCCGCCATCGACTACTGCATGACCTACGAGGTGTCGCCGCCGTCGTGGGAGCGCGCCCGCTGCCGGGTGCTCATCAGCGTGACGGGGCAATCCACGGCGGGGCCGGCCTCCACGGTGCTGTCCACCGAGGGGCAGTCCTCCTTCCTCGACACCTCGGTGACGGAGTCGGCGCCGGTGACGGCGCAGCTGGAGCTGGTGGGCCAGCTCAGCGGCGACATCGCGGACACGCTGCAACGCATGAACGGCGAGATCGGCGCGGCCAGCCTGATCCAGGTCTCCTGCACCAAGCTGATCCGGCTGGACTTCATGGCCGCGGGCGATCTGCTGAACTGGGTGCTGTCGCGCCGCAGCGAGAACCGCACGGTGGTCTTCACCGACGCGCACCGGCTGGTGGCCCTGTTCTTTGGTGCGATGGGCATCAATGAGCATGCGCGGGTGAAGGTGCGGGTGAACTAGGCCACCCCCTACCGGCTGCGCCGGCCCCCTCGAGGGGGCGCTGCCAGCGGCCTGGCGGAGCCAGTTCCGCGGCAGCTGCTGAGTCTCAGGTGCGCGAGACGTTGCAGGCCTTGCGAAACTCGGGCTGGACCCCATTTGGAACAGCCTATGTCTTCTGATTCCTCTTCCGCCGTCTATCACGGCACCACCATCGTGTCGGTTCGCCGGCAGACGCCCACGGGCTGGCAGGTCGCGATAGGCGGCGATGGCCAGGTGACTCTGGGCCACACCATCGTCAAGGCCAGCGCGCGCAAGGTGCGCAAGCTCTACCGCGACCAGGTGCTGGCGGGCTTTGCCGGCGCCACGGCCGATGCCTTCACGCTGTTCGAGCGTTTCGAGGCCAAGCTGGAGAAGCACCAGGGTCACCTCGTGCGCGCGGCCGTGGAGCTCACGCGCGACTGGCGCACCGACCGCGTGCTGCGCAAGCTCGAGGCCATGCTGGCGGTGGCCGACCGCACGGCGTCCCTCATCATCACCGGCAACGGCGATGTGCTGGAGCCCGAGCAGGGCATCGTGGCCATAGGCTCGGGCGGCGCCTATGCGCAGGCCGCGGCCAAGGCGTTGCTCAACCACAGCGAACTGTCGGCTGCCGACATCGTCAAGCAGTCGCTGGTGATCGCGGGCGAGATCTGCATCTACACGAACCAGAACCACACGATAGAAACGCTGGAGCCGCTGATGCCTCAGGAGGTGCTGAAATGAGCAGCATGACCCCCCAGGAGATCGTCTCCGAACTGGACCGTCACATCGTCGGCCAGAACGCCGCCAAGCGCGCGGTCGCCATCGCGATGCGCAACCGCTGGCGCCGCCAGCAGGTGGATGAAAAACTGCGCGGCGAGATCACGCCCAAGAACATCCTGATGATCGGCCCCACCGGCGTGGGCAAGACCGAGATCGCGCGCCGCCTGGCCAGGCTCGCCGGCGCACCCTTCATCAAGGTCGAGGCCACCAAGTTCACCGAGGTGGGCTATGTCGGCAAGGACGTGGACTCCATCATCCGCGACCTCATCGAGGTGGCCGTCAAGCAGGAGCGCGAGAGCGCCATGCGCCGCTGCCAGACCCGCGCCGAGGACGCCGCCGAAGACCGCATCCTCGACGTGCTGCTGCCCGGCAGCGCCAGCGACAACCCGACCCGCCAGACCATGCGCAAGCGCCTGCGCGAGGGCCAGATGAACGACAAGGACATCGAGCTCGACCTGGCCGCACCCAAGCCCAGCCTGGAGGTGCTGACGCCCTTCGGCGGCAACGCCTCGGGCATGGAGGACATGGCCGAGCAGATCAAGGGTCTGTTTGGCCAGATGGGCGCGGGCCAGAAGAAGACCCGCAAGCTCAAGATCGCCGAGGCCCTGCGGCTGCTGGTGGAGGAAGAGGCCGCCAAGCTGGTCAACGAGGAGGAGATTCGCGCGACGGCGCTGGCCAATGCGCAGGAGATGGGCATCGTCTTCATCGACGAGATCGACAAGGTCGCGTCGCGCCAGGAGGGCAGCGGCGCCGAGGTCTCGCGTCAGGGCGTGCAGCGCGACCTGCTGCCGCTGGTGGAGGGCACGACCGTGTCCACCAAATACGGCCTCGTGAAGACCGACCACATCCTCTTCATCGCCAGCGGCGCTTTCCATCTGAGCAAGCCCAGCGACCTGATCCCGGAGCTGCAGGGCCGCCTGCCCATCCGGGTGGAGCTGGATTCGCTGTCGGTGGAGGATTTTGAGGCCATCCTCAACAGCACCCATGCCAGCCTGGTCAAGCAGTACCAGGCCCTGCTGGCGACCGAGGGCGTGACGCTGGACCTGCGGCCCGATGCCATCCGCCGCCTGGCCCAGATCGCCTTCGAGGTGAACGAGCGCACCGAGAACATCGGCGCGCGCCGTCTGGCCACCGTGATGGAGCGGCTGCTCGACGAGGTGAGCTTCGAGGCCCCGCGCCGCAGCGGAGAGATCATCGTGATCGACGCTGCGGCGGTGGACGCCAAGCTCGGTGCGCTGGCGGCCAACGAAGACCTGAGCCGCTTCATTCTCTGAAACCCCGCCCGGCCGCCAGGCCCGGTGGCTAGGGTGAAGAACACCGTAGAAATGGCTGCTTCGGCAGGGGGACAGGTCTTGCTTCGTGGCGAGAATCCGGTGTCATGGAACTTGCCGATCACCTCGACCAGCTGCTGGATCAGCCCACCGCCGGCCGGGCGGACTGGCTGGCCGCGCTGGCCCGGCGCGAGCCCGAGCTGGCCCAGCGCCTGAGCCGCCTCTGGCAAGGCCTGCGCGAGGCCGATGCGGCCGGCTTTTTGCAAACGCCGGCCCATCTTGTCGATGAAGCCCCAGAACCTGCTTCCTTGACGGAGGGGCAGCGCATCGGCCCCTGGCGGCTGTTGCGGCGCCTGGGGCGCGGCGGCATGGCCGAGGTCTGGCTGGCGGAGCGGGCGCTGGGCGACTACGAGCGCCAGGTGGCGCTCAAGCTGGCGCGCGCCAGCGATGGTCAGGCGCAACGCTTCGAGCGGGAGCGCGACGTGATGGCCTCGCTCACCCATCCCTGCATCGCCCGCCTGTACGACGCCGGCGTCAGCGACGGCCAGGCCTGGATCGCGATGGAATATGTCGAGGGCGAGCCGCTGCTGGCGGCGGCCGGCCGCCTCAGCCTGCGCCAGCGGGTGGAGGTGCTGGTGCGGCTGGCCGACGCGGTGCAGCACGCCCATGCCGGTTTGGTGGTGCATCGCGACATCAAGCCCGGCAACGTGCTGCTGGATGCCGACGGCCGGCCGCGGCTGCTGGACTTCGGCATCGCACGCCTGCTGGATGGCAGTGCCGACCTGACCCGTTACGGCGCGTCGCCGCTGACGCTGGAGTTCGCGGCGCCCGAGCAGCTGCGCGGCGAGCGGGTTGGCGTGGCCTGCGATGTCTATGCGCTGGGCCTGCTGGGCGTGGTGATGCTCACTGGGGTCAGCCCCTTTGCCGGTGCGCGCGACGACACCCGCAGCCTGATGGCGGCCATCCTGCAGGGGCGCATCGCGCGACCTTCCGCCCTGGTGGCGGCCCCCGGCGTGGCGCGTGCACTGCGCGGTGACCTGGATGCCATCCTGCTGCGCGCCACGGCACCGGAGCCGGAGGCCCGCTACGCCAGTGCCCAGGCGTTCGGGGATGACCTGCTGCGCTACCTCGGCGGCGAGCCGGTGCGCGCGCGGCCGGCCCGGCTGGCCTATGTGGCCGGGCGCTGGCTCAAGCGCCACCGCTGGGCGGCGGGGGCGGCCGCGCTGGCCGTGCTCAGCCTGACCGGGGCGGCGGCGTGGGCCCTGCACAGCGCGCGCTCGCAGGCGCTGGCCGCGCAGCGGGCCGAGGCGCAGTACGACTTCTTCCGCCGCTTGCTGGTGCATGACGAGTCCGAGATGTCGGACGTGGCCCATCGCGACGAGCGCGTGCAAGACCTGCTGCGTGCCGCCGCCGTGGCGCTGCCGGGCGCGCTCAAGGAGGCGCCCGAGGCGCGCTACCAGCTGATGCGAGACCTGGCCCCCATGCTGGACGGGCTGGGCGAGGGTGACGAAGCGATACGGCTGCTGCAGGCCCAGCGCCAGCAGGCCCAGTCCAGCCATGGCCCGCGCAGCGTGGAGGCGGCCAAGCCGCTGCTCATGCTGGCCCAGCTGCAATGCGAGGCGCGCCAGGACCTGGCCTGCGCCCATCGCCTCGTGCATGAGGCCTGGAGCGACTTCAAGCACGCGGGCTTTGACGACCCCAACTGGCTGGCCGGTGTCGAGGCCATGGTGGGCTATTACGGCTGGCTGGCCGAAGGGCGACTGCAGCCCGAGCATCTCGCCCATGTCGAGCACGCCGCCACGCTGCTGCGCGCCCATCCCGAAACCAGGAGCCTGGCCAATGACGCGCTGGCCCTGCTGTCCGACATGTATCTGGCGGACGGCCGGCCCGAGGCCGCGCTGGCCGCGGCGCGCGAGGGCGTGGCCTTCAACCTGCGCTGGCTGGGGCGCGACAACTGGCACACCGGCGAGCTGATGACCCGAGCCAGCACGGCGGCGCGCATGGCGGGCCTGCTCGACGAGGCGCTGCTGTTGCAGCAGCAGGGGCTGGAGATCCAGGACAAGGTCTGGCCCCGGGGCCATCCCTTTCAGGTGCGTGATCGCGTCGCGCTGGCGCGGCTGTTGGCCCTGGGCTCCGACCAGGCGCGCGCTGGGCGCCTGCTGGCCGAGGCCGGCGAGCGCATGGCGGCCAGCGGCAGCAGCTTTGGCCAGCGCCAGCAGCAGCGCTGGCAGCAGGCGCAGACCGAGTTCGACCTGCTGCAGGGGCGCCTGATGGCCGGCACGGTAGGAGCCTGTGAGGAGCAGGCGCTGCCGGTCGAGCGTGCGCTGCGGGCCAGCTGGTGGCAGCGCTGTGCGCAGCAGGCCCTGCTCGCCGGGCGGCTGGGCGAGGCCGACGCGCTGCTGCAGCAGGCCGAAAGCCAGGTGAAGCCGCAGGAGGCATCGTTCGCCCACCTCGCATTGCGCCGGGCCCAGTGGCTGGCGGCGCGCGGCCAGGGCGCCGAGGCGGTGGGCCGGCTGCAGTCGCTGCTGGCCCAACGCCAGCCGCACGACGCGTTGCTGCGCGCCCAGGCCTGGTTCAGCCTGGCGGAGCTGGCGCCGCGCGAGCTGGATCTGGCCGCCTTGCAGCAGGAGCGCGCCGGGATGTCCGCCCTGAACGCCGAGGCGCAGGCCTGGCTGGACGAGGCCTGGGGCCGCAGTCTGTGGGCGCGCGGCCAAGCCGACGCGGCGCGTCAGCTGCTGGGGCGGGCGCTGGCCTGGCGCGATGCCCAGCCCGGCCAGGCGGCGGGGCTGTGGCGGGCCCGGCTGACCCGGGCGCTGGCCGATGCCCGGACGGGCCAGGCCGGTGTCGAAGCGCTGGAGCTCAGGGCGCGTGCGCTGCAGCAGGGCTGGGTCGACAGGCTGGCACCCGCGCAGCTGGCCGCTTGGCGCTTGCCGGCGGCAGGCCTGGCCCCTGTGCACCCCGTCCGCCAGGTTCGGGGCGAACGTGCAGTGTCTTCGCGCGATGGCGGTGCTAGCCTGGGCTCATGAGTCGCGCACTTCGATCCCGCAGCTGGGGCCTGGCCGAGCCGCCCGTCGTTCAGTCGGCGGCGGCTCGCACCGCGCTGCGCTGGCGCTGGTGGACCATGGTTCTGCTGGTGGCCACCATTCCGGCCTTCTACATCGAGCTGCTGGAGCAACTGCCCACGCCGCTGGCCACCGCCATCTACCTGGGCGCAGCGGCGTTGCTGGCACTGGCGCTGTGGCAGGTGGCGCGCCGGCTGGAACGCCCGGTCCTGCACCTGCGGCGCAATCTGCTGGACCTGGTGCTGATCGCCGGCTTCGTGCTGGCGGCGCTGCTGCCGGCCAGCACTGATTCGCCGCTGAGCCTGGCGCTGCGCCTGGCGGTGGCGCTGCTGAGCCTGGTGCGCATGGTGTGGATACTGCGCCCCTGGATCAGCCGCGGCGGGCTGGGCTACCTGCTGCTGCTGGCCTTTGCCGTGCTGTGCTTCTGCGGCGTGGGCTTCTGGGCGCTGGAGCCGCAGGCGAAGACGCTGGGGGACGGCATGTGGCTGGCCTTCACCACCGCCGCCACGGTGGGCTATGGCGATCTGGTGCCCAGCACGCCGGCCGCCAAGATCTTCTCCGTCTTCGTCGTGCTGCTGGGCTATGCGGTGCTGTCGCTGGTGACGGCGGCGATCGCGGCCATCTGGGTGGAAAGCAGTGAGCGTCGCATGGAGCACGACATCCTGCGCGAGCTGCACCGCGAGGTCAGCGCTCTGCGCACAGAGGTGCAGGCGCTGCGTGCCCAGCGGGACGAGGAGCGCACCGGATAGGCGATGGCGCGAGGCGCCTCAGCCCGCGGCCACCGCGAGCAGGCCGTCGAAGATCAGGCCCTCCACCAGCTGGTGCGGCAGCTCCAGCGCGGGTGCGACCTTCCAGCCGGCACCACCAGTCATCAGCAGCAGCGGCTCGCGGCCTTCGCGGCGGGTCAGCAGCCGGTGCATGCGCTCGATGGCGCCGGTGATGGCGAAGGTGCCGCCGGTGGTCAGCGCGTCGCTGGTGTTGGTGGGGAAGTCGCGCACCTCGCCGGTGGGCACGCGCAGGCCGGCGGTGCCGCCTTCCAGCGCCCGCAGCATGATGCCGTGGCCGGGCAGGATGAGCCCGCCCAGGAACTGGTTGTCGGCCGACAGCGCGTCCACGGTGACCGCCGTGCCCACCATCACGGTGAGCACCGGGCCGTCGAAGCCGCGCAGCCGGGCCTGTGCGCGCGCGCCGATCACGGCGATCCAGCGGTCGGCGCCCAGGCGGGTCGGGTGGTCGTAGCCGTTGCGTATGCCGGCCGTCTCGCTGGAGGGCACGACCCAGCGCGGCGTCAGCTCCCAGTGCTCCATCTGCTCTTCGACCCGGCGGCGCACGGCATCGCCGGCCACATTGCTGCCCAGGATGCGCTGCGGCGCCGGCAGGCTCAGCCAGTCCTCGTCGGCCAGCCGGTCGATGTTTTCCAGGAAGACCGCGCCGTGCTGCAGCGGGGTGCTGCCGGGGGCGGCACCGTCCGGGTACAGGGCCCACTTGAGCCGGGTGTTACCGATGTCGATGGCCAGGAAGCTCATGAAGGGCTGGAGCGTAAAAGATGGCGCGAGCCTACCAGCGCCGGCCGATGCGCGCGGCCGAGGCTTCTGATCCAATTGCGGGTTTTCACTGATTCGAGCCCACCATGTTTCGACGTTTGCGCATCCAGGCCCGGCTTTGGCTGGCTTTTGGCGTGATCCTCGCGATGAGCGCCCTGCTGGCGGCCGTGGGCAGCTACGGGCTGACGGAGTCCCGACGCGGGGTGTAGAGCATCACCTCCATGCTGCTGCCCACCGCCAAGCGGGTGGCCCAGGCGAACGGTGAGCTGATCCGCGGCCGGGCCGCGACGGCCTCCATGATTGCGCTGCTCTTCGACCAGGCTGGCATCGGTCAGGCCCGCAAGGAATGGGAAGCCGCCCAGGCCACCATGGACAAGGTGCTGGACGAAAGCCGTCAGCTCACCGAGGGCACCGAGTACGCCGGGCAGCTCCAGCAGGTGGCGGCGCAGCTCGCCGACTACCGCAAGGCCGTGAAGCCGTTGATCGACAAGCTGCAGCAGGATGCCTACGCGGATGCCTCGTCCGCGCTGGCGGACGCCAAGTCCGCGGAGGCCCCCTATGCGGCCGCGGCCGCGGGGCTGGGCCAGCTGGAGAACCTGCTGAACGAACGCGCCGGTGGCGTGTTCGAGCGGGTGGACACGCTGGTGAGCCGCGGGCTGTCGGGCCTGTGGCTGACGCTGGCGGTCTGCCTTGTCGTGGGCGGGCTGCTGGCCGTTCGCATCTCGCGCTCCATCATCGGCCCGCTGATGGCGGCCAAGCGCTATGCCGAGCGCATGGCCGAGGGCGACCTGTCGCGGGCGCCCGAGGTGCGGGGCGAGGATGAATCTGCCGAGATGATGCAGGCGCTGGCGGCCATGCACGGCTCGCTGTCGGGCATCGTCGGCCAGGTGCGCTCCACGGCGGAGAGCATCCAGGTGGCCTCGAGCGAGGTGGCGTCGGGGAATATGGACCTGTCGCAGCGCACCGAGCAGATGGCGTCCAATCTGCAGCAGGCGGCCAGCGCGATGACCACGCTGACCGGCGCCGTGGGCCAGAGCGCCGACGCGGCCATCACGGCCAAGCAGCTGGTGGGCGCCGCGGCGGACAACGCCGGCCGCGGCGGCGAGGTGGTGGGCCGGGTCGTCAGCACCATGGGCGAGATCAACTCGGCCAGCCAGCGCATCGCCGACATCATCGGCACCATCGATGGCATCGCGTTCCAGACCAACATCCTGGCGCTGAATGCCGCCGTCGAAGCGGCGCGTGCGGGCGAGCAGGGGCGCGGTTTCGCGGTGGTGGCCGGCGAGGTGCGCGTGCTGGCTCAGCGCAGCGCCGAGGCGGCGCGCGAGATCAAGGTGCTGATCCACGCCAGCGTGGAGAAGGTGGCCACCGGCACGACGCTGGTGAACGATGCCGGCGTCGCCATGGGCGAGATCGTCGGCTCGGTGCAGCGGGTCAACGACATGATGGGCGAGATCAGTGCCGCCGCGCAGGAACAGAGCGAAGGCATAGGCCGGGTGAACGGCTCGGTCAATCAGCTCGACCAGGTCACGCAGCAGAACGCCGCGCTGGTCGAGGAGTCGGCCGCCGCGGCGCAGTCGCTCAAGGAGCAGGCCGAGCGGCTGGCCGGCCTGGTCAGCAGCTTCAAGCTGGCCTGAGGGCCGCGCCGCCTCAGGCGCTGAGCTGCTGGCAGGAGGTGGCGATGTCGTCCAGCGCCAGCAGCAGCTGCTCGCTGGCGACGAACACCGGCTGAGGCTGGTTGCCGGTCATCACGGCCTGGCGCAGCGGCTGCCACAGGGCTTCGGCACGGGTCAGCCCGTCGCGCAGGCTGTCGGAGCCGCCCGGGGCGCGGCGCAGCGTCTGCAGGCCGGCCTCGAATTCGTACATCACCGCCTGGCGCTCGCGGCGCACCGCGTCGACGCCAGGGCCGCTCGGGGCGGCCAGCGCCAGCAGGGCCACCCGCTGCGACAGCATGCGCTGGCGGGCCGCCAGGTGGGCCTGCCAGGGCGTCGTGCCGCGCGGTGCGCTGCCCAGCTGGGCCAGCGTCAGCATCTCGCTGGCGGTGTTGAGCAGCTCGCGCTGGGTGTCGGGGCTGGGGGCGCTGGCCATCAGCGACTTGTAATCCTCGTAGCGGCGGCGCAGCGCGCGCAGGCTGCCGGCCTGCTCCGGCGTGGCGGCGCGCTGCAGCTGCTGCAGCAACTGTTGCTCGAAGCCGTTCTCGCTGGCGCGCAGCACTGCTTCGGCGCGGCCGGCCAGCGCGTTGTCGCCCAGGCACAGCCAGGCCTTGCCCATGCGCTGGCTCAGCATGCCCACCCCCTGCGTGCAGGTGACGGCCGGCTGCTGGGCCAGGCTCAGGCTGGAGAGGGAAAACAGGCCCAGGGCGGCGCTCAAGGCGCGACGACGATTCATCATCTCAGGCTTCCAACTTCTCGAAGCGCAGGGGGGATCACCCCTTGCTGAACGACTCAGGCCTTATTGGCCCTGTCCTTGCAGTGCAAACCCTATGCCAGCTTAGGGGGTGGGCTGAGCGGGTCGAAAGGCGGCTCCGGGGTGCGTGGATCCCGATTTGGTGCACCAAAACAATGCGAAATGCCCAGACATGAGTTTTGAGCTTGAACTTGGCCTGGCCTCGCGGGCGGGCCGGCACGGCCTGAACGAGGACTTCGCCGGCGTGCAGCAGGCGCCGGCCCAGACGCCGGAGCGGGGCTGGGTGGCCGCGCTGGCCGACGGCGTCAGCCGCGGCGGCGCCGGGGCGATGGCGGCCCAGACCACCGTGCTGGGCCTGCTGGACGACTTCCCGGCCACGCCGCCGGAATGGGATGCCCATGTCGCGCTGGACCGGCTGCTGCAGGCGCAGAACCGCTGGCTGGTGGCGCACAACCGTCGCGCCGGCGATGCGGAGCAGGGGCTCACCACGCTGACCGCCGTGGTGCTGCAGGGCAATCGCTATGCGCTCAGCCATGTGGGCGACAGCCGTGCCTGGCTGCTGCGTGACGGCAGCTGCCAGCTGCTGACCCTGGATCACCGCCTGCCGCGGGCCGACTTTGCCGGCCTGACCCGCGCACTGGGCCTGGACGACCAGCTGCGGCTGGATCACAGCCAGGGCGAGTTGCGCCGGGGCGACCGGCTGCTGCTGACCAGCGACGGCGTGCACGGCCCGCTGGGGCCGCGCGACCTGGCCCGGCTGCTGGCCGAGGCGCCCGGCGCCCAGGCGGCGGCGCAGGCGCTGGTGGATGCCGCCCAGGCGGCGGGCGGGGCGGACGATGCGACCGCGCTGGTCATCGCCGTTCAGGGCCTGGCCACGCCGGGCCTGGATGACCTGCAGCTGCTGGCCGCGCAGCTGCCCACGCCGGAGCGGCTCGACGTGGGGCGGGTGCTGGACGGCTACACCATCACCGCGCGGGTGGCCGACAACGGCGTGCGCCGCCTGGTGCAGGCCCGCGACGGGCGCACGGGCGCGCTCGTCGCGCTGAAGGCGCTGCATCCCTCGCGGCAGGAGGATGCGGCCGAACGCGCCATGCTGGCGCACGAGCTGTGGCTGGGCGAGCGTCTGGCCGAGGCGGCGCGGGCCCGGCGCGGGCTGCGCAGCCGCTACGACGCGGCGCTGGTGCGGGTCTGGCGCCCGAGCGAGCCCAGCGCCTTCTATGGCGTGTTCGAGTGGCACGCCGGTCGCACGCTGGAACAGCTGCTGGCCGAGGGTCCGCAGCCGGCCGACCTCGTGCAGGCGCTGGCACTCGCGGTGGCGGGCGCACTCAGCCTGCTGCATGCGGCGGGCTGCGTGCACCGCGACATCAAGCCGGCCAATCTGCATCTCGGGGAGGATGGCTGCTGGCGGCTGCTGGACCTGGGCGTCGCGCTGTCGCCGCGGGCGCCGGCCGCGCTGCGGGCGCTGGCGGCCGGCACGCCGGCCTACATGAATCCCGAGCAGTGGGCCGATCCGGCGCAGCTGCCGGACGCAGGCTCCGATCTGTTCGCGCTGGGCGTGACGCTGTACCGCGCGCTGACCGGCCGGCTGCCCTATGGCGAGGTTCAGCCCTATCAGCGGGCCGCGTTCCGGCGCGAGCCGGCGGCGGTGGGCCGCTTCGCGCCGCAGACGCCGATGTGGCTGGCGCAGATCGTGAATCGGCTGGTCACCCGCGAGCGCCGTGAGCGTTTCGAGTCGGCCGATGAGCTTCGCCTGGCGCTGGAGCGCGGGGCCGTGCGCGGCCTGCCCGCACCGCGGGCGCTGCCGCTGCTGCGGCGCGACAGCGGGCGGCTGTGGCAGCTGGGCCTTGCGGTGTCGGTGCTGGTCAACCTGCTGCTGCTGGCCTGGCTGCTGTGGCTGCCGACGCGCTGAGCCGGGCGTCGAATGTGTCGCGGCGGACATGATCTGCCGATGCCGGCGATACATCCGCCCGCTGCAATGAGGGCCTGTCCAATCCAACCGGAGCCCTTGCATGCCGACTCCTCACACGCACGACCACGACCATGGCCTGACGCACGACCTGCAGCGGCTGCTTCAGCAGCAGCAGGAGCGCCGCGGTGCGCTGCGCCTGCTGCTGGGCGCCGGCACGCTGCTGGGCGGCAGCACGCTGGCGCTGGTGGGCTGCGGCGGTGGCGGTGACAGCACCGGCACCAGCACCACCGGGTCGTCCGGCTCCAGCGGTTCCTCGGGCTCCAGCGGCTCGTCCGGCAGCAGCTCGTCCAGCTGCTCGCTGATCCCGGAGGAAACGGCCGGCCCCTATCCGGGCGATGGCTCCAACACCGGCGGCAGCGGCGGCATCGCCAACGCGCTGACCCTGAGCGGCATCCTGCGCAGCGACATCCGCGCCAGCATCGCCGGTGCCAGCGGCGTGGCCACCGGCGTGCCGCTGCAGGTGGTGATCGAGCTGGTCAACACCAACGGTTCCTGCGCCGATCTCGAGGGCTACGCGATCTACCTGTGGCACTGCGATGCGCAGGGGCGCTACTCGATGTACTCCAGCGGCGTCACGGCCGAGAACTACCTGCGCGGCGTGCAGGTGACCGGCAGCGACGGCACGGTCAGCTTCACGTCCATCTACCCGGGCTGCTACGCTGGCCGCATGCCGCACATCCATTTCGAGGTCTACCGCAGCAGCAACACCGCGACCAGCTGGAGCAACAAGCTGCGCACCTCGCAGATGGCCTTCCCGACCGACATCAGCAGCGCCGTCTATGCCAGCAGCGGCTACGGCAACAGCGCCGCCAATGCCGCATCCATCAGCTTCTCCACCGACAACGTGTTCAGCGACGGGGTCACCACCCAGCTGGCCACGCTGACCGGCTCGGTCAGCGCCGGCTACGTCGCGCGGCTGAAGGTCGGCATTTCCGTGTGAGGCCGGCCTGATGCATTGCCTGGTGGTGGACGACGATGCGGAGATCCGTAGCAGCCTGGCGACCTACCTGCAGGGCTTTGGCTGGCAGGTCAGCGCGGCGGCGGACGGCCCCGCGATGCGCCGCCACCTGGCCGCCGCGCGGCCGGACGCCATCGTGCTGGACCTGATGCTGCCCGGCGAGGACGGCCTGAGCCTGTTGCGCTGGCTGCAGACCCAGGCCGACACACCGCCGGTGCTGATGCTGACCGCGCGGGGCGACACCACCAGCCGCATCGTGGGCCTGGAGCTGGGCGCCGACGACTACCTGCCCAAGCCCTTCGAGCCGCGCGAGCTGGTGGCGCGGCTGCAGGCGCTGGTGCGGCGCGCGAACAAGAGTGCCGGCGCTGCGGTGGACGACACCCGCATGCTGCGCTTCGGCCGCTGGCGCTTCGACCGGCTGGCCCGCCAGCTGGTGTCGGCCGAGGACGTGGGCATCGCGCTGTCGGCGGCCGAGTTCCGGTTGCTGGCGGCCTTCGTGCTGCGGCCCGGCCGGGTGCTTAGCCGTGACCAGCTTATCGAGCTGACCCGGGCGCCCGGCGTGGAGGTGAACGACCGCAGCGTGGACCTGGCCGTGTCGCGCCTGCGCGCCAAGCTGGGCGACACCGCGCGCGAGCCCAGCCTGATCCGCACCGTGCGCGGCGAGGGCTATCTGTTCGACGCCGAGGTCAGCCCATGCTGAAGCCGAGTGGGCTGCGCTGGCCGGACTGGCGGCGCTGGGACCGCCTGGGCCTGCGCCTGTTCCTGCTGATGTGGGCGACGCTGGCCCTCAGCCATTTCTTTGCGTGGAGCCTGGTGTCGCAGACGCTGAGGCCGGCTCCGCAACCCCGGCCGTCGCCGCAGGCCACCACGCCCGAGCTCCCCGGCCGGCCAGCCAGTGCGGTGGTGCAGGCCGGCCCACCCGAGCACCTCGGCGTTGCCGGGGCGGCCTATCGCCGAGGGCCGGGCCAGGGCCCGGACGACGAGCTGGCGGACGAATCCGGCCCGCCGCACCCGGGTGGATGGGGCGGCCCCCGGCCGGGCGGGCCGGGTCCGCGCCCGCAGCTGGCGGATACGCCCGGCGGCTGGCCCGAGCACCGGCCGGAAGGCGGGCCGCAGGCCGAGCGCTCCGGCAGACCCGCAGCCGCCGCGCAGCCGCTGCCGACCTTTCCGTCGCTGCCGCCGTCAATGCCCTGGCGCTCCGGCGTGGTGGACTACGGCGCGCGCCTGCTCGTGATCGCGCTGGCGGCCTGGTGGGGCTCGCGCTGGCTGGCGCGCCCGATGCGCCGGCTGGTGCGCAGTGCGCGAGAACTGACCCCCGCGCTCGCGCAGGGCCGACCGGCTCCGCAGCTGGCCGAGGACAGTGGCACTCGCGAGGTGCGCGAGGCGGCCGAGGTGTTCAACCGCATGGCCACCGAGCTGAGCGGCCAGTTCGAGGAGCGCGGGCTGATGATCGCGGCCATCTCGCACGACCTGCGTACGCCGCTGACCCGCATGCGCCTGCGGCTGGAAACCGGCGAGGTGGAGGCTGGTGTGCGCGAGCGCTGCGTGGAGGACATCCGCGAGATGAACCGCCTCGTGGAGAGCGTGATGGAGGTGTTCCGCCCGGCCGTCGCTGCTGCCCTGCAGCGGGTGGACCTGGCTGCGCTGGCGCAGTCTGCGGTGGATGACCAGGCCGAGGCCGGCGCGGCGCTGGGCTTCGAGGGCCAGCCTGCCGTCGTGACGGCCGATCCGGTGGCCCTGCGCCGGGTGCTGGACAACCTCATCGTCAATGCGCTGCGCTATGCCGGCAGCGCGCGCGTCAGCGTCAGCCAGGCGCAGGGGCAGACCCGGCTCACCGTGGACGATGACGGACCGGGCATTCCGGAAAGCGAGCTGGAGCGGGTGCGCCAGCCCTTCCGCCGCGTGGAGGACTCGCGCAACCGCGCCACCGGCGGCACCGGGCTGGGCCTGTACATCGCGAGCGAGCTGGCACGCCGCCAGGGCGCGCGGCTGAGCCTGGCGAATCGCCCGGAAGGCGGCCTGCGGGCCGAGGTGGTGTTCGACTGAGCCGGGCGCTCAGCGCAGCGAGACGACGCTGACCGGATCGTCCTCGTCCGATGGCATCTGCCAGGCCGGCGCCCGTGCCCGGCCGCCGCGCTCCGCCCAGGTGCGGGTCCAGCGCATCTGGGCGATGCGCAGCACCCCCAGCGTCAGGATGCTCAACGCCGCAAAGGCCAGAAAGCCGCCCAGGTGGCTGCCGGTGCGCTGCAGGCTCAGCGCCATCACATTGGGCAGCAGGCCGCCGCCCAGCGCGCCGACGGCGGCGATCAGCGAGGCCGCGATGGCCGTGGACTGCGGCCAGCGCAGCGGCACCAACTGGAACAGCGCCCCATGGCCCAGGCCCAGTGCGGCGAAGCACAGCAGCATCAGCAGCGTGCTCGGCACCAGCGCGTGCTCGGCCATGCCGCAGCCCACCAGGGTGGCGGCCACCACGCTGAGCACGCCGGTCAGCAGGCGCACGCCGCCGATGCGGTCGGCCAGTGCGCCACCCACGGCGCGCAGCGCCACGCCCAGCAGCGTGGCCAGCAGGGTCAGCTGGCCGGCCTGCACAGGGGGCAGGCCGAACTGCTGGTGGTAGTAGCTGGGCAGCAGCACGCTCAGGCCGACGAAGCCGCCGAAGGTGACGACATGGATCAGGCTCAGCGCCCAGGCATCACGCTCCAGCAGGCAGTGCAGGTGGGCGGCGGTGTGGGGCGACCGCCCGCTGCGGGACTCGCGCGCGGCGAGTGCCAGCAGGCCCAGTGGCAGCAGCAATAGCAGGGCGGCGACACCGTAGACCGCCTGCCAGCCGGCGCGCTCGGCCAGAGGTGGGGCCAGCAGCACCACCAGCACGGCGCCCAGGCAGCCCGAGCCGACGATGCCGGTGGCCAGGCCCTGGGCGCGCGGCGGATAGCTCCCGGCGCCCAGGCTCAGCGCCACGCCGAAGCCCGCGCCGCCCAGGCCCAGCAGCGGGCCGAGGGCGAGCAGGCGTGCAGGGGAGTCGGCCCAGGCCCAGGCCCACAGCAGCGCCAGGATCAGCAGGGCGGTGCTGGCCAGCGCAACGCGGCGGCGGCCTATGCGCTGGGCCAGCAGGCCCAGCGGCAAGCTCAGCAGTGCGCCGGACAGCAGCGGCAGGGAGATCAGCAGCCCGGTGTCGGCGGGGCCCAGCGCGTAGCGGTCGGCGATGACCGGCATCAGCGCGCCGTTCAGCACCCAGAGGGCGCTGCCGCAGTCGAAGAAGACGAAGGCCGCCAGCAGCGTGGGCCAGTGGCCTTGGCGGAGCTGGGAAAGGGCGGAGGGCATGGCCGGCAAGGCGGCGCAATAAGCATGCCGGTGACGCGGGTGGCTGGTCCCACGGCCCCGACCGCTGCGGGGGCAGGGTCGGGGAACGGACGCCTTTGTCCAGCCGCGCGCCGGTGTGGGCCGCCACGCGAGAGGGCTACGCCTTTGCAGCACCTCAAGCACAGATCAGCAGATTCCGTGCCAGGGTTTTCTCTAGGTTTTGGGCCTGAATCGCACATGGATGAGGCAAGAACCTCCCCATCGTGGTGCGTGAGGTGTTCACCCGGGGGGCGAGTCTGGCTAGGGCTTGAGCAGGGCCTGGGCGTCGATCAGGCGCTGGGCCATGGCGCCGAGCGTCAGGCCGCCATCCATGGCCAGCCGGCGCAGGCGCTGGTAGGCGGCGTCCTCGTCCAACCCATGCTCGCGCATCAGGATGCCCTTGGCGCGCTCGACGTCCTTGCGCTCGGCGAGCTGGTGGCGGGCGCGCTGCAGCTCGTCGCGCAGGCTCTGGTCGTGCTGGAAGCGGATCAGCGTCAGCTCCAGCAGCGCGCCCAGCTTCTGCGGCTGCAGCGGCAGCACGCCCAGCAGGCAGATGTCGGCCTTGAGCGCGGCGCGCATGGTGTCGCCGTCGGCATCCTCGGCCAGCAGCAGCACCGGCCGCCGCTGGGCCTGCTGGGCCGCGCTGATGGCGTCCAGCAGCGCGGCGGATGGCGCGGCGCTGTCGATGATGACGAGCTCGGGCGACTGGCGGGTCAGCGCGGCGCCCAGGCCGTCGGCGCCGTCCAGCACCTCGACGAGCTGGCAGCGCAGCCGTATCAGTTCCATGCGGATCAGCGGGCTGCGGCGCTGGCCGTCGTCCAGCAGCAGCACCCGCAGCCCGGCCAGTTGCGACCAGGAGGGAGAAGAGAGGGTCATGTCTGGCGTCGTCTGCAAGTCGCGTGCCGCCATGAAGAAAGGGCGCCGCCCCCGGGTCGGGAGCGGCGCCCTCGGGCGCTCGGTGTTGGCGAAGCCGGCTTACTTCATCAGCAGATGAGGCAGCCACAGCGACAGCGCGGGCCAGTAGGTGACGACCATCAGGAAGCCCAGCATGGTCAGCAGCCAGGGCATGACGGCGACGGTCAGCTCGCTGATGCCCATCTTGGTGATGCCCGACGCCACATACAGGTTCAGGCCCACCGGCGGGTGGCACATGCCGACCTCCATGTTCACGACGATCAGGATGCCGAAGTGCACCGGATCGATGCCCAGCTTCATGGCCACCGGGAACAGGATGGGCGCCAGGATCAGGATGATGGAGCTGGGCTCCATCACGTTGCCGGCCAGCAGCAGCAGCACGTTCACCACCAGCAGGAAGGCGATGGGCCCGAAGCCCTGGCCGATCATCCAGTCGGCCATGGCCTGCGGGATGTTCTCGCTGGTCATCAGGAACGAGAACAGCACCGCGTTCGTGATGATGTAGAGCAGCATCGCGCTCATGCTGGCGGAGTCCAGCAGCACCTTGGGGATCTGCTTGAGCGACAGGTCCTTGTAGACGAACACCGCGATGAAGAAGGCATAGACCGCCGACATCGCCGCCGCCTCGGTGGGCGTGAAGATGCCGCTGTAGATGCCGCCGATCACCACCACGATGAGGAACAGGCCCCAGACGCTGTCGCGGAAGGCGTTCCAGCGCTCCTTGACGGTGGCCTTGGGCAGGCGCGGGTAGTTGTTCTTGCGCGCGATGTTCCAGGTCGTGAAGCCCAGCAGGAAGGCCAGCACCAGACCCGGCACGATGCCGGCGATGAACATGGAGCCCACCGACACATTGGTGGACACCGAATACATCACCATCGCGATGGACGGCGGGATCAGGATGCCCAGCGAGCCCGAGGTGGTGATGATGCCGGCGCCGAACTTGTTCGGGAAACCCTGCTTCACCATGGCCGGCAGGATCACCGAGCCGATGGCCACCACGGTGGCCGGCGAGGAACCCGACACCGCGGCGAACAGCGCGCAGGCCATCACGCCCGCCAGGCCCAGGCCGCCGTGCCAGTGGCCCACCATGCTGGACGCGAAGCGGATCATGCGTCGCGCCACGCCGCCGTGGGTCAGGAAGTTGCCGGCCAGGATGAAGAACGGGATCGCCATGATCTCGAACTTCTCGATGCCGGTGAACAGCTTGAGCGCCACCGACTCCACCGGCACCTGTGTCATCGTGAACAGGAAGGTGAGCACCGTGAGGCCCAGCGAGATGCTGATCGGCATGCCCGTGAGCATGAGCACGATCAGCAGCACAAAAATGATGGCGGAGTTCATGCCTTCACCTCCTCGACACCCTCGACATGGCTGTGGTCGTGGTGCGGCAGTTCACCGGTCTTCAGGAAGCTCACTGCGACCTGCAGGAAGCGGAAACACATCAGGCTGGAGCCCAACGGCACGCACAGGTAGACCCACCACATCGGAATCTCGAGGTCGGCCGAGGTCTGGTCGGTGTGCGAGATCTCCCACACGAAGCTGCCGCCCAGGTAGGCCACGGTGCCGGTGAAGAGCGCGCCGGACAGCAGGCCGAACACCACCAGGCCGCGGTAGGACGGGCCCTTGAGCTTGCGCAGCACCACATCCACGCCCACGTGGATGCCGGTGCGCACGCCGTAGGCTGCGCCGAACTTGGCCATCCACACGAACATGAAGATGCACAGCTCCTGCGCCCAGGACAGGTTGAGCTGCACCGTGTAGTCCTGGATGTAGGGCACGCCGGACAGGAAGCGATGCACGACGGCGACGAAGATCACCAGCGTGGCGCCGGCGATGAGGGTGGCGATCAGCCACTCCTCGAGACGATTGAGGATTCGATTGAGCATGGGGTCTCCCGGTTGAACCGGTCAGAGCGGGTGGGCGTGCGACGCCCCCGCTCCTTGCACAGCAGTCGCTGGCTGGCCGCCCTTGCGCAGAGGGGCCGGCCAGCCGCTGCGCGGGGTCTTACTTCGGTGCGACGAAGCCGGCGGCCTTGTAGGTGGCCTCGACGGTGGCCTTGCCCACGCGCGAGGTCATCTCCTGGTGCACCGGCATCAGGGCCTTCTTCCACTCGTTGGTCTCGGCCGGCGTGGGCGTGTAGACCGTGGTCTTGCCCGAGGCCTTGATCTTGTCGAGCGCGGTGGCGTTCTCGGTGGCAGCGATCGCGTTGGCGTAGGTGGTGGCGTCCTTGATGGCGCCTTCCAGCTGCGTGCGGATGTCGGCCGGCAGGCCGTCCCAGAACTTCTTGTTGACGATGACCGCATAGGCCAGGTGGCCGTGGTTGGACAGCGTCATGTGCTTCTGCACTTCGAAGATCTTCTGCGTGTAGAAGTTGCTCGGCACGCCTTCGGTGCCGTCCACCACGCCGCTCTGCAGCGCCTGGTAGAGCTCGGAGAAGGCCATCACCTGCGGGATGGCGCCCAGTGCGCGCATCTGCGCGTCCAGCACCTTGCTGGACTGGATGCGCATCTTCTGACCCTTGAAGTCGGCGACCTTATGCAGCGGCTTGTTCGCGCTCATGATGTGGAAGCCGTTGTCCCAGTAGGCCAGGCCCTTGATGCCCTTGGGCTCCAGCTTCTTGAACAGGTCGGCACCGACGGCGCCGTCGGTCACGGCGCGGAAGGCGTCGGTGTCCTTGAAGATGAAGGGCAGGTCGAAGACCTCGAATTCCTTCACGCCCAGCGGGCCGAACTTGGCCAGCGACGGGGCCAGCATCTGCACCGAGCCCAGCTGCAGCGCTTCCAGCTCTTCCTTGTCCTTGTAGAGCTGGCTGTTGGGGTAGACCTCGACCTTCACGCGGCCGCCGGTGCGTTGCTCGGCCAGCTCCTTGAAGCGCTGTGCGCCCTTGCCCTTGGGCGTGTCGGGCGCCACGACGTGGCTGAACTTGATGACGATGGGCGCCTGCGCGAGCGCGGCGCTCACGGGCAGGGTCAGCGCGGCGGCGGCAGCCAGAGCGAGCGAGAGGCGGCGGGTGATGGGCTTCATGGTGTCTCCTGGAAGGGGCAAGACGGACGCCAGGAGACCGTGGCGCCCGTGCAGCTGTCGCGCTGCTGGGTCTGGGCGCCTGCCGCGCGGACGCGGCTGTCTCCTATCGTTTGAGTGGCGCGATTCTTCCGGCCCGGCCGCCACGGCGGAAGTTGTGGAGTTCCACATTTCTTCAGGGCCGCCGGCCTACTTAGACTTCCCGGCATGACACCCCGCGAGCTGCTCCCACGAAGCCTGTGGCTGGCGCCCCTCGGGTTATCCCTTGTTTTTGTGCTGGGCGTGCTGGCCTGGGTCTGGGCCAACGAGGCCGACGAGCGTGACCAGCTGCGCCAGACGCTGATTTCCGACGCGCTCAGTGCCGAGGCGCAGCTGCGCGCTCGCATCGAGGATGAGCGCGGCCAGCTGCGCCAGCTGGCCTTTGCGCTCAAGGGCCAGCCGATGGAGCAGGACAGCCTGGAGTCGCGGCCCGAGGTGAACGCCGGGCTGCGGCGCCTCTGGCAGTCGGTCACCTGGCTGGATGCGCGCAACCGCGTGCTGGCCGAGGTGCCGCCGGTGTCCGAGGCCGGCCGCTACGAGGACGGGCTGTCGTTGCACCTCACCGCGCCCACCGAGGGTGAGGGCACGCTGGTCGTGCGCTATGCGCCGGCGCTGCTGCTCAAACGCGGCGTGCCCTGGTGGCTGGCGCGCAAGTACGACGTGCAGCTGGTGGACAGCGCCGACCAGGTGATCGCCTCCACCACCGATTCGCCGCTGCGTGCCGCGCTGGGCGAGCGCCTGAGCTACCGCGTCGCGCTGCCCGGCCCGCTGCGCGCGAGCCCGCTGGCCGAGACTGCGCTGACCGATGCCGCGGTGGAGCTGACGCTGCGCGATCCGCCCACCAACGGCGTGAAGCCGCTGGCCTGGGTGCTGGTGGCGGGCTTCCTGCCCCTGATCGCGGTGGCCAGCTGGCTGATCCGCAGGCAGATGCGCCAGGTGCAGCGCGCCGAGGTGGCGGGCCGCACCGAGGCCGCCTGGCGGCGGGCGATGGAGGACTCGGCCCTTGTGGCGCTGCGCGCGCGCGACTTCGACGGCCGCCTGCTCTATGTGAACCGCACCTTCTGCGACATGGTGGGGTTGTCCGCCGAGGAGCTGATGGGCCTGCTGCCGCCCATGCCCTACTGGCCGCCCGACGCGCTGGAGGAACTGACCGAGCGCAACCGTCGCAACCTCGCCGGCCAGGCGCCGCGCGAGGGATTCGAGGCGCGCTGGCGCCACTCGTCGGGCCGCCAGGTGGATGTGATGGTGTTCGAGTCGCCGCTGGTGGATGCCAGTGGCCGCCAGATCGGCTGGATGGGCTCCATCATCGACGTGACCGAGCGCAAGCGGCTGGAGGAGCGTGAGCGCCGCGAGGTCGAGACCCTGGCCCACAACGCGCGCCTGACCATGCTGGGCGAGGTGGCCTCCACGCTGGCCCACGAGCTCAACCAGCCGCTCACCGCGATCGCCAGCTACACGGCGGGCGTCTCCAACTCGCTGGCCAAGCTGGGGGTGCAGGATGAACTGGTCTGCGGCGCATTGCAGCGCCTGGGCCAGCAGGCCGCGCACGCGGGCCGCATCGTCGCGCGTATCCGCGAGTTCCTGACCCGCCGCGAGCCGCGCCACGAGCGCTGCGACCTGCACGAGGTGGTGCGCGCCGCGCTCGACCTGGTGCGACGCGACTGCCAGCGCCGCGGCGTGCAGCTGGAGCTGGCGCTGGCCCCGTCCGTGCCGCCGGTGTGGGCCGACGCGGTGCTGATCGAGCAGGTCGTCATCAACCTGGTGCGCAATGCCACCGACGCCTTGCAGGGCCGCGCCAGCGGCCGGCGCATCACGGTCAGCAGCCGGGTGGTCGGCGGCTTCGTGCGGGTGGCGGTGCAGGACAACGGGCCGGGTCTTGCCGGCCTGCGTGTGGAGCAGCTCTGCGCGCCCTTCTATTCCACCAAGCCCGACGGTATGGGCATGGGGCTGGCGATCTGCCGCTCCATCATCGAGGCCCACCAGGGCGTGCTGGACGCCGACGAGGCCGCCGGCGGTGGTGCGATCTTCTCGTTCAGCCTGCCTCTGGAGCCGTTCGACAGCGGCGAGTCCGAGGTTCACGACCTGACCGGCGGGGCTGCCGGATCATCAATCAGCGCCGACACATGATGGCTGACAGCAGCATTTATCTGGTCGATGACGACCCCGGCGTGCGCGACGCGCTGGCCTTCCTGATGCGCTCACGGGGCCTGCCGGTGCGTGCCTTCGACAGCGGGCCGGCGCTGCTGGCGACGCTGGACGCCGAGATGCCCGCGAGCGGTCCGCCCAAGGGCATCTTCCTGCTCGACGTGCGCATGGAGCCCATGATAGGCACGCGGCTGCACGACGAGCTGCTGGCCCGCCGGCTGCGCAACCCGGTGCTGTTCCTGACCGGCCATGGCGACATCCCGATGGTGGTGGACGCGCTCAAGAAGGGCGCCTTCGACTTTCTCGAGAAGCCGTACAGCGATAACGCGCTGGCTGATCGCATCGAACAGGCGCTGGCGGTGGACGCCGCCATGCAGGCCGAGGGCGCGCAGGCGGCCGAACGCGATGCGCGCCTGGCCAGCCTCACCGAACGCGAGCGCGAGGTGATGGGTCGCGTGGCGGCGGGCAAGCTCAACAAGGTCATCGCCGACGAGCTGCACGTGTCGGTGCGGACCGTGGAGGTGCACCGCGCCCGGGTGTTCGCCAAGCTGGGTGTGGGCAGTGCGGCCGAGCTGGCGACGCTGCTGGCCCAGTCCTGAGGCGGCGCTTGTGTGACATCCGCCCGGCTTGGCGCCGGGCCTGAGGCGAATAATGTCGGGTGTCCATTGTCCGGCTGCGCCACGCGGCGGACCCGGTTCCGGCCCCAAGAGGCCGGCCGTCGAATCCCAGGGAGCCCCATCCATGACCGGTCGAGCCGACGCCGCCGAGCCTACGCCCGCGCCCCGCGCGTGGGCGCTGGCCGTGGGCGTGTGCGTGCTCGCCGCGCTGGGGATGCTGGCGGGGCTCACGTTGCCGCGCCTGCCCTTGTTTGCCGACGGCCTCGTCGACCATGCCACCGTCCACCTGCTGCTGGAGATGTTCTCCGTGGTGGTGTCGGCCCTGGTGGTGGCCATGGCCTGGCACACGCTGAGCCGCCGTGGCGAGAGCATGGCCAAGCTGCTGATGACGGGCTTTGCCGCCGTGGCGCTGCTGGACATGCTGCATGCCATCAGCTACGCCGGCATGCCCGCCTTCTTCACGCCCAGCAGCACCTCCAAGGCCGTGTTCTTCTGGCTGTGCGCGCGTGTCATTGAGGTGGTGACGGTGTTGCTGGTGGCCGCCCGCGTGCGCGCGCCGGGCCCGCGGCTGGCCTGGCTGGCCGGCAGCGGCGTGCTGGTGGCGTTGTGCTTCTACGTGGGCAGCTTCCGGCTCGACGAACTGCCGGCCACCTATGTGCCGGGCATCGGGCTGACGCCGCTGAAGATCCGCATCGAATACGCCATCGTCGCGGCCAATCTGCTGGCCTCGGCCTGGTTGTTCCGGCGTGCGCGCCGGGAGCGCCAGGTGCGGCTGCTGTGGATGGCGACGGCCAGCTTCGTGATGGGCGTGGGCGAGCTGGCCTACACCACCTATTTCGCCCCCAGCGACTTCCTGAACATGTTCGGGCATGTCTACAAGGTCGTCGCCTTCGTCTACATCTACCACGCGACCTTTGCCGCCAGCGTGGGCGAGCCCTATCTGCTGCTGCTGCGCGCCGAGCGCCAGCTGCGCCAGCAAAAGGGCGAGCTCAACGACATCCTGCGCAACGTGCCTGCGGCCATCGTGCGGCTGGATGCGCAGCTGCGCTTCCTGTACGTGAACCCGGCGTTCGAGCGTCGCATGGGCCTGCCCGCGGCGCTGTTCGCCGGCACCGAGCTGGACGGGCTGTTCCACGAAGACTGGCGGCTGCACCTGGGCCGCGGCGCGCGCCAGGCGCTGGAGGGCCAGCGCGTGGATTTTGAGTTCGAGGCGCGGCGCTCGGATGGCGAGACCGAGTACACCATCGCCGGCATCGCGCCCGAGCGTGACGAAGCCGGGCGCATCGTCGGCGTGCTGGCGATCTTCACGGATGCGACCGAGCGCCGCCGTGCCGAGCAGGCCGCGCAGCAGGCGGCGCTGTTCGATGCGCTGACCGGCCTGCCCAACCGCCGCCTGATGCAGGACCGCCTGCACCAGGTGCTTGCGCAGGCGGCCCGCAGCCGGGCGCACGGCGCACTGATGCTGCTCGACCTGGACCACTTCCAGCAGATCAACGACACGCTGGGCCATGAGCTGGGCGACGCGCTGCTGCACCAGGCCGGCGAGCGCCTGCGCGGCTGCATCCGCCACAGCGACACGGTGGCCCGCATGGGCGGCGACGAATTCGTCGTCGTGCTGGCCGAGCTGGGGCAGGATGCCGACGCCGCGCTGGCGGTGGCGGCCTCGGTGGCCGAGAAGATCCGCCTCGCACTGGCCGAGCCCTTCCCGTTCGACGGGCTGCAGGTCGACATCTCGGCCAGCCTCGGGCTCGTGACCTTCCATGGCGAGCAGGTCAGCGAGGAGGAGCTGCTGAAGCGGGCCGACATGGCGCTCTACCGCGCCAAGGAGCTGGGCCGCAACCGCGTGCACCACTTCGACCCGACGCTGCAGACCCAGACGCTGGAGCGCGCCCAGCTGCTGAACGATCTCAAGCGCGCGGTGGCCCGTGATGAACTGCGGCTGTACTACCAGCCGGTGGTCGGCGCCGGCGGCGGCCTGCTGGGCTACGAGGTGCTGCTGCGCTGGCAGCACCCGGAGCGCGGCCTGGTGTCGCCGCTGGAGTTCATTCCGCTGGCGGAGCAGTCGGGGCTGATCTTCCCCATCGGCCAATGGGTGCTGCAGCGGGCCTGCGAGCAGCTCCATGCCTGGCGCGACGACCCCGAGCGCGCGGGGCTGACGCTGGCCGTCAACGTCAGCGCGCGTCAGTTCAAGGACCCGGCCTTCGTGGCCACCGTCGCCGACGCACTGCAGACCAGCGGGGCGGACCCACGCTGCCTGCGCCTGGAGCTGACCGAGAGCATGCTGCACAGCGACCTGGACGAGACCATCGCGCGCATGGAGGCTCTGCAGCAGTTGGGCGTGCGCTTCTCGCTGGACGACTTCGGCACGGGCTACTCGTCGCTGAGCTATCTGAAGCGCCTGCCGCTGGACCAGCTCAAGATCGACCGCAGCTTCGTGCAGGACCTGCCCGACGACGCCAACGACGCGGCCATCGCCCGCACCATCCTGGCCCTGGCGTCGTCGATGGGGCTGGGCGTCGTCGCCGAAGGCGTGGAGACGCCCGAGCAGTACGAGTTCCTGATGGCCGAGGGTTGCCGCGGCTTCCAGGGCTACTACTTCGGCCGGCCGGCGCCGCTGCTGGCGGCCTGAGCCGGGCCGACCGGGCCGGTGTCAGCCGCGCCGGCGGCGCAGCGCGCCCAGCACCAGACCGGCGCCCAGCAGCAACGCGCTGCCGGGTTCGGGTACGGCGCTGATGCTGAGGTTGTTGAGGCCGATGATCTGGTCGGGCGAGGTCTGGCGGGCGTTGTCGTCCACCCAGCGCAGCCAGAAGGTCTGGCCGGCCGCCAGCGGTGCCGACAGGCTCACCAGCGTGGGGGCGAAGCTGCTGACGCCGACCGTGTTGGGCAGGTTGTCGGCCGTCGGGTTCAGGGCCTCGACATTGCTCCAGCTGGCGCCGTCCAGGCTGTAGAACAGCCAGTAGCCCGGCAGTTCGTTGGCGGTGGCGGTGCTGGTGTAGCGCACCGTGTCGTAGCCGATCAGCAGCTGGTCGATGCTCTGCCCGGTGGTGTTGGTCAGCGCCAGCTGCAGTGCGGCGCCGCTGACCGTGGTGGGCGAGGTGGCGAGTACGCGGTCGCCGGTCGCGTCGGCGCTGAGGGCGGCGTTGAACCCGTTGTTGTTGGTGCCGCTGGGCAGGGTCACGGCGCTCAGAGTGCCACTGGTGGCCACCAGGGTGGCGACGCTGTTGGCGCCCATCGCCGGGATGCTGGTGGTCCAGCTCGAGTTGCTGGTGCCGCTGTTGCCGGTCAGCACGGTCCAGCCGGTCGGCGGTGCGCTGCCGCTGGTGCCCATGGCATCGAAGTCCTGCTGATAGCCGGTGCTGCCCAGGTCGGCAGCCAGGGCGGAGGCGCTGGCCAGGGCCAGCAGGCTGAACAGGGCGGGGGCGGCGAGAAGGTGCTTCATGGGGCGCTCGGTCGGCTGAGGTGGCGCGATTGCAAGCGCTCCGGATGACCACCACGTGTCGGCGCGCGCCTGCCCCCGCGTTCACGGGGGCAGGCGCTGCCGGGGGCGTCAGGCGGCTGTCTCGCCGACGTAGCGGATGCGCCGTATCGGCGTGAACAGTGCCCCCAGCGCCACCACGGCCAGCAGGCACAGCGCGGCGGCGGTGAAGAGCTGGCCCACGTCCAGCACGCGCAGCGCCGCGCCGGCGGCGGCCGAGGCCAGCGGGGCCAGACCCATCACGATGAACATGAACAGCGCCATGCTGCGGCCGAGCATCTCGGGGGCGATGCGACGCTGCAGCCAGCTGTAGACCGCCACCATCACGAAGCCGCCCATGGCCCCCAGCGGCAGCAGCAGTGCCGCGCCCTGCCAGGCCGAGTGCACATGGCCGAACAGCAGGAACACGCCACCGGCGCAGGCGTCGATCAGCAGTACGGTGCCGCCCAGCGTGGCCAGGCGCCAGCGCGGCTTCAGACCCGACACCGCCATGCCGGCCAGCGAGCCCAGGCCGTGGGCGGCCAGCATCGCGCCCAGCGCGCTGGCCCCGCCCGGCAGGCGTTCGGCCGCCAGCACCGGCAGCGCCACCTGGATGGGGCCGCCGACGAAGAAGGCGATCGCGGCGAAATAGCCGAACAGCGCGCGCAGCTCGCGGTCCTGCCAGCAGGCGCGCAGCGACTCCAGGATGGCCGCGCCCACGGGCTGCGCCGTGCGGGCGGCGGGTGTGGTGGTCTGCACGCGGGACAGGGTCCAGGCCGAGATGGCAAAGCTCAGCGCATCGAAGCCGAAGGCCAGTGCCAGGCCGGGGCGGCCCAGGTCCGGCGCGCCGCCCGCGCTGACCAGCAGGCCGGCCAGCACCGGCCCCAGCAGCAGCACGATCTGGCGCACGCCCATCAGCGCGCCGTTGGCCGGTTGCAGCAGCGCGGGCGGCACCGCCTGCGGCAGGATGGCGCTGGCGGCGGGGTAGCTGAAGGCGGTGGCCAGGCCAATGAGCAGCGTCAGCACATAGACCCCGGGCAGCGTGATGCGGCCGCTCGCCACCAGCGCGGCCAGAACACCCAGCAGCGCGAAGTTCAGCCACTTGGTCAGCCACAGCACCTGTTTGGGCGAGTGCCGGTCCGCCAGTGCGCCGCCCACCAGGATGAAGACCGCGCGCGGCAGGCTGCCCAGCGCCAGCACCGTGCCCAGCACCAGCGGGTCGTGGCTCAGCGACAGCACCAGCCAGGGCAGGGCCAGCAGTGTGAACTGGTCGCCCAGCGCGCTCAGCAGGCCTCCGCCGATCAGCCAGCGGAAGTTGCGGTTGCGGAACAGTTCGCGGCGGGTGTCAGGGCTGTTCATCGGGGGCTCCTGGCGTGTTCAGCTCGGGCAGCGTGTCGCGCGAGCGGCGCAGATAGGCCATCAGCTCGGGCGAGATGCCGGACTGGCGCGCGATCTCGGGTTCCTGCTCGTACATGCGCTGCACATGGGCGCTCATGCCCTCGGGCACCAGCTCCATGAAGCGCTGCTGCAGTGCGCGCCAGCGCCGCACGATCTGCTGCACCGCGGGGGCGGCCGGGTCGGTGCCGGCGTCCAGCGCGGCCTGGGCCTGGCGGATCAGCTGCGGCCATTCGGCTTCCACCGCGTCGCGCTCGGCCTCGGGCAGGGCCTCCCAGCGGCGCCGCATCGCGCGCAGTTGTTCGGGGCTGAAGTGGCGCTCCTGCACGCGGCGCAGCGCCATCACGTCCAGCAGCACCTGCACCGCGTCGCCGCCGTCGCCCTGGAACTGCAGGCGCCTGGCGGCATTGCGCAGCGTCTGCAGCAGGTGTTCGCGGGTCAGCAGCTCGGCCTCGAGCTGGGTGATCTGCGTGGCCAGCAGCTCGGCCAGCGGCGGCGGGGCCTGGCTGTCCAGCAGCGGCACGATGTCTTTCAGCGCCAGCCCGGCGTCGCGCAGCGCCAGCACGCGGTGCAGCCGCAGCACGTCGGCCTCGCCGTAGCGGCGGTAGCCGGCCTCGCTGCGGCCCGAGGGGCGCAGCAGGCCCAGCTGCTCGTAGTGGTGCAGCGTGCGCACGGTCAGGCCTGCGCGCTTTGCCAGCTCTCCGACGGTGTAGGGCCCGTTCACCCGACGGCAGCAGGTCGCGTTGTGACCAGAATGCCCGCGCGCAAGGCGCGAAACGAAGCTTGGGTAGGCCCCAAGCGAGGCTTCGCAACGCTGCGCGCGGGCATTCTGGCCACAACCCGAAGGGAAGGCCGGTCGCCAGCGGCCACTCGGCGTTGCACCGCTTGCCTGCATATCAATGCAGGCGGCGCGCTGCGCCTTGATTGGCCGCTGGCGGCCGGCCTTCGCGGCCTACTGCCGTCGGGTGAACAGGCCCTGGTCCATGTCCAGCCCGTGATGACGACGGGCCGGATCATGAACCCTGACGTCACGTCAGGGTCAAGCCTTGCTCAAGGCGTCCTGCGGGGGCGCGACGCGGCCCACAGGCCGGCGTAGGTGAAGGCCGCGTTCAGCAGCAGCAGCTCCAGCCCGAAGCGGTAGCTGCCGAACAGATGGGCCTGCGACAACTCCACCACCCAGCACAGCGCCGGTGCCGCCAGCGCCACCCAGGGCAGGGCGCCTGAGCGCAGCTCACGCCGCGCCAGGATGGCGAACGCGAACAGGCCCAGCAGCGGCCCGTAGGTGTAGCCGGCCAGCTTGAGGATGAGGTTGACCATGCTGGGGTCGTCCAGCCAGCGGAAGCCCAGCGTCAGCACCAGGAACACGGCTGCATAGCCCAGGTGCACGCGGCGGCGGATGCGCGCCTTGGCGGCCTCGTCCAGGTCGTCGCGCTTCATCAGGCCCAGCAGGTCCAGGCAGGTGGACGAGGTCAGCGCGGTGATGGCGCCGTCGGCGCTGGGGAACAGCGCCGAGATCAGCGCCAGCAGGAAGATCAGCTGCACCCAGGCCGGCAGGTACTGCAGCACCACGGTGGGGAAGAGCCGGTCGCCCGGTGCGACCACGCCGTGCTGCTGCGCAAAGAGGCTCAGCAGCCCGCCCAGGAACAGGAACAGCGCGACGACGATGGCGGTGATCACCGCCATCAGCATCATGTTTTTCTGCGCGTCGGCCAGGCGGCGTACCGAGATGTTCTTCTGCATCATCTCCTGGTCCAGCCCGGTCATCGCGATCGCGATGGCCGCGCCGGCCAGCAACTGCTTGGCCCAGTAGCTGGCGCTGGCGGGGTCGTGCACGAGCACCCGGGTCATGCCGGCGTCGCTGAGCGCCTGCCAGCCCTGCCAGAGATTGAAGCCCAGCGCATGCAGCAGCAGGCCCACGCAGATGACGAGGCCGCCCAGCATGCCGGCGGTCTGCAGCGTGTCGGTCCAGACGATGGTCTTGACGCCGCCCTCCATCGTGTAGAGCAGGATCATCAGCAGCACGATGGCGGCGCTGAGCCAGAAGGGCAGGCCCATGCGCTCAAGCACCATGTCCTGCAGCACGCGCACCACGAGGTAGAGCCGCGCGGTCGCGCCCAGCGTGCGCGACAGGATGAAGAAGCTGGCGCCGGTGCGGTGGGCCGAGGCGCCCAGGCGCAGCGCCAGCAGCGTGTAGATGGAGCTGACGTTGAAGCGGTAGTACAGCGGCAGCAGCACGAAGGCCACCAGCGCATAGCCGATCAGCTGGCCCGCGATGATCTGCAGGTAGGCGAACTGACCCGTGCCCACCATGCCGGGCACGCTGATGAAGGTCACGCCCGACAGCGAGGTGCCAATCATGCCGAAGGCCACCAGCAGCCAGTGGCTGCTCTTGTTGCCGACGAAGAAGCTGGCGTTGTCGGAGCTGCGGCCGGTCCACCAGGCCACGCCCAGCAGCAGCGCGAAATAGGCCACGACGATGCCCAGCAGCAGCGGGGCGGACAGCGCGTTGGCGGTGGGCAGGGCGGCGGCGCCCGCCGCGGGCAGGTCGGACAGCGGCAGGCTCAAGACGCCTCCTGCAGCGCGCGGCGCAGGCTGCCGCCCAGCGTGGCCAGGCGATCACGGGCCGCGGCGGGCGTGAGGCCCAGCTGCAGCGCGACCACGGCGGTCTTCACCTCCAGGCCGCTGGCCTGCAGCATCTGCGCGGCGGCGGCCTCGTCGGCGCCGGTGATGCGGGCCACCAGGCCGGTGGCGCGGGTGACCAGCTTGGCGTTGGTGGCGCGCAGGTCCACCATCAGGTTGCCGTAGACCTTCTCCAGCTGCACCATCAGGCTGCTGGACAGTGCGTTCAGCGCGATCTTCTGCGCAGTGCCGGCCTTGAGCCGGGTGCTGCCGGCGATGACCTCGGGGCCGGTGTCCAGCACGATGGGGCACTCGGCCAGCTCGATCATCGGGGCCTGCGGGTTGTTGACGATGGCGATGGTCAGCGCGCCCAGCGCGCGGGCGGCGCGCAGCACCGCCATCGCGTAGGGCGTGCGGCCCGAGGCGGCGACGCTGATGACCACGTCCTGCGGCGTCGGGCGCAGCGCGAGCAGATCGCGCTCGGCCTGAGGGCCGTCGTCCTCGGCGCCCTCGACCGCCAGGCGCACCGCGCCCAGGCCGCCGGCCAGGGATGCGACGGCACGGGCCGCCGGCCATGAAAATGTCGGGCCCAGCTCGACCGCATCCAGCAGTGCGAGCCGGCCCGAGGTGCCGGCGCCGAAGTACAGCAGCCGGCCGCCCGCGCGCAGGCGCGGGGCGGCGGCCGCCGAGGCGGCGCCGATCTGGTCGCTGGCGGCAAGCGCCGCCTGCACGGCCCCCTGCTGGTCCGAGATGAATCGACGCGCCAGGTCTTGCGGACTCAGCGTGTCCAGGTCGGCGTGCGCCGCGGAGATGACTTCGGTGTTCAGCATGGGGTGTGCGGTTCTCAGAACTTCATGCGGACGTTCACGTAGTACTGGCGGCCGCTTTCGTACCAGTTGGACGGGGCGTTCTCCGTCAGCATGTAGGTGTGGCGCACCGGATTGTTCAGGTTGTTGGCGTCGAAGGTGACGCTGACCTGCTCGGTGACCTTGTAGCCCAGCGACAGTGCCAGCGAGCCATAGCCCTTGAAGTAGTGCAGGCCGTTGATCAGGTAGTTGCCTTTCAAGTCCTGCTTGGTGACGCCGGAGCCGTCGCCGATGACGGTGTAGGCATAGTCGTCACGCCAGTTCCAGGCCAGGCGGGCGTTGAACCTGTCGTTTTCGTAGTAGCCCACCAGGTTGTAGGTCCACTTGGAGCTGCCCAGCATGGGCTGGCCGTCGGCGTCACGCGAGCTCACGTAGGTGGTGTTGGCCTGGAAGCCGAAGCCGTTGGCGATGGGCATTTCCAGAGCGACCTCGGCACCGTTCAGGCGTGCGTCCAGGCCGATGCGCTTGGTCAGCGTGTACTGGCGCATCACGCCCGGGGCGGACGGGTCTTCCAGCGTCGCCACCTCGGTCACCGGCTTCACGTAGTTGCTCAGGCGCTGCGTGAACAGGCTGCCGCTCAGCGAGGCGCGCGGCGCGAAGTACCAGGCCAGCGACACGTCCGCGTTGTTGGCCGTGATGGGCTTGAGCAGCGGGTTGCCCATGCTGGCGATCAGCGTGTTGCTGTTGATGGTCAGCGCGCCGGCCAGCTCGTTGTAGTTGGGGCGGCCCAGCGAGCGGCTCAGCGAGGCGCGTGCCACCAGTTTGCTGTCCACGTCCCAGCGCAGGTTCAGGCTGGGCAGCCAGGCCGTGTGCTTGGTGCTGGTGACGGCCGGCACGAAGGTGCCGAAGCGCGAGCCGACGATGGCGCCGTTCACGCTGCAGGGCGCCAGCGGGGCGCAGATGTTGGACGGCAGCTGGGTGTAGGAGGTGGTGTCCACCTTGGTCTGTACCGCACGCAGGCCGACGTTGCCGGAGATCGCGTCGGCGTCGAACTCGCCCATCGCGTACAGCGCGTTGCTGGTTTCCTTCAGGCCGTAGCCGCTGTTCCACTGCTTGCCGCCGACGGGGTCCCAGTACTGGTACTTGTCGGCGAACGCGGCCAGCTGGCTCTGGTCGAAGCGCAGCAGGTTGCGGGGGAAGCTGGCGTCCAGGCCGCTCGCGTAGTCCGACGGATAGGTGGTGGCCGGGTTGGGCAGCGGCATCGGGTAGGCGCCCTGGTTGATGAGCGCGGCGCCGGTGATGGAGGTGGTGAAGGGGGCGGTGGCGCCGGCTGCGTCCTGCAGGGTCCAGCGGCTGGTGATCACGTCAACGTTGCGCTTGTGCGTGGCGCTGCGGCCGCCGAACTTCAGGCTGCTGAACAGGCCGTCACCGAGCTTGAGCTCGCCGTCCGCGTGCACGTAGTTCTCGCGGTCCATCGAGGTGATGGCCGGGAGGTTGGCACTCATCAGCTGGTAGTTGCTGATGTTGGAGAGGTCGATGGCCTTGCCGCTGGCATCGGTGATGCTCCAGTCGGTCGGGCGCGTGGTGTTCATCTGCCAGGCGACGTTGGGGTTCACGACGGCCAGCACGATGTTGGGCTGGCGGGTCGTGTAGCCCGCGCCTTCGGTGGTGCCGACGCGGCCGCTCAGGGTCAGGTTTTGAGTCGGCTTGTACTTCAGGTCGAAGTCGTAGAACTTGGACGTGGAGCGCGCGCCGTCGCGCAGGAAGTGGTCGTACTCCAGGCCGAGCGCGTTGGTGGTGGAGCCGGTCGGGCGGGTCAGCTTGCCGCCGGTGATCACGTCGCCGTCGATGACCGCGTTGGACAGCTGCCAGCCGCCGGCCATCAGGTTGTTCAGCGTCAGGAAGCCGGAGCTGTTGTAGTTGACGGCCTTGAGCTCGGAGCTGAAGCCGCTCAGCGACATGTCCAGCTGCTCGTTGGGGCGCCATTGCATCGAAAGGAAGCCGCCGGTGCGCTTGCGGTCGCCCTCGAACATCGTCGAGTTGAACTGGTTGGGCAGGCGCTTGCCCACCAGCTTGGCGGCGGCCGCGGCATCGCCGCCGGCCAGCGACAGTGCCTGGGCCTGGGTCAGCGCGGTGTAGCTGAAGGTCTCCTGGCCGTCGCGGCGCAGCGAGCGGTCTTCCTTGAAGGCCTGCACGATGACGCCGAACTTCTTGTCGTCGGACTTCCAGGCCAGCAGGCCGCTGGCCTGCGGATCGGTCTTGCCGGGCAGGTCGGAGTAGACCGCGCCCAGCGCCGCCTCGCCGCTCAGGCCCACCTTCATGTCCAGCGGCTTGCGCAGCAGCACGTCCACGCTGCCGGCCAGGCCGCCCTCGGTGAGGTCGGCGCGCTGGTTCTTGTAGACGATGGTCTGGCCGATCAGCTCCGACGGCAGCAGGCCGAAGCCCACGCTGCGGCTGGACACCGCATTGCCGGCGGACTGGTCGCCGACGTGCCAGTCACCGGCCGACACCGCATGGCCGTTGATGGTGACCAGGTTCAGGCTGGGCGCGGTGCCGCGGATCGCGACGCGCTCGGCCTCGTCCATCGCATTGGCGCCGCCGTACTGCACGTTCACGCCGGGCACGCGCGAGATCGCGTCGGCGATGTTCTTGTCCGGCATCTTGCCCACGTCCTCGGCCGAGATCACCTCGACGTTGGTGTTGGCATTGCGTTTGGCCGTCATCGACTTCTCGAGCGATGCGCGGATGCCGGTCACCACGACGGACTCGAGCTGCTGCTTGTTGCTCTCGGTGGCGGGGGCTTGCTGCTGGGCCGTGGCCGCGGCGTTCAGGCCCAGCAGGCTGACGGCAGCGGCAATCGCGTGCAGGGAAGGGGCTCTCATCACAGGATCTCCTCGGGTTGATCGGCGGGTGCCGCAGGGTCAGGTGCCGGATGCGCCGATGCGCATCTCGACCACGTAGTCGTAGAGGTCGCCGCGGTAGGTGGAGCGGGTCCACTCCACCGGACGGCCGTCGGCGCTGTAGGAATGGCGTTCGGTCTCCAGCACCGGCGCGCCCACCTCGATGTGCAGCAGCTCGGCGATGCGCTGGTCGGCGATCGCGGCGCGCACGCGCTGCAGCGCGCGCTCGGGCGCGCGGCCGTGGCGGCGGATGGCGTCGTACAGCGAGGTGCCGAAGTCCGCCTTGCCGCCGACCAGCTCGGCGCTGACCACGGCCAGTTCCACGGCGATGCGCTCCTTGTCGGCGGTCCGCACCCGCAGCGCGCGCACCACGCGGTCGCCCAGCGACAGGCCCAGCGTGAAGGCTTCCTGAGGCGTCGGTGCGGCGAGCTCGCGCTCCAGCCACAGCGAGCCCGGCACCAGACCGCGGCGCCGCATGTCGTCGGAGAAGCTGGCCAGCTCGGTCAGCGGCTCCACCAGGCGGCCGCTGACGAAGGTGCCGCTGCCCTGGCGCACCGTCAGTGCACCCTCGCTGGCCAGCTCCTCGACGACGCGACGTATGGTCTGGCGCGACACCGCCAGGCGTTGCGCCAGCTCGCGCTCGGGCGGCAGCGGCCGGCCGGTGCCGAGCAGGCCCTGCTGGATCAGCTCGCGCAGCCGGGCCGACAGCCGGAAGTACAGCGGGCCGGCATTGGCCGCGTCGGCGCTCAGCTCCCGGCTCAGCGCGGCAATCAGTTCGTCGTCGGTCAGGGTTTTCATGGCGGCGTCATGTGGCGAAGGCAAAGCTTTGTTTGGATCGCAATTGGAGCGTACCAATAGCGAACCATTGCGCGACCCGGGATTCCGCTGCTGGCGTCTTCTGCGAAAAGCGGATATGCAAAGTCGAACGGCGTGCGGCGCTCGTGCCTCGGGGGCTGGGCCGCAGCCGGCGGCCGGCGCGCCGTGCATGGGGCGGGCCCAGATGGCAAAACGCCTCCGCGACAGGCGAGTCGCGGAGGCGTTCAGCGGCGGATCGAGGGTGGGGCGGGGCCTGAGGGCCCGCCCTATCGGGCCCGGTTCACCTGTTGATGCTGACGGTCACCGTGCCGGTGGTGCTGCGGCCCAGGTTGTCCTTCACCGTCAGGCTCAGCGGGTAGCTGCCGGCCACGGGCTTGGCCCAGCTCACGCTGATGCCGCCGCTGGCGCTGGCAAAGCTCATGCCGCTGGGCACGCCGCTGATGGAAATGCTCAGGCTGGTGGCGCCGGCCGAGCTGATGGCGATGGTGCCGCTCAGCGCCTTGCCGGCGCTGCCGGAGAGGCTGGTGGTGCCGATCACCGGACCGGTGGAGCTGGTCGTGGTGGAGCCCGTGCTGCTGCTCACGCTGGCGCCGCTGAGGGTGCTCAGCAGGGCGCTGGCATTGGGCGTGCCCCAGCCGGTGGGCGTGTCGTAGCCGGCCTTGGCGGTGCAGACGCTGCAGCTGCCGTTGCTGCCGCTGCTGACGTCGGCAAATGCGGCGCCGTAGGTGGCCGGCACGGCGGCCACCTGGCCGTACAGCACGCTGTGCGGTGCGCCCAGCACGGTCTTGCCGGCGGCCGCGCGCAGGGCGTTGGCGACGGCGATCAGGCCGGCCCATTGCGGGGTGGACAGGCTGGTGCCCCCGGCGCTCAGCCAGCGCACGCTGCTGCTGCCCGACGGGATGGAGGCCACGTACTGGCCGCTGTTCGGGTCGGCATTGAAGGCGACGTCGGCCACGGCCCGCTTGGACAGGCTGCTGACCAGCGCGCTCTGGTAGCCGGGCACCGCCACATAGCTGCTGACCCCGCCGCCGGTGCTGGCCCAGGCGACCTCGCTGCGAGCGCCGCTGCCGCTGTAGCTCAGCGTGGTGCCGCCCACCGCCAGCACCTTGCTGGAGACCGAGGGCCAGGACACGGCGCTGCCGCCATCGCCGGTGGCGGCCAGATAGCTCATGCCGCTGGCGGAGAACACGCTGTCGTAGCTGGTGGTCCAGCTGCCCTCGGCGGCGCCGAAGCTCATGGACACCACGCCGGAGCCCATCTTGTTGGCCAGGGCCACGGCGTTGGATAGGCTGGTGACGCCGGCATCGGGCGCCTCGATCAGCACCAGGCGGGCCAGCGGGGCGGTGGCATGCGCCCATTGCACGTCCAGCGCGATCTCGGTGGCCCAGCCGCTGTCGTAGGCCGGGGCGGTGGCGGTCAGCGCGCCGGCGCTGGTGCTGTAGGCGATCACCAGCTCGCAACCCGTGCTGGACGCTGCGGCCAGCGGCAGGGCGGTGCCGGCGGCCAGCGTGCGGCTGCTGCAGGCCGGCAGGCCGAATTGGGCGTTGAACGCCGCCAGCTCGGCCACGAGGTTGGGGTCGTGCTTGGCGTTGACGATGTAGATGGTCTGGCCCGCGCCCAGCTGTGCGGCCTGGGCGGCGGTGAGTCCGGCCGTGCTCGAGGGCAGCGCGGGCAGCTGGTAGGCGGCGCGGATCTGTGCGGGCGTGTAGGTGGTGACGGTGGAGGTGCTGGCCAGCGGCGCGGCCTCGCCGCCGGTGCTGGCCAGGGCGCTGCGGCGCTGCAGTGCCTGGGCTATGTCCTGTGCGGTGAGCCCGCGGCTGGCCAGGCCGGCCAGCGCGGCCGAGGGCTGCTGGCGGTGCGGGGCGGGCGAGTTGTCGGGGGCGTCGAGATCGACGGCGGCGACATGGAAGGTCGGCTCGGCCTGCACCTCGACCGCGGCCGCCGAGGCCTGGGTGGGGGCGGTCTGCTGCAGCGTCAGCGTGGTGCTCGTGGTCTGTACCCCCAGTTCCCCGCCGCCGCCGCAGGCGCTCAGGACGGCAGCCGCCAGGGTCGAGGGAATCCAGAGGAGACGGGTCTTGCGCATGGCCGATCCAGCAGGCAGATGGGCGACGCGACGGGCTGGCTGAGCCGGCCCGGCAGCCCCGCTACCCTGGCGCTGGCGCGCTGTAGGCCGGAGGCTTTGCGTCCCCGGCTTTCACCGGGTTTGCCCAAGGGTTGTCGATCGGGTCAGTCTAGAGACAAGCCTGGGTGTCGGCCAGTGAAGCCATGTAAAGCCGCGTGACCTATGCCGCGCCGACGCGCGGCCCAAGCTTGCGCCAAGGTGTCAGGCCGGCGCGAGCTGCACCGCCACGCCGCTGAGCACGGCGTTGCCGGACAGCGGGTCGCGGGCGGCGAGGTCCAGCAGCGCGTTCATGTTGACCCCGGGCCGCTCGCGCGCCAGCTGCAGCGCCACGCCCGGCAGGTCGTGGCCCCAGCCGTGTGGCAGGCTGACGACGCCGGGGCTCATGTCGGCGCTGCGCTCCACGCGGGCCACCAGCTCGCCGGCCGCGCTGCGCACGCGGGCGAACTCGGCCAGGCCCAGCGCGTCGGCGTCGGCGGGGTTCACCAGCAGCGTGCAGCGCTCCGGCCCCTTGGCCAGCACCGGCAGGTTGTGCATCCAGCTGTTGCCGGAGCGGGTGTCGCGCCGGCCGATCAGGCTGAAGCGCGGCGCGGGCTCGGCCTTCACCTGCGCCAGATCGACCAGGCAGGCCGCGGGCGCCAGCTCGATGCGGCCGCTGGGCGTGCGCAGCACTTCCGGGATGCGCGGCGTCAGCGCGCCCAGGTCCACGCCGCCCTGGGCCAGCGTGCTGGCGGCTTTCACGCGGGCCAGGTTGAGGCCATCGGGCCGGCGGCCGAACTGGTCGCCATAGGGGCCGATGCGCAGCTGCAGGTCCACCAGCCGCTCGGCGCCGCGCCAGGGCTGCAGCGCGGCCAGCACGGCGTCGGCCTGCTCGCCGGCAAAGCGGCGCACATCGGCGGCGATGGCCTCGTCGTCCAGCTGCTGCACATCCACGTTCGTGCCGCGCCCCTCCAGCAGCGCGCACAGCTTCAGGATGGTCTGCCATTCCTGCGGCGTGCCCGCCGGCGGCTCGAACACGGGCCCGGAGAAGCGCGCGTGGTTGTGGTGGCTGAGCTGGGGGAAGGCGACGTCGAAATGCAGATCCTCCAGCGGCGACAGGCCCGGCAGGATCACATCCGCATGGCGGCTGGTTTCGTTGATGTAGATGTCGAGGCTCAGCATGAAGTCCAGGCCGTCCAGCGCCTGCGCCAGCTGCGGGCCGCTCGGCGCCGACAGCACCGGGTTGCTGGCAATCGTGATCAGCGCGCGCACCTGGCCGGCGCCGGGCGTGGTGATCTCCTCGGCCAGGCAGGTGATGGGCAGCTCGCCATAGACCTCGGGCGCGCCGGACACGCGGCTCGTGCGCCGCCCGGTGCTGACGCCCTTGCCACGCCCCGGCGCGCCCTGGGTGTTGGCAGCAAAGGCGGCGGCCTTCGCGAACATCGCGCCGCCCTCGCGGTCGAGGTTGCCGGTCAGCACGTTGAGCAGGTCCACCAGCCAGGAGTTCAGCGTGCCGAAGCGCGTGGTGCAGGTGCCGATGCGGCCGTAGACCGCCGCACGCGGCGCCGCCGCCAGCTCGCGGGCCAGGCGGCGTATGGTGGCCGCACTCAGGCCGCAGCCGGCCGCCATCTGCTCGGGCGCAAAGGGCAGGATCGCGGTGCGGGCCTCGTCCAGCCCGTTGACCCACTCGGCCAGCCGGCCCAGCTTCACCAGGCCTTCGTCGAACAGTGTGTGGGCCATGCCCAGCAGCAGGAAGACGTCGCCGCCCGGGCGGATGGCGACATGCTCGTCCGCCGCCTGGGCCGTCTCGCTGCGGCGCGGGTCCACGACGACGATGCGGCCGCCGCGCGCGCGCAGGGCCCGGGCCTTGCCGCGGTAGTCGGGCACCGTCCAGAGGCTGCCATTGCTGACCATCGGGTTGGCGCCCAGCACGAGCAGGTAGTCGCTGCGCGCGATGTCGGGCAGCGGGATGCTGAGCCAGTGGCCGAACATCAGCGCGCTGGACAGCTGCTTGGGCATCTGGTCCAGCGTCGAGGCGCTGAACACATTGCGCGAGCCCAGCGCCTTCACGAGGCGGGGGGTGTAGGCCAGCAGGCTGACCTTGTGCGCGGCCGGGTTGCCTATGCTCAGCGCCACCGCGTCGGCGCCCTGTTCGCGGTGGATGGGCAGCAGGCGGCGCTCGATCTCGGCGAAGGCTTCGTCCCAGCTGGCCTCGACGAACACGCCGTCGCGCCTGATGCGCGGCGTGCGCAGTCGGTCGGGGTCTTCGTGCAGGTCTTTCAGCGACACGCCCTTGGGGCACAGATAGCCCTGGCTCAGCACGTCGTGCTCGGCGCCGCGTATCGCGATCACGCGCGAGTCCTCGGTGCGGACTTCCAGCCCGCAACAGGCCTCGCACAGCGGGCAGATGCGGTAGTGGCTCTGTGCGGCCATGGCGGTCTCCTAGTTTGCCGGTGTTCTTGTCAGCCGGCCAGCTTAGCCCTGGCCCGGGGCAGGAGGGCGTCGCGGGCGCGACGCCGGGACCCCACGTGGGAAACCCTGACTGACGAACGGCACCCGCACACCTCGTCCCTAGACTTGCGCGCGCTCCGGGCCCGGCCCGGCTCAAGGAAACCCCTGATGCGCAAGACCCTGCACGCTTCGCTGGCCCTGGCCGGCCTGATCCTGCCCGCCACGCTGTGGGCCGCAAAGCCTGACCCCGAGCTGGTCAACGCGATCCGCGACCAGGGGCTCAACCACTCGCAGGTGATGCAGACCCTGCAGCACCTGACCGATCGCATCGGCCCGCGTCTGACCAACTCGCCGCAGATGCGCGAGGCCAGCCGCTGGACGGTGCAGCAGCTGCAGGCCTGGGGGCTGAGCAACGTGCACCTGGAGTCCTACGAGTTCGGCCGCGGCTGGAGCTACGACCGCGCCAGCGTGGACCTGCTCGCGCCGCGCAAGACCTCGCTGCAGGCCATCCCGCTGGCCTGGACGCCGGGCACCGCCGGCACGGTGGAGGCCGAGGTGGTCTACCTGGACGCGGTCACCGAGGCCGAGCTGCAGAAGTACAAGGGCCGGCTGCAGGGCAAGGTGGTGATGCTCAACGAGCCCACCGACACCGAGGAGCCGCGCCGCGAGATCTCCAAGCGCTACAGCGCGGCCGAGCTGGCCGAGATGAAGAACTTCGACCTCAAGGCCCCGGCCAGCGACGCGGGGCCGCCGGCTGACGGCGTGGCCCTGCGCCGGCGTGCCCAGCAGTTCGAGCAGGCGCGCCAGGCCTTCCTGAAGGCCGAGAAGGCGAGCGGCGCGCTGTTCCGCAGCTCGTTCGACGGCGGGCTGATCCGGGTGATGGGCCAGAACCATCGCGTCGGCAAGACCTTCCCGGTGCCGGCGCTGATGTTGGGGGTGGAGCAGTACAACCTGCTGGCACGCATGCTGGAGCGCGGCGAGAAGCCGCGCATCGCGTTCAACGTGGTGGCGCACTTCCATGACGAGGACGTCAACGCGCAGAACACGCTGGCCGAGATCCCGGGCAGCGGCGAGCAGCCCGAGGTGGTGATGCTGGGCGCGCATCTGGACTCCTGGCACGGCGCCACCGGCGGCGTGGACAACGCGGCCGGCGTGGCCATCACGATGGAGGCCATCCGTCTGCTCAAGGCGGTCAACTTCCAGCCGCGGCGCACGATACGCCTGGGCCTGTGGAGCGGCGAGGAGCAGGGCCTGCTGGGCTCGGCGGCCTATGTGGAGCAGCATTTCGCCACCCGGCCCAAGCCGGCCGACCCCAAGGAGCGCGAGCTCAGCCGCTGGATGTGGAACAGTCCGGGCTGGCCCATCACCCGCCTGCCCGAGCACGACAAGCTGTCGGTGTATTTCAATGTGGACAACGGCAGCGGCCGCATCCGCGGCATCGCCACCCAGGGCAACGCGGCGGCGCGCGCCAGCTTTGCGGAGTGGTTCGGCCAGGTCGGCGACCTGAGCGAGGGCGTCATCAGCAACAACGCCAAGGGCTCGACCGACCACGCCTCGTTCGACGCCGTGGGCCTGCCGGGCTTCCAGTTCATCCAGGATCCGCTGGACTACTTCACCCGCCTGCACCATACCCATGTGGACGCCTACGACCATGCGGTGCCGGAGGACATGAAGCAGGCGGCCGTGGTGCTGGCGGTGCTGGTCTACAACGCGTCGATTGCCGATGCACGCCTGCCGCGCAAGCCCATGCCCAGCGAGCCCGCGGCCGACGAGAAGACCCAGGCCCAGCAGAAGGCCGACAAGCGCCAGCGCGCCCGCGAACGCAAGGCCCTGGTGGAGCTGCCGGCCGACGTGCGCTGAGGCGTCCGGGCTGCCAGGACCTAGTCGCCGCGCCGGCCCAGCCGGCGCAGGCGGGTCTGCCAGGCCGCGACGCCGGCCTCGCCCAGCCCGTCCACGCCGCCCACCAGCGTCTCGTGGATGGGGGCGATGCCGACGAAGCCGAGGATGTTGCGTTCCAGTGCCTTCACGCTGTGCGCGCGGAACACCCAGCGGTAGACCAGGGCGGGCATGCCCATGGTCACCACCACCCGGGCCGAACGGCCGCCCAGCAGCTTCTTGCCCAGCGGGTTGCCGGTGACGGGCTCAAAGGCAAAGCCGCGCCGCGCGATCTGCTCGAGAAAGCCCTTCAGCAGCGCTGGCATGTCGCCCAGCCACAGCGGGAAGAAGAACACCAGGTGCTGGGCCCAGCGGATGTCGTCCTGCGCACCGCGCAGGCCGGCGGGCAGCTCGCCCTCCAGCCAGTCCTGCGGGCGGCGCAGCAGCGGGAAGTCCAGGGCCGCCACGTCCAGCAGCCGCAACTCGTGGCCGGCGGCGCGGGCGCCCTCGGCATAGGCCTCGCACAGCGCGTGGCACAGATGCGGCGTGCCGTTGTCCGGGTGGGCCTGGATCAGCAGGATGCGGCGCGCAGGCGCGGTCGGCATGGTGGTTCTCCCTGAGCTCCGCCATCCTGCGACGGTGGCGGCCCCCAGGGCTTGACCAAGGTCAAGCCGCGCGGCCGGGCCGAGGGCCTGTTCACATCTGCCGGAACAGGTGGGCGCAGCTCTCGGCCACCAGCAGCATTTCGCTGCCGTGTTTGAGCTTCAACTGCATGCGGCCGCGGAAGTCGCGGCTGACGCTGGCGATGGCGTTCACATTGACCAGCGTGGAACGGTGGATCTGCCAGAACTGCTGCGGGTCCAGCTCCTCGATCAGCTCCTTGAGCGGCTTGCGGATCAGCGCCTCGCCGTCCTTCAGCGCCAGCCGGGTGTACTTGTTGTCGCTCTGGAAGAACATCACCTCGTCCACCGTGATCAGGCGCAGCGTCTGGCCCACCGAGGCGTTGATCCAGCGCAGCGGCGCGCGTGCGGCGGTGGCGGGGCGCTGGCTGAGTTCGTCCAGCACGCCGCCCAGCGGCGCCGGCGCCTGGCCCAGCCGGGCCTTGAGCCGCGCGATGGCGGTGAACAGCCGCGCGCTGGCCAGCGGTTTGAGCAGGTAGTCCACCGCGCCCTGGTCGAAGGCGGCGACGGCGTACTGGTCGTAGGCCGTGGTGAACACCACGTGGCTACGCCCGTTCACCTGGCGCGCCACCTCCAGGCCGGTGGCGCCGGGCATTTCGATGTCGAGGAACAGGATGTCGGGCTGCAGCTGATCCAGCAGCTGCAGCGCCGCGATGCCGTCGGCCGCCTCGCCGACGATGCTCAGCTCGGGCCACAGGCGGCCGAGCTGCTCCACCAGCTCGGCGCGCAGCGTGGCTTCGTCTTCCGCGACGACGGCAGTGGGGTGGCTCAGGCTCATGGCGGGTTCAGGGCAGTTCGAGCATGAATTCTGTGCGACCCGGGCCGCTGCGGCAGACCAGCCGCGCGCCCAGCACGGCCAGGCGCTCGCGCAGCGCGGCCAGCTCGGCATCCTCCTCGCCCAGGCCGGCCTGGTCGAAGCCCAGGCACAGCGGCGGGCCGGCGCGCAGCCAGCAGCGCGTCGGGCGCCCCAGTTGCAGCGCGCGCTGCACCAGCGGCAGCAGCAGCATGGGGGGCAGGCTGGTGGTGCCGCCGCGGCCGAGGTCGGCCTCGAAGGCGGGCGGCTCGCCACCCAGGTCGCGCAGCAGGTCCAGGTAGCTGGCGATCAGCTCGGTCTCGCTGTCCAGCGTGGCGCCGGCCTCGCGCAGGCGCGGCAGCGCGATGCGCAGGTGGCGGATCAGCCGGTCCAGGCGTGCGCTGGCGTCGGGGTCCTGGCGGGCATAGGCCTTCTCGACCGCCACCAGCGCGTCGAACAGCAGCCCCGGCTCCACCTGGGCCTGCAGCGCGGCCAGTCGCGAGGCCAGCGCGCGCCGGCGCAGCTCGGCATGCTCCTGCAGCAGCGCCTGGGCGGCCTGGTCCTGGCGGCGGCGGCGGGCCTGCAGCTCCAGCACGCCGATGATGAGCAGCGAGGGCAGGAACACCCACAGCGTGTCGCCCAGCTGGGCCGCGATGCTGAACACCGTGCAGGGCGGCTTGTGGTGCTGGGCGCTGATGATGTCGCACATCGACGGCCAGGACAGCGACGACACCAGGGTCGCGCTGGCCCCCATGCCCAGCGCCGAGCCCAGCAGCGTCACGGCCACGATGCGGCGCAACCGTGCGGCACCGAGGCTGCTGCCGCGTGCCACCGGCAGCCAGCACAGCAGCAGCACCAGGCCGGTCAGCTGCGGCAGCAGGATGTGCCGGGCCAGCACCTGCGGCAGCTGCTCGCCGACGCGGTATTCGATCAGCGAGCCGAGGTCGATGGCGCCCAGCAGCAGGCTGGCGCCGAAGAACACCGCGAACTCCTCGCGCCGCAGCGAGCGCCAGGCCGACCAGACGGAACGTAGCGCGCTCATGCGGCGGCCGCGCGCGGCGTGGCGGGCAGGGCCTGGGCGGGCAGGCGAACGCGGGCGATCACGCCGCGCGGCTGGGCGGCTTCCAGCTCCAGCGCGGCCGCGTCGCCGAAGCGGGCCGCCAGCCGTGCCCGGGTGTTGGCCAGGCCAACACCGGCCCCGCCGCTGGCGGAGCCGAAGCCGGCCCCGTCGTCCTCCACCTCGATGCGCAGCTCGGCGCCCTGCAGGCGCGCACGTATCGTGATGTGCCCGCCCTCGGGCAGCGGCGAGAGACCGTGCTTGATGGCGTTCTCCACCAGCGTGGGCAGCACCAGCGTCGGCAGGCGGGCCTGCAGCAGCGCGGGCTCGGCGTCTATCGTGAAGCTCAGGCGATCACCCATGCGCATCTGCAGGATGGCCAGGTAGTGGCGCACCAGCTCCAACTCGTCGGCCAGCGTGGATTCCTGGCGGCGCATGCCCGGCAGCGCGGCGCGCAGGTAGGCGATCAGGGCCATCAGCATGTGGCGCCCGCGCTCGGGCGCGGTCTCGTAGAGCCGCTTCACATTGGCCAGCGTGTTGAACAGGAAATGCGGCTCGATCTGCGCATTCAGCGCGGAGAGCTGGGCCTCGGTCTGCTGGGCCAGCAGCGCCTCGCGTTCCAGCCCCAGCCGGCTCAGCTCGCTGCGGCCGGCACGCTCGGCCAGGCTCTGCCGCAGCAGCGCGTAGGCCACGCCCCCGAACAGGCCCCAGATCGCGATCGTCGAGGCCACCCAGACCGGGCGCACCCGCAGGTTGGGGTCGTCCAGCGATGCCACCTTGACGCGCAGCAGCGAGCCCAGCGCGGCGCCCAGCACCACGGCCAGCACCTGCAGCACCAGCGCACGCCGGCCGCGCCAGGCCAGTGCCGCGAGCAGGGCCTCGGCCAGGCCGGCCATCAGCAGCAGCGAGATGCCGCTGAGCAGCGACTGGCGGGTGAAGCGCACGATCGCGAACAGCGTGTCGCGGATGTGTTCGGCGTCGTCGAACCAGGTCAGGCCGCGCGAGAGCGCATAGAGCTGGCAGAAGTAGTAGACGGCGGCCAGCACGCGCAGATTGCACACGCGCCGGAAGGCCTGCAGGGGGCGGTCCTCCATGGCGCGATTGTCAGCGGCCGGGGCAAGACCTGGTGCGGTGTGCGACGAAACCGGCCGGCTCCGGCATGAAGCCGGCCAGGCCCCGCCCGAGGCCGGGCGTCTGCGCGGCTCAGGCGGCGCTGGCGGCGGCGATCAGGGCCTTCAGCTCGCGGTCCGAGGCCTGCGGGTCGCCGAGATTGATCTCGATGAGGCGGCGCAGGTGGGTGATGGATTCGATGTCGATGCTGCGGCACTGCACGCCGGCATGGTCGCCCTCGACATGGGCCAGCTCTCCGGCCATCGCGATGACGATGTCGCTGGTGGACAGCGGCAGCTTCACGAGGCAGGGCATGCCGGCCTGCGGGCTGTGGCCGGCCGGCAGCTGCAGCAGCACGCCCTTCAGCGAGATGTCGAGCACCTGGCAGGCCAGATGCTCCTGCGTGGTGATCAGCTCGGCGCCGGATGCGAAGGCGACCCGGGCGAATTGGCGGCGTTCGGTGCTGATGATGTGCTCCCGGGATTTAAAGGAAAGTTTCCAGCTCGCTGCCGCTGCTGAACACCGTGCTGTGGTCCACGGCCTGCTGCAGCCGCTCGGGCGCCAGCGAGGCCAGGCCCATGGCCTCCAGCATGAACCACGCGGCGCGCAGGAAGGCGATGGTCTCCTCGCGCACGCCGTCGGGGCTGACCAGGCCGTCGGCCCAGTCGCCCTCCGGGGCGCCCTCGCGCGGTGCCACGACGGCCGGCCGGTGCGCCCGGGCCACGCGGGCCAGCAGTTCGCGGGTGTCGGCGGTTTCGGTGGGCGCGTCGATGAGGCGGACCAGGTCGCCCAGCTGCTGCTCGGCCGCGGCGGCCAGCAGCCGGGCAGCACGGTCGGCGCCGCCGGCAAGATGAAGGCCGGCCGCGAGGTCCACGTATTCGAGGGCGGCGGAGAGTCGCTGAAGGTCTGGATTCGACATGGCGGGCCTGAGTCTAGGCCTGTTGACCCGAAGTTTTCCGGCCAAAGTTCACGCAGGTTTATGCTGTCCGGCCAGGAGGCCTTGCCATGCTCGATCGACGTTCCCACCTGCAACAACTGCTTGCAATTTCTGCGGCCGCAGCCTGGCCCATCGGGGCCGCGCAGGCGGCGGAGGATAAGGAAAACACCTACGACGAGGACTCGGTGCTCAAGGCCGCCACCGATTTCTTCGGCCAGACCACCGAGGGCCTGGCCAAGGTCATCGAGAAGGCCTTCAAGGAGCAGGGCCGCCCCAACGCCTACATCAAGGGAGAGGAGGCCGGCGGCGCGCTGACCGTGGGCCTGCGCTACGGCGAGGGTGAGCTGATGATGAAGTCCGGCGGCAGCGCCAAGGTCTACTGGGCCGGCCCGTCGATAGGCTTCGACGTGGGCGGCAATGCGTCCAAGGTGTTCACGCTGATCTACCACCTGCCCAAGGCCGGCGCCATCTACCAGCGCTTCCCCGGCGTGGACGGCAGCCTCTATTACGTGGGCGGCGCCGGCATCAACTACCAGCGCCGCAATGGCATCACGCTGGCCCCCATCCGCCTGGGCGTGGGCCTGCGCGCGGGCGCCAGCGTGGGCTACATCCACTACCGCCCCGAGAAGACCATCAATCCGTTCTGACCCGCGGGCCGGCTTGCCGGCCAGCGCGTAGACTGTTGTTTCATACAGCATTCCAGAGGCATCGTGAGCACGACGACCACCGCATTGCCCGTGCAGGACATCAGCAGCGAAGTCCTGATCGAGAAGTACGCCAAGGACGGCGAACAGACCCCCGACGAGCTGCGCCAGCGTGTCGCCCGGGCTCTGGCCCAGGCCGAGAAGCCGGCCGAGCGGGCGCGCTGGACGGCGGCCTTCCTGGAGGCCCAGCAGATGGGTTTCGTGCCGGCGGGCCGCATCATGTCGGCGGCCGGCACCGAGCTGTCGGCGACGCTGATCAACTGCTTCGTGCAGCCGGTGGGCGACTCCATCGCCACGGCCGAGGACGGTGTGCCCGGCATCTACACCGCGCTGACCGAGGCCGCCGAGACCATGCGCCGTGGCGGCGGCGTGGGCTATGACTTCAGCCGCATCCGCCCCAAGGGTGCCTGGGTGGGGTCCACGCGCAGCCATGCGTCCGGCCCGGTCAGCTACATGCGCGTGTTCGACCGCAGCTGCGAGACGGTGGAGAGCGCCGGTAGCCGCCGCGGCGCACAGATGGGCGTGCTGCGCTGCGACCACCCGGACATCGAGGAGTTCATCCACGCCAAGGACCAGGGCGACCTGCGCAACTTCAACATCTCTATCGCGGTGACCGACGCCTTCATGGCGGCGGTGCAGGCCGATGGCGACGTGGAACTGGCGCACCGCGCCCAGCCCAGTGCCGACCAGATCGAAGCCGGCGCCTACCAGCGCGGCGATGGCCAGTGGGTCTATCGCAAGCTGCGCGCCCGCGTGCTGTGGGACCAGGTCATGCGCTCCACCTACGACCACGCCGAGCCCGGCGTGCTGTTCCTGGATCGCATCAACAGCGACAACAACCTGCACTACTGCGAGACCATCGCCGCCACCAACCCCTGCGCCGAGCAGCCGCTGCCGCCCTATGGCTGCTGCTGCCTGGGTTCCATCGACCTGACCCGCTTCGTGCGCCAGCCCTTCGGCGCCGACGCCAGCTTCGACGCCGACGGCTTTGCGGGCGTCGTGCAGGTGGCCATCCGCATGCTGGACAACGTGCTGGACGTGACGCCCTGGCCGCTGCCGGCACAACGCCAGGAGGCCGCCAACAAGCGCCGCGTGGGCCTGGGCTTCACCGGCCTGGGCGACGCGCTGGTGATGCTCAACCTGCGCTACGACACCCAGGCCGCGCGTGACATGGCCAGCCGCATCAGCGAGGTGATGCGCGACGCGGCCTATGCCGCCTCCAGCGACCTGGCGGCCGAGCGCGGCAGCTTCCCGCTGTTCAACGCCGACCTCTACCTCTCCGGCGGCAGCTTCGCGACCCGCCTGCCCCAGGGCCTGAAGGACAAGATCCGCGCCCAGGGGCTGCGGAACTCCCACCTGCTGTCCATCGCGCCCACCGGCACCATCAGTCTGGCCTTTGCCGACAACGCCTCCAACGGCATCGAGCCGGCGTTCTCGTGGGCCTACACGCGCAAGAAGCGGCTGTCGCAGGCCGAGGGCGGCGGCTTCAAGGAATACCAGGTCGAGGACCACGCCTGGCGCCTGTACCGCCATCTGCACGGCGCCGACGCGGCGCTGCCCGAGGCCTTCGTCACCGCGCTGGAGCTCAGCGCGGCAGACCACGCGTCCATGGTGGCGGCGGTGGCGCCCTACATCGACACGTCCATCAGCAAGACGGTGAACGTGCCGGCCGACTACCCCTACGAAGACTTCCAGGATCTGTATATGCAGGCCTGGGAGTCCAAGCTCAAGGGCCTGGCCACCTACCGGCCCAACAGCGTGCTGGGCTCGGTGCTGAGCGTGACGCCCGAGGTCAAGCAGCCCGAACCGCTGCGCGCCGATTCTGTGGACGGCGCCAATCAGCGCCTCAAGGTGGAGCGTCTGCCGCAGGCGGTGGTGGCCTCGCTGCGCTGGCCCAGCCGGCCCGAGATGCCCGGCGGCAACCCGGCCTGGAGCTACCTGATCCAGCATCCGCACGGCGACTTCGCGCTCTTCATCGGCGAGCTGCCGCTGGATGGCCCGGACGGCGGCCTGTTCGGCCGCAACCTGCCCTTCGAGGTCTGGGTCAACGGTGCCGAGCAGCCACGCGGCCTGGCTGCGCTGGCCAAGACGCTGTCCACCGACCTGCGCACCAACGACGCCGCCTGGCTGCGCCTCAAGCTCGACGCGCTGGCCACCGTGGCCGAGGAGCGCGCCTTCGAGATGGCGATGCCGCCCAGCGGCGAGAAGCGCCTGTTCCCCGGCGTCGTCGCGGCCACCGCGGCCGTGATCCGCTGGCGCTGCGAACAGCTCGGCGCGCTGGGCGAAGGCGGCCCCACGCCGGTGGTGGACGCGATGTTCAGCCGCAACGAGCCGCGCACCAGCGTCAGCGGCACGCTGGCCTGGGCGGTGGACGTGGACAACCCGGCCACCAACGAGCAGTTCACGCTGACGCTGAAGGAAGTGGTGCTGCCCACGCCGGACGGCGGCACGGTCACGCGCCCCTGCGCGATGGGCTTCTCCGGCAACTACCCCAAGGCGCTGGACGGCCTGGCGCGCCTGCTGTCACTCGACATGCGCGTGATGGACCCCGGCTGGATCGCGATGAAGCTGCGCAAGCTGCTCAACGTGGGCGAGCCGCTGGGCCACTTCATGGCGCCGGTGCCCAGCTTGAGCGGCGAACGCCGCCAGCAGATCTGGCCCTCCACCGTGGCCTATGTGGCGCGGCTCATCATCCACCGCTACGCGATGCTGGGCATCCTCGACGAGACCGGCCAGCCGCTGGCCGACATGGGCCTGCTGCAGGCCCCCGCCGCCCCCAAGGCCGCGGCCGTGGCCGGCGCACTGCAGGTGCAGGCCGGCAAGCCCTGCCCCGAGTGCGGCAATGCCACCATGATCCACAAGGACGGCTGCGATTTCTGCACCGCGTGTGGGTATGTGGGGCAGTGCGGGTGAGCCGAGGCGCCCCAGGTCGGGGCGCCTGTTGTGGGGTGTCCCATAACGTGCAAACGGGGGCTCATAAGGTGCAATCGCGTGGCGCATAAATTGCGCCTGAAGGCAAAGCTAGGTGTCCAGCCCCGGGCGATCGTTCAAGCGTTTCGTGAACAGATTGGGGTGTGGGCTTCGCCAGGCCTGCATGGCTTGTAGGGGCGATCGGTGACCCCGCGCTCGCTGCGGGATGCGCGAGTTGTAGGTCTGCACGTACTGCGTCAGCGTCGCGTCCAATTCCGCTGCCGACTTGAAGCGCGTCTGCGCAATCACCT
>QFOD01000013.1 GCA_003241055.1 Roseateles depolymerans
CAGTCAGCAAATCGGGATCACTTGGACGGGCCTCCTTCGCGCTTGGGAGACGGGCGTAAAGGTATCAGTCACCAAAGAAGATGCGCTGAACCGCACCGCACTCGGGGCCTGCATCGCGGTCCACCAATTCAACGGGCGCTGGCCGTGTGCATAGAAGCGAGCCGCTACGCTCTCGCGGTGGACTTGTCACCGCCCGGTGAACTCGCACCTCTGCGCCGTCCGACGCGCGGCTGCACGCCGTGCTCACCACGGAAAGCCAATGCGGCGTTGCTCGGGCGACGCCGGTTGCGGTGGGCGCTGTGGGATGTACTTGCAGTGATTGGGGTTCGCTTGCCCCAATCTATGGCCTGAATCATCTCACCAGGTCGGCGAATTTAAGGCTTTAGAACCAACCTTACGCCTGAGAAATTGTCTTGTTTCAGTGATTGCAGCTTTTCGATGGAGAAGCCAGAAACAGCCAGCGTGTAGTCGTTCTCCCATTTCAGCGAGAGCCCTTCAGGCTTTCCGTCCATGACAAACAGTCCGCGGTAGTTTTTTCCGCTCGCGAGATCATGAATAGATATGCTGGAGACCCAATTTGTCGTTGCGCCGCAGTCGACATAGCCTAGCTCTGCGATTTTATTTCCATTGGGAGACGGCAGTTCTTGCGTCTGGGTCTTGCTGCAAAGGTTGTCTGCAACCCGGTCTAAGAGAAAGCTGCCCAAAAGGAAAATCGCGTACAGCACAATGCCCGTGAAGAAGGTAAAAGCCCCGGCATTCCATATTCGTGTTTTGATTGACTGCAGCTTCACGAGGTCTTTCTGAATTCGACGTTTCCAGGCTCATGTGAGTGACGTGCAGACCAGGCGCGTGATGGGCATAGGCGTCTGCCTGTCATGTGCGATGTTTGCATCGCTACGCTGAGTTGGATATCCAGGTATTCCCGTCACGGCCTCGGTTATTCCGTCTGTTGGCTGTTTCGGGCTGCTTTTGTGGCGAGCCTTGCGACTCGGAGAACCGTCGCGGGAATCCGCCCCGCGATGGCGGGTAACTTTCTTCTGGTCGCGCCCAGAAGAAAGTCACCAAAGAAGATGCGCTGAACCGCACCGCGCTCGGGGCTGCATCGCGGTCCACCAATTCAACGGGCGCTGGTCATGTGCGCAGAAGCGAGCCGCTGCGCTCTCGCGGTGGACTTGTCACGGCCCGGTGAACTCGGACCTCTGCGCCGTCCGACGCGCGGCTGCACGCCGTGCTCACGAGGGAATACCAATGCGGCGTCGCTCGGGCGACGCTGGCGGAGGGTGATCAGCGGGATGTGTGCGAGTTGCTGGCGGTCGCTTTGCTCATCCCAACCTACGTGTTGGGGTTAAAAGTTAAGAATTGACCTGCAATCCAATGAATTAGGGGCAAGTGGACTTGTCTGTGATGTAAGTACAAACAAGGGATCCGAATGCACCTTTGGACCCCGTTGTTTTGCAAAATGTCACAGCCTTAGGATATGTGGGGCTCCCTGATTTACAGGACTCTTGCCAATATCCAGGTTGGCGGTACTTTTCTATATCGATGGCTGACAGGGAGCTTTCATCTTTAAGAAATTGAAGTGCTTTTTCGTCGACTTTATAGTGATTATTTTCTGAGCATGCAAAAAGGATGGCAATTATTGGGGCTATGAATATGTAAGGGTGAATTTTCATGGGGTTGTGCGCTCGATTGTTGGGTGATTTTAACTGTTGGCTTATGATTGCGCTTAATGTCGAAGCAGGTCAATGACTGCATCGCAGTACTTTGGGTAAGTTGGTTGCATGAATGAACTTATTTTTGTGTCAAATTGTCATGTTCAATTTTTCGAAGTACAACGTGAATAGTGGACAGGTAAAAGTAGAACATCCAACTTAGCCAAATTCCTGCGTCGTACGCTGTTTTTTGTTTGTCGTTGTGATGCCGAATTCCGAAGTTATTGGCGATACTGAATAGATCTTTCTCGTCGGCACTCGTTAGTAGCGCTTTCACTCTCGGGCGCAGATACTCCATGACGTCCGCAAGGTCCCTTACGGCTTGGCGCCGGTCATCAATTGTTGAGCCATGACGGCGGTACTTACGGGTGGCAGCGACTATTCGTGAACGCACGTTCTCGTCCGATGTGGGCAAATCAGCATCAAAGATCGGTTCGAATCCCACCTCTGGCTTATGAAGAACCTCCCCGCCGGCAGAAAATTCATAGCGGTGCTTGTAGTGAGCCAAGAGAGCGTTAATCTTGTCGCAATAGTCTTTGCGGCCTAGGACTTGGTTGAATGTCTCCCAGTGCATGCCGCAACCGCCGTAGGAATGCATCGTCCCTTCTATTGGCTTTGAGACATACTGGTAGAGAAACTCGATCACGTCGAAGAGATCATCTTCCTGATAGAAAGGCGCCTTCTCGGCTATGGGCCATAATCCCCTCTTCCGGATTGCGAGAAGCATGTCCAGCTCAGGATCTGGTACCTTGCCGTCAACGACACCAGCGTCGACGCATGTGTAGCCAAAGGCTTCATCAAAATATCCACCGGATCGCAATTGTTCGAACACCCTTTTGAATAAATCGAGAACATCTGAGAGCGGAAGCCCTTTAATATTTGGGTTTGTTCCTTTTCTTAGTGAATAGTATTTGTGCGTCACGGCGGATCCTTCATGAAATCCGGGGTCAAGCTTAAATTTCAACCGCTGAACGTCTATACAAACGAGGCTCATCGGCGCGATGAGCCTCGTTTGCTTCTCGTCTTCGGCTGTTGGCTGTTCCTGCCTTCCCCCTTTGGAGCCGCCGAGAAGCGCAGCCCGACAAGGCGCGTGCGCAGCACGCTTCAAGAACTGACTCGCGACGCCTGTTTGAGCAGAGCGTAGCGATGCGAGTTCGGCGCGGCCTTGTTGGGCGAGCATCGGAGGGAACCCACCCGCGCAGCGGGTGGGCGGCGGAGCAGGGGCGCTTTCTTTGCTTACTTTCTTGCGCGCGCAAGAAAGTGAGTCGGCCGCCGGGACGAAATCCCGGCATGGGCCTCGCGAAGTACGAAAAACCCCTCGCCAAGCCCACCCGAAAACACAGAACGCTCACACCCCCAACGCCACAACGGTAGGCGACCCCGTAAACCTCATCACCCCCGCATCCAACACCGCCGCAATCACCCCCAGCATCACCCCCATGCCCATCCCATACCCCGGGCAGGCATGCAGCGGCGGCAGCGTCGGGTCGGCGCGGTCGCCGCCGAAGATCAGGTGGTGGCGCAGCGGGTCTTGCTGAGTGGCCGAGCCCAGCGCGGCGACGATGACGTCGCCCACCTGCACGTCCACCTGCCCTAGCCGGTGCGGCGTGCGTGCGCGGCGCCACACCTGGTAGGGCGTGGGGCGCTGCGTGAGCGTGGCGATCAGCGTGGGGCGCAGGCGGGATACGGCCTCGGCAAAGGGGCGCAGGCCGGTGGCGGCGTCCACCGCGGCTTCGTGCCAGCTGGGTTGCAGCTCCCACAGCTTGCGGCTCTGCACCCAGGCGGCCAGCGCGGTCAGCAGGTTGGCGTGGGTGGTGGGCGGGAAGCCCAGCATCACGCCGGCCAGCGTGCGCTCGGCCAGGTCGGCCGGCGCATCGGGCACCGCGCGGGCTGCGGCCACGATGGCGCGGCTCAGCGGCGGCAGCTTGTCGGCGGGCGTGGCGGCCAGCCAGGCGGCGATGCCGGCGGTGAAGCCCTGGCCCGCCTCGCGGCCGGCCTGGCAGACCGACTCGGTGGGATGGGGCCCGAACACATAGCGCGACACGCGGAACAGCTCGCGCGGGCAGCGCGGCGCGGCGGGCGTGCCCGGCAGGTGGAACTCCGGCCCCCACACATGCACGCCGTCTGGCTGGCCAAACCACACCTGGCACAGCTTGGCCAGCACGCCTTCGCTCAGGCGCTCCAGGTCCAGCGGCGTGTCGGTGGGCAGGTCGCGCGGCTTCTGGCTGGCCGGGAAGGCGGCCAGCAGCGCCTGGGCCTCGGCCTTGAGGCCGGCAATGCCGGCGGCCGCCACCTGGTAGGCCGCGGCATAGGCCTGGGCCTCGGTGACGCTTTCCAGCGCGGCATTCACGCGCGGGGCCTGCTCCTTGTGGCCGGTGTCTTCGTCCAGGCCGAGAAAGCCCACGCCCACCGAGTCGCGCATGCGGTCACCGTAGCCTGACACCGAGTAGCGGTCGGGCTGGTTGCGCAGCACCTCCAGCACGCGCTCGCTCGTGCCCACCAGCACGCCATACGCGGTGCGGGCGACGCCGCCGGGTTGGGCGCGCACCCAGGCCCAGGCGGTGTCGCGGGTGTTGGTGTCTTCCAGCCAGCGCTGCCAGCCGGCGAAGTCATCCAGTGCGGGCGCCTGCAGCGGCACGGGCGTGGCGGCGGGCAGGGGCAGCGGCAGCTCCACCAGGCCGGGCAAGGCCTTCAGCGCCGGGATGGAGGGCACGAAGAAATACGCGCCCCACTGCAGCGTGACGAAGGGCTCGGGGCCCAGGTCGATCTCCAGCGCCTTGCCGGCGTGCTCGAAGGGGTAGAGCCGGCGTGGGGTGCTGGGGTCCACCACGCCCAGCAGCGGGTCGCTCTGCGCGGAGTAGCCGCCGCTGGCGTTGCCGCCGGCCACCCAGCGCTGCACCACCTCGAACTGCTCGGCCAGGTGGGCGTTGTAGGCCATGAAGACCAGGCCACGGTCGGCGTCGTCCTCGGGCTGGGCGCGGTTGGGCGGCGGGCCGTAGCTCATGCCGCGGCGCAGCAGGCGCGGCATGCGGGCCTTGGCGAACGCGGAGTCGGGGGCCTGGTCGCGCGGGTTGGCGCGGCGGATGTGGGCGTGGAAGGGGCACAGCGCGCCCTTGGCATCGGCCTCGTAGTTGAAGTCGTTGATCGCGGTCTCGTCTGCCAGCGGGCGGCCGTCGCGCCAGCGGCCCATCAGCTTGGCCAGCAGCAGCTCCTTGGGCAGGTTGAGGCGCTTGGCCTCGGTGCTGACCACGCGGTCCAGCCGGCCCACGTACTGGCGCAGCTTGCGCACCGCCAGGAAGGAGCCGCGGTCCAGCAGCGCGTCGGGCTGCTCGGGCACGGGGTAGCCCTTGTCGCGCGCGGTCACGAAGCCCTGCACCACCTCGCCGGTGGGCACGCGGTCGTCCCAGCGGGCGCCGGTGGGGCTGGGCGATTTCCACTCGGGCGTGGGCTGGCTGATGCCGTCCTTGAAGCCGAAGTTCTCGCTGTCCACCGCGTTGCTGCGCATGGGCTCCATGGCCATCAGCGCCAGGCCCGTGCCCTGGGTCAGCGCGGCGGCGGCGGCCTGGAGGCGGGCCTCGTCGGCTGGCGTGACGAACTCGCCGCCCGAGGCGCTGGCAAAGCGCAGCTGGATCAGCACATGGGCGGTGGCCGGGTCGAAGCGGTCGCGGCCGTTGAGGTGGGGCGCCAGCGCCCAGTGCGTGGGGTGGTTGTGGCGCGTGTCGCCCAACAGGCCGGCGCGGGCGGCCATGCCCTCCTTGAAGGCCTGCGGGAAGCGGGCGATGCGGCTGTCGGGCACGCCCAGGGCGCGCAGGCCGGCCAGCGTGAGGGCCACCTGCGTCCACACGCCGGCCAGCGGGCCGTCGGCGCGCGGGGCCTGGCCCTCGGCCTGCACCGGCGCGGTGGACAGCCAGGCCAGCGCCTGCGCGGGCTGGGCCACGCGCAGCAGCAGCAGCGCGCCGCGGTTGGCCGGCAGCTTGCTCAGCATGCCGGCCTGCAGGTCGGCGTCGGCCAGGCTGAGTGCACGGGCCGCCACCTCGGGCATGGGCACGGCCGACTCGAACCAGGCCAGCATCTCGTAGTGGCGGCGGCGCAGCAGCTCGCCGGGGCTGGTGCCCGCGCCGACCGGGAACTGGCGGCGCGTGTCCAGCTGCTGCAGCTCGAACAGGATGTCGTGCGTGGCGCGCAGCAGCACGAAGCCGTCGGGCGCGGCGAGGCTGAAGAAGCGCTGCAGCGTGAACAGCCCCGCCAGCGGCACCAGGCCGCGCGCGGCCATCGCGAAGCGCTCGGCCGGCTCGGTGGGCAGGGGCTGGACCTGGCCGCTGGACGGCGCGCGCAACCGGTCGGCGGCCAGCTCGTCGGGGCGGCCGCGCTGGGCGGCCTCCAGCTTGGCCAGGTATTCGGCATCGCTGACCGTGCGGCCGGATTCGATGAAGAGGAAGTCCGCCGAGATCTCGTGCGCGCGCACCCAGCGCGAGTAGGTCTCGAAGCTGCACTGGTGCGACAGCTGGTAGCCCTCCACATGGCACAGGATCAGGTCCAGCGTGGAGCCGAGCTGGTCCCAGATCACCCGCATATAGGGTTCCCAGCCGCCGTCGAAATTCACGTTCAGCAACAGGCGGTCGGGCGCGCCGTTCTGGCCGTCTATGACCGCCCAGCGGAAGGAGTGGACGATGCGCCAGCGCGCCACCACGTCGGTGTAGGGCGAGGCCGGCGCGCTGGATTCGCGCGAGCCCAGGCGCAGGCCGTTGAGCGTGCGCAGCACCTTGTGCAGCCGGTCCACATAGGTGACGACTTCAAGGGCGTCGACAAAGCCCGGTTTGATATCGGCGACGAGCACCAGATCGGTGATGCCGCCCAGCTGGACGTCGTTGCTGCGTGCCATGCGGGGTCTCCCTGGAGTGGTGGCGCGCAGTATCCGGTCGCTTCATGACCATGAATTAGGGGGTCAGCCCTCAGGCCGGGGAGGGCCGCCTGCACGGCTGCAGGATGGCCTGCTGGCGCGGCCGCACGGCCATCCGCGCCAGACGCAGATCAGCCGCGAAAAACCGCAAGCTATCGCAAACCCGAGGACTCGGGCGGCTCCGGCTCGCACACTGCAAGCCATCAAACGGGAGCCACACATGAACCGCATCAGCACCACCAGCCACCGCAGCTTTCTGCACGCGATCAGCGCCGCAACGCTGGTGGCGATGCTCGCGATGACGGGCGCCGTCTGGCTGACCGTCGTCACGCCCACCGAGCCGGATGCCGGCATCGTGCGCCTGGAGCGCGTGGTCATCACCGGCCAGCGCAGCCCGGCGGCCGACGAGGTGGCGCAGTTGCCCCGCGTGGTCATCGAAGGCCGCCGCGATGCCGCCGCCGACGGCGCCCAGCTGGCCAGCGCCTGCACCGCGTCGCGCGACTGCTGAGCCGGGCTCAGAGCTCGCGCCGCATGAACAGCTTGCTGCCGTCGTCGTCGAGTCTGTGGGGCAGGAAGCCGGCGCGCTCGAACATCGCCTGCGGGCCGAAATGCTCGCGGGCATCGCTGGACACAGTGCCCGGCGTGGCCGGCATGGCCTCCACCAACCGCAGGCCCTGGGCCTTGAGCCCGGCCAGCGCCGCTTGCAGCAGCGCCGTCGCCACGCCCCGGCGGCGGCAGGGTCGGGCGATCACGAAGCAGCCGATCTGGCCCATCTGCGCGGCCCCGGGCTCCACGGTTTCATCCAGCGCCGCGAACAGCCGGCGCGGCCCCGCGTGGCACCAGCCGATCACGCGGCCCTCGCGATAGGCCAGCCAGCCCTGCATCTGCCCGCAGGCGATGCGCGTGCAGGCGGCCTCGCGGTTCTCGGCCGCGCCGCGCGCCGACCACTGCACCACGCGGTGATCCACCAGCAGGAACTGGCAATAGCAAAAGCCCCAGCGCGGGTTGTCCGCAAAGGCCTCGCCGTCGAAGAAGGCCAGGAAATCGGCCTGACGCGTGGGCGTCAGCGCGTGGATTTCCAGGCCGGCGTCCATCAGCGCCCCAGCACCCGCAGGATCTCGCGGCCGTAGGCCTCGAGCTTCTTGGCGCCCACACCGCTGATCTGGCCCAGCTCGGCCAGGTCGCCAGGCAGCTGGCGCGCCATCTCGGCCAGCGTGGTGTTCTGGAAGATCACATAGGCCGGCAGGCCGTGCTCCTTGGCCACCTCGGAGCGCCAGGCCTTGAGCGCCTCGAAGCGCTCCAGGCCTTCGGCGTCCAGCCCCAGTGCCGGGTCCACCTTGGGCCGGCTGCCACCGCCGCGCGAGGCCCGGCCTCGCGAGCGCTTCTCCTCGGCCTCGCGCAGCCGCAGTTCCACCTCACCCTTGAGCACCGCCCGCGCGCTGTCCTGCAGCGCCAGCGTGCTGAACTCGCCCTCGGTGGCCACATGGCCCAGCGCGATCAGCTGGCGCAGCACCGCGCGCCACTGGGTCTCCGACAGGTCGGCCCCCACACCCCAGGTAGACAGGCTGTCGTGGCCGTATTGGCGGGTCTTGTCGGTGGTCTTGCCGCGCAGCACGTCGATCAGGTGGCCGGCGCCGAAGCGCTCGCCGCGCTGGTGGAAGCGGTAGATGCAGGACAGCAGCTTGCGCGCCGGCTCGGTGGCGTCCCAGGTGGCCGGCGGGTTCAGGCAGTTGTCGCAATTGCCGCAGGGCTGGCTCTGTTCCCCGAAGTAGGCCAGCAGCCGCACGCGCCGGCAGTCCGTGGCCTCGGCCAGTGCCAGCAGGGCGTCGAGCTTGCCGCGCTGGGCCTGCTTGAACTCCTCGCCGGCCGGGCTCTCGTCGATCATGCGGCGCTGGTTGACCACGTCGGCCAGGCCGTAGGTCATCCAGGCCTCGGCGGGCGCGCCGTCGCGGCCGGCACGGCCGGTCTCCTGGTAGTAGGCCTCGATGTTCTTGGGCAGGTCCAGATGGGCGACGAAGCGCACGTCGGGCTTGTCTATGCCCATGCCGAACGCGATGGTGGCGACGATGATGAGCCCGTCCTCGCGCAGGAAGCGGTCCTGGTGGCGGCGGCGCACCTCGGCGTCCAGCCCGGCGTGATACGGCAGGGCGTTCAGTCCTTCGCTCTGCAGCCACTCGGCGGTCTCGTCCACCTTGCGGCGGCTCTGGCAGTAGACGACCCCCGCCTCGCCCTCGTGCTCGTCCTGGATGAAGCGCAGCAGCTGCTCGCGCGGCGAGCCGTTCTTCTCGACGATGAGGTAGCGGATGTTGGGCCGGTCGAAGCTGCTGACGAACAGCCGCGCGTCCTGCAGCTGCAGGCGCTCGACGATGTCGGCGCGGGTCAGCGCGTCGGCGGTGGCGGTCAGCGCCACGCGCGGCACATCGGGGAAGCGCTCGTGCAGCAGGCTCAGCTGCAGGTACTCCGAGCGGAAGTCGTGGCCCCACTGGCTCACGCAGTGCGCCTCGTCGATCGCGAACATCGACAGCAGGCCGCGCTCGTGCAGGGAGGTGAGCTGCGCCAGGAAGCGCGGCGTGGTGATGCGCTCGGGCGCGGCGTACAGCAGCGTGAGGCGGCCGCTCATCATCTCGCGCTCGATCTGCGCGGCCTCGTCGCTGCTGAGGCTGGAGTTCAGGAAGGCCGCATGCACGCCGGCCTCTTCCAGCGCGCCGACCTGGTCATGCATCAGTGCGATCAGCGGGCTCACCACCACGGCCACGCCGTGGCCCTGCTGCTGGCGCAGGATGGCGGGCACCTGGTAGCACAGGCTTTTGCCGCCGCCCGTGGGCATCAGCACCAGCGCGTCGCCGCCGGCGGCCACCTGCTCGACGATGTCGGCCTGCTGACCGCGGAAGGCGGTGTAGCCGAAGACTGCTGACAGCACCTGTCGGGCTGCGGATTGCAGCGCCTCGGTGGACTGGGGAAGATGCGCGCTCGAATTCATTCAGCGGCCATTGTCCCAGCCTTGACCCGGAGACCCGTGATGCCCGACGCCCAGGAACTGCGCCAGCGCCTGATCCGCAACTTCCACGACGCCCCGCGCGAGCGCTTCGTGCGCCCGCCGCTGTACGACTCCGAGTCCGTCAGCCTGACCCAGGGCACGGCGGCAAAGAAACTCGGCGCCGGCTTCGACATCGTCGCACCCGGCCAGATGAGCTGCCCCTACCACTTCCATTACGCGCAGGAGGAGATGTTCGTCATCCTTCAGGGCGAGGGCACGCTGCGCGTGGCGGGCGTGCGGGTTCCCGTCAAATCCGGCGATGTCATCACCATCCCGCCCGGGCCCGACTATCCGCACCACCTCATCAACACCTCCGACGCGCCGCTCCACTACCTGAGTATCAGCACGACGGAGCGGCCCGAGGTCTGCGAGTACCCGGACTCGGGCAAGGTCGGCATCTTCACGCCGGGGCTGCGCTTCCTTCACAGGCGCGATGCGGGGCTGGATTACTGGGTGGATGAACCCTGAGGCTGCAGCGCGGGGGTCAGGTGTTGCGGGGTGACACCAGCTGGGCGTGCCAGCGCAGCAGCCGCTGGTCGCTGGCGCTGGCCAGCCAGTCGGCGATCAGCCGGCGCTGCTCACCGACGCTGCCCGCGGATTCGTGATCCAGCCGCTGCGGCTCGGGCAGCAGGTGCAGTGGGTCGGCCCAGAAGGCCTCGGCCACGTCGCGCAGCATGCGCCCGCCCAGGTGTTGCTCAGTCAGCACCGGCGGGGCTTCCAGCACCACCTCCTGCACCAGGTGGCGCAGCTGGGCGAGGAAGGCCGCGGCCTCGGTCAGCAGCTGCACGCGGTAGCGCAGCAGCGGCTCGTCGAGGTCCTCGCGCTCGTCCACCTCGGCGGACACGACGAAGGCGTTCACCAGCGTGCCTATCGTGCGGCGGCGGGCCGACTCCGAGGGCCCGAACAGCGCGCGGGCCATGTCGGCCGGCGTGCCCAGGTCCACCGCGGCGGCCCAGCCGGGGTCGGGCTGCAGCCAGCTCCAGCGCTCGGCCGTCACCAGGCCCAGGCGCAGGCCGTCCTCCAGCACATGCACGCCCAGCGCGATGCTCTCGGCCAGGCCGATCAGGCTGGCGTCGAAGCCGGGCCAGCCGGCCGCGCCGTGCTGGCCGTCGTGCGGCAGGGCCGAGGGCAGCATGAAAGCGTGGCTGTCATGGCTGCTGGCCGGCAGCAGCACCCAGTCGACGATGTCGTGGTCGGCGTCGTAGAAGCAGCCCGGCGGATGGCGCGGGTCGGGCCCGTGCTGGGCGCCGCTGGCGCTGAACACCAGCCGGCGCGGCGCGGGGTGCGACAAGCAGCCCAGCAGCACGCGCCGCGACGGGTCCAGCCCGAAGCTCTCGGCATAGGGCTCCTGCCGAGCCAGCAGGCGCAGACCCTGGGCCGATGCGCTGAAGCCGCCGCCGGCTTTCATCCAGTCGTTCAGCGCCACCTCGCCGCCTGCGCCGAAGGGTGGCTGGCCGAGCTGGCGGCCGAAGGCGATGGCCTCGATGAGGTTGGGCTCGGGCAGCAGCGCGGCCCAGGGGGCGCTGGCGGAATGCAGGTGCTGCAGCGAGCGCAGCAGGCCACGCGCGAGCTGCGCCACCTCCTGCGCCAGCGTGGCGCGGGTGCGGAACAGCTGGCCGTCGTCCACGCCGGGCAGCATCTGCTTGCCCTGCAGCTGCCGGAAGCTCTGGCTGTGCATGACGCGCGCGCGGTCGCGGGCGTAGGGGTTGCGGTAGGCGCCCCGCACCCGCATCAGCTCGGAGCCGGAGCGCCGTTGCTGCCACTGCAGGTCGCTGCGCTGCAAGGGCAGCGCGTCATCGGGCGGGAAGGGGGAGACCGGGCGGGTCGGGCTGGCGAGGTCCATGCTGCACTCCACAGGAGAGTCCGCTCCCTGGTGCGCACCGGATGCCGGGTCTGCGATGCCTTGTCTGGCTTGGCCAGCACGCCCGCCCAGCGTAGGACGGTGGCCTTGGCCGTGGTGCGGGCGCGGATGCCGCGAGCGTGAAAAAAGTCGCGCTCCGGACGGCGCGCACTCAGTAGTGCGGGGGCAGCTCGTCGCGCAGGCTGCGGAAGCCGCCGGGCTCGGCGGCGGTGGCCTGGCGGCGCAGCTCGACGATCTCGCGCACCAGGCGCTCGATCTGCTCCTGCTGGCGTACGACGACCTGGTTGAGCTGCTCCACGGTGTCTTCCGCGAAGCTGGCCTTGACCTCCAGGTCGGTCAGGCGGCGTTCGATGTCTTGCAAGGGGTCCATGGCCGTATTGGGCCTGAAATCAGGCCCGGCCGGCGTCAACGGCGATCGCCGCGCGCGGTGATGGTGCCCATGCCGGCGAGCGAGCGCTGCACCTGGGGCTGGCCGAAGTAGTCGATGGAACCCACGCCGGAAATATGGGCCTGCAGTTCGTCGGTGGCCCACAGCACCACATTGCCCAGGCCGCTGACATTGACCCGCGCCCGCTTGGTCTGCAGCCGGTCGGCCACCACCTTGCCCTTGCCCGAGATCTGCAGCACGACGTTGTTGACCTGGCCAGCCAGCTGGCCATCGCCCGAGCCCGAGATCACGAACACCAGCTCGCGTGCCTGCAGCTGCTCCAGCCGCACCTGGCCGGCGCCGCTGATGAACAGGCGCAGCCGGTCGAGGTTGAGCGGCCCCGGGGCCAGCAGGTCGCTGGCGCCGGAGAGGGTCAGCTGGTTGAGCTGCCGCATCTCGATGAAGACGTTGACGCGGTTGGAGCTCCAGAACTTCCAGCCCCCGCTGGGGCGGATGACGAGCTGGCGGTCGTTGAGCTGCACGTCGATGTCGCGCTGCACATCGGCGTCGCCGGCCACGAAGACCTGGTCCTTGTCGCCCTGCACCAGGGTCACGCGTGCGGCCCCGGCCAGTTCCACCCGGTCGAAGGGGCCGGGCGCGTAGACGCGGCCGGGCTCGACCGGCAGCGCGGGCGCTGCCGGTGGCGCCGGGCTGGCAGGCGCCGCCACGGGCGCGGGCGGGGCGGCCGTGGCCATCGGGGCTGGCGCGGGCTGCGGCATGGGGTGAGGCTGCGGCTGGGCCTGGGCCAGCGAGGCCGCGAGCAGCAGCGCGGCGATCAGGGGGCGATGGGCGGGCTTCATAGCGATTGCTCCCTCAGCATCTTGGAGACCTCGCGGTTCGCGGTGATGCGGCTGCCGTCGCGCAGCTGCACGATGAGCTGCGAGTTCTCGTCCGGCGTCATGCTGTCCACGAAGTCCAGGTTCACGATGCAGCCGCGCTGCACGCGCAGAAAGCGGCTCTTGTCCAGCCGCTCCTCGAAGCTGGCGATGGGCAGGCGCACCAGGTAGCTGCGGCCCTTGCTCTGGATGGCGGTGTACTTGTTGTCGGAGCGCAGGCACTCGATGTCGCCCACCTGCAGCGGGAAGATCTTGCCCTGGTCGCGCACCAGCAGCCGGGTCAGCGGCGCGTCGGGCGGCGTGCCCAGGGCCTGCGCCACCTCGGCGATGTTGGGCAGGTTCGTGGGCGCGGCGTCGCGCAGCGCGTGGCTCACGGCCTCGTCGAAGCGCTCGCGCGAGAAGGGCTTGAGCAGGTAGTCCAGCGCATGCAGCTCGAAGGCGGTCAGCGCGTGCTCGTCATAGGCGGTGGTGAAGATCACTCGGGGCTGGTGGGTGTCGTTCAGCAGCTCGCGCACCACCTGGATGCCGGTCATGCCGGGCATCTGGATGTCGGTCAGCACCAGCGCGGGCTTGAGCGCGCGGATCTGCTCCAGCGCGGTCTCGCCGTCCTCGCAGACGGCCACCAGCTGCAGGCCGGGTGTGGCCTTCACCCAGTCCGCCAGGCTCTCGGCGGCCAGGGGTTCGTCTTCGGCGATCAGTACGGTGGTCATGTCTGCCCCTCGTTCGGCGAGTACGCCGACCGCTCCCCCGAGGGGACGGCGGGCCGGCTTGGGGCGGCCCGGCGCTCGGCCCGCCGCCCCGTGGTGGGAGGTCGTTTCATGTCTGTGGAATCCAGAGGTCGACGCGGAAGCCCGCGCCGGGCGCGGTGTTCACGCGCAGCTTGGCGTGGCCGTCGTAATCCAGCGCGAAGCGCTTCTTCAGCGCGGCCAGGCCGATGCCGCGGCGCTGGCCGGGCTGGGGTTCCAGCGCGGCGGGGTCGCAGCCCGGGCCGTCGTCGGCCACGCTCAGGTCCAGCCCGCGGTTCAGCGGGTTGCGCCGCGCGCTGATGGTCACGCAGCCGCCGCGCCGTGCCGGGGCCACCGCGTGCAGGATGCTGTTCTCCACCAGCGGCTGCAGGGTCAGCGGCGGCAGCTCGTCGTCCATGACGGCGTCGTCGATGTCCCAGTCCACGCGCAGCCGCGGGCCCAGGCGCAGCGCCTCCAGCGCGAGGTAGTCGCGCAGGAAGTCCAGCTCCTCGGCCAGCGCCACGCGGGCGTCGGTGCCGCGCTTGGTGTCCAGCACGTAGCGCAGCATGGTGGCGAAGCGCAGCAGCGCGGCCTCGGCCTCGGCCGGGTCCTTGCGGGTCAGCGCGATCAGCGAGTTCAGCGTGTTGAACAGGAAGTGCGGGTTGAGCTTGCCGCTGATGGCGGCCAGCTCGGCCTTGGCCAGGGCCGATTCGGCCTGGGCCGCCGTCACGGCCGCGGCGCGGGCCGCGCGGGCCTGGAGCACGGCGCTGAAGGCGGTGGCGATGGCCGCGTACACCACCAGGCCCCAGAGCGTGCGCAGCAGCAGGCCGGCCATCAGCACGGCGCCCGCGTGCTGGGCACCGAACAGCCAGGTGTTGACCGCGAATTCGCCCGCCTGCCAGCCGATGGCAAACAGCAGCGCCGCGGCGGCATGCACGCCCCACACCAGCGCCAGCGAGGCCTCGCTGTCGTGCAGGCGGCGGCTCAGCGGCCAGACGGCTACGCCCAGCAGCATGGGCGGCCACAGCATCGTGGTGGCCTGGTACACGGCCAGCCAGAACGGGTCCACGCCGCGTTCGAATTCGTTGCCGGCCAGCACGAACAGGCACCAGGTCAGCAGGCAGCAGCCGGCGTACGCCAGCCAGAGGCGGCGGTTGCTGGGGCGCTGGGGCAGGGAACTCATGGCTTCATCTTAGGGAGGGGTGCGGGCCGGCGGGGCGGCCTGGCGACGAACTGCGGGCTCCAGGGTGCGGGATGCGGCCGGGCTGCCGCGGGGATCGGGCTGCCCGGCATAATCCGCCCCTCCCCCATCGAACCCCGGCGAGCGTCATGGCCAGCGTCAACAAAGTCATTCTCATCGGCAACCTCGGCCGAGATCCCGAGGTCCGCTACAACCCCAACGGTGTGGCCTGGTGCACGGTCAGCCTGGCCACCACGCGCCAGTGGAAGAACCGCGAGAGCGGCGAGCGCCAGGAAGAGACCGAATGGCACCGCGTGGTCTTCAACGACCGCCTGGCCGAGATCGCCGGCGAATACCTGAAGAAGGGCCGCGCCGTCTACGTGGAAGGCCGCCTCAAGACCCGCAAGTGGCAGGACAAGGAAGGCCGCGACACCTACACCACCGAGATCATTGCCGACCAGATGCAGCTGCTGGGCGGCCGCGACGGCGGTGGTGACGAAGGCGGTGGCGGCGGCTACTCGCGTGGTGCAGGCGGCGGCGGTGGCTATGCCCGCGGCGGCGATGCCGGTGGCGACGACTTCGGTGGCGGCGCCCCCGCCCCGCGCGCCGCGGCCCGCCCGGCCGCCCCGCGCCCCGCGCCCCAGCGTGCGCCGGCCCCGGCACCCAAGGCGTCGACCGGTTTCGACGACATGGACGACGACATTCCTTTCTAAAAACCACCTATAGGTCGTTTGTCAACATCAGGCCCGCAGCCGAAAGGCAGCGGGCCTTTTTTCATGTCGCCGCGCCGGCGCCGGCCAGAGCCAGGAAGTGGGCCAGGCAGGGGTTGGCGTTGTCCTCACGCCAGACCAGCTCCTGCGCGATGCGCAATTCGCTGCGTACCGGCTTGAAGGCGACGCCGTCCAGCTTCAGGCGGCGCATGGACTCCGGCAGCAGGGCCACGCCGGACCCTTCCGCCACGAGGCTGAGGATGGTCTGCTGCAGCTGCACCTCCAGGGCGATCTGCGGGTCGAAGCCGGCCTGCCGGCACACGCCCAGCACGGTGTCGCGCAGGGCCGGCGCCACCTCGCGCGCGGCGGCGACGAAGGGCTGGTCGCGCAGCGCGGCTAGCTCCACCTGGCGCCGCGAGGCGAGCGGGTGCTGCGCGGGCAGGGCCAGGCACAGCGGTTCCTGGACGACCGTGTGCCGCGCGATGCCCGGCGGCAGGGGCTGCGGGAACACGATGGCGGCATCGAACTCGCCCTCGGCCACCTGGGTGACGAGATCGTTGGACACCACCTCGCGCAGCGTCAGCCGCACGGCCGGGTAGCGGGTGCTGAAGGCCTTGGCGAAGCGGGGCACCACGCTGTAGGCCGCGCACATCGTGAAGCCGATGGTGAGCGTGCCGGCAAACCCCGAGGCCGCGGCGCGCGCATGAGCGGCCGCGCGCTCCAGCGCGCCCAGGATGGCGCGGGCGTCCACCAGCAGCCGCTCGCCGGCGGCGGTGAGCTCGATGCTGCGGGCATGGCGCAGGAACAGCGGCACGCCGAGTTCGGCCTCCAGCGCGGCGATCTGGCGGCTCAGCGGGGGCTGGGAGATGTGCAGCCGTTCGGCGGCGCGGCTGAAGCTCAGCGCCTCGGCGACGGCGACGAAGTAGCGCAGCTGGCGAAGGTCGAGCACCTATGCGGATCAGGTATCAGTGGAGGCTCGAGATGATATTGGACCGCATGGCAGGCCGCTCTTAGGCTGAGCGCCTTTCCTGACTCACCTGCAATTCCATGTGGTCCACGCTCGGCATTCTTCTGCCCCTGTTCGCGCTGATGGCGGCGGGCTTCATCGCGCGCCGGCAGAAGGTGCTGGACGGCCATGCCGCCGGGGTGCTGAATGCCTTCGTGGTGTGGCTGTCACTGCCGGCGCTGCTGTTCGAGGTGACGGCGACCAGCGCGTGGTCGGTGCTGTGGCAGCCGGGCTTCATCGCCGCGTTCGGCCTGGCGACGGCGCTGGTGTTCGCCGCCGTGCTGGGCCTGCGGCTGCGGGCGGGCCGGCATCTGGCGGATGCCAGCGTCGATGCGGTCGCGGCGTCCTATTCCAACACCGCCTATGTGGGCCTGCCGCTGTGCCTGCTGGTGTTCGGCCAGGGCAGCCAGGTCGAGGCCACCATCGCCACGCTGATCGTCGTGTGCGTGCTGTTCTCGCTGGCGGTGGTGCTGATCGAGGTGGGCCTGCAGGCCGAGGGGCGGTTGAACGCCCGCACGCTGCGGCTGGCACTGGTGCGCTCGCTGAAGAACCCGCTGGTGGCGGCCTCGATCCTGGGCGGCTTGTTCTCCGGGCTGGGCGTCACGCTGCCCGCCGCGGTGCAGGCCTTCCTGAAGCTCATCGGCCAGGCGGCCACGCCCTGTGCGCTGGTCTGCCTGGGGGCCTTCCTGGCCGACCGCCCCCGCTCGGCGGCGGGCCGGCTGCAGACCCCGCTGCTGCTGTCCGGCGTGAAGCTGTTCGCCATGCCGCTGCTGACCTGGGTGTTCGCCCAGGCTGTTTTCCACCTGCCGGTGCGGACGGTGCACTGCGCGGTGCTGCTGGCCGCGCTGCCCACGGGCACCGGGCCCTTCATGCTGGCGGAGTTCTATCGCCGCGAGGCGGGCGTGACCTCATCGGCCACGCTGATCACGACCCTGCTGTCGCTGCTGACGCTGACCGTGCTGCTGGTGGCCATGGCCTGAGCGGCCGGCGTCAGGCCGACGGCGCCGGGCCGGCACCCAGCCGGACGGCGAAGCCCTCCTGCAGCCAGTCGATGAACACGCGCAGCCGGTGCGTGACGTGGCGGCTCTGCGGGTAGACGACGTGGAAGGGGTAGGGCGCGGGCCGCCAGGGGCTGAGGATCTCGACCAGCGTGCCGTCCCGCAGCGCCGCATCGGCCGCATAGGCGAAGGTCTGCACGATGCCCAGACCGGCGACGCCGGCGGCCAGGTGGGCGTTGCTCTCGTTGACGCCGACGCGGTGCTCCACCTTGATCTCGGTCTTCTCGCCGTCGCGCTCGAAGCGGAAGGGCATGGCCCGGCCGCTCTGGCTGGACACATAGGCCACCAGCCGGTGGCCGTTCTTCAGCTCGTCGGGGTAGGCGGGAGTGCCGTACTGCTTCAGGTAGGCCGGCGTGGCGCAGGTGATCAGGGCGGCCTCGCCCAGGCGGCGGGCGATCAGCGATGAGCTGTCCAGCGGGCCGCCGCGGATCACGCAGTCGACGTTGTCGCCGATCAGGTCCACCGAGCGGTCGGACACGCCCAGGTCCAGCCGGATGTCGGGGTAGCGGGCGATGAAATCTGGCAGCAGCGGGATCAGCACGTCGCGTGCCGTGGAGCCGCCGACGTCGATGCGCAGGTGGCCGCGCGGCCGGCCGCGCGCGAGGTTGAAGGAGGCGTCGATGTCCTCCAGGTCGCGCAGCAGCCGGGTGCACTTGGCGTAGTAGTCCTGGCCCTCCGAGGTCACGGTGACGCGCCGCGTGGTGCGCTGCAGCAGGCGCACGCCCAGATGGGCCTCCAGTTCCTGCACCTGCTTGCTGACCGTCGCGATCGGCATGTCCAGCGAGTCGGCCGCACGGGTGAAGCTGCCCGCTTCCACCACGCGGGCAAAGGCGCGCATCGCCAGCAGCTGGTCCATTCGGCTTCCTCCGGATTCAAGGTCCCTGATTATCTATGTTTGTGGATATTCATTCCATTGACTGAGCTTTTTTGATCAATCGAGGCTGCCTAAAGTCTCGACATGCCCCAACGACGGGACGCAGCCAGCAGGTGCTGCCAACCGCCCGAGGCATCAGCCTCTTCCACTTTTTTGTCACTTCTAGGAGCACCTCATGAACAAGCAACTCGACGGCAAGATCGCCCTGGTTACCGGTGGCAGCACCGGCATCGGTCTGGGCGCCGCCAAGGAACTCGCGGCCCAGGGCGCGCGGGTCTTCATCACCGGCCGCCGCCAGGCGGAACTCGACGCCGCCGTGGCCGAGATCGGCCCGGCCGCCACCGCGCTGCGCGCCGACGCCTCGGTGCTGTCCGACCTGGATGCGGTCTATGCCCACATCGCCAAGACCGCCGGCCGCCTGGACATCCTGTTCGCCAACGCTGGCGGCGGCGACATGATGCCGCTGGGCGCCATCACCGAGGAGCACTTCGACCGCATCTTCGGCACCAATGTGCGCGGCGTGCTGTTCACCGTGCAGAAGGCGCTGCCGCTGCTGAGCGAGGGCGCGTCGGTGATCCTGACCTCGTCCACCACCTCCATCCAGGGCACGGCCAACTTCAGCGTCTACAGCGCCAGCAAGGCCGCGGTGCGCAACTTCGCGCGCTCCTGGGCGCTGGACCTGAAGGATCGCGCCATCCGCGTGAACGTGGTCAGCCCCGGCCCCATCCGCACGCCGGGCCTGGGCGGCCTGGTGCCCGATGAGGCGCGCCAGGGCCTGTTCGACTTCCTGGCCTCGCAGGTGCCGCTGGGCCGCCTGGGCGAGCCGGGCGAGATCGGCAAGGCCGTGGCCTTCCTGGCGTCCGACGCGGCCAGCTTCATCAACGGCATCGAGCTGTTCGTCGACGGCGGCATGGCCCAGGTCTGAGTGCCGCGCCGGCCCGGGCCGGCGGGTGGCGGTGGCTCATCCAGGCAGTCAAGGGAATTCTTATGGACACCAGCGCCCTGCGGGCACGGAGCTGGAACTGGTGGGCTACCCGGCCGGCAAGGGCTACGAGAAGACCAGCCGGGCCCGGTTGTGGCACCCCCAGCAGCCCTGCCGGTGATGCTGGGGCGGTGGGCGCTCAGCCCAGCAGGCCGTCCGACAGCTCGGCCGACACGGCCAGCAGCAGCGCGAGTTCCCCACCCTTGAAGAAGCCCGGCTCGAAGGCTTCGGAGTCGACGATGCCCGCCACCTGCCCCTGCGCGCCGAACAGCGGCAGGCAGGCCTCGGCCTGCACCTTGGGGTCGCAGGTGTAGTACTCGCCGCCATCGGCGACGTAACGGGCCACGTCGTTGATCACGCGGCCCCGGCCGCTGAGGCCCACGGCGCTGTTGTTGCTGATCTGCGCGAATTCCGGCGTCAGCGGGAACTCGGCGCGGCTCTCGGCGCCGAAGTAGGCCAGCTTCACCAGTGCGCGGGAGCCGTCGGCCAGCGTGCGGGCCTGGTAGACGCCGAACCAGTGGCTGGCGCTGTGCTGGCGGTAGTAGGCCACCGCGGCGGTGGCGCGGGCCAGCAGGCGCTGGCTGGCTTCGCCGCGGCCACCCAGCGTGGCGGCGAGGTCGTAGGGTTCGGCCGCCAGCTGGCCGAACAGCGAGCAGGCGCCGCCCTCGCCCAGTTCCGGCACGCGGTATTGCCACTGCAGGGCATGCTCGTCGGCCACCCGCGCGCGCAGCGCCTCGCGGTGGCCTTGCACCGCACGGGCGAAGTCATCGGTCTTCAGCGTGGCGGGCAGGCTGCTGCCCAGGCCGCTGCGATCCCAGTAGGTGTCCAGCAACATCGATTCGGTCCTTGTGCCGGGCCTTCACCGGCCCGGGGGGCGGCAAGCTTAGCGTGGCTCGCTGCGGCCGATCCGTTCCAGCAGCGTGGCGGCGAGCTTTTCGATGCCGGCCCGGATGCTGGCCTCCGCAAAGGCGGCAAACCCCAGCCGCACGCCCTGAGGCACGGGGTGGCGCACTCTGTAGGCCGACAGCGGCGTGACGGTGATGCCCATGCCGGCAGCGCGGCTCGAGATGCGGACGGCGTCCACCGGATCGGGCAGGAAGGCGGTGAGGCTCAGCCCCTGGCGCACCGGCGCAAACCGCAGCCACTCGCCGAAGTGCCGGTCCAGGCTGGACTGCAGCGTGGCGGCACGCGAGGCGTAGCGCTCGCGCAGCTCGCGCAGGTGGCGGGCCAGCCCGCCCTGTTCGATGAAGTCCAGCAGCAGCTGCTGCTCCTGGGCCGAGGGCTGCTGGCCCGTGGCGGCCAGCGCGGCGCAGACCGGCTCCAGCAGCGCGTCGGGCAGCAGCAGATAGGCGAGCTGCAGCCCCGGAAACAGGCTGTGCGCCAGGCCGCCCACCTGGATCACCCGCGTGTCGGCGCCAGCCACCGCGCGCAGGCTGGGCACGGCCAGGTTGCCGAGCACGAAGTCGGCCTCGTGCTCCTCCTCGATCACATAGGCCTGGCAGGCCTCGGCCCAGTCCAGCAGCGCACGCCGGCGCGCCGGGGCAAGCGGCACGCCCAGGGGGCGCAGCACCGCGCCACTCAGATGCACGAGGCGCGCATAGGGCGCCAGCTGCGCGCCGGCGGCGACGTCCAGGCCGTCATGGTCCACGGGCACGGCCACCAGCTGTGCGCTGGCGGCTTCGAACAGCACATGGCGGTGGCACAGGCCCGGGTCCTCGATCCAGACCGCATCGCCGGGGTCCAGCAGCAGGCGGACCAGCAGGTCCAGCCCCTGGCCGGCGCTGCCCACGATGACCAGCTGCTCCGCCGTGCAGGGCAGCCCGCGGGCGACGCTCAGGTGGCGGGCCAGGGCTTCGCGCAGCGGACGCAGGCCCTGCACGTCGCCCGGCAGCAGCCAGTGCGGGTCGCGCCAGCGCTCGCGCTGCATGGCCAGGCGGGTCCAGGTCTCCACCGGGAAGAGGCTGGTGTCACCGCAGTCGGGCAGGAAGGTCTGCGGCCAGGCCGGCTCGATCCGCCGGCGGTTCAGCGCCAGCGCCCGGCCACGGTGCGACAGCAAGGGGGGATGGGCGAACGGCGGGGCCTCAGGCGCGACGGTGGGCGACGCATTAGCGACTGGCCGGTCGGTGACAAAACTGCCGCGACCGACCTGCGCATGGATGTAACCATCTGCAATAAGTCGCTCGAAAACCAAGGTTACGGTGCTGCGTGACAGCCCGTGGTCACGGGCCAGGCTGCGGCTGGTGGGCACGCGGCTGCCGGGGGGGAGCCGGCCATCGCGCATCGCGTCGCAGAGCGCTTTGTAAAGCCATTGTTGCCGGCTGCCGCTTTCGGGGCGCTCGTCGAGGGTCAGCAGGACTTCGGAGGCTCGTCGCATGAGCGGTGGTGAATTGGTCTGGTCGGCGACGCGTGAATTGGTCTACCTCGATTTAGGGGGGAGGCACCAGCATCCGCGCCGCACGCCTGCACCACCGGTGCGGCCCCACACGGGCCGGCACCCAGCCGAGGTCCGAATCGGGCAGCGCGCGGTCAAAGCATCTTAGGGGGGCATGACCCCGGAACGATCTTGGGAGCAACGATGAAACGGCTAGCGTTACGCAACTTTTCAACACAGGCCCTGCCCTGTGCCATCGCCCTGCTGATAGCGGGCTGCGGCGGCGGCAGCGGCGGCGATGCCTCGCCCACGGCCGGTGCCTTGTCGGCCACGGCGCCCACGGCGCGTGCGCTGGCGGCGGGCGAGACCACCGAGGTGGCGCTCACGCCGGTCACGGCGACCGCCAGTGGCGCCGAGCGCGGCGATCTCGGGGCCGCGGCCGCGATCGACCACAACATGAATACGCGCTGGGGCAGCGCGTTCGACGACAACCAGTTCCTGACGCTGGACTACGGCAAGTCGGTGCTGATCAACCGTGTCCACATCGAATGGGAGAACGCGCACGCGACCCAGTACCTGCTGCAGGTCTCGGACGATGGGGTCACCTGGCGCACGATCAAGACGGTCACCAACAGCGCGGGCGGTTCGGAAGACCTCAGCGATCTGAACGGCCAGGGCCGCTACCTGCGCATGCAGGGCGTGAAGCGCTCGACCCAGTACGGCTACTCCATCTTCGAGATCCAGGCCTTCTCGGGCACGCCGGCAACCACGCCCGATCCGACGACGCCGACGGACCCCGGCACGCCGCAGACGCCGACCGATCCGACCCAGCCGGGCGCGCTCGTGAAGCCGGTGACGGCCACCTCCTCGGCGGTGGAGAACAACGGCAATTCCGCGCTGCAGGCCATCGACGGCAACCCCGGCACGCGCTGGGCCAGTGCCTTCGACGACGGGGCCTGGATCCAGTTCGACTTCGGCGCCAAGACCCCCATCGGCTACATGAAGCTGCTGTGGGAGAACGCCTATGGCAAGGAATACAAGCTGCTCACGTCGGACGACGGCCAGAACTGGACGCAGCTGCGCTACGTGACCAATGGCAAGGGCGGCACCGAGGAGTTCTACAACCTCGGCGCGAACGCCCGCTACGTGCGGCTGCAGGGCGTGGCGCGAGCCACCAACTACGGCTACTCGCTCTACGAGGTTCAGTTCAAGTCGCCGGGCAGCGACAACTCGCTGCCGACGCTGTCGACCACCGCGCTGGCCTTCCCGCCGAGCGGGGCCAACCTGGCCTCGCCGCCGGCCCAGCCCACGCTGGAGACCGTGCAGTTCACGCTGCCCGACGGCACGCTGGTGACCCGCTTCGGCATGCTCGGCCGGGCCCGCCATGCACGTGAGCGCGGCGAGGACTGGAACGAGATCGGCTTCGGCGTCAACGAGACGGTGGACGCCAGCGGCAAGCCGCAGGACAAGGGGCCGGGCAACTACCTGACCTTCGTTCCGAACTACTTCAAGAACCGCACCTGGGGCGTCGAGTTCATCGACAACAGCCGCGTGGCGGGCGTCACCAAGCCCACCATCGTGGTCAACCAGTACTACCTCCAGGCGCAGAAGGGCGGCGGCCACTCCTTCTTCCGGCGCTTCGATGATCCGGGCGTGACCGGCTACGGCTGGATGTCGCCGGGCGACCTGCTGGACGACAGCACCTACACGGCCGGCTTCAACGATGTGGCGGCCTGCCCCGTCGTGCCCAAGCCGCCGCAGAACGCCCTGATGACCCCGGGCGCCGGCTACGCCGGCGTGCGCGGTGCCAACGACGGCTGCAGCGTGGTGCTGGACAACGTGCCGGGCCACAGCGCGATTTCGGCCAACGCCAACGGCGTGATGGTGCCCAACGGCAGCACCGTGCCCTCGCGCGTGCTCAAGCTGGGCGACGCGATCGAGTTCACCGGCTCCTTCTTCTCCACCCGTGCGGTGATGGATGCGCTGGGCGACAACGGTGGCTACCGCTACTACACCAACGAGGTCACCTACGTGGTGGGCACCGGCCTGCGCCCCTGGTACGGCGTGCAGCCGCGCCTGATGAATGCCCCGCTGCCCGACGACACGCTGCAGGGCGGGCTGGGCTCGGTGTCGTATGACTACGCCGACAACTCGACCTTCATCTTCCAGCAGCCGACCCTGCAGATCGGCATGCAGAACATGCAGCGCTTCGTCGAGGGCCGTCGCTGGATCCACACCAATATGTGGACCGGTGATCACAACGAGCCGGGCAACGACCGCAACCAGGCGGCCGTCGGCCTGCAGGGCGCGCACTTCAACCAGTCGTCCTGCTTCGCCTGCCACGTCGGCAACGGCCGCAGCCTGGCGCCCAGCGCGTTGAACCAGCGCCTGGACACCATGGCCGTGCGCACCGCCACGCTGGACGCCAACGGCCAGCAGGTGCCGCACCCGACCTACGGCATGGCGGTGCAGATGAACGCCCGCTCCACCAGCGGTGCGCCGCAGGACTGGGGCACCAGCGTGCGGGTGGCCGGCTTCGACACCAAGACGGTCACCCTGGCCGACGGCACGGCGGTGACGCTGAGCAAGCCCAAGGTCGCCTTCGACGGCCCGACGCCCGCGGTGTTCTCGCTGCGCAGCGCCCAGCCCATGATCGGCATGGGCCTGCTGGAAGCCGTGCCTGACGCGGACATCCTGGCCCGGGTGCGCAGCACGCCGGACGAGGACGGCGTGAAGGGCGTGGCCAACTTCGCCTACGACCCCGAAACCGGCGCGGTGCGACTGGGCCGCTATGGCTGGAAGGCCTCCAAGGTCAGCCTGCGCCACCAAGCCGCCAACGCGGCGCTGCTGGACATGTCGGTCACCAGCCCGGTCTACCCGAACCGTGGCTGCCTGAGCGGCAAGTGCACGCCGTCCAAGACGGAGGCCGGCCTGACGGAGGACGAGCTGACCCTGATCTCGCGCTACGTCGCCCTGCTCGCGGTGCCGGCGCAGCGCAGCATGGTCAGCGGCTTCCCCAAGGGTGTGTCGCCCCTGCCCTACCTGGACGTGAACCCCACGCAGGTGGCCACCGGCGCCAAGGTCTTCCAGGCCAACCGTTGCACGGCCTGCCACGTGGCGGAGATGAAGACGGGTTCGGGCACCGAGTTCGCCGAGCTGCGCAACCAGAAGATCAAGCCCTACACCGACCTGCTGCTGCACGACATGGGGCCGGATCTTGCCGACAAGCTGACCGAAGGCCAGGCCACCGGCAGCATGTGGCGCACCTCCGCCCTGTGGGGCATCGGCTACACCGAGCGCGTGGCCGGCGACGGCAACAAGGTCGGCTACCTGCATGACGGCCGTGCCCGCACGCTGACCGAGGCCATCATGTGGCACGGCGGCGAGGCCACGGCCAGCCGCAAGCGCTTCGAGTCGCTCACCAAGGCCGATCGCGACGCGCTGCTGGCTTTCCTAGGCTCCCTGTGATGCGCTGAGGCGTCAAGCCCTTGCACGCCCGGGCGCGTGTCCTGCCGGAATCCGGCCGGGCACGCGCCTTTTTTCATGGGCGTGTCGACGGGGCGTCAGCCTCGCGAGAGCGGCGCGCGGCACACTGCGGCCCAGACGCCGGAGACCCGACATGTCCGACTGGTTCAACCACTACCGCCAGCTCAAGAGCACGGCCGACGAGGCCAGGGAGCGCCTGGACAAGGAGTTCGCCTTCCTGCACGAGCGCATCCTGGAGTGGGAGGCGCGGCCGGACGACTACCTGCTGATCCCCTCCGACTTCAGCGGCCTGATCGCGGCCGATGCCGAGTACCGGCGCACCCAGGCCGAGCTGCAGCGCCTGCTGGTGGAGAAATACCTGACCCTGATGGGCGGCTGAGGTCGCCCCGGCAGGCCCCGGGGCTTCAGTCCAGCGTCACGACCACCCGGCCCTCGGCCTTGCCGGACGCGAGCCGCTCGTGCGCCTGCTGCGCGCTGCCCAGGTCGAAGCGCTGGTCATCCAGGCGCGGGCGCAGCCGGCCGGCCTCGGCCAGTCGGCCCGCCTCGGCCAGGATCTCGCCGTGGTGGCTGCGCCCCTCGCCGGTCTGCAGCGGGATCAGCGTGAAGATGCCCGAGTAGCTGCCGCCGCGGAAGGACAGCGGCGCCAGGCTGTGGCTGCCCCAGCCCAGCGCGCTGACCACATGGCCGCCCCAACGCCGCACCGCGGTGAACGAGGCGTCCAGCGTGGCGCCGCCGAGTGTGTCCAGCACCACGTCGAAGCCCGCGCCATCGGTCAGGCGCTGCAGGTAGGCCTCGACCCCTTCCGTGCGGTAGTCGATGGGTGTGGCGCCCAGCGCGGCGATCACTGGCGCCTGTGCGGCCGAGCCGGTCGCGGCGACCTCGGCGCCCTGCGCCCGTGCAAGCTGGATGGCGACATGGCCGATCCCGCCCGCCCCGCCGTGCACCAGCACGCGCTGGCCGGCCGTCAGGCGGGCCCGGTCCATCAGCCCCTCCCAGGCGGTGATGGTCACCAGCGGCAGGGCGGCCGCCTCCCGAAAGCTCAGCGCGTCCGGCTTGCGCGCCAGCAGTCGGGCGTCGACCTCCTGGTATTCGGCCAGCGAGCCCTGCAGGCCGCCGACGCCGCCGCTGAGGCCGAACACGGCGTCACCGGGCTGCCAGCCGACCACGCCGTCGCCCAGCGCCACGATCTCGCCGGCCATGTCCAGGCCCAGCACGGACGGCAGCGGCTGGCGTGCATGGGCGGCCTGACCCTGGCGGATCTTCAGGTCCAGCGGGTTCACGCCGCTCGCGCGTACCCGCACCAGCACATGGCCGGGGTGCAGCTCGGGCAGGGGCAGGCGGGTGTCGCGAAAGGGTTGGTCGGGCGCGTCCAGCACCAGGGCACGCATCGAAGTGGGAAGCGGGGTCATCACGGCTCCAGTCCAATGGAAAACTCGATGCCGTCATGCTCGCGATTGCGTTTGTGCATGTAAATTGACGCCAGCGAATTCATCGCATTCAAAAATGAATGGACCAGCCTGGGACGATCTGCGCGTATTTCTGTCCATTGCGCGGGCAGGTTCGCTCGGCGGCGCGGGGCGGCAGCTGGGCGTGTCCCAGCCCACCATGGGGCGACGCCTGCGCGTGCTGGAGGCTGCTGTCGGCCGGTCGCTGTTCCACCGCGGCCCCGAGGGTTTCGCGCTGACCGAGGACGGGGCCCAGGTGCTGGCCCATGCCGAGCGCATGGAGGAGGAGGCCCTGGCCTTCGAGCGCCGACTGGCCGGCCGCAGCGCGACGCTGCAGGGGCGCCTGCGGGTGGCGTCGTCGGACTGGTTCGGCGTCCATGTGCTGACGCCGCTGTGCGCGCGCTTCGCGCAGCAGCATCCGCAGGTCCAGGTGGAGCTGCTGACCGACGCGCGGCTGTTCACGCTGGCCCGGCGTGAGGCCGATCTGGCCTTTCGCATCCGCCCGTTCGATGAGCCCGGTGTCGTGCAGCGTCGGCTGAAACCGCTGGGCTATGGCCTCTATGCCCGGCAGGACAGCCCGGCGGCCGCGCCGCTGCCCGCTCGCGGCGAGGGCCTGGCCGTCATCACGCTGGACAGCGGCTACCGCGACTTCCCGGACGCGCAGTGGCTGCGCACGACGCTGCCCGAGGCCCGGGTCGTGTTTGCCAGCAACAGCCGAGATGCCCAGGCCCGCATGTGCTGCGAGGGCCTGGGCGCGGCCGTGCTGCCGGACCTGCTGGCCGCAGCCCACCCGCAGCTGCAGCGCCTGCAGCCGCCCACCGAGCCGCCGGGGCGCGAGGTCTGGATGGGCTATCACGAAGACCTGCGCCGCACGGCGCGGCTGCAGGCCCTGGTGCAGCAGGTGTCTGGCGAGCTGGGCATGCGGTCCGACGCCGCCCCCTGAGCGGGCGGGGGGGCCCCTCAGGGCTCCCAGCCGCCGCCCAGCGCCAGGAAGAGCTGCACCTGTTCGTCCACCAGCTGCGCCTCGGACGCAGCGAGCGCGGCGTCGCTGGCGGCCAGCGCGCGCTCGGCATCCAGCGCGTCCAGGTAGCCGACCTTGCCGCCCTGGTAGAGCTGGCGGGCCTGGCCGGCCACCACGGCAGCGGCATCGCGTGCGGCCTGCAGCGCGGCGCGGCGGTCCAGCTCGCGGGCGTACTGGCTCAGCGAGGTTTCGGTCTCGCGCAGCGCGTTCAGCACCACGCCGTCGAAATGCGCCGCCGCCTGGCGGGTGGAGGCCTCGGCCTGGGCGATGCGGGCATCGGCCACGCCGTTGTTGGGCAGGCTCCAGGAGATCAGCGGGCCCAGGCCCCAGCTGATGGTGTCCTTGCGCAGCGGGCTGCTGCCGTAACCGGCCGAGCCCAGCGACAGGCCCAGCGAGATCTTAGGATAGCGGTCGGCGATGGCCACGCCGATGCGGGCCGTGGCCGCATGCAGCTCGCGCTCGGCCTGGCGGATGTCGGGCCGGCGGCGCAGCAGCGCCGCGCCGTCGCCCACCGGGATCACGCCGCTCACCTGCGGCGCCACATGGCAGCTGGCCAGCGCGGGCGGGAAGGCCTCGGGCAGCTCGCCGGTCAGCGTGGCCAGCCGGTACAGCGCGGCCTGGCGCTGGGCCTGCAGCGGCGGCAGCGCGGCCTGCAGCTGCTGCAGCTGGCTGAGCGCGCGGGCGGCGTCCATCTCGCCGACGCGGCCGGCCTGCTGCAGCCGCTCGGTCAGCGTCAGCGCCTGGCGCTGCAGCTCGACGGACTGGCGCGCCACCTCCAGCCGCTGGCCGCTGGCGCAGGCTTCGGCATAGGCGCGCGCGGTGCCAGCGGCGACATTGACCTTGACCAGGTCCAGCGCCGCCTGCGCGGCCTCGGTGCCGGCCTGGGCCGATTCGATGCCGCGGCGGATCTGGCCGAACAGGTCGAGCTGGTAGGCCAGGCCGGCACTGGCGCTGTAGCGCGTGGTGGTGGGCGGCACGTCGTTGGGGCGCAGCAGCGACAGGCCGGACGGGTGGCCGTAGCTGGGCCCGCCGCTCACGCTCACGCTCGGGCGCCGGCCGCCCTCTGCCTCGTCCTGCAGCGCCTGCACGCGCTCCAGGTTGGCGGCGGCCTGGCGCAGGTCGGTGTTGTGGGCCAGTGCCCGGGCGACCAGCGCGTCGAGCTGTTCGTCGTGGAAGAGGCGCCACCAGTGGGCGGGCAGCGGCGCGCTGGCAAAGGTCTGGTCGGCCTGGCGCTGCTCCGCAAAGGCCGCGCCGGCCTCGGGCTTGAGCGCGACGGCCTGGGCCGGCACCTGGTAGTCGGGACCCTTGGGCGCGGTGGAGCAGGCCGCCAGCGCGGCGCTCAGCAGCAGGGTGGGCAGCAGGCGGGGCGTGTGCATGTCAGCCCCGGGCCGCGTGGATGGCGGAGGCCGCGGGCGCCACGGGCGCGGCCGCCGTGGCCGTGGCGGGCAGCACCTGCACGGTGACGGTCTGGCCGGCCACCAGCGCCACGCCGGCGGGCAGCGGCTCCAGCTTCACGCGCACCGGCACGCGCTGCGGCAGGCGCACCCAGTTGAAGCTGGGGTTCACGCTGGGCAGCAGGTTGGCGCTGGTGCTGCGGTCGTGGTCGGCGATGCCGGCGGCCAGGCTTTCCACATGGCCGTGCAGCGGCTGGCCGCCCATGGGCGTCACGCGCACCGCGTCGCCGATGTGGATGCGGGCCAGCTTGGTTTCCTCGAAATAGCCCTCGACGTAGAGCGCGTCCGAGTCCACCAGCGCCAGCACGGCGTGGCCGGCGCTGGCGTAGGCGCCCTGGCGCAGGTCCAGGTTGGTGACGGTGCCGGCCGAGGGCGCGCGCACCTCGGCGCGCTGCAGGTTCAGCCGCGCGGCATCGGTGGCTACCTCGGCCTGGGCGACGCTGGCGCGGGCCTGGTCGGCGCGGGCCGTGCTTTGCTCGCGCGCTTCCTGCGACACGAGATTGCCCAGCCCGGCGTTGCGCCGCAGCTCGCGCTCGGCCTGGGCCAGCGCAACGCGGGCGGCGGCCAGCTGGGCCTGGCTCTGGCGCAGTGCCAGCTGGTAGCGGGCGTGGTCCACCTCGAACAGCAGCGCGCCGGCGGCGACATGCTGGTTGTCCTGCACCGGCACGGCGGTCACCAGGCCCGACACGTCGGGGGCGATCTGCACGACGTTGGCGCGCACGCGGCCGTCGCGGGTCCAGGGCGAGAGTTCGTAGCGGTCCCACAGGCGCAGGCCGGCCCAGACGGCGCCGGCCACGACGACGGCGGTGACCGCGAAGGACAGCAGCCGGCGCGGGTTGAAGGGGGTGAGGTCGGTGGTCATGATTCAGGACGAAAACGGGGCGAACAGGTGTGTGGAGGCGTCGCTGAGCGCCCACAGCAGCAGCACGTACAGGGCCATGTCGAACAGGGCCGGGTGCCAGATCCAGCGGTAGGCGCCGCTGAGGGCCAGCAGGCGCCGCAGCGGCCACAGCAGCAGCAGGGCCATGGCGGCCAGCGGCATCAGCCAGGGCAGGTAGAGGCCGAAGACGTCGAGTGCGCCGGTCATGCCGGAACCTCCGTGGAAAGGGTCGGGGAGGCCGGCGTGGCGGCCGGGAAGAGGTTGCGCCTCAGGCCCATCAGCGCACTGGCGGCGGCCCGGGTTTCAGGGCTTGCGGGCAGGCGGGCCAGCGAGGCGTCGATGCGGGTCAGCAGACTGGCGGGCGGTGGCTCCAGGCGGCCGGCGATGCGCGCACGCAGCCAGCCGGCCAGCTCGTCCAGCAGGCCGCGCACGGCCGGGGCCGGCAGCTGCTGGCGCACGCCCTGCAGCGCGACGATGTCGGCGCCCAGGCGCAGATCGCGCAGCGCGTCGTCGGTGGGCACGCCGGCGATCCGGCCGCCGGCCTGGGCCACGCGCGGCGCCAGCAGCGCGATGCGGTCCAGCATGCGCAGCAGATAGGCCTGGCCGGCAGCCGCGCTGCGCGGGGTGCGGGCCAGTTCGTCCAGCTCGCGCCAGGTGGCGCGCTGGATGCGCCGGGCACTCCAGTCGGCACCCACCGAGCGCATCAGCCGGGTCACGCGCGAGGCCATGAACACGCCGCCGAGCTGCCCCAGCATGGAGTTCAGGAAGCTGGTGAGGTCGGCCTGGGCGGTGTCGTGCATGGCCAGCGTGCCGGCCACGCCCAGCACCAGCGGCAGGGCCTTGACCATGGTGGCCGGCCGCGCGACGAAGGCGCCCGCCACCAGGAAGAAGGGCGCGCACACCAGCATCAGTGACCAGAAGTCCTGCACCAGCGGCAGCAGCACCAGCACGTAGACGGCCGACACCGGCATCGACAGCACGGTCCATTTCAGGAAGCCCTGGATGGCCGGGGCCGGGTCGTCCATCGCCGCGAAGAAGCAGCAGAAGATCGCGGCCATCATCGCGGCCACCGAGCCCATGGGCCAGCCGGTCAGGATCCAGAACGCGCAGCACAGCAGGATGGCCACCAGCGCGGCGGCGCCCGACAGCAGCGCCATGCCGGTGTCGATGTGCAGGCGTGCGCCGCTGGCGGCAACGCGCGGCCGCGCCGGCATGGGGGCGCCGCCGAGGCCGCGGTCGATGTCGGCGCGCATCTGCAGGCAGGCCAGCCAGCCCTGCAGCAGCGGGTCCAGCCGCTGGGCCAGTGCCACGCGCAGCAGCCGCCCCCAGTGGTCGCAGGCGGCCTGGCCGGGCTCGCCCAGCGCGGCCAGCTCCTGACGCAGCGCGGGCAGCCCGGCAGCGGCGTCGGCCGGCGTCTGCTGCAGCCAGGCGGCGACGCGGGCCAGCAGCGCGCTGATGTCGGGGCCCAGCTCGCCCTCGGCGCCCTCCAGCGCGCGCAGCCGGTCTTCCACGGAGGACAGCAGCGGGGTCAGCGCAGCGATGCGGTCCTGCATGTCGTGCACGGCGTCGGCGGTCCAGCGCAGGTGGGTGGTGTCGTAGGGGATGTGGGTGGACAGCAGGCGCAGCTGCGTGATGTCGGCCGCCACCCGGCCGCGATCGGCCTTGGCGTCGGCGCGGTGGCTGAGGTCGGCCAGCCAGGCTCGGGTGTCGCCCAGTGAGCGGTCGAGCAGACCCAGCACGGCACCTGCCAGCCCCTGCGGCCAGACCAGGCTGTGCACCAGCGTGGCCGACAAAATGCCCAGGCCGATCTCCTCCACGCGGGCGACGGCGGTGTCGAAGATGTTGAGCGGCGTGTCCACCGACGGGAAGCCGATCAGCGCCGCCGTGTAGCCGGCCAGCATGAAGGCGTAGCCGCGCGGCGTGCGGTCGCGCAGCGACACCGCCAGGCAGCCGCCCACCCACAGCGCCAGGGCCAGGCTCAACAGTTCGGGCGCGTTGGCAAAACGTGGCACCAGCAGCACGGCTGCGGTGCTGCCCACCAGCGTGCCGACGAAGCGGTAGACGGCCTTGGAGCGCACCGCGCCCGCCAGCGGGTGGGCCACGATGTAGGCCGTCATCAGTGCCCAGAACGGGCGTGGCTGGCCGGCCCAGTTGGCGAGGAAGACGGCCAGCATCGCCGCCGCGAAGGCCTTGGCCGAGAACAGCCACTCGGCGGCGGTGAAGCGCAGCAGCGCAGGGAGCTTCATGTCGGTCCCGCGGGCCTCACTTGCGCAGCGGCGGCACCACCGGCTGCGGCGCGCCCAGGCGCTGCAGCAGCCCGCCGAACACCCGCAGGCAGGCGTCCACATCGGCGTCCGAGGCGTCCTGGTAGGCGTCGCGGCGCAGCTCGCTCATGGCGGCTTCCAGCTTCACGCAGGCGGCGATGCCGGCCTCCGTCAGATGCAGCGTGCGGGCGCGCCGGTCGGCCGGGTCCTCGCGGCGTTCGATGAAGCCGCCGGCCTCCAGCTGCTCCAGCGAGCGCGCCAGCGACGGGCCTTCCAGCCCCAGCAGCTCGGCCAGCACGCCCTGACGCATGCCGTCGCCGTGGCGGCCGATCATCAGCAGCGGCCAGGCCATCGCCTGGGACAGGCCGACATGGGCCAGCGCCTGGTTGGCGGCCGCGCGGTAGGCGCGCTCGAGGATGGGAATGGAGACCGCGATGCTCAGCAACGCGGTCTCGCGGGCGCTGCGGCTCTGCGCACGGCCGGGCGATGCGGGTGAGGAACTCATGTCGACCATTCTAATTAGCAAGCTTGCTATCTAATTAAATGGGGTTATTCGTCCCGGGCGGCGTGTGCGGGATTTGGCGGTCGGCTTGTGATGAGATACCCCCCGGGGGTATAGTGCGCCCATGCCCCACTCACCGGAAGACAAGCGCAACGCGCTGCTGCGCGTGCGCCGCATCCGCGGCCAGGCCGAGGCGCTGGAGCGCGCGCTGGACGCCGGCGAGGACTGTGGTCCGGTGCTGCAGCAGCTGGCCGCCATCCGCGGCGCGATCAACGGCCTGATGTCCGAGGTGCTGGAGTCGCACCTGCGCGAGCAGCTCGCCACCGTGCCCGACCCCGACGACCGCCATGCCCAGCTCGTGCAGGACATGACGACGCTGGTGCGCACCTATCTCAAATGAGGCGCCGGCCCCGGCCGCGCCCACCCTTTCCTTCAGCCTGGAGACCCCTATGAAATCCCGTGCCGCCGTCGCCTTCAAGGCCGGAGAACCGCTGCAGATCGTCGAGCTCGACGTGGCCCCGCCCCAGAAGGGCGAGGTGCTGGTCAGGATCACCCACACCGGCGTCTGCCACACCGATGCCTTCACGCTCAGCGGTGACGACCCCGAGGGCCTGTTTCCGGTGGTGCTGGGCCACGAGGGCGCCGGCATCGTCGTGGAGGTGGGCGAGGGCGTCACCAGCGTGAAGCCGGGCGACCACGTCATCCCGCTCTACACCGCCGAATGCGGCGAATGCCTGTTCTGCAAGAGCGGCAAGACCAATCTGTGCGTGTCGGTGCGCGCCACGCAGGGCAAGGGCGTGATGCCCGACGGCACGACCCGCTTCTCCTACAACGGCCAGCCGGTCTACCACTACATGGGCTGCTCGACGTTCAGCGAGTACACCGTGGTGGCCGAGGTGTCGCTGGCCAAGGTCAACCCGGACGCCAACCCCGAGCAGGTCTGCCTGCTGGGCTGCGGCGTCACCACCGGCCTGGGCGCGGTGAAGAACACGGCCAAGGTGCAGCCGGGCGACAGCGTGGCCGTGTTCGGCCTGGGCGGCATCGGCCTGGCCGTGGTGCACGGCGCGCAGATGGCCGGCGCCGGCCGCATCATCGCGGTGGACACCAACCCCGAGAAGTTCGCGCTGGCCAAGACCTTCGGTGCCACCGATTGCGTGAACCCCAAGGACTTCGACAAGCCCATCCAGCAGGTCATCGTCGAGATGACCGGCTGGGGCGTGGACCACTCCTTCGAGTGCATCGGCAACACCCAGGTGATGCGCGCGGCGCTGGAATGCGCCCACCGCGGCTGGGGCCAGTCGGTGGTGATCGGCGTGGCCGGCGCGGGCCAGGAAATCTCCACCCGCCCCTTCCAGCTGGTGACTGGCCGTAAGTGGCTGGGCACGGCCTTCGGTGGCGTCAAGGGCCGCAGCGAGCTGCCCGGCATGGTGGAGGACGCGATGGCCGGCAGGATCAAGCTCGAGCCTTTCGTCACCCACACGATGCCGCTGACCGGCATCAACGAGGCCTTCGACCTGATGCACGACGGCAAGTCCATCCGCTCGGTGGTGCACTACTGAACCCGAGGGCGTGACGCTGTCGTGTCCATGGCACAGCCGCGGGGGCGTCAAGCGTTCAATATGCACGCTTGACGCCTGACCCGTGGTTGCCCCGGATAGGCGCTGCCGGGGCTGATGCCTAGACTGAACGGAGTTGTCCAGTCCACCCCGTGCCGGCGCTGCCGGGACGGGGGTTTCCCCGAAACGGCCCGCTCATGTCGAACTTCAGCGCCCAGGCTTCCTTCGATTTCGCGTCCCTGCGCCGCGCCACGATCACGGCGCCCAAGGACCAGCGCCAGCCGACGCTGCAGGCCCGCCCCGCGGGTGCGCTGGCATCGGCCCGCGCCGCCATCGATCCGGTGCGGACGTCGGCGGCGCTGGGCGCCGAGTCGCAAGGCCTGACCCCCGCGTCGCTGCGCTGAACGGCAGCAGGCCGCGGCCGGGGCAAGACCTGGCCTCGGGCGACCTCAGACCCAGGTTTCCATCACCGCGTCACGCACGGCGGCCACCGCCGGCACCTTCAGTGCCGTGGCACTGCTGACCCAGCAGAACCAGGTCGGCGCGCTCCAGCCCGGCCAGATGCGGGCCTGCCCACTCGATTCCATCAGCACGGCCTGATCGCGCCGCACCATGCCGGCGCCCATGCCGGCCGCCACCATGCTGCGGATGGCCACCTCGGTGTCCGCGGTCAGGCCCACCTCCAGCGCCACGCCGGCCTGGGCGAAGAGCTGCTCCTGATGCATGCGCAGACCGCAGTCCGGGGGCGTGGTGACCCAGGGCAGCGCGGCCAGCCCCGCCAGATCGGGCGGCAGGCCGCCGGCCAGCAGCAGTCGCTGCGGCACCACGGGCACGATCTCGGCGGCCTGCAGGCGCCGCAGCTCCAGACCTTCGAGGCTCTCGTGCTCATGCAGCACGCAGGCGCAGTCCAGCTCGCCCCGCCGCACCGCCTGGATGGCGCGCAGCGACACCAGCTGCAGCTGCACCTGCGGATGCCGCTCGGCCAGGTGCACGAACACCTCGCCCAAGCGCAGCGCGACTGCATCGCTGACCGTGGCCATGCGCACCTGGCCGCGGATCTGGGCGGCCGCGGCGTGCATGGCCTGCGCGGCCGCAAGCGTGCGCTGGGCCTCGTCCAGCAGTCGTTCACCGGCCGGGGTCAGGGCCATGCCGCGGGCGCTGCGCTCGAACAGCTTCACCCCGAACTCGTCCTCCAGCGCCTTGAGCTGGGCGCTCACGGCCGGCGGGCTGGTGAACACGCGCTCGGCCGCGCGCGTCAGATTGCCCTCGGTGGCCACGGCGACAAAGGTCTTGAGCTGATAGATCTCCATGGCCGGCATTCTGCGCAGCGGGGCCGGGCGGCGGGTGTGGAAATTCGGAACGGGCGCTCTGCTGAAACGAATGGACCGGTCCGGGCGCGCTGCCCAGACTGCGCCACCTCGACATTGCTGCCCCGCTCCCATGACCCCCACCTCTCCCGCCGCGGCCGTGGCCGCCCTGCTCTTCGCCACGCTGGCCTGGGGCAGCCTGTTCCTGACCGCCAAGCCCGTCGCCGCGCAGCTGGACCCGATGTGGTTCACGCTGATCCGCTACACCTTCGCGGCCAGCCTGCTGGCGCTGCTGGTGCACCTGGCGGGCCACGAGCCCTGGGCCAAGCTGCGCCGCCACTGGCGTCGGCATGCGCTGGTCGGGTTGCTGGGCTACGGCGTGTTCAGCGTGCTGGTGTTCCATGGCCTGCGCCTGTCGCTGCCCTCGCACGGCTCGGTGCTGATGGCGACCATGCCTTTCACCACGATGGCGCTGCGCTGGGCGCTGGACGGCCAGCGTCCGCCGCTGCGGGCCCTGCTGGGCGCCGCACTGGCGCTGGCCGGCGTGGCCATCGTGGCCCAGGTGCTGGGCCAGGCGGCGGAGGTCGATCGCCGGGCGCTGCTGGGCGATGCGCTCACGCTCGCCGGCACGCTGGGCTGGGTGCTCTACACCCGCGGCATGGCGCGGGTGCCTGACCACAGCCCGCTGGAATACACCGCGCTCACCGCGGTGGCGGCCCTGCCCGGTCTGGCGGCGCTCACCGGCCTGGCGACGCTGCTGGGCTGGATCGCCCTGCCCGCTCCGGCACAGCTGCTGGCGCTGGCCCCGCGGCTGGCCTATATCGCGCTGGTGCCCACCGTGGCCGCGGTGCTGGCCTTCAATGCCGGCGTAAAGCGCCTGGGCGCGCCGCTGGGCACACTGTCCTGAACATGGTGCCGGTCTCCGTCATTGCGGTGCGGGCGCTGCTGGGCGAGGCGCCGCATCTGCACGAGCTGCTCGGCGCGGCACTGGTGGGCGCGGGCCTGGCGCTCAGCGTCTGGACGCCGGCGGCGCGCCGCAAGCCGGCACCGCCGCGCGGATGCACGGCCTGAGCCACGGGGTCAGGCCCCCGCGCCGAGCAGCTGCAGGCTCAGCGCGATGCCGGTGGCGTAGGTGCCCAGCGCACCGATGAAGCGCAGCGGGTTGGGCCGCGCCATGCTGGGCCAGGCGATCAGCCCGATCGCCAGCAGCACCCGGCTGGCCGTGGCCGCCACGATGAGGCCGAGGCTGAGCGTCGAGGGCTGGTGAGCGCCCAGATAGAGGAAGGCAACGGCCAGGTAGGGCGCGTATTCCGCCGTGTTGCCATGGGCGCGCGAGGCGCGGTGCAGCGGATCGGCGGGGTCGCTGGAGCAGCCGCAGAGGTGTTTGGCGCGGAACCGGAGCCCCGAAACGGCCAGGCCCAGGCCGAACAGCAGCAGGCCGAGCAGTGCGGTGCAGGCGAGCGCCAGCGGGTGTACGGAGGGCATGGGGCGGACGGGAAGTGGCGGTGCGGCGATGGTGGCGGCGTGCCGCGCCGCTCGCCATCCAGGTTGGCCCGTACGCCCGAACGGTCAGCGCGGCTTGTCCTCGGTGCAGGTCTCGAAGCCGAAGTTGCCGCCCTTGAACTCGGGCTCGTAGTAGTACTTGCGGAACTGCCAGCGTCCGTCGCGGGTGCGGCTGAACTCGGCGATGCCGGTGCCGTAGTCCAGCGTGCGCTGGTCGGTCAGCGCGAAGTGGATGGCCATGGTGCTGCCGTTGCTGGCGGCCTGGCCGGGGTAGCGGCCATAGCCGGGCACCTCCAACTCGAAACGGTAGGCGCCGTGGCGGCCGCTGCTCTGCTCGCGCACCAGCTGCAGCGTGACCGTGCCGGTGTAGGGGCCCTCATGGCTGTCCTGGCCCTCGCAGCGGTAGCGGCCACTGTAGTCGGGCGCGGTGTAGGCGCTGGCCCGGGGGCCGGCGGGCACAGCGGCGGGCGGGTCGGTGTCGGGCGCCGCCATCAGCAGCGGGGTGACGGACAGGCTGGCGACCAGAACGAGCAGCTTCATGGCGGAGGCGGGCAAAGGGCGAGGAAACCGGTCATGCCCAGGCGCTCGAAGGCGCTGCGCGCCTGGTCCAGCGCGGCCGGCCAGTGTGCGTCCAGGCGCAGCTGGGCGGCGAGCAGGGCGTTGACCGCCATCTCGTGGGCCGACTGGCGGTGCTCGACGATCTGGTAGGCGCGCTCCAGATAGGCGCGTGCGCGGGCGTTGTCGCCCGTCTGGGCGGCCAGGCGGGCAGCGGCACGGTAGGCCATCGCGCCGCCCAGCCAGTCGTCCTGGCGGCCGCGGCGCAGGGCCTGCGCGATGTGGTGGCGGGCGGCCCGGACATCGCCGCGGGTGGACAGGATGTCGGCCAGCCAGCCATGGTTGAAGGAGCTGTAGAGCCCGCCGCCGCGTGGCGCGAGCCAGGCCGTGGCATCGAGGATGTCGCGCGCGGCGCCCGGGGCGGCCTCCTGCATCCAGGCGCCATAGGCGCCGGCCGCGTGGCCCATCGCACAGGTGAACATGGAGCGCACCTGGGCGCCGACACGATGGGCGCGCAGCGCCGCGGCGCGCGCCTCGGCCCAGCGGCCCTGCCACAGCAGCACGGCGGCCCGCCAGCCCTGGATGCTGGCCTCCACCGCGTGGCCGCTGCCGTCGAAGGGCGCAAGCGCCTCGGCAAAGGCCTCGTGGGCGAGGTCGAAGCGGCCCTGGTCGCCCATCACGTAGGCGCGGCAGCACAGCGAGAACGACAGGCCGATCTGGTTGACCGCGTTGCGGGTGCGCGAGCGCTGCCTCGAGATGGCCTCCTCCAGCAGCGGAAGGGCGATGTCGTAGTGCGCCGCCGCGGCATAGAGCTGGCCCATGGTGCCGGGCAGCTGGGCCAGCAGCGGCTGGTCGTTGCTGGCCTGGGCAGCGGCGACGGCGGCCTGCGCGTGGCCCAGGCTGTGCCGGGTCTCGCCCAGCGCGTAGCCCACATAGGCCAGCCAGTATTCGGTGCGGGCGATCATGCCCAGGTCGCCATGGGCGTGTGCGAGCGCGGTGGCGTGCTGCAGCACGCGCAGGTCGTCGCGGGAGGCGTCGAACACGCAGGCCATGCCCAGGCGCTGCGCGATGCCCACCCAGCGGCGTCGGCGCTCGGCGTCGTCGGGCAGGAACTCCAGCGCGGCCAGGGCCGCGCGGAACTGCTTCTTGGCCCGGTCCAGTGCCGACACGCCCAGCGCCTGGTCGCCCGCCGCCTCGGCATGGCGGGCGGCGGCGGCCCAGTCGTGGGCGGCCGCGTCGTGATAGGCCAGCTGCTCGTGCAGCGCGGCGGCCTCGGCCTTGGTCTGGGCGCGTGCGCTCAGCTCGGCGCTGATGCGCCGGTGCAGCGCCTGGCGCTCATGCAGCCCCGTGGCTTCGTAGATGACGTCGCGGGTGATGCCGTGCTTGAAGCGCAGCTGGCCGGGCTGCTGGTCGGGGAAGATGAAGTCGTGCAGCGCGAGGGCCTGGATGTCCGGGTGCTGCTCGCCGCAGCCCGTCAGGGCCTCCAGCAGCCAGACCGGTTGCACGGTGCCGATGACGGCGGCCAGGCGCACCAGCCGGGCCTGCGGGTCCGGCAGCCGGGCCACCCGCGATTCGACCAGCGCCGCCAGCCAGGCCGAGCCGCTCTGGCCGTCGGCCAGCGGCACGTCGGCATCGGTCGCGGCGTGGCACAGCTCCTCGATGAACAGCGGGTTGCCGCCGGCGTGGCGCTGCACCTCGGCCGCGACGAAGGGGTCGGCCTGCGGCAGCAGCTGCTGCACGGCCGCGGCGGCCTCGGCGTCGTTGAGCGGCGGCAGCTCGATGGGCTCGGCGCTGTCGTCCTGGCCGCTGAGCTGGGTGACGCCGCTGGGCGTGCGGCTGGCGGTCAGCAGCAGCAGCGGCAGGCCGTCGCGGGCGGCGCTGGCGCGCAGCTGGTGCAGCAGGCGCAGCGAGGCATCGTCGGCCCATTGCAGATCGTCGATCACGAGCAGCTGTGGTCGCCGCTGCGCCAGGCTCAGCAGCAGGCCCAGCAGGGCCTGGGCGCGCTGGGCCGGCAGGGCCTGGCGGGCCACCTCGAGCGCGGCGCGCAGCGCTTCGCCGTCGTCGACCGCCAGCTCCAGCGCACGAAGCATCTGCAGGAACGGCTGCAGCGGCTCGGCGCTGAGGTAGCTCTCGCAATAGCCGCGCTGGATCTGGCAGGGCTGGTCGGCCGCCCGGCGCAGGAACTCCTCGGTGAGCCGGGTCTTGCCGACGCCGGCTGCCGCGTGGATGCCGAGCCAGACAGTGCGCCCGGCCAGCGCGCGTGCCAGGCCGTTCTCGAGCAGCGCCAGCTCGGTCTGGCGGCCTACCAGCGGGGCCAGGCCGCGGCGCACGCTGGCGTCGAAGCGGCGGTCCACCGGCGCGCGGCCGCTGAGGCGGTAGGCGGCCAGCGGCGTGCCACGCCCGCGCAGGCGCAGGCTGAAGCGCGGGCTGGCGTCGAAAAACTGCACCTGCAGGCCCAGGCTGTCCTCGCTGGCGAGGATCTCGTCGGCGCGGGCGGTTTCGGACAGGCGGGCGGCGATGTTGGGCGCGTTGCCCAGCAGCTCGAAGCGGCCGCGCATCTCGTCGCCGGCGTTGATCAGCACGATGCCGGCATGGATGCCGCTGTGCAGGCTCAGGCCGCTGAAGTCGGCGGGCCGGGGGCCGGGCGGCATCAGCTGGCGCACGGCGGCGTGCAGGTCCAGCGCGGCCTCGGCGGCGCGGCGGCCGTCGTCCTCGCGCAGCTCGGGGTAGCCGAACACGGCCAGCATGCCGTCGCCCTGGATGCGGGCGATCAGGCCGCCATGGTGGGGCACGATGCGCTCGTACAGCGCCCGCAGGCTGGCCAGCATGGCCGCGTAATGCTCGGCCTCCATCCATTCCGCCATGGCCGTGGAGCCGCTGAGGTCGACGAACAGCAGCGTCAGCAGGCGGCGCTGGCCGCCGGGCGGCGGTGCGGGGGCAGGAGGAACGGGGCTCGCAATCACAGCGCTGGCATCGTAGCCGCCATGGGGAGGCTGCGGTGCCGGTGCGGCGTGTTTTGGTGCTAGCTCTCTATCTGCGACGTGAGGCGGCGTCTCGCAGGGCCGTGTCGGGGCTCAGAGGGCGACGAAATCGGCATCGGCCACCGTCCGCACGGCGTCGTCCGGCAGGTCTTCCTCGCGCAGGCCCAGGTAGATGGGCTCGCCGTTGCGCCGGTGGATGTTGATCTTGGCGTTGTAGACCCGGTGGATGAAGCCGTGCTTGTCGGCGATCTGGTATTCGCTGATGCCCCACAGGCCGTTGTCGTCGCGCCGGCCGGTCAGGTAGCAGGCGATCTCGTCCACCTCGGAGCCTGCCAGGCGCAGGCCGTTGAGGCTGCGCAGCGGCGCGCGCGTGCGCTCGACGAAGTCCAGGCTGTCGATGCGCAGGTCGGCGCCGGTGGCCTCGTCGTGCATCAGCGTGTTGAACTTGCCCACCAGGATCTGCCCCGGCAGCGCATGCTCGATCATGCGTGCGAGTTCGATCGTGACCTGCCCCACCAGGTAGCTGAACGAGGTCGGGTTCAGGCCCTCGGACTGGTAGAACTCGTAGTGCGAGCCGACGTGGAAGCAGGCTCGCAGGCGCGGCACGGTCTCAGGGTTGTGGGCCCGCTCGCGGGCGAGCGCGTTGTCCGCCAGGATGAACTGCATCAGCTGGTAGAGCTCCACATTGGCGGCCACGCCGCGCATGCGGTTCCAGATGTAAAAGCCGTCGCCGGTGGTGGTGCGGGCGAAGTTGATGTTGATCTCGCGGTCCAGCAGCTTGGCGTAGGCCGCGTTGACCGAGCAGGACAGCGAGTTGAGCTGCACCACCTGCTGCAGCGGCGTCAGGCGCGAGAAGCCGACCGCGTCGAACAGGATGACGGCCCGGTCTTCGACAAGGCGGATGCCGTAGCGGGCGGTGATCGCGGCAATCAGCGGCAGCCCCAGCGCACCGGCCGGCTCGAATGGCAGCTCGATGAACTGCGGCTTGATGCCCAGCGCGGCGGAGACCGTGTCGAAGGCCTGGGCTTCCAGGTGCTCCTGGTTGGCCAGCAGTTTGTCCAGCAGCCGCGAGCGGCGCGTGGTTTCGGTATCGCCCAGGCGGCCGTCGCCTTGCAGGAACTCCGTCAGCATGGGGTGCGGGGCCACCAGCACCCGCAGGCCGCGGGACTCGGGCGTCCAGGCGTAGATGAGGTTGTCACCCAGGTTCCAGAGCGTGTAGAGCGCCTGGTCCAGCAGGATGATGTTTTCGCGCAGCTGGGCCTCGCTGAGACCGGAGGGCGCCGGGTAGGCCATGAAGCCGTCCAGCCATGACCGACGTTTGCGCAACTCTTCTTTCACAAGGGGCTCCGTTACAGAAGCCCACATTTTTATGTATTTGGTCGCATTCGTCGCCGGAAACTGCCCAGCCGACTCGGCGATGCAGCGGGCCGCCGGCCTGCTGCACCGGCGACTCGGCTCGGCAATCGATCGCACATTTCATCATCGGGCGGCGGCTCAGGAACGCTTGACGGGCGTGCTGTTCGGGGCAGCAGCCAGGTTTTGCTGGCGCAGCAGCGTGGCTTCGCTAACGCCATTGATGACGACGCGCGGCAGTTGGGCGACGTTGCGGGTGGCGTAGCCGGTGACGACGACGCGTGGCAATTGCGCAACTTGGGTGCTCGTGGCGGCCTTGCCGGTGACGACGACGCGCGGCAGCTTGACGATCTCCTGCGGGGCGGCAGCGGCGGCCAGGGCGGTGAAGGCGAAGGCGGCGACAGCGGCGGCCTGGATCAGTACGGTGGTCTTCATGATGCTTCCTTTCGGGTGCCGACCAGCGGGATTGCTGTGTCGATGGAAGCAGTTTCCGAACTCGGCCGGCCCGCCGCCACGGGCCTGCGATGAAGCGTGAGCGCAGCCGGCTGATCTGCAATTCGCCGGGATGAATGGTCAGCGAGCCGGCGCGTTTGGGGTGGCGCCCGTCACGCCTCGGTCAGCCCCGCCCGAGCGGCGATCGGCGTGGGCGGCCTATCATGGCCGGTTCGTTTGCGAAGACTGCCATGGCTCTCCCTGACTTCCCCGAGTCACGTTTCATCCGCGTGCGCGGTGCGCGCACCCACAACCTGAAGAACATCGACGTCGACCTGCCGCGCCATGCGCTGGTGGTCATCACCGGGCTGTCGGGCTCGGGCAAGTCGTCGCTGGCCTTCGACACGCTGTACGCCGAGGGCCAGCGCCGCTACGTGGAGAGCCTGTCCAGCTACGCGCGGCAGTTCCTGCAGCTGATGGACAAGCCCGATGTGGACATCATCGAGGGCCTGTCGCCTGCGATCTCCATCGAGCAGAAGGCCACCAGCCACAACCCGCGCTCCACGGTGGGCACGGTCACCGAGATCCACGACTACCTGCGCCTGCTCTACGCCCGCGCCGGCACGCCCTTCTGCCCCGACCACGACCTGCCGCTGGAGGCGCAGAGCGTCAGCCAGATGGTGGACGCGGTGCTGGCCATGGCAGACGAGAGCCGGCTGATGCTGCTCGCACCGGTGGTGCGCGACCGCAAGGGCGAGTTCACCGAGCTGTTCACCGACCTGCAGGCCCAGGGCTATGTGCGCTTCCGCGTGGACGGCCAGACCGTGGAGGCGCCGGAGGTTCCGGCGCTGAAGAAGACCGAGAAGCACGACATCGACGTCGTCATCGACCGCATCAAGCTGCGCGCGGATTTGGCGGACAGCCTGCGCCAGCGCCTGGCCGAGAGCTTCGAGGCCGCGCTGCGCCTGGCCGACGGCCGCGCGCTGGTGCTGAACATGGAGAGCAACGAGACCACGCTGTTCTCCAGCAAGTTTGCCTGCCCGGTGTGCAGCTACTCGCTGCCCGAGCTGGAGCCACGCCTCTTCTCGTTCAACTCGCCGGTGGGTGCCTGCCCCAGCTGCGAGGGCCTGGGCCAGGTGACGGCCTTCGATCCGGAGCGCGTGGTGGCCTTCCCCACGCTGTCGCTGGCCAGCGGTGCGGTCAAGGGCTGGGACCGTCGCAACCCCTACACCTTCTCCATGCTGGAGGCGGTGGCCGCGCACTACGGCTTCGACGTGGAGGCGCCCTGGGACAGCCTGCCGGCCGAGGTGCAGCAGGTGCTGCTGCACGGCTCGGGCGAGACCGAGATTGCCTTCACCTACCAGGCCGAAACGGCCGGCGGCAAGAAGCGCTCGGTCAAGCGCAGCCATGCCTTCGAGGGCATCCTGCCGACGCTGGCGCGGCGTTTCAAGGAGACCGACTCCGCTGCCGTGCGTGAAGACCTGGCCCGCTACCAGGCGGCCAAGCCCTGCCCCGACTGCCACGGCTCGCGGCTGCGGCGCGAGGCCCGCCACGTGGTGCTGCAGCCGGCTGACGCCGCCCCCGGCGTCAAGGGCCGGCCCATCTACGAGGTGGAGCACAGCACGCTGAAGGAGGCGCTGGACTACTTCGAGACGCTCAGGCTCAAGGGCAACAAGGCCGAGATCGGCGACAAGGTGGTGCGCGAGATCGCGTCGCGGCTGCGCTTCCTGAACGACGTGGGCCTGAACTACCTGAGCCTGGACCGCAGTGCCGACACGCTGTCCGGCGGCGAGGCCCAGCGCATCCGCCTGGCCAGCCAGATCGGCTCCGGCCTGACCGGCGTGATGTATGTGTTGGACGAGCCCAGCATCGGCCTGCACCAGCGCGACAACGACCGCCTGATCGCCACGCTGCGGCGGCTGCGCGACCTGGGCAACTCGGTGCTGGTGGTGGAGCATGACGAGGACGCGATACGCGCGGCCGACTGGGTGCTGGACCTGGGCCCCGGCGCCGGCGTGCATGGGGGCCGCGTGATCGCCGAGGGCACGCCCGAGCAGGTGGCGGCCCACCCGGAGTCGCTGACCGGGGCCTACCTCAGCGGCCGGCAGCGCATCGAGGTGCCCGTGCAGCGGCATTCGCTGGCCGGCCAGCCCGAGCCGCGGCTGCTGCGCATCGTCAATGCGAGTGGCAACAACCTCAAGGGCGTCAGCGCCGACTTCCCCGTGGGCCTGCTGACCTGCGTGACTGGCGTGTCCGGCTCGGGCAAGAGCACGCTGGTGAACGACACGCTCTACGCGGCCGTGGCCAAGAAGCTCTACGGCAGCCATGCCGACCCCGCGCCCTACGACGAGATCGAGGGCATGGAGCACTTCGACAAGGTCATCAATGTCGACCAGTCGCCCATAGGCCGCACGCCGCGCTCCAACCCGGCCACCTACACCGGCCTGTTCACGCCCATACGCGAGCTGTTCGCCGAGATGCCCACCGCGCGCGAGCGCGGCTATGGCGCCGGCCGCTTCAGCTTCAACGTGGCCGGCGGCCGCTGCGAGGCCTGCCAGGGCGATGGCGTGCTCAAGGTGGAGATGCATTTCCTGCCGGACGTCTACGTGCCCTGCGATGTCTGCCAGGGCCGCCGCTACAACCGCGAGACGCTGGAGGTGCTCTACAAGGGCAAGAACATCACCGAGGTGCTGGACATGACGGTGGAGGACGCCAACCAGCTGTTCAACGCCGTGCCCACCATCGCGCGCAAGCTGCAAACCCTGCTGGACGTGGGCCTGGGCTATGTGAAGCTGGGCCAGAGCGCCACCACGCTGTCAGGCGGCGAGGCGCAGCGCGTGAAGCTGGCGCTGGAGCTGTCCAAGCGCGACACCGGTCGCACGCTCTACATCCTGGACGAGCCCACCACCGGCCTGCACTTCGGCGACATCGCGTTGCTGCTCAAGGTGCTGCACCAGCTGCGCGACGCGGGCAACACCATCGTCATCATCGAGCACAACCTCGACGTGATCAAAACGGCTGACTGGCTGATCGACATGGGCCCGGAAGGTGGCGCGGGGGGCGGGCGGATGCTGATCGCTGGCACGCCTGAAGAGGTGGCCGACTGCGAGGCCAGCCACACCGGGCGCTACCTGGCGCCCCTGCTCAAGCGTTGATCAAGCGTTGATCAGCGGCGCGCCGCCCGGGCGCGCCAGGCCACCAGGCCCAGCCCGAGGCCCAGCAGGGCCCAGGTCGAGGGCTCGGGAATGGGCGGCGAGGTATCCGTCGTCGTGCGGCCGGGCGGCAGCGGCGGAATGCCCAGGCCCGTCAGCGGCAGGGTGGAGGTGCCACCCGGGCCGGTGGCCAGCGGCGTGCCGGTCTGGGGAGCCGGGCTGGTGATGATGCTTGAGGTCGGCGTGGCGTCGGTGGCCGGCAGGCTGGCCTGTTGCGCAAAGCTGCCCGGCGCGGCGGCTGGCGTGGTGGCCGGCAGCGGGCCGGCGCCTGGCGGGTCGAACTCCAGCGGCATCTGGTCGTCGGTGCTGGCGGCGGCCAGCTGCGGGTCGGTCGCGGCCTGTGCAGGCGCGACGGCCACCGGCTTGCGATGGATGCGGCTGACGTTGCGGCACACCGTCGGCACCAGGATGCACTGCCCGTCCTCGCAATAGACCAGGCCGCGCTCCTGCATCGTGGGCGTCCACTTGCTGCGGGTCACCGTGCGGCAGATGCTGTCCTGGCCGAAGTGCATGTCGCGGATCTCGGCGTCGTAGCGTCCCTGACCCTGGATGCTGTCGCGCTCGATGACCACCAGGTCGTCGTAGCGCCGCGCCTTCATGCGCTCCTTCAGCTTGGCCCGGGTGGCCTCGGGAATGTCGGTGTAGCGGTCGACCGCTGCCACCACGTCGCCCATGAAGGGATTGACCCCTGGGCGGTCCCAGCTGCATTGCGGCAGCGAGGAACTGGCCGCAGCGGCCAGGGCGAACGTGACGAGAAAAGACATGGGTCCTTTGCGGGGGAGGCGCCCTGAATGCAGGCGGAGGACTCACATATTAGGGACATCTGCGGGTTAGTACTCCTTGTACTCCCGCAACCCAGGGGGCGGCCAAGAGTGCGAAATGTCACACACGAAGGCGTTCGCTGTGTGCGGCGTGGGGAGGGGCGTGCCTGGGCATTGCTGCTATCGTGCGGGCCGCTTCCGTCCCGTGCCCGTTCATGCCCTCCTCTGCCCGAGCCCTGGTGCTCTATATCGAAGACGATCGCATCCAGCTCATCCTGGCGGAGGAGATGTTCCGGCGCCTGCCGGATTGGGAGCTGCTCTGCGCGGAGACCGGCGCCGAGGCGCTCGAACTGCTGGCCCGGCAGCGACCGTTGCTGGCGCTCATCGACATGCGCCTGCCCGATACCACGGGCCTGGAGCTGGTGGCCCGTCTGCGTCGCGATCCGGCCCTTGCCGGCCTGCGTTGCGTGGCGGTGTCGGCGGACGATCCGGCCGAGCTGCGGGCGGCGGCGCGCGAAGCGGGCTTTGACGACTACTGGGCCAAGCCGCTGGACGTGGCCAGGCTCAAGCCGCTGCTGGACTCGCTGATCCAATAAAAAAGCCCGGCGGTGCCGGGCCTTGCTGCGTGGGGCGACGGGCCGCTCGTGCGGCCCGGGCATCACTTCAGGTGGCTGTTGATCAGCTTGGTCATCTCGAACATGTCGGCCTTGGCCTTGCCGAAGATCTCCTTCAGCTTGGCGTCGGCATTGATGACGCGCTTTTGCAGTTCGTCCTGCAGCTTGTGCTTCTTGATGTACTCCCAGACCTTCTTGGTCACGTCGGTGCGCGGCAGCGGCGCCGAGCCGACGATGGCCGCGAGTGCGGCGCTGGGGGTCAGAGCCTTCATGAAGGCCGCATTGGGCGTGCGCTTCTTCGCGGGCGCAGCGGCCTTCTTGGCCGGTGCCGCCTTCTTCGCGGGGGCCGCAGCCTTCTTCGCCGGTGCCGCCGTCTTCGCGGCGGCCTTGACCGGAGCGGCCTTCTTGGCCGGCGCCGCCTTCTTGGCGGGCGCAGCGGCCTTCTTCGCAGTTGCCATGTGAATCACTCCATCAAAAGTTGTTGATGTGCCGGGTCCGGGTGAAGGCCGCATGAGCCTTCTTTTCTCTACAGGCACCCTGCAGCGGCGATGGTACTGCGCGCCCCCTGCGAAGAGAAGGCTTTCATAGGGAAGTCACGCTCTACAACGCTCTGCAAAGCCCCTTGGATAGGGCCTTTGTCGTGGCTTTGCATCAATACACGTCGCGCCGGTAGCGCCCTTGCGTGGTCAGCGCGTCCAGTTGGGCGCTGCCGAGCGTGTCGCACAGCACCTCGTGAACGCCCGCGGCCATGCCTTCGAGGCTGCCGCAGACGTAGATCGCCGCGCCCTGCGCGACCCAGTCGCGCAGCCGTTCGCGCTGCTGCGCCAGCTGCTGCTGCACATAACGCAACGGCCCACCGTCGCGCGAATAGACGAGGTCCGCGTGGGCCAGCAGCCCTTGGTCCCGCCAGGCGCTGATCTCGTCGGCGTAGTGCGCGTCGTGCGCGGCCTGACGCTCGCCGTAGAGCAGCCAGACGGGCGGCGAGCCGGCACTCTCGCGCGCCTTCAGATGGGCGCGCAGCCCGGCCAGGCCGGTGCCGTTGCCGATCAGGATGAGCGGGCGAAGCGCGTTGTCGCCGATGCGGAAGCCGTTGTGCGCGCGTAGCCGCAGCGCGGCCGTGTCGCCGATCGCGAGGCCCTGCGTGAGCCAGCCCGAGGCCTGACCCAGGCTGCCGTCCTCGCGCTGCAGCTGGCGCACCATCAGCTCCAGGCGGCCATCCCTGGGCAGCGAGGCCAGCGTGTACTCGCGAGGCGTGGTGTCGGCCCCGGCCAGCTGCAGCTGCACCAGATCGCCGGCCTGCCAGTCGGGCAGCGCGCGGCCGTCGACGGGCTCGAAGCCGAGGTGGCAGACCGGTGCACCGGCACTGCCGGGGTTGAGGTGGCGCCGCTCCACCAGGCGCCAGGCCTCGAAGGGCTGCTCCTGCCAGTCCAGCGCCTCGGTGCTGCCGGCGATGTGGCTGAGGTGGCGGCGCCATTCGGCCAGCGCGGCCGTATCGTGGCGGTCCACATCGATGCGGGGGAACAGCGGGCGGGCACCGCGTTCGAGCAGCCAGGCGTCCAGCGCGCGGCCGAAGCCACAGAACTGCGCGTAGGTCTGGTCGCCCAGTGCGAGCACGGCCACGGACAGCCGGCCGAGGTCCAGGTCTTGCCGCGACATCAGGGCGTTCACGAAGCCCGCCGCGCTGTCGGGCGCATCGCCCTCGCCATAGGTGCTGACGACGAAGAGCGCCTGGCGGGCCGCGTGCAGCTCGTCCGCAGTGATGTCACCCAGCGCGGCCACGCGCACCGGCAGCCCGGCCAGGTGCAGCGCACGGGCGCTCTGCCAGGCCAGTTCCTCGGCCGTGCCGGTCTGGCTGGCGTGCAGCACCAGCGTGGCCGGGCCGGCGTCGGCGGCCGGCAGCAGCGCGGCGGCATCGGCCGCGGCTCGTTGCTGGCGTCGCCGGTGCGCCAGCCAGCAGGCGGCGCACAGCAGCGCGTAGGCGGCCAGCAGCAGGCCGGCCCAGAGTTCGCGGCTCATGCGAGCAGTTCCTGCAGGGCCGGGCTGAAGTGTTCGCTGTAGCCGCCGGGCTCGCGTTGCACGAAGCGCGCGGCCAGCCCCAGCGTGGTGGCAAACCGCAGGCCGTCGGGCAGGCCCATCACCATCAGCGCGGTGGACCAGCCGTCGGCCCACATCGCGCTTTCGTGCACCACGCTGACGGACGCCAGGCCGTGCGCAATGGGTGCGCCGCTGCGCGGGTCTACCGTGTGCGACAGCCGCCGCCCCTGTGTGTCGAAGCGCACGCGGCGGTAGTCGCCCGAGCTGGCGATGGCCAGGCCGTGCAGCGCGATGCGCAGCGGCTGCAGGCCGGCGTCGGCCGCAGGCGGCTCGATGTCCACCCACCAGGGCTGGCCTTCGGGCTTGAAGCCGGCGCCGCGCAGCTCGCCGCCGATCTCGGCAAGGTGGTGCGGCAGGCCCAGCTCGTTCAAGAGTTCGGAGAGGCGATCCACCGCATAGCCCTTGGCGATGGCGGAGAGGTCCAGTTGCAGGCCACCGGGCTGGGTGGCGGTCTCGCCGTCCCAGGCCAGTGCGCGCCAGTCGGCGCGCGTGGGCTGAACCTCGCCGGGGGGGCCGAAGCCCCAGTGCCGCACCAGCGCGCCGGCCGTGGGGTCGAAGGCGCCCTGGCTGGCCGCAGCGATCTTGCAGGCTGCGCCCAGCACGGTGGCGAAACCGCGCGGCAGCGTCCAGCGGCTGTCGGACTCTGCGTGGTTGAAGCACGAGATCAGCGAGTCGCTCTCCCAGGGGCTCATCTCGCGGATGACCTCGGCGAACAGCGCCGCGATGGCCGAGCGCAGCAACTCCGGCCGCAGCGCGTCCGGGCCGATGAAGGCGACGGACCAGGTCGTGCCCATGGTCTCGCCGTTCAGGGTCTGCAGTGTCTGGCCCCAGGGGGGCGGCGTGCCCGCGATCCGCAGCGGCACGAGCACGCGGGCTTGCATGGCAGTACTCAGCGCGGCAGCACCTCGAAGGTGGCGCTCAGCTGGGCGCGCTTGACGGGCTTGTCACGCGTGCCGGCAGCGGCGCCCGGCCCCATGCGCTCACCGGCGCTGGCGCCCACCCAGTAGGCGCCGGGCTCGGTCCAGGCGATGCTGACCTCGCCCTGCGCGTCGGTCTTGAGCGTGATCTCGCCGGCCTTGTAGCGGTAGCGGTTGCCGCCCGGGCGCACGGTGACGGTGGTGTCGGCCAGCGGCTTGCCGTCCAGCAACAGGCGCAGGCGGCTGGTGTCGCCGGCGGACAGGTCGGTCACGGTGCTCAGCGGCAGCAGCTCCAGGCCCTGGCCCTCGGGTGCGAACGCGATCTCGCCGGGCTCCTCGCGGCTCACGAAGGTCTGCTGGCGGTTGCTGGTCTCGACCAGGCCGAGCAGCTCGGCACCGGCCGGCAGCTCCTTGTCCAGCGTCTCGGGCGTGGCGCGGAAGCGCTTGGTCTCGCCGCCCAGCTTGTAGCTGCCCATCAGCGCGCGGCTGATGTTGCTGATGCGGTAGGTGCCCTCCTTGGGCAGCTTCACATCGAAGCTCTCGTGGTGGCGGGCCGTGGCCTGGCCCTCGGGCTGCAGCACCAGGCCACCGGGGCCGGTGATGCGGATCTGCTCCAGCTTGAGCGCGCGCTCGAACGAGAACAGGTTCTCCGACACCGCGGCATCCACCGAGACGATGCCGTCGCGGTTGGTGACCAGCGTGGTGTTGGGCAGCAGCCAGGTCATGTGGGCCTGGGCAGCCAGGGGCAGCAGGGTGGCGACGGCGGCCGCAGCGGCCAGCAGGGTCTTGCGCATCACGGGGTTCCTCAGGGCTTGACGTTGAGTTGCAGGGCGCCGAGCTCGTCATCGCCCTGCACCTTGACCTCGGCCGCGCTCTTCACCGGCCAGGTGAAGGGCAGGCGGCGCACCTCGCGGCCACCGGCCTCGCGGCTGACCTCGACGACCAGCTCGTAGCTGCCGGCCGGCAGGCTGGCCAGCGCGGGGTGCTGGCTGAGGTTGATCACATGCTCGCCGGGCGCGCGCGTCGCGCCGCTGACGCCATCCACCGGCAGGGTCATGCTGCGGCCGCCTGCACGCCACCACTGGCGCATGTCGCGAACCCACTTCGTGCCGCCGTTGTTGGGCTTCTTGAGGTCGTACCAGACCGCCAGCTGGGCGGTGGCCGTGTTGGCGCCGGGCTTTTCCACCCAGATGGCCACGTAGGGCTTGTGGTACTCGGCCACGTTGATGCGCGGCAGCTCGAACTTGAGCTGCACGTCGGCGGCCATTGCAGAACTGCCGAGAGTGGCGAGGCCGGCAGCGAGGGTCAGGTGATGCTTCATGGGCTTCAGTGGATCAACAGGAGGGCGAGCAGGGCCGGCAGCACCAGCCCGAAGCCGACGAGCGGCCAGGTGCTGGGCCGCTGCGCGGCGTGGAACTTCAGGATCAGCAGGCCGGTGATGCAGAACACCAGGCAGGCCACGGCAAAGAGGTCGATGAACCAGCTCCAGGCGGTGCCGGCGTGGCGGCCCTTGTGCAGGTCGTTCAGGTAGGACAGCCAGCCGCGGTCGGTGTCCTCGAATTCGACGGCGCCGCTGACGCGGTCGATGCGCACCCAGGCATCGCCGCCGGGGCGCGGCATGGCCAGGTAGACCTCGTCGATGGACCACTCCGCCGGCTCGGCGCTGACCGGGCGGCCCAGCGCCTGAGCCAGCCAGCCACGCAGCGGCTCGGCCAGCGGGGCGCGGTGGTCCTTCTCGTGCTCGCCGGCCTGCAGCGGCTTGAGCAGTTCGGCCGGCAGCTGCGCCTGGGCCGGCGTCACGCGCGGCGCGGTTTCGATCTGGCTGGCGTGGTTCAGCGTGATGCCGGTGATGGCGAACAGCAGCATGCCCACCAGGCAGGCGGCGGAGCTGATCCAGTGCCACTGGTGCAGGGTCTTGAGCCAGCCGGCCCGGTCGGCGCGGCTCATGTCTCGGCCCAGGCCCGCAGCAGGTTGTGATAGTGGTGGGTCAGCGATTTCACGTCGTCATCGTCGCCCAGGCGGGCCCGCAGCTTCTGGATGCTCTGGTCCAGCTCGAACAGCATGCTGCGCCGCCAGGCGTCGCGCACCATGCTCTGCGTCCAGAAGAAGCTGGCCACGCGGGCACCGCGGGTCACGGGCTGCACGCTGTGCAGGCTGCTGGCGGGGTAGACGATGAGGTCGCCGGCGGGCAGCTTGACCTCGTGCTCGCCATAGGTGTCGGCGACGATGAGCTCGCCGCCGTCGTATTCATCGGGTTCGCTGAGGAACAGCGTGCTGGAGACATCGCTGCGCAGCGGCTGCGGGTGGCCGCTGTGCAGCATCACCGAGCCGTCCACGTGCATGCCGTAGTGGCCGCCGCCCTCGTAGCGGTTGAACAGCGGCGGCAGCATGCGCAGCGGCAGCGCCGCGGCGAAGAACATGGGGTGCTGCTGCACGCGCTGGCGCACCACCTCGCCCAGGCGCTGGGCCAGGGCGGAGTCGGCGCGCAGTTGCAGGTTGCGCTTCACCTGGGCGCCCTGCGGGCCCACGGTGGCACGGCCATCGTTCCAGTCGGCGACATCGAGCTCCTGGCGCAGGGCCTGGACCTCGGACTTGGTGAAGACGGCGGGAATGTGCAGCAGCATGGTGAAAGGTTAAGGCGCGGGCCTTGCCGGTTTGTTGCGCCAGGGCAAGGCCCGATGTCCGGCTTAGAACTGGACGGTGGCGGTCAGCTTGGCCGAGCGCGGGGCGCCCGGCGTGTAGCGGTAGCCGCTCTTGTTGATGGCCGCGACGTAGTCCTTGTCGAACAGGTTGTTGACGTTCAGCTGCAGGTCCACGTTGCGGCTGACCTTGTAGGTGGCCAGCGCGTTGAACACGGTGTAGGCGTCGATGGAGGCCGGCGTGCCGATGGCGCCGTCGGTGCCGCGGTGCAGCTTGGCGTTGTGCTGTGCGCCCAGACCCAGGGTCAGGCCGCCGCCCACCTCATAGGTGCTCCAGGCGGTGAAGGACTGGCGCGGCGTGTAGGCCAGCGCGTCCGAGCCGTCACTGGTCACGCGCGGGCCGCTGATGATGCTGGTGTCCATCGTGGTCAGGCCGGCGCTGAGGTTCCAGTTCGACGTGATCTGGCCCACCACGCCCAGCTCCACGCCCTGCACACGCTGCTTGCCGGTCTGGTAGTACAGCGTGGTCACCGGGTCCTGCACCACGCCGTTCAGCACGTCGGTGCGATAGAGCGCGCCGGTCAGCGACAGCGACTTCTCCATCAGATCCCACTTGGTGCCGATCTCGTAGGTGCGGGTCTTCTGCGGCGCGAAGTCGGTGCGGTTGGCGCTGTTGCCGGTGCCGCCGGCCGACAGCTGGAAGGTGCTGCCGCCCGGGGGCTGGGCGCCGGTGGCCACGTCGACATAGATGCTGCCGTTGGCCGTGGGCTTGTAGACCAGGCCCAGCTTGCCGGTGTAGAGGGTGTCCGACAGGCTCAGCGTGGTCGGCGTGTAGCTGCCGGCCGTGGTGCCGGTGGTCACCAGTGCGGTCGCGTAGTAGTCGGTCTTGTAGTGATCCACGCGCAGGCCGGCGCTCAGCAGCCATTGCGGCGTGAATTCCAGCGTGTCGAAGAAGTAGGCGCCGACCGTGGTCGTGCGGCCGTCGGTGGTCGTGCCGTTGCGGATGCGGCTGTAGCCCGTCACGTTGGGATCGGGGTTGTACAGATTGGCCGCGGGCCAGGCACCGCTGCTGGTCACGCCCGGCAGGTTGAACACCGTCGCGCCCGAGCCGTAGTAGCCCCAGCTCTGCTGCTCCTCGCGGCTGATCTCCAGGCCGGTGCTGATCGAGTGGCCGATGCTGCCGGTCTTGAGCTTGCCGCTCAGGTTGAACTGATTGGCGAAGATGCTGTTGACCTGATCCTTGTTGGTCGGCGTGCTGCGCGCGACCGTCCAGGTGCTGAAGTCCGTCTGGCTGGGCGTCTTCAGGTTGGCCGCGCTGGCCAGCCACGAGGTCAGCATGTAGTTCTGGGCGGTGCGGCCGTAGCGCAGCGTGTTGCTGAGCTTGAAGTCGGCGCCCAGGTCATGCTCGATGCGAGTCGTGAACAGGTTCTGGTTCACGTCGTCGAAGTCGGAGCTCGTGCCGTAGAAGTTGCTCGAGTCCACGCGCGGCGCGTTCGTGATGTAGGGGCGGGTCGTGTCCGAGCTGGTGTAGCCCGGCAGGCCGATGGTGGGCACGCCGCCGTCCGGCACGTTGGTCTGCTTCACGTGCACGAAGTCCAGGTACACGCGGGTGGGCGTGCCCAGGCCGATGGCGAGCGACGGCGCGATGGCCCAGCGCTTGTTCTTGACCTCGTCGCGGCCGTCTACGCCGCTGTCCTGCACCACGGCATTCAGGCGGAAGGCCAGGCCGGCACCGCCGGGCTGGCTCAGCGACTTGTTCCAGTCGATGCTGCTGCGCTTGAACGAGGCCGTGCCGCCGCTGATGGAGCCGGTGAAGCTGTCCTCCTGCTGCGGTTTCTTGGTGATCAGGTTGATGTAGCCGGTGGGCGAGGAGCGGCCGGTATCGGCGCCGGCCGGGCCCTTGATGACCTCGACCTGCTCCAGGTTGAAGGTGTCGCGCGAGATGGAGCCCACGTCGCGGATGCCGTCCACGAAGATGCTGCTGGAGGCGTCGTAGCCGCGCATGTAGACCGCGTCGCCGGTGTTGGTCGAGCCGTTCTCGCCCAGGAAGAAGGTGCTCACGCCGGCGGAGTTGCGCAGGGCTTCGGTCAGCGTGGTCGCGGCCTGTTCGCGGATCACCTGCTCCTTGATGACCTGGATGGACTGGGGGGTGTCCAGCAGCGGCGCGGTGTACTTGAGGTTGGCCGAGGCGTCGGCCTTGTTGGCCACCTCGCGTTCGCCGGTGGTCTTGACGGTGGGCAGCGCGGTCGGTGCGCTGGCGGCAGCGGCCGGCGCTGCGGCCTGGGCATGGGCCAGCAGCGGTGCGCTCAGGCTGGCGGCCAGCGCGGCCAGGGCGTGAGGCACGACGGCGTGCTTGCGACTCTTGATGAAGGACATGAATGCTCCGGGGGGTGATGGGGCGCTGGCTGTCGCTCTTGTCCGGCCACGGGGCGGCCGTCCGATCACGTCTGGCTTGCACAGAGGTGGCGGCACCGCAACGCAGCCCGCCAGGGCCGCGAAGGCCCGAAACGTTAATGATAATAATTCTTATTAATGAATGCCAACACCCTGGCCCTGCGGCTGTTGTGCGCCCGCGTCAGCGCAGCTCGTACTGCAGGCCGGCGTCGGCGGTCCACTCCACCGGCTGGCCCTTTTCCAGGTAGGGCTCGAAGCGCGCCGTGCGGATGTCGATGAGGGCCTGCTGGTCCAGGCGCTCGAAGCCGGAGGACTTCTTCACCGTGGCGCTCTTCAGCTGGCCGCTGGCATCCACCGCGATGTGCAGCAGCACCGTGCCCGCCTCGCCCAGTCGGCGCGACATGCGCGGCAGATGCAGGCGTGGCTCGGACAGATAGCGCACGCTGCCGGCGGGCAGCTCCCGCACGCTGGGCGCCACGGCCGGCGCGGGCGCGGTGGCCACCGCCACCGTGGCCTCGACCCGCGGGGCCACGGCGGGGCTGGGCGGCGCCTCGGCGCTGACGGCCAGCGGCGTGACCACGGCCACCGGCGGCGGGGGTACCAGCGGCATCGGCGCCAGCAGCGGCATCTGGATCTCGACCTTGGGCGGCGCCACCGTCGGCTGGGGCGGTGGTGGCGGCGGGGCGATCAGCCGCACCTCCACGGGCGTGGGCTTGGGCTTGGCCGGCGTGTGCAGCATGCTGTGCGCCACGCCCCAGCCCACGGCCAGATGGGCCACACCGATGGCCACCAGCCAGCCCCGGCGGCGCGGCGAGTGCGGATTCCAGCTGATGCTCTCCACCACGGGAACCTCGTTCAGCGGGTCGTGGGCCGGCCCGGCCTTGCTCGCGCCGGGCGCGCGCTGGGGCGACGGGTCGGGGAGATCGGTGTAGGGGTCGAGGGCAAAGCTGGGGTTCACGATGGCAGCCACGGTGGGGATGCAAGGCCGCCATACTAATACTTAATGCGAATTGTTCGCATTAGATTTACGGCATCTCCCTTGATCTGGGCCAAGTTGTGTACCGCTGACGATGCGTGCCGGCCACAGTCGGCCCACGTATGCTGCGGGCCATGAAGACCCTTGTCCGATGGCTGTTGCTGGCGGGCGCGCTGCTGCTGGTGGCCCACCTCTATTCCGGCGTGATCGTGAAGAGCTTCAGCTCGGCGCTGATCGCGGCGCTGGTGCTGGGCCTGCTCAACACGCTGCTCAGGCCGGTGCTGGTGCTGCTGACGCTGCCGGTGACGGTGCTGAGCCTGGGGCTCTTCCTGTTCGTCATCAACGCGCTGATGTTCTGGGCCGCGGCCTCGCTGCTCAGCGGCCTGACCGTCACCGGTTTCTGGGCTGCGCTGGTGGGCTCGCTGATCTACAGCCTGTGCGGCATGGTGATCGACGTCGTCATCGAGCGCCTGTTCCCCAGCGACTGAGAGCGCGCTGGCACGCGGCGCGCGCAGCGCCGCCTCCCCTCCAGCGACTCCCACGGAGCCGGCTCTGCCGTTCCGTCGGAGTGCCCCCTCGAGGGGGCGACCGTCAGGCCGTAGGGGGTGGTCTCAATTCGGCAGTTCGACGTCCGGCGGAATGTTCCGTCCCGGGTACATCTCGGCCAGCATGGACTGGCGCTGGTAGACCAGCGTGCGCAGCCGTGACTCGATGACGGCGGCTTCCACCTGGTCGGCATCGGGCCGGCGCGACTGCCGCAGCCCGGAGCGCAGGCGGTCGATGGCGCCGTTGATGTCGCCGGCGGCCGCGCGGGTCTCGGCCTGGGCCCGGATGGCGCGCAGGGGCTGGCCCATCTTGGTCCAGACCAGCGCCAGCTGGGACCAGGCAAAGGCATCGTTCGGATCCAGGCTCACGTGGGTCTGCAGCTCGTCCGACGCCTCCCGCAGTACCGGCCCGGCCGGGCCCACCAGCGCCAGCGCTGCGCGCTGCATCAGCAGCGGGCGGGACTTCTCGCCCTTGAGCGCCTCCAGCGCGGCGAAACCGTCGGCCGGCCGCTCGCGGGCCTGGGCCAGCTCGGCACGCAGATAGACCAGCACGCGGCTGGCGACCGCGGTTTCGGCCGCATTGGGGCTGACGAGCTGCAGCGTCAGCTCGGCGCTGCGCAGCGAGGCCTCGGCGCGGTCGAAGTTGCGCAGCTTGATGGAGGCCAGCGCGGCGGCGTAGCGGGCGCCGAGCTGCTCATAGCCGTTGCCGCCGTCCTTGAGGTTGCGGGCACCGGCGTCGAAGTTCTCCAGCACCTTCCAGGCGTCTACGCGCGGGTCCATCAGCACCCGCGAGCGTGCGGCCATCAGCGCGTGAACGGCCAGGCCGTGCGGGCGGTCGAAGCTGGTCAGCGCCAGCCGGGTGCGCGCGTCACCGATGCGCTCGCTGGTCAGCGGGTGGGTGCGCAGGTAGGGGTAGGCGCCGTCGTCCATCAGGTGGTAGGCCTGCTCCATGCGCTCGAACATGCTGACCATGCCGCTGCCGGCAAAGCCGGCATTCACCAGCACGTTGAAGCCCACCCGATCGGCCTCGCGCTCCATGTCGCGCGAGAAGTTCAGCGACATCTGGGCCGCCGCCGCCTGTCCGCCGACGATGCCGGCGTTGGCCATCTCGATATTGCCCTTGGAGGCCGCCAGCACGCCCAGCAGGATGCCGGCGACGGCCAGCATGCTGGTCTTGGACTCGCCGGCAATCTGCCGCGCGATGTGGCGCTGGGTGATGTGCGAGAGCTCGTGCGCCAGCACCGAGGCCAGTTCGTCACGCGAGGTGGTCATCGCGATCAGGCCCAGGTGGGTGCCGACGAAGCCGCCGGGCAGCGCGAAGGCGTTGATGCTCTTGTCGCGCACCAGGAAGGGTTCCCAGGCGAAGCGGGCCTGGGTCTCTTCGCCGATGTTGCCCAGCCGCTTGGCGGCGGCCACCAGCGGGTTCCAGATGCCTTCCAGGTATTCCTGCAGCAGCGGGTCCTGCACGTAGTCGGGGTCGACGCGGATCTGGCGCATCACCGAGTCGCCCAGGCGGCGTTCGGTGCCCACGTCCAGATCGTGCGATACCGAGTCGCCCAGCGCGGGCAGGTTGATCTGGGCGTTCAGCGGCATGCTGGCGCCGAACACGCAGGCAGCGGCCAGCAGCGACAGCAGGGGGCGGGAGCGAATCAGCTTCTTCATCGGCGGCGAGGAACGGCGCCCGGGTTTGGGCGCCTGTCTATGATGCCAGCCACTGCATGACCCGATTGTTTCCCGGTATGAGCTCCCCGCTGACCCACTTCGATGGCCAAGGCCAGGCCCACATGGTCGACGTGTCGGCCAAGGCCGAGACGCACCGGGTGGCCGTGGCGGCGGGCGAGATCCGCATGCAGCCGGCCACCTTCCAGCTGATCGCCAGCGGCACGGCCAAGAAGGGCGACGTGATCGGCATTGCGCGCATCGCCGCCATCCAGGGCGCCAAGCGCTGCGCCGACCTGGTGCCGCTGTGTCACCCGCTGCCCATCACCCGTGTGGCGGTGGACTTCGAGCTCGACGAGGCCGGCAGCCGCGTGCTGTGCCGCGCCCAGGTGGAGACGCTGGGCCGCACGGGCGTCGAGATGGAGGCCCTGTGCGCGGTGCAGGTGGGCCTGCTCACCATCTACGACATGTGCAAGGCCGCCGACCGCGGCATGGTCATCGCCAGCGTGCGCGTGCTGGAGAAGCACGGCGGCAAGAGCGGCGACTGGGTCGCGCAGTTCTGACCTGACCCCGCGCTCTCAGCGGTAGCTGCGCCAGTCGTGCGGCTGGGCCGCGGGCGTGCACTGTGGCATGGCCGGTGCCGAGGCAGGCTCCTGGCAGGACGCGAACCACTCGTCGCCCGTCAGGTTGCGGAATTCGCGCAGCCGGTCGGCCAGGTAGCGAGCGCCGTCGACATCGCCCGTGGTGGCCAGCGACTGCGACCAGTGCATCAGCAGCCGCGCGTCCACCAGGCTGAAGGCCGTGCGCCGTGCCGCCGCCAGCGCCGCCGGGCCAGGCGGCTGGCTGGTGGCAGCGGCGTAGTCCGCCTGGTGGCTGAACAGCGGTGAGGTCTGGCCTGTGGCGATGCGCTCCATCAGCGGCCCGGCGTTCTCGCCCGGCGCGTAGATGGCGGTGATGCGCGAGTAGTCCCACACCGCAAACAGGCTGCCCACCACCAGCAACGTACCGGCTGCCGCCCAAGGCAGTGGCGTGGCGCGTGTCGTGCGGCTGCTGAGGTCGCCAGTGCGCGGCGCGGGCAGCGCCAGCCCCAGCGCAAAACAGGCCGGCAGCAGGAAGTAGGCGTACCAGAGCGGGTACTCCAGCAAGCTGTGCAGCGCGATGGTCAGCACGAGCATCAAGGCGGCGCGGCGCAGCGGCATCTCGGCGTCGTCCGTCGTGTCATGCCGCCAGGCCTGCCACAGCGCCGTGGCCAGCAGGGCCAGCACCGCGCCAGCCCACGGCAGGCCCAGTTCCACCACCAGCTGAGCGACGATGTTGTGCGTGTGGTCGAAGAACGCGACGGGGCGCTCCGGGAAGGGCGTGAGGCTCCAAGCCACGTTGAACTCGCCCCAGCCCACACCCAGCCACGGGTTGCTGCGGATCAGGCCCCAGGCGTCATGCAGGATGGCCAGCCGCGAGGGCGAGCCCGCCCCTTCCGACAAGCGCGACGCGGCGCCGAAGGCATGACCGCTGTGCTGCGCCCATTGCCCCATCAGCCACCAGGCCGCGCCCAGCATCAGCGGCGTGGCCAGCAGGCTCAGGCGCGCCCAGCCCGGCAGGCGGCGGTCCACCAGCCCCCACAACGCCAGCATGCCGATGCCGATGTAGCCGGTACGCGAGGCGCTCAGCACCACGGTGAACACGAACAGCGCCAGCAGCGGGGGCAAGGCCCAGCGCCAACGACGCAGCTGCGCCAGGTAGACCGCCGCCACGGCGGACCACATCATCAGGCTGGCCAGATGGTTGGGCTGACGCAGGTTGCCGATGGCGCGGCCCGGCAGGCCCGAGCGGGCGATCAGCTCGCCATTGGCCCATTCCGGCTTGAAGACCTGCACCAGGCTGATGGCGGTGCTGGCCAGGCCGGCCAGCAGCAACCCCCAGCAGAAGGCCTCGCCGGCGCGGCGCCGGGCATCAGGTGCCAGGCCTTGCGCCAGCAGCAGCGCCGCCAGCCCCGCGCCTATGACCGCCACGGCGTTGATGGCCAGCGAACTGGGCAGCGAACGCCACAGCGTCGAACTGATGGGGGCCGCCAGCAGCAGCAGCAGGGCCAGCGGGGCCGGGCTCAGCAGGCCGCGCTGCCAGCGCGAGGCTTCGCCGCCCCAGCTCAGCAACACCAGGCCCCAGCAGGCCAGCGCCAGCAACTGGTTGAACAGCGTGGTGGCGGGGGTGAGGTTGTAGGCCAGCAGCGGTGGCAGCGCTGCCGCGGCGATCAGAGCCGCAGAGGGGAGAGGGGCGCGTTCGGGCATGGGGCGGGATGATGGCATGGGCGCCAGCCGGCTTGCGCGAGCGTGTGATTCAGAACCAGCCGTCTTGCCAGAACCGAGGGTTGAGGCGTGTGGCCGTGGCGGGTACCTCGGGCGCGCCCGTGATGCGGGGCGTGCTTTGCAGGAACTCCGGCAGAGATGCAGCGATGAGCCAGACTTGTCCCACCAGCAGCGTGCCCCAGCAGGCCAGGGCGATACGGGAGCGTGTGGCCGATGGAGTCTTCGCAGGCTCTCGCGGCTTGGGTTGCAGACGGGCCAGGAACAGCGCGACGGTCAGCACAATCCACATCTGCGGCAGTGGCATCACGAAATTGCCGGAAAAAGCGCCGTCCACCAGGGCACCAATGATGGCGACATAGCAACCCAGCGCCAGCGGATCGGGCTGCCGCTGCATCAACTCGCGCAGCCGCCGGGTGCTGCGCCAGAGCCCGCGGGCGACCATGGCCGTCAGCACCGCGAAAAAAGGCAGGCCGTATTCGGCGGCCACTTGCAGATAGATGTTGTGGGGATGTGCCGCCTCACCGTTGAAGTGGTGGGCGTAATGCATGGGGCCAATGCCCAGCCAGGGATGGGCCGCGATATCTCGCAGCGCGATGCCCCAGAGGTAGAGCCGGGCTTCGATGCTGTTGCGTTCCCCGAGGTCACGGAAAGCCGGCAGCTCATCCATGCCCAGGGCTGCGGGCAGCGCTCGAATAATCAGCGCATAGAGCAACGCGCCGCCTACGAAGGCCAGCACCAGGCGGCGCAAAAACGCATGACCCTGGGCCCCGAACAGGCCGCTCGCGACTAGTGTGCCGATGACCAGCGCCAGGCCCGTCGCCCGGCCCATCAGCGTGAGTAGAAAGAAGGCATTCGCGACCAGCGCAAACCAAGCCAGGCCGCGCCAAAGGCCCTTCAGCGTGGAGAGTCCCAGCATGCCGACAAGCAGTGGGATGAGGAGGGTCTGCGTGTGGTTGAAGAAGCGGGGGTTTGAATAGCCGGCAAAGACCTGCCAGTAGTCCAGTACCTGGTCTTGAACGATGCCTGAGACGAGCAGCGCGAGTTCCAGCGCGGCGTAGAGCGTGGCTCCACCGATCAGGAAAGGAAGGATGCGGCGCTCGATCAATGGTGGGCCGGCAGCCTGAGCTGATTGGCCCATGAACAGGCTGCAGCCGATCAGCGAGAGTCCTAGCAGCCACTCTCTCAGCGCGATCTCTGGTCGATCAGCGGTCGCAACCGCAAGAACGCCAAGAAGGATCAGACTCTGAAAACCGGGGGTTTCGTTCACGACGGTGCGACTCGACAAGCCAGACCGCCATCCATACATCAGGGCCAATCCTGTAATCAGAGGGAATGAAATGATCTGCAGGGTCCGTGAGCCGTCATGCGCTGAGCCAGCCAGCGCAGGCATCGCCGGCAGCATGAGCAAAAGCAGCACGATGAACCATGAGTTCAATGGGCTTCTTATGTCTGGCAGACGTTGATTCGGCATCAGATGGGTTTCTAGGGAAGAGCGATAGCTGGGGCGACTTACAAATAAAAAAGGGGCCGAAGCCCCTTTCTAACTGTCAGCCCGAAGGTCAGGTGCCGATGTTGTTCTTCGTGATTGCTGCGAAAACGGCGGCATCCTCGGTAGTTGTGATGTTGGTGGTCGTGTTCCAGGTCACGGCGGTACCGTTCACCGAGGCAGGCGAGAAGGTAATGGTCTTGCCGGAACCCAGACCGATGTCGTTCAGATTGATGGTGATGACGCCGTCAGTCACGGAGGCCAGGCTGGCGACTTCCTTGGTCGGCGTGAAGGTGTTCGTGGCTGGGATGCCGTTCGTGCCAGCGCTGCAGCCAGTGACGGTACCGCCGTTTTCCTGGGCGCACAGCGCAACTGCCGTCTTGATCGAGTCGACCACGCTGATCGCGTTAGCGACCTTGGCCTTGCTCGTGTAGCTCTTGTATTGCGGCAGGGCCACCGCCGCCAGGATGCCGATGATCGCCACGACGATCATCAGTTCGATCAGCGTGAAACCTTGTTGGGCGCGTTGCTTGAGGCTCATGTCGTAACTCCTGCGAGAGAGGGTTTGTGGGGTTGGAACATCCCCCCTGAATGCAGGGGTCGTGCCAGCCTGGTGGCGGCCCTGAGATGTGCGGATTCGCACGGAATTCGAGGGGGTTCGGGCGGCGGGTGACAAAAATCGTCACTCCGGCCTGACGCGATTTGTCAGGTGTACCGATGAACGGTCGTCGGCTGCCAGAAAGCGTCAGGCCCGGACGAGCCGGGCCTGATGGTGAGAAGCGGCAGGGCCCGCGTCAGAGGGCCATGGACTGGCCGGAGGCCAGGGCGCTGATGCGGTGCGGGCTGTCGAGCGCTGCCACGCCCTGCATCACGGCGCGCACCTCGCCGGGCTTGATGTGGGTGATGCGCACGTCGACGCTGCCGGCCAGCTGGGCCAGTTCCTGGCCGAGCGCCGTGGGGCAGAGGTGTTTGCTGAGCTGCGCCACCTCGCGCTCGTCGTCGCTGAACGCGGTCTCGATCACGAGGTGGGAGAGCTTCAGCTGGGCCAGCCGCTCCCAGAGTGCGGTGTTGGGCCCGGTGTCGCCGGTGTAGACCCAATGGGCGTGGCCGGCGGCGGGGCCGCCGTCGACGGCGAAGCCGACCGCCGGCACCGTGTGCGCCGCGGGCAGCACCTCGATGTCGCGGCCGCCGAGGTTCAGGCGCTGGCCGACCTCGAAGGGCTGCAGGCACAGCACGGGCGCTTCACGGCTGGGCAGGGCGGTGAAGTCGGGCCAGATCACGCCGTTGAAGATGTGCTGGCGCAGCGCGGCCAGGGTTTCGGGCAGCGCGTGAACCTTGATGGCGGGGCGGCGTGCGGCGGCGCGTGCGCGCAGTACGGCATCGGCCAGCAGCGGGATGCCCAGCACATGGTCCAGGTGGGAATGGCTGATCAGGATGTGATCGATGCGGGCGAGTTCATCCAGCGTGAGCTCGCCCACGCCCGTGCCGGCGTCGATCAGGACGTCGTCATCGAGCAGGAATGCGGTGGTCTTGTAGCCGGCCGCAATGGCGCCGGAGCAGCCCAGGACGCGGATGTTCATTCAGTGCAACACGGGAGGTCTGAGACCCGCGCGAACGGCGCGGGTCAGTGCCATGAATGTACGCAGGCGCTGTGCTTCCGGGGCGGCCGGAATACCGGGTTTGCGCCCCGGCTTGGTTGGCGAAGCGTGAGGAAGTCACGGCCGCTCGGCGCGGCCGTGAATACTGCCATCAACCTTGCACGAATTGCATCTGCGTGCCTGCCAGTTCGATCAAATCGCCGCTGCGCAGGGCGATAGATTCGCCGGTCAGCGGGATGCCGTTGACGCTGGGGCGCGCGCCCCCCTCGACATGCGCAAACACGTAGCCGGTGGGGCGCTTGGTGATGGAGGCCACCTGCACGCCGGGCTTGCCCAGCGTCGTGACCACCTTGGTCAGCGCAACCTCGCGGCCGGCGGCGGCGCCGGTCAGCACCTTGATGGAGGCCGGCCCCGGGGTGGCTGCCCCTGCCAGGGCGCCGAAGCTGGACGGCACGCCCAGCCCGCCCGTCTGGGTGGCGCCGGGCTTGAGGATCATGGTCTTTTCGTAGTCGGTCGCGTCGCCGAGCTGGAACTTGATCTTGTACTTGCCGATCTCGACGACATCGCCATCCACCAGCAGCTGCTTCTTGATGGCCTTGCCGTTGATGTAGGTGCCGTTGGTGGAGTTGAGGTCCTCGATGAAGACGTCGGCCCCCACCATCTGCAGCACGGCGTGTTCACCGCTGACTGCCAGGTTGTCGATCACGATGTCGTTGTACGGCCGACGTCCCAGCGTGGTCTTGTCCTTGGTGATCTGTACCTCCTTGATCACGACACCGTCGAGCGAAACCACCAGTTTGCCCATGAATGACCTCAGTTATGTTGTATGTCTCGTGACTCCGCAGGAAAGAGTCAGGTGTTGCCTCGACGTCCGAAGGGCCACCAGCCGCGGGCTTCTGCGCGCGGGCGGCCTTGAGCGCGGACAAGGATGAGCGCGATGTTATCCCGCCCGCCATTGTTGTTGGCCGCATCAACAAGGGCTTGCGCGGCTTCCGGCAGGCTGTCGTGGGCATTGAGCAACTGCGCGACGCGGCTGTCGTCCAGCATGTCCGACAGGCCGTCGGAGCAGAACATGAACAGGTCGCCGGGCATCACCTCGTGCAGATGCAGCTCCATCAGCACGGCGTCCTCGACACCGACGGCGCGGGTGACGAGGTTCTTGTTGCTGGACAGCGCGGCTTCCTCGACGGTCAGCAGGCCGGCGTCGATCTGCTCCTGCAGCAGCGAGTGGTCGCGCGTGATCTGGGTGAGCTGACCCTCGCGCAGCCGGTAGCCGCGTGAGTCGCCCACGTGGCCCAGCAGCAGGCCCTCGGGGCGGAACACGCCCAGCACCAGGGTCGTGCCCATGCCGGCATAGCGGGGGTTGGTGTTGGCGGCGTTGAAGATCGCCCGGTTGGCGTTGTCCACGCAGATGTCCATCGCGCGGCGCACCTCCGGTGCCCGGGCGTTGCGGCCCGGATCGCGCAGCCAGCGGCCCAGCTCGGTGGCGATGAAGCTGGTCAGCATCTGGCTGGCCACCTCGCCGGCGTTGTAGCCGCCCATGCCGTCGGCCAGTACGGCCAGACCGGTTGCTTCGTCCAGGGCGACCGAGTCTTCGTTGTTGGCGCGGGCACGGCCAACATCGGTGGCGCTGAAGAACTCTAGGCTCATGGGGTGGACGACGGGTCGGACGGCTGGGGCGAAGCGGCCGGCTGATTCTGCCCTGCCTGTTCCGGCGTCAGCCGCAAGGTTTGCGCGAATGCCGGGTCGGCCTCCAGCGGCAGGTCGATCTCGGGCGCCGCGGGCTCCTGCTGCAGGGCCATCACCAGCACGGCGTCGAGATCGCGGGCCATCTGCTCGCCCGAGCCGTAGCGCAGCTCGGGGCGCTTCTCCAAGGCCAGCGCGAGCACCAGGGCTAGCGCCTCGGGCAGTTCCGGGCGATGGGTGCGGATGTCGGGCGCGGGCTCGGTGGCGATCTGCTGCATCAGCCGGGCCATGGAGTCGCTGTGGTGCGGCAGCACGCCGCACAGCATCTGATAGAGCAGCACGCCCAGCGAGTAGAGATCGCTGCGGCCATCGACCTTGAGGCCCGCCAGTTGCTCCGGCGACATGAAGGAGGGCGTGCCCAGGACGAGGCCGGTGCGGGTACGGCTGCCATCGCCGATGCGGGCGATGCCGAAGTCCATCAGCTTGAGGCTGCCGTTCACACGGTCCAGCATCACGTTGGCGGGCTTGATGTCGCGGTGGACGACGCCCTGGCTGTGCGCATAGGCCAGCGCGCGCGCCAGCCGGGCGCCCAGCTGAACGACCTCGCGCACCGGCAGCAGCTGCCCCGGGCGGGTGAACAGGCTGAGGTCGCGCCCCAACACGTACTCCATCGCGATCCAGGTGTCGCCACCGTCCTGGCCGGCATCGACGACCTGCAGGATGTCCGGATGCTCCAGCCGCTGGGCGGCTTGGGCCTCGCGCATGAAGCGCTCGCGCACCTCGGCCAGGTCCTCGGCGGAGAACTCGCGCTGCAGCGCGAGGCGCTTGATCGCGACCTGGCGGCCCGTGCCGCGCTGCGTGGCCTTGTAGACCACGGCCATGGCGCCGCGGCCGATCTCGGCGCCCAGCTCGAAGTCGCCCAGGTCGGTCAGGGCCGCCGGGGGCTGCGTGAGCGGCAGCGTCGATTGTTCGGCTGGCGGGGTCGAGCGGCCCAGCAGGCGCTGCCAGAAGCCAGGTTTGGGGGCGGTCATGCGGGGATCTTAGGCCGGGGTCCTGCGCCCCCGCCACAGCCCCACCGCCACCACGAAGACCGCGGCGCTGAGGCTGACCGCATAGTCCAGCCCGTGCAGATGGGCCTCGAACCAGTCATGCACGGCCGCATCCGTCGTGGCCATCTCGCCGGCCACGAAACCCAGCAACGCGGCCCCCAGCGTGATCAGCGCGGGGACGCGTTCCATCAGCTTGAGCAGCAGCGTGCTGCCGAAGATGATCAACGGAATGGACAGCCCCAGGCCGACGATCAGCAGGGGCAGGCGCAAGGCTTCGGGCGCACTGTTGGCGGCCGCAGCGACCGCGATGACGTTGTCCAGGCTCATCACCAGGTCGGCGATCAGGATGGTGCGCACGGCGGTCCAGAGGTTGTCGCTGGCATGCACATCGTCGTCCTCGTCGCCGCCGGCCAGCAGCTGGATGCCTATCCACAGCAGCAGCAGCGAACCCACCAGCTTGAGCCAGGGCAGTTGCAGCAGTTGCACGGCGAACAGCGTGAGCACCACGCGCAGCACGATGGCGGCGCCGCTGCCGAACACGATGGCTCGTTTTTGCTGTTGCGGCTGGAGGTTGCGGGCGGCCAGCGCGATGACGACCGCGTTGTCGCCCGAGAGCAGGATGTTGACCCAGATGATCTTCAGCAGGGCGAGCAGGAATTCGGCGTTGAGCAGGTCCATGACGAGACGTTTGAGCGAGTGGCGAGTGTCGTCGCGACGTGGCCGCCTGTATCTGCGTGCAACTACGCGGGCGCGGCCTCAGAAATGAAAAAGGGCCGTTCATCGAACGGCCCGGGCATCACTCGCGAAGCGAGTGGGGGGTGGTTTAGAGCAGACCCTTGAGCAGGCGGCCCATCTCGGACGGGTTGCGCGTGATCGTGAAGCCGCACTCTTCCATGATGGCGAGCTTGGCATCGGCCGTGTCGGCGCCGCCGGAGATCAGCGCGCCGGCGTGGCCCATGCGCTTTCCGGGAGGAGCGGTGACACCAGCGATGAAGCCGACGATGGGCTTCTTCATGTTGGCCTTGCACCAGCGGGCGGCTTCCGCCTCGTCCGGGCCGCCGATCTCGCCGATCATGATGACGGCGTCGGTGTCCGGGTCGTCGTTGAAGGCCTTCATCACGTCGATGTGCTTCAGGCCGTTGATCGGGTCGCCACCGATGCCGACGGCCGACGACTGGCCAATGCCCAGTTCGGTCAGCTGGGCCACGGCTTCATAGGTCAGCGTGCCGGAGCGCGAGACCACGCCGATGCGGCCCTTGCGGTGGATGTGGCCGGGCATGATGCCGATCTTGATCTCGTCGGGCGTGATCAGGCCGGGGCAGTTGGGGCCCAGCAGCAGCGTCTTCTTGCCGCCGGCGGCTTCCTTGGCCTTCATCTTGTTGCGCACTTCCAGCATGTCGCGGACGGGGATGCCTTCCGTGATGCAGATGGCCAGGTCCAGGTCGGCCTCGACGGCTTCCCAGATGGCGGCGGCAGCGCCGGCGGGCGGCACGTAGATCACCGAGACGGTGGCGCCGGTCTGCGAAGCGGCTTCCTTGACGGTGCCGTAGATGGGAATGTCGGAGAACTTCTCGCCGGCCTTCTTCGGGTTCACGCCCGCGACGAAGGCGTTCTTGCCGTTGGCATAGGCCTGGCAGCCCAGCGTGTGGAACTGGCCGGTCTTGCCGGTGATGCCCTGGGTGATGACCTTGGTGTCTTTGTTGATGTAGATGGACATGTCTTGTACTCCTGGGCTTTAGGCGACGGCGGCGACGATCTTGGTGGCCGCTTCGGCCATCGTGTCGGCGGCGATGATGGGCAGGCCGGATTCGGCCAGCATCTTCTTGCCCAGTTCTTCGTTGGTGCCCTTCATGCGCACGACCAGCGGCACGGACAGGTTCACGGCCTTGCAGGCGGTGATCACGCCTTCGGCGATGGTGTCGCACTTCATGATGCCGCCGAAGATGTTGACCAGGATGCCCTTCACGCTCTTGTTCTTGAGCATGATCTTGAAGGCTTCGGTCACCTTCTCGGCCGTGGCGCCGCCGCCGACGTCCAGGAAGTTGGCCGGCTCGCCGCCGAACAGCTTGATGGTGTCCATCGTGGCCATGGCCAGGCCGGCACCGTTCACCAGGCAGCCGATGTTGCCGTCCAGCGAGATGTAGGCGAGGTCGAACTTGGAGGCTTCGACCTCAGCCGGGTCTTCCTCGTCCAGATCGCGGTAGGCGACGATTTCCGGGTGACGGAATAGCGCGTTGGCGTCGAAGTTGAACTTCGCGTCCAGGGCCATCAGGTTGCCCTTGCTGTCGCGGTTCAGCGGGTTGATTTCCACCAGCGACGCGTCGGTGTCCATGTAGCACTTGTAGAGCTTCTGGAACAGGTCGACGGCCTGGTCGACCGTGTGGCCTTCCATGCCGATGGCGGCGGCGATCTTCTTGGCCTGCTCGACGGTCACGCCGACCAGCGGATCGATCACCTCGGTGACGATCTTCTCGGGCGTGCTGTGGGCCACTTCTTCAATGTCCATGCCGCCTTCGCTGGAGGCGATGAACGCGACCTTCTGGGTGGCGCGGTCGGTCACCAGCGAGATGTAGAACTCCTTGCCGATGTCGGCACCGTCCTCGATGTAGAGGCGACGAACCTTCTGACCCTCGGGGCCGGTCTGGTGCGTGATCAGCTGCATGCCCAGGATGGCTTCGGCCTTGGCCTTCACATCCTCGATGGTCTTGGCAACCTTCACGCCGCCGCCCTTGCCGCGGCCGCCGGCGTGGATCTGGGCCTTCACGACCCAGACCGGGCCGCCCAGCTTCTGGGCCGCTTCAACGGCTTCCTGCACGGTGAAGGCCGGGATGCCGCGCGGCACCGGCACGCCGAACTGGCGCAGGATCTCTTTGCCTTGGTATTCGTGGATTTTCATGGCTGGGTCTTTCGGGTCAGGAAAAGTTCAGGAACTTGAGGAGACCGGCTCGGGGGCCAGATGCCAGCGCGGGTAATGTGTCGCGACGGTCGGGCCGTCGCGACGCAGCGCATGGCAGCGGTCGAGCTGGAAGGGCGGGTTGCCGGACGCGTCGCCCTCGCGGGTGTCGATGACCGAGCCAGCGAAGGCCTGGATCACCGCCGTGGGCAGCACCTGGCAGAGTTCCGTCAGGTGGGTGCAACCCCGCGTGCCGCTGAGCCGTTCGAGAACGGCCTGGCGGAATCCGCGCATTAGGTTCAGCCCCACCAGTTGCCGGTAGGCCTCGCCGTGCTCGTCGCAGGCGCCTGGATAAGGCATCCATTCGGTGCGGGAGCCGGCTTCGACGATGCTCAATTCGCGATCGACGGTGAGGTGCAGTCGCATGTGGTGGATGGGCTCACCGGCGTGCCGAGGGATCCCTCCGAGTAGCACTTCGTGGGGCTTGGTGTCCACCAGACTGGCTTCAACGTCGAACAACCCGTCATCGCGCGCAAACACCTGCACATCGAGGGCGCGGCGGTGAAGCGAGCGACGCTGGACGGGCTGAGGTACGGCAGGCATGGGTGGGGTTTGCGGACGCAGGGCCGGCTTGACGCCGGGCGAAGCGGGCATTCGGCGCGTTACGTGGGGTAACAGCCGCCGTTTGGAGCGACCGGCAATGTAGCACGCGGCCCTTGACCCCCGCTTACGGGGGTTGCAGCACCGCGGAATTACTCCGTGGGCCGGAGCGCCCGCCGGGCCACGTCGCCGGAGAAGCCGCGGGCCAGCAGGAAGCGCATCTGACGGGCCTGCTCGGTGCGTTCCGTTGGCAGTGCGTCGCCGAAGCGCCGGCAGCGCACCTCGCGCGCCCGACTCAGTTCGGTGCCGCGCAGCGCTTGCTGCTGTTCGGGGTCCAGCGCGAGGCCGTGCTGCGACAGTTCCTGCTGAATGCGTTGCAGTCCGAAGCGCTGGGCTCGCTGATGCAGCCGGGATTCGACGAAGCGTGCCTCGCTCAGATAGCCTTCGGCGGCGAGCGCGTCCAGCAGTGCGTCGACCTGTTCGCTCAATTCACCGTCCGCGGCGTCCGGGTCAGCTTCAGCCATCGATGGGGCAACGCCAGCCGCAACAGCCGCCGCCAGCCTTTGGCGTTCGATGGCCAGCAACTTGCGTTTCAACTCGGTCCGGCTCTGCTCGCGCTGGGCCAGCAAACCGATGGCACGGGCCTTCAGCGACAAGGGAGGGCGTGCCATGGGTCCGGGTTCCAGGGGCTTTCCGCCTGCCCGGGTGGCGCACAGGTGCCACCCAGTTGGCGGGCCGAGGCAGGCGCGAGCCTTATGCCTTGCCTTCGTCAGCCTCGTTCAGCAGCGCGATGCCCAGCGAGTCGCGGATCTTGTTCTCGATTTCGCGGGCGATGTCCGGGTTCTCGCGCAGGAACTCGCGAGCGTTGTCCTTGCCCTGGCCGATCTTCTCGCCGTTGTAGGCATACCAGGCACCAGACTTCTCGACGATCTTGGCCACCACGCCCATGTCGACGATCTCGCCTTCGCGGCTGATGCCTTCGCCATAGAGGATGTCGAACTCAGCCGTCTTGAACGGCGGGCTGACCTTGTTCTTGACGACCTTCACCTTGGTTTCGGACCCGATGACCTCGTCGCCCTTCTTGATCGAGCCGATGCGGCGGATATCCAGCCGCACGGAGGCATAGAACTTCAGTGCGTTGCCACCCGTGGTGGTTTCGGGAGAACCGAACATCACGCCGATCTTCATGCGGATCTGGTTGATGAAGATGACGGTGCAGTTGGTCTTCTTGATCGTGGCGGTCAGCTTGCGCAGGGCCTGGCTCATGAGGCGAGCCTGCAGGCCGGGCAGTTGGTCGCCCATTTCGCCTTCGATTTCGGCCCTGGGCGTGAGCGCCGCGACCGAGTCGACCACGATGAGGTCCACCGAGCCCGAGCGCACCAGGGCGTCGACGATCTCGAGCGCCTGCTCGCCGGTGTCGGGCTGGCTGATCAGCAGGTCGGTCAGGTTGACGCCCAGCTTCTGGGCGTACTGCACGTCCAGCGCATGCTCGGCATCGATGAAGGCGCAGACGCCCTGCAGCTTCTGCATCTCAGCGATGACCTGCAGCGTCAGCGTGGTCTTGCCGGAGGATTCCGGGCCGTAGATCTCGATGACCCGGCCGCGCGGCAGGCCGCCGACGCCCAGCGCGATGTCCAGGCCCAGCGAGCCGGTGGAGACGACCTGGATGTCCTCCAGGGCCTCGCCCTCACCCAGCCGCATGATGGAGCCCTTGCCGAACTGCTTTTCGATCTGTGCGAGGGCGGCCTGCAGGGCCTTGGCTTTTTCAGTGTTCAGGGCTTTGACCGGGGCGTCCATGGGAATCTCCAATACGAATGGCTGAATTATGGGGCAATCTGTATGTTTGTACAGTAGTTTGTCCGCTGCCCTGTGGAGGAGCGCGGGGCTCGCTACCGGGGCACGGTGTCATGCAGGGAATGCTAGGGCCTGGGTAGCTCATGGCGTGAGCCAGCAACAATGCCGCTGCGGCGTCAGGGCTGCCCGCGGCAATCACACATAACATCGGCCGTTGGAGACGAAGACCATGCGCATCCTGATTGCCGAAGACGATCAAGTTCTGGCCGACGGCCTGTTGCGGGCGCTGCGGGCGTCCGGCTATGCGGTGGATCGCGTGGCCTCCGGCACCGAGGCCGACACGGCCTTGGCGACGCATGAGTTCGACCTGGTGATCCTGGATCTGGGTCTGCCGCGGCTGCATGGGCTGGAGGTGCTGCGCAAGCTGCGCGCGCGGGGCTCGACCATGCCGGTGCTGATCCTGACGGCGGCCGACAGCGTCGAGCAGCGGGTCAAGGGCCTGGACCTGGGGGCCGACGACTACATGGCCAAGCCCTTCTCGCTGCAGGAGCTGGAGGCGCGCGTGCGCGCGTTGACCCGCCGCGGCCTGGGCACGGCCAGCAGCGTCATCAAGCACGGGCCGCTGACCTTCGACGCCACCGGGCGCGTGGCCTATATCAACGAGCAGATGCTGGAGCTGTCGGCGCGCGAGCTGTCGCTGCTGGAGGTGCTGCTGCAGCGCGCCGGCCGCCTGGTCAGCAAGGATCAACTGGTCGAGCGCCTGTGCGAGTGGGGCGAAGAGGTCTCGAACAACGCGATCGAGGTCTACATCCACCGGCTGCGCAAGAAGATCGAGCAGGGCCCGATCCGCATCGCGACGGTGCGAGGCCTGGGCTACTGCCTGGAGAAGATTCCGTCATGACCCGCCCCGGGCGGCCGGCCTGAGGAGGCCGGGTGGCGCGAGACGGCAGCACGCAGGGGTCGCTGTTCGGCGAGATCCTTGACTGGATGCTCGCCCCGCTGCTGCTGATCTGGCCGATCAGCGTGGCGCTGACCTGGCTGGTGGCCCAGGGCATCGCGAGCCGGCCCTATGACCGGGAGCTGGGCGAAATGGCCCGCAACCTGGGGCTGCAGGCGGTGGCGGCCGAAGCGCCGGCCAAGGGGCGCGATCGCTATGCGCTGGCGCCCGAGGCGGCGGCGCTGCTGCGCGCGGACGCGTCGGACACGGTGTTCTATCAGGTGCGCGGCCCGGGCGGAGAGCTGCTCAGCGGCGACAAGGCCCTGCCGCAGCCCGGGGCCGACGGCAGCGTCGTGCCCTGGGAGCTGAACTTCCGGGATGACGAGGTGGGCAGCGAGTCGGTGCGCGTCGCCTATCTCTGGGTGGCGCCGCCCGGCACCGTGGCGGGCAGCCCGGCCGGACAGCGGCTGATGCTGGTGCAGCTGGCGGAGACGCTGGGCAAGCGAGCGAGGCTGACCAACGAGATCATCAAGGGCGTCATCCTGCCGCAGTTCGTGATCCTGCCGCTGGCCGTGCTGCTGGTGTGGCTGGCGCTGGCGCGCGGCATCTCGCCGCTCAACGAACTGCAGCGGCGCATCCGCTCCCGGGAGAGTTCAGACCTGTCCCCCATCGACGAGGCCCGCGTGCCCGACGAGGTGGCGCCGCTGGTGCGGGCGATCAACGACCTGCTGGCCCGGCTGGACAAGTCCATGAGCCGGCAGAAACACTTCCTGGCCGATGCGGCGCATCAGCTCAAGACGCCGCTGGCGGGGCTGCGTACTCAGGCCGAGCTGATCCAGCGCGAGATCGATGCCGGGCGCAGTTCGCCCGACGAGCTCAAGCGCTCGCTGCAGCAGATCGCACGGGCCAGCGAGCGGGCGGCGCATACCGTCAACCAGCTGCTGACCATGGCGCGCGCCGAGGACGCCGAACAGGCCCTGCACCGCGAGCCGGTCAGCCTGCCCGGCATCGCGGTGGACACGGTGCGTGATTTCGTGCCCCGTGCGATGGAGCGCCGCATCGACCTGGGCTACGAGGGCACGGAGCCCGACGCCAGCCGCTTGCGCGTGGCGGGCCAGCCGGTGCTGATCGGCGAGCTGATCCGCAATCTGGTCGACAACGCGCTGCTCTACACCCCGGCCGGCGGCACGGTGACCGTGCGGGTGGTGGAAGACCCGTTCGGCCAGGTCGTGGTGCTGCAGGTCGAGGACACCGGCCCGGGCATTGCGCCGGGCGAGCGCGAGAAGGTGTTCCAGCCCTTCTACCGCTCGCTGGGCAGCGGGGTCGAGGGCTCGGGGCTGGGGCTGGCCATCGTGCGCGAGATCGTGCAGCAGCACGAGGCGGACCTGAGCCTGGACGACACCCGCGTTCGCCGCGCGGTGGGCGGGGAGTCGCCGGATGGCCAGGGGCCGGGTGCGCGCTTCACGATCCGCTTCCCCGCGGTTGCGAATGCGGGCATCGCGGCCCCGGGCGGCAGCGATTCGGCCGCCGAGGTCTAGCGCCTCAGGGCGTCAGGTCTTCACCAGCTTCTTGGATCGGGCGATCGACATCAGCAGGCCCAGGCTCAGGCCCAGCGTGACCATGGCCGTGCCGCCGTAGCTGATGAATGGCAGCGGCACGCCCACCACCGGCAGGATGCCGCTGACCATGCCCATGTTCACGAACACATAGGTGAAGAAGGACAGCGAGACCGCTCCGGCCATCAGGCGCGTGAACAGCGTGGGGGCGTCCGACGCGATCATCAGCCCGCGCAGGATGATGGCTGAGAAGCCCAGCAACAGCGCCAGCGCGCCCAGCAGGCCGAACTCCTCGCCGAAGGCCGCGAAGATGAAGTCGGTGGTGCGCTCGGGGATGAACTCCAGGTGAGTCTGCGTGCCCTTCATGAAGCCCTTGCCGCTCATGCCGCCCGAGCCGATCGCGATCTCGCCCTGGATGATGTGGAAGCCCTTGCCCAGCGGGTCCTTGGTCGGGTCCAGCAGCGTGCAGACGCGGTGCTTCTGGTAGTCCTTCAGCAGCACCCACTTCACGTCGGGCTCGCAGATGTGGTCCTCGCTGGCCACCAGCGTGACGATGCCGGCCACGGCCAGCACCATCACCGGCAGGATGAGCTTCCATGGCAGGCCGGCGAAGAAGATCACGTACAGGCCGGCGCCCAGCACCAGCAGGCCGGTGCCCAGGTCGGGCTGCTTGGCGATCAGCAGGAAGGGCAGCAGCAGCAGGCCGAAGGCGGCGGCGAAGTCGGGCAGGCGCAGCAGGCCCTCGCGCTTCTGGAACCACCAGGCCAGCATCAGCGGCGTGGCCAGCTTGAGCAGCTCCGACGGCTGGATCTGCGTGACGCCTATGCTGAGCCAGCGGGTGGCGCCCTTCTTGGTGACACCGAAGACGGCCGTGGCGATCAGCAGCACCACGCCCACGCTGTAGAGCGGGATGGCCAGCGCCATCAGCTTCTGCGGCGGCACCTGCGCCACGATGAACATCAGGCCCAGTGCCAGCACCATGTTGCGGGCGTGGTCCACGAAGCGGGTGCCATGGTCGTAGCCGGCCGAATACATGCAGATCAGGCCCCAGGCGCACATCCACAGCACGGCGAGCAGCAGCGGCAGGTCGAAGTCGCTGAGCCAGGGCCGCAGCCGCTGCAGCAGCGAGGGTTTGCTGAGGACGGTCATCGCGAGGCTCCTGGGGCCGGCACCGAGGCCGCTCCGGACGCGGCCGACGCCGGCAGGGCCGCCGAGGCCGGCTGACCCGGCAGGGGTACATCCACCGCACGCCGCGCGGTGCCGATGGGCGCGGTGGTCAGCCCCTTTTGCGTCTGTGCGATGTCTTCCTCGCTCGGGTACTGGCCGTTGATCAGATAGTCGAACACGCGGCGTGCGATCGGCGCGGCGGAGGCCGAGCCGAAGCCGGCGTTCTCGACGATCAGCGCCAGCGCCACCACCGGGTGGTCCAGCGGCGCGAAGCCCACGAACAGGGAGTGGTCGCGCTTGCGCTCGTCCGCCTTGATCTGGCTGTATTTCTCGCCGGCCTTCAAGCCGATCGCCTGCGCCGTGCCGGTCTTGCCGCCGGCCTGGTAGGTGGCGCCCGCGAAGACCTGGCGCGCCGTGCCTTCCAGCGTCACGCCATTCATCGCGTTGTGGATGATGGCCACGTCGCTGGGCTTGAGCGGGAGCGGCGGCAGCGCGTCGCTGGCGATGCGGTGCTGCTGGTGGTGCACCACATCCTCGATCTCGCGCACCAGCCGGGGCTTGAAGCGCAGGCCACCGGTCGCGATGGCCGAGTAGGCGGTGGCCATCTGAAGCATCGTGAAGTTGTTGTAGCCCTGGCCGATGCCCAGCGAGATGGTCTCGCCCGGGAACCACTTCTGCTGCTCGGGGCGCTTGAACTTCTTCTTCTTCCAGGTGGTGGAGGGCAGGTCGCCCGTGACCTCGCCCTGCAGGTCGATGTCGGTCTTGCGACCCAGGCCGAAGGGTTCGAGCTGGTCGTGGATCAGGTCCACGCCCATCTCGTTGGCCAGGCTGTAGAAGTAGACGTTGGACGAGGTGACGATGGCCAGCCGCATGTCCTTGGGGCCGGCGCGATCGCCCTCGGCGCTGCCGAAGGTGCGGCCGCCGAAGGAGTAGGTCAGGTTGTCCTGGATCACCAGGCTGGGCGAGCGCTTGCCGGTGTTGAGCGCCGCCATGGCCATCAGCGGCTTGAAGGTCGAGCCCGGCGGATAGGTGCCGCGCAGCGCGCGGTTCAGCAGCGGCTTGTCGATGTCCTCGTTGAGGTCGCGCCAGCTGTCGGCGTCGATGCCGTCGACAAACAGATTGGGGTCGAAGCTGGGCTTGGACACGAAGGCCAGCACCTCGCCGTTGCGCGGGTCGATGGCCACCAGCGCGCCGCGGCGCTCGCCGAACAGCTTCTCCACCAGGCCCTGCAGCTTGATGTCCACCGACAGGTTCAGCGTGTTGCCCGGCGTCGGCGGGCGGTGGTCCAGCCGGCGCACGGCGCGGCCGCCGGCGCTGGTCTCCACCTGCTCGAAGCCGGTGGTGCCGTGCAGCTCGCGCTCGTAGGCCTGCTCCAGGCCCAGCTTGCCGATGTACTCGGTGCCGCGGTAGTTGGCCTGGTCTTCCTCGTCCCAGTCCTCCATCTGCTTCTTCTCGGCCTGGTTGACCCGGCCGATGTAGCCCAGCAGGTGGGCGCCGACGTCACCCAGCGGATAGCTGCGGAACAGCCGGGCCTTGATCTCGACGCCCGGGAAGCGGTAGCGCTGCACGGTGAAGCGGGCCACCTCCTCGTCCGTCAGCTTGGTGCGTATCGGCAACGAGTCCGTGTGCTTGGCCTCCTCGAGCAGGCGCTTGAAGCGGCGGCGGTCGCGCGGCTGGATGTCGATGACCTGGCCCAACGCATCGATGGTGGCGTCGAGGTCCGTCACCTTCTCCGGGTTGATCTCCAGCGTGTAGGCCGAGTAGTTGCTGGCCAGCACCACGCCGTTGCGGTCCTTGATGAGGCCGCGATTGGGCACGATGGGCACGACCGCGATGCGGTTGGACTCGGCGCGCTCGGCAAAGCTGTCGTGCTGCATGACCTGCAGCCACACCAGGCGTGCCACCAGCAGGCCGAAGCAGAACAGCACGAAGCCGCCCGCCGCGACCACGCGCAGCCGGAAGCGGGCCAGCTCCTGGTGGAGATTCTTCAGGATGACCACGGGCGACCGACCTCAGAGCGGGCGATGGGCATCGGGGTCCGGTGCGCGGCGCTGCGGCGCCAGCAGCAGCAGGCTGGCCAGCGGCCACAGCGCGGCCTCCAGCAGCGGGGCCAGCAACAGGCCCCAGCCGGGCCACATGCCGCCGACGACCATGCGCACCACCAGCGCGATCAGGTGGGCGGCCACGAACAGCGGCAGCACCTGCACCGCCTGGTTGCCCAGCGAGAACCAGGGCAGGCGCCGGTGCAGCATCACGGCGCCAAAGCTCAGTGCGCTGTAGGCCAGTGCATGCTGGCCGAGCAGGGCGCCGTCATGAACATCCATCGCCAGGCCGAAGACGAAGGCCCACAGCACGCCGACCCGGCGGGGCTGGTGCACGCCCCAGAACACCAGCACCACGGCCAGTGCATCCGGCATCCAGGCCAGCCGGCCCAGCGGGATCATGTCGATCACCAGCGCCACGATCAGCGAGAACGCGATGAACCAGGGGTTGGCGGGAAGCAGCAGCTGGCTGCCGCGCGGCATGATCATGGCGCCGCCCCTTCCTTCTTGCGCTCGGTCTTGGCGTCAGCCTTCCTGGCGGCGCGCGCCGCGGCCTTGGCCTCGACGGCCGAGGCGGCATCAGCCGCAGCGGCCACGGCAGCTTCGCGCTGGGCGGCCTGGTGACGTTCCAGCGGCTGCAGCACCAGCACATGGCGCGCGCTGTCCGGCGACGCCACGGGTGACAGCCGCACCTGCGCGAAGCTGCTGTCGCTGCGGCGCTCGACGTTCTGGACCCGGGCCACCGGCAGGCCGGGCGGGAAGACGCCGTCCAGTCCGGAGGTGGTCATCAGGTCGCCGGCCTTGATGTCCGCATTGGCGGCCAGGAAGCGCAGCTCCATGCCCGTGCCATCGGCACGGCCCTGGGCGGCATTGCGCATCTGGGTGCGGGCATTCAGCACCGGAATGGCGGCGTCCTTGTCGGTCAGCAGCGTGACCTCGGCCGACAGCGGATAGACCCTTGTCACCTGGCCCAGCACACCAGCGTCGTTGATGACCGGCGAGCCCGCCTGCACGCCCTGGGTCGCGCCGCGGTCGATGACGATGCGGCGGGAGTAGGGGTCCGGGGCCTCGTACAGCACCTCGGCGGCCACGGAGGCGACGCTGAGCGCCGGCTGCAGGCCCAGCAGCTTGCGCAGCCGGTCGTTCTCCACCTGCAGCGCTTCGGCGCGCGACAGCCGCTCGGCCTGCGCGCTGAGCTGGCGGCGAGCCAGGTCTTCGGCTTCCATCGCACGCTGCATGCCGCGCAGATAGTCGGCCAGCATTTCCCAGGCGTCCACCGGCGTCAGCAGCAGGCGCTGCACCGGGTGCAGCACCAGTGCGAACGCGGCGCGGGCCGGCTGCATCAGGTGAAAGCGCGCATCGGCCACCATCAGCAGCAGCGCGAGCGCCGAGCACAGCGCGAGCTTGGTGAGCGCGGACGGCCCCTGGCGAAAGAAGGGCGGCGGCGAGCGATCGAGAGTGCCAAGGGGCATGGCGGCGTGCCCGGGCTAGGAGGTCGTCGGGCCCGCACCTGCGGGCGCAGGGCGGGGAGCGAGGCTCGCGGGGCGCGTTCGGCGCTCCGGGGTCGCGAGCGTCGCCCAGGGAGGCATGGTCTTGGCGTCTGGCCCTTATTCCGACGTGAAGATGGAGCCCAGTCGCTCCATGCGCTCCAGCGCCATGCCGCAGCCGCGCACCACGCAGGTCAGCGGGTCTTCGGCCACCAGCACCGGCAGGCCGGTTTCCTCGGACAGCAGGCGGTCCAGGTCGCGCAGCAGCGCGCCACCGCCGGTCAGCATCATGCCGCGCTCGGCGATGTCGGCGCCCAGCTCGGGCGGCGTCTGCTCCAGCGCGTTCTTCACGGCCGAGACGATCTGGTTCAGCGGATCGGTCAGGGCTTCCAGGATCTCGTTGGACGAGATCGTGAAGCTGCGCGGCACGCCTTCGGAGAGGTTGCGGCCCTTGACCTCCATCTCCTTGACCTCGGAGCCGGGGAAGGCCGAACCGATGTTCTTCTTGATGGCTTCGGCCGTGGGCTCGCCGATCAGCATGCCGTAGTTGCGGCGGATGTAGTTGATGATGGCTTCGTCGAACTTGTCACCGCCGACGCGGACCGAGCCCTTGTAGACCATGCCGCCCAGCGAGATGACGCCCACCTCGGTGGTGCCGCCGCCGATGTCGACGACCATGGAGCCAGAGGCCTCGGCCACCGGCAGGCCGGCGCCGATGGCGGCGGCCATGGGTTCCTCGATCAGGTAGACCTCGCTGGCGCCGGCGCCCAGCGCCGATTCACGGATGGCGCGGCGCTCCACCTGGGTGGAGCCGCAGGGCACGCAGATGATGATCCTCGGCGACGGCTTGAACGTCTTCGAGTCGTGGACCATCTTGATGAACTGCTTGAGCATCTGCTCGGTGACCGTGAAGTCGGCGATGACGCCGTCTTTCATCGGGCGGATGGCCTCGATGTTGCCGGGCACCTTGCCCAGCATGGCCTTGGCCTCGTGGCCGACGGCCTGGATGGTCTTTTTGCCGTTGGGGCCGCCTTCGTGGCGGATGGAGACGACCGAGGGCTCGTCGAGGACGATGCCCTTGCCGCGCACGTAGATCAACGTGTTGGCGGTGCCGAGGTCGATGGCGAGGTCGGTGGAGAAGTAACGGCGCAGGGAGGCGAGCATGGCGGGGGGCTGGCCACAGTCGGGCTGTGGCCTGGATTCGAGGCTGAGGCCCCGTCCGGAGGACGTGACCCGGGTATGGCTTCCATAAGCAGCGAGGCCGCCGAACCGAGGGTCCAGGGCTCTGGTGACAGGGGCTCTGCGGAGGCTCGGATCGGGCAGCCTCGAAGGCATGCAAGATGGGCGGCGATAATAACCGATCACCCCTGTTTTGAGCCTTTCCGGACCCGGTTTTCGGCTCAATCCTTACACCTGAAAACCCTTCATGAGCCTCACCCCTGACGACGTGAGCCGTATCGCCCATCTGGCCCGGCTGGAGCTGCAGCCGGCCGAGTCCGAGGCGATGCTTGGCAACCTGAACGATTTCTTCAAGATCGTCGGCCAGATGAGTGCGGTGGACACGGCCGGCATCGAGCCGCTGTACACCCCGCTGTCGGCCATCCAGCAGGTGCAGCTGCGCCTGCGTGACGACATGGTCACCGAGAGCAATCAGCGCGAACTGAATCAGCGCAGCGCCCCGGCCGTCGAGGACGGCCTCTTCCTCGTTCCCAAGGTCATCGAATGAAGCCCGTTCACGACATGGGCGTGGCCGAGCTGGCCGCCGCCCTGAAGACCCGCGCGCTGTCCAGCCGCGAAGCCACCCAGGCCCTGCTCGACCGCGTGGCTGCCCACCAGGCGCTGGGCGCCTTCCTGCATGTGGATGCCGACGGGGCACTGGCCCGCGCCGAAGCGGCCGATGCGCAGATCGCTGCCGGTCAGGCCGGCGCACTGACCGGCGTGCCGGTGGCGCACAAGGACATCTACGTCACCGCCGACATGCCCACCACCGCCGGCTCCAAGATGCTGGCCGGCTACCGCAGCCCGTTCGATGCGACGGTCGTCGCCCGCCTGAACGCGGCTGGCACGGTGTCCCTGGGCAAGCTCAACTGCGACGAGTTCGCGATGGGCTCGGCCAACGAGAACTCGGCCTACGGTCCGGCCAGCAACCCCTGGGACGTGTCGCGCGTGCCGGGCGGCTCGTCCGGCGGCTCGGCGGTGGCCGTGGCCGCGCGCCTGGTGCCGGGCGTCACCGGCACCGACACCGGCGGCTCCATCCGCCAGCCGGCCAGCTTCACCGGCATCACCGGCATCAAGCCCACCTATGGCGTGTGCTCGCGCTACGGGATGATCGCGTTCGCGTCCAGCCTGGACCAGGCCGGCCCCATGGCCCGCTCGGCCGAGGACTGCGCGCTGCTGCTGTCCGCGATGAGCGGCTTCGACGAGCGCGACGCCACCAGCGTGAACCAGCCGCCGCAGGACTTCCATGCGCAGATGCTGGCGGCCCGCGAAGGTGCCACGGCCGCGCAACCGCTCAAAGGGCTGCGCATCGGCCTGCCCCAGGAGTTCTTCCCCGCCGGCCTGACTGCCGACGTGGATGCCGCCGTGCGCGCCGGCCTGGCCGAGCTGGAGAAGCTGGGCGCCACGCTGGTGCCGGTGAGCCTGCCGCGCACCGAACTGGCCATCCCCGTGTACTACATCATTGCGCCGGCTGAGGCGAGCTCCAATCTCTCGCGTTTTGATGGCGTCAAGTTTGGTCATCGTGCCGACAAGTACGACGATCTTCTTGATATGTACAAGAAGACCCGCGCCCAGGGCTTTGGTGCCGAGGTCAAGCGCCGCATCATGATCGGCACCTATGTGCTGAGCCACGGCTACTACGACGCCTACTACCTGCAGGCTCAGAAGCTGCGCCGCATGATCGCGGACGACTTCCAGCAGGCCTTCGCGCAGTGCGACCTGATTGCCGGGCCGGTGGCACCCTCGGTGGCCTGGAAGCATGGCGCCGGCAAGGACGACCCGACTGCTGCCTACCTGGCCGACATCTTCACGCTACCCGGTTCGCTGGCCGGCCTGCCCGGCATGAGCGTGCCGGTGGGCTTTGGCGAGGGCGGCATGCCGGTGGGCCTGCAGCTGATCGGCAATTACTTCAAGGAAGGGCAGCTGCTGCACACCGCGCACGCCTTGCAGCAAGCCACCGACTGGCACCAGCGCGCCCCCGCAGGATTCTGAAATGCCCACGACGTCCAAACTCATACGCGGCTACGAGGTCGTCATTGGCCTGGAGAACCACGTCCAGCTGTCGACCCAGTCCAAGATCTTCAGCGGCTCCTCCACCGCCTTCGGCGCGGCGCCCAACACCCAGGCGTCGCCGGTGGACCTGGCCCTGCCCGGCACGCTGCCGGTGCTGAACCGGGCGGCCGTGGAGCGTGCGATCCGCTTCGGCCTGGCGGTCGGCGCCAAGGTCGCGCCGCTGTCCATCTTCGCGCGCAAGAACTACTTCTACCCCGATCTGCCCAAGGGCTACCAGATCTCCCAGTTCGAGATCCCGGTGGTGCAGGGCGGTCAGGTGGAGTTCTTCGTCGGCGACGAGAAGAAGGTGGTCAAGCTGACCCGCGCCCATCTGGAGGAGGACGCGGGCAAGAGCCTGCACGAGGACTACCAGGGCATGTCGGGCATAGACCTGAACCGCGCCGGCACGCCGCTGCTGGAGATCGTGTCCGAGCCCGAGATGCGCTCCGCCCAGGAGGCGGCCGAATACGCCAAGACCCTGCATGCGCTGGTGATGTGGCTGGGCATCTGCGACGGCAACATGCAGGAAGGCTCGTTCCGCTGCGACGTGAACGTGTCGGTGCGCAAGCCCGGCGAGCCCTTCGGCACGCGCCGCGAGATCAAGAACCTCAACAGCTTCCGCTTCCTGGTGGACGCGGTGAACTACGAGGTCAACTGGCAGATCGACGAGATCGAGGACGGCCGCAAGATCCAGCAGGCGACGGTGCTCTACAACCCGGACACCGGCGAGACCCGCGCGATGCGCAGCAAGGAGGACTCGGCCGACTACCGCTACTTCCCCGACCCCGACCTGCCGCCGCTGGTGATCGCGCCGGAATGGGTGGAGCGCGTGAAGGGCGAGATGCCCGAGCTGCCGGCCGTGATGGCCGCGCGCTTCATCGAGGCCGATGGCCTGCCCGAGTACGACGCCACCATGATGACCCAGAGCCTGGCCACGGCGCGCTACTACGAGGCCGCCAAGGCCGCGGGGGCGACGCCTAAGTTGGTGGCCAACTGGGTGATGGGCGAGATCAGCAAGCGGCTCAATGCCTCGGGCGGCGAGATCGATGCTGCCCCGGTGAGCGCCGAGTTGCTGGCCCGGCTGATTGCCCGCATCGCGGACGGCACCATCTCGAACAACGCCGCCAAGCAGGTGTTCGAGGTGCTGTGGACCGGCGAAGCGACTGATGTGGACGCCGTCATCGAGGCCAAGGGCCTGAAGCAGGTCAGCGACACCGGTGCCATCGAGGCCATCCTCGACGAGGTGCTGGCGGCCAATCAGAAGTCGGTGGACGAGTACCGCGCGGGCAAGGACAAGGCCTTCAACGCGCTGGTCGGCCAGGCCATGAAGGCCACCAAGGGCAAGGCCAACCCGGCCCTCGTCAACGAGCTGCTGAAGAAGAAGCTCGGCTAAGTCGGGTCGCGCACGTCGGGGCCTGGGGCCCTGATGTGGCGCCCCTGTGGGCGGTGTCGGTCGAGGTGAGCCGGCGTCGGCACCGAGGCCGACGCGCTCAGCGCGCCGGCTTGCCGGTGGCGGGGTCGTCCACCAGCGGTGGCAGCGAGCCCGGCGCGGCGCCGGCCCAGAGTTTCTTCAGCCGTGCCAGCTCGGCGTCGAAGCGGGCGTTGATGCGCACGATCTCGGCCTTCTGGTTCTCGATCAGCTGTTGCTGGGCCTCCACGGCCGCGTCATTGGCGTCCAGCTGCTGGCGCAGCTTGGCCGGCAGCGGCTTGCCCTTGTAGAACTCGGCCTCGTCCAGCAGGGGGCGGCGTTCGGTGCCGAGATCCTTGATGCGGCGCTCGGACAGGTGCATCGCCTTGTTCGCATCGTCCAGTGCCAGGTTGCGCGCCCGCTGGTGGGCGGCATCGGTCGGGTAGCGCTGCACGAGTGTGCGGTCACGCCGCACGGCGTCCTGACGGGCGATGCGCTCGGCCGCCGCCTTGCGGTCGGCCAGCTCCTTGGCCGCGCGCTGTTCCGGGCTCAGGAAAGGCGGCAGCGTCGCGCGCTGCGAACCGTCGGGGTTGAGGATGCGCTGCTCACCCGACGTGCATTCGGCGATGGGGCGATCGCTGGTCAGACGCCGGCCGTCGGCCGTCGTGCAGGTGTAGATGCCCTTGCCGGCGGCGGATTCCGTCTGCGCAGCCGCCAGGGCGGCTTGCAGCGCCAGCGGGACGGCCAGGACGACGGCAAGAGGATGCATCAGACGCCGTAGCGTTCGCGGTAGGCCAGCACGGCGGGACGATGCGCCGCCAGCTCCGGCGTGTCGCCGAGGTAGGCCAGCAGGTCACCCAGGCCGGCGATGGCAATCACCGGCAGGCCATAGCGCTGCTGCACCTGCTGCACGGCGGACTGTTCGCTGTCGACCCCGCCCTCGGCCGCCTTTTCCTGACGGTCCAGCGCGATGGCCACGCCGCAGGGCGTGGCGCCGGCCGCCTCGATCATCTGGATGGACTCGCGCACCGAAGTGCCGGCGGAGATCACGTCGTCGATGATGAGCACGCGGCCCTTGACCGGGGCGCCGACAAGCGTGCCGCCCTCGCCGTGATCCTTGGCTTCCTTGCGGTTGTAGGCAAAGGGCAGGTTGCGGCCGCGCCGCGCCAGCTCGATCGAGACCGCCGCGGCCAGCGTGATGCCCTTGTAGGCCGGGCCGAAGATCATGTCGAAGTGCTGGCCCGAGGTGATCAGGCGGTCCGCGTAGAAGCCGGCCAGGCGGCCGAGCTTGGCGCCGTCGTCGAACAGGCCGGCATTGAAGAAGTAGGGCGACAGCCGCCCGGCCTTGGTCTTGAACTCGCCGAAGCGCAACACGCCGGCCTGCACGGCGAAGGCGACGAAATCCTGGGCGAGAGCATCGATGGGCGCTGACATGACGTCAGATTCTAGGGGCCAAAAAAAGCCCGCCGTGCAATGCCGGCGGGCCTTTCGGGGCGGCAGGCCGGGCCTGCCGCGGTATCAGAACAGCGTCTTGAACTGGATGCCGTAGCTGCGCGGCTCGTTGATGATGCCGGTCAGGTTGTCGAAGTCGATCGCGGCCACTACCTGGCGATGGTTGGTGATGTTGCGCGAGAACGCGGCCACCTCGTACCTGCCGTTGCCCCAGGCGTAGCCCACGCGCAGGCCGCCTTCCAGCGCGGCCTTGGCCTTGTACTCGACGGCCTCGTACAGGAACATGTTGTACTTGTCTTTGTAGGCCCAGTCGGTCAGCACGGTCAGCTCGCCGCCGGCCAGCTCGGTGCTGTACTTGAGCGTCCAGTTTGCCACCCACTTGGGCGCGCGCGGCAGCGGGTTGCCGTTGATGCTGACCGTGCCGGCCAGCGGGCCCGCCGGGTCGAGCACCGTGCAGCCCGTGTTGGCCTGCAGGAACTGGAAGTTCGCATTGCCGCAGGGCAGCACGAAGAGGTTGGGGTCCTTGATCTTGGTGTCGTTGTACGACAGGCCCAGCGTCGTGCGCCAGTCGCGGGCGATGATGGCCTGGGCGTCCAGCTCGAAGCCCTGGCCCTCGGCGCGGTGCGCGTTGACCAGGCGGTTCTGGTTGGTGGAGCCCGAGCCCGCCGTCAGCTGCATGTCGTTCACGCGGTACTTGAACACCGTGGCGCTGACGCGGGCGGTGTTGTCCAGCAGGTCGGCCTTGATGCCGGCCTCGACGGACAGCACCTTCTCCGACTTGGCCTCGGAGATGGAGTCGCCGAACAGCACGCGGCCCTGGATGGACGGTGCGCGGTAACCGGTGGCGACCCGTGCGAACACGCTGGTGGCCTTGTCCAGGCTGTAGTTGGCGCCCAGGTCCCAGCTCCAGTTGGTGGACTTGGGGTGGGTGTAGAAGGGGCCGATGATGTCGACGTTGACGGCCTTGCCCGGCGTCCAGGTGCGCACCGCGTCGAAGTCCTTCTTGTCGTCGGTGTAGCGCAGGCCGCCGCGGATCTTCAGCTGCGGCGTGACGGCGTAGTTCACGTTGCCGAACACGGCATAGGACTTGGCCTCCTGGTGCTGCACCGCATAGCCGTTCTGCGGGTCACCGGCCGAGAAGGTGTCGAAGTTGAAACTGTCCACCTGCAGCTTCTCGTTGAAGTAGTAGAGGCCGGCGATCCACTGCAGCGGCGAATTGGTGTTGGACTGCAGGCGGAACTCCTGCGTCACCTGCTTCAGGTAGGGGATGCCGTCGGCCGTCTGCGAGTCGAAGGGGATCAGGGCCTTCTGACCGGGGTAGCTGGGGCCGTCCGGGATGCCGGCGAAGCGGCTGCCGTAACCGCCGTCCACGTCGCCGCGGCTGTAGTACTTGGCGCGGTCGTAGGCGGTGATGGAGTGCAGCGTCACGCCGTCGAGTTCCCAGCGCAGCCGGGCCGACACCTCCTGCGAGCGCAGGGTCTGCACGTTGTAGCCGTCGGTGGGGTAGTAGCCGGGGTCGAAGCCGTCGACCAGGTCGTTGGTGCCGCGCTTGATGATGTTGGCGCGGAAGGTGGTGGCCGTGCCCTTGTAGTCGCGGCCCTGGACCTTGAATAGGCCGTAGAAGCCGCCGTTCTTGTAGGCGGCCTGCAGGCGCACCGCCTTGTCGCTGTAGCCTTCCAGGTCGGAGGTGGCGTCGGGCAGCGGGTTGTGCACCCGGTTGTCCTGGCGCTGGTAGAGCCCGGCGACGCGCACCTGCCAGTCGTCGTTGATGGGCACGTTGACCGCGCTCTCCATGTTCACGGCGGCCCAGCGGCCGTAGCCGATGTTGGCGTAGCCCTCGAACTTCTTGCCGGGCTTGACCGAGTCGAACTTCATCACGCCGGCAGGCGAGTTGCGGCCGAACAGCGTGCCCTGCGGGCCGCGCAGCAGCTCCACCTGGTCCACGTCGAACACCGGGAAGCCCTTGAGCGCAATGCTCTCCTGCACCACATCGTCATAGACCAGGCCCACGGGCTGGGACGCGTTCATGTCGAAGTCGGTGTTGCCCAGGCCGCGCACATAGAAGCGCGGGAACGTGCGGCCGTAGTCCGACTCGATGTTCAGGCTGGGCACCCGGCCCGACAGCGCGCGGACGTCCTGGCCGCTGGCGTTGTAGGTGTCGAGCTCCTCGCTCTTGATGGCCGAGATGGACTGGGGGACGTCCTTCACGTTCTCGATGCGGCGGCTGCCGGTGACGATGACGGCCTCGAGCTGGCTGACATCCTTCTTGGCCTCGGGCGCGGCGGCCTGGGCGAGGGCGGATTGAACGGGGAAGGCCGCGCCCAGCGCGAGCGCCAGCAGGGTGGGGGCCAGGGTTTGCTTGGACATGATGGATCCTCGGGTTGACTGAATTCACAGAGACAAAGCGGGGACGGGAGGCGCTGCTTGCGCCTTTTCTCATTTCTCTTTTGCGACGGGATAGTAAAGATTGCATGACGCCCGGGTGATGAAAGCGCGCGGCCCTGTTGTTCGATTGCTGCACTGCGATACTCATCCGATAAAACCCCAATACATGCCGCCGATGCGCTTCATTACCGCCAATCTCAACGGTGTTCGTTCTGCCGCCAGCAAGGGCTTCTTCGACTGGCTGGGGCAGCAGCAGGCCGACGCGCTCGGCGTGCAGGAACTCAAGGCCCAGGCCGACGTGGTGCAGGAGCAATTCGCCGCGCATGGCGGCCTGCAGGGGGCCTTCCAGTACGCCGACAAGAAGGGCTACTCGGGTGTGGGCCTCTACACCCGCGAGCAGCCCAGCGACGTGCGCATCGGCTTCGGCTCCAGCGAGTTCGACCCCGAAGGGCGCTGGGTGGAGAAGCGCTTCGACAAGCCGGGCCGCAAGCTCAGCCTGATCTCCTGCTACTTCCCCAGCGGCTCGTCGGGCGAGGACCGCCAGCAGGCCAAGTACCGCTTCCTCGACGAGCTCTATCCGCACCTGATGGCGCTGAAGGCCGAGCGCGAGTTCATCCTCGTGGCCGATGTGAACATCGCGCACCGCGAGGCCGACCTGAAGAACTGGAAGAGCAACCAGAAGAACAGCGGCTTCCTGCCCGAGGAACGGGCCTGGATGACGCGGCTGCTGGGTACCGACCCTGGCCAGGGCGGCCTGGTGGACGTCTACCGCGCGCTGCAGCCCGACACCACCGACACCTGCTACACATGGTGGAGCAACCGCGGCCAGGCCTATGCGAACAACGTGGGCTGGCGGCTGGACTACCACCTGGCCACGCCCGCCCTGGCGGCGCTGGCGAAGCGCGAGGCCATCTACAAGGCCGAGAAGTTCAGCGACCACGCGCCGCTGACCATCGACTACGACTTCTCGCTCTGAGCGCTGGCTGAACCCTGGCGGGGACGGCCCGGCCCCTGCCGTTGGTCATGGGCGGGTGCGTCACCCCTGGGCAATCCCGTAGAACACCGGCGCAGGAATCCGGCGTGCCGCCACGACAATCCGCGCCTTGACCCGGCGGGCGACCCCTGCCGCTTCAGTGTTCACCGGAATCCTCAGACGTGACGACCTCTACCCCCATGGCCGCCTCGGCGCGCGCGACCACCCCGTCGGGCGCCAGCACCATCCTCGGCCAGCCCAACCAGCTGTTCGTGCTGTTCTTCACCGAGATGTGGGAGCGCTTCTCCTACTACGGCATGCGCGCCCTGCTGGTGCTGTTCCTGATCTCCGAGGCCGCCAAGGGCGGCTGGGGCTGGAGCCGCGCCGAAGCCACGTCGCTGTACGGCTGGTACACCGGCCTGGTCTACCTGACCCCCATCCTGGGCGGCTACATCGCCGACCGCTTCCTGGGCACGCGCCGCGCGGTGCTGCTGGGCGGCTTCATCATCGCGGCGGGCCACATCTCGCTGTTCCTGGAGACCGTGCCCAGCTTCTACCTGGGCCTGGGCCTGGTGGTGCTGGGGACCGGCCTGTTCAAGCCCAATATCTCGGCCATCGTCGGCCAGCTCTACGGCCCCAAGGAGGACAACGTCCGCGACGCCGGCTACACGCTGTTCTACATGGGCGTGAACGCGGGGGCCTTCTTCGGCATCTCGCTGTGCGGCTACATCGGCGAGAAGATCTCCTGGAACCTGGGCTTCGGCCTGGCCGGCGTGTTCATGATCCTGGGCGCGCTGCAGTTCTACTTCAGCGGCAGCATCTTCGGCGACATCGGTGCGCCGCCCAAGGCCGGTGAGGCCAAGCAGCAGGCGGCGGAAGGCGACGAGGCGCCGGCCCATGTGGTGGCCGACCGCCTGAAGGCCATCTTCGTGTTCTCGTTCTTCACCATCTTCTTCTGGTTCGCGTTCGAGCAGGCCGGCGGCTCCATGACCATCTTCGCGGCCGACTACACCGACCGCACGCTGGTGGGCACCAGCGGCTTCGTGTTCAAGGTGGTCAATTCGCTGATGACCGTGATCCCGGCGGGCATCCTGTCGTGGCTGCTGTGGAAGCTCAACCGCAACACCGGCAGCCGCTTCGCGCTGGCCAACGGCCTGCTGGCGCTGGCCTTCGCCGTGATCTGGGGCCTGGTGTTCTGGATGCTGGGCCGCGAGTTCGCGATGGATCAGTCCGAGGTGCCCGCCACCTGGTTCGGCGTGCTGAACTCCTTCTTCCTGGTCATCCTGGCGCCGATGTTCTCCAAGATGTGGGAGAAGCACTGGAACCCGCCGGGCTCCGTGAAGTTCGGCGTGGGCCTGGTGCTGCTGGGCCTGGGCTTTTCGGCGCTGTCGCTGGGCTCAGCCGGCATCCCGGCCGGCGCCAAGACGGCTCAGGTCAGCATGGTCTTCCTGTGCGTGGCCTACCTGCTGCACACCATGGGCGAGCTGTGCCTGTCGCCGGTGGGTCTGTCCTACATCTCCAAGCTGGCGCCGGCGCGCCTGCTGGGCCTGATGTTCGGCGTGTGGTTCCTGAACACGGCCATCGCCAACAAGATCGCCGGCTCCACAGGCGCCTACATCGACGAAATCTCCAACCACTACTCGATGTCCGTCTTCTTCCTGATCTTCACCGCCATCCCCATCGGCGCCGGCCTCGTGCTGATGCTGCTGACGCCCTGGATGAAGAAGAAGATGCACGGCGTGCACTGAGCCTGCCCGGCCTGAACGAAAGCCACCCCTAGGGTGGCTTTCTTTTTGTCGTACGCCGTTCGGGCCTGTTGACATCTAATGTCAGCAACCCGACCCGGCTGGCTCTTCTGGGGCATGCAGGGTGTGGACGATCTGGCTACAGTCGCGCCCTTGTCGATGGAGTCCCGCATGCCCCAAGCCCGTCCCACGCCCCGCTGGCCCGCCCTGTCCGCGCCGGCCCTGATTGCCCTTGTCCTCGCCGGTTGCGGCCAGCAGCAGGGCGGCCCCGGAGGGCATGGTGGCGGTGCCGCACCCGTGTCCGTCGCCCCCGCCGTGCAGCGCGACGTGCAGGAATTCGAGGAGTTCACCGCCCGTCTGGAGGCGCCCGACACGGTCGAGGTGCGCGCCCGCGTGGCCGGCACCATCGAGGCCGTGCGCTTCAAGGAGGGCCAGGTCGTGCGCAAGGGCGAGCCGCTGTTCACCATCGACTCGCGCGCCTTCCGCGCCGAGGTGGTGCGGCTGGAGGCCCAGGTCGTGGCCGCCAAGACCCAGCTCGATCTCTCGCGTGCCGACCTGGCCCGCGCCGAGAAGCTGGTGTCGGTGAACGCCGTCAGCCAGCAGGAGATCGACCAGCTGCGCGCCGCGGTGCGCAATGCCGACGCCAGCCTGCGCGCGGCCGAGGCGGGCCTGGTGCAGGCGCGCCTGAACGTCGAATACGCCAACATCACCGCGCCGGTCGCGGGCCGCACCTCGCGCGCCAACGTCACGCCGGGCAACCTGGTCAGCGTGGGCGACCCGGTGCTGACCACGCTGGTGTCCAGCGACAAGGTCTACGCCTACTTCGACGCCAGCGAGGCGGCCTACCTGAAGTACCTGCGTGGCGGCAAGGGCGACACCACGGTGCAGCTGGGCCTGGCCAACGAGCAGGGCTACCCGCACATCGGCAAGCTGGACTTCGTCGACAATCGCCTCAACACCGCCACCGCCACCATCCGCGGCCGCGCGGTGTTCGACAACAAGGCCGGGCTGTTCACGCCGGGCCTGTTTGCGCACATCAAGCTGGTGGCCCACGCCTCGGCGGCGGCCGTGCTGGTGCCGGACCGTGCCATCACCACCGACCAAACCAACAAGCTGGTCTTCGTCGTCGGCCAGAACAACATCGTGCAGCCGCGCCCGGTCAAGCCCGGCGCGCTGCTGGACGGCATGCGCGTCGTCGACGGCGTGAAGGCCGGCGAGATGATCATCGTCGACGGCTTGCAGCGCGCGATGCCGGGTGCCCCGGTGACGCCGCAGGTGCTGAAGGTGGACGACAAGGGCATGCCCCTGCCTCCCGCGCCCGCTGGCGCGCAAGCCCCGGCCCCTGCCGCTTCGAAGTAATCAGGCGGCCCTGCCATGGACATCTCACGCTTCTTTATCGACCGGCCGCGCTTCGCGACCGTGTTGTCCCTCTTCATCTTCCTGCTCGGTGCGCTGGCGATCCCGAATCTGCCGGTGTCCGAGTACCCCGAGGTCGCACCGCCGCAGGTCGTCGTGCGCGCTCAGTACCCCGGCGCCAACCCGCGCGTGATCTCGGAGACCGTGGCCACGCCACTGGAGGAACAGATCAACGGCCTGGAGAACGTGCTCTATTTCGAGAGCCAGGCCACGGCCGACGGCGGCATGACGCTGACCGTGACGTTCAAGATCGGCACCCATCCCGAGGCTGCCGAGACCGCGGTGCAGAACCGTGTGAACCGTGCGCTGCCACGCCTGCCCGACATCGTCCGGCAGATCGGCGTGACCACCGAGAAGCAGGCCTCCAACATGACCATGGTGGTTCACATGGTCAGCCCCGACAACTCGCACGACGCGCTCTACCTGCGCAACTACGGCCAGCTGAACGTGCGCGACGAGCTGCTGCGCATCCCCGGCATGGGCTCGGTGCTGATGTTCGGTGGCGGCGACTACGCGATGCGCGTGTGGCTGGATCCGCAAAAGCTCGCCAGCCGCAACATGACGGCCGGCGAGGTGGTTGCGGCCATCCGTGAGCAGAACGCCCAGGTGGCGGCCGGCGTCGTGGGCGCGCCGCCCGCGCCCACCGGCACCGACTTCCAGCTGCAGATCAATGCGCAGGGTCGCCTCGTCAGCGAGGAGGAGTTCGCCAACGTCATCATCCGCACCGACACCAAGACCGGCGCACTGGTGCGCGTGAAGGACATCGGCCGTGTCGAGATCAGCGCCGGCAGCTACTCGCTGCGCAGCCTGCTGAACAACAAGGAAGCCGCGGCCATCGCGATCTTCCAGGCCCCGGGTTCCAACGCGCTGGCGATCTCGGACAACGTCCGCAAGACCATGGAGCGGCTCAAGCCCAGCTTCCCCAAGGGCGTGGACTACGACATCGTCTACGACCCCACGCGCTTCGTGCAGACCTCCATCGAGAAGGTCGTGCACACGCTGTTCGAGGCGGTGGCGCTGGTGGTGCTGGTCGTCATCATCTTCCTGCAGACCTGGCGCGCCTCGGTGATCCCGCTGGTCGCGGTGCCGGTGTCGGTCGTCGGCACCTTCGCGGTCCTGCTGGCCTTGGGCTTCTCCATCAACACGCTGACGCTGTTCGGCCTGGTGCTGGCCATCGGCATCGTGGTGGACGACGCCATCGTGGTGGTCGAGAACGTGGAGCGCAACATCCAGGACGGGCTCACGCCGCATGACGCCACCGTCAAGGCGATGCGCGAGGTGTCCGGGCCCATCATCGCGATCGCGCTGGTGCTGTGCGCGGTGTTCGTGCCGCTGACGCTGGTGCCGGGTCTGTCGGGCCAGTTCTACAAGCAGTTCGCCGCCACCATCGCGATCTCCACCGTGATCTCGGCGTTCAACTCGCTGACGCTGTCGCCCGCGCTGTCGGCCATCCTGCTGCGCCCGCATGACGCGCCCAAGGACGCGCTGACCCGCGGCATGGACCGCCTGTTCGGCCGCTTCTTCCACTGGTTCAACTGCTTCTTCCAGCGTCGCTCGGCCGCCTATGGCCGTGGTGTCACCGGCATCCTGAAGCGCAAGTCCGCCGCCCTGGTGGTCTATGCGCTGCTGCTGGCGGCCACCGCCTTCCTGTTCACCCGCATGCCCAGCGGCTTCGTGCCGGCGCCCGACAAGCAGTACCTGATCGGCATCGCCCAGCTGCCGGCCGGCGCCAGCCTGGACCGCACGACCGAGGTGATCCGCCAGATGAGCGACATCGCGCTCAAGGTGCCCGGCATCAAGGATTCGGTGGCCTTCCCCGGCCTGTCCATCGCCAGTTTCTCGGCTGCACCCAACGAGGGCATCGTGTTCTTCGGCCTGGACAGCTTCGAGGCGCGCACCAAGCCCGAGCTCAGCAAGGAGGCCATCCTGGGCCGCGTGAACGGCGCGATCCAGCAGATCCAGGGCGCGCGCATGTTCGTCGTGCCGCCGCCCGCGGTGGACGGCCTGGGTGCGGCCGGCGGCTTCAAGCTGCAGGTGCAGGACCGCTCCGGCCAGGGCGAGCAGGCGCTGTTCGGCGCGGTCTGGGGGACGCTGGGGCCCATCTACGGCAACCCCAAGTCCAGCATCGGTACACCGTACTCGACCTACGACATCAACGTGCCCCAGCTGTTCGCCAACGTGGACCGCACCAAGGCCAAGCAGATGGGCGTGGGCCTGTCGGACATCTACGACACGCTGCAGATCAACCTGGGCTCGCTGTACGTCAACGACTTCACCAAGTTCGGCAAGACCTACCAGGTCATCGTGCAGGCCGACGCGCCCTTCCGCGCCAAGGCCGACGACATCACCCAGCTCAAGACCCGCAACGGCGCGGGTGAGATGGTGCCGCTGGGTTCGCTGCTGAGCGTGCAGCCCACCTTCGGCCCCACCCGTGTGACCCGCTACAACGGCTTCCCGTCGGCGGACATCAACGGCGCGCCCAAGCCCGGCTTCTCCAGCGGCCAGGCCGAGGCCGAGATCGAGCAGCTGCTCAAGGGCCTGCCGCGCGGCATGGGCTACGAGTGGACCGACCTCAGCTACCAGGACCGCCTGACCCGCGACGTGACCGTGCCGGGCCTGGGCATCCAGGTGCCCACGCTGGCTGCGGTGCTGCTGTTCTCGGTGATCCTGGTGGTGCTGGTGCTGGCGGCGCAGTACGAGAGCTGGTCGCTGCCGCTGGCCATCATCCTGATCGTGCCGATGTGCATCCTGTCCGCGCTGTTCGGCGTGTGGCTGTCGCACCTGCCGCCCTTCATGCAGAGCGGTGACCTCAACCTCTTCACCCAGGTTGCGCTGGTCGTGCTGGTGGGCCTGGCCTGCAAGAACGCCATCCTGATCGTCGAGTTCGCCAAGGAGCTGGAAGAGCACGGCAAGCCCATGCTGGAGGCCGTCATCGAGGCCTGCCGCCTGCGTCTGCGCCCCATCCTGATGACCTCCATCGCCTTCATCGCCGGCGTCGTGCCGCTGATCCTGGGCAGTGGTGCCGGCAGCGAGATGCGGCGTGCCATGGGCATCGCCGTGTTCAGCGGCATGCTGGGCGTGACCTTCTTCGGCATCTTCCTGACGCCGGTGTTCTACAGCCTGCTGCGCAAGGGCACCGAGAAGCGCCGCGCCCGCGCCGCCGAGCTGCGCGCCAGGGTCGAGGCCTCGGCCCACGCCTTCCACCCCGGCATCGACGATGCCGACACCCCCAACAAGGGAGCCTGACATGCAACGGCCTGCACTCACGCTGCTCGCCCTGAGCATCCTGTCCCTGCTGGGCGCCTGTGCCGGTCCGGCGCTGCCGTCCGGCCCGCAAAACCTGGCCCCCAGCCAGTTCGCCCAGGCCCCGGCCCTGCCTGAGGCTTCCGGCGCCGCGCAGATGACGCGCGCCTTCGTCGACAGCACGCAGCTCCAGCGCGTCGTCGACGAGGTGCTGGCCAACAACCGCGACCTGCGGGCCGCCGCCGCGCGGCTGCAGCAGGCGCAGTCGCTGGCCGAGTCGGCCGGCGCCCAGCGCCTGCCCAGCGTCGGCGTCGGCGCCAACGCCAGCCGCCAGCGCGCGCCCAATGACCTGGGCCAGTTCAACAACTTCAACAGCTATGGCGTCAACGCCACCGCCAGCTGGGAGGTGGACCTGTGGGGCCGCGCCTCGGCCAATGCTCGCGCTGCCGGCTACGACGCCCAGAGCGCCGCGCTGGACCGCGACGCCGCCCAGCTCAGCCTGGCCGGCACCGCACTGAATCTGCAGACCCAGCTGATCGGCCTGGGCCACCGGCTCAGGCTGGCCAAGGAAACGCTGGACGTGCAGAACCAGCTGCTGCAGCTGGTGAAGGCGCGGGTCGACGCCGGCCGCGGCACCTCCGTGGACCTGGCCCGTGCCGAGGCGCTGGTGGCCACCACGGCCGCCAGCGTGCCGGCGCTGCGCAATGCCGCCTGCCTGACCCGTCTGCAGCTGGACGTGCTGCGCGGCCAGCCGCCGGCGGATTGCGACAAGGCGGATGCCGACCCGCTGCCGCCCATGCCGCAGCCGCGCGTGGTCAGCCTGGGCGCGCTGCCCGACCCGGCCGGCCTGCTGGCCCAGCGGCCCGATGTGCGCTCGGCCGAGGCCCGTGCCCAGGCCGCCGCCGCCCGCGCCCATGTGGCCTGGGCCGCGCGCTGGCCCAGCCTGGGCCTGACGGGCCAGATCGGCTGGAGTGCCAGCCGCGGCGGTGACCTGTTCAAGAGCGCCACCGAGATCCACAGCATCGCGGCCGCGCTGAACTGGAACTTCCTGGACTTCGGCGCCCGCCGTGCCGAGGCCGATGCTGCGCGCGCCGGCTTCGAGGCCGCGGTGGCCACGGCCGAGCAGGCCCAGCTCACCGCGCTGCAGGATGCCCAGGGCAGCCTCTCCACGCTGCGGGAGTCCGAGCAGCAGACGGTGGCCCAGGCCCTGGCGGCCCAGGCCACGACGCGGGCGCGCGACCTGGCGCTGAAGCGCTACGAGGCCGGCGTGACCGACTTCTACCAGCTGCTCAGCGCCGAGCAGGATCGCCTGACCGCACAGGACCAGCTGATCCAGCGCGAGACCGATCGTGCCGTCGCGCTGCTGTCGGTGCACAAGGCCTTCGCGGCCCGGCTCACCGCGCCCTGATCGTCCCGCCCCCCCGGCGCGCCCGGACGGCCTCGAGCAGCCGTCCGGCGCGCCGCACACCTTCACGGCCGCAGCAGCGGCCGTTTTTCATGGTGCGGGGCGAATGGCGTCTCCCGCGGGGCGAGTGGCACGCGGCAGGGCCGGGGCGGGCGCCCGGGCACGGTAGGCTCGCGCCATGCTGCTGATCGCGCCCCGCTGGCGCCTGCCCTATCTCGCGCTGCTCACCGTCGTCGGCCTGCTGCTGAGCGCCTCGGCCCTGGAGGCCTACCGGCTGTCGGGCGGCACGCGGCCGTGGGAGCCCTTTCTCTGGGAGTTCAGCTCCATAGGCACGATAGGCCTGCTGCTGCTCGCGCTGCACCGCCTGGTGGGCCAGCTGCGCGGCCAGCCCTGGCCGCGGCAGCTGGCGGCGCACGCCCTGGCCCTGCCGGCCTTCAGCCTGGCCCACATTGCCGGCATGTTCGGGCTGCGCCTGCTGGTCTATCACCTGGTGGGCGTGGACTACCGGCCCGACCCCCTGCCCACGCTGCTGGTCTTCGAGGGCGGCAAGGACGCGGTCAGCTACTTGAGCTTCTGCCTGATCTCGCGCGGCGTCTGGGCCGCGCAGGCGGCCACGCTGCGGGAGCAGGAGTTGCAGCGTCTGCAGCGCGAGCTGGCCGAGGCGCAGCTCGCGCGGCTGGCCGACCAGCTGCAGCCGCATTTCCTCTTCAACACGCTGAACCTGATCGCCTCGGTGATGCACGAGGATGTGGACCGTGCCGACCAGCTGCTGTGCCAGCTCTCCGACCTGCTGCGCCAGACCCTGGCCGCCCAGCAGCGCGTGGAGCACACGCTGGGCGAGGAGCTGGCGCTGGTGGCGCCCTTTCTGGCGCTGATGCAGGCCCGTTTCGGCCCGCAGCGGCTGGTGGTGGCCCTCGAGGCCGACGCCGCCGCGCGCGCGGTGCGTCTGCCCGCGCTGCTGCTGCTCACGCCGGTGGAAAACGCGGTCAAGCACCATGTGGCGCGGCACCGCGGCCGGGTCACGGTGTCGGTGCTGGCACGCCGGGTGGACGGGCGCCTGCAGCTGGACATCGTCAACCAGGGCGACGCCCCGGTGCCCGAGCACCCGGCCGACCCCGACGGCGGCCTGGGCCTGCGCAACCTGCGCGAGCGGCTGGCTGCGCGCTATGGCGAGGCCGCCCGCGCAGCGCTGGTGAGCGAGGGTCAGGGCATGCGGCTGACGCTGGAGCTGCCGGCATGAGCAGCGCGCTCAGCGTGCTGGTGGTGGACGACGAGCCCGCCGCCCGGGCGCGGCTGCGGCGGCTGCTGAGCGCCATGCCCGATGTTGCCCCGCCGCTGGAGGCGCCCGACGCGCCGGCGGCGCTGGCGCTGGTGCAGAGCCTGCCCCAGCCGCCCGACCTGGCCCTGCTGGACATCGAGATGCCGGGCGGTAGCGGCGTGCAGCTGGCGGCGGGCCTGCGCGAGCTGGGCGTGCGCTGCATCGTGTTCTCCACCGCCCATGCCGAGCATGCGCTGCAGGCCTTCGAACTGGCGGCGCTGGACTACCTGCTCAAGCCCTACACGGCCGAGCGCCTGCAGGCCGCGCTGGCGCGGGTGCGCGAGCAGCTGGCGCGGCCGGCGCCGGGGCCCCGCCTGGGGCTGCAGCCGGGCGAGTGGTGGGTGGAGGCGGCGTCCGGCGGGCGGCAGCGCATCGTGCTGGAGCAGCTGCAGTGGATCGCCGCGGCCGACAACTACGTGGCGCTGCACCTGCCGCCGCGCAGCTTCCTGGAGCGCGCCACGCTGGCCGAGGTGCTGGCGCGGCCGGCCTGGGCCGGGCTCTTCGTGCGGGTGCATCGCTGCCATGCGGTCAACCCGGCCCATGTGCTGCGGGTGGAGCGCCTGGGCGGCGGCGAGGCCGTGCTGACGCTGCGCTGTGGCCAGAGTCTGCGGGTGTCGCGCGGCTACCGCGACGCGCTGGCGCCACTCGCCCCGTAAACCCGCTCGTTCGCCCCGGCGGCGTGGTGCGGCCGCGCCCGCGCCGCGAAGCTGGCGCCATGAACACCACCGCCCGCCTGCCCTTTCTCGACGGCCTGCGCACCGCCGCGTTCGCGCTGCTGATCCCCTATCACGTCGGCATGTACTACGTGAGCTGGGACTGGCATGTGAAGAGTGCGGCGCCGCACCCTGGCCTCGAGCCCTTCATGCTGCTGACCGCGCCCTGGCGGCTGGGCCTGCTCTTCCTGGTGGCGGGCGTCGCCTGCCAGGGCCTGAGCGCCCGGCGCGGGCTGCTGGCGACCTGGCGGGACCGCACGCTGCGCCTGCTGCTGCCGCTACTGTTCGGCATGGCGGTCATCGTTCCGCCGCAGGCCTTCTTCGAGGTGCTGACCAAGGCGCCGCAGCTGCTGCCCGGCGACGGCGGCTACCTGGACTTCTGGTGGGCCTATCTGCACGGGGGCAGGTATTGCCGCGGCCAGGACTGCATGGATGTGCCGACCTGGAACCACCTGTGGTTCCTCGCCTACCTGTGGCCCTACACGCTGCTGGGCGCGCTGCTGGCCGCAGCCTGGCGCTGGCCGCTGCGCGCGCTGAACCTGCCCGGCTGGGCCTGGCTGCTGCTGCCCATCGTGCCGCTGGCGCTGGCGCGGCTGCTCGTGTTCCCCAGCCACCCCAGCACGCACAACTTCTTCCACGACCTCTATAACCATGTGCAGTACGGCGCCCTGTTCGCGCTGGGTTGGGCCAGCCGCACGCCGCTGGCGGTGGGGATGTGGCCGGCGCTGCAGCGCGCCCGCTGGCCGCTGCTGGGCGCGGCGCTGGCGAGCTGGGCGCTGCTGGTGGCCTACTTCAGCCACTACGCCAACCAGGCGCCGCCGCCGGCGGTGCTGCAGGCCCAGCGCGGGCTGTGGGCCGCATTCAGCTGGTGGGCCATCGCGGCCGCCTGCGGCTGGGCGCAGCAGCTGTTCCGCACCGAGTCGCCGCGCCTGCGGGCGGCCAGCGCCGCGGTGTTCTGCTTCTACATCCTGCACCAGAGCGTCATCGTGGTGCTGACCCAGGTGCTGAAGCCGCTGGGCCTGCCCTGGGGCCTGGAGGCGCTGCTGCTGGTGGCCGCCACCTTCGCGGTGTGTGCGCTGGCCTACGCGCTGCTGCGCCGCGTGTCGGGCCTGGCGCTGCTGACCGGCATTCAGCGCACGCCGCGCAGCGGCGTGCCGTCGGCGGCGCGCACGATGGGGCAGTTCACGACGATGGCGGTCACGTCCAGTCGCAGCTCGCCCGCGGCCTCGGCGGCCAGCAGCGCCTCTTCCGAGCGCAGCTCACGCGGCGAGGCGCCGCTGACCCAGCGCACCAGCACCAGCCGCCACAGCGGGCTGTAGTTGGGGTCGGGTCGTGCCGCGCCCAGCGGCGCCGGGCCGGACGCGAAGATGCTGATCTGCTCGCCCTGCGGGAACTTGTAGACCCGCTCCGTCAGCGAGGCCCGGCCCTGGCCCAGCGCATCGGCCAGCCGCGGCACATGGTTGACGCCGCCGTCCGTGGCCATCGCGGCGTCGGAGATGTCGGTGGTCACGTAGTCCACGCGGCGGCCGTCCACCCAGGCCTGCTGGCGCGGCAGCACGAGCTCGGGGCCGGAGGCGCAGCCTCCCAGGAGCGCCAGCAGGGCCAGGAGGAACAGGACGGCGGGGCGGGGGCGATGCAGCATGGGGTCAAGTCGGGTGACGCCTCGCGCACCTTACAGCGCCACCGCCCGCGTGCCTACCGATCCGGGGGCCAGGCTTTGCCTCGTTGGCGCTGGCCCTGTCCTCAGCCGGACGGATGCTTTGCCGGCCTCACCCTAGGACGGCAGTTGACCCTCCGGATGGGCTCGCTAATCTGGCACGCTGCCCCGAGCCCTGAGAGACGCCGATGCCTGGTGAATCCGACAACGCAGCCGACCCGGCCTCCGTCCGGCCGGGTACGCCGTTCAGACCCGGCCCCGCCGAGGAGGCGGTCATCTCGCTGTCGCAGGCGTTGCTGGCGCCGCTCGATGCGCTGGCCAAGGCGCAGGTGCATGCGGCCCGCTCCTTCCTGAATTTCGTGCTGCAGATCGGCTACCCGCACCGCTCGCCGGATGCGCCGGCCGATGGCGACGACAGCATGTACAGCCAGAAGTTCCAGCTCGAGCAGACCTCGACCGACGCGCAGGGCCGCCCCGAGACCCGCACGCTGACGCTGAGCCTGCCCACGCTGGCCCTGGTGCCACTGCAGCCTTTGGGCATCGAGGCGGCGCGCTACGAGGTGGAGCTGGTGATCCGCGAGCTGCAGCACCACCAGCAGATCCAGAGCAGCGAGGCCGAGGCGCTGGCGCGCGAGCAGATGCGCGCAGGGGCGTCCGCCCCCGAGGAGCTGGGTGCGATGCCCCGGCCCTGGTATCTCGTGTCCGAGCCCATCAGCGTGCGTGGCACGCTCTCCGACCCCGGCGGCAGCGCGCAGCGCGAGAAGGCCGCCAGCATCAAGGTGGAGGTGCAGCTCAAGAGCGCGCCCACGCCGGCCGGCCTGGCCAAGCTGCTCAGCACGATGACCCAGGTGTCCAGCCTGACGGAGACGCTGCATCCCACGCCCGGGGCTGCGCCCGGCGAGCCTTCTTCTTCCTCCTGACCCGCCACTGAAAGGACCACTGCATGGCCACCGCTCCCCCCAGCGCCGCGACGGCGCCCGACCCGGCCCCGCTGCCGGCCGCCGACTTCCAGGCCCTGCCGCTGGACTTCCTGATCGCCGCGCCGCTGGTGGCGGTGGTGAACGCCCAGAAGCAGGCGGCGCTCAGCACCAAGGCCTACATCGAGAGCTTTCTCGACAAGGTTCCCAGCACGACCGCCGACGCGCCGGTGCGCTTCAAGCCGCAGACCGCCAACTTCAATCTCGACTTCCAGGAAACCAACGCCAACGGCGTGAGCATCCAGAAGTCGGTGCACCTGGACGTGCCCCTGCTGTCCATCGTGCCCGTGCCGCATCTGCGCATCGACTCGCTGACCACGCACTTCAAGTACGAGGTCTCGCAGGTGGTGGGTACCAAGCGCGACTCCAGCAAGCAGGGCGAGCTCAGCGCCGGCGTGAAGTACCTGCCGTTCTTCGAGGCCTCACTGAAGGGCAGTCTGTCGTCCACCGCGTCCGAGCAGTCCACCACCAACCGCAGCGGCATGCTGGAGATCACCGTCCATGCCAGCGAGGCACCCATGCCCGAGGGTCTGGCGCGGCTGCTGAGTCTGCTGGCCAAGGTGGCCGAGCCCACCGTGGTCTCGTGACGCTGAGCCGGAGCACCGCATGCCCGGGCCGGCCGGCGAGTTCACGCTGCAGGAGCTGCGGCGCTGGCTGGCGCTGGAGATCACCCGCGCAGACGCCAGCCTGGGCCACAGCCAGCGCGCGGCCCGCATCGCAATGGCGAGCGGTGCGGGCGCCGGGCGGGTTCACGAGCTGACGGCGCCGCCGTGGCTGGAGCTGGACAGCCTGCAGCTGCAGCTCGCGCTGGCGCCGGTCCGCGTGGCCTGGCCGCTGCGCCTGTGGCAGCGGTTCAGGCACTGGACCGGCGCACCACCGCCGCAGCGGCCGGCGCGCTTTCGCTTTGCGGCGCGGGGCGAAGCGGGTGTACAGCTGGCCTGTCGTGTGCAACGCGACGCGCGTGGCCGCTGGCGCGCGCAGCTGAATGAAGGGCCGGAGGGCGGCGATGCTGCAGCGCCTGGCTGACGACTGGCGCAGCTATGCCGGTGGCCGGCGCTGGCGCTGCCGGGGCCCGGCCTATCTGTGCGAAGTGGACGATGCAGGCCGGGTGCCCTCGCTGCTGAAGCAGCCGGGCATCGCCGAGCGGGTGCGGCGCATCCGGGCCTTCTATGCCGGGCGCCTCGCGCTGGGGCGGCTGGATCAGTTCAGCACGGGCCTGGACGTGCTGGTGGCCAATGCGATGACCGAGTCCTACGGCACCGTGCCCAGCCCGCTGGAGGTGGCCGACCTGAACCGCCTGCTCGACCGCCAGCCCGAGCTGCCGCTGGACCTGCGCCTGGACCGGCTGCTGCGCGATATCGGCGCCGATGCGCGCAGCCGCTGGCTGGTGCGGCGCGAGCCGGGCTATGCCTCGCCAGCCACCACGCCCGCGCGGGTGTCGGTGGGGGCGCACCACATGCTGCTGTCCACCGCCCAGGCCTTGCCATCGCAGCGCACCCAGGTGCTGCGTGAGCAGGTGGTGCAACTGGCGGCCAACTCGCTGCACAGCGCGCAGCGCGCGGTGGAATACCTGAACGAGAACGCCGCCCGTCATGAGGGCGAGCTGCCGCTGATCGCCGCCACCTACAACGCCGGCCGGCCGCGCCAGACCGATGGCAACCTCTGGCACCTGGTGCAGTACGGCGAGCACATCGACCGCTGGCTGGGCTACTACAACGCCAGCCGGCAGAGCGTGGTGGGCACGCAGCCGGCCGTGGGTGCCGAGGACCGCGGTCCACCGCCCGCGCAGCCCGTCAGCCGCGCCACGGCCTTGCCGGCCGGCTCACCCGCGGCGGCGCTGGCCGTGGCAAGTGCGGCGGGTGCGCCCGCGGGCGGCTCGGCCACACAGCTGTCGGCCCACTTCACGCTGGCCGAGCTGATCGCCTCCGACAAGGCGCGTGAGCTGCAGATCGACAACCAGCCCGGTCCGCTCGTGCAGCGCAATCTGCGGCGCCTGGCCGAGCGGCTGGAGCAGGTGCGTCACCTGCTGGGCGACCGCGACATCCACGTCAACAGCGCCTATCGCTGCGAGGCGCTGAACCGGGCGGTGGGCAGCAAGGGCACCAGCATGCATCTGCACGGCCTGGCCGCCGACATCGTCTGCCCGCGCTTTGGCACACCGCTGCAGGTGGCGCAGGCCATTGCGGCCAGCGGCCTGGGCTTCGACCAGGTCATCCACGAATTCGGCCGCTGGGTGCACCTGGGCCTGGCGCCCGACGGCGCCGCAGAGCGCCGTCAGCAGCTGACGATAGACCGCCTGGGCACGCACGCCGGCCTGCTGCCCACGCACTGAGCCCTAACATGGCCGCATGGCACTGCAGTACCGCATCATTCCTGTCACCCCTTTCCAGCAGAACTGTTCACTCGTCTGGTGCGACGCCACCCGCGAGGCCGCGCTGATCGACCCGGGCGGCGAGCTGCCGCGCCTGCTGGCGGCCGTGCGCGAGCACGGGCTCACGCTGAAGGCGCTGTGGCTGACCCACGCCCACATCGACCACGCCGGCGGTGCCGGGCAGCTGGCCCGCGAGCAGGGTCTGCCCATCGTCGGGCCGCATCCGGGCGACCAGTTCTGGATTGACGGGCTGGCGCAGCAGAGCGCGATGTTCGGGTTTCCGCCCGCCGAAGCCTTCGTGCCGACCCGCTGGCTGGCCGATGGCGACAGCGTTCAGCTCGGCGAGGAAACCCTGGCCGTGCGCCACTGCCCGGGGCACACGCCGGGCCATGTGATCTTCCATTCGGCGGCCGCCAAGCGAGCCTTCGTCGGGGACGTGCTGTTCGCCGGCAGCATCGGTCGTACGGACTTTCCCGGGGGTAACCACCAGCAGCTGCTCGACAGCATCCGCGAGCGCATCTGGCCCATGGGGGATGACACGGTGTTCATCCCTGGCCACGGGCCGGAGAGCACCGTGGGGCAGGAACGACGCACCAACCCTTTTGTCGCTGATCGAAGGGGCTAAGGGAATCCTTCACATTCACCTTCAGCAACATTTACGACATCATTCCGTGAGGTTGTCCCTTGACATGATGCTCTGCCAACAGAGGCCGGGCCAAAGGAGAGGTGAGATGTGGATGACAGATGGCATGCCTCCGGTGCCCGGTCAGGTGCCCGGTCTTCCGTCGCGGGAGCGACGCGCGGCTTCGTCGCTTTCCAGCCAATGGCTCAGCCTCATCCTTGAGGAACTGGACCACGGGCTGGTGCTGCTGAACGGCGCCGGGCGGGTGTTGCACTGCAATCATGCGGCGCGCCTGTGCCTGGAAAGCAATCACCCGCTGGAGCTGGTCGGCCCGCATCTGCGCGCCCGTCTGCTCACGGACGCGGTGCCCTTCGCCGAGGCGCTGGAAGGCGCCGAGGCCGGCGGGCGTCGCTGCCTGCTGCGCCTGGGTGACGATCGCTCCGAGTGCGGCCGTGCCAATGTCGTGGTGGTGCCGCTGAATCGCGGCGTCAGCCAGGCCGCGGTGCTGCTGATCCTGGAGCGTCGCCAGCTCTGCGGCGATCTGGCCGCCCAGTGGTTCGCGCTGCGGCATCAGCTGACCCCGGCGGAAACCGAGGTGCTCAAGGCCCTGTCCAACGGCATCAAGCCGGCCGACGTGGCTGCGCGTCAGGGGGTGGCCATCTCCACGGTGCGCAGCCAGATCCAGAGCATCCGTGCCAAGAGCGGCGCGGACAGCATCGGCGAGCTGATGCGTCAGCTCGCGATGCTGCCGCCGCTGGTGCCGACGCTGCGCAGCGGCCAGTCCTCGCTGCCGACCGCGCCACTGAACTGAGCCCGGGCCCAGGGCCTGGGCTCCATTAACATCCGCCCGCGCCCGCAGGCCTCATGCCGCGCGGCGCAGACGGATGCCCGAAGACAGTTTCGACCCAGAACTCCAGGCCCTGCCGCCGTCGCTGCGGCTGCTGGCCGTCCGTGGCAGCGTGCGTGCCTATCGCAAGGGCTCGCTGCTGATCGAAGAGGGCTCGCTGGGTGACAACCTCTACCTGGTGCTGACGGGCACGCTGCGCGCATTCAGCAGCGACTCGCGCGGCCGCGAGATCACCTACGGCCTGTACGGCCCGGGCGAATACGTGGGCGAGATGAGCCTGGACGGCGCGCCGCGCTCGGCCAGCGTGATGTGCGAGACGGCCTGCCGTTGCGTGATGGTCACGCGGGCCAGCCTGCTCACGCACATCAGCGAGCACCCCGAATTCGCGTTCGAGCTGCTCACCAAGGTGATACGCCGGGCCCGTGCGGCGACGCTGTCGACCAAGCAGCTCGCACTCAACGACGTCTATGGTCGCCTGCGCAACCTGATCGACGAACTGACCACCGATGGCCGCGAACTCGCGCTGACCCACCAGGGCATGGCGCAGCGCCTGGGCTGCTCGCGCGAGATGGTGTCCAAGCTGGTGAAAGACCTGGAGCTGGGCGGCTACCTGCGCCGCATCAAGGCCGGGCAGTACCAGCGCATGAAGAGCCTGCCGGCGCGCTGGTGAGGTGCGCCCTGCCGGCCGCTCAGCCCTGGCGGGTCTTGAGCGGCGGCGCGATGGGGAAGTGCTCGGCCGGCTTCGCGGCACGCGCATAAAGGCCGGCCACCTTGGGCAGATTGGCCTCCAGGTCGCGGATGCGGGTCGCGTTGGCCGGGTGGGTGGACATCCACTGCGGTGGCGCGCCCTTGTTGGCGGCCATCATCTTCTCCCACAGCCGCACGGCGGCCGCCGGGTCGTAGCCGGCGCGGGCCGACAGCTCGATGCCCACCAGGTCGGCCTCGGTCTCGTCCTCGCGGCTGAACTTCAGCGTCAGCAGCTGTGCGCCCATGCCGGCGGCGTAGCGCCCCACATTGCCCAGGCCCAGCAGCGCCGAGCCCAGCTCCACGACGGCGTTGGTGGTGGCGGTCTTGCCCATGCGCTCGCGAGCATGCTCGCGCAGCGCGTGCGACACCTCATGGCCCATGATGGCCGCCACCTCGTCGTCCTCCAGCTTCAGCTTCTCGAGGATGCCGTAATAGAACGCGATCTTGCCGCCCGGCATGCAGAAGGCGTTCAGCTCGGGGCTGCCCAGCAGGTTGACCTCCCACTTCCACTGGCGTGCGCGGTCGTTCCATTCGTAGCTGTACGGAATGATGCGCTGCGCGATGTAGCGCAGCCGCTTGAGCTGCGGGTGCTCCATGGGCGCCAGCGCCTTCTGCTGCTGGGCCTGGCGCATCATCTGCGCGTACTGCTGCCCTCCGGACTTCTCCAGGTCTTCCGCCGACACCAGGCCGGCGAACTTGCTCTTGGGGCCGACGTCCACGCCCTCGCGGGCCCAGGCCGGCAGCGCGGCCGGGGCCAGGGCCGCGGCGCCGAGCAGGCCGGTGAACAGGCGCCGGCTGCGCTGCGGGCGGCCACAGCGGCCGGCGGCGCAGTCCGCGCAGTCGCCGAAGCGGCGCTGCGGCACGTGGTCCAGTTGCAGGTCGGGAACGAGGTGGAAGCCGTCACTCATGGGCGCGATTTTACTTCGGACCGACAATGCCCCCCATGGACAGCCAGCACTTTCGCGCCGCCCTGGGCATGTTTGCCACCGGCGTCACCATCGTCACGGCGCGCAGCGCGGACGGCACCCTCGTGGGCCTGACCGCCAACTCCTTCAATTCCGTGTCGCTGAATCCGCCGCTGGTGCTGTGGAGCCTGGCCATGCGCGCCGGCTCCATGCCGGTGTTCAGCCGCGGCTCGCATTACGCGATCAACATCCTGGCGGCCGAGCAGATGCCGCTGGCGCAGCGCTTCGCTACGCGCGACATCGACCGCTTCGCCGGCGTGGCCTGGCGCGAGGGCGCCGGCGGTGCGCCGGTGCTGGAGGGCGTGGCCGCCGTGTTCGAGTGCGCCAACCGCAGCCAGTACGAAGAGGGCGACCACATCATCTTCGTCGGCGAGGTGGAGCGCTGCGAGGCCCGCGCCGGCGCCCAGCCGCTGATCTTCCACGGCGGCCGCTACTTCACCGAGCTGCCGCTCTGATCAGCCCAGGCGCCCGGCCGGCAGCGCGGTGGGTGCGGCGAGCAGCCGGCGCCAGCGCCAGACGCCGGCCGCGATGCTCAGCGCCAGGCTGACGGCGGCCATCGCCAGCATGGGCACGCCGTCCGACTGGTTCAGCCACAGCACACCCACCATCAGCACGATGTACAGCCCGATGGGCACGGTGGCGCTGTAGCTGCCGGGCGCGCGCATGCAGGCCGGGGCCGATAGTGGCCAGGCCACGCAGACCGGCAGCGCCGCGACGCCCAGCGCCAGTGTTTCGACATGGTCCGCCGCCAGCGCCAGAACCACCAGGCCGGTGGTGCACAGCAGCCAGGCCGTCAGCGTGTGGCGCAGCTGCAGCCGGGCCACCGCACGGTTCAGCGACTTGCCCTGCGGCATGCCGGGCAGCAGGCGCAGCAGGGCCTGCTCGCGGCGGCTGTGCCACAGCATGGCCGGCAGCATGAAGGCCGGGTTGATGCCCATGCTCATCAGGCCTATGGCCATGCCGAAGGCGCCGGACTTCCAGTTCTTGCCGAAGTGCGGCCCGGCCAGCATGCCCGCGACGCCCAGGCACAGCCCCACGAAGGCCAGGATCAGCAGCACGGTCAGCCCCTGGCGCAGCCAGTGCTGCGAGCCGTGCAGCACGATCTCGGCGCGGCGCATCACGCTGGCTCGCGCTGGTGTGGCGCTCGTCAGGCTGCGGTGCAGCCAGAAGGCCATCGCGCGCTCCACGGGCGCGGTCAGCCATTCGCCGGGCCGCCCCCAGGCGGCAAACCCGGTGCTTGGTCCGCCGCGCTGGCCGCGCATGGCGCGGCGCATGCGGGTGAAGAGCTCGTAGTTCGCCCGGTGGCGCGCATCGCCGCGGCCCAGGCCATGGGCCAGCAGGGTCGCGAGCAATGCGGCCGCGAGCAGGCCGCACAGCACGGGCTGCCCTTGCCAAAGTTGCGCGAGGGACTGCCACAGGGGCTGCAGACGATGACCCAGGTTCAGCGAGAAGAACAGCGACGGCAGCAGCCAGCTCAGCAGCCACAGCTGCCATTGGCGCACCGCCCAGAACAGGTAGACGCCCAGCGCTGAGTGCACCAGCCAGAGGGTCGCCAGCGAGAAGGGCAGCGGCGGCAGGCCCGCCCACAGCAGCAGGGTGCCCAGCCCCGACACCGTCAGCCAGCCGCCCATCGTCACCCGCAGAAGCTGCTGTCGGTGGCCGGGGGCGAGTCGGGCCAGCGTGGGGTGGTTCTGCTCCGTCAGGCTGCTGGCCAGCATCACCCACAGGAACTGCAGCAGCAGGTCGGCTAGGCCGGCGGCGACGGCCAGGCGCAACGAGACGCGCTGCGTCAGCGCGACGATGACGATCGTGCCGACGAGGGCGCAAGCCCAGATCAGCCGGCGCGGCCAGCGGGTGGCGGGGTCCAGCTGCTGCCAGGGCGCCAGCAGGATCCGCGAGGTGCTGGAGGCGGCGTTCATCAGGTCAGCTCCGCGAACAGGTCTTCCAGGTTCACCGCCTCGCTGCCGGCAGGCGCCGAGTCGGCTTGGGCGGGCAGACGGGCCAGCACGCGTTCGCGGCCGCCTTCCAGCGGCGTGCGCTTGAGCGGTTCGGCACCCAGCCGGGCCAGCAGCGCGGCCAGCTCGCTGACGCTGCCGGTGAAGGCGCGCACCCGTTCCAGCAGCTCGTCGAGAGGCGCCTGCAGCGCGATGCGGCCCTGGCTCAGGAAGGCCACGTTGAAGGCCACGCGCTCCAGGTCGGACAGGATGTGGGTGGAGAACACCACCGTCGTGCCGCGGTCCAGCACCTGGTCCACCAGCTCGCGCAGGAAGTCGCGCCGGCCCACCGGGTCAAGGCCTGACACCGGCTCGTCCAGCACCAGCAGGTCGGGCTCGTGGGCCAGCGCGCGGATGATGGACAGGCGCTGCTTCTGGCCGCCCGAGAGCTTGCGGATGGCTTGGTCGCGCGCGATGTCCCAGCGCGACAGCAGGCCCTCCACCTTGGCCTCGTTCCAGCGCGGATAGAAGCTGCGGAAATAGGCCAGCAGCTGGATCGGCGTGAAGGCCTCGAACAGGTCGCTGAACTGCGGTACGTAGCCGATGCGGGCGCGCGCGGCGTCGTCCAGCTGGCAAGCGTCCTGCCCGAACAGCCGCACGCGGCCGGCATCGGCCTCGCGCAGCCCCAGCAGCGTTTCCAGCAGCGTGGTCTTGCCGGCGCCGTTGCGGCCCAGCAGGCCCACCACCTGGCCAGGCAGCAGCTGCCAGTCCAGCGCGCGCAGCACCTGCGGTCCCTTGGGGTAGGCGAGGTTCACGCCCTGCAGCTCGGCGCTGGGCGATTCCGTGGGGGGAAAGTGAGGGCTGGTCATGGCTGGCTCTCGTCGAGGATGGTCTTGAACAGGCTCAGGGCCTGGGCTTTGGGCAGCTGCAGCTGGCGCGCCACCTCGGCGGCCTGCTCGAGGGCCGGGCGCAGCAGGGCGATGCGCTCGGCGGCGGGTTGCGCACGCTGGTGCTGGGCCGCCACGATCATGGACAGGCCGCGTCGGCGCTCCAGCAGCCCCTCCATCTCCAGCAGCGAATAGGCCTTGGAGATGGTCATGGGGTGCACGGCCAGCGCCTGCGCCAGCTCGCGCACCGAGGGGATCTCGTCACCGGCCTGCAGCTGCCCCGCTGCGATACGACGACGCACCTGCTCGATCAGCTGGCGGTAGATGGGCTCGGTGGAGCCGGTGTTGATCTGGACGAAGTGTTCGGCGGACATCGCTCTGCCTATGTGTACTAGTAGAATAGTACACATGGACAGTTGGGGTCAAGCCTTGCAGACCTTCCCTGGGCGCCCGTTGCCGGAACACTTTTGACGTAAAGCGCCGAATACGCTCGTCGACAACGCGGCAATTCAATCGTGCCGCACGCATACTCGCGCCTTCGCCGGAACCCGCCATGCCTGCCGCACTGACCGCCGCTCTCCAGCCGCCTTGCCTGCGCATGCTGGGTGGCTTCGAGTTGCTGGATGCGCGGGGACAGGTATTGCCCCTGCCGTACGACAAAGCGCGTGCGCTGCTCGCGCTGCTGTGCATGCAGAGCGGCGCGTTGGAGCGCGAGCCACTTGCCGTGCTGTTGTGGCCCGATTCGGCGCCCGCGCAGGCACGTGCCAACCTGCGCCGTGCGCTGTACGACCTGCGCCGTGGCCTGGCCGAGCTCTGGCCCTCGTTGCAGTTGGAGCCCTTGCGGAGTGACAAAAAACGGGTGCAGCTCAGTGACGGCCTGCCCTGGCAGATCGATTGCCGGGAGTTCAGCCTGGCCCAGCTGGACGCGACCACACCGTTGCCCGAGGCACGCCGCGCGGCGCTGCAGCGCGCGGTGGCGCTCTACCGTGGGCCGCTGCTGGCCGGGCTGAGCCTGGACGATGCGCCAGGCTTCGAAGCCTGGCTGGCGCCACGCCGTGAGGCCCTGCAGCGCCAGGCCCTGCAAAGCCTGCACGAGCTGGGCGAGCTGCTGGAACAGCGGGGCGAGCACACGCTGGCGCTGGACTGCGCGCGGCGCACCCTGGCCCTGGACCCCTGGTGCGAACAGGCGCTGCGCCTCAGCCTGCGCCTGCAGGCGGCCCGGCAACCCGCCCAGGCCCTGGCGCAGTTCGAGCAATTCAGCCAGCGTCTGCAAACGGAGCTGGGCCTGCAGCCACAACCCGAAACACAGGCGCTGGTCCAGCGCCTGCGCCAACCGGCACCGGTGGCCGCAGCGGGCACGGCGAGGGGGGCGCAGCGTCGCCGCGTCGTCGCCCTGGCCTGCGAATGGGACGCCCCCGCCGAGACCCTGCAGGAGCTCGATGCGGAGCAGCTGGCCACGCGGCTGCAGCAAGGCCTGGAGCGGGCGTGTGCACGGCTGCAAGCCCAAGGCGCCTGGGTGCAACGCGCCGAGGGCGGCGAACTGCTGGCCTTTTTCGGCCATCCGCGCGCGCTGGAACACGCGCCCCGTCTGGCGCTGGATGCTGCGCTGGCCCTGTGCCAGGCGGGCCGCCGGCACGACGGGCTGGCCCCGCGGCTGGGGCTGCATGTGGGCTGGGTGCACAGCCTGCCGGAGCAACGCTCACCCGACAGCGTGGGCACGCTCTCCCGCGAGGCGCGGCGGCTGGCCTGGCTGGCCCGGCCCGGCAGCGCACGGGTCAGCGCGGCGCTGAGCGAGCTGAGCCTGCGTCACCACCGCTTCCACCCCGCCGCGGACGGTAGCGCGGAGCTGCAGGACGCTCTCGGCCCTCGGGCCCTGCCGACCACGCTGCCGCCCATGGTCGGGCGCGAGGCCGAGCTGGCAGCGCTGCTCGATCACTGGCATGCGGCGCGCGAGGGTTCGCAGGCCGTCTGGATCGAGGCCGAGCCTGGCCTGGGCAAGACCCGGCTGCTGCACGCGCTGTGCGAGGCGCTGACCGATTGCGAAGGCAGCACCCTGCGACAGCGGCAGCTGGCTTGCCAGCCGGAGTTCAGCCACAGCCCCTGGCATCCCATCGTCGCCGCCTTGCAGCGCGGCATGGGCCAGTTCGGCCGCGGGGGCGAAGACAGCGCCGACGCGCAGGCCGCGCTGCGGGGCTTGCTGGAGCGTGCCGGGCTGGACCCCGCCGTCTGCCTGGAAGCGCTGACCCAGCTGCTGCCGTCACCCGCAGCCCCCACCCGGCCGCAAGGCAGCGGCATCAACAAGCGCAGCTTGCAGTTGCTGCTGCTGGCGCTGTTCGAAGGGCTGGCCCGGGGCCGGCCGCAGCTGGTGATCATCGAGGACCTGCACTGGGCCGATGCCTCCACCCTTGAACTGCTGGCCCTGTACCTGCACCGCCCCACGGCCGAGCGCAGCCCGGGCCTGATCGTGCTGAGCTCGCGTGAGCCGCCGCCGCCCAGCCTGGCCGGCGTCCTGCAGGGGCAGCTGCGGCTGCGCCCACTGGACGCGCCCGAGATGCAGCGCCTCATCGGGCAACTGGCGCAGGCTCCCGACAGCAGCGCGGCACGCCAGCAAGTGCTGCAGCGTGCGCAGGGTGTGCCGCTGTTTGCCCAGGAGCTGGCCCGCTCGCTGCACCTGAGCCCTCAGGAGCGGGTGCCCGCCACGCTGTGGGACTTGCTGGCCGCGCGCCTGGACCGCCTGCCTGCCGATGCGCGCCGCCTGGCGCAATGTGCCGCGGTGCTGGGCAGCCATGGCGACACCGCCCTGCTGCAAGCCATGCAGGACAGCCCGGCGCCGCAGTTGGCGGCCGAGCTGGCGCTGCTGGCCCGCGAGGGCCTGCTGCACGCCCAGGTGGGCAGCCATTGGCAGTTCCGCCATGCGCTCTTCCGTGACGCCGCCTACGAATCGCTGACCGCCAGCGAGCGGCGCGCCCTGCACCGGCGCGCCGCCGAGGCGTTGCTGGGGACCTTCGCCAGCCGCGCCGCCGACGAGCCCGAGCTGTTGGCCCACCACCTGCAGGCCAGTGGCGATGCCGCCGCGGCGCATTACTGGCTGCAGGCGGGCCGTCGCGCTGCCGGGCAGTCGGCCCATGTGGAAGCCCGCCATCTGCTCGAGCAAGGCCTGCAATCCCTGGCCATCGCCGATGCAGATGCGGCCCTGGTCCAGCGCCTGCACACCCCGCTGCTGCTGCAGCAGGGCAACAGCCTGCTGGCGCTGGAAGGCTATGGCTCGCCGGCCGCACGGCGCTGCTTCGAGCAGGCGCTGGCTGCCAGCCAGCGCAGCGCGGCCGGCGAGCTGCGCTTCCAGGCGCTGTGGGGCCTGTGGCTGGGCAGCCGCAGCGGCCCGAATGAATCGCCTGGTGCCCTGCAGCTGGCCGAGCAGCTGGGGCAGGAGGCGCAGCGCAGCGGCGACCCGGCCGCGGCGGTGCAGGCCGGCTATGCGCTGGGCAACAACCTGTTCTTCCTCGGCCGGCTGCAGGCCAGCGCCGAGGCTCTGCGAGCCGCGGCAGAGGCCGGTGACCGGCTGCCCGCCAGCCGTCTGCTGACGCGCTACGGCGAGCATGGAGGCATCGACGCGCGCGCCATGCTGAGCTGGCCGCTGGCCCTTCAGGGGCAGGCCGCCGAGGCCCAGGCCCAGGTCCAGCAGGCACTGACGCAGGCGCGTGCGCTGGGCCATGCCCAGACCCTGGGCTTCGCGCTGACCATGGGCGCGGTGATGCACCGCCATCTGTGCCAGCCGGACCAGGCCCTGCCGCTGTGCCAGGAGTTGCTGACCCTGGCCGACAAGCATGACCTGGCACTGTGGCGCGCGGTCGCCCTGCTGGTGCTGGGCTGGGTGCGCGCCGAACGCGGCGACGCCGAAGGCCTGGCTCTGGTTGAACAGGCGGTGGCGGCCTCGGCCGTGGCCATGCCCGGCACCGAGCCCACCTTCTTGTCCTTTCTGGTCGCGGCCCAGCTGCGCCTGGGCTTGCATCGGCAGGCGCTGGTGCGTGTCGACGAAGCCCTGGCCAAGGCGCCCGAGCGCCAGGAGCTCTATCTGATGCCGGAGCTGTTGCGCCTGCGCGCCCAGGCCGCCCAGGCCGGCGGCGCCGACGCGGCGACCGTCCAGGCCTTGCTGGATCAGGCCGAAGCGGCCGCGCGCCAGATGGGTGCCGGGCTGCTGTGCCAACGCATCGCTGCGCAGCGTTTGGGTGATTCAACGAAAAATCAACGCGGGCCACGCAAGATCCCCAGCTGACCCGCCCGCGAGGGCGTCATCACTTCCCGGGAGCCCATGCGTCCAGACTGCAGGATCGCCAGCGCCGGCCGGCCTCCACCGCCTTGACCCAGGAGCGCGCGACATGGGCAGTGCCCCTCTGCAACTGAAGAACAAGACGCTGCTGCTCAGCTATCGCCTGGCCAGCCGTGTCGATGAGCTGGCGCCGCTGGCCAGGGCCGTGAACAACGCCATGGCCCAGCGCCCCGACCTGGCGCATACGGTCAACCTCTGCCTGGAGGAGCTGATCGTCAATCTCATCGAGCACGGCCTGGGCGGCGCAGCGGATCGACAGATCCAGATCCGTCTTTCCCGCAGCAACGACTGGCTGGAGGTGACGCTCAAGGACGATGCGCCGCCGTTCGATCCCTTCATCGAGACGCCCGCACCGGCGCTGGACACCGGGGTGGACTCGCGCGTCATCGGCGGCCTGGGCGTGCACCTGGTGAAGTCGCTGATGGACGACGTGCGGACCTTCTCCGACGGCAGCGGCAACCTGATCGCGCTGTTCAAAGCCCTCAAGCACTGAGGAGCGAGCTCGCACAGGAACCCATCCTGACAGTCCCACCGATGAGCTTCCAACACCAACTCAGCGAAGACCAGGGCTGCCAGCTGCTGGCGCTCCGGGGCCGCATCGACAGCGCCGCTGCCCCCCTGTTCGGGCAGGCCGTGCTGGATCTGTTCGACGCCCCCGGCCGCCGCGTCGTGCTGGACTTCGGCGCGGTGGACTACATCTCCAGCGCCGGCCTGCGCGTGGTGTTGATGGCCGCCAAACGCGCCCGCCAGGGCCAGGGCCGGCTGCTGCTGTGCGCCCTGCCTCGGCAGGTGCGCGAGGTGTTCGAGATCAGCGGCTTCCTGAAGATCATCGAGGCGGTGGACGAGCGCGCCAGCGCGCTGCGTCAGCTGGCGATGTCCTGATCGACCGCGCGGCGCCGGCTGGCCGGGCCCCGAGCCGGCTCCTCTTTCAACGCTGTATCAACGCCTGCCCGCTAGCCTGCCGACCAGCCGAAGGACGCAAGCAAAGAGGGATCGAGATGGAGCAACATGACAAGGACACGCGACCACCGCGTCGGTGTCGCGGACTGGCCGCAGCCCTGGTGCTGCTGACGCTGGCGGCTTGCGGGGGCAACGCGCCCGATGAGAGCGTGGCCAGCGTGCAGGCCATCCTGACCAAGATCAACGCCGCCAGCACCAGCCAGTGCGCCTATGGTGGCCAGCTGCTGCAAACCGGCTCGGATCTGAACGGCAACGGCACGCTGGACAGCAACGAAATCACCAGCGCGCAGTACGTCTGCAACGGCAACCCCGGTCAGCAGGCCCTGCTGGACCTGCAGACCGAGCCGGCCGGCAGCCATTGCAGCCAGGGCGGCACGCGTATCGCCAGTGGTCTGGATGCCAATGGCAACAAGGTGCTCGACAGCAGCGAGATCATGGCCACCGCCTATGTCTGCAACGGTAAGGACGGCAAGGACGGCAACAGCGCCAGCGGCACCACGGCCCTGGCCCTGCTGGCCGTGGACGAAGAGCCGGCCGGCGGCAACTGCCCCGCCGGTGGCACGCGCCTCTCCACCGGGCTGGACAGCAATGGCAATGGCGTGCTCGATGCCGCCGAGATCAGCAGCACCCGCCACATCTGCAATGGCAGCAGTTCGAGCCAGAGCCAGCTGTTCACCCTCAGCGACGAGCCCAGCGGCAGCTACTGTGCCAATGGCGGCAAGCGCATCGACATGGGCCGCGATCTGAACGGCAACCAGCTGCTCGACGCCAGCGAGGTCACCAGCAGCGCGCGCATCTGCAACGGCAGCACGGGCAGCGCCGGCGCCAGCGGCAGCAATGGGAGCAACGGCAGTAACGGCAGCAATGGCCAGACCAGCCTGCTCACGATGAGCGCCGAGGCGGCCGGAGCGAACTGCACGAATGGTGGACGCAAGCTCAGCAGCGGGCTGGACGCCAACAGCAACGGCACGCTGGAGGCCAGCGAGGTCAGCGCCACCAGCTATGTCTGCAACGGCGGCAGCGGCCTGAACTCGCTGATCCGCATCAGCAATGAGGCCGCGGGTGCCAACTGCACCAACGGCGGCAAGAAGATCGAGAGCGGCCTGGACAGCAACGGCAACAGCACGCTGGACGGCAGCGAGGTCAGCGCCAGCGCCTATGTCTGCAACGGCGCCACCGGTGCTGCCGGCCGCAACTCGCTGGTGGACGTGGTCGCCGAGGCGGCGGGGGCCAACTGCGCCACCGGTGGCAAGCGGATCAACAGTGGCGTGGACAGCAACGGCAACGGCTCGCTGGACAGCGGCGAGATCAGTGCCAGCAGCTATGTCTGCAATGGCGCGAGCGGCCAGAACTCGCTGCTGGCGGTCGCCGACGAGACCGCGGGCGCCAACTGCAGCGCCGGCGGCAAGAAGATCACCAGCGGCCTGGACGCCAACGGCAATGGCACGCTGGACAGCGGCGAGGTCACTGCCACCGCCTTTGTCTGCAACGGCAGCAGCGGCGCCGACCTGAGCTACCAGACGGTCAGCGCCAGCAGCACGGTCATGGCCGGCAACAAGGGCTACATCGTCACCAGCACCGACGAGGCCGAGCTGCTGCTGCCGGCCTCGCCCACGGTGGGCGACCGCGTGGCCGTGACGGGCGCCGGCACCGGCGGCTGGCGCATCACGCAGAACAGCGGCCAGCACATCGACGCCACCGCGCTGGGCGCGCAGGGCATCAACTGGGGCTACACCAGCAGTGCCGCCAATGTCGAGTCCTTGGCCAGCTCGGCCAATGGCATGCGTCTGGTGGCGCATATCGACTCGGCTGGCTCGGTGCAGCTCTCCGACGATGCCGGGCTCAGCTGGTACAGCCGCAGCAGCCCCCGGCTGTTCCGCGTGGCCAGCTCGGCCGATGGCAACCGGTTGTTCGGCGGCGAACGCTCGGGCAAGCTCTACACCTCGGTGGATCGCGGGCTGAACTGGGTGGCGCATGAAAGTGATCGCGACTGGTGGACCGTGGCCTCCTCGGCCGACGGCCAGGTGCTGCTGGCCGGCGGCCCGGGCATCCAGCTCTACGTCTCGACCGATGGCGGCAACAGCTGGACCGCACGCGAATCGGCGCGTCAGTGGTATTCGTCCGCCGTCTCGGCCGACGGCAGCGTGATGCTGGCCGGCGACTTCGGCGGCCAGCTCTATGTCTCGACCGACAGCGGCGTGACCTGGACCGCGCGTGGCCCTAGCAAGTCCTGGCGCGGCGTGGCCATGTCCTCAGACGGCCGCACCATGCTGGCTGGTCCGATGAGCGACTACCTGTACGTGAGCACCGACGGCGGCCAGACCTGGGAGGCGCGCGGCGCGTCGCGCTCGTGGTCCCGCGTCAGCGTCTCTGGCGACGGCGACAAGTTGCTTGCCTTCGTCGACACCGGCGGCGCGAGCTGGTCGCTCAATGGCGGCTGGAACTGGGCCACACCGCCTGGCTCGAGCGGCGACAGCTGGTCGAAGGGCGCGCTGTCGACCGACGGCAAGCGCCTGCTCGCGGCCAGCGTCAGCCGGCTGGTGGTGGTGGCCGATGGCCGCAGCAGCCAGGGCAGCAGCGGCAGCCTCAGCGGCGAAGCCAGCAGCGCCGTGATGCTGCAGTACGTGGGCAACGGCCGCTGGCTGGCGCTGAGCGGCAGCGGCGCGATGACGGCCCGGTGACGGGGTGCCAGCAACGGCAGGCCCGCCGGCCTGCCCTTCTGGGCTGCCAGCGGGCAGCAGGCAGCAGGGGCCTGCTACACCTGCGGCCCGGTGTGTCGCGAGAGCACCAGGCACAGCCCCGGCTCCAGGCGTCGCGCCGCCAGCTGCCAGCCGTGCGCGTCGGCGATCTCCTGGCAGATGGCCAGGCCCAGTCCTGCACCATGGTCGCGGCGATGAGCGCCGCGCCAGAAGCGCGTGAAGAGGCGGGGCAGCTGGTCGGGTGTGACGCCACGGCCCTGGTCGCGAACGCTGAGCCCGTCGGGCGTCACGTTCAGGCACACCGCCGTGCCGGCCGGCGCGTGCTGGAGGGCGTTTTCCAGCAGGTTCTTCAGCAGCGTGAAGAGCGCGCCACGGTCGCTCTGCCACAGGACGGCGTCGTCCGGCACGTTCAGCTCCAGCCGGACCGTGGCGGCGTCGGCCATGCGGCGCAGGTAGCCGATGGCCTCCCGCGCCACGTCGCGCACATCGGTGGGGGCGAACTGGTAGTTGTGTGCCTCGCTGGCTTCGGCCAGCAGCAGCAATTGCTGTACCTGCCGGGTCATGTGCTCCACGTCCTTCAACAGCGCGTCGCGGTCGGTGTGCGGGGCCAGCAGTTCGATCTGCGCACGGATCAGTGCCAGCGGCGTCTTCAGCTCGTGCGCGGCCGTGGCGAGGAACTCCTGCTGCACCCGGTAGCCCTGCTCCACGCGCTCCAGCACGCGGTTGAAGCTGTCCACCAGCGGCCCGATCTCGGTCGGCACGCGGTCGCTGGGCAGGCGCTCGTGCAGCGAACGCGGCGAGATGGCCGCGGCCGAGGCCGACACCGCCTGCAAAGGCTTCTTCACGTAGCGCATGGTCACGAAGGCGCACACACCGAACACGAACAGCAGCACCGCGCTGAACAGCCCGATGCCTATGCCCATGAACGGCAGCGCGATCTCCAGACGCAACAGCTCGGCCAGCCGGGCCGTGGCCGCCATCTGGAAATACCAGGTGCGCCCGTTGTGGTCGAGGGGTTGGGTGGCCCCGCGGAACTGTTGGCCGTCGCGCTCGTAGCTGAAGCCGCCACGCTGGAGCGGCAGCACGGGCGCCGGCCAGAAGGCGTCGCCGGCGGCGGACTGGAGCACGACGCGGCCGCTGCCATCCATCACGCGGAAGGCCAGGTCGTCCTTCATCGAGTCGAACATCCAGACGATCTTCTGCAGGTCTTCGTTGAAGCCGATCGGCAGGCCGGCGGCGTCAAAGACGATGTCGTCCACCAGGTTCTCGGCATGCTGGTTGATGTCCTCATAGACGAAGACCGGGCTGTTGAACTTCAACAGCCCCTCAATGGCAGCCACCAGCAGCAGCACGCTGATCAGTACGCCGGCGACGTAGGCCAGCATGACGCGGGCGCTGAGGCTATTCGTCCAGCCCCGCTTCACGAACGGCATAGCCGAGATTCCTTGCGTTGATGATGCGCTGCGTGGAGCCGATGGCCTGCAGCTTGCGGCGCAGCCGATGCAGTGCCACGTCCAGCGCGTTGGGCGTGACCGCCTTGCCCAGCCCCCAGCTGGCGGCCTCGAGCGCGCTGCGGCGCACGGTGTCGCCTGCCTTTTCCACCAGCAGCAGCATGATCTGCATCTCGGCCGTGGCCAGGGTCACGCTCTCGTCGCCGCAACACAGCGTGCCGGCATCGGGGCGGAGCAGCAGGTCGCCCAGCTGCGGCGCGAGCGGGCGGCTCTGAACCGGGCGGCGCAGCAGCGCGCGCACACGGGCCACCATCTCGTCCATCGCAAACGGCTTGGGCAGGTAGTCGTCGGCGCCGGCCTCCAGGCCTTCCACGCGGTCGTGCAGCGCATCGCGCGCGGTCAGCACCAGGCAGGGCGTGCCGTGGCCGGCCGCGCGCAGGCGCTTCAGCAGGTCCAGCCCATCGCCGCCGGGCAGGCCGCGGTCCAGCACCAGCGCGCGATAGGGCAGCTGTTGCAGCGCCGACCAAGCGGCCGGGATCGAGGTCACGATGTCCACGGCCACGCCTGCGTCGCCCAGGCCCTTGCTGATCAGCTGGGCCAGGCGGTCATGATCCTCGACCAGCAGGATGCGATTCATCAGAAGCGGTACAGGTAGCTCATCAGGACGCGGTTGTCGGTGCTGCGGTCCACCAGCGGGCTGTTCTTGATTTCCTTGCCCAGGCTGGTGATACCCACGTCCAGCATCACGGCGTGATGGCGGTCGAACAGGTACATGCCCCGCAGGCCCAGCTCGGTGTTGGTGGTGGCCTTGCCCAGGTACGTGGCCCGCGTGGCCGTCGTCTCGTGAGTGCGAACGCCGAAATAGTAGTCCACGTACTTTTTGTCCACCCAGTTCGCGCCCAGACGCGGCGTCAGCATCAGCTGCGGGCCCAGGCGCCAGGTCTTCTCCAGCGTCAGCGCGAAGCGGCTGCCCTTGCTGTTGCCGGAGGCGTCGGCCGTCCACTCGGCGCTGAGGTGAGCCACGTCATTGCGCCAGGTGGCCTTGGCGCCGGCCCAGAAGCCGCCCTTGCGTTTGTCCATGCCGGCCAGGATGGGGGCGTCATCGGCCTCGTAGCCCTCGCCGCTATACCTGCCGACGAGGCGGAAGTCGATGGCCTGCCTGTTGCCGAACTCCACGCGCGGCAGCTTCACCTCGGCACCCAGGCCGCTGAAGCGGAACCAGCTGTTCTCGTACATCAACAGCGGCAGCACCTTGGTGTCTCGGTCGATGCCGGTATACGGATCCTGCTTGGACAGCGCAGCGATGCCGAGCGACCAGGACGGCTCGCCCTCCTTGCCCGACCCTCCAGGCCCCTGTGCCGCTGCCAGCAGCGGCAGCGCCAGGCCCAGGGCCGCTGCGGACCTGAGCGTCGTGTGAACTGAGAAAGAGGAGGCAGACAAGGTGCGCATGGGGGATCCCGGAGCGGGCAGGGGGGTGAAAGGAGCCCCATCGTCTTCGCTGCCGTCTTACCGCGCACTTACCGTCCCTGACCTGCACGTCCGGGCGGGCCGGTAAGTGCCAGGAAAGTCGGGGGGCCGAACAGTGCGCCCCCGATGCGCCACCTGACCCCTTACTTCGCACTGCTTGCCGCACTGGGGCTGACCGGCTGTGCCGGCACCGCCACCCCGACCGGCAGCCCGCCGCCCGTCGCTCCGCAATGGCATGCCGACCTGCCCCATGCCGGCGAACTGGGCGACCTGCGGGCCTGGTGGGCGCAGTTCGACGACCCGCTGCTGGCCCGCCTCGTCGAAGCCGGCCAGGCCGCCAGCCCCACGCTGGCCACGGCGGCGGCCAACATTGCCGAGGCCCGTGCGGCTCGTGTGGCCGGGCGGGCGGCGCTGCTGCCCACGCTGGACCTCAGCGCCAGTGCCTCGCGTGGCCGCGCGGAGCCGGGCGCTCCCGCGGGCAGCGTGGCGTCCGCCGCGCTGCAGGCCAGCTGGGAGCTGGACTTGTTCGGTGGGCTGCGCGCCGGCGCCGACGCCGCCCAGGCGCGGCTGGCAGCGCGGGACGCCGCCTGGCACGAGGCCCGCGTGTTGGTCGCCGCCGAGGTGGCCAGCGCCTATGCCGACCTGCGCGCCTGCGAGCAGCGCCGCCAGCAGCTCGATCAGGACGCCAGTTCCCGCGAGCTGACGGCCGACATCACCGAGGCCGCCGCCCGCGTGGGCGTGCGCTCGTGGGTGAGCGCCGACCTGGCTCGCGCCAGCGCCGCCGAGGGCCAGGTCTTGCGGCAGCAGCAGCAGGCGCAGTGCGAATTGACCGTGAAGTCACTCGTGGCGCTGACCGCGCTGGGCGAGCCCGAGCTGCGCCGCCTGCTGGCCGAGCGCACCGCGCGCCTGCCGCAGCCGCGCGAGTTCGCCGTGCCCGGCGTGCCCGCCGCACTGCTGGCCCAACGGCCCGACGTGCACGCCGCCGGCCTGGAGCTGTCTGCCGCCAGCGCCGACGCCACCCAGGCCGATGCGCAGCGCTGGCCGCGCATCACGCTGGCGGGCACGGTGGGCACGGCGCGATCACAGGGGCTGGGCGCAAGTGCCGAAGGCGGCGTGTGGACGCTGGGCCCCGTCAGCGTCACGCTGCCGCTGTTCGACGGCGGCGTGCGCCGCGCCAACGTGGAGGCTGCCCGTGCGCGCCACACGGCGGCGCTGGCCGTCTACGCCGCGCGGCTGCGCACGGCCATCGAAGAGGTCGAACGCGCCCTCGTCGCGCTGCAGGCCACCGCCCGGCGCAGCGGCGACGCGCTTGCCGCCGAGCGCGGCTACGAGCGCGCCTACCAGGCCACCGCCGCCAGCTACGGCGCCGGCGCCGAGAGCCTGCTGGTGCTGGAAGACGCCCGCCGCAGCCTGCTCGCGGCGCAGGGCACCCGCCAGGCACTGCAGCGTGAGCGGCTGGCGGCCTGGATCGCGCTGTACCGCGCCACCGGCGGCGGCTGGCAGGCGCCTGCCGTTTCCCTCACTCACAACGCCGCGGCCACGCCCGGCCTCTGACATGAAGCCCACCCAATCGCTGACCCTGATCGCCGCTGTCATCGCCGTCGGCGGTGCGGCCCTCTCGGTGGCCCTGGCCGCCCCCAGGCCTGCCGACGACGCCCGCCGCGAGCGGCCGGCGCTGACGGTGGAGCTCACCCGGCTGGCTCACGGCACGCTGCCGCTGCGGGTGCCCGCGCACGGCGACATCGCGGCCTGGCAGGAGGCCAGCGTGGGCGCGGAGGCGAATGGACTGCGGCTGGCGGAGGTGCGCGTCAACGTGGGTGAGCCGGTGCGGCGCGGTCAGGTGCTGGCCACGTTCGCCACCGAGGTCGTGACGGCCGATCTCGCGTTGCGCCGCGCCGCCGTGGCCGAGGCGCGCGTGGCGCTGGCCGAGGCGGCCGGCAACGCGCAGCGCGCCCGCCAGCTGCAGGACACCGGCGCGCTGTCGCTGCAGCAGGTGCAGCAGCAGCTCGCCGCCGAGGCCGCCGCGCAGGCCCGCCTGGAGGCCGCGCAGGCGGCCGAGGCGGTAGAGCTACTGCGCCTCGTGCAGACGCAGGTGCGCGCGCCGGACGACGGTGTCATCTCCGCGCGCACCGCCACCGTCGGCGCCGTGGTGCCGGCGGGGCAGGAGCTGTTCCGCCTGGTGCGCCGCAACCGGCTGGAGTGGCGCGCCGAGGTGGCCGCGGCCGACCTCGCCCGGCTGCGCGCCGCGCGCAGCGTGCGCGTGACGCTGGCCGGCGGCGAGGTGCTGGACGGCCGGCTGCGCCAACTGGCGCCGCAGGTGGACGTGCGCACCCGCAACGGCATGGCCTACGTGGACCTGCCGCGCCACGGCAGCGCGCGGGCGGGCATGTTCGCGCGGGGCGAGTTCGAGCTGGGCCAGAGCGACGCGTGGACGCTGCCGCGCAGCGCGGTGCAGCGGCGCGAGGGCCTGGCGTATGTGTTCCGAGTCGGGCCCGACTCGCGTGTGGTGCAGACGCAGGTGACGCTGGGCCGCGAGGCCGGCGACCGCATCGAGATCCTGGGCGGGTTGAAGGGTGCCGAGCGCGTGGTGGCATCGGGCGCGGCCTTCCTGGGCGACAACGACCTCGTCGGCGTGGCCGACACCTCGGCCGCCGCCGCGGCCGGAAAGGGCACGCGATGAACTGGAATGTCTCGTCCTGGGCCATCCGCAATCCGACGCCGGTGGTGCTGCTGTTCGTGCTGCTCACGCTGGCGGGATTGATGTCCTTCGCCGCGATGAAGGTGCAGAACTTCCCGGACATCGAGGTGCCGGTCATCACCGTGGGCGCCGCGCTGCCTGGTGCGTCGCCGTCGCAGATGGAGACCGAGGTGGCGCGCAGGCTGGAGAACGCGCTGGCCACGCTGCAGGGCGTGAAGCACATCGGCAGCGTGCTGACCGACGGCAACGCCGACATCACCGTCGAGTTCCGTCTGGAGAAGCCGCTGCAGGAGGCGCTGGACGAGGTGCGCGACGCCGTGGCTCGTGTGCGCGGCGACCTGCCGGCCGCCCTGCGCGACCCCGTCATCCGCAAGGTGCAGCTGGCCGATGAGCCGGTGCTCACCTACACCGTGGCCTCCACGCGGCAGAGCGCCGAGGCGCTGTCGTGGTTCATCGACAGCGAGGTCAGCAAGACCCTGCTGGCCGTGCCCGGCGTGGGCGCCGTGCGCCGCGTGGGCGGGGCGGACCGTGAGGTGCGTGTCGAGCTGGACGCGCAGCGCCTGCTGGCGCTGAACGCCACCGCGGCCGACATCTCCCGCCAGCTGCGCCGCGCGCAGCAGGAAGCCTCCGGCGGGCGGGTGGACGTGGGCGGCATGGAGCAATCCGTGCGCACCTTGGCCACCGTGGACTCGGCCGAGGCGCTGGGTGCGCTGCAGCTGTCGCTGAGCGACGGCCGCCGCGTGCGGCTGGACCAGCTTGCCCGCGTGACGGACACCATCGCCGAGCCGCGCACCGGCGCATGGCTGGACGGCGGCCCCGTCGTCGCCTTCGAGGTGGTGCGTGCGCGAGGCGCCAGCGAGCTGGAGGTGGCCGACGGCGTGCGCCGGGCCGTGGCGGCGCTGCAGGCGCAGCACGGTGGGCTCACGCTGAGCGAGACCATCGACTTCACCGGCCCCGTCGTGGAGAACTACGACGGCTCGATGCGGCTGCTGTACGAGGGCGCTGCGCTGGCCACGCTGGTGGTGTTCCTGTTCCTGCGCAACGGCAGGGCCACGGCCGTCGCGGCGGTGGCGCTGCCGCTGTCCATCATTCCCACCTTCGCGCTGATGCACGCGCTGGGCTTCACGCTGAACATCGTCACGCTGCTGTCGATCTCGCTGGTGGTGGGCGTGCTGGTGGACGACGCCATCGTCGAGATCGAGAACATCGAGCGCCACCTGCTGATGGGCAAGCCCCCGCTGCAGGCCGCGCACGACGCGGCGGCCGAGATCGGCCTGGCCGTCATCGCCACCACGTTCACGCTGGTGGCGGTGTTCCTGCCCACGGCGTTCATGAGTGGCACGGTGGGTCGCTTCTTCGTGCAGTTCGGCTGGACGACGGCGGGCGCCGTGCTGTTCTCGCTGCTGGTGGCGCGGCTGCTCACGCCCATGATGGCCGCGCACCTGATGCGAGCGCCCAGGCGCCATGCAGGCGAGCCGGCCTGGGTGAGGCGCTACCTGGGCTGGGTGAGCGCCTGCCTGCGGCACCGCGGGCTCACGCTGATGGTGGCCACGGCGTTCTTCATCGGCGGGCTGGGGCTGGCGACGCTGTTGCCCAGCACCTTCATCCCGCCCGACGATGAAGCGCTGAGCGAAGTGACGCTGACGCTGCCGCCCGGCAGCACGCTGGCCGACACCGCCGCTCTGGCCGAGCGGGCGCGCATGCTGGCGATGCGGAACGCGCAGGTGCGCGGGGCGTTCACGGCCATCGGCACCGGCAGCCGTGGCGACGACGACGAAGCCCCTACCGGCGCCGATGTTCGCACCGCCGTGATGACGTTGATGCTCAGCTACCGCAGCGAACGCCGCGGCGTGACGCAGCAGGACATCGAGCAGCAGCTGCGCGAGGCGCTGGCCCCGCTGCCGGGCGTGCGCGTGCGCGTGGGCGGCTCGGGCGAGAGCTATGCGCTGGTGCTGGCCGGCGACGACGAGCGCCTGCTCACCCAGCATGCGCAGCGCGTGGAGCGAGAACTGCGCTCGCTGCCGGGCGTGGGCGCGGTGACCTCGTCGGCCAGCCTGCTGCGCCCCGAGCTGCAGCTGCGGCCGGACTTCGCTCGCGCGGCCGACCTGGGCGTCACCGCCGAGTCCATCGCCGACACGCTGCGCGTGGCCACGCTGGGTGACTACGTGCAAGACCTGGCCAAGCTCAACCTGAACGAGCGCCAGGTGCCGGTGGCCGTGCGCCTGGCCGCCGCTGGCCGCGGGGACCTGGACCTGCTGCGCCGCCTGCCCGTGCCTGGCGTACGCGGCCCGGTGGCGCTGGAGAACGTGGCCGTGCTGGCCATGGACAGCGGCCCCACGCAGATCACCCGGCACGACCGCCGGCGCAACATCCGCATCGATGTGGAGCCCGGCGGTCGGCCGCTGGGCGAGATCGAGGCGGCGGTGGAGGCGCTGCCCAGCCTGCAGAAGCTGCCGCGCGGCATCGCCCGCAGCACGCTGGGCGATGCCGACGAGATGGGCCGCCTGGCCGCCGGCTTCGGCGTGGCCATGCTGACCGGCGTGCTGTGCATCTACATGGTGCTGGTGCTGCTGCTGAAGGACTTCGTGCAGCCGCTGACGCTGCTGGCGGCGCTGGTGCTGTCGGTGCCAGGTGCGGTGCTGGCGTTGTTCCTGGCGGGCGCGTCGCTGTCCATGCCGTCGCTGATCGGCCTGGTGATGCTGATGGGCATCGCCACCAAGAACGCCATCCTGCTGGTGGACTACGTCATTCTTGCCCGCCGCGACCACGGCATGGAGCGCGGCGCCGCCATCCTCGACGCCTGCCGCAAGCGCGCGCGCCCCATCGTCATGACCACGCTGGCCATGGGCGCCGGCATGCTGCCGGTGGCGCTGGGCTGGGTGGGCGACCCGAGCTTCCGCGTGCCCATGGCCATCGTCGTCATCGGCGGGCTGATCACGTCCACCTTTCTGAGCCTGCTGGTGGTGCCGGTGGTCTACAGCGTGATGGATGACGGCGTGACCGCGCTGCGGCGATGGCGCGGCCGGCCGGCCACGGCGTCGGTGGCGGAGGTGGCGCCATGAGCTGGAGCCTCATCGCCCTGCTGGCCGTTCTGGCCTACGCCGCCGGCTGCATCGCCTACGTGTACCGCTGGCGCGGCCGGCTGCGCTACGCGAGCTTCGGCCAATACCTGCGCAAGAGCTGGCCGGTGTTCGCGCCGCTGAACTGCCTGATGTACATGGGCACGCAGCGCTGGGCGCGCCAGCCCGTGCTGGATGCCGGCTACCTGCGGGGCGTGGAGCTGCTGCGCAGCCACTGGCGCGTGATCCGCGACGAGGCGCTGGCGCTGCATGCCTCGGGCGCCTTCGAGGCCGCCAAGGCGCCGGGCTCGGCGGGGTCCTACGACGTGGGCTTTCGCACCTTCTTCAAGCGCGGCTGGAGCAAGTTCTACCTCACCTGGTATGGCCGCCCGCACCCGTCCGCGCAGCGGCTGTGCCCCAGGACGCTGGCGCTGGTGCGCCAGGTGCCGGGCATCCGCGGGGCGATGTTCTCCATCCTGCCGCCGGGGGCCGAGCTGTCGCTGCACTCCGATCCCATGGCCTGCTGCCTGCGCTACCACCTGGGGCTGCAGACACCGAATTCAGGCCAGTGCTACATCCATGTGGACGGACAAGCCTGTGTCTGGCATGACGGCGAGGACTTTGTCTTCGACGAAACCTATCCCCACCTCGCGCTCAACGGCACCGACCAGTCGCGCCTGATCTTCATGTGCGACGTGGACCGGCCGCTGAACGCCTGCGGTCACTGGGTTCGCGCAGCCTACGCGCTCATGGCCAAAGCCACGCGGGTGCCCAACACCGATGAGGATCCGCGCGGCCTGTTCAGCGAGCTGTTCATGCGGCTGGCGCCGCTGCGGGAGCGGGCACTGCGGCTGCGCGAGACGCGCCGGCGCACCTACAAGGCGCTGACCCTGTTCTTGAACTCGACGCTGCTGACGGCGCTGCTGGCCATGTTGTTCGGCGTTTTGCGCTTCATCGAGATTGCATTGAGTTGAGGCCGTCCGGATCGGGGCGACGGTAAGTCTTCAGCAAGTCGACCCGCTTCACGATGACCGCCTTGTCTGACGGTTCAGGAGTCCCCATGTTGTGCCTTTCCATCCGTTGCCCCAGCGCCAGGCCGGCGCGCATCTGCGCCGCGCTGCTGGTGAGCATGGCGCTGCTCTCCGGGTGCGCCACCGTGCAGAACCCGGATCCTTGGGAGCCCATGAACCGCAAGACCTTCGCCTTCAATGAGGGCGTGGACAAGGTCGTGTTGAAGCCCGTCGCCACCGCGTACCGGGCTGTCGTGCCGCCACCCGTGCGCACAGGGGTGTCCAACTTCTTTTCGAACCTGGGCGACCCCTGGTCGGGCATCAATCTGCTGCTGCAGGGGCGGGTGAAAGATGGGCTGTCGGACCTGGCGCGCTTCTGCACCAACAGCACCGTCGGCATCCTGGGCGTCATGGATGTGGCCAGCGACTGGGGGATGCCACGCCATGGCGAAGGCTTTGGCGAGACGCTGGCAGCGTGGGGCGTCGACAGTGGTGCCTACCTCGTGCTGCCATTGTTCGGGCCTTCCGATGTGCGCAACACCGTGGCCCTTCCCGTGAACAGCATGGCAAGCCTGCAGGGGCAGGTGAGCGACGTGGCAGTGCGCAACACGATGACCGCACTGAACGTTGTCGACAAACGGACCAGGATGCTGGACGTCACGAAGGTGATCGATGACATCGCGCTGGATAAATACCTGTTCGTTCGCGATGCCTACATCCAGCGGCGCTCGCGGCGCGACACCACGGCATCGAAGGAGGAAGCGGCCGCCCCTTCAGAGCAGCAGGCCGGACCCGATTGACGGTTGACAGCCTTCGCGACGCTGGAGGCGCTCGTTCGGCATCGAGGGCGCGTTTCAGGGGCCTGATCTGGCCGTGGATAGAGCCCAGAGCCGAATGAACTTCAGGGGATACTGTTTTTGTATACAGTATCCATGTCGGCGCCGCCGGCCCCGCCAGAGGCCCTCCACCATGTGCTCGAACTACCAACCGCTCACGGACCCTGACCAGCTGCTGGCCGGATTTGGCGTTGCGCTGCCTGAGGCGCCGCCGCTGCCCCTGGGCGCCAGCGTGCTGGCGCCCTTCGTCGTGGCGGCGGAGGTCCGGGCCGAGGCGCCGCGCGGTGAGTCGGCGCGTGAAGCCCGGCACGGCTTGTTCGGGCTGCTGCCTCATTTCGCCGCGGATGCCGGCCTGGCACGCCACACCCAGCAGTGCGCGGTCGAGAGCATGAAGTCCAGTCCGGCCTTCCGCGAGAGCTGGTGGGCTGGGCGCCGCTGCCTGATTCCGGCGCAGAGCCTGGCCGCCTGGTGTTACGAGGCGGGCTGGCCCGAGCGGTGGCAGATTCGTGCCGTGGAGGACGCGCAGCCGCTGGCGCTGGCAGGCCTGTGGAGCCACTGGCGCAGCCCCTCGGGGGAGCAGTTGTCGTCCTTCTGCCTGCTGACGCTGGCGGCCGAGGGGCACGGGGTGTTCGGCCGGCTGGGCGCACCCGACCAGCCGCGACGCATGCCGGTCATCCTGCCGGCCGGCGTGCAGGCCCTGTGGCTGCATGGCTCGCTGAAGGATGCCGAGCGCCAGCTGCAGTGCTACCCGGCCGCCCGGTTGCACGCCGGGCCGCAGGAGCCCGTGGACGGCGCGGGGCTCGTGCCGCGCAGCTGGGCCGCCATGCCCGACCTGTTCGCGCCCGAGTGGCATGAGCAGGCGGCCGAGCCGCCGCGCCAGCCCAGGCCGCGGCGCGCGCCGCTGCCGCGCCCGGCCGAGCGCCCGGTGCCGGTCAGCGGCGAGCTGTTCTGAGCAGCACCGGTCCCACCGCAAGTTCGGTCAGGCGGGCCACCGGGCCTCGCCCCAGAATGAGGGCATGCCGTCATCGTCAGCCGTTTCGCCCCTGGTCGAGCGCGCCCTGCTGCACCTCTACCGCCACCTGCATGAGGCGCCCAGCCTGGGCGAGCTGGCCCGCGTGACGGGCGTATCGAGCTTTCACCTGCAGCGCGAGTTCAAGCGGGTGACCGGCCACACGCCGGCGCAGAGGCTGCGTCTGCTGCGGCTCAAGCGCGCCTCGCTCAGGCTGTGCCTGGAGCCTGCCTGCCCGGTCACCGAGCTGGCCTTCGACGCCGGCTACGACAGCCCCGAAGCCTTCACCCGCGCGTTCCGCCGGGCGCTGGGCCAGTCGCCGAGCGCGTTCCGGCGCGCCCCCGACTGGTGGCGCTGGCGCGCGCAGTTCGCCTTTGCCTTCAGCCCGGAGATCAGCCCCATGCAGGTCGAGATCGTGGACTTCCCCGACACCCCCGTCGCCGTCGTCGAGCACCACGGCTCCACGGCCGATGTCTACGAGGCCACGCGCCGGCTGGTCGAGTGGCGCCGTGCCCACCGCCTGCCGCCGGGCAGCGCGGCCACCTACGGCATCCATCACGACATGCGGCTTCAGGCCGAGTCGGGCTACCGCGTGGACCTGGCCGTGACCTATGGGCAACCGGTGACGCCCAATCCGCAGGGCGTGGTGGCCAGCCTCATCCCGGGCGGGCGCTGCGCGCGGGTGCGCCACCAGGGCTCGCGCGAGCACATGCCCGTGGTGCACGAGCTGTATGCCGAATGGCTGCCGGCCAGCGGCGAGCGTCTGCGCGACTTCCCGCCCTTCTTCCACTACCTGAACGTGGGCCCCGACGTGGCCGAGCACGAGATGCTCACCGACATCTACCTGCCGTTGCAGGGCTGAGGGCCGCGTTCAGCCCAGCAGGCGTGCGGCGATGCCCAGCCCGCCGCACACGGCCAGCAGTGGCAGCACGCCCATGCGCCAGCGCAGCAGTGCCAGCGTGGCGGCCAGGGCCAGCAGTGCGGCACCGGGCCGGAACGCGCCGCCTGGCCACAGCACCTGCGCTGCGAACAGCAGCGCCAGGCTCAGGATCACGCCGACCGCGGCGGCGGTCACCGCGCCCAGTGCGGCGGTCAGACGCGGCATGCGCTGGGTGGATTCGATCAGCGGCCCGCCGGCCAGGATGAACACGAAGGACGGCAGGAAGGTGAACCAGGTGGCGACCAGGGCGCCCGCCAGGCCACCGGCCACGAGCGCAGTCGACCCCAGCGCGGCGTGGTGCCAGCCGCCGGCAAAGCCCACGAAGGCCACCACCATGATCAGCGGCCCCGGCGTGGTCTCGCCCAGTGCCAGGCCGTCCATCATCTGCGCAGCGCTGAGCCAGTGCTGCTGCTCGACCGCGCCCTGGAACACATAGGGCAGCACCGCATAGGCGCCGCCGAAGGTCACCAGCGCGGCGCGGGTGAAGAAACCCGCCATCGCGGTCAGCACCGGCCCGCCCCACAGCCACAACGCCGCATAGGGCAGTGCGAACAGCACCGCGCCGGCCAGCAGCACGCGCAGCAGGCGGCGGCGCGAGAAGCGTGCGTGGGGCGGCGTGGGCGAGTGGTCGCTGATCCAGGCTTCGGTGTCCACCGTGGGGGCAGGCCTTGCCCCATGCGCGGCTGCGCGCTTGGCTGGGGGCTGGCCGGGTCGGGCCGCCAGGTGGCCGATCAGCCCGGCTGCCAGCACCACCAGGGGGAAGGGCAGGCCCAGCCCGCCCACCGCCAACAGCGCGCCGGCCGCGATCGCCCAGTGCAGCGGCCCGTCCAGCACGCGGCTGCCCAGGCGCTGAGCGGCCTGGATCACCAGCACCAGCACCGCAGGCTTGAGCCCGTCGAACAGCCCGGCCACCAGCGGATGCTGACCCTGGGCCATGTACAGCCAGGACAGCCCCACCAGCAGCACCAGCGAGGGCAGAACGAACAGTACGCCGGCCGCGACGCCGCCGGCCGTGCGGTGCATCAGCCAGCCCAGGTAGGTGGCGAGCTGCTGCGCCTCGGGGCCGGGCAGCAGCATGCAGTAGTTCAGCGCGTGGACGAAGCGCCGCTCGCTGATCCAGCGGCGGCGTTCCACCAGCTCGGCATGCATCAGCGCGATCTGGCCGGCCGGCCCGCCGAAGCTCACGCAGCCCAGCCAGGCCCAGAAGCGCAGCGCGGTCCAGAAGCCGGGAGCGGCGGCACGGTCGGTCATGGGCGGCAGTATCGCCAGCGTGCGCACAATGGGGGCTCTAACCCGGAGGAAAGTTCCATGCGCCGCCTGATGATCCATGCCGTCCTGTCTGCCACGCTGGCCGTGGCCCTGTCGCCCGCGCTGGCGCAGAGCCCTGCCGTGAAGGTGGATGACGCCTGGGTGCGCGCCACCGTGTCGCAGCAGCGCTCGACCGGTGCGTTCATGCAGATGACCGCCGAGAAGCCGCTGAAGATCGTGGCCGTCAGCTCGCCGCTGACGCCGATGGTGGAGATCCACGAGATGAAGATGGAGGACGGCGTCATGAAGATGCGCGCCGTCGACGTGCTGCCGCTGCCGGCCGGGCAGCTGGTGGAGCTCAAGCCCGGCGGCTTCCACGTGATGCTGATGGGCCTGAAGGCGCCGGTGAAGGTGGGCGAGACCGTGCCGCTGACCTTCACCCTCGAGGACGCGGCGGGCCAGCGCAGCAAGCTGGAGGTGCAGGCCCGCGGCCGCGCCGGCCTGCCCCGCGCCATGCAGTGAGCGCCGCGGCTTCGTGATGTGAAGCCCACGTAAAGAAGCTCCAGGCGGTGGGCTGGCGGCCGAAAAACAGCTGTCAGCCCCAGGAGTCACCCATGATCTCTGCCCTCAACAGCACCGCCGCCCCCAGCGTCAACGTCTCGGCCAAGTCGGCCGGCCGCCCGGATTCGGAGCAGCTGTTCAAGCAGCTGGACACCGGCAGCAAGGGCTACCTGACGGCGGACGACCTGCAGGCGGTCGTCGTGAAGATCTCCGCCGAGGGTGCGAAGCGGGCCGATGCCGCCGGCAGCGCGCCGTCGGCCGAGGATCTGGCGAAGCAGCTGGACACCGACGGTGACAACCAGGTGAGCCTGGCCGAGTTCAAGGCCGCCGAGCCCAAGCAGGGGGCCCAGGGGGGCGCCGCGCCGGCCCAGGGCGCGCAGGCGGGCGGTGGCGCCCGTGCGGCCGGCGGTGCGCCGGCCGCAGGGGGGACAGGTGGCGGCGGCGCCTCGTCCGTCAGCAGCTCGGGCTCGAGCAGCAGCACGTCCTCCACCTCCAGCACCTACGAGCCGGCCGACACCAACGAGGACGGCAAGGTCTCGACGGAAGAGCAGCAGGCCTACGACGCCAAGATCGCCGAGCAGCGTGCCGAGGCCAGCGGGCAGGCGCGCACCAAGGAAGCCGACACGGCGATCAGCACCTACGAGTCCGTCGCCAGCGCCTGAGCCCGGCCGGGCTCGGCAGGGCTTCAGGCCCGCGCGGCGTTGGCGGCGATGCCGTCGGCCAGCTGCGGCCACAGCGGCGGGGGCAGGTCGTGCCCCCAGCCGGGAATGATCTCCAGCTGCGCGTCGGGAATGCGCTGTGCCAGGTCGTGCGCGGCGGCCACCGGAATCAGCGCATCCGCCTCGCCATGCTGGATGCGCGTGGGCACGGCGATGCGCGCCAGCCGCGCTGCGCGGTGCTGGTCTGCCGCAATGGCCACCAGCTGCCGCGCCACCGCCTGGGGCCGGTCGCTGCGCCGCACGGCCCGCGCGACGCGCTCATGCAGCTCCGCCGCTTCGGCCGGGTAGGCCGGGCTGCCGATCAGCCGGTACAGGCCCGCTACGTGCTCCACCACCGCGGCCTCGCGCTCGGCCGGCGTGAACGAGGGGCGCGGCTGCGACAGCAGCGCGCGCCGCACCCGCAGGCTCTCGCGCGGCAGCCGGCGGTCGCCGCTGCTGGTCATCATCAGCGTGAGGCTCTTGAGCCGCTCGCCGTGCGAGAAGCCCAGATGCTGGGCCACCATGCCGCCCATCGAGGCGCCGCACACATGGGCGCGCGCTATGCCCAGCGCGTCCAGCACGCCCACCGCGTCGCGGGCCAGGTCGGCCAGCTGGTAGGGCGCGGCCAGCGGCAGGTGCAGCGTGTGCAGCAGCGCCGCCATCACGATGTTGGGCAGGCCCAGGTCGTCAAAGGGCTGCGACAGGCCGATGTCGCGGTTGTCGAAGCGGATCACGCGAAAGCCGCGTGCCGCCAGCTGATCCACCAGCCCCTCGGGCCAGCCGATCAGCTGCATGCCCAGGCCCATAATCATCAGCAGCGGCTCGCCGTGGGCCGGGCCTGCGACCTCGACCTCCAGCCGCACGCCGTTCGCGCTGAGCTGCATGGCTCAGCGCGCCTCTCGCGCCGCGGGCATCAGCCCAGGTCGCTCTGGCGCTCGACCACGCGCGACACCAGGCCGTAGTCGATGGCCTCCTGCGCGCTCATCCAGAAGTCGCGCTCGATGTCGGCGCGCACGCGCTCCAGCGGCTGGCCGGTCTCGCGGGCGATCACGCCGGCAATGCGTTCGCGGGTGCGGATGATCTCCTTGGCCTGGATCGCGATGTCGCTGGCCTGGCCGCCGGCGCCGCCGGCCGGCTGGTGGATCATGAAGCGCGTGTTGGGCAGCGCCAGGCGGCGCTCCTTGGGTGCGGCCAGGTAGATGTGCGTGCCCGCGCTGGCCACCCAGCCCGTGCCCACGGTCGTGACCGGCGCGCGCACGAAGCGGATCATGTCGTGGATGGCGTCGCCGCTCTCCACATGGCCGCCGGGGCTGGAGATCAGCAGCGTGATGGGCGCGTCGGACTCCTGCGACAGCGCCAGCAGGCGGCGGCAGGTGGCCAGCGCCATCTTGTCGTCGATCTCGCCAAACAGCATCACGAAGCGGCTCTTGAACAGCAGCTGCTCTTCCTGCTTGTCGGGCGTGGCGTCCTTCTTGGGGGACTTGTCTTCGGTGGCGAGGATGTGGTGTTGCATGGAGTGGTTCCGGTGTTCAGGGCGATACCTTACCGCGAGAACGGGGTGGGGGTTCCGTCAATGGCAATGCGGGAAATCGGCCGGGTGTCTTCAATCGGCTGATCGCTGGACGGATCCTATGCATTGGTGGGCCGCGCGGCCGGCAGTCCAGCTCAGGTGGACTGTGTCTGGTGTACTACGCCGATCGCGCGGGCTGCTGGATGGCGTGTCGCGACCGCCTAGCTGACGTGAATATCCCGGGTTCCGTGGCACCTGGGGTATGCCGTGCAGCCCCAGAAGCTGCAGCCGGCCAGGGGCCCTCGCTTGGCGGTACGCAGAGCCATCTGTTTGCCGCAGGTGGGGCAGTCTGGCGGGGCGCTCTTTGAGCTCGTTTGAGCAGGCGGCTGCCCGGCGGGATCGTCGGAGGATGCCAGCAGTGCTCGCAGCTGGGCGCCGTCGATTAGCTGGACATTCCGGCCCGTCGCGAAGTGGTTGGCGTCTTCGGTGAAGTGGCCCGAGGTGACGACGAAGCCACCGGCCGCTCCACGTGCTGCCATGGCGCCGTACAGCTCCCTGACGACATCGACGCCCACGCGCTGAGCGCGCCATTGCTTGCATTGCACAAGCTGCAGCTCGCCGCCACGACGCAATTCGAGATCCACACCACCATCCGGGCCGGCCTGGCCAGTTTCCTTGACCTGGAAACCCTGCCTTCTGAAGCCTTCGCCCACCAACCGTTCGAACTGTTGCCAGTTCATTTGGTTGAACGCATCCGCCGCTGGATTGGATGTGGTGCGCTTGAGCAGTTGCTTTCGGCTGTGCCGTTTGAATGCCGATGCGGCGGCGCCTACTAGGCACAGCAGCGGCAGTAGATATTGGCCGTAGAACGCGAGCGTTCGCCCGATGGTCTGCGTGACCATGCTGCCGATTTGGCTTGATTGAGTCGCCGGCTGGATGGCCTGTTCGGCCAGCGTGTGGAGCAGCAGATATGAGGCGAGCGCCATCAGCGCGCCTGCCCACCAAGGCAGCAGAGCTACTAGCGCCATGAGGTCCTCGGCAGGGCTGCTTTTGCGCCGTCGAGCCATGTTTTCCTCCCTGTTCAGACCGCGCGATTCACCGGCTCTTCGAGGAGTCGGTCGTATGCGGCTGTTCGACGTTTCGCCTGAAGCAACGGTGTTGGTCGAACAATGCGATGTCCCACCACTTTGATCTCAAGAGTCGGGTCAACGGAGGCAATCCGCGTCACCGTGGCGTATGCAATCGGCGTCGCCATTGACCTAAACCGGAAGAAATCGTCACCATTCCGGCGATCCGACGCGGAGATAAGCCTCAGATTGATACCTCATATCCAGTGTACTGATGCGAATCACATCGACGCAAACAGATTAATCAATCGCAACCTGGAGCCACACGACAGTCCGCCATTGATCTTGCATGCAACTAGGTTGCCGGCTCAGGCAAGACACGCGTCAGACCGAAGTCGAATTTTCAGCGCGGTGCTTCCAGCTTTTTCGTGAAGCTCGGTAGGTGCTGGCTTAACTGTGAATACAGATCCTTTGTTGAGGCACTTGCTCCCGAAATGGCCTTGGTCCAAACCGCTTGCGCGCTCGGCACCTGTAGGCCACAAACAGCTGAAGTATCGACATCGGCTACTTCATGTGCGGCCGACAATTCATTCAGATCCTTCAGCAATTCGCAGTCGCTCTTGAGCTCATAGGCCGTCACACCCACAAGTACCGCGACACCGGCGTAAGGCAAAGCTCTCTCCGGCAAGGAGACCAGCTCAACGGTTTTGTTCTTGGCCACGCGTGTCAGCGTGTTGACCGAGAATCGCTTGAGTGCTTCGGCTCGCTTGGCCGTCTGCTTTTGGAGGACCGAGTGTTCGCTGCTGAGCTTCTTCAGGCTCGTTTCAGCCGCCTGACGCTTGGCTTCGGTATCGGCGAGCGCGGCTCGAATCCGTCCGGTTTCTCTCATGACCTTCCGCTCGGTAGACCGAGTCGGACTATTGGCGAGCAGGCGCTCAAGTGCAGCATCGCCAATGATCGACCCTATGGATGAGATCGCCCGAAACGCTGCGCCGTGGATGGAGTCACTGACTACCGTCAAAACATTAGAAACCAGCAACCCGACCACAATGACCGTACTAAGGTATCTGCGTGCAGCGCCAACTGTCGCGCCGATCCGGGTCGTGATCATCATTTCTGCTCCCACACCGGCTTCTTTGCCGACAGGGCGCCGCTCTCTTTGGGATAGAGGCAAATCAGAACATCGCGCAGGACATTGCCCACTAACAAGGTATGTTCCGCCCGCACTCGCGATACATTGGCCTGCAGGTCTCTAGCTCCCCACATCTGGTCCAATCGATCCTGATAGCCCTTCAGTACTTGGTCAACCACGGCCGACCATTGCGTTGGAACTGCCTTCTTTCGCCACGTGCCTTGCCCTCGACCGAAATGGGCGACGCTCAAGTAGAGCAGGACAGAATTGTCCAGCGCCTCGACTACTGATCTAGGACTCCAACGGATTACCTTCTTGCCCTTGCTTCTAAGCACGTTGTATCCCTCGGCAATTGCAGCACCGCCTAAGGCACCCAGCACCCCGCCAACCAGCGCGCCCGTTCCAAGCGTTAGTCCGCCGGCCATCAAATCCGCAGTCAAACCGGTCAAAACGCCTGAAACGACGCCGCCAACCAGCGAAGACGTCGATTTACTCAACGGACCATTCACGCATAGTTGCTCGGTAGCGACTTGGAGAACTTCCGCCGAACTCACGCCGTCGAGGCGATTGACGGCCACTAATTGATTCGCCAAATCCTTGGTGCACTCCGCAAACCGTTGCGCCAGGGCCTCCATGGCGAGTTCAGCGGGGCGTCGCTCATTGGACTTGCCCCAGGGGAGTTTGTCGCGAATCAGCTCAACGGCATCGGTCACACCGCTAAACCATCGGGTGTCCAAATCCACCCCATCCGCAGCGACCTGCATCAAATAGTCAGCAATGGCGGCGACTGATGCATCAAAGCGATCCACATACGCTAGCGCCAAACCGTCAGCCAACTGCTGATAGCGAGGACGCGACGCATTGGGCAGCAGTCGACCAATTTCCTCGAAAAGCATCAGTTCTTGAAGCCAGCACCGTGTGAATGCATCAAGATCAATGACTGACTGTACGACTGGATGAGTTGCCAACGCGGTTCGCCATTCTGCAACCCGTATGGCGGCGTCACCGTTATTGAGCAACGCGCCGCCTTGGTTCAGGATCACGAGCACAGGCTTGCCAGCCCAGCCAAGCACTTCGAGCTCAGGGGCAACATAGACGGCGTCGATTGGGCGCTCCAGCAGGCTGACGGGATACAACACGACATCGGCGCGCGCTCGCAAATCAAGCGCGAGCCGCTGAGAACGCCAAAGAGATGGATTGCGGTACCGATCCCACATTTCGCGCACCATCCAAGCCAACCAGCGATGGCGCAGACGGAATCTCTTGGCCAAGCGAAAGCTGTCGCCAAACCCGGGTGAATCCCATATAAGCAGGGCACCACCGTCGGAACCGACCACAAGTTCGTGCGATGTCGTGATGGTCGTTATATCCGGAGCGTCCTCGACGACGCCTACGTCTCTGCCGAGCAATGTGCGCAGTAATGCGGTCTTACCCACATTGGTATGCGCAGAAACGAAGATATGAATGTTCGTTGCCGAAGCACTTGGGTTCGGCTTGCCGGGTTCATTCATCACGGTTCAGCCTGCGTTGGAAGTTTGACAAGTCCGCATCGTCGGCGCGGCCGAGATCTAGAAAGAGTGGCTCGGCGCGCACTCTATCCAGAATCTGTCGCCATTGCAGTTGTCGCGAACGAAGTCGCTTGTCGTCTACAGCCGGAAAGGCTGTTGTATCGACAATGGGAACCACCGGTGTTTCTGGTTCGACCGCTGAGCGCACTTTCTTTAGCAGCACTCCATGCGTATCGGCTTCGGCCGTTGCGACGACGTTGAAGACTGGAAAGACGGCAACATGTCCATCCTTGTTGAGTGCGCGCTTCCAGTCGTTCGGGTCATCTCCCATTAGAACTGACTGGTGAATCTCGATCTCTACCGACATGCCATAGATTCGCTCCAGCATTCTTTGGAGATTGGATTTCACCTGCGGCGTCATGTCGTACCTAAAGGGCACGATTGCGACGGCAATTTTCTGCCCGCGCCAAGCGGACCTAAGCGCTGTGAAATAAGCGGCATTGAGCGGCAGAGGAAACGCCCGCCTCAACCGCCACCGATCTACTGCATTGACGATGATCAGAAATGCCCTGGGTATCAGCACCCACACGATCAGGGAGGCAGCATGCAAATGGAAAAGCGCGCGGGCGAGGCCCAGGTTGTCGCCCGAGGCCTGCATATTCGCGACGACCTGAACGTCTGGAATTTCCAGCCCAAACAGCTCCGCGCCTGGTGTCACGATGAAGTTGAAGATCTTCTGGATGTGCTTGATGTCGAGCCAAGTGCTGCCGGCGACTCCGGGTATGTACTGCGTTGGCAGACCGCGCAAATAGAGCGAAGCAACGACACCAATAGCAAAGCAAATTGCTGCGGCGTGGAAAGTGATATTCGTGCGAGTAATGGTCAACGCATGCGACAACTGAATCCAGCGGTCTTGGCAGGCGGTCATCCACGGGTGCCTGCGCATGTTGCTGAATCCCAGCGCGGACTTGAAGCGGAGCTTCGCAATCGCTTCGCTGATCAGGCCAGGTGGCTTGCGATCGCCAGGCAAGACCTTGAGCGCGAAATTGAAGAACACCCCCAAGAAGATGGCTACATTCCAGACGATCAGACCGAGGAGCCTGTATTCGACGACGTCCACCTGCTGCTTTGACGCAAGGTAGTCCGTCATGTATCCAACGAAAAATGCGATGGCGCAAAGGATCCACGCCGCAACGGCAGGCAACGTTGGCTCCTTCAGGCGAATGGCTTTGTCGGGCGTACGCTTGGCGATATGACTGATCGCCCATTCCGCGCGGCGCGAAAGCATCGTGCTGAAGCCTGCGTCGCGTCCCGTAAGGTCCAGGGCTACCCGAGTCGCCTCCTTGGCGTCGATCCCCGTCCATAGCCCGCCGTTTTCCCCTGACTGTTCGATGCCCCTAACGACGCAGACTTCGAGCGCTTGCTTTTCGGATAGTCGTTCCATGTCACGTATGCATCAGTGCAAGCGCACGATGCGTACTGGCTACGCAATATGTCCGTCCTTCGACCGTAGTCAAAGCCCACATCTGTCCCTCCCTGACTAATCTCATCTAAAACTGCAGTGGCGCATGCAGTTTGTACCGCATGCAACGCGGTCAGAGTTTGAATGTCGGGGCTGGAAGGTAGTCTTCAGCCTCTCGATTGGGGCGCCGTAGGACCGGGCGATTCATAGAAAAAGACCCATAGGTTTCGCAACTTATGGGTCTTCGTTTCGCACGTTATGGGGCGCTCTACACGTAGGGCGCCAAAGTAAGTGCACAGATGCGGATTGTGGATCAAGGACTTGGCGGGTCCCGCGCCACGACATTCAACGGGGCGGTGCACGACTTAGTGCGACTGGCCTTCGAGCATGCCAAAGTTCTTGCACACGCTTCTTGGCACGTCTTGGAGCACGGGTGTTGACGCTCGCGGTGAACTGACCCACTTAGCCGGGTGATGCTCGCGCAAAACTGACCCACGCAAAACACACTGACCTGCTCAACGGATGAGCAGGGGAAGCAGGAGTGATCAGCGTGGGCATGTTGGCCAAGATCAGAAGGATGCACCTGCGAGATGGACTGTCCATCCGCGAGGTGAGTCGTCGCACCGGGTTGTCCCGGAACACCGTGCGGCAGTGGTTGCGCCAGGAAGGCGTGACCGAACCTAAGTGTCCAGCCCCGGGTGATCGTTCAAGCGTTTCGTGAACAGATCGGGGTGCGAGCTTTGCCAGGCCTGCATGGCTTGTAGGGGCGATCGGTGATCCAGCGCTCGCTGCGGGATGCGCGAGTTGTAGGTCTGCACGTACTGCGTCAGCGTCGCGTCCAATTCCGCTGCCGACTTGAAGCGCGTCTGCGCAATCACCT